>NZ_SJEE01000001.1 GCF_006937785.1 Pseudanabaena sp. UWO311
CGCAATTACTATGGCTATTAATTCTATTACTGATGAAGATGCTCTTAATTGGTTTCATCATTGTGGTCTCTGCTTCGACCCTTTTAGTTAGCTTCTTTTGTGGCGGGTTTGATCGGTATTTGCTGTAAAAGTGGCAAATCGAGAAAAAGATGGATGCTTAAATATTGAAAATATTAAAGATTTCCCTTCTGAAGATTTGCAGATGATTGACTGGCTATGGGTAAATTATAGCGATGGCAAATTTGGTTTTAGTGTCCAAAAAAAACTATGGTTAGAGTGTGGCGGTAAAATTGGTGAATATGATCAAGGGGTTTGGAGGGAATTTGCAGCAAGAGTTGGTTGGTATTATCCAGAGAACGATGACTGGCAAACATACAATAATAACTGGAGAACATATAGTGAATTTACGAAAGACACTGATAACTTCCAAAATCTTCTCCCTGCAAGTCTTCCGTGGCGAAAGTTAATTGGTGGAATAGAGCGTATTGGTAGAAGAATTTTAGTAAGTGGAGTAGTGATTTGTTCTCTTTTTTCTCGTAGTGATTTGTAGTAATCAGGTTCCCATCACTTTTGTTACCTGTCACCACCGATTTTCCTGTAGGGGCAGAGCATTCCCACCACAATCTATAAATTCTGCAACCATCTCAAATTGGGAATGCTCTGCCCTTAACCTCCAACATTCACCGACAATCCTAAACCTCCCTAAGCGATCAACATTCACTGAAAACTCCCAAACCGCAGGGATAAATTATCGATAAAAGCGCATAGGGTAGAGCATTTGCGATCGCAACTCTCCACTGCGATCTGCGATCACAAATGCTCTACCCCTAACAATATTTTCCTTTTTCCTTGATCTCCCGTGACCCCGATCGCATTTACGCACACACAACATCACAAGAGCATAGATTTGCGATCGCAACCCCAGCCTTGATAGAACGAGATACTAATCTCATAGAAAAATTCTTTCAAATGGCAAAAAGCAATGATCCTCAATTCACTAAACCAAGTTCGCTCGATTGTAATCAACACCGTCGCTGGCACAGAACAAGCGATCGTTTTTCTAGGCAAAACTTTTGTAGCTGATAAAGTTTATAACTCTCTCAACGATGCGATCGCGGGATGCAGAAGAGATTTAGATTTGGGCATGGCAGTCTTAATCGCACCAAATGACAGCCAGTTTAGTGTTTGGTTATCAATTCCTAATGAAATGATTTTACAAGCTGCCTAATCCCTTCCTAGTTAAAGAATAGGCAAAGGAAATAAAGAAAACAAAAGTCAGCCTACAGCTATTTTTAATTGACTATGTGGAATGCTGTTGTACAATGTGATTCCAGAGAATGCAAACAAAGCGCTATATTAACTACACAAACTGATTTCGCGATTTTGATCAAATATGGTACTTGTAAATACTGCTATAACATTACAAGATTTGCCTATTCAACCAGAAGGCAAAACGGGCTGGCCTTGGACAGAAGAGACAGAAGTATTGCCTGATAAAATGCCTGACGGTTCTGACTGGCCAAGAATTAGTATTGTCACTCCAAACTATAACTATGGACATTTTATAGAGGAAACAATTCGTTCAGTTCTACTTCAAGGATATCCAAACCTTGAGTATATAGTTATTGATGGAGGAAGTACTGATAATTCTATTGAAATCATCAAGAAGTACGAAAAATGGTTATTCTATTGGATTAGCGAAAAAGATTCTGGGCAAAGCAATGCGATTAATAAAGGGATCAGAAAATCCAGTGGAGTAATCTTTAATTGGATAAATTCTGATGATATATTGAACTTGGGAGCTTTATATAATGTTGCCTCGATTTGGAAAGAAAGAAACCCAGATATTTTAGTAGGCTCTAGCAGAATAATCACTCAAGAAAAATATATTGATTGGATACCAAAAGAAACAATTTCAGTATTAGAGCTAGCACTGAGTTTTCAGGGCAAAGTCGGAATGTCACAGCCTTCAACTTTTTTGAATCTAGATCTTGTCAAATGTATTGGAGGTCTATGTGAAAACTTCCATTACATAATTGACTATAGCTTATACATCAATCTACTTTTAAGTAACAATACAAGTATAAGTAGGTTGACAACTATCAATACGTACCTGTCAACTGTTAAACTACATGAAGAAGCAAAGACAGTTTCATCTTGGATTCAGTTTGAAAAGGAAACTATTCAGATGCTTTCTAGCGTTATAACTAAGTTTCCAGAAAATGACAGAAAAGGTATAAAACAATATATATATCAATTGTCTGTTCAAGTAGCCGTAAGAGAGACCACTCTGAATCTAAGATTTTTAGGACTTGTTTTCCTCCTAAGCTTACTCTTAAAAAAGCCTTCCTTCATCTTCTCACGATTTTATCTCGGAGCATTAAAGAATAAACTTGTGGAAGTCACTGGTAGGGAACATTAGTATGACTGAACTGGTTTCTATTATTATCCCATGCTACAACGCCGAAAAATGGATTGCAGAATGTATTGATTCTGCACTTTCACAAACCTACAGCCCCATAGAAATAATTGTTGTTGACGATGGATCTACGGATAGAAGTCTATCTATAATTAAAAAATATGGCAATAAAATTAGGTGGGTTAGTTATGAAAATGGGGGGGCAAGTGCAGCTCGAAATCGAGGAATTCAAATTAGTAAAGGAAAGTATATTCAATTTATAGATGCTGATGACTATATTTCTCCTATAAAAGTAAAGGATCAAGTAGAGTTTTTAAAAGTATCAGGCAAAGATATTGTTTATGGTGATTGGTGTCATCAAGTTTATAATGATGATAATACAATCAAATCATCAAGTTACATTACAAATCAGTCTTCTGATGACATGACTTATTATGTAATTAGTAATAACACTATTCATAGCGGATCTTGTTTATGCAAACGTGAAGTAATTGAAAGAATATCAGGATTTGACGAATCGATAAGAATTGCGGAAGATTATGATTTTTTTGTTAGGTTAGCTCTCTCTGGAGCTAAATTTACCTATCTTCAGGGTCGCAACTACTTTTATCGTATATATAGCCAAATTACTGCTTCTAATGGGCAAGGAATAAAACACCCAAATTCAGTTAAATTTGTTTTAGACAAAACAAGCTTTTACCTAGCACAAAAAGATCTTTTGACTGGTAAATATCGTCGCTTGCTTGCTTGTAAATACTTTCTAGTTGCTAAAAATTATCTAATGCTTGGGGAGTTTAAACAATCTAATACTTGTTATAATATATCTAATAACTTGTCAGAAACACATAAATATAGATCAGAAGGAAGCTCGAAATTTGAGAAGGTATACAATTTGTTTGGTTGGAAAGTCACTTCATTGTTGATGTATGCTTTACATTTTATTTCTATGACAATAAACAAGTTAGCTAAAAGTTAAAGTGATATGAAAAATCTTTTACTAACATTTACTTGTAATCTTAAAAGTTATATAGGAAATTTCCTTCTGTATTTTAATAATTATATTTTATCTTATATACCACTACACACATTAAGAAAGTGTTTCTATATTAATTTTTTGGGTCTTGAAATTGGGGAAGGAAGTAGTATTTTTATGGGAGCATGGTTTGACAGTAGAAAAAATTTTAGGATAGGGAAAAATAGCATTATTAATCAAAAATGTCGTTTGGATAATCGCGGAAGATTGACGATAGGTGATAATGTCTCTATATCCGCTGAAGTATGTATTCTAACTGCTGATCATGATTTGCAATCCCCTCTATTTACTGGAAGATGTCGAGCAGTAACTATTGAAGATTATGTGTTTGTTGGAACAAGAGCGATTGTATTGCCTGGGGTAACATTGGGGAAGGGTTGTGCGGTTGCAGCAGGTGCAGTTGTTACTAAAGATGTTGAACCATTCACAATTGTTGGTGGTGTTCCTGCTAAACATATTTCTAATAGAAATGAAAACTTGAACTATGAATGTCATTATCCAAGGTCTTTCTTTTAGTTCTGCTATAGCCAGAAATTTTAGAACAGAGAGTTGCGCTGCTTTGGCACTGGACAGCTAAAACGTGATCGACGTATTTGCGTCTTTTTTGTCCTCATGACATGGACGTTTCAGTACCCATCACTCTTTGACAATCCAGTACCCCTGATAGAGAGCTTTTACAGCTTTTAGATTTTTTTGGCTTTGGGTTTTATAATGCAAATTGCTGATTTAGAGTTATTTTTTAGGAAAAGTTTCTGAAAAAATGTTAGTTTTTTGTAGAGCGATTTTTTCAATCTGAAATAAATGTCGATGGAGCCAGTCCGATCTCTGATCAAAAATAGTAGCAATGTGGTTACGCCTTTGCTAGAACTGCGTGATATTCACAAAAGTTTTGGTTCTAATGCCGTGCTAAATGGTGTTGATCTCACTGTGCATTCAGGGGAAGCGATCGCGATCATTGGCCCCTCTGGTACTGGTAAATCGACAATCTTACGGATTATTTGCGGTCTCCTTGCCCCTGAGCAAGGTGAACTCTATATCAATGGCAATCTCGTTTCCTCCGAAGATGATATTCAAGAAGGAGGCTATGGGGTAAACATCGGTATGGTGTTTCAAAATGCGGCGCTATTTGACTCGCTTACGGTTGCAGAAAATGTGGGTTTTTCACTATTTGAGCATTCTCGTTTGTCGCGCCGCGAAATATATCGACTGGTCGAACATAAACTTGCACTCGTGGGTTTAGAGAATATTAGCGATCGCTATCCTAGCCAACTATCAGGCGGGATGCGAAAGCGAGTTAGTTTTGCTCGCGCCATTATGGATGACCCCACTGCGAAAACGCAAACCAAAAAAGTGCTGCTCTATGATGAACCCACCGCAGGACTTGATCCTGTGGCTTCGACAATTATAGAGGACTTAATGCGATCGCTACGAGAGCAACAGGTCTGTGATAGTTATATTGTCGTCACTCACCAAGACAGCACTATCCGTCGTACTGCCGATCGTTTGGTCGTGCTTTACCGTGGATTGGTTCGCTACGCAGGAAACGTGAGTACAATTGATACTGTTGACAATCCATATGTCAGGCAATTTTTTAGCGGCAGTACTGAAGGTCCAATTCAACTTTTGACTAGGGAGGTATAAGACTCGTGCAGCGAAAAACATTACGCGACGGTGCGCTTGGCTTATTTATCATCGGTGGAGTAGTTGCCTTTGGTGGCGCTTTATTATGGTTACGCGGGTTGCAACTTAGTAGCTCTAAGTTTACATTTACGATCAAAATAGCTGATGCAAGTGGTCTAAATAATGGCTCAGTTGTCAGATTTCGTGGTGTCGAAGTAGGACGGGTCACAGCGTTGACAGCCCAAACAGAGGGTGTTGATGTCCAAGTAAGTATTGAAAACTCTAGATTAATTATTCCGAAGAACTCGATCGCTGAAACTAATCAAAGTGGTTTTCTGGGGAATACCAATATCGATATTTTTCCGCCGCAAGATAAATTAGCAATTGATCCGAAGATGAATCCGATCGCAAAGGATTGCAATGCCGATCTGATTATTTGTCAAGGTGGAGAAATTGAAGGAACTCGAGGTGTGAGCTTCATTGCATTGCTCAAGGATTCGAGTGCTACATTACGCAAAATTAACGATCAAAATTTAGTCGATAACCTCAATGAGACTCTAGTTGCAGCCAAAGCTACTGCAAAAAGCATCCAAAAATTGACGGATTCCGCGAGTAAAGTGATCGGTACATTTGAGGGGCAAATCGTTAAATTTGGCGATACAGCGGACGCAATTAGTGGAGCAGCCACTAAGGTTGGCAATGTCGCAAATAGTGCCCAAGATTTAATCGAGGTCAATCGCGAAAAACTAGCGCAAACCCTTGATGGCATTGCCGCTACTTCCAATGAAGCGAGAGCTTTACTTGCTAGTGCCAAGCCCTTATTGAGTGATGGTAAGATCATCGCAAATTTACAGCAACTAGCCGAAAATGCTGCTGAAACATCAGCAAACCTTCGGAAAGTATCTGGTGAGTTAAACAATCCTGCCACAATGTCGGCATTGCGTGAAACCCTCGATTCAGCAAGGGCAACTTTTGCCAACGCCAAGAAGATTACCGCCGATCTTGATGAACTAACGGGAGATCCCAAGCTGCGCAGCAATATTCGTAATTTGATCAATGGTTTAGGAGGGCTACTTTCCAATGCTCCGAATCTAGACTCCATTGCACCAACCGCGACTAATGCACGCCCTAGCGAACCTGCTACAAGCGATCGACCTAAATCACCAGCAACCGTAGAAGTTGCTCGAAATAAAGTGATTAAATCTACTACAGAGGATGATCGCTTTAAACGAGAAAAATCTCTTGACTCTCAAAAAGTGAAGATCAACAGCCCCAAACCTAGCAGCACAATTGTGAAGTCAGGAACATCTTCTGAGACAGCTACATCCAATTCTGATAAATCAAGCAATCCATGAACTTACTACCTAGTCAAGTCTGGCTGCTGCTCGGGATTGCTCTTGTCGTTATTGAGCTACTAGTGCCATTGCCAACTTTTCTAATTGCAGGAGCAATGGGAATAGCCGCATTGTTAGTAGCTGCGATCACCATAATCTTACCTATTCCTGCGTTGCAAATCTTGGTCTGGATGTTGCTCTCAGGTATGTTGGCAATGTTTTCACGGCGATTCATTCCTAAGGATTCGCATCAACTTAAAGAGTCTAGTGAGGGGATTACGCTCACGGAAATACCTGTAGGAGAAACTGGACGAGTCAAGTATGAGGGTGGTTCATGGAAAGCAAGATGTGATAATCCGCAAATTGCGATCGCAGCCAATCAAAAAGTAATCGTGCTAAGGCGAAAAGGTACAACACTGATAGTTGTTCCTGAAAATTGGCTGAGTAATTAAGTAAAAGAAATTACATAAACATACAAGGTAGCGCCCCCTTGGGGCGTAACCCTTGTATGTTTATGTTTGTAATTGTCGTTTTTTGCTTGTGTAGTGATCGCTATAAACATGCCACAAATATTAAGAAAAAAATAATTTTCAACTTAAATACCCAAAAGTTTTCCACAGACTTTTCCACAGATATTGTGGCTTTATCCACAGATAACCATTAGTTTTCCACAGGTGTTTTTATAGATATAGATACTTGCGCCTTACTGGTTAAGGATTCGTTAATAGAATGAACACTTCACTTGGGAAAACTTTTTAATTGCTTCTAATATAAATAAATGTAACCTAAAATCATCTAAAATGCTGATTCTAGCAAAGCGATTTCAGTATTTTGTCATCGCTACTTAATATTCCGTTACGTTGACAAGATCCATAGATACACGCACAATTAAAGCCCGACCGCTGAAAATGGTTGCGTCATTTCTATCAAACTTGTTTAAAAGTTGAGGTTTCAGCATGAGTACGACCGTCAGTATATTGGCAGAAATTCCTGAAGAATTACACGAAACCCTCAAAAACTACTTAGAGTCACATCCCGACTGGGATCAAGATCGCGTATTTGCTGCAGCATTATCTTTATTTCTATTGCAAAATGGCGGGAATGATCGCCATGGCTCATCCCATAATGCATCCCATAGTTATCGCAGCACCGCCAAAGTTTATCTAAATGCTTTATTTCAGCACTCAGTATAAAAGCGGCTTTCCTCAGAAGAGCCAATTGTGTGTTTTGTAGCACCTCAGTCGCTAAATACACACAATTGGTTTATTGACTTTCAAAGCTTGTACTAAACTATAAGAGCTTAGTTGTACTAGACTAAAAATTGCTCAATTGATCAAAGCGCTCTAAGCTATGTCCCTCAAGCCATCCTCCGAAGCCAATCCCCCTTTAGATGTCCTTGTCGTTGGGGCAGGAATATCAGGATTAACGATCGCTCATGAACTAGCGATCGCCAACCAATATTGTGTCTTAGTTGCAGAAGCTCAAGATCGTGTGGGTGGGGCTATAACCAGTGCCAAAAATGACGAAGGTTATCAATGGGAAGAGGGGCCAAATAGTTTTCAGCCTGCTCCTGAACTATTACGTCTAGCTGTACAAGTTGGACTCAAGGATGAATTGGTTCTAGCCGATGGCAAATTACCCCGTTTCGTTTTTCTGAATGGCAAGTTAAACGCTTTGCCCATGAGTCCACCTGGTGCGATCGCTTCCAAGATTTTGACTTGGGGTGGCAAAATTCGCTTAGCTATTGGTGCGCTTGGCTTTGCCCGTCCAGCTATGGCAGGAGAAGAATCTGTCGATCAATTCTTTTCGCGTTTATTAGGCAAACAAGCTGTTGAGAGATTAGTTGCACCGTTTATATCAGGTGTATACGCAGGGGATCCCAAGAAACTAAGTGCTAGTGCAGCTTTTTCTAAGATTTTTAGATTAGAAAATAACTATAATGGGCTGCTCGCTGGAGCAATGCTTTCTGCAAAAGAACGTAAAGCCCAGAAGCTTTCTGATCCGAATCTTCCCAAAGTTAAAACTGGTGAACTGGGATCATTTCGTGAAGGTATTAAGATGCTGCCTGAAGCGATCGCCACCAAGTTAAGAGATCAAGGTGCTGTTGTGAAACAACAATGGACTTTGAGATCGCTGGAAAAGCAAGGCGAAGTCTATATTTCTAAGTTCGATACACCAACGGGTGAAGAAACTGTGACATCGCGATCGGTAGTTCTCAGTACCCCTGCTTATATCACCGCAAAACTTTTACAAGATTATTTGCCATCAGCTAGCCAAGCCTTAAATGAGATTTTCTATCCGACTGTTGCTTGTGTGGTACTTGCTTACCCTAAGAGCGAATTTGCCTATGATATGAAAGGCTTTGGTAATCTGATCCCCCGCACTCAAGGGGTGCGAACTTTAGGCACAATTTGGTCATCGAGTCTATTTGCTGGACGAGCTCCAGAAGGTTGGCAACTATTACTAAACTTTATCGGTGGGACGCTTGATCCCGCTCTAGCCAAACTTTCAGAATCAGAAATCATTGCCGCCGTGCATCAAGATCTAAAAAAGACTATTCTCAGACCTAATACAAAAGCTGAACCGAAAGCGATCGCTGTTCATATATGGGATAAAGCGATCCCCCAATACGAAATTGGACATTTAGAGCGACTTGCCACTGTGGAAACAGAATTACAGAAATCTCAGGGACTGTATGTCAGTGCCAATTTTATCGGCGGTGTGGCTCTAGGTGACTGTATCAAGCGTAGCTTGCAAGAAGCTAATAAAATTGATGCATTTTTAAAGTAACGTTAGTTCGGCTAAATCACAAAATAGGAAGAATCGCAAAGCGATTCTTCCTATTTTGTGCCATCTGCGCCGTGCAAAGCACGGTGCAGATGGCGATATAGAACTCACTCATGTCAAAGCAATAGAAGTTATGTCTAAAAAGCAAAAGCCTCGCTCAGCGAGGCTTTTGCTTTTTAGACATAAGACAAAGAGCATAGAATGTTCACTTTTATACTGATTCTAGGCAGCTAATAGATAGTCAGAACCTTGATTTTGAACATCAGAGCGATTTACGAAGTTGCTAACGCTAGGGAAAACTGCAAACAGTTGATCAATTCTTGTAATCTCGAATACAAGACGAACAGAAGGTTGTTGAGAGCAAAGTAAAAAATTACTCTTGTGGGATTGCATTAGTCTTAAACATGCTAAGAGCTTTTGTAAACCTTGACTATCAATAAATTCAACATTTTCCATATCAACAATCAGAACAGGAACTTCTTTATTGTTCATCATGACATTAGCTGAAACCCAAGACTCAACATTAGCAAGAAGTTCAGATCCCGCGAGGCTATCAAACTTGCTATTGGTAAGTTTAATTGTAAAGGCGGATTCGCTATTTAAACCTTGGTGGAAGGATAGCTGGTTAACTTTAGTAATTGTATCCATTGTTCTTCCTTTTAGCTTCTTTAAGAGAGTGTCAGTTTGAGTTCTAATGTCTAGCATCTGATTTAGAAGAGAATTTAGATTGCTGGACAGCGCAAACTTATTTTTTACTTCTTGGATTCTATTATTCACGCTTTTCTATTTTTTAAAACCATTAATAGATATACAAAGGTTAGTAAATAGAAGTTAGAAAGTTATATAAAAGTTATTTTTCTCGTCTTGATATAAATTTTCTAAAAACTATGTAGCTATATATACCAAAATGAGGCTATACCCCTTAAGCTGCAACTCTCTCACATTAAAACCGTTCTGCCCATGCCAAGCGCAGCAAGGGAAGAACAGACTTATAATTTTTAATTGTTTAGGTACTTATTAGACAATTTCACCAAATAGATCGTAGTGATCGGCGGCAGTAACTTTGACGGAAAACATAGAGCCTAGAGTTGCTTTGCCAAGGGGATCGCGAACATAGACCACACCATCAACATCAGGAGCAAATCTTGCCGATCGCCCAATTAGTTCACCCGTGGCTGGATTTTCTTGCTCGATCAACACATCAATGGTTTTACCGATCTCTAACTGGTTATTCTTGAAAGAAATTTCCTGTTGAGCTGCCATGATGCGATCGCGGCGGTCTTGTTTGACTTCTTCGGGTAATTGGTTTGGCAAATCAAAGGCAGGTGTACCTTCTTCTGCGGAAAACGTAAATACACCGACATGATCAAATTCATGACGCTTCACAAATTCTAGTAAATGCTCAAACTGATCCTCAGTTTCCCCAGGAAATCCAACAATGAATGTAGTACGGGTAACAGCATTGGGAAGTGCAGCTTTGAGTTGCTCCATGATCTTGTCATTGATCCGCCCTTGCCAAGGACGATTCATGGCTCTTAATACATCGGGATGTGAATGTTGCAAAGGTAAATCTAGATAAGGAACCACGTTATGAGTGGACTTCATCGCATTGATTACTTTTGGAGTAAGTCCTGTGGGATAGGCGTAATGCATTCTGATCCAAGGCACATCGACTTGTCCAAGAGCGGTTAAAAGTTCGGCAAGGCGAGGCTGACCGTAAATATCTAGACCATAATTAGTAGTGATTTGCGAAATCAAAATAATTTCTTTTACGCCTTCACTGGCTAAGCGATCGCATTCAGTCACAATCGACTCAATCGATCGCGATCGCTGATCGCCGCGTAAATGAGGAATGATGCAAAATGCGCAACGATAGTCACAACCTTCAGCTACGCGGACATAGGCAACAGCTTCATTGGTGGTGCGATATCGCGGTACGGTGTCATCAGCGATATAGGTGGGGACTTGAGTAACTTCTTTGACTCGTTCGCCTTTCTCGGCACGTTCAATTACATCAACAATTTTTTGATAGTCGCCAGTACCAACAAGGGCAACCGCTTCAGGAATTTCATCAAGTAGTTCCTGCTGAAAGTGTTGCGCCATACAGCCAGCGATGACGATACGCTTGCCCATATCGGCAAGTTCAACCAGTGTCCGCACAGATTCGCGCCGCGCATCTTCGATAAAGCTACAGGTATTAACGATCACATAATCGGCTAGTTCTTCGTTGCTATCGACTTGATAACCTGCTTGAACTAGTAAGCCCAGCATATGTTCCGTATCGACGCGGTTCTTTTCACAACCCAAGTGAGAGAAAGCGATCGTGGGTTTGACGGTTGGAACCAGATTGACCATATTTGTATTAACGCAACTTTTGGCGCGAAAAATTTCAGACACTCTAGCTTAACAAAACTTAAGCACTATATGAAACCGATTTTGGTGTTTCCATCGCCTGCGGCGATGGAAACACCAAAATCGGTTTTTTGAAAGATCTCCAAAAAACCGATTTTTATAACGAGAATGACTGTTAAAATTCTGAATTTTCAATCAAGGAGTTAGACTTGCTTTTAACTCGCTCAGCGCAGCTTTTGGAAGTAGCTTGGACTAGTTTTGCGGTGGGTCCCAAGGTGACATCTTGATAAAGGCGATCATATTCCCTTTGAAAATGTGCTGCTACAGTCTCATTTTGGATGGCAACTAAAACTTCATCATTTGTGAAGTTTGCAGCCTTTGTCCAGTTGTGTGAACCTGTAAGAATTAAATTGCGATCAAGAATTGCGAACTTATGATGCAACGTATCTCCAGATACAAGATTGGGAATACCAACAGTTTTAATGGGTTGTTTCCATGCACTGCTCTTTCCTCTTCTGCAATCTTGGGTGGACTGAAGCCCCCACATATCGAGAGTTGACGAATAATCCCGATAGGCAAATTGAGGCTCTACTAGTGCTCGAATCTGTACATTTCCTTGTTGACGCTCTTCCAGAATTGTCGAAATAAATTCATCGGAATAGACAAATAGTGCCATATCAACATTTGTCTTAGTACCAGCGATCGCCGTGGCGATTAGTCCGTTACTGGTTTGTTCCCTTGCTGTATCTTCAGGATCTGGAGAGAACTTAAGTCGGATTTGCGCTCCGCCAACGATGAGATAATCAATTTTTCGAGAAGGTTTTTTCGTGCCGAACAGACTGTCAGGTTTTCCATTTGGACCGTCTCCCCACATTAGATTAAATTCTTGCTTAAATCTTGCGGCGAGTTCTTTACTTTCTATCCGAACAAGATTATTAGCATTACCTCTAGTCTCAGGTCTAGTAAAGTCACCATGAATATCACTCATGGTCAAATTTGCAGAACCAAACAAAACTATTTGATCGTCAATCACCATAAATTTATGGTGCATTAATCCACTACCTTTTGAGCCATCAGCAGTATCGTCAATCCAAGGCACATTAGTAATCTTGATTAGCCGTAAACCATCACTACGATCCAATTCATCTTCACTTAAGCGACCATCGTTATCAATATCCGTAAACTTCTGAAATTCTTTATAGCGATCGCGATCGCGAGGATTCAGCTTCTCAACTTGCTCAGGTGTATATTCGCTCCAAGCTCGACTATAGTTGTTTTCGAGAATCAGTCGGACGTTTACGCCCCGCAATTTCGCCTCAACAATTGCTTTAGCAATATTAGGTAAACGTAGCTCTTGGACAGCAATATCAAGACTAACTTTAGATCGACTAACATTGTCAATCATCACCCGTTCTAGATTGTCACCAAGACGTTCGATTTTTCGATATGGGTCGGTGTATCGAGCGGCTTGATTTTGATTAAAAAACACCTGAATATTTGGATGCTGTGGCAAAGTTGGAACAATGCCAGACTCAGATTTGCAAGCATTTACCGCGATCGTAATTAGAGCAGTTATCCCAAAAAGTATTAACCAATAACCTATCCGACGAGATAGAGATGGGAATTTATAATTTATCTGCGAATAGGTCACATAACCCATACAAGCAAGACTTCAAATTTTGCAATTCTAGTCTACAGCCCTTAGCACTAAAATCAAGGCTAATAATTGGCGCTTAAGCCAATTATTAGCTAACTTGCCTGACTTTACCTTGATCGATAGCCTGCATGAGATACTCTAGGGCTTCGTAGTCAGGATCAGTAATATAACCTTGCTCAGAAAGCTCATGATTAATCATGTTTTCTAGTTCAGGGGTAAGGCGTTTGACGAGAAGAGCACGGTTGACGAGATTTCTGATGACACTCTTGTTACTCATGATTTTTGTACTAGGTGTATAAGGATTAAATTAGAGAAATAGTCTTTCGAGTGATGATGACCAGATCTTGAATTGGTGTATCGTCACTTTTTAAGGACTATCCCTATACCAATTAGTTTCCTCTGAAATCACAGATATAGATGTGACTCGTATCTATGTAAAGATGTGACTTATATCTGTAGATAGATGTGACTCTGATGTATATATGTTGGTGATCAGAATCACAAAACCCAAAAAGACAAAGTGCCCGCTTAGCGGGCACTTTGTCTTTTTGGGTTTTGTGAACTAATTAACTGCTTGCTCGAACCGTAGTATTTCTAGAGATCTCTCACCATAAACTGACTCAATATTTTCCTCGCAACAAGCGATCGCAAACTCATCTAATTCTTCTGGCTCCACGCCAAACATGTCATAGAAAGTCTCAGGTTCTACTCGACAAAAGCGCGGTCTTTGCTCATAAATTGTACATTTGCGGTTCAGTTGATCGAAGTTGATGCACCAGCCATCGCTACCCACCATACTTAAGTATTTTTGAAGTTCGTCGGCGGTGAGGTAATCTGCAAGGTCAGGGCGATCTTTCGGATCAAGATTGCAGCATGCGCCACAGCCGCTAATGCATTGCCAAGTTGCCATTTTATATTTTCTAATCAATTCGTTTATTCAATATACAGCGCTTTGCGCTGTCCCCTAAACCAAGAAAAATCTTAAAAGGCTTGCAAAGCAAGCCTTTTAAGATTTTTCTTGAGCTATAAAGACAAAGACCACTCTCGAATTAATCTATTCACGACCTCTGGACTCTCATCATGGGGGCAATGTCCTGCATTAATGTAATGCTCTGTGAGTGATGGATAAAACTCACGAAATTTTGCACCCCTCGCACAGGAATTCATCCAAGGATCACCTTCACCCCAAATCATTAATAAGGGACTACTCATTGATCCTAATAACTCATCGACCTTTTTGCCTTGCGGTGTGCTAAATACTGACGCAAAAACTTGTGCAGCACCCTGATCACAGGAAGGACGATAAATATCTTCAACTAATTGATCGGTAACAGCAGATTGATCTAAATAGACTTTTTTTAAAGTGCTACGAATACGAGATTTTTGACGGACGAAGTTAAATAACAATTGATTTGCCCAAGGCTGGCGTAGGACTTTCTGCAAGGCTGGGGTGATCGCTTTTTGGATTGGATTTACTTTCTTAGCCCCAAGAGGATTGGTATCTGTAAATGGCCCCGCACTATTGAGTAAGATCACACCTGCCACTGATTGAGGATAATCAGCAGCTACACATAACGAAGAATAACCACCAAGGGAATTACCAGCAATTACGGTTGGACGTTGAATTTTTTCGGTAATAAAATCATGGAGCTGATCGCGCCAAAGATTGCCGCTATATTGCCATGCAGGTTTTTGCGATCGCCCAAAGCCTAACAAATCAATCGCATATACTTCAAAGTCTTGACTAAGTTCAGAGATATTCTTGCGCCAGTGATCTGTTGATGCCCCAAATCCATGCACTAAGAGCAGTGGTGGACGCTGAGAATTATTTCCCGCTTTGACAAAATAAATTTTTTGTTCACGCCATAGCCAATATTGACCAGCGATCGATTCAGTACTTGTTAAAACCATGAAAGTTTATTAGCCACAAAAATAAGTAAAGAGAGCGCCAAGCGCTCTCTTTACTTATTTTAATCTTGATTTTTAGCTTTAGCCAAATCTACCGCTAATGTATTCCTCAGTGGCTACTTGCTTAGGACTGCTGAAGATAACTGAGGTGCGATCAATTTCCACTAACTTACCTGTACGCTTACCACTTTCGGTAAGTTCTGTATTAAAGAAAGCAGTCATATCAGCCGATCTCGAAGCTTGCTGCATATTGTGGGTCACGATTACCAGCGTATATTTCTGCTTTAACTCTTGCATTAACTCTTCAATGCGAAGAGTTGAGATAGGGTCAAGTGCCGAACAAGGCTCATCCATCAAGATCACCTGTGGCTCAACTGCGATCGCACGAGCAATACACAAACGTTGTTGTTGACCACCAGAGAGGGCTAAACCACTTTCTTGAAGCTTATCTTTGACCTCATCCCAAATCGCAGCCGATCTCAATGACTTTTCTACTAAGTCATCCATATCATTCTTAGAACCCTTAAATCCATTGATCCGAGGACCAAACGCGATGTTTTCATAAATCGATTTTGGAAATGGATTAGGGCGCTGAAATACCATACCAATGTGACGACGTACTGCCACAGGATCGATCTTGGGATCGTAAAGGTTATGACCATTGAAGGAGATTACGCCTTTAACTCTTGCACCTTCAATCAAATCATTAAGACGATTAAAACATCTCAAAATTGTGCTTTTACCACATCCCGAAGGACCAATAAAAGCAGTGATTTGATTTTTGAAGATTTCTAAATTAACGCCTGCTACTGCTGGAGAGTTGGAGCTGTAAAAAACATTAACGTCTTCGACCTTTAAAATTGCCTGATTTTCAGAGGAGTTGCTGCTTAAGTTCATTGTAAGAAACCAGATTCGTAATTATTATCTTTCATAAAATACTTTGCAAACGGATACCCTGCACAAGGACTCGAATCACTTAGCCCGACTGCGTAAGAAAATGGCAATTAAATTCATCCCTAAAACTAACACCAGTAAAACAACGATACCTGCTGAAGCAAGTACTTGAAACTCTGGCTTAGGATCACCCACCCAGTCATAAATCTGGGATGGCAGAACTGAGAAGAAATTATCGTTTGACCATAATGTGTCGGTGAATACATCTCCTATTTTACCACTGGATAAAGCTCCAAAGTTGATGGGTGAAGCTTTTGGGTCAAACAGAACCGTACCAGCCCCAAGGACGATAATTGGAGCCGTTTCGCCAATACCTCTGGAGGTAGAGATAATCACGGCTGTTAAAATCCCTGGTAGAGCTGAAGGTAAAACGTGATGGCGAATTGTTTGCCACTTAGTTGCACCAACTCCATAGGAAGCCTGACGAATTGATTGTGGGACGGCGCGAATTGCTTCTCTGGAAATAACAATTACTGGGGGCAAAATTAGCAATGTAATCGTTAAAATCCCTGTAACCAATACAGCTCTACCGCTATAAATGCCCCGTACAAATAGCCCTAAGCCCAACAGACCATAAATGATCGAGGGAATACCAGCTAGATTATAAATATTTAATTCGATTAACTCTGTAAACCAATTTTTCTTGGCATATTCTTCTAGGTAGATGGCGGAGCTAACTCCAATCGGGACTACCAAGAGTAACACATACGCGACCATCGAAATAGATCCTAGAATCGCGGCTTTGTACCCAGATTCTAAAGGTCGGCGAGATGGATACAACTTAAATAAATCCCAGTTGAGACGACTAGAACCATCTTTGACTACATTGAAAATTAATACAACGAGGACAACTAAACCAAGTAGGGTAGCGAAAATGCAAAAGCCTGCAAATATGTTGCCCCATAACTGTCGAGATTCTAGTTTCGGGTCAAATTTTGAATCGCTAGATTGTCCGCCAAACGTATCTAATATTTCTGAACCGTTATTCATAGGTTTCTTGGAAACGCTTGCTAATTTGCTTACTAATAATGTTGAGAAGGAGCGTGATTAGAAAAAGCGTCATACCTACTGCAAAAAGTGCTTGATATTCAACGCTACCAACCCGTGAATCACCCTTTGCGACTTGAGCGATATAAGCCGTCATTGTACCAACAGTTTGTCTGGGATCGAGAGTGAGAGTAGGTTTTTGTCCTGCGGCGATCGCTACAATCATCGTCTCACCAACGGCGCGAGATATGCCCAAAATGATGGCAGCACATATACCTGACAAAGCAGCAGGAAGTACGACATTTGTCGAGACTTCTTTCTTGGTCGAGCCAAGCCCATAGGCGGCTTCACGTAGAGATATCGGTACTGCACGCATGGCATCAGTACTAATTGAAGCGATGGTTGGTACGATCATTACGCCCATGATTAAACCCGCGCTGAGAGCATTAAAGCCTTGCAAATTAGGAATAATCTTACTAAGAACAGGGGTAATAAAGGTCAACGCAAAGTAGCCGTATACGACCGTTGGCACGCCAGCAAGCAACTCGATTACAGGGCGCAAAAACTTGCTTAATCTTGGTGATGCATATTCTGACAAATAGATAGCAGTTGCTAGTCCCAGAGGAGTTGCTACCAACATCGCGATCAGAGCCACCATGATAGTGCCGTTCACAGTCGGCCATATACAAAAGCTTTTTTCGGAAAATTGAGGTGTCCAACTACAGCTATAGTTGCCATCTGGCAAGGTTTTGCCGAATAGAAATTCGCCAATATTTGCCTTGCCAAAAAAGCTGATGGTTTCCGAGGAAAGCTCAAAAACGATCGCTATGGTCGTCAGTACAGAAATGCAGGCACAAATAAGCAACGCATAGCCGATCGCATTTTCTTTAATATTGCGATCGCGACGTTGATAAATATCGAGTGAATCGGGTTCAGGAATATTCACAAAAATTGACAATGAAGTTTTTCAATCAAGTAAATCAAACAAGTAAATCACAAAAATAAGCCCTTTCCCAAATGCTGGGAAGGGCTTAAATCAGGACTATTTCAGGTCTTTTGCCATCAATTCCGAAACAGATACTCCAGCAGGTGCATCCATGAAGGTTGAACCAACGTTCTCAGCCTTGAATCGAGCGACAACTTTGGTGAGCGCGTCAGCAGGAAGATTAACGTAGCCGACTTCTTTCACCAACTTCGTACTAGTTAGATAAAAATCAATGTAAGCCTTAACTTCAGGACGTGCTAGAGCTTTCTTGGACACATAGATAAATAGCGGACGAGACAATGGCGAGTATTTACCAGAGGTGATGTTATCGGTTGTTGGTGCGACACAACCCTTACCACCATCGACTTCAACCGCATTCAAGGTCTTTGCGTTTTCTTCAAAATAAGCAACTCCCAAGAAACCTGACGCGCCTTTGCCGCCTTGAACGCCTTTCACAATGATATTGCTATCTTCAGTTGGTTGATAGTCCTTGCGAATTGCCTTAGATTTGCCGTTAACTGCTTCAGTGAAGTAGTCGAATGTACCCGAATCTGCACCGCGACCAAATAAAGCGATCGTTTCTTTAGGGAACTCAGGTCTTACTTGATCCCAAGTTGTGACCTTACCTTCAGAGTCTGGACTCCAAAGGGTCTTGAGTTCGGGAACTGTGAGGCACTTTGCCCAAGTGTTTTCTTTATTAACAATTATAGTCAAGCCATCAACAGCGACTGGAAGTTCAACGAAATCAACATTCTTAGCCTTGCAATCTTCAGCTTCCTTGGCTTTGATCGGGCGAGAAGCACCAGAAATATCGATATCTCCAGAGCAGAATTTCTTGAAGCCGCCACCAGTGCCACTTGAACCAACAGGAACTTTCACCCCAGGATTTGATTTTGCAAAATCTTCTGCAACAGCCTTGCTAATAGGAGCGACTGTATTGGAACCATCAATGGTGATATTGCCAGATAAGTTGGAAGGAGCTTTAGCAGGTTCCTTAGCAGGTTCTTTAGCAGCCGTTGTGGTAGTTGCTGCGGGACTAGTTGCACTAGGAGTACTAGGTTTGGTGTCGCTTCCGCTACAGGATGCAAGTGTTGCGGCTAGTGTAACGCCTGCTACAAAAGTTACAACACTACGATTGATATTCTTCTTGGACATCATAAAAATCTTACTGCGATTATATCTGTTACGGTTGACTAAGCATTTAAACTAGACATGATTGATACTAAACTGCATCCGTCAACCAAAGGTTAAGGGACGTTAAAGATGCAGTTAAGTTTAGTTTGCCAAAAAGTTTTTACGTCAAGATTAATTAACAAAACAGACTATAGAGAGGGGGCAAGTTTCCTCTGAATAGCATGTTTTGTGTGTGTTTTGCAGTTAAGCAGTTAAGCCATTAAGCGTAGGTATAAAACAAACCCAGATATGCGGGCGGCACTTTTGGGTTTGCTTTAGCGTCAGATGTAAATAAGAACGACGATTTACTACCCGCCAGTGAATAATACCAAAACACAAAATGGCTACGCCATTTTGTGTTTTTAAAACCATAACGGGGCTTAGTTTTTAATTCACAAAAGTGTGGCGACACTTTTGTGAATTGGTATAATCAGCAATACTCAGTAACACAAAATATAGATATTTGTGGCAAATATTTGTAGCAGATATTTGTGGGAATTAAGTTCTCTTGGGTGATGCGTTATCCCTTAGAACTGTGGCTAAGTATTAAGTGACGGTTTTCCGTCTAGCATCAAAGATTAACCCGATAAAAAATTTTTTGTAGAATGTTAGGTATTATTGGTCGCGGAAATAGCTATGAGAGACTCAAATAAAAAATCTCGTTACAAGCAACCTTTGATTTATGTTTCGATGCTGCTATTAGGTGTCATCTTGGGAGCTTGGGCGGTTGTGTCAGGAGTGCGATCGCCAAATACAACAGTAATTACCCCTGTTAGTCAGGTTGCATCGATATCACCTGCGATCGCACAGGATAGCGACAGAGTGAAATCAATCTCAGTCCCCCGTAATTATGTTGTGGAGGCAGTTAATCGCACTGGCCCGGCCGTTGTCAGAATAAACGCCTCACGTACTGTCGCTAGTAACCAACAAATTCCTCAGGAATTTATGGACGATCCCATGTTTCGCCAGTTTTTTGGCGATCAACTACGTCGGATGCCCAAGGAACGGGTTGAACGCGGCACTGGTTCAGGCTTTATCATCAACAAAGAAGGTGACATCATCACCAATGCTCACGTTGTTAGTGGAGCGGACAAAGTGACTGTGATTCTTAAAGATGGTCGCCAAATTGAAGGTAAAGTCTTAGGTAGCGATGAACTTACCGATATTGCTGTTGTCCAAGTTAAGCCAGATAATTTGCCTACTGTGAGCATTGGTAGTTCTCAAAATTTGCAGCCAGGCGACTGGGCGATCGCGATCGGTAATCCTCTTGGCTTAGACAATACAGTTACAGCAGGAATCATCAGTGCGATCGGTCGCAATAGTGGACAAATTGGAGTCGATAAGCGAGTTAGCTTTATTCAAACTGATGCCGCAATTAATCCTGGAAACTCAGGTGGACCTCTGCTTAATCAAAATGGTGAGGTGATCGGGGTAAACACTGCAATCATTCAAGGCGCTCAGGGATTAGGTTTTGCAATTCCCATTGAAACTGCTCAGCGCATTGCTAAACAGATAATCGCGAGTGGTAAAGTCAGTCGCGCCTATCTTGGTATTCAGATGGTGACAGTTGATGCAAATGTCAAGAAACAGGTCAATCAAGACACTGAGTTTGGAATTAAAATCTCCGAAGATAAAGGTGTCCTGATTACCAGAGTTGTTGATGATTCTCCTGCGGCAAAAGCAGGTGCTAAGCGTGGTGATGTAATCACCAAGTTTAACGACAAAGAAATTTTGACTGCTGATCAGGTCACTCAATTAGTGGAAGATCGTGCTGTTGGCGACAAGATTAATATGGAAGTCAAACGTAATGGTCAGACGGTAGCGTTGAGTGTAGAAACTGCTCAGTTCCCACAAAAATTCCCTAATTAAGTAACTCGGCAAAACCCAAAAAAATGTACCGCCCGCGCAGCGGGCGGTACATTTTTTTTGGTTTAATATTTGATTTTGCTGAGCGACTTAAATTTTTTTAAAGAGAGGCGGCGCAAAGCTCCGCCTTTTATCTTTTGGTACAGATATATTCAGGTAAATCCTATGGGTAATTTTATTGGTTGGCTGGGAGCTTTACTACTGATTTTTCTGGCGGGATTTGGTCTGACTCAATGGTTGAATTTACCCTTTGGTAATTTTATTGATTGGGTAATTGGTGCAAGCATTTTTGTCTGGCTGATTATCATCGTGACAGTGCCTTGGAACGTTTACTTTCAATCTAAGGCTGTACTCAATCAAGCTGAAATTTCTAAGGATAAAGGCATCGCCGTTGATGAGAACCAATTACCATATGTCCGATCGCTTGCCCAAAAATCCCTAGGATTGGCGATTGGGTTACATGTAATTTCGGCTATCGCTCTATATGTTTTAGCATCAAGTGGCATTGGCACTATCGGCTATGTGGGTGCGATCGCGGCGCTGTTGCTGACAATATTACGTCCTGCAATAAGTGCCTATGAATATATAGCTCAACGCTTAAGGTTAATCTCACAGCAAATTGATTACCCTCGCGAAGACGTGATGGAATTAAGGCAAAGGTTTGCTAATTTAGAAGAGTCCGTTCGACAAATTAACGAGCAACTAAGCACTGAAAATCCCTATTCATGGGTGACAAAGTATGAGCAATTTGCCAATGAGATGCGCAAAGATCTATCACGACTAGGTGCAAATGTTGAAGATTTACGAGCAACAAATGCACTGGATCATGATCGCTTAGCCCGTGAATCTCGACAAGCGATCGCACAATTGAGTGCTGATAGCCAATTTTTAGAACAAGTTCGAGAAATTATTCGCTTTTTTAAAAGTGCATAAACAAAACCTAAAATAGTTTAAAAGCAGTCAAAACTTACAGCAACCATTTTGCGATTTATTTGGAAAAAGTCGATGTGACGGAAACCATCATATCGGCTTGCTTCAGCCAAATGTATTATGTTGATTCTTGCAAGTTTGATGTGGGTAGGCTAGTTTTAATCAAGGTCATTATTTTCAAGTATCTGAATCTTCTGACTATCGAGCTCTTCAATAATTAGAAATTGCTGATATTAATATGAATCCTAGATCCATTACTTCTCAAGATGCAACCGTAGTTGAAGGTAGTCAATATGAGCATTATCTAATTTTGAAAGATCCTGAAGGACAGCAACGGATTTTACTAGATAGTAAGAGCTATGTACTTGGACGATCTCCAGAAAACGATATTGTCTTGCGATCGCAGTCAGTGTCGCGGGAACATGCAACTTTAATAGGAATTCCTGTACCAGATCCTTTACTACAATTATTTCGTCTTAGTGATGGGACTCCTGAAAAAGGGAAAAGTACAAATGGATTGTTGATTAATGGGGAAATGCGCGATTCATGGGTCTTAATGCATGGAGATGAAATTGTTTTTAGTAGCAATACTCTTGCCGTTTATCGAATTGAGCCTGAGCCGCCTTACGCGCAAGGCAAAGTTTCTATTTTTCTTGAATGCTTGCAAGAACTAGCAAAAAAAGATCGTAAGTCAGGTAAATATACTGATGCTGAAAACTATCTTGAGCAAACTTTAATTGTCAATCAACATTTGTATGGAGAATCACACCCTAATGTTGCTAATTGCTTAATAGATTTAGCAGTAATTAGTTATTCCCAAAACCAATTCGATAAGACCGAAAAGTTATTTATACAAGCGATCAACATCCGTAAGCTGACTCTGGGGGAAGAGAGTCCTGATGTTGTCTCAGCAATGCTTGATTTATCAGCAATTTATAATTCTCAGGCTTTATATTCAAAAGCAGAATCATTGTTTTTGCAAGCTTTAGAAATTAAAAAAAAGGTGTTAGGTGTAGAGCATCCAGAAATTGCGGCGAGTTTAGTAGATTTAGCAGCCATATACTATTCTCAAAAGCGCTATCAAGAAGTAAAAAATCTTTATGAACAAGCAATCAAAATTTATAAGCGATCGCTTGAAGATAAGCATCCACATATTTTGGCAGTACAGAACAAATTAGCAAATCTCAAGAAGAAATTACGACCAAAATGGTTATCCTTCAATGTGCTAA
Organism: Pseudanabaena sp. UWO311; assembly: GCF_006937785.1. Taxonomy (GTDB): domain Bacteria; phylum Cyanobacteriota; class Cyanobacteriia; order Pseudanabaenales; family Pseudanabaenaceae; genus Pseudanabaena. The sequence continues at coordinate 23,235 of NZ_SJEE01000001.1, forward strand.
TTCCCGCTTCCTTGATACTGCTATCAGGTGTTATTGCCTATACTTTCTTTGCTCCAAAAACCGACATTGCCTGCGTTAAGGTTTTACCTGATGGAAGCACTAAATCGATATCTGGTGATGAATGTCGCCAAATTAGTAAATAGTAAAAAGGGATGCGGAGCATCCCTTTTTACTATTTATTGACTATGACTATGGCGAAGCTAAGCCAGATTAAAAAACAGGTGCGCGTTAGTTTAAGTGCTTGTGAAATTTTGGGAGATGTAATCGCTTTGATTGCATCTCCTAATAAAGGCTTTTGTTTGACAAGTCCACGATAGCGATTTTCGCCACCTAGCTGCACTTGCAAGATTGCCGCATACACACATTCACTCCATCCAGAATTGGGGCTAGGGTCTTGCTTAGCATCGCGATCGCAAATTTGCCAAACATAAATTGGCTTTCCTGAAAGTAAGGCTAAAGTAATAACCGTTAATCGACAGGGCAACCAAGTCAGTACATCATCGGTTTTGGCGCTAAACCAACCTAGATCGGTATAGGGAGCCTCGCGATAACCAACCATTGAATCGAGAGTACTAGATGCTTTGTAAGCGATCGCTAAAACTACGCCACCATAATCAAACAATGCTGAGCCAATCAAGGCATAAAACAATGGCGATGTCACGGCATCGATCGCATTTTCGGTCACAGTTTCCAGTACAGCCCGTAAAATTTCTAATTCGGTCAAATCTTCTGTGTCACGCCCTACATAGCGACTTAACTCTTGACGAGCATTTTCGATATTGCCAGTTTGCAGGACAGCTAGCACTGACTCAGCAGCATCACGAAGACTGCGCCCAGCAAAACAAGCGGCTAGTAAAATACTGGAAACAGCGATCGCTAAAATCGGATGGACTTTTGCCGATGCGATCGAGATCAGCCAGCTTACTACACCACTTCCCAAGATCATGCTAACTCCTAAAATCATGCCTAGCACTTTCATGATTAGTGGCGAAAAGCGAGGAATACGATTGCTAGAAGCAGGATCTTCGATCAGCACCAAATCAGTAAATTGCGAGATGAACCAACCCATGACCTGCACTGGATGCAGCCAATTAACAGGATCGCCAATTAAGCGATCGAGACTTGCCGCAAAAATTAAAATTAGAAAGTTAGGAGATAGCTCTAGCACAGGAATTCGATGATAAGTTTAGTAGGGGCAACGCCCCTACTAAACTTATCATCGATATTATGAAAGCCATATCTGTTTTGGGAACTTCATCTAATGCTGGCAAAAGCTGGATGGTTACTGCATTAGGAGCATGGCTCAGACGCAATGGAGTGAAAGTTGCTCCATTTAAAGCGCAAAATATGTCGAATAATTCCTACGTGACCTTAGAAGGGGGAGAAATAGGAAGAGCGCAAGCAGTGCAAGCGATAGCCTGTGGAATGCGTCCAATCGTAGAGATGAATCCTATTCTCTTAAAGCCATCGGGAAATGGAACATCGCAATTGGTACTATTGGGAGAAGCCCGTCAACATATCGCCGCAATTGATTATTATCAACATATCGAAAAGCTCTGGGAGACTGTGCGCGACTCTCTCGAATATTGGCGCGATCGCTGTGATATTTTGCTGCTAGAAGGTGCTGGCAGCCCTGTAGAACTTAATCTCATGCATCGCGATCTTGTGAATTTACGCCCGATTGTTCATTTGCAAGGACGATGGATTCTAGTTGGTGATATTGAGAAGGGAGGTGTATTTGCTCAGATAATTGGGACGCATCAGCTTCTACCTGAAACTGCAAGGGATTTGGGATTAGGCTTTATAGTGAACAAGTTTCGTGGCGATTTGAGATTGTTTAGTGATGCAGAGAAACACTTTCGCGATCACATGCCGCATCTTCCCTATTTAGGTTTGCTTCCCTATGCTTCAGATCTACAACCTGAGAGCGAAGACAGTCTATGTAGCGAAGCGGAAGCTAAAGGTCAGGGTGCGAAGATCGCGTGGATTAGATTTCCATATTTGTCTAATTCTCAAGATAGTCAGCCTTGGCAATTAGATTTAGGCATAGAGACAGTTTGGGCAAAAAACATTGCGGACTTAGCCAATGCAAAGATCATTATTCTTCCCGGAAGCAAAAACACTCTAAGCGATCTGCAATGGTTAAAAACGTCAGGATTAGCAGATGCAATTCTTACTGCACATCGTCACGGTGTGCCGATAGTTGGGATTTGCGGCGGTTATCAGATGTTGGGGAAATATCTATGCGATCGCGAAGGTGTGGCTGGTTCATCAGGCGAAGTAAAAGGTTTGGGACTGTTACCAATTAGCACCGAGTTTATGCCTACAAAACAAGTGCGTCAGGTGCAGGCAATCTGGCAATCAGAGCAGTCTATGGATGAATGGATGACATACGAGATTCATATGGGCGTTACCAAATTAATTGAGATAAGTGAATCTTCGCAAAATCGACCTTTATTGCAAGTGCAAGGCGATCGCGAGTTTCGTGATGAAGGAATGCAATGCGATCGGGTATGGGGAAGTTATTTACATGGTTTATTTGAGTCTGCGGCTGTGCGCCAAGCTTTAACCAGATTGGCAAATATTCCTGAACATCAGCCAGCCTCTATCTCTTGGCTAGATCATCAACAAAAGCTTTATAACGACATGGCAGGCTTACTAGAAGCGCATCTAGACCTTACTGCAATTCATCGTTATCTCGATATCTAGCTTGTATAGCTTTTACCAATTTAGTGGAAACAGAGAGTTGCGGTGCTTTGCGCCGTAACTCTCTGTTATACCAATTCACAAAAGTGTGACAACACTTCTGTGAATTAAAAACCAAACCCTGTAAGGGTTTTAAAAACACAAAATGGCTGCGCCACTTTGTGTTTTGGTATTATTTTTTGACTCAGAAGATCAGAAGATTTTTGTTAAAAGTGTTGCAAAGCAACACTTTTAACAAAAATCTTGGTTGCCCTGATAGCGCAAAGCACTGTAAGTGTCTTGAAGCATGATATTTTAGCTTGAGATGCTTAGATACTCAGTCCTTAAAAAACATGCTGCTTGAAGTCGAAAACTTGACTGTTCGTTATGGCGATGCAGAGCCTGCGGTCGATCGCGTTACTTTTCATTTACAAGCAGGTGAAGCTCTAGGTTTAATCGGTGAAAGTGGCTGTGGTAAATCGACGATTGGGCGATCGCTAATTAAGCTATTACCCAAATATGCCAGCATTGAAGGGACAATCTGTGTCGATGGCGAAGCGATCGCTGAGAAAAAAGACGGCACATGGCGCGGTGAAAAGGTCGGATTAATATTTCAAGATCCGATGACAAGACTCGATCCACTCATGAGCATAGAGGCGCATGGTCTAGAAGTATTAGCATCCCATTATCCTAAGCTAACATCAGAATCCGCTAAACAACGACTCAAGGATGCGCTTAAAGCTGTTCGTATCGATCCATCACGAGCTAGGCAATATCCCCATGAATTTAGTGGTGGGATGCGTCAGAGAGTCGCGATCGCCCTTTCATTACTGCTGAATCCTGTTTTATTAATTGCCGATGAGCCAACCACTAGCCTTGATGTCACTGTTGCCACAGATATTCTCAAAGAACTAACCGAACTTCGCAAAAGTCGTTCTATGGGCTTGCTATTGGTCACCCACGATCTTGGGATGGTTGCTGAATATTGCGATCGCATAGCAGTTATGTATAACGGAGTGATTGTAGAGACAGGATCGGTTGAAGAAATTTTCCGTTCCCCGCAACATCCCTATACACAAAGCTTATTAGCATCTGTTCTCCATTTCCATCCCGAAGAGTTAGCTTCTAATCAAGATTTTCAAGATATTTCTGAAGTACAAAATCAGGAAGTTCGCGAAGATATCCCAAAAAACATTCCAGAAAATGCTCTGGAAGAGAACCAAGATTCTGAAGAGACTAATGCAATTGCAAAAGTCCAAGTCACCCAAAAATCAGCATCAAGAGTAATGCTCTATGTTAGTAATCTCAAAAAACATTATGTCACTGGCGGCAATCTGTTAACGCGATTTATTGATCCTTCGATTGGTTTAGTCAAGGCAGTTGATGGCGTTGATTTGGAAATAGTCTCAGGAGAAACATTTGGTATTATTGGTGAAAGTGGCTCTGGCAAGAGCACGACAGGGCGAGCAATTTTGCAATTGATTAAGCCCGATCGCGGTTCCGTGCGATTTAATAGCGTGGAACTAACTAGACTCAAAGGCGAACAACTACGCCAAATGCGATCGCAGATGCAGATGATTTTCCAAGATCCGCGTGCTTGCTTTAGTCCTTATATGACGGTGTTTCATAGCGTCGCCGATCCATTGCTGATTCATAAACTTGAACCTAATCTCGAATCTGCTCGCGAAAAAGTATATGCAATTCTCGAAAAGGTAGGACTGAATTCACAATTAGCCGAGCGCTATCCTTCAGATTTGTCAGGAGGGCAATTGCAACGAGTGGCGATTGCCCGTGCTTTAATTACTAACCCGAAATTAGTCATTTGTGATGAGCCTGTGAGTATGCTCGATGCTTCGATTCAAAGTCAAGTTTTGCGGTTAATGCGCGATCTTAAGGAGGAATTTAAGCTAACTTATATCTTCATTACCCACGATCTAGCTGTTGCTCAATTTTTCTGCGATCGCATTGCCGTGATGCGTGGAGGTAAAATTGTAGAGCAGGGCAGTACTGTAGAAGTGTTGACCAATCCTCGACATGAATATACCAAGGCTTTGATTGCTTCAATTCCACGCATTCCTTACATCAATAGCTAAAAGTTAGGAATCCCCAAAGCTGTGGCGCACTCGGCAGCGTGCGCCACAGCTTTTAAATCCCTGATTTTTATTGGATATTATTTACAAAAAAAGCAACAATGCCCGATTCTTCAAGAAAATCATTCCTTGATTCACACTTTCTTAATCCCGATCTCTCTAATCTCGAAGACATCCGTAAGTTAGGATATGCCTTTGTTGATCTGATTGTGGATTCAGTTTTGGATACTCAAAATCAGCCCTTTGTAAAAGATGAATCTGCTTTTGATATTCTTATTCCTGATCAAGGACAAGAGCTTTCAGAATTGCTTTCAGAAGTGCGATCGCAGATTTTGCCTCGTACTGTCAACTTCCAAAATCCTCGCTATATGGGACATATGGACAGTGTTCCTACTGCGATTACAATCTGGGCAGATGCTCTAGTTTCAGCAATTAACAACAACATGCTGAGCTATGAACTCGCCCCTGTTTTTACAGAAATGGAAGCACAATTGATGCAATGGTTCGGTAATATCTTTGGAATGGGAACTAATTGTTTTGGCACACTTACTGCTGGTGGTAGCCTTGCCAATATTTCAGGACTATTATTAGCGAGAAACTGGAAACTGCCACAGAGCAAGAAAGCAGGAAATTCCAGCGATTTAGTTGCATTCGTTTCTGATGCTGCACATACTTCTTTTGAGAAGGCGATGAATGTAATCGGAGTTGGCAAAGAGAACTTAGTGCGAGTACCAACTAACTATCGTGGCGAAATCATTTTAGAGGAATTGGAATCTGCTATTCAGAAGTCTATTCAGGAAGGAAAAAAACCTTTTTTTGTGGCTGCGATCGCAGGGACAACAGTAACAGGAGCAATTGATTCAATTCAATCGGTAGGTGAAATTGCTAAACGTTATGATTGTTGGTTTCATATTGATGCGGCTTATGGTGGCGCAGGCATTTTTACCCCAAAACTACAACCATTATTTCAAGGTTGTGAACTTGCTGACTCCATGACCTTTAATCCGCAAAAATGGCTATGGGTAGCACGAACCTGTGCGATGCTAATCGTGAAAGATAAGCAGCATCTCGTTGATGGCTTTGATGGGGAACTTCCCTATATGGATGCTCACACGCTTAACTTCGGAAATCTCAATTTGCAGGGAACAAGACGGACTGATAGCCTCAAGTTATGGATGGCTCTGAAAGCGATGGGAATTTCAGGTTGTCGTTATCTTGTGGAGCGATCGCTTGATCTATCAGACAATCTGCGTCAATGGGTTGAAGATTCAACCGAATTAGAAATGGTCTGCGAACCGACTGTAAATATTATTTGCATCAAATCTAACGATCCAAAGCTTAGTAGTGCTGCTCTGCGCCAGCAATGGATCGATGAGGGTAAATTATGGCTGTCGCTGCCACTTTGGAAAGGCGATCGCATTCTCAAAGCAGTAGTTTTACATCCCTACGCAAGTCAGTAGCTAGGCTACAAATCGCACGCTAAGCGTGCGATTTGCTTTTTAGTGTTTGGTAGCCAGATGCTGAAGCAATGCTTGGCGCATGATCTCAATCGGGATGGTTTGGTCTAACCAAAACTCTAGCCCGATCGCACCCTGATTAATTAGCATTTCTAAGCCATCGATCGCTTTGAGTCCCCTAGCAGCCGCGATTTGTAAAAATTTAGTGGGAAGTGGTGTATAAATCAGGTCATAGGCGATCGCATGATCAGGCAATAAATTCATTTCTGAAACAGAAATTGGTGTATTTGGATCGCTTGCCATCCCGATCGGCGTGGCATTAATGACGATTCCTGCAACCTCTAGCAAGTGGGGTATTGATGCCCAAGGATGTACCCGCAGATTGTAATCATGGAGTTGGCTAGTCATTGCTCCATGAAATTTTTTCATCTTTTTGGGATCTCGCCCCACTACATGAATTACCGAACAGCCCAATTCCAAGCAAGCAGCAACTACTGCCTTAGCCGCTCCACCACTACCAAGGATCACAGCAGGCATATTTTCCCAATCACAGTTAAGTTTCTTGAGTGGCTCTAAAAAACCTGCCACATCAGTATTTGTGCCAACCCATCGTTCGCCAACCCGCCTTACTGTATTGACTGCACCAACGGCTTTAGCGATCGGTAAGACTTCATCAAGTAAAGGCATCACTTCAACTTTATGAGGGATCGTCAGGTTAAAGCCTTGCACTGATTGAACAGCTTTCAAACCTGCGATTGCCGCAGGTAATTGCTCCACAGGAATCGGAAAAGGCACATACACATAGTCCACTCCCATCGCTGCGATCGCGGCATTATGCATCACAGGTGAAAGACTATGACTGACAGGAAAACCCATCACTCCTAAAATTTTAGTTGTCCCTAAGATGCGCCCGCTCATAGTTGCTTACCTCACGTAATTAAAAAACTATGACACAAATGTTTCGCTTAGAGGCTAAGCAATATGGCAATCTTTGATAAAACTTACCTGAATTCTCGGTTTTAGGACGACCAGTTTGAGCTGCCAACCCATTTACCAAGACAGGTTGCGATCGACTTGCCACTCATGCGATCGCGCAAAGCCTTAATTTTGTCTCGATAAGGCTATATCTAGCCTGAGTAGGAAATATAAAGCAGATGATCTTCTGCTCCTTTACTTAACGCCCAACGGATTGTCGTAAAGAACCTCGGATAGTTCTCTTTTCCATTATCAAAATATTCTGCGGCTAATTGCTTTTCGATTATAGTTGGATCAATTATTCCGTCATCATAAGAGTCAAGTTCTTCTTCTATTTTCTTAATTACCGCTAATCTCAGTGTTTTCAATCGCTCAACATTCAGCCCTAATGTTTGAATAGTGAATTGAGCAACTGCAACAGGAATGCCCACTTTCTCACAATTAGCTTCATCGGGTAAAATTTCACCATCTTCCCTTTTAAAGCGAAATAATCTTGCTGTGGGTAGCTCTAGGGGATTTAATAAACGCCCATCAGGAACAAAATTAGCTTTGGCTTTACCACAACAGGGATATTTGTGAGGTAATTGCGAATTATCAATATTTTCATCCTCAATAGCCCCTGGCAGCTTACAAACGGCTAACATATTTTGCCAATCAAGATCATAATTTTGCTCACGGGTTGATTGTTCGCAGGGAATAAAATGCTCAACTGAACAAAATTTTTCTCGAATCCGAGTTTCACAATAAGCGCAAATGCCCTTTTGATCTGAGACTAAGGTGCTTTGAATTGCTGACTTCAGATCGGATTTTTTACTTGCGTGTTTGCCCCACTTTCTGAGTTGACTTGTATATCGTTGTTTATATTAGACTTAATCGGAAATAAAACAGCCAAAATGCCATCAAACTCTTATGCAGTAAGCATTTTATCGATTTCTTGGGTGTTTCTGAAAACCTTGTGTAGTAAGGCTTTCACTTATTTCCGATTAAGTCTATTGTGTAAGCTCATATGGCTCTGGGGATTTGAGGACTTTTTTCATGCATTAACTTTTCTCTGTAACCGATGGATTTGCATATCTGCTCTAATCAAATCAGGATCAAAATGTTCCCAATCCTGTAATCTGTCACGAAGCTGTTTTGCTTCTTCTAAGTTACCATTATCGATCGCATCAAAAAGTGCCGTTAATGTCCGTGATTCTTCAGTGTCTGGACGTAATTTTTCTAGTCCCAAAACATCACGCACTATGTCTGAACTTGATCTACCTCTAGTTGGGGTAGGACATTCTTTGATTTGATAGTTTTCTAAAATTTTGACCTGATGACGTTCTACAGTGGTGACAATTTCGGGGCTATGGGTGGTGGCAATAATTTGCGTATTAGGAAATACTTTGCGGAGGTTAGGAATAATTTTTTGTTGCCAAGTTGGATGTAGGTGTAAATCTAGCTCATCAATCATTAATACTGCTTCAGCTTCTAATGGGTTTTCCATCTGTGGGTTTGCCTGTGCTAAACGTCTTGCAAAGTCCATCACAAGGGCTAACATATTGCGATATCCTGAACTTAATTGGTTAAGCGATAGTTCAATTTTTTCGCCTGTTTCAGTTTCCCATTCAACCATAAGTTGTGCAGAAGCTTTTTGAGTAAAGTAAACACGAGCATTTGGTGCAATGATTGTGGAAATTGCTTTTCGTATTTGCCGTAAATCCGAAAGTTCAAAATTAATATCCCCTCTTTTTTTTCCTTCTCTCAGTTCTTGTAGTTCTCTCACAAAAAACCAGTTAGATAAATCTGTAAAATCTGCAATTGCATCAAAAGTATTTGTTAAAGCTCCAAATCTATCAAAAGATTGATTTGATAGATTGTCAAGATCGATAACATCTGTTAAATTGCGATTTCCTTTATAGTAGGCTACAAGAAACATTTCATATTGCAAATTATTTTTTAGTTCATTTATCTTTTTAAATGAACTTGTTTGATTAGAGTAGTCACTATTATTCTTTCTTTCTAATCTTTTATTGTCATCATTATTAAATGGTTTTGTATATATAACTTGCCAGCTTTCAGAATCTGTAGCTGACACGGCAAACTCTACTGCGTTCTTATGAATTGTGTCATTTTTTTTGATTGGTAAGTCTCTTTGAAAAATTGGTGGTACATCGGAAAATATTGTATTTACAGGTTCTTGAAATTTTGCCACATAGGGGTATATAGCAGCAGCGATCGCATCTAATACAGTACTTTTACCAGAGCCATTGTTGCCAACGAATATATTGACATCTGGATTTAAGTTGACCGTTAGATCTTCAAAGCATCGAAAGTTTTTAATCTGAACTCGTTGAATGTGCATTTTGATTGTTTTTTATTAAAGCTCAAGAAAAGCGGCTGGCGTGATGATTGGAATACCTCGAAAGGGATGTAAAACTAATAAATCGCGATCGCCTGATATCAAATAATCAGCTTTGCCATTTACGGCTAATTCTAGGAATTTATCATCTTTAGAGTCTCGACAGGCAATGACTGGTTCATTAATTTCAACTAATTCCGATTGTTGGGTAAGTTGAGCGATAAATTCTGAACGAATTTCTCTGTCTACATATTTGTCAAATTTTGGACGATTCATTACTTTTTGTAATTCTTCGATAGTAGCAACAGAAATCAAAATGATACCTGAATGTCTAATTAATTTCACTACTCGGTCAGGAACTGATGAGGCAATGAGGATACTACTGACTAATGTATTTGTATCTATGACAAATTTTAGTTTAGATGTCATCGCTCAAGATCTCGTCTAGGATTTCTTGGGTTAAGCCATTTACTTGTGCTTGTGCTTGCATTTCTTGAATGATTTCTTCTAGCGATCTCCTATTTATAAATTGTTTGAGTGAACTATTGAGAATAAGCTGCATTTTTTTTCGTTCCATCAAGTTTGCCTCTTGATAGGCTCTAGCAATTTCTGGTTCGACTTCGATACTGATGGTTTCCATGATTTACCTCTAATCTAATCTGAATAAATAAAGATTAGTTTTCTAAAATTATACTTTTCCAAGTAAGCGATCGCGCAGTAACTTAATTTTGTCGCGAAAGGCAGCAGCTTGCTCGAATTCTTGTTTCTTGGCAGCATCTTTCATTTGGGATTCCAGTTCTCCTATTAAAGAGGGAATATCATCAAGGGGAATCTCTTTGGCATTGTTTACGACATATTCAAGCTGACGTTCATTGAGACGGCGTGATACCGAGAGAAAGTCTAAGATCGAATTGCCTTCAATGGATTTGACAATTGAGGTTGGGGTAATCTGATTATCTTGGTTATACTTGGTTTGAATACGGCGGCGGCGCTCAGTTTCGGAAATGGCTTTTTCCATGCTATTTGTCATGCGATCGGCATACATAATTACCTGTCCGCCAATGTTTCGCGCCGCTCGTCCAATTGTTTGAATCAGCGATCGCTCTGCTCTTAAGAAGCCCTCTTTATCTGCGTCCAAAATTGCCACTAGCGAAACTTCTGGCAAATCTAAACCTTCACGCAGTAGGTTTACACCAATCAATACATCAAATGTACCTCTGCGAAGATCTTGCAGAATCTCAATCCGTTCAATTGATTTAATGTCTGAATGTAGATAGCGCACTAAAAGATTTCGCTCTTGAAAATATGTAGTCAAATCCTCAGCCATCTTCTTTGTCAGAGTTGTGATTAGGACTCGTTCCTTACGCTTAATCCGTTCTTGAATCTCATGATAGAGGTCGTCCACTTGTCCCTCGGTCGGACGCACAAATATTTCGGGATCGATAACGCCAGTTGGTCTAATAATTTGTTCGACAACTTGTTCTGAAACTTCCATTTCCCAATCCCCTGGAGTCGCAGAAACAAAAATGCATTGCTTGACCATCTCCCAAAACTCATCAGCCTTGAGTGGACGGTTATCCGCAGCACTTGGCAAACGGAATCCATGATCGATGAGGGTCATCTTTCTGGCGCGATCGCTATTATACATTCCGCGAATTTGAGGGATAGAGACATGAGACTCATCCACAATTAGCAACCAATCATCTTTTGGGAAGTAATCTACTAAACACGCTGGCGATTCACCAGCTTGACGACCTGCTAAATGGCGCGAATAGTTTTCGACTCCATTACAAAAGCCGACTTCCTGCAATAGTTCCAAATCGTATTTTGTGCGTTGTTCTAACCGTTGAGCTTCGAGTAATTTTCCTGCATTAGTTAATTCTTCAAGTCTTGCTTCCATCTCTTCTCTGATTTCTGCGCAGGCAATCTCTAAGCGATCAGTAGGAGTAACAAAGTGACGCGCAGGATAAATGTTCAAAGCTTCTAAACTTTGCAAAATCTCGCCAGTAACTGGATCAACATAGCGAATTGCTTCGATCTGATCGCCAAAAAACTCGATCCGAATCGTGCGATCTTCGTAGGCTGGCCCAATTTCTAAAATGTCACCCTTGACGCGAAATTTACCGCGTCCCATTTCGATATCGTTGCGCTCGTACTGCACATTGGTTAGCGATCGCAATAATTCTCGCTGGTCATATTCCACACCTACACCCAAGGGTATTGAGGCTTTGAGATATTCTTCAGGAATACCCAAACCATAGATACAGCTTACTGAGGCTACTACAATTACATCCTTGCGCTCAAAGAGCGATCGCGTTGCTGAATGCCGCAGCATATCGATCTCATCGTTAATCGAAGCGGTTTTCTCGATGTAGGTATCCGTTACTGGGATATAGGCTTCAGGTTGGTAGTAATCGTAATAACTGATGAAATATTCGACAGCATTATTAGGAAAGAATTCTCGCAATTCGTTGCAAAGCTGAGCCGCTAAGGTTTTGTTATGGGCAAGTACCAAGGTGGGCTTTTGATATTGGGCGATCGCATTGGCCACGGTCATGGTTTTGCCTGTCCCCGTCGCACCCAAAAGTGTCTGATAACGCAATCCTTTTTGTAATCCGTCAAATAATTGGGCGATCGCTTTGGGTTGATCGGCGGTGGGTGGCCAAGGTGTACGAATGTCAAACAATGCCATGAGCTTAGAAGGTATTGGGAAAGGGAGCAAAATTAGCGATCTCTATCATATCAAACCAAAATTTAAGGTGCTAAAAGCAAAAGCCGCCAAGAACTCAAGTTCTTGGCTAAAAGCTAAAGTCGGTTGAAACCGACTGAAAAAGTGCAACCCGTTTTAACGGGTTTTAGCTCTTAGCCTGCACTTGAGTGCAAGGCGTTTGCTTCCATGTCACATCAGATATAATTTAAGTCAGTTCACATTCTTGCTAAGGAGTTGTATATGCTAGACAAGCGCGACTATACCCTAATCATCGATAAAAGTGGAAGCATGTCAAACACTGACAGAGGCACTAACAAAAGTCGGTGGGAAATTGTCAAGGAATCGACGCTTGCCCTTGCGCGTAAATGCGATCAGTTAGACCCAGATGGGATTACGGTGTATTTGTTCTCAGGGAAATTTAAGCGATACGACAATGTGTCGGCAGTTAAAGTTGAGCAAATCTTCCAAGAAAATGATCCGATGGGCGGTACGAATTTAACCGCAGTACTGCAAGATGCTGTTAATCAATACTTTCAGCGCAAAAAGGCTGGTCAAGCTAAGGCTGGGGAAACCATTCTAGTGATTACTGATGGAGAACCAGATGATCGTCGTTCTGTGTTTGAAGTCATCATCGACGCAACGCGCCGTCTCAATTCAGATGAAGAATTAGCAATCTCTTTTATTCAAGTTGGCTCCGATGCTAGTGCCACTGATTTCCTCAAGGCTTTAGATGATAAGTTGCAGAGCATCGGAGCGAATTTTGACATTGTGGATACGATTACACTTAGTGATATGGAAGATATGACACTTGCGGAAGTGTTAATGAGCGCGATTAGTGATTAGGCTATTAGCTATTGGCTATTGGTGTTTCCCAAAAAATAAATATAAGCAAATTTATAGATATAAATTAATCAAATGGAATCTCTTGAGTCCATTCTTTCGGATCTTCAGGGCAAGTATAAAGATCCAGAAACTAGTAAACAGGGTAAGGACGAGAAGTCAACGTCTCAGTCACCCAATCAAAACAATAGCCCAACGATCGCACCAGCTGCCAATTCTTTGGATAACCTGCTAAATGATTTGCGGAATAATTCACAAAGCAAATCACAAAACTATGTGCCTGATTACCAATCTCAGCAGGTAATCCCCGAAGTTAAACAAAAACCTACTTCACCAGTGATCGATCGCGATTTACAGCAGATTGCTAATCAGCAAAAAGTCAAAGATCAAGAAGAAATCACAAAAACTGCAACTGAATGGTTAAAAAAGCTCGATCCGCTTGGTGGTGAAGGCTTATGGTTTGAGGAGTTCGCCAAAAACTATCCTTCACGATTAGAAGCTGCGATCGCACTACTTCAATCTCAATAATTGTTAATAAGCTTTGCTTCGCTAAGCTTATTAACAATTTGTACATTATCCAACTGAGAGATTCTATGAATATTTACCGTTTAGCCGTTCTCAGTGACAACTACGTCTTTGTCTTGCATGATCCTGCTAGCAATACAGCAGCAGTAGTTGACCCTGCTGTACATGAACCTGTTCTTGCTAAATTAGAAGAATTAGGGGCAAATTTAGTTGCAATTTTTAACACCCATCACCATAGCGATCATATTGGTGGAAATAATGCGCTCATTAAAAAATTCCCTGATGCAATTGTTTACGGTGGAGAAAAAGACCGCGATCGCATTCCCCATCAGCAAGTATTTTTAAAAGGTGGCGATCGCGTTACTTTTGGCGATCGGGAAGCGCAGGTGTTTTTTGTGCCTGGACATACCTACGCCCACATAGCCTATTACTTTGAGCCAAGGGGTGACCAAGGTGGTGAACTATTCTGTGGTGATACTTTGTTCGCAGGTGGCTGTGGGAGATTGTTTGAAGGCACTCCAGCGGAAATGCTTAACTCACTCGATCAATTGCGTCAACTGCCCGATGATACTCGCGTCTGGTGCGCTCATGAGTATACGCTTGGCAATCTCAAGTTTGCTCTGACAGTGGATAGTGATAATCCTGATTTACAAGAACGGATGACTACAGCAACCGCAATGCGACAAAGAGGTGAAGCAACTGTACCAACCACAATTGGGCTGGAAAAACGGACTAATCCATTTATGCGCTGGGATTTTCCTGCAATTCAGCGATCGGCTGGTATTGAGATTCCTGAGCGAGTATTTGCCAGAATTCGCGGTAAAAAAGATAATTTTTAGCAAATAGAACCCAGAACTTGTGTGGCGGGCGTAGCCACGCCACACTAAGGCAAATGGAATAAAAAAGCTCCTCATTGAGGAGCTTTTTTATTCGGAACTGGGGTGCAAGGATTCGAACCTCGGAATGTCTGGACCAAAACCAGATGCCTTACCACTTGGCGACACCCCAATAATACTATTGTATTTTGGTGTGATGCGTTTTTCAAATCTCTTTGATTGTGCGGTAATTACTATAGCAAAGGGAGGCAGGGTTTTGTCAACCCATTTCCAAAAAATCTTTTAGCACAATTCGTAATTCGTAATTCGTAATTAATCAAGAGTTTTTTTGACAAGTACTTAATTGTCTAAAAGCACAGAATCTTTGGATAGGGCAACTTGAATCTTGCAGAACCCATCAATATGACTGCAAAAATCTTCAATATTGCGCTCAGCCCATGCTTGTCCACTACTCAATGGCGTATCAAATCCATTCGCGAAAACATGCACAAGTGGATCACCAGCGTCAGGTAAAACTAAAACCCAATCACGATCGCTATAAAAAACTTTCACCCCATCAATCAGCTCAATTTTTTCGCGTCCATAAGATTCGACTAAATGGCGCATGAGTGTACCTTTGATGCTCCAAGGACAGCGGACGGTCTGTTTGCGAAAATGACAACGGGGCAAATGTACACGTACTTGCGATAGCGATCGCTTTTGCAGCGTAATCCATTCCATGATCTTGGCAATGCTAAACATCGCATCAAAACCAGGATGAAGCTGCGGGAAGATAAATCCCATTTCTGCTGAACCACCAAGCACTACACCTTCATAGCTATGGCAAGTCGCCATCAAAGCTGTTGGATTGGCTCGGGTACGAATCACTTTGCCCCCATGCTTTTCTGCTATCAGTTCCACCATACCTGATGCAGAGACAGGTACAACGACAGTGCCCCCATTCTGAGAAGTCAGTACCATTTCCACCATTAATCCAGTTAAAGCTTCATCACGGATAGGTTTGCCTAACTCATCAATTAAGATAAATTTCTCACCATTAGCATAGACTTGCACACCAAAATTTGCCCGTACCGCCTTGACTACATCAGTTAACTGAGTCAACATTTTTTCGCGATCAACTGGTGCTGGGGCGACTTCATTGAGACTGGCATTGAGAACTACAACATCAGTACTAAATTTGCCTAATATTCTCGGTAAAACTGCGCCTGACACCGCATATACATAGTCAATAACGATTTTTTTACAATCACTAAACCTAATTGCCTCAACGTCAATATTTTTTGCAAAGCCGCTATTGTAATAATCTAAAACGCGAGTGGGATAGCTAATTTCACCAATTTCTTCAATTCTTGCCCTACGAAAATCTTCTTTAAAAAATGTGCCTTCAATCTTTTTTTCTGCGGATTTGTTGATATTAATCCCATTAGCATCAAGGAACTCAATCATCACGCAGTCGTTACGATCAGGATGTACGCGCACATGGATACCACCCACAACACCAAGACTAGGTGCTATAAATCTTGAAATAGGGATCGCTGTTGCCTCAAGGTTTTCCACATTGATGCCCACGGACATTAATCCTGAGATTAGAGATCGCGTTAACATTCGGCAAATCGTGCGTTGATCTCGCGAAACCATCACATGAGAGTTGGGGCGGAGAGTAGCACCATAGGCTGCACCAAGCTTGACCGCAAATTCTGGCGTAATATCTACATTGGCTAAACCAGACACGCTATATTGCCCAAACAAATTACGCGAGGCCATTGCTCCCCAAATCAAGTTTGTGGTTAGGGTTGCACCTGCTTCTACATGTTTGCTCGGCCAAATTCGCACATTCGGGAAAACTCTTGCCTCTTCACCGATGACTGAGTTGGAACCAACCACTGCGCCCTCCATTACATGAGCGCGGCGACTAATGCGAGCATTGCGGGAGATCGTGCAAGCCCAAAGGTGACATTCTTCGCTAATCATGGCGCTATTGCCAATAATCGGACGCTGGAGATCGCAATCTGTGCCAATCGTGACGCGATCGCCGATGATAGTTCCTGCGGAAATTTTGGTGCGATCGCCAATGGAGCAATTACTGCCAATCAGCACAGGTGGTTCAATCTGGACGGTAGGCGAAATAACGGTATGTTTGCCAATCCACAACCCTGTCCGTAATTGCACATAATCTAGATCTAAGTGAACTCTCCCTCTGATCGCATCATACTGGGCTTGTCGATAGGCATCTAAGGAGCCAATATCGCACCAATAACCATTGGCAATATAGCCGTACATCGGCACGCCTTTAGACAGTAAAAGGGGAAATAGATCTGTAGAAAAGTCGCTTGGTTCATTGGCTGGCAAAAAATCTAAAACTTCAGGTTCAAGAATATAAATACCTGTGTTGACTGTATCGGAAAAAACTTCGCTCGTTGAAGGCTTTTCTAAGAATCTTTGAATACGATCCTGTTCGTCAGTAATCACTACCCCAAAAGCCATGGGATCGCTTACTCGGCGCAAAATCAAAGTGGCTTGTGATTTCTTTTGGCGATGAAATTGGAGTGCAGCTGTGAGATCAAAATCAGTAATACTATCGCCACTAATGACTATAAAAGTACTATCTAAAAGACTTTCCACATTTTTGACGCAACCAGCGGTTCCCAGTGGTTGATCTTCTTCAACCACGTACATCATGTTTACGCCAAAATCCGAGCCATCACCAAAATGCTCGCGAATTACATCGGGTAAGTAATGCAATGTGGCAATTACTTCTCTAATGCCGTGACGCTTAAGTAAATTAAGAATATGCTCGGTAATGGGACGATTTAGCACCGATACCATCGGTTTTGGCATATCGCAAGTAAGTGGGCGCAATCTCGTTCCTGAACCGCCTGCCATCAATACCGCTCGCATAGATCCTCCGAACGACAATACGTAATAGGATTAGGCTCTAGTATCGTTCAAATTTGCGATAAAGCAATGAAAATAAACCTTAATCCTGAAGCAGATCCCCAAGCAAAAATTATTGTGGCGTTGGATGTCCCTTCTGCTAACGAAGCCCTAAATTTATGCGATCGCCTACCCCAAGTAAGTTTCTGGAAAGTTGGACTAGAGCTGTTTATCGCCGATGGTAGTACGATTTTGCGCGAACTGAAGGCAAGGGATAAAAGGGTATTTCTAGATTTAAAGCTGCATGACATCCCCAATACAGTTGCTTCGGCATGTCGAGTAGCGACAAAATATGGTGCGGATTTCCTAACAATTCACGCTTCAGGGGGAAAAGCCATGATGAAAGCTGCACAAGCCGAAGTCCAGGGATCTTCAACGCAACTTTTGGCGGTCTCGCTATTAACGAGTATTTCTAGCGTCGAATTGCAGTCTGATTTACTAGTACCTCTAGAAATCCCTGAATATGTCGCTAAATTGGTACTTTTAGCCAAAGAGAGTGGACTCAAGGGTGCGGTCTGTTCGCCGCATGAGGTGACGAAGCTGAGATCGCTTCTTGGCGATGACTTTTGTTTCGTTACGCCTGGGGTTCGTCCCCTAGGAGCCGCTGTTGGCGATCAAAGTCGAGTGATGACTCCCAAAGATGCGATCGCTGCGGGTGCGAATTACTTAGTAATTGGTAGACCGATTACAGCTGCACCTGATCCTGTTTTAGCGTGGGATCAAATTTGTAAAGATTGTTTGTAGATGCCAATGGTTCATCTCAACAATGCTGCATCAATGTATCGCGGTTTATATCTAAGCCCTACCACTGCGAGTTAGTATCCAACAGCTAAGCAAGCTAACTTAAAATTGCGATCGCAAATTCGATTAATTTCAACCAAATAAATCATGAAAAAATTAAACTCCATTATCCTTACCGCCTGTGTCCTATTTGGTTCAGGTTTAGTTTGGAAAACTATGCCAGCTTTTAGCGCTCCAAGTGCAGATGCAGGTATGAAGAGTGTTGTTAAGGCTGAAGCAGACATTGCACCAGAGACATTGGCTCAAAAGTTGAATTTGACTGCTGACCAAAAACAAAAGGCTTTGAAGATCTTTACTGAAAGCACCAAAAAAATTGCTCTATACCTCACTCCTGAACAGCGCAAAAAGTTAGAGGCATCATTAAAAGCAAAGCAAGGGTTTGGAGCTACTCTTCAAAGTTTAAACTTGACTGCTGATCAAAAGAAGAAGATTGCAGTTGTAATGATGGAGCGTCGCAGTCAGTTTGTTGGTATTCTGACGGCTGAACAGAAGAAGAAATTTGAAGCGTTAGCTCCTATCAAGAAGTAATAACAATTCGCGCTCTCACAAAAGGCTCGCTTTGCGAGTCTTTTATGTTTTTAAATTGAGTGTTGTTGTAATTGCTCAAGAGACACAATTTTTAAAGCAGCTTCATGGGTGGCAGCAAGATCTACGGGTGGAGCAACACCTGCTTCTAATGCTTCCTTCCATCGCGACGCACACAAACACCAGCGATCGCCTGCATTTAGTCCCATAAAATTAAACATTGGTGCGGGTGTTCTTAAGTCATTGCCTTGAGCCTTGGTGAAATCTAGAAATTCATCAGTAACTTGAGCGCAGATAACATGTATCCCAAGATCTTGATCGCCAGTTTGACAAAATCCGTCGCGATAAAATCCAGTTATTGGCAATGAGCAGCATAGCGCCAGATTTTCGCCCAAAACATTTTTGATTACTGCCATAATTTTTGATATTCAGCTTCCGTAGCAAGATCGAGAGTATTTTCGACGCGATCTAAAAATACTTTTCCTTCAAGATGATCATATTCGTGTTGAAAGATTCTTGCCACAAAATCAGTTAGTTGCGAAACTTGCCGATCGCCTTGCCGATCTGTATATTCAACTTCGATTTGGCGATCGCGAGGCACGAGCCCACGAATCATCGGTACTGAGAGACAACCTTCCCAACCTTTTTCAGTTTGTCCTGAATAGGAAATAATTTTGGGATTGATCATTGCTGTTGGTTCCATCTGAGGAGCATTTGGATAACGCTCATTAGGGTGAGATGCAATGATAATTAACTGAAGCGATCGCCCAACTTGAGGAGCGGCTAAGCCCACACCCTTGCTTTCTTTTAGGGTAATTAGCATCTCATCAATTAACTGTTGAATTTCGCGATCACTTACATCTGAGATCGGCTTAGCAATCTCACTCAAAGCTGGATTACCGAGCTGATAGACAGTGAGTTTTTGGGTTTTTTGATTAAATATTTTGTGAAGCGATGGGGCAAACATAAATTAATTCATTACCTATGGCATTTGTCATGTAAAGACCGAATAATTTTTTATAAAACTTGCTTTGCAAAGTCTTATAAAAAATTATTCAGGCTTTAATGGATTTGCTTCGTATGCAAGAATATCGATCAAAGCATCAGCTTCAGCAACTGATAGACGCGCTTTTTGGTACTCATCTTCAAACTTAGCATTGGCTGTTGTGTATCCCTGCATGATCATAATCGCAAAATATTCACGTTTAGTCATTCCTTCAATAAGGCTATCTGTATCTCGGTTATAACCAATTGGAAATGCACTATCACTGCGTCTGGTTGACATATATTGTTTTCCTAACAAAATATCAAGGCATATTTTAGCATCAACAATCTCAGACTGAACTATTGATCGCACCATCGTGCAAAGCAACCGCATAAAAATAGTAAGGGGGAACTTCACCAAATATTTATTTGCATAGCTGTCACCAAGTGTACTAGGACATAAAACCCAAGAATTGGTTAGCGGCGCTCCGCGCCGCTAACCAATTCTTGGGTTTTGATTTGTCCTAAGACAAGTGACATTAGCTGTATAGCCAAAAAAGAGATAGATAGGACAAACCAAAACCCAAAAACAAAGTGGTGGCACTTCGAGCCACC
The DNA here is from genome assembly GCF_006937785.1 of Pseudanabaena sp. UWO311. Taxonomy (GTDB): domain Bacteria; phylum Cyanobacteriota; class Cyanobacteriia; order Pseudanabaenales; family Pseudanabaenaceae; genus Pseudanabaena. The sequence continues at coordinate 43,553 of NZ_SJEE01000001.1, forward strand.
ACTTTGTTTTTGGGTTTTATGTCTTACCGTAAATCTTTTTCGCTATGCGTGGTTATGACAAGCTATCAAACTTGACTTGGGTTAGTGCCGCGATCGCATCTTCTAACCTGATCGCTAATATTGCTCAAGCCGTGCCCCCTAGTGTTGCCAATGGTCAAAAATGGCTTGTAATATCACATAGTTTAACTATCCACAAAAAAAGTAAGTACAGTTTCATCAACCCCTTTAAGCTTAAGCGGTTCACGCTTACGAAGCTCCTCATCATTAAGATAATCTGCAACCGCTGCTGAGACAAGAATGCAATCAGGTTCTGCTGCCGATTGGATACGAGCAGCAATATTTACAGTTGGTCCGATCGCTGTATAGTCCGATCGCTCCGCACTACCAAACATCCCCACCACTGCCGTACCTTGATGAATGCCGCAGCGAAATCTGACTGTGGGAATGCCCTGAACTGCCCATTGTTCATTGAGTTGAGCCAGCGATCGCTGCATATGTTTAGCTGTCTGAACGGCTCGGCGCACTTGTTCGTTAGGGCTACAATCTTCAGGCGCACCAAACAGAGCCATAATACCATCACCCATAAACTTATCTACCGTGCCACCATTGGCAAAAATTGCTTCTGTCATTGCACCTAGATATTGATTGAGCAACTCAGCAACACGACGCGATCGCAAGGTATTCGCAAGGGAAGTAAAGCCGACAATATCTGTAAAGAGAACTGTGATCATTCTTGGTTCAGGACGCAAATCAAGACTGAGTTCACCTGTGGCAGCTTTGGAAACCAGACTGGGAGGAAGGAAACGCTTAAGAACTGATTCGGTGAGATAGAGATTAAGTTGAGCTACGCGGCGCTCATTGGTTTTGAGAGCGAGTAAATTCCGAACTTCTGCTAACAATTCGCGATCGTTAAAAGGCTTGGCTAGATAGGCATCAGCACCCATTTCTGTACCTTCAATGCGAGTCTCTTCATTGGCTTTAGCAGTTAACAAAATCATCGGAATTCCCGATAATTCAGGATCTTGGCGAATCATGGCAATTAAGTCCAAACCAGAGACTTGAGGCATCATCAAATCGGTAACGATTAGATCAGGTCGATGTTCTTGAGCTTGAGTGTAGCCATGAGCACCATTATGTGCCGAGATCACACTATAGCCAGCCTGATTAAGAACCCGTCGCAAATATCCCCGTAGATCACGATTGTCGTCAACGATTAAGATTTTGCCAGTAGTAGTATGTGGAGATTCTTCATGTTCACTATCAGTAATGAAACTATCTTCTTCTAAACCCAAGTCAGTTTCTAGATCCGCAAGTTCCACTGAGGCTCTCGATATTTGGAGATCGGCAGGTAAGTTAGTAACTTGATCGGTGGGCAAATGTTTTTTACCTGTGGGAATGGAGATCATAAAGGTAGTCCCATAACCATAGTCTGAGGTAACGGAAATGTTTCCCCCATGCAGATCCACCAATTCTTTGACCAGCGATAAACCTAAGCCACTACCCTCATAACTACGATTAACGGAACCTTCAGCTTGACGAAATCGATCAAATAGAAATGGAATTTGATCTTGGCGAATACCAATCCCAGTATCATGCACGCTAAGAATACAATGGTCACCATCTGGATCAGCTGAGATATCAACAGTAACGCTACCGTTACTGGGTGTGAACTTCATCGCATTAGACAGCAGATTGTAGAGCACCTTATCAAACTTCTCTAAGTCTAGATAGATTTCTGGACATTCGCTAAACTTACTAAACAGGTGAATATTTTTGCGATCGCAGTAGGGACGAAACGCATCGATAGTTTGGCTCGTAAATTCGATCAGATTGCAAGGACGGAAACAAGCTTGCATTTTTCCAGCATCAAGGCGTTGTATATCTAGAAGTTGATTAACCAGACGCAGCAACCGACGACAGTTTCGTAGAGCAATCACCGATTGTTCAAGTGGGAGTGATTGGGATTTCTCGATCGCTGATTCTAATGGCCCAATGGTAAGGGTGAGGGGAGTACGGAATTCATGGGAGAGATTCTGAAAAAATTCGGTTTTTTGGCGATCAAGTTCAAGAAGTTGCTGTGCTTGTTGGCGAGTTTTTTGAAAGAGATTAGCCTGTTGCACTGCGATCGCCGCTTGAGCTGCCACAGCTTGCACCAAAGATACTTCTTCAGGTTGCCATTGTCGTGGCAGACTATTTTGACGCATAGAAATACTGCCAATAATCTTGCCATCAGATAGCAGTGGAACCATGAGCAGCGATCGAGCAATGGAACGTAATGGCAAATCAGTGATATTCCATTCTGGATTTTCTTGTAAATCCGAGATGGCGACGGGTTGCTTGGTTTCAATTAAAGCTTGAAAGACGGGATTAACGGAGATATTCGCAATCGATTGCGGCAATACTGGTTCGTTCGGATTTGACCGATCATGAACTACCTCATTAGGATCGAGTAAATGTAAACCGACACAGCGTAAGTAATGCTCATCTTCTGTCCATAAAGATAAAGCACAACTTTCCGAATTTAAGGCTTGACCTAATTGCTGGGTAATTGACGCAAAAATCTTTTGAGGATCGAGACTGGAGCGGATCGTACTTGTAATCGTATTGAGCAAAGATTCCCTTTTTGCCAGTTCTTGAATGCGATCATAAGCTCTGGCGCGAGAACTAACGATCGCGGCTTGATCGGCTGCTAATTCAATCAAGGCTAATTCATCACTACTCCACAAATGCGGACTTTCGCAATGATAGAGGGCTAACATCGCTAAGCATTCTTGCTGGACTTCAAGGGGAACAAATAAAACTGATTTGATGTTTGCTTTAGCATAGATAGATTTATCAGTTTCCGAAACACGCTGATCGTCCTCAATATTACTAATTGCGACAATCTGCGATCGCAGGGTGAGAATCTTCGATAGCTGAGGCAAACTAGCCATTGGGTGACTGCAATAGGCAAAATAGTCTTCTGAAAGTATTCTTGCCTCAGATAGTCGTAAAATGCTGCCAGAAACTTCAAAATTACGGGCAATAGATTCAGCGATCGAGGCAATAATTTCCCGATATGGTGCGGCACTATCTACTGATGAGGCGATCGCGTTCAGGAGTGATTGTTGGCGCAGAGTGCGACGTAGCTCAGCAGTTCGATTTCGCAGGACATTATGAGTATCAATGGCTTGGCTTACTACATTTCTGAGTTCTACTTCGTCCCAAGGCTTGGTGACGTACTTAAAAACCTTACAAGTGTTAATCGCCTCAACCAAATCCTCAACATCGGTATATCCTGTAAGAATAATCCGCATTGTGTCAGGATATTTGACCGCCATTTGACTCAAAAACTCAGTTCCACTCATGATCGGCATTCTTTGATCAGAGATAATTACGGCGACTTCCCCTTCGTGATCAAGCAATTCCAACGCTTCCAAGCCACTATTGGCTCGCAAAACTTGATAATCTCGATAAAAAGTCCGAAATAGCAAATCCAAGTTATCGGGTTCATCATCGATAACTAGTAACTTAGGTTTGGGGGCGATTTGCGAACCCATGGAGCTACTTCTTCCTAAAAATTTTGATGCTTGAATACTCTGGGTTTAAAGTATCAGAGAACACTAATCTGAATGAGCTTGAAATTGATAAGCTCAACTTGGTTTTGAATATACTTCCTTTTGCATCATAACCGATACTCCTTACGTGTTTTTGCCTAGTAAGTAATACCAAAACACAAAATGGCGTAGCCATTTTGTGTTTTTAAAACCCTTACAGGGTTTGTTTTTTAATTCACAGAAGTGTGACAACACTTCTGTGAATTGGTGGAATTAAACGTAGGATGGGTTAGCGATAGCGTAACCCATCATTGACAACTAATTGATGCGTTACGTTTCACTAACGCATCCTACATTTAATTAACCTTTCCTACACATGTGACCAACAACTAATAAAAACAAGAATCTATGCTGCGAACAAGGATCGCCATATAGATTCTTGTTTTTATTAAGCCAAGTTGTGGCGAAGGATTAAAGCTGATTGAGCCTCTTCGCGATCATCAAAATGGATTTTTTCTCGCCCAATGATTTGATAGTCTTCATGACCTTTTCCAGCGATCAGAATTGTATCGCCTGATTGAGCTTTCGCAATGGCTGTTTGGATGCATTTATGCCGATCGCCTTCAATAGTCATTGGCTTATCACCTATATCGGCTTTGACTCCAACTACGACATCATCCAAAATTTGTTGGGGATCTTCAGTACGGGGATTGTCAGAAGTTACATAAATGCGATCAGCTAGTCTGGCGGCGATCCCACCCATTAACGACCGCTTGGTGCGATCGCGATCGCCTCCACAACCAAACACACAGATTAATTCTCGCTGGGTAAAGGGACGCATCGCCTTTAATAGGTTTTCGAGACTATCAGGGGTATGCGCATAGTCCACCACGACCGTCACATCTTGATCGTCGCTTACCTGTACCCTTTCTACTCGTCCAGGGACGTTTTTAAATTCTGGCAAGCGGCTGACCACTTCGGCAAGACTCATCCCCATATGCAAAGCCGTTGCGATCGCAGCCAAGATATTCTCGACATTAAACCGACCAACTAGCGGTGAGTTGAAAGCGATCGCTCCCTGTGGTGTGTGTAATGTTCCCGTTGCGCCATTGGGCAAGTAGGTCAAGTTTCCGGTATAAAAATCGGCTTGGGAATTACTAATGCTATAAGTCCAAATTGGTTTGTCGCCGATCATTTGCACCAAACGCTGTCCAAAAGTATCATCAAAATTGATAATCGCTCTACCTTGCAAATAAATATCGCCAAATAGCAAAGCCTTTGCCTGAAAATAGGATTCTAAGTCTTTGTGATAGTCCAAGTGATCTTGGGTCAAATTGGTAAATACCGCCACCTCGAAGGGGCAACCTAATACACGCCTTTGGTCTAAAGCATGGGAGCTAACCTCCATCAAGCCTACGTCACAACCTGCGGCGATCGCATCAGCAAGTTGCGCTTGTAAATCTATAGCAAAAGGTGTGGTATGGCTTGCAGTCTTAGAATAGCCAGCCCAACGGGTATAAAGTGTCCCAAATAGAGCCGATGCATATTGGGTTTGCAATAAAAACTCGATTAGGTGCGTGGTGGTCGTTTTGCCATTTGTTCCTGTTACGCCTACCAACTTTAGTTTTTGAGCAGGATAGTCATAAAATGCTGTTGCAATTTGGCTGCAAGCGACAACCACATCGTCAACGGCGATCGCTTTAGCTTGATCTTGCTCAGATAAATTGCCAAAAGCTTCACGGGAAATAATTGCTGCGATCGCTCCCTGTGCGATCGCCTGTGGTGCAAATTTGCCACCATCCACCTGTGTCCCCGTCATCCCGATAAACAAGTCCCCAGCTTGACAAGCCCGCGAATCTGTAATTACACGCTTTATTTCTAGCCCGTCTAGTTCAGGCTGAGAATTTTGATAACCAGCTAACGCTAGCAATTGTCCTAAACGCATAATTTCTCGATCCTACTCTCAAGCACAAAATATCCAAGAATTCTGACATGAAATCTTGATTTGTGACAACTAGATCAAACCAAAAGCAGCAATACTCAATATGAAACCGATTTTTATAATGAGAATTGCTGAACCAAAAGGAGAAGCGGCGCTTTGCGCCGCTTCTCCTTTTGATTTTAATGGCTATATTCTGCGATCGCCTCTGGGTAAATAATATGCTCTTGAACTTGGATGCGCTTTTGGAGATCCTCTAGAGTGTCTTCTGGCAATACAGGAACCGCAGCTTGCTTGAGAATTTTGCCGCTATCAACTTCGAGGCTGAGTAAATGTACAGTGCAGCCCGTAACCTTGACCCCATAGTTAAAGGCTTGCTCGATCGCATGAATACCTTTAAAGCTTGGTAATAAACTAGGATGAATATTCAAAATTCGCTCTGGGAAAGCATCAATTAAAACTTGGGTAACGATTCGCATCCAGCCAGCCATGATCACCAAATCGACATTGTACTTTTCGAGAATATTGATGATTGCGAGATCCAGGGCTTTACGGGATTTGTAGTCTCGATGATTGACTAAAATTGCAGGAATACCATACTTTTCAGCGCGTTGACGGGCAAATGCATCAGGTTCGTTATAGATGACAACTGCGATTTTAGCTTTCAGTTCTCCATTTACGATCGCTTGAGCGATCGCTTCCAAATTACTGCCACTTCCTGAAGCTAATACAGCCAACACCTTTACGCTCACAAATCTTCGAGGCTCCTAAACAAAAAATGCAGACACAAGTTTACTATATAGAGGCAGTGATCCCAATTCACAAAAGTGTCATCACACTTTTGTGAATTAAAAAACAAACCCTGTAAGGGTTTTAAAAGCACAAAATGGCTGTGCCATTTTGCGCTTTGGTATGACTTGAGCTGCATCTATATAGCTGATTCCGCCATGACTAGTCTATCGAAATTATCGCTTGCTACTCCAGCAGTGCGCGATCGCCTCCAAACCTATCCCCTCAGCATCGCGCCGATGATGGATCGTACTGATCGCCATTATCGCTATTTCATGCGCCAAATCACGAGGCGGACTTTGCTATATACAGAGATGGTAACCAGTGCGGCAATTAAGCATGGCGATAAAGACTATCTATTAGGATTCTCTCCGCTGGAAAATCCCCTAGCTTTACAAGTGGGCGGAGACAATCCTCAAGATCTCGCAGAATGTGCGAGGCTTGCCGAATCGATGGGTTATGACGAAATTAATTTGAACGTCGGCTGTCCTAGCGATCGAGTTCAGAGTGGGCATTTTGGGGCTTGCTTGATGAAAACTCCCGATCGCGTGGCGAAATGTATTGAAGCCATGATCGCCGCCGCTACAATTCCAGTTTCAGTTAAGCATCGCATCGGAGTCGATGATTTAGATCGTTACGAAGATATGCAAAACTTTGTACGGATTTTGTCAGAAGCAGGTTGTCAGCGCTTCTCAGTTCATGCAAGGAAGGCTTGGTTGCAGGGGCTAAGCCCCAAAGACAATCGTGAAGTTCCACCTTTGCGCTATGCCGATGTGCATCGCCTAAAGGTGGAATTCCCACATTTATTTATTGAAATCAATGGTGGATTTACAACTCTAGAGCAGGCTCATGAACAGTTACAGTATGTCGATGCCGTGATGATTGGTCGTGCAGCCTATGACAATCCCTATCTGTTTGCGATGTGCGATCGCGAGTTTTTTGGTGAAGAAGCTCCTATTCGTAGCCGTGTTGAGGTTGCCGAAGCGATGATTGCATATATTGATCAATGGACAGCGAAAGGATTGAGGTTACATAAAATCACTCGTCATATGCTGCAATTGTTCCACGGTCAGGCTGGTAGTCGGATCTGGAAACGAATTCTTACAGAGAAATCTTGTATTACTGGAGCAGGTTCTGAAGTAATTCGTGATGCGATCGCTGCCGTTAGTAGTTTGTGACCAAACCAAACCCATATTTTTGTAAAAGCCATGCGAAGCATGGCTTTTACAAAAATATGGGTTTTACTTCAGTACAAAGCTCTGCATGTTTGGTGAGTGAATGGGAATTGAGAGCAAAAACTCAGTAAACTCGTTTAGCTCGCTGTTAATCACCAATGTCCCTTGATGTTGCTTAACGATAATGTCATGGGTAAGCGAAAGCCCCAGCCCTGTTCCTTCCCCAGGAGGCTTAGTTGTGAAGAATGGGTCAAGGATTTTAGAGCGGATCTGAGGGGTAAGACCACAACCATTATCACGAATGCGGATTTCTACTTTATCTTCTACCAGTTGAGTAGAAACTGTGAGGCTAGGTATGTATGTACTAGGTCGTAAATCATCTTCACTTAACTGCATCTGCTTAGAGCGCATCGCATCATAGGCATTATCGATTAAATTAATAAACGCTCTCATGAGAGTGTTAGAAATTATGTCAACTAGTCCTACTTCTGGATCATAGTTGGTGTGAATAGAGACATTGAAGTTAATATCTTGTAACCGTTTGCTATGAAAGGCTAGTTTCAGGGCTTCATCAAGCAAGGTATTAAGTTTTGTAGGCTGCATTGGAGCAGGTTCGCTACGGGAATGTTGCATCATGCTATCAATAATCTCTGCGGCCCGGAGGCTATGTCGATGGATCGTAGAGGCATTTTCCTGTAAGTCGATGATTAGAGTTTCGATCGATGAAGCTGTTTGGGGATCTTGAACCAAAAAGATTGGCTGTAGAATCTCTAGTAGTTCTTGAGATAGATCAATAGAGCCTTCAGCATAGTTTTTGACAAAGTTAAGAGGGTTACGCATTTCGTGGGCGATGCCTGCAGTGAGTGTACCTAACGAGGCAAGCTTTTCTTGAGCAATAATCCGCTCTTGAGCGCTTTTGAGCTCATTAGTGCGTTCTTGGACACGTTGCTCAAGAGTTTGGGAATAGTCTTCGAGTTGATGATTAGCTTCCTCTAGCTTACTGTTTAATTGAGATAGTTCTTGCAACAGGCGATCAAGCTCTAGTTCAGCTCGCTTGCGATCGCTGATATCAGTGTGTGTTCCCAACATGCGCAATGGCTGTCCATTATCGTCCCATTCTACAATTTTACCAAGCGAGAGAATCCATTTCCAGTCACCATTTTTAGTGCGATGACGAAACTCTACTTTATAATGCGGAAGCGCACCATTAACATAATCTCGATAAGTTTTTGCAACTATTGCCAGATCATCTGGATGGAGTCTTTCAATCCATCTAGCTCTAGTTTCCTGTAGCTCCTCAGGGCTATAGCCTAACATAGTGGCATATTCTGGACTGACAACAGTTTCTCCAGATTGAGGATTAAGGTCATAGAGTCCTTGATTGGCTGCGGTCAAGGCAAGGCGTAAACGTTCTTCACTGTCTTGCAGAGATATTTCTGCTTCTCGACGTGCTGTCACATCTCGATTACTGATCACCACACCTGTGATTGAGCCATCGACTTCAAAATAAGGAGAATAGGTTGCACTAACAAATCGATTACCTGCCTTCTTAAAATAGAACCAATCCCCGTAATCAGTTGTTTCGCCTGTAAGACATCGATCAAACCTTGGCTTGACAATGTTTTGGAACGTGTCATCGCCCATGACATCACAAATAGAAACACCAACAATCTCATTCAACTGTCGCTCATTCTGATCTAAATAAATTTGATTGACCAAGCGATACGTATAGTTTTGGTCAACCAGAGCCATCCCGACTGGAGCGATCTCCACCATCCGCTGAAATTGTCTCAAGACAATTTCAGCTTGTTTGCGATCGGTAATATCACGCACTACACCGACAATTCTGAAACCATCACCCTCTTCTTTCTCAACAACTTTTCCATTTACAGCGACCCAACGTATCTCGCCATCATTACGATTAATCCGATATTCAATGTTGTAAGGGGAATGTGTAGTAAAACTATGATAAAGAGACTGAAACACTCGTTCTTGATCTTCGAGACGAACTAATTTTAGAAAGGCTTCACGATCTCCAGGAAATGCTCCAGCCTCATAGCCAAAAATGGCTTCTGTCCTTTCCGACCAGATCCCTGTATCTAAGTTAGACTCCCAAGTTCCCATCTCCATCACTTCGAGAGCCAGTTGTAACCGCAGTTTCTCTGACTGAAGTTGTTGCTCTGAGCGTTTGCGATCGCTAATATCTTGAATAATGCCAATAAAATACTGCGGTTCTCCACTGTGGTTTCGAGCTAATGAGACAGCCAAATTCGCCCAAACAATCTCACCATCTTTGCGGATATACCGCTTTTCCATCGTAAAGCTTTGTAGTTCTCCTTTGACCAAAAGTCTGGATTTTTCGTCGTCTTTAGCAAGGTCGTCAGAATGAGTTAATTCGGCAAAAGATTTAACTAGCAATTCTGTTTCTGAGTACCCCATAATGTCGCAAAATCTTTGGTTGATTTGCATATATCTCCCATCCAAGCTATTTTGGCAAATCCCAACGGCCGCTTGATCAAAGGTAGCTCGCAAACGTTCATTACTATCGCCAAGGGCTATTTCAGCTCGTTTGCGATCGCTAATATCTTCATAACAGCCGAGAATCCCGATTACCTCTCCTTGAGAATTTGTTAAAGGGATTTTGCTATTACGAATCCAGATCTGATCCCCATTTAGATTTCTAGTGAGTTCTTCATATCCCAATTTTGGGGTTTTAGTCTCTATGATTCTAGCGTCATCAGCACGGTAGAGATTAGCCCAATCATTCCAAGGTAGCTCAAAATCAGTTTTGCCGATAATTTGTTCTTCAGTTAGCTGATAGTCGTTGGCAAATGCTGGATTACAGCCCAAAAAACGAGACTGTCGATCTTTCCAAAAGACTCGTTGGGGAATAGTGTCGAGTACTAGCTGCAACATATTACGCGATTCTTGCAGGGCTTGAGTTCGTTCTTGGACTCGCTTTTCTAGGGTGGAATTCAATTGTTGCAGGTTTTCTAAAGTCTGTAATCTTTCTAACTCAGCCCCAGCACGGGCTGCAAAAATTTTCAGTAATATCTCAGCACGTTCAGGATTAGCGATGGACTTACGACTGAGAATATTAAGAACCCCAATCGTTTCGTTAAATTCATTTTTAAGTGCAAGACCCATATAACTTTCAGATTCGTTTTGGACAAGAAATTCATCTTGAGGGAAATAGTCTTGAACATTTTTAGGACAGTAATAAATACCCTGCTTGATTACTTCAGCACATGGGGTATTAGAAATCTCATAGGTTACATTTGGCTGAAATTGTTGGTCATAATAGACAGCTAATGTTTCTAGACTTTTCCCAACCTTTTTGTTAATGCAGATATGCGATACATCCAAAGCAATGGCAATTTTCTCTGCTAAACAGACAAAAAAGTCTGCGCCAGTCACCGAAGCTGTACCTTCCATTAAGCTTTGGAGAGTTATTTCTGTCTGTTTGCGATCGCTAATATCTATAGCAATTCCAGCTGTGCCTAAGGGTTTATTGCGATCGCCAAAAACTGGGGTTTTAATTGTCTCAATCCATTGATGATTTCCATCGGCTGTAATTAGTTTTTCTTCAACCCGCTTTTGTTTGCCAGATCTCATGACCTCAAAATCATCGCTGCGATAGGATTCAGCTACGTCTTGTTCCCAAACATCTAGATCAGTTAGTCCAACTAATTGAGAAGAATCGTAGCCACAGGCTTGGGCGAATGGCTCATTAACTGCCAGAAATCTCCCTTCGCAGTCTTTGAGCCAAGCAATGTGGGGAATGTTATTTAGTAGTGAATATACCTGATTGTTTCTTTGCAGGACGAGATTTTCTAAATTGGCGTTTATTAACTCAAGTTGAGAGTTTGCTTGCTGAAGTGATACCTGCTGTTGGGCGATTTTTTTTTCTTGTTCGTAGCACCGCAGAGCTTCTGTCACCGTTAATTTAAGATCGACTTCACTCCAAGGTTTTGACACGAAGCGATAAAGATTACCTTGATTGACCACATTGGCTATAGACTCTGCACTTGCTTGACCAGTCAGCATGACTTTTAAGATCTCAGGATGTCGAGCATGAAGTTCAATCAAGACTTGATCTCCTTGCATGTTTGGCATAATTTGATCGGCAATTACTAGGGGTATTTCTATCCCATTCGACAATAGCTCTTCTACCAAAGTCAATGCTTCTTCGCCACTTTCGGCGACCTCGATCGCATAGTCGGGGAAGCATCTCATTAATTGACTTCTGAGGGTGATCAGAATATTAATTTCGTCATCCACGCAAAGGATTGTCATTCTATTCATTGTTTCATCACCTTGCTTCGCAAGGGTGTGCATATAAGAACGCCCTGCACTCAAGTGCGGGCTAAAAGCTAAAACCCGTTGAAACGGGTTGCTTAGAAGTATTCTTTAGTCTGCTTCAGTAGACTTGAGCTTTTAGCCCGCACTTGAGTGCAGGGCGACTGCTGCTCAAGTACTACAATTATAAATTGATTAAATCCTTTGGGCAATGCGTAACTTCGCCGATCGCGATCTAGGATTTGAACGAGTTTCTTCATCCGTAGCGATGATGACTTTTTTGGTGAGAACCTGTAAGCGATCGTCTTCACGAAATGTATGCTTGACAATGCGATCTTCAAGACTGTGGAATGTAATTACGGCAATCTTACCGCCTGTTTTTAGCCAATTTGGAGCCACTGCAAGCCATTTTTCGAGGCTTTCTAATTCACGATTTACAGCTATTCTCAGGGCTTGAAAAGTTCGCGTAGCGGGATGGATTCTGCCATTCCGATAACTAGCAGGGACGCAAGCAGAAATGGCATTAGCAAGTTCCAACGTGGTTTTAAATGGACGCTTCTCTACAATTTGACGGGCAATTCGCCGCGAAAGTCTCTCTTCTCCCAGTTTAAAAAAAATATCCGCAAGTTCTACTTCTTTATAGTGGTTGATAATTTCCGCAGCAGTCAGAGTTTGGCGATTATCCATACGCATATCAAGGTCGCCTGACTCTCGGAAGCTAAACCCCCGCTCAGCAATATCAAATTGCGTTGAACTTACGCCCAAATCAGCAAGGATGCCATCAAATTTCAAATCTGGCGAAGGTTTATATTCACAAAAGTTGCCCCGCCAAAAAGTTACTTGGTTTATATGATCTGCAAGTTTTGCGGTTGCCGCCGCGATCGCCATTTCATCGCGATCGATCGCAACTAAACGCACATTTTCCCCCCCTTGCAAAATTAATGCGCTATGTCCGCCACCGCCAACCGTGCAATCGAGGTACATACCACCTGAAATAATCTCTAAACCTGCGATCGCGGGTTCGGCAAGGACGGGAACATGATGAAACTGAGCAGTCATATTTTTGATGTTTGAATAGATTGCCTAAGAGGGGCGCGAAGCAGCCCCCTTAGTTTTGAGAGCAAAGCACCTAAATCGTTATCAATATGTATCTTGATAATCGCAATAAGGTAACCAAAGTCATTAATATAGTCTACTGTGCTGTTTATTTGCCGAATTTGTCACCATGAAACATACTCTCTCCGTTGTCGTCCAAGATGAGGCAGGCGTGCTGACCCGCATTGCTAGCTTGTTCGCCCGCCGAGGTTTTAATATCGAGAGCCTTGCGGTCGGGACTGCCGAGCAAGATGGATTTACGCGCATTACGATGGTGGTCTCTGGCGACGATCACACGATTGAGCAAATCACGAAGCAGTTGCATAAACTGATCAATGTGATCACAATTCTTGACTTTACCGATATTCCTTGTGTTGAGCGCGAGCTGATGCTCGTTAAGGTAAATGCTGCGCCAAATGTGCGATCGGAAATTATTGAAATATCTCAGATTTTCCGCGCCCGTATTGTTGATGTGGCTGATGATTTCTTGACAATCGAAGTGGTTGGCGATCCTGGGAAGATGGTGGCTATTTTGAAGATGTTAAACAAGTTTGGCATTCGCGAAATTGCCCGTACTGGCAAGGTTTCGTTAACTCGCGAATCGGGGGTTAATACGGAATATCTCAAAATTTCCAAACACAGCCTAGGCAGCGCCGTCTCTAATTTCTAATTTTGAGCGATCGCGCTTTATCCCAACCTATAAAATTTAAAAGCCTCGCAAAATAGCAAGGCTTTTAAATTTTATAGGTTGGGCAACTTGTTGTCAGACCTCGATAGAAAATATTACTCAAAAACGCTATGTTAATATGAAATCATTCGTCAATCTTAAATAATTGCAAAATTATTAGGGTGTAGCTAAAGACTCGTTTGACATTATGACTTTTAACGAAAACTCCAGAGTAAAGTTACCATCAGTCTTGCATTTGAACCGATTGGGTTATCAGTATTTATCGTTGAAGGGGGCAGTGCGAGATGAGGTGACTAATATTTTTACAAATATTTTCAAGGAAAGTATTGCTAAGGTTAACCCGCATATCGAAGAAGAAGATAGCGATCGCCTATTGTCAGAAATTCGCTTTGCTTTAGAAAATGAAGATCTAGGCAAGACTTTTTATGAAAGATTGATTGATCAATCGGGGCATAAAATTATTGACTTTGCCAACTTTGAAAATAATAGTTTTCATGTGGTGACGGAGCTAACATACAAAAATGGTGATGATGAGTTTCGTCCTGATATTGTGCTGTTAATTAATGGAATGCCTTTGGCTTTTGTGGAGGTAAAAAAGCCAAATAATAGGAATGGTTTGTTGGTAGAACGCGATCGCATTAATGAGCGGTTTCAAAACAAGAGGTTTAGACGGTTTGCAAATATTACGCAGTTGATGGTCTTCTCTAATAATATGGAGTATGACAATCAATCAGAATCGAGTTCGCTACTGGCGGGAGCTTTTTATGCTTCGCCATCCTATAAAAATCATGATTTTAATTATTTTCGAGAAGAAGAATCACTAGATTTATCGGCACTTTTAGCAGATGAAAGTGAAGAGATTGAAAATTATGTGCTGAAGGATAATAATTTACAGATTATTAAACATAATCCTGAATTTATTACCAATAAGGACTCTGATACGCCGACAAATCGGTTGTTGACTTCGCTATTTAGCAAGGATCGTTTCAAGTTTATTTTGGGCTATGCGATCGCCTATTTAAAAGAAAGTCTTGGCTGGCAGAAACATGTCATGCGTTATCCGCAGATGTTTGCAACTAAGGCGATCGCGAAGACTTTAGATAAAGGGCTTAAAAAAGGGATCATTTGGCATACTCAGGGCAGTGGCAAGACGGCTCTGGCTTTTTATAATGTCAAGTTTTTGACGGATTATTTCCAACAAAAAAAGATTGTCCCTAAGTTTTATTTCATTGTCGATCGCATTGATTTATTAACGCAAGCTAAAGGAGAGTTTGAAAGTCGTGGTTTAAAGGTGAAGACCATCAGCTCAAGAGAAGAATTTACCAAAGAGATCAAGTCAACGAGTGTCATTCACAATTTGTCGGGTTCGCCCGAAATTACAGTGGTGAATATTCACAAATTTAAGGATGATCCTGATGTGCTGCGAGATGAAGATTACGATGTAAATATTCAGCGTATTTACTTTTTGGATGAGGTACATCGCAGTTATAACCCCAAGGGCAGCTTTTTAGCGAATCTGGAAGAATCAGATCGGAATGCAATCAAGATTGGCTTAACGGGTACACCTTTGTTGGGAGATGAGTATAATTCCAAGGTTCTATTTGGCGAGTATATTCACAAGTATTATTACAATGCTTCGATCGCTGATGGCTATACGGTGCGATTGATTAGGGAGGAGATTGCGACTAATTACAAGCTGATTTTGCAACAGGCTCTGGAGCAAGCGCAGATATTGCAAGGGGATATTGATAAAAAATTAGTATTTGCTCATCGGCATTATGTGGAGCCGTTGTTAGATTATATTTTGGATGATTTTGAGAATAGCCGATCGCGTTTTGGCGATCATTCTATCGGTGGAATGGTGATTTGTGATAGTTCAGAACAGGCAAAAATGCTCTATGAGATTTTTCTTGAAAGATTTCCTAATCTACAAAATTTGACAAATCCATCCTCTCGCCTAAGTGATGTTAGCGCTGAATATGAGGTGTTGCTCAACAAAAAGAAGACAAAGCAACGATCCAAGCTGACGGCGGCGCTGATTCTCCATGACATTGGCACTAAAGACGAACGCAAGGATTGGAGAGACGAGTTTAGAGAAGGTAGGATCGATCTGCTGTTTGTTTACAATATGCTGCTGACGGGGTTTGATGCGAAGCGGTTGAAAAAATTGTACTTAGGACGAGTGATTAGAAAACACAATCTATTACAGGCTTTGACTCGTGTTAATCGACCTTACAAGAATTTTCGTTACGGCTTTGTGGTGGATTTTGCTGATATTAGTCAAGAATTTGATGCGACAAATAAGGCTTATTTTGATGAGTTACAGGCGGAGTTGGGGGATGAGTTAGAGCATTATTCTAATCTGTTTAAGTCGAAGGAGGAGATCGAAGCAGAAATTGAAGAGATTGAAGATGTTCTGTTTCGTTACGACACGCGCAATGCTGATATTTTCTGTACACAAGTTACGGAAATAAGCGATCGAGAAACTGTTCTTGCACTGAAGAAAGCGTTAGGCAATGCGAAAAGCCTCTATAACTTGATTCGGTTAATGGGTCATTATGAGCTTTTGGAGAAGGTGGATTTTCAGCAGCTTAATCGAATGTATCAGGTGGCTAGCGATCGCTTAAATGCAATTAATACTCTTGAACGAATAGAAAGCGGTGCGGATGTAACAAATCTACTGAACGAGGCACTAGAAGAGGTGATCTTTTCGTTTGTGAAGATTGGGGAAGAGGAACTGGTACTGGCGGACAAGCTAAAAAATACGCTGAGGCGGACTCGTGAGGCTTTGGCTAGTAATTTTGATAAGACCGATCCTAAATTTATTAGTTTAAAGGAAGAGTTAGAGCGTTTGTTTAAGCAGAAAAAGCTGAGTGAGGTGAGCCAAGATGAGATGAATGCCAATATTGGTAGCCTAAATAAAATCTACGACAAGATTAAGGAGCTTAATCGTCAGAACAATCTCTTGCGAGATAAATACGACAATGACGTGAAGTATGTGCGGGTTCATAAGCGGATAGTGGAAGGCAAAAAATTGTCGCTGAATGAGCGCAAAATCTGTGAGGCTTTGCTGGGTATAAAGGTCAGCGCCGATGGGTTTGTTTTGCAAAACACGAAAATTCTAAATAATGAAGTTTATTTTAGTAAGGAGATGGTACTCTTACTAATTGGGCAGTTTACAGAGCAAAAAATCGAGCTAAATGCAGAAACCTCGAACTATATTAATAATCTGGTTGTGAAAGAATATATGAATGAATTTAATGGATTGGTTGGTTGAATGCGTTTCAAGGCTCTGGCTATAATATGAGAACTTAGTTCGTTAGTTAGGTAAACAAAAATGATTCAAGCTTTAGCTAAGACTGAATTGGTAACTTTTGCAGAATTCGCAGAATGGAAACCAGAGAATAAGTTTTATGAATTACATAATGGAGTAATTGTTGAGATGCCGCAGCCAACAGGAGATCATGAGGATATTGGTAGCTTTTTGGGTGAAGCGATTACGGCTGAATATTTGCGGTTAAATTTGCCTTATAGAATTCCTAAAACTGTTCTAGTAAAGCCCCCAAGTGCAGAATCTGCTTATGATCCTGATGTTTTGGTTTTAAATCGCTCGAACTTGGTAAATGAGCCGCTATGGAAAAAATCAGCAACAGTTGTGCAGGGATCATCGATCGCGGTGGTAATTGAGGTAGTAAGTACTAACTGGCGTGATGATTATTTAACTAAATTGAAGGAATATGAGGAGATGGGGATTCCTGAATATTGGATTGTGGATTATTTGGGAATTGGTGGTCGGCGGTTTATTGGTAATCCTAAGCAGCCAACGATTTTAGTGCATGAGTTAATTGATGGAGAGTATCAGGTAACTGCTTTTAGGGGAGATGATCGCGTTATATCACCAACTTTTCCAGAATTGAATTTGACGGCTAATCAGATTTTCCAAGCGGGTAATTAACAGGGATATGAATCAACTTAACGATACAGATTTTGGGCAAAAGATTAAAGAGTTGATCGATAGCCTCAAGGGGATTTGCGCTGCCTATGGGTTGGGGAATGATGGGAATGAATTTAAAATCATTACTCAGGTATTTTTGTATAAGTTGATGAATGATAAGTTTGCGTATGAGGTGAAGCAGGCTGTACCAAAGGCGATCGCTCAGTCTTCAAGTTGGGAACAGTCTTTAAAAGCGATGTCTGAGGCTGATTATGAGTTTTTGTTGTTGAAGTTGCCTTCTAATACGGCAAATTTAAAGCCCGATCATTTTCTGGCGACTTTGTATGAGAAGCAAAATAATCCTGATTTTGCGAAGTTGTTTGATGATACGTTGCGGGATATTGCGATCGCAAATAATGATATTTTCTCGGTCAAAACGGAAGGGGATACGAAGATTCCATTATTCGATCGCGTGAGTGAGTTTGTTACGGATACTTCTAAGCGCGATAATTTCTGTCGGGCGGTGATAAATCAGTTAATCAAATTTAGTGCAGAACATATTTTTACGCAGAAGTATGACTTTTTTGCGACGTTGTTTGAGTATTTGATTAAGGATTACAACAAGGATAATGGCGGTAAGTATGCTGAGTACTATACGCCTCATGCTGTAGCAAGGATTATGTCGGCGATCTTGGTGAAGGGGCGGGTGCAGAATGTGACGGTTTATGATCCTTCGGCGGGGTCGGGGACTTTGTTGATGAGTATTGCCCATGCGATCGGTGAGGAGCGCTGTACGATTTATTCGCAGGATATTTCGCAAAAGTCGTCGAGTTTGTTGCGATTAAATTTGATTTTAAATAATCTGGTACATTCGATTCCTAATATCATTCAGGGGAATACGCTAGAGCATCCCTATCATAAAGATGGAGCGCAGTTAGCGAAGTTTGACTATATTGTGTCAAATCCGCCCTTTAAGACAGATTTTAGCGATTATCGGGAGTCTCTGGACAGTAAGGATCATAAGTTACGGTTTTTTGCTGGGATTCCGAAGATTCCGCCAAAGGATAAGGACAAGATGGCGATTTATACGCTATTTTTGCAGCATATTATCTATTCCCTAAAGCCCAAGGGTAAGGCGGCGGTGGTGGTTCCGACGGGGTTTATTACGGCGCAGTCAGGGATTGATAAGGCGATCCGTCAGAAGCTAGTCGATGAGAGGATGTTGGCGGGGGTGGTGTCGATGCCGAGCAATATTTTTGCAACGACGGGTACGAATGTGTCGATTTTGTTTATGGATCGCGGCAATAAGGGTGATGTGGTGTTGATTGATGCGTCTGGGTTGGGAGAGACGGTGAAGGATGGCAAAAATCAGAAGACGGTGTTAACGGAGGCGGAGGAGGCGCAAATTATCTCGACTTTTAATGAGAAGAAAGCCATTGATGATTTTTCGGTGGTGGTGAGCTATGAGGATATTGCGGCTAAAAATTATTCGTTGAGTGCGGGTCAGTATTTTGATGTAAAGATCGAGTATGTGGATATTTCGCAGGATGAGTTTGAGGAGAAGTTAAGGGCTTTTTCTAGTAATCTAGATCGCTTTTTTGCGGAGTCTAGGGATTTGGAGATCGAGATTAAGAGCCAGTTGGCGGGGTTGACGTATGAAAGATAAGTTACATATTGGTATTGCCTGTAATATTACTACTGGTAAGCTCGACTCTAATCATGCAATTGAAGGTGGGGAATATCCATTTTTTACTTGCGCTGCCGAACCTATTCATATTGACCACTATTCATTTGACGGTGATGTTGTTTTAGTTGCTGGGAATAATGCTCAAGGCAATTTTCATATTAATAGATTCAAGGGAAAATTTAATGCTTATCAAAGAACTTATGTTTTAACAGCCAAAGAAAATTTCGACATTGATTATATTTATTATTCACTCAGATTAGAACTTAAACGCTTAAAAGAAAAAGCTCAAGGTTCGCAAACTAAGTTTCTTACAATGCCTATTCTAGAAGGTATAGCTCTTCGTGAAATAAATAGTAATATACAGAAAAAAATTGCAGATGTTCTTTCTGCTCTTGATGCCAAAATTGAACTGAATAATCGAATTAATGCTGAGTTAGAGAGTCTTGCTAAGACGATTTATGATTATTGGTTCGTGCAGTTTGACTTTCCTAATGCAGATGGCAAGCCCTATAAGTCTTCTGGCGGTGAGATGGTGTATGTGGATGGTGGAGGTTGCGATCGGGCAATTCCTGCGGGTTGGGAAATTGGATGTGTTTCTGATTTATTTGAAATCAATCCTTCTGAGACGTTATCCAAAGGAAATATTAGTGCTTATATAGATATGAGTGCTATCCCTACATCTGGCTTTATGACAGGAGAAATCCAATATAAACCCTTTAATGGTGGTATGAAGTTTAGAAATGGAGATGTTGTAATTGCAAGAATAACCCCATGTTTAGAGAATGGTAAAACAGGCTTAATTACATTACTAAAAGATAATGAGATAGGATTTGGATCAACAGAATTTATTGTTTTGAGAGGGAAAAATAGATCGTTAAGTAGTTTTGCAGCTTGTCTTTCACGCTCTACATCTTTTAGAAATTTTGCTATTTCAAATATGACTGGTACATCAGGACGTAAACGAGTAGATGCAAAAGCAATTGAAAGATTTTCTATCCCAATTCCTGAGAATGGATTGATTTCTCAATTTGAAAATGTTGTTAGTAGATATTTTCAGCTATTAACGATTAACACTAGAGAAAATCAACAACTAACCAAACTCCGCGATTGGCTGCTACCGATGCTAATGAACGGACAGGTCAGCATTAAGTAACCTTCAGCAGTTGAGATCTCCGACTTTTTCTATAAAATCAGAGATAACCTATGTCATGCACAAAAAAAGTCGGAGATCTGGATATCAGCAACTAACCCAACTCCGCGATCACCTGTTGACGATGATAGCGATCGGGCAAGTTAACATTAAATAAACCTAAATAAAAATAAAATCATGCAACTAATTGACATCACCCACGCCCAAACCCAACTCCCACAACTCATGCAAATCGCCCTGCAAGGCGAAGAAATCATCATCACCCGCAACAATCAACCAATCCTCAATCTAAGTCAAATATCCTCCACACCCAAAAGAAGACAAAGAGGCAGCGCCAAAGGACAAATCAAAATTGCACCCGATTTTAAAGCACCACTTGAAGTTAATCGCCAATGGTAAATAACAACTAAATCTAAATTGGCGATCGCCTGTTGGTGATGGTAGCGATCGGGCAAGTCAGCGTTAAGTAAATATTTCATTAACTGGAGAAAAAATGTGACTGTTACTTTAATCAATCAAACCTATACATTTGACGAATATTTAGCAATGGAAGAGCTTGCTACTGAAAAACATGAATATAAAAGCGGAGAAATTATTAGCATGACAGGTGGCACAACAGACCATAATAAAATCGCCTTAAATTTTGCCGCAAACTTAAAATTTGCCCTCAAAAAGCAAAACTACAACATATTTATCGGTGATGTTAAGCTCTGGATTCCTGCTTACTCAGAGGCAACCTATCCTGATGTGATGCTGATTG
Organism: Pseudanabaena sp. UWO311; assembly: GCF_006937785.1. Taxonomy (GTDB): domain Bacteria; phylum Cyanobacteriota; class Cyanobacteriia; order Pseudanabaenales; family Pseudanabaenaceae; genus Pseudanabaena. The sequence continues at coordinate 64,605 of NZ_SJEE01000001.1, forward strand.
AAGATGAGCCAAATTATTACGGTACTGGCAAAACAACCATCACAAATCCCTCTTTGATTGTCGAAGTTCTATCAAAATCAACGCAAAATTATGATCAAGGCGAAAAGTTTTATTATTACCGCTCAATTCCTGAGTTCAAAGAATATATTTTAATTAGTCAATATCAATATTATGTAATGCAATTCAATAAAACAAATCAGGGCAAATGGATATTATCTGAATATCGAAATGATAATTCAGCATTATCTTTACAAACAGTGAAATTTGACATTTCTTTTGAAGAAATTTATGAAAATGTCAACCTCGGCTAACTTAAGAATTAATAACTATCTAAGATCCGCGATCGCCTGTTGATGATGGTAGCGATCGCGCAAGTTAGCATTAAGTAAATCAATCGTTAAAAACAATGAGTAAACTAGAAAAACTAATCCAAAAACTTCTAAGAGATCCACCTGAACTAAGCTATGACGATGTTTACTACATTCTCACTCAATTTAATTTCCAAGAAATATCTAACAAAGGAAGCCATCATACCTTTCGCAATGAATCAAGCCTCAAAATAACCATACCAAAGAAAGGAGGTCAAACCGTTAAAAGAACTTATCTCAAACAAATTGTAAAACTTCTAGAACTCGACAAATAACGCCATGAACACAGTACAAACTCTCAAGACCTTAGAAGACTATATCAACCTCAACTATCCCATCACCTTTTATCCAGAAATAGAAGGCGGCTATACCGTTGTTATCCAAGATTTATCTGGTTGCATCTCCACAGGTGAAAGTCTTCAAGAAGCTATGGATAACATTCTTGAGGCAAAGAGACAATGGCTTGAAGCTGCAATCCAATATAAAGATCCTATTCCGCTTCCTTCAAATATGATCTAAATATGCGATGTAAATTGAAATGTTTAACACCATAACCCTTAATTCTCTCGAACAAACCACAAGAAAAATCATTAGCTTGCTAGATCAGTTAACCCATGACTATCATCAAATACAACAAAATGAGGCTAAATATCTCATAGAAGCATTTTCTCTCAATGAGCAAGAATTCTCAATCATGGAAGAAATAGACCTAATTGCGACCGATTTGCGTGGTTATGCAAGTCAAATAAAAATCACTAATCAAATTCAAAAACCAGAGCAAGCATTAAAATATCTCCGTCAAATCTTTATACTAAGTAACCCTTTGGTTGCCGATCTATACTTTTCTCAGAAAGAGAAATTTCCCCTCACCCATCAGTATTTACAAAAACTAGACTACCTAAAGTTCTTGTTAATAGATTCACTAACAAATAATGGCGATCGTTAAAATCAACAATTAACACAAATCTGCGATCGCCTGTTGATGATGGTAGCGATCGCGCAAGTCAGCCTTAAGTAAACTTTCCTTTACACAATTACACCAGCTATGAGGATTTGACTTTTTATTTGTATAGGAGATTACCTGCCATAGTATGATGCTGTCAGCCCATAGCCAACGATTCCGTACAGTCATCACTATGCGTATCGCCATATTTACCGAGACATTTTTGCCAAAAATTGATGGCATCGTTACTCGCCTCAAATATACCGTCGAATATCTGGTCAAGCTCGGTAACCAAGTATTGGTGTTTTCGCCCGATGGTGGACTTAAAGAATACTGTGGTGCAAAGATTTATGGCGTATCAGCCTTTGACTTCCCGCTATATCCAGAACTAAAAGTAGCTCTCCCGCGTCCTTCAATTGGCTATGCGCTAGAGGAGTTCAAGCCCGATATTATTCATATTGTAAATCCTGCAATTTTGGGCATGGCAGGTTTATATTATGCCAAATCGATGAATTACCCACTTATGGCTTCCTATCACACACATTTACCCCAGTATTTGCAGCATTACGGATTGGGGTTTCTTGAGGGTGTGATGTGGGAATTGGTCAAAAATACTCACAATCAAGCAGCGCTGAATCTTTGTACTTCAACAGTGATGATCGATGAATTGCGATCGCATGGTGTCGAGAGGCTTGATCTTTGGCAGCGCGGTGTTGATACCGTGCAGTTTCATCCGAGATTTAAAAGCGCGGAAATGCGATCGCGCCTCACCCAAGGACATCCTGAAGAAGTTTTATTTCTGTACGTTGGTAGACTCTCCGCCGAGAAAGAAATTCAGCAAATTTTGCCAGTGCTAGAAGCAATCCCCAATAGTCGCCTTGCTCTAGTTGGAAATGGCCCCTATCGCCAAGAGTTAGAGAAGATTTTTGCAGATACTAAAACTAATTTTGTTGGCTATTTACGTGGGGATGATCTTGCCGCAGCTTTTGCCTCCAGTGATGCCTTTTTATTCCCATCGCGCACTGAGACTCTGGGCTTAGTTCTGCTCGAAGCAATGGCGGCTGGTTGTCCAGTTGTTGCTGCAAATTCAGGGGGAATTCCTGACATTGTCACCAATGGCATTAATGGCTATTTATTTGAGCCTAATGACAGCAATGGCTTGACCTTGGCAACTCAAAATCTTTTGCAAAATCGTAATGAATATATGTGCATTGAAGCCCGCTTGGAGGCAGAAAAGTGGGGTTGGGATGCTGCCACGCGACAATTGCAAAATTATTATGAACAGACAATAGAGGCTTGTAAACCAGTTTTAAGTGCTTAAAGTGCAGGAGAGTGGGCCCCTCTGGGGCACACTCTTACATAAAGAAGTATTGCGATCGCGCTCCCAAGCGGTATTGCTTCACAGTACAATGGCGATCGCTATCATTATGTCGTAAGCATAAATACTCTTTTGATTTCCCTTGAATCTGTCACCGAAATTTACCATAAACCATTGCTGTCTCTAGTTTTTGAGGCGCAATCAATACATCGGCAATATCATCAAACTGATGCTGTGCAGATGTGCACATTATCAAATATCAAATCAGGTCGCTGTCCTGAAGATTGTAAATATTGTCCGCAAAGTGCTCGCTATCCGACGGGGGTAGAGACTTATCCCCTGTTACCTTTGGATGAAGTGATTAGCCAAGCAAAAGAAGCTAAGCAACATGGGGCAACTCGTTTTTGCATGGGAGCAGCATGGCGCAATGCACCTGATGGGGAAGAGTTTGAACGGGTTTTGCAAATGGTCGAAGCCGTAGCAGGGATGGAAATGGAAGCCTGTGTAACCATGGGGATGTTGCGTCCAGATCAGGCTCAGCGCTTAGAAAAAGCAGGCTTAACCGCCTATAATCATAACCTCGATACTTCCGAAAGTTTCTATCCCGAAATTATTACGACTCGTACCTATCGCGATCGCCTCGAAACGATTCAGCATGTGGCTGATGCAGGTATTCAAGTTTGTTGCGGCGGCATCGTCGGCATGGGCGAAACTGACAGCGATCGCATTGATCTTTTACACACATTAGCAAACCTCACCCCACAACCTGAGTCAGTGCCAATTAACGCATTGTCTCCTGTTGCGGGAACTCCATTTGGAGAGCTTGAGGCGATCGATCCTTTGGTTTTAGTGCGCATGGTCGCAACTGCAAGAATCCTGATGCCCAAGGCAGTTGTGAGACTCTCCGCAGGACGCGATCGGCTCAGTGTCTCCGACCAAGCACTTTGCTTTCTCGCAGGTGCAAATTCGATCTTCTCCAGTGAGAAGTTGCTCACGACTGCTAATCCAGACTGGCAAGATGATGCGGAGATGTTTCAAAAATTAGGTGTAAAACCGAAAGAATTCGCATAATAAAAAAGGCTCCCTTTGGGAGCCTTTTTTATTATGCGAATTCAGGTCGCCCTTGAGACATAAAGTGCTTTTGTGAGCTCATTTCAGGCTCTCCATCCTTGGGAGAGCGCTGAATATAGGTTCCATCTGCTTTAAGATCCCAAGCTTGACGATTATCGGCTAGGATGATTTCTAGAATCTGCTTCAGTTCCTTGACTAGAGATCCTTCCTCAACGGGGGTAATTACCTCAACCCTTGCATCAAGATTACGCGGCATCCAGTCAGCACTACCGATATATACCTGCTCTTCGCCGCCATTACTAAAGTAAAAGATGCGTGAATGTTCTAAGAAGCGACCGATCACACTGATCACCCTGATGCGATCGCTTAATCCCTTCACCTTAGGACGAATACAGCAAATACCACGAATGATCAGATCAATATTTACACCGACTTGCGAAGCCTCATACAGCGCCGAGATAATCTCAGGATCGACCAGTGAGTTCATTTTAGCAATGATGTAGGAAGGATAGCCCTGCTTTTGATGTTCAATTTCGCGATGGATCAGTTTCAAGAATTTCTCGCGCATATTCACAGGTGCAACTAGCAGCTTGCGATAATCGCGCTGACGGGAATAACCAGTCAGGTAGTTAAACAAATCAGTCAAATCTGCACCCAAATTATCATTGCAGCTAAAAATACCAAGATCGCTGTAAAATCTCGCTGTTTTGGGATTGTAATTACCAGTACCAATGTGAACATAACGAACTAAGCGATCGCCTTCTTGCCTTACCACTAGAGCAGTTTTGGTGTGGGTTTTGAGATTCTTAAAGCCATATACGACATGTACTCCCGCATTTTCTAGCTTCTTCGCCCAGAGAATGTTATTCGCCTCATCAAATCGCGCTTTTAGCTCTACTAACACTGCTACCTGCTTTCCATTCTCCGCCGCCCGAATCAGCGCATGGACAATTGGAGAATCTCCAGATGTGCGATATAGAGTTTGTTTGATCGCAAGTACATTGTCATCATTTGCCGCCTCTTCGATAAACCTCTGTACTGTGGTGGTGAACGACTGATAAGGATGATGAACTAAAAAATCACCTTCGCTAATGATGTCAAAAATGTTCTTCCCATCCTCATCCCCTTGCTTTAATCGAGTATGAGTTACAGATTTCCATGGCTTATCTTGATACTCAGGCATTGGCAAAAAAGAGATCGCCATCAGACTACCTAGACCAATTAGCCCTGGGATATCGTACACATCAGCTTCAGTAATTCCTAATTGCTCAATCAACTCCTTACGGATTTCTGGCGGGATATCGCTAGCGATTTCCATCCGCACAACTGAGCCGAACTTTTGTTTGCGTAGTTCTTCTTGCAGAGCCGAAATCAAGTCATCTGCTTCTTCTTCTTCGATGTCTAGTTCTGCATCACGGGTAATCCGAAATGGATAATAACTGATAATCTCCATTCCAGGAAATAACGCATCAAGGTTATGGGCGATTACCTGTTCCAACGGCACAAAAGTATGATCGTCAGTTTCAGGGATTTTGACAAAGCGTGGTAATACATTTGGTACTTTTACTCGTGCAAAGTTTTTTTCCTTAGTGTCGCGATCGCGCACAATCACCACCAAATTGAGACTGAGATTAGAAATGTAGGGAAATGGATGCGCAGGATCGACGGCTAGTGGCGTGAGAACAGGAAATAACTTGTCTTGGAAATAAGCTTTGAGATATCGCTGATGTTTCTTATCGATATCCTTGTAGTCAAGGAGCTTCACTCCATGATTATGTAATTCTGGACGCAATGTATTCTCAAAAAATTCATGCTGCATCGTAACCAATGGCACAAGAGCCTCGCGAATTGCTTGCAACTGCTTTTCTGGATTAAGCCCATCATCGGAGATAATATCCATCCGCTCAGCAAACTTTTTCTTTACCCTAGCCACTCTAACCATAAAAAACTCATCAAGGTTAGTGCTAAAAATTGCAAAGAATTTAGCTCGCTCTAGCAATGATGTGCGCGAGTCAAGTCCTTCGCTTAAAACTCTCTTATTAAAAGCAATCCAGCTTAGTTCACGATTAAAAAAATACATAGAGCGATCAACTGACTTTTCATCTTGCTTGTCAATTGTCACTAGTGTAGATTCTGAGGTTTCTGACGACACAACACTTTCTATGATGTCAACTTCTAGCGAAACATCTAAATCTTTATTCTCTAAATCTTTTTTGGTTCTAGTCATAGGGGCAAAGCTATCGGCTGGAGTAAAACACTTAATACTAGATTAGCGAAGTATAGGTCATTACTATGTGAGCTTAAACACTTCTAAAAATAAAAGGCGGCACTTCGTGCCACCCTTTCTTTACAAAACTTAGCCTAAAAGTGCTTCGATATCTTTACGCAGACCAGTATCTTCAGGTGCAACGCTGGAAGGGTAGTATTTCACAACTTTACCTTCTTTATCAACTAGAAACTTATTGAAGTTCCACTGCACTTGGCTACCTGTGGTCTCAGTGAGGTACTTGTAAGTATCGGCAATACCACTGCCACTTACCTTCACCTTGCTGAACATATCAAAGGTGACATCATAGGTGAGCGAGCAAAAGCTCTTGATTTCTGCCTCAGTACCAGGTTCCTGTGCGCCAAAATCGTTGCTAGGAAAGCCAAGAATCTCGAATCCTTTGTCTTTGTATTCACGATAAAGAGATTCTAGTCCTTTGTACTGCTTAGTGTAGCCACATTTGGAGGCAACGTTAACAACTAAGGCGACTTTGCCTTTGTACTGAGCGAGATCGACTGGTTGACCGTCAATATTAGTGATCTTGAAATCGTAAAGAGTGGACATATTTTCGTTTTTAGGGTTATTTGAGAATTGTTAGTGTCAGCAGCAATTTTAGGGTTTTCAGCACGAAAATCCTAAAATTGCTGCATAGTTAAAAAACTTACTTAGCTTTTTATAGCGATCGCATGGCAAGTGTAATTATTCTGATTGGTGTACCCGCGTGTGGCAAATCTAGCCTCGCTGAGAAGATGTTGCGTGCTTCTAATCAGACTTCTCATCAGAATAGTAGCAGCCTCACCCATGGGCAAACCCAGCTAATCAGTCCCGATCTGATTCGAGCATCACTCTATGGATCAGCCGAAATACAGGGAGACTGGACAGAAATTTGGGCGCAGGTGCAAGAAGCATTTGCAAATGCAGCGAAATCGCAACAATCTGTAATATATGATGCCACAAACTATAAACGCGAATATCGTAAAAATATTATTGACCTTGCCAAAGAACACCGATTTAAGCCAATCACAGGGATTTGGCTAGATGTGCCGCTCTGGATTTGTTTATCACGAAATGACATGCGCGATCGCGTTGTCCCTGAAGATGTCGTAGTAGAAATGTATCGCACCCTTTCCTATAGCCCCCCAACCCTCAGCGAAGGCTTTGATCGCATCTTGCTGCGAGATCAGAAATTAGACAACGAATGGATTGACTGACGAAAGGCGTTGCTTAGCAACGCCTTTCGTTTATGGTTTGGTAACCAGTGTTTTACTTAACGCAGCAGTCTCTTGAGACTTGTTGTCATTGGGCATAATCTTTCGTAGAGCATCATTAGTTGACTCAAAACAATTCTCTTGTCCAATTTCCTTGAGTAAGCCACTGCGATCTAAAAGTTGCTCGACTTCAGGACGCAAACCACTCAAAAACAACTGGCAATTGTGGCGTTGTAAATCGTGATAAATCTCTTCTAGAGCAACTAGTCCAGTCGTATCCATACTCGGTACATAGCGCATTCTCAAAATCAAATACTTAACTTCAGGTGCATCACGAAGGAAGCTAACAAATCTCTCGGCTGCACCAAAGAACATCGGCCCATCAATCCGATAAATGGCGATTTGTTTGCCAAAATCTAGGGGTACGCCAGCAAGGAAGACATTATCTTCAGGCATTTTGACAAGACTGAGTTCACTCATCCGTTTGATAAAGAGAATACCAGCGGCAATTAGACCAACTTCCACCGCTAAGACTAGGTCAAAACAGACGGTAACTAGCCATGTCAGCATCATTACTCCGAAGTCAGCATAGGTAGTATGGATCAGTAGCCCGATCGCTTCCCACTCCATCATGCGAATACTGGTAATCATTAGGATTCCAGCGAGGGCAGCAAGCGGAACTTGCGAGGCAAGAGGTGCAAAAGCTAAGACGATCGCAGCAAGCGCGACACCGTGAATCACTCCTGATAAGCGAGTTTTACCACCAGCCCGCACATTTACCGCTGTACGGGCGATCGCACCAGTTGCAGGAATCCCACCGAAAAATGGCACGATCATATTCGCTAAACCCTGTCCAATTAGCTCTTGATCGCTATTGTGGCGATCGCTAACACTCATACCATCGGCAACCACGGCTGCTAATAAAGATTCGATGCTGCCTAATGCGGCAAGGGCGATCGCGGGATTAATCAGCTCTCTAATTAATTTGAAATCATTCCAATGGGGAATCCCTTGGGGTATTGGTAAAGATTGGGGAATTAGCCCAATAGTAGGTACTTCTAGATGCCATTGTGATTTGGCGATGACTGCGGCTATGGTAGCGACGACTAACCCAACTAAAGACCCTGGAATCGAGTGATTGATTCGGTTCCATAATAATTTTGTGCCTATGGTCAATAGGGCTAAGGCGATCGCTAACCAGTTATAGCCTTCCAAATTGGTGACAGTTTGCCAAAGTGCTTGGAGGAAATGCTCTTGATTTGGCAGGTGCAACCCAAAGAAATTATTTAACTGTCCACAAAAGATAATTACGGCAATACCATTGGTGAATCCTGCGGTGACAGGATAGGGAATGAATTTCACTAAACGCCCTAACTTTGCCACGCCGAGAGCAATTTGGATAATTCCCGCCATTACGCCAGCAATCCAAACTTTCTCGATGCCATATTTAGCGACAATTCCCACTAAAACAACAGCCATCGCTCCCGTGGGGCCCGTAATCTGCACAGGTGAGCCACCAAATACAGCGGCAACGACTCCAGCCACAATCGCTGTATAAAGCCCTGCTTTCGGCTCCACACCACTGGCGACTGCAAAGGCAAGCGCTAAGGGTAACGCGACGACTGCGGCGGTAAGTCCCCCCGTCAGATCGCCACGAAAATTACTAAATAATCCCTTGAAGGGTTTATTTTTGGGACTTTGATTGTTGCCTAAGCTTACTGCTTGTGCCATGAGATTCTAATTACTCCAATTTTTGCAGGGATTCCCGCATTTCAATTACATGATTGTTAAAAAGTTCTAGCGCCGCATCCAACACCTTAAAAATCGTGGGATCACCGACGGAATAGTAAGCAAAGTTTCCTTGTTTCCGCGATCGCACTAGGTTGTATCGCCGCATCACTGACAACTGTTGCGAAACTGCTGATGGCTCTGCCTCAATCCCCTGCGCGATCGAATTAACGCTCTGCTCACTGATCCGCAAAGCATCTAATATCTGAATCCGAACGGGATTGGACAAAACCTTAAATAAATCAGCCTTGAAATAACTCGGTTGAAATGTCATATGAACGACCTTACTCACTTACGCCTCCTAAACTTTACGAGATTGAGTTGCAAGGTTAAGAGTGTATTCAGTAGATCTTTTATACTTAAAGATGCATGTATTCTAACCTATGAATCTTCAAAGTATTGCGGATAAAAGGTAAAGAGGTAGCTTTTTATTTAGTGAAACTGATTTTGGGATTTTCAACGCTTCCGATGCTGAAAATCCCAAAATCGATTTTTTGAAAGCCCGCCTACGGGCTTTCAAAAAATCGATTTTTATAATCAGAATTGCTATTAAAAAATAATTGGGCTTTGTCTATTTCTCGTTTTGTGTTAGCTTAAATAGACTCAATCTCTAAGGGGTACAGTAGGTTAAAATGGCTAAGCGCCGCAATCAGAAAAAAGAAAAAGCTCTTCGCAACCAAGCGTATGCGCGTAAGTTTCGTAAGCGCACCCCAATGGGTCGCTTTGGGCGTAGAAGACCAATGGGCAGCTATAACGATCCAGAAGATTCTGAATCCAATGGAGCTGCTGATACAGGTGCAGCCGATACTGGCGCTGCTGACACTGGCGTTGGTGGCAATAAATTCTAATTTGAATTCTGGTGATTATATTCCAGTATTCTACGGATCATGACCACAAGTTTTGCCCTTGCTTTACATACAACGACTACCAAATTAGAGCTTGCGATCGCTGAACTTAACCCAAATTCTGATCGCAATCCTCAAATCTATAGCATTCACAAGCAGCAGTCATGGGAACTAGGCAGAGAACTATCTCTACAGTTACATGACTGCTTAGGTTTGTTTGTGGGTGACCGCGCATGGACTGATTTTGCTTTTTTAGCGATCGCCACAGGTATCGGTAGTTTCACTGGCACAAGGATTGGCATTGTTGTCGCAAGAACAATTGGCGAACAGTTAAATATCCCTGTATATGGGATTGACTGCCAAACAATTATTTCTAGAGCACAGCAGTCTAAACCAGCCTTATCTCTAAGTGAAAGTTTGTTAGCGATCGCTCACGATCAATGGCAAGCAGGTATTTATCCTAGTTGGCAAGATGCTTTGCCAATCTATGAATAAAAAGCAGAAGGGACGCTATGCGTCCCTTCTGCTTTTTCGTATCTCAAAGTGATAGAATTACAGTGTTGAAAGTACATAAAAGTTGAACTTTCTTAACTAGCGATCAATCGTTAGGATTAGAAGGGAAAGATTTTATTACTTAAGCAAAACCCACTTAAGACGGTAGTTATTCCCAGCTTGACCTATGCTTCAAGACGCGATCGCCATTCGTCAATATCAAAAGATTACCGACTCTCTAGTCGAAATGTCAGAACGTGGTTATCGTTCTACGGACGAAATGAGACTTTTTTTAGACGGTTATCTCTCGGCTCTACGCTTTACTAATGCTGTAGAAGCTCATCATATTCATCGTCTTGAAGAAGAAGTAATCCGATTTTTATATGATTCCTCCAACTTTGCCTCTCCTTATGAGTTTGAGTTTGAGGTTGAACGGGGTGAAAGATAAACGCTATGGCGAATCCCTGCTGTAAGCGGAGTTTGAAAGCGATCTTGCTTAACGACTTGTAACCCTTGTTGCTCACAAAATATATCTAGATGTTCACTCTCTTCGGGTAGCCATTGACCACGATATAGTACTGCTGTGCCGCTTTTTTTGAGAAATGGTAATGCGTAATCAGCACAAATATCTGGCTTGCCTACGGCTCTTACAAGGGCTAAGTCGTACTTTTTTTTATAATCTGAGAGTTTATTAATTTCTTCGCTACGCCCTGATAGCGCGATCGCATTAGATAATTGCAGAGTTTCAATTGTTTCTTGGACAAAGGCAACCTTTTTTTGCTTGCTATCTAACAAGATGACTTGCCACGACGGCTTGGCGATCGCGATCGGCAGCCCTGGAAACCCTGCACCAGTGCCAATATCAATTACCTTAAGATCTTCACGATCCCAGAAAGCTAATACGCCACGTAATGAATCCCATAAATGCTTTTCCCAAAAATCATCAGCAGCCGTAATCCGAGTCAGATTTTGTTTGCTATTGCCTTCTAGGACAAGTTCGTACAGCTTTTCAAATTGATCAATTTGATCAGGGGTTGGTGACCAGTTGAGGGTAGATTGCCAATGCTCGAATAGATGGGAAAAGTGGGGCATAAAAAACATGAAGTAAATACTGCGCTTCGCGCAATCTCTACTTTATACCAAAACACAAAATGGCTACGCCATTTTGTGTTTTTAAAACCCTTACGGGGTTTGGGTTTTAATTCACAGAAGTATTGCCACACTTTTGTGAATTGGTATTACTAGCGATCTCGGGATCTCTTATTCGATGTTTGTGGAATTTCGACATTAGACGATAAGATCAAACAAACATTAAGATTCATGTAGCATTGCTAAGCGATGATAGATGAATAGCTGCGCGAAGAGCTGTCGCTTATTGCCTGCTACCGATATAACAAAAAAATATAATAATTAAGGATGAAATCTAATGACCGAAGAACCTAAAGTGCGGACTGCTTTTACAAAAGATGAGCGCGGCATCTTGAATAATTGGGCAATCGAACCCAAGATGTATTTTGATGACAAAGCCGAGAAAAACTCTGACAATCAAGTCAATAAGCAGACTGGCAAAATGCCGAAAGGACGATTGGCAATGATTGGGATTACCTTGCTCGTCTTGGCAATGATTGGGATTACCTTGATTTCTATTGCTTAGGGCTTGGTCGTAAAATAAAGAAGCAATTTTTGGATGGCGCGGCTTTGCCCCGCCATCCAAAAATTGCTTCTTTGATTCAATTTCAGATTCTTTGGGTAGTTACTGGTAAAGAATTTTTACGAATTATCGGCTTCTAAAAATGGAGGTAAAGCTTGCCTTTGCTACTAGAATTATAATTTTATGACAATTCCCCAAGACCCAATTCAGTTTTTAACGCTTGCCGAAGCCCATGCGATCGATGGGGCTATGCTTTCCACGATGGAAAAATTTATGACTCGCATCACGATTTCATCAATGCGGATCATCACCAAAATTGCTCAAGAATTGAATATTCATGCTGAAGAGATCGGAGCTAGCCAAATCGTGCAATGGATTGAGCATGATTCGCAGATTCGTAAAGAGCAAGGTGAAGATGCTGCATTTTTGAAATGGACTTCACCGCATCCTGATTTAGACTTTGAAGATAATCGTCAGGATGAAGTTACACCTGCGAATCTTTCTAGTCATGAAAAATTTCTCACGCGCATGGTGATTTCTGCTATGACGGCATTAGTTGCGATCGCGAAAGATCACAGCGCTCACATCGAAGATTTGACCGTATCGCAAATAATTTCTTGGGTGGAACGCGATGCCAAAGTTAAGCGTGAACAGGGTGTCGAAGCAGCATTTTTATCATGGTGACATAAGGATATCGCTTAATTTTGACAATGCCCGAAACGATGAGTCTAGAGCGTCGCGCTAGTGATTGGGATTTCCGATGAACAAGTGAGCGCATATGGTCGCCGACTTGCCCGTGAAGAAGGTTTGCTATCGGGAATTTCTTCGGGTGCAGCATTAGCAGCAGCTATTGAAGTTGGTATGCGGGAAGAAAATCGTGATCGCCTAATTGTGGTCATCTTGCCAAGTTTTGGTGAGAGATATCTCAGTACAGCACTCTTTCTGAATCCTGATTTTGCCGCTAAGGCTACAGCTTCTACTAAACATTAATACCAATTCACAAAAGTGTGCCGACACTTTTGTGAATTAAAAACTAAACCCTGAAAGGGTTTTAAAAACATGGGACAAGCAGAGCTTTGCTCGGCAACCCCATTTGTTGAACTAAAGTTAATCTACTAATACCCAACAGATAAACCGTAGATTTTATTTGTATGATACGAAAAAGTATTGTATGGTATTTAAATACGGTAATCCTCCCAAGATGTCGTAGATTAATTTTTGGAGATATAAGCTCATGAGTTCAAGACAACATCCTTTAAGCACTTCCAAATCTGCGTTCAAGACGATCGCCAGCCTATTTAGCAGTATATTCAGTCATAAATGGGGACGTAAATTTGTCTCTTTCTTTCTAGCTGGTGCATTGATCAGTGTCACTATGGCTGCTTGCACAGCAACTACCGACACCAAACCCACAGCAGCAACTAGCCCAACAACTGGTGGTATTCCAGTTGCTCAAACAAAACCAGCAGGTGAGCCTAAAAAGGATGTTGAATTAACTCTTGTTTCCTTTGCTGTAACTAAGCAGGCGCATGAAGCAATCATTCCGAAGTTTGTCGAAAAGTGGCAAAAAGAGCAAAATCAAAAAGTTACTTTTAAACAAAGTTATGGTGGGTCGGGTTCTCAAACCCGTGCAGTTATCGATGGTTTAGAAGCAGATGTCGTCCACCTCGCCCTTGCTGCGGATACCAGCAAAATTGAAAAAGCAGGTTTGATCGATAAAGGATGGGAGCAAGAATATCCTAATGATGGAATTGTCTCTAAATCTATTCCAGTTCTAGTGACCCGCGAAGGAAACCCTAAAGGTATTAAGGACTGGTCGGATTTAGAAAAGGATGGCATTAGCTTAATTACCGCCGATCCTAAAACTTCGGGTGTGGCTCGTTGGAACTTCCTCGCTTTGTGGAATGCCGCAGTCAAAAAAGGCGGTAGCGATGAAAAAGCGCTAGAAGCATTGACAAAAGTATATACAAATGTGCCAATTTTGACCAAAGACGCTAGAGAAGCAACCGATGCTTTCTTTAAGCAAGGTCAAGGCGATGCATTGATCAACTATGAAAACGAGATTATTCTTGCTTCTCAAAAGGGACAGAAGGTTAACTACGTCATTCCTGATGTCAATTTCTCCATTGATAATCCGATCGCTGTAGTCGATAAAAATGTCGCAAAACATGGAACCAAAGAAGTCGCAGAAGCGTTTGTGAAATTCCTATATTCTCCCGAAGCCCAAACTGAATTTGCCAAGGTTGGTTTCCGTCCTGTAGATGAGACTGTGGCTAAAGAAAAACAATTTGTCGATCTTTATCCTAAAGTAAAAGATCTTTCAACCGTTAAAGATCTTGGTGGTTGGGATGCGATCAACAAAAAATTCTTTGCTGATGGTGCAGCTTTTGACCAAATTCAAGCCAAAATCAAGCGCTAGAAATTACTAGAAGCTAGCTAGTTTAAACATTTACAAGGGGCTTTAGCCCCTTGTTTGATATACCCCAAGCTTTTTGAAATTAAAGACAACATGGTCACGACACCTTCTTCTCTACCTGAACGAAAGCAAAAAGCTAATCCCGTTCTGAAGTTCCTTGGCAAAATACCTTGGACATGGGTAATTACTTTTACTTATCTGGCTTTCTTGCTGATTTTACCGATTGCTGCAATGCTGACAAAAGCCGCCAGTGAGCCATTTGAGAGCTTCTGGAAGACTGCTACTAGCCCACTCGCCCTATCTAGCTATGAAATTACTTTTGTAACAGCATTTGCTGCTGCCGCCGTAAATGGTGTATTTGGCACTTTAATAGCTTGGGTTCTAGTTCGTTACGAGTTCTTTGGCAAACGGTTTCTGGAAGCTGTAGTCGATTTACCTTTCGCCTTACCGACCGCAGTTGCAGGGCTTACCTTGGCGACTGTCTACAGCGAAAAAGGCTGGATTGGTTCATTATTTGTGCCATCAGGCTTCAAAATTGCCTTCACTCGTCTGGGAGTTTGGCTCGCCATGATGTTTATTTCACTACCTTTCATCGTGCGAACTGTCCAACCCGTTCTCACAGAATTAGAAAAGGAAATTGAAGAAGCAGCATGGTCATTAGGAGCTTCTAAATTGCAAACATTTGTGCAGGTGATCCTTCCTCCTCTAACACCTGCAATTCTTACAGGTGTCGCGCTAGGTTTCTCTCGCGCAGTAGGTGAATATGGTTCAACCGTAATTATTGCCTCTAATACCCCATTTAGGGATCTGATCACCCCAGTTTTGATCTTTCAACGCTTAGAACAATACGACTATGTTGGCGCAACCGTAATTGGGGTAGTAATGCTAGGCATCTCCTTTGTCAGTTTACTCACAATTAATTTATTACAAGCATGGAGTAAACGATATGGCTAATCTGGAGAATTCTCCCCAAAATTTTGAGGGTGTTCGCCCTCAAAATTTGCCAGAACCAATCAAAATCACTCAAAAAAAAAGTTGGGTTCCGACAATCTTAATTGCGATCGCCTTTATTTATCTGGGACTGGTATTGCTCATCCCTGCGGCGAATGTTTTTGTTACGGCTTTTAGTAAAGGCTTCGGTCCCATACTAGATGCTGTAAAACGACCCGATTTTCAAAATGCTGTCAAGCTCACCGTCAGCTTAGCGGTAATTGCATTACCTCTAAATACGATTTTTGGTTTAAGTGCTGCTTGGGCGATCGCCCGCAACAAATTCCCTGGGAAAGCATTATTACTAAGTATTATCGATTTGCCATTCTCGATTTCGCCCGTAGTTGCGGGTTTAATGATTGTCTTGCTATATGGTCGCCTAGGCTGGTTTGGCTCATGGCTTGAATCCAATGACATCAAGATCGTATTTGCCTTTCCCGGAATGTTACTCGCCACCATTTTTGTGAGTATGCCCTTTATTGCTCGTGAAGTAATTCCTGTCCTTGACGAAATGGGAACTGATCAAGAAGAGGCTGCGCGTACACTTGGCGCAAATGATTGGCAAATATTTTGGCGAGTTGTTGTTCCCAATATTCGTTGGGGATTACTCTATGGATTAGTTCTAACCAATGCTAGAGCCATGGGTGAATTTGGAGCTGTATCCGTAGTCTCAGGTAATATTGCCAGTAAGACTCAGAGTTTACCGCTCTTTGTTGAAGAATCTTATAAACAATATGAAACAGAAGTGGCTTATTCCGCTGCTGTGCTGCTTGCATTGCTGGCGGTAGTTACACTAATTCTCAAAGAAATCTTAGAACGCAGAACCAGTAAGGTTCAAAAATAAATGAAGATGGCAAAATCCATAAAATCTGAGACAACCCTTAAGGGATTCTCTAATTTCTGGGTTTTGTAATCCACTAAGCGTAAAAAAATTAGTTCTAGAAAGGAGTTTCTGTGATGACTGTTGATACTCGCCCTGTAATTAAAGATATTCGCCTTCGTATTCCCGAAAACTTGCATGAGGAACCTGTAATTTCACAGTTAACTTCCCATTGTGGTGTAACTGTGAATATCGTTTCCGCAACTTTAGGTGTAAATGCTGGTAGTGGCTGGTTTCATCTCAGCCTCAAAGGTAATGCTGCTCAAATTCAAACAGCGATCACCTATCTCAACGATCTAGATATCGAACTTTGGCAAGAGAATATTGAAACAAATACATCCCTTTAAATCAGAATCGTTACTAAGCAACTATTATGATCAGCAATTCTCATTTTGAGAATTTGTTTTAAGCAAAGTCCACTAATGGCAATATTTTTGATTAGCAATTCTCATTATGAAAATCGGTTTTTTGAAAGCACGCCATGGGCGTGCTTTCAAAAAACCGATTTTGGATTTTCCAGCGCCGCAGGCGCTGGAAAATCCAAAATCGGTTTCATAATGAGAATTGCTGGTTTCCGATTTAAAATTTGCAACAAATTACCTTAGTTTGTTATAATCATTCTCCGTTCGGCGGCATGGCCAAGTGGTAAGGCAGGGGTCTGCAAAACCCTCACCCCCAGTTCGAATCTGGGTGCCGCCTTTAACAAAAAAGAGTGAATGCATAGCATTCACTCTTTTTTTACCACGTAGTATCTTCAGCGATCTGCTTTCCTTCAGTTTGCAAATATTCCAGAAAAGCCTGAGCTACCACGGATAACTGCTTACCAGCCAGATGAATAACGTACCAGTTACAAGGAATCGGGAAATGCTCCACATCCAAAACTGCAATCTGGCCCGAAGCCCCCTCCAAAGCAATCGTGTGTCGCGACAAAACTGAGATTCCTAAACCACCTGCGATCGCCTGTTTAATCGCCTCATTACTTGCAAGCTCCATTTTTATTTTCGGAGTAACTTTGTGTTCATCAAATAGCCTTTTTACATATCCCCTTGTACCAGAGCCAGACTCTCTGGTGATAAATGGCTCATCCGCTAACTTTTGAATGGGAATATTTTTCTCGTTAGCCAAATGATGATCGTGACTTGCTAGAACCACTAATGGGTTTGACAAAAACTGATGAGACTTTACATCAGGCTCATCAGGAACTTGGCTAAGAATATATAAATCATCCTTATTCTCAGCAAGCCTCTCTAAAACACCGCTATGGTTAGTTACCTTCAAAGATATTTCTACCCCTGGATAACGCTGACAAAATGGTCCTAGTAAACGCGGGATTACATATTTTGCTGTTGTTACGACCGTGATCTTTAAATATCCCTGTTTTAGACCTTTCATATCGGCAACACTCATCTCAAATTGAGATATGCGCCCAAAGATCTCTTGACAAGTTGTAAATAACTCTCGTCCAGCCTGAGTTAAAAAAAGTTTTTTGCCAACCTGCTCAAACAATGGCATCCCAATTGCCTTTGTTAAATGCTTAATCTGCATCGAAACAGTTGGTTGTGTTAAAAATAGCTCTTCAGCAGCACGGGTATAGCTGCCGTGTCGAGCCGCTACCTCAAAGACCTGCAACTGATGCAAGGTAATATGAGTAGCTAATTGAGCATCAGATAGGCGGTAACTCATATTAGTGATAAAACCATAGATTATGTTCTATGATTTTATCACTAATATACATTTTTAGTCTATGCATTTAATCTATATAATCTTTTTTAGTGCGATTACCAGTAAATTTATGTAGATGAGCATAATTAATTTCAAACTCCAACCCGTAAGGTTGAGCAACCTTACGGGTATTAGACAGGTAGGCGGCGCTTCGCGCCGCCTACCTGTCTAATACCAAACGGGTCGGTGTAATTTATTTTGCATGAGAGCTGTTTTGCCATCTCCATCTATATCATTCTGGTTCTGTCGAATAAAAAATCAAAAGGTGTGGGTCTGGAATGAGATTAAGGCAACAAGTTACAAATTTATTTCGCTTTTTGACTCTTGCCTGTAAAGATGAGAGTTTTTTAAAAGCAATTAGAACAGTCGAAAACGTTGTTTCTAAAATAATGGCGATCGCGCTAGTATTTGTCATTTTTGGCGCACTATTTGACTTGTTGCGGATACTAACCTTTGATCTTTTTTTTACTGACCCAAGAGGAGCTTTTAGCATCCCTTTACTCAAAATATTTGGGATGTTTCTGAATGTATTGATTGCCCTTGAACTCATGGAAAACGTGACGGCTTATTTGCGCCATCACACAATCCAGCTAGAGCTAGTGATCATTACCGCCTTAACTGCGGTTGCGCGTAAAGTCATTATCTTTGATAGCAAAGCTGATGGTGACCTTACAGGGCTCGCGATCGCAGTGCTTTCTCTGTCTATCAGTTACTGGATTGTTCGCAACCAAAACAAAATTCACAAACATTAAAACCAATTTTTATGTTTGCGGTGCTTAAAGCACCGCAAACATAAAAATTGGTTTTAATGCGAAGAGCTGACTCCATAGCTTTTTAAGCTAAAATTATGTTAAGAATTTAATTTGTATATCAAAACTTTACCTACATATCTATATGACACAATCATTAACTAATTTTCTAGGTAGCCTTGTCGCAGGTGGCGTAGTACTTGGGCTGATCTTCGCAGCAGTGTTGCTCGTTAGCCGAAAGGATCGCATCATCCGCCGAGGTTAATCAAAACCCAAAAGACAAGAGGCGGCGCAAAGCGCTGCCTCTTGTCTTTTGGGTTTTGATTTAGAGAAATTTGCGCCATGGCAAAGCTCTCTGTTGTTATACTGAATGACGTAGATAGACTGAAAGCATTGTACTAGTTATACATACAGTGTTTGGGTCAAAAAATGCAGGTACTTTAGGAGAAATATAGAGCCATGATCAACATCGGTGGCAACCCGCTAATGATTCTTTTGGCAATTGTTGCCGCTTTAGGAGGCGTGGGTTTATATTTTGTGCGGAACTTTCGCCCTGAACTAGCCCGTGACCATGACATTTTTTTCTCGGCGATCGCCTTGGTCTATGGCATCATCTTGCTAGCTTTTAATTTTCGGATGGAAATTACTACTCAGCTAGCCCAAGTTTTGGTAGTAGGCTTCGCAGGTTGGTTTGCTGTAGAGTCCTTGGTCTTACGTCAAGCCTTAGCCAATCAAGCCCGAAGAGCACCTTCCTTCAACCCTCTGGTTGATGATGAAGAACCCATCGGTTCTGATTATCGAGTTGAGATTGATCCCACTCGTGAAATTGCGCCGCGCCGCGATCGCGATCCTTCGCGTCGGATGCGTGGTTCTATTTCTAACAGTGCCGAAGCAAGCGAACTTCGCGGAGATACCACTGATACACGCCGTTCACGCCGTCCAAAGCGCAGTAGTGGTGATTCCAATGGCAATGATTCAGTGATTGATATTGATGAAAGTGATATTCGTCCTGTGAGCCCCAAGCGTCGCCCACGACCTAGCGATGATAATATAAGCGGAGAACGCCCCAGAAATCGTAATAACGAATCTGACAACTTTGGTACTGGGGAATCTAACAAAGACAATGCTTCTGCATCTGGACGCAGACGAAGACCATCAAGCCGTCCTTCCCCATATGCCAATAACGACGGAGCAAATACTGATGATTTTTAGATTTATTTGCTAAAGTTAATCACAAATATAATTTTGATTTTATCTAGATTCACAACTATTTAAAGTTGTGTAAATAACTTTAAATAGTTGTGACCTCTCTCCGCAACTCCCATAAGTTTCAAAAATCCCCAGATTTTTTGAAATTGATATAAGCTATGAGTCTGAGTAGGGCAGTGACATATTAAACTGTTATTATCCCTGCAACTTGATTTGATCAACCATCACTTGGGCTTTCGATCAACCGTGAGTTATTGCGTTAATCCGAACTGTGCTAATCCGAATAATGAACCATTTGCCATGAATTGTGCGGCTTGTGGTTCTAATTTAAAGCTGCGAAATCGTTACCGAGCTAGTCGTCCACTTGGCAAGGGTGGGTTTGGTGCAACATTTTTGGCTGCTGATGAGGGTCTTCCTGGATTCCCATCCTGTGTAGTTAAGCAATTGCGCCCAAACACTCAATCCGCCAGTGTGCTGAAAATGGCGCGAGAATTATTTGAGAGGGAAGCTTTTACTCTTGGCAAAATCGGGAGTCATCCTCAGATTCCTCGCTTACTAGATTATTTTGAAGAAGATGGTAGTTTTTATCTGGTTCAAGAATTTGTCGATGGGGAAACTTTAAAACAAGAATTTGAGCGTCGGGGCGCATTCAATGAAATTGAAATTCGGAAAATACTTGCAGAAATATTTCCAGCACTAGGGTTTATGCATGAAAACGGTGTGATTCACCGTGATATTAAGCCTGCTAACATCATGCGTCGGAAGCAAGATGGACAGTTAGTCTTAATTGATTTTGGCGCAGTTTCTAGCCAAGTTAATAAACCCACAGCGGATGATGATCCCAGCGGTCTGTTAACTAACTTTGCGATCGGTACACCAGGATTTGCGCCGCCAGAACAGATGGCAATGCGCCCTGTTTACTCAAGCGATCTGTATGCTACAGCGATGAGTTGTCTATATCTCATGACAGGGCGATCTCCTAAAGATTTACCCCACGATCCCTATACAGGTGAAATTAATTGGAAATCGCAGGTTAAGCTTAGCGATCGCCTCAGAGTAGTTTTTGAGAAGCTCCTCCAGCAATCAGTTGCCCAAAGATTTCGCTCAGCGGAAGAAGCTTTGCGTGCTCTAGAGTCGGGCGGAATTCCTGAAGAACCACCCAAAGCTACAACTCCAGCAGCAAATTATGCCCCTCCAAGTGCACCTTCTTCTGTAACCGTGAGACCTGCCACTCAGATACCCAACTCACGCATTCAATCACAGAAACATGGCAATGGTCTTGATAATAGTGGCATGTTGACATCCGGAAATACAAGAACAGGTAGTCGGATCGGTACTGGCGAGCTTAAAGGTGGGCGTAGAGTGATTGTGGAATACAACCAAGGCAAACGTAACTTTGCTAACCAAGATTACACTAAGGCTGCTTTTGGTAGTGCAACCCTTACAGGCATTGTGATGAGCCGATCTAAGTTAGTTGAGGCAGACTTTTGTCATAGTGACTTAACTGGTGCTAGTTTTCAAGGGGCTAATTTATCTCAGGCTAAGTTGAATAGTGCTAATTTGCGGGAAGCAAAAATGCAACGAGCCATCCTGATCAAATGTGATTTGGGGAGTGCATCAATGATTTTGGCTGATTTGCGCGAGGCAAATCTCCAATCAGCTTATATGAGTAAGGCTGATTTATCTGGAGCTAATTTAAGTGGAGCTAATTTGAAGGGAGCGTATTTAAGTCAAGCAAACTTAAATGGTACAAATCTTTGTGGTGCAGATTTAAAAGGGGCTAAGATCTCTGAAGATCAATTAGCCCAAGCCAAGACGAATTGGGGTACGATTCGTCCTGATGGTAGTAAACGCTTATTTTAATAGCTTATATATTGGGGCAGCACGAACTGCGTCAAATAGCATGTATGAACGGACATTAATTTTGTGAGACTTACTGATAATCAACTGATTGCATTATTTACTGGCTGGCTTGGAGTCGATAATATTGTTTTATTCGATCGCTTAGCACCAAATTTGCATCAGCGAATTGTGAGTAGCCTTACTCCTGACAGCCTGTCACCTACCTGTGTACTTTATCCACAGACGATTGCTGACTTATCAGCTGCGATCGCGCTAGCTTACGAACATCGATTACGAGTTTTGCCTTGTGGTAATGCCACTAAGTTAGATTGGGGTGGGTTGGTAAGTCGAGCAGATGTGGTAATCAGCACATCAAAGCTAAATCAGGTAATTGAACATTGTGTCGGCGATCTCACAGTTACGGTTGAAGCAGGAGTGAAATATCAAGATTTGCAGACTAGCTTAGCCAAAGCAGGACAATTTTTAGCAATTGATCCCCCTTATAGAACTAACGCGACGATAGGTGGGCTTTTAGCCACAGGTAGTGCTGGTTCATTGCGACATCGCTACAACAGTGTGCGGGACATGTGCTTGGGTATTGAGTTTGTGCGAACCGATGGGGAAGTGGTGAAAGCAGGTGGGCGTGTAGTCAAAAATGTTGCTGGCTATGACCTGATGAAATTATTAACAGGTTCTTATGGAACTCTGGGAATTGCTTCTAAGATTACTTTTCGACTTTATCCATTGCCTGAATACACGCAAATTGTTGTGGTTACTGGCTCAGCTGAGGCGATTGCCAAAGCGCAGCAAAAAATTAGTACATCGGTACTTACTCCCACTGCCTGTGATTTACTGTCAGCAACTGCGATCACCGATCTTGGATTAGGACAAGGTATTGGCTTAGTTCTGCAATTCTCAAGTCTCAAGGCTAGCGTGATTGAGCAATGCGATCGCATTGCTACCTTAGCGAAAGAATTAAATTTAGAAGTGCAAATGCTGGGCGCGGCTGAAGAATTCTGGGAATTGTTAGAGATTATGATTTGGCAGGGTGAGCAGCGGAATTTGGTGCAACCCGACAATGATGAACATGTGGTTTGCAAGTTGGCAGTATTGCCATCGACTAGCACGTCCTTCCTCAAACAATGTGAACTAATTTTTGAAGAGCAATCCTATTATTTACAAATACATTCTGGAAGTGGATTAGGTGTTTTACGTTTAGAGGATTTGCAGGATTTAGGTGCGATCGCAAATCAGATCACTAAAGTGAGAAGCATTGCCGAATCTTGCGGTGGATTTCTATCAATTCTTGAATCACCACAATTGCTAAAGTTTGGGAATGTAACATTAGGAAATGCTTCTAGTAATCTCGAAAATGTCTGGGGCTATCGTGGCAATGCTAGAGATGTTATGGTTAAAATCCAACAACAATTCGATCCTAGGGGTTTGCTCAGTTGTGATCGCTTGTGATCACAAATTAATTTAGGAATATTCCCAAAATATCTTCTCATCAAAGGCTTGCCTGCTCTACCTCCTGCTTGCTTTTAGTTCGTCGAACTCATGTTTAATTAATCTTTCCTACTAACCAATAGGTCATCATTTCGCCCTTCCCTTTAACTGGAATCAAGCCGCGTTTCTCAAAATTAAATTGATCACGTAAACGGGAGTAAGTCTCTTCAGTGACTTGAATAGCCTTTGCGGCTCCCAATGATTCCATCCGACTGGCGACGTTGACAGTATCACCCCATAGATCGTAAATAAATTTCTTCGTTCCAATCACTCCAGCAATTACAGGTCCTGAATTAATGCCAATTCGCATCGAAATCTGGATACCTTCCCTTGACTTAACTTGAGAGATAGCCTTTTGCATATCGAGAGCCATACTAGCGATCGCAGCCGCATGATCAACTCTAGGTTCAGGCAATCCACTCACCACCATATAGGCATCACCAATAGTTTTGATTTTTTCGAGTTTGTATTGATCACACAAATTATCAAACATCGAAAAAATACGATTGAGTAGACCGACTAGTTGTACAGGCGACATGTGACTGGATAGCTCAGTGAATCCAACAATATCTGCAAACAAAACTGATACTTCCTCAAAGCCATCTGCCATGGAAGCACGACTATGCTTAAGCTTTTTTGCAATCTTTTCGGGTAGCATATTAAGCAGCAAACGCTCAGAACGCTCTTGTTCGGCGCGGAGTTCTTGTAATATGCAAATGCGTTCTGTCACATCGCGAAAATACCAGACCATCCCATAAAATTTGCCCTCAGGAGAATGTACCTGTCCTGAATAGCAATCAATCACGCGGCGATCGGCAAGATAAATTTCGCGTTGAGTATACTTCTCAGGAGAATCATAGGCATTTTCCAGAGCCTCAACTAATCCATCAGGTAATTGAAGATGATGTTGCAAAAGGCTTAGTAATCCTCCATACTCCACAGATTGCAGAACTGAGTCAGGAATTTGCCATAATTCGCAAAATTGATTGTTATAGCTAACAATACGACCTTGCTCGTCTACTGCCAGAACTCCATCAAATGAAGTTTCACGCTGAGCTTTTAAAAGTGAGTTACTACGCTGTAATGCTTCTTCAAATTCTTTGCGCTGAGTAATGCTTGATAATTCGCGCGATCGCACAAGTGAAATTGCTACCTGTTGGCATAGCGATCGTAATACTTGTAGGTACTCAGCTTGTAGTAGTTGGTTGCTAACGTTATCCTCTAAATAAATTGCTCCTAATAATTCTTCTGCTTCGCATAGAGGTATACACAACCCTGCTTGAGGAGAATTAGCCAACCAATAGGGGTCATCGGCAAAATGCGGATCAGGATTATCTTGATTCCAGATTGCTTCTATTTGATTGTCTAAGGTATATTGCACCATCAACATTGGCAGATTAGAAGGCTCAAAACCTGCTAATGTTATTCGCTGAGCTAATAATAAATCTGGCGATCTCTCAGATGTTATGGCAGCGATCATAAATTCTTTGTTGTCTGATAAAACGACAACACCAGACTGAGCTTTTGATAGATTTAATAATGCAGAAAGACCGATTTCAACGAGCTTGTCAACATTTAACTGTCGTGAAATGTCATGTGCTGCTTGGAATACAGCAACAAGATTAACTTGTGACTGATTGGCATTGTTTGTTGCGCTCATCAATTTCATCTATCACTAAATTTTGAGGGCGAATAATTGATCTGCGATCGTAATGAGAACAATGACATATATCAATCAGAGCCTGAAAAACTTGCTCAACCGTAACCCAAATCATCAATTTGTAGCATCAGGCATTTTACTGAACATATTGCATTAAAAAAGGAAATCGACCGCATAGCGATCGATTTCCTTTTTTAATGCAATATGTTCTGATTATAAAAATTGTTTTTTTGAAAGCCCCATAGGTGGGCTTTCAAAAAAACAATTTTGGTGCTGGAACCACAGTCGATTTCATAATTAGAATTGCTGTTTTTGGTACAGCTTATTTGAAAGTGTTGCTTTGCAACACTTTCAAATAAGCTGTTGTGGTTCGTTACTCTATTGTGCGAGTTAGCAACACTGGCACTGTCGCGTTGACTCGCACATAGTCAGATACTGAAGAGCCTAACAAGCGATCAAGATCGGGTAAACTACGTGCGATCGAAGGACGGCGATCGGGAGAACCAATCATCAAGAGGCTAGTATTCGACTCATCGGCAAGTTTGCAGACTTCTTTACCCATATCTCCAGTACTGATAAAAGAGCGCGATGGAATATTCATCCGTTTGAGTTTGGCGCTAGCTTCAACTAATACAGGGTCAGTGCTGACATTGGCATCTTCCTTGCGCTTCACTACTCTTGCTAAGAAGATTTCTACATCCTTTGCACCACTTACAATTTTAATAGCAAGATCAAGGCAGTTGTTGGATGAAGCAGAGCCATCGACGGAAACCATGACGCTACGAATGGTTTTGATGTATACATCGTCTTTAATCAGCAACATTGGTGCGTCGGCTAATTGGAAAACATACTGACTAACGGAGTTTGCCAAAATTGCCTGCAATCTCCCCATGCCACGAGATCCCATGATCATTAAATCGGGCTTCAGATCTTCAGCTACTTTGCAAACAACGTCTTTGGGTTCGCCTTCTTTGAGCATCGTTACGGTGGCATTACCTGATGTCAAACGCAAACTTTTGACTTCTCTTTCGAGAATCTTTTCACCCGCAATGCGATACTCTGTGACTGCTTCTGAGTTGGTTGCATTGGGGATTACATGCAGTACGTTAATTTGTAAAGTTTGCATACTAGGCAGGGCTAGCAGCATATTCATCATTTCGCGCGATCGCCCAGAACCATCAACAGCTAATAAAACTTGTTGAAACATACTTTTAGATATTTAATGAATTTGCTATATCTTGAGTAAAGCTTAATTACAAGGCGATCGCAGCAAAACGTTGAGATTCTTAAAAATTAAAACCAAAAAAAGGGGCGCTTAGCGCCCCTTTTTTACAGGGTAATTATTTGATTAGCGATCGCTGACTTTTCCGCAGCATTGGCAACTGCAAGAGAATGCAAAATACTCTCATGGCTGGTATAAAGCGGCGTACCTGTAAATAAATGCAAAAGAACGTTTTCGGTGTCTTTCTTAAACAAACCTCTTGTCGTCCCTGCGTCAAGTTCCAATGTTCCATCCACCGTAATTAATTTTCCCTTATCTCCAGAAAAAATCAGCGCTCCGTCACTCCCCTGTAACTCCATAATCCGCTCTGGCTGCCAAAAGTTTTCGCCTTTACTGTAGCCAATATCAGCAATAACTCCATTCTCAAACTGAAGTTGAGCATTGCAAACGCAGGAAGTAAAATGACGCGGCAAATTGTCGCCACTATAGCGTAACTGACAAGAGACAGACTTCACTTTTCCGAAGAGAACGATAATCCGATTGAGGCGAGAGACTGCTGCTGTCAGGGGGAATCCAAACAAATCTGGTTTGTAAGTCCATTTATCAGGAACAGGACGTTGTGGACTTTTAGTGGAATATCTTGCATAGAAGGGAGTGCCAATTTTAGCTAAATATTCCATCACCAATTGATGCACACCGCCCAAAAGTTCAATATGTTCGACATGCAGCATTAAGTTCTGTTGCTGAGCAAGTTTTACCAATTCCTCTGCTTCAGAAAGGCTAAATGAAAGGGGATACTCTACAATCACATGCTTGCCCGATCGCAAAGCTTGCCCAACAACCGCCGCATGGTCTCGATTAACATTACAAACCACAACTAAGTCAATATCGGGACGCATGACTAGTTCTGACCAATATTGATGCACATTTGCGATCGCGAATTCATTGGCGATCGCTTGTGCTTTTTCGAGATTTCCTGCGATCGCTGTCACGATAATTCGTGGATCTTGACTGAAGATTTCGGTGCGTAACTTGGCAACAAAGCCAGAGCCAACAATGCCAACTCGCAAAGGTTGATGAAAGGTCGCGTAACTGGTCATGATTTGGAAGTTATGTAATTATTGCAAACACGGAAGCCCTGCACTCAAGTGCGGGCTAAAAGCTCAAACCCGTTGAAACGGGTTAATTTAAGATAATTCTTCAGTCTGCTTCAGCAGACTTGAGCTTTTAGCCAAGAACTTGAGTTCTTGGCTTATTTGAGACGATTGAGCTTAGAAGGAGGTAATAGTTTGCGTTCTGGGGCAACTTTTTGACGAGGCGATCGCACGTAAAAAACTTTGCGCCCTGTTGTCTCATTCACCCAACGCGCAAAGCGACTCCAAACTTTTTCTGACAAATATTTCTGAGCAACGATCGCTAGCCCAATCACCACTGCGATCGGAAATACGGAATCAAAAGGATTTCCGTCACGACTGCCAACAAATAGCAGCACCACTGAGGAAATCAGTGCAGAGATTAGTAAAAATTGAAATTTAGACATATATTTCCTACAGTGTCGGTCAAATATAGCAATTTTTGATCAAGCGAACCAATAGATTTTTCAAAAGTGTTGCGAAGCAACACTTTTGAAAAATCTATTGGTTCGGGTTTGCACATAAAATCTAACGAGTTTTAAATGTTGTACCATCTTTAGCGATCGCTAGACATTTGGTAATAGCCGTTACACCAATTGCTTGCCATGCTTGTTGCATTGCTTGGGCGACTGATTCTATTGTACCCATTGGGGCTAAAGAAAGTAGTGTTGGACCAGCGCCACTGATTACCATGCCATAGGCTCCCGCTGCGATCGCTGCTGTCTGTACATCCTCCATGCCTGTGATCAAACTTTGGCGATAGGGCTGATGTAAGCGATCCTGTAGTCCTGCCTTAAGCCAACTAGCTCTCCCTGTCTGAATCCCATGGGTTAACAATGCCAAGTGAGAAGCGTTGAAAACTGCATCATGCATCGAAAATTGTTTCGGCAAAACCTTGCGTGCCTCGGCAGTCGATAGCTCAAAGTCAGGAATTGCGACAGCGATCGCAATATCTTGATGCCATTGTAAATCGCAAAATTCCCAGCCATCTGCTTGATTTGATGCCATCAGTTGACATCCGCCGAGCATCGCTGGAGCCACATTGTCAGGATGTCCTTCCATCGCGATCGCTAAGTCCAATAACTCCATGCGCTCAAGTGGTGAACCTGCCAAGAGGTTCGCGCCAAAAATCCCGCCGACAATCGCGGTTGCCGAGCTGCCCAAGCCTCGCGATAGTGGGATGGCTGTATCGGTATGAAATGCGATCGCGGGGATTTTGCGATCGATATGCTGATAAAGCTTAGCAATACCCTGATACACAAGGTTTGTCTCGTCCCGTTCCACCTTGTCTGCACCTTCACCCGACGCTGTGATTGTGAGGTGATCGGCTAGGGAGAATTCAAAACGGTTATAAAGTGATAGCGCAGCACCAAGGCAATCAAATCCGGGGCCAAGGTTGCCTGTAGTCGCAGGAACGGAAACTTCAAAAATGGTCATGTTGAAAAAATATGATAGATGTTATGTTCCAAGAGATTTAAGTTTTTGTAATTTAGATATCTGATTAATCTAGAACTAATTACTCAACCATATTCTTGAAACTTTTTAACAATGGTATTAACTAGTAAATCTATGCGGGGATTAGAAAATTTTGCCCCCATCTCAAGAAGATTTTTTTGACTATACTTAGACTCTCGGTTCTTATGGCTTAGAAATCTCAATAAAGCTTGAAATAAGTTTTTGCCACGCAAAGCTCTTGTATATTGACAGTAAATTTTCTCAATTATCTCTTCAGATGGATCGCTAAAATTGATGCTTTCTTTAAAACTATTAGACAGAGTATTGTCTGGACAAATTTGATTTATATGAACATCACATAAAACTTCCTTAATCTCTTGATATCGATTAACTTCAAAAGCGAACCAAATAGATAACTGCTTAATTAAGTCGTCAAATTTTTTTGCTTCATCATTATCAAGTAGTGTATTAAAAAATGATTCGATATAAAGATCATTCTCTAAGGAATAACCATCTGTAAACACTATTTTGTGTTCATATTCTTCTGGAACACCTTCAAAAAACCACATATCTTTGTCAGCAACAAAGATAACTTTAGATTTTTCAAATTCTTCTCTTCTATGAAAAATCTTAAGAAGTTTAGGTCTTGCTCCACAAGGAAAAATACTAACATCTTCAATAGCAATTCTACTTTCTAAATATCTTTTATATACTAGTGAATCATCATCTCCTTCAACCAAGATAGTTGGAAGTGTTGTTTTTTTTAAGTGAAGTATCAGTTCTTCCTCATTAAGATGTATCCTCCTACTCATTCACCTTTCTCCTGAGACAGAACAAATTCTTTGTCTGCATACTTAGAGTAAATGAAAGGAGAATGGGTAGCTACAATAAACTGATTACTGGACTGTTGCTTCATCAAATTGGGGAATAATCTACGCTGCCAATCTGCATGAAGACTTAACTCAGGCTCATCAATAAATATTATTGAGTCTTCATAAAATGCGTTATAGCAAAGGAAACTCAGCATTTGTTGTTCACCAGCCGACAACAATCTGGAATCAATTGCATCGGTTGACTCTCCAATGACAAAGTCATCAAGCTTAATACCTTTATAGCGTAAAACTTTGATCACTAGTTCAGATAGAATCTTAAAAGGTTTAAGAAGTTCATCACGCTTACTATTAACAGCGTTATTCGCTTGCTGAAGTTTAGTGAGAATAGTCAGAGCTTCTTGTTGATCACTTTGAATATCAGACTTAATACCTTCGATTTGATTACTCATTAAAGTACTAAATCTAAGAAACTCCTCATTAGTTTTTTCGGATGCATGAGCATAACGTGAAACTAGTAACAAACCAAGATCGTAAGTTGAGATAGAACATATAAATTTATGTGCTGCAATACTTAAACTTTTGGACAATTTATCAAATTCGCTTTTTATACTTACCTTATCACTATTCCTTTCACTCTGTAATATGCTAACTGTTAAAGGAAATGCACTTCTAAAAGGAGGACTAAGAGATTGCAATGGTTTTGCAATTCGCCCACTAGTTTGAACATTTGCCATTAAATATCCTCCCTCAATCCTTCTAAAAGTTGGGAAGAAAAGAGATGATGTATTACTTTCTATTATCAGTGATTGCAATGTTGCAATTTCTAGTGCTGAACTATATGAATCTAAATGAATAAGACCATTTTTTTGAATCTCATTGCCATTATATTTCCACTCAACAACAGTATCTTTACTGCTTAGAGATAGGTTAAAACAGCTTGTTTCTAAGTTAAATGATTCAAAGCTTATTTCAGATATAAGATGCTCGATATTTCCTGAAATGGCATACCAGAGTATTTTTAAGAAAGTTGTTTTCCCACAGCCATTGATGCCTGTGACAATATTTATATCATCGTGAAATCCTAAATCACAATCAACTTTATTATTTAGACCTTTGATAGAGACTCTTTTAAGTTTCATATTTTTTGCCGATCGTGATCGCTATTAATTGTACAAGAAATTTAGTGTAGGCGTTTTGGCTGAAAGGCGATCGCTGATCTGCAAATACTTTAGCGTTTTTGAAAATTGGTATAAAATTTTGATCGAGCACATCGAAAAAATGTAATGAAAGCCAATATCAAAAAGAAATTCAAAGTATTTCGCTAAATCATCTAGTCTACGATGATTAGTATTAACCTTTTGGGAGAGAGATGACCATGCTAGAGCTTTGGCTAGAAACTATCGCACTACTATTCAATTTTACGAAGGGCTTTAAAGTCTTATCTAGTCCCAAAGTTATTGGCTATGCGTTGATTGTCGCGATCGCAGCTTTGAGTGCGATCGCGACGGGCTTGGAGCTAAATGAAGTCCAAAGACTCGAAAGACAGACCCAATCAGCATTTTTTAACTGGCGTGGCCCGATTGCTCCACCTAAAGATATTGTGATTTTGGCGATCGACGATCTCTCCTTACGTCAAGGCGAATTTTATGATCCTAAAACTCGTCCCTTTTTAGAACCATTTCGCACGACCACATGGAAGCGGGTAGTCTATGCCCAAGCACTCGAAAAGCTGGTTAAAGCTGGCGCTAAAGTCGTTTCCTTCGATATTTTATTTGTGACTCCTGGAGATCATGGAACTGCTGATGATGGTAAGTTCCAAGCAGCGATCGCTAAATATGGTGAGAGAGCAGTATTCGCTGCTAGCTATGAATTTACGCAAATTGGTGAAGCGAATATTATGCAGCTTGCCTCGCCTGAAGGAGTTTTTCAATTAAAGCCAAATACGCTAGGACTAATTAATTTTCGTCCTGAAGTTACTGATGGAATTCACCGTTTGGGCGTGCAGCCGCCAGCAGATAGTGGGTTACCGATTGTGCCAACTTTTGCCGCTTCAAGTCTGGATGTAGCGAAAATTAATTATCCTAAACCCAAGGGCGATGGAATTTATTTCTTTGGTGGTGCGGATACATGGACAAATGCTCGACAACAACTTCCCTTTTATTATGTGATCGATCCATACAATTGGAATAGTGAACAACTTCAAGGTGGCAAATTTTTTAAAGATAAAATCGTTCTAATCGGGGCAACGGCTGCATCAAAACAAGATATTCAAAACTCAGCGATGGGGAGAATGGCAGGAGTAGAAATTCATGCCAATGCGATCGCTACGCTCATGCAAGGGAAAAGCATGGCTGGGCTATTTGCTAATCCAATGCAGGATGGTATCTTTACGTTGTTGTTTGTCGGTATATCAGGTGTTATCCTCTGCCGATTCAAGCGTCCAACTACCCAGATATTAACGGCTTTTATCATTGCGATCGCTTGGTTTGGGATTGGGTATGTCAGCTTTATTTACACCAGTACGATTTTGCCTGTGGCAATTCCTGCGATCGCAATCAGCTTAAATGGAATAGCGCTTTTAACTACAGGATCTATTGCCGCTCAAATTGATAAACTCTTGCTGCGACGCACTCTAGAGCGTTATGTCGCAGCGCCAATTGTCGAGGAAATTATCAATCAGCCAGAAGGTTTTCGTGATTTATTAGAAGGTCACACACTTAAAGCGGCTGTTCTCTTCTCGGATATTCGTGGCTTTACTACCCTCTCTAGCCGTCTTCCTGCGAAATTACTAATCCAACAGCTCAATACTTATCTTGGCGGAATGGTGGATGCGATTTTGGAATACCAAGGCACAATTGATAAATTTATTGGTGATGCGATTATGGCGGAATTTGGCTCGCCTGTCTCGCGGGGGGAGAAAGCCGATGCGATGAATGCGATTAATGCGGCTCTAAATATGCGATTGGCTTTAATGGAACTGCGTAAGGTCTGGCAAGCTGAAAACAAAATCCCTTTCTCAAATGGAATTGGCATTAATTACGGAGAGGTAACAGTTGGCAACATTGGCTCCTCGCGCCGCCTTGAATATGCAGTAATCGGAGATACGGTCAACGTGGCAAGTCGTGTCGAAGGAATGACTAAGGATCTTGAGACAGATATTGTCATTACTGGTGCACTTTACGAAATTGTCAAGGATGAAATCGATGTTGTTGATTTTGGCGATCATGCGCTCAAAGGTCGAGTAGGCAATGTAAGACTCTACGGTGTGATTGGTCTCAAGGGTAGCGATCGCCAAATTTATGATCAAGTTCATAATGATCTCAAGCGACATACTGCGGTGATTGACATCCTGAAAAAAGGTCAGCTACCACCATTGCGTTGATTAAGAGTGTGGCTTCGCCACACTCTTAATCAACGCGATAATTTGTGCGATCGCATTCGCATCTTCGCTCTTGTTCATATTCTCGATATACTCGTCACGACGCATATTAAGATCTGCGATCGCTGACAATAAACTTTCGCTAGTTAAATCTTCTTCAAACAGAACTGCACTATAGCCGCGAGATTGAAACGACTTAGCATTGAGGATCTGATCGCCGCGACTGGATAATTTTGATAGAGGAATTAATAAATTTGGCTTTCGTAAAGTCAAAAATTCAAATACAGCATTTGCTCCAGACCGCGACACAACTAAATCAGCGATCGCTAAAATATCCGCAAGTTCAGTTCCCAAATATTCAAATTGCTGATAGCGGGGATGTTCTTTAAGATTACTATCTAGATTGCCTTTACCACAAGCATGAATAACTTGATGATTTTGTGTAAGGATATCTAAAACTGAACGTACAGCTTGATTGATCTTTGCGGAACCCGTACTACCACCAACCACAAATAGAATTGGAAGCTCAGCATTAAATCCACATAATGCTCTCCCCTTATCTACATTTCCTTGAAGAATGTCAGACCGAATTGGTAAGCCAGTGTGCTTTACCTTTGCTGCATACTTTGCCAGATGTTTAACAGTCTCAGGAAATGTGACACAGACTTTGGTGGCAAAGGGAATTGATAGGCGATTGGCTAAACCTGAAGAAAAGTCTGACTCGTGGATAATTACAGGAATCCGTTGCAGCCAACTAGCAAAAATAACGGGAACGGTGACAAAGCCACCCTTAGAAAAAACAACTTTGGGCTTGATTTTGGCGATCGCAAAATAAGCATCAAATATGCCTTTAATTACTTTAAAAGGATCGATGAAATTCTGCCAAGAAAAGTAACGTCTTAGTTTCCCAGAAGAAATCCCGTAATAGGGAATTCCAGCTTCGGCAACCAGCTGTTTCTCAATCCCTTGTTTAGAGCCAATATATATAATCTCCCAGCCATCGGATTCAAGACTTGCAGTTAAGGCGAGATTGGGGCTAACATGACCAGCAGTGCCGCCACCCGTAAGTACAATTTTGGGTTTCTCGGCTAATTTTTTATGGTCTGATGGTAAGTTCGGCTGATCTTCGATCTGATTAGTTGCGCCCACAGGTATTTATTGTCTCTAGATATTAGATTATTGAGAATACTTATACCAAAGCACAAAATGGCGAAGCCATTTTGTGCTTTTACAACCCTGTAAGGGTTTGGTTTTTAATCCACAAAAGTGTGATAGCACTTTTGTGGATTGGTACGAATTATTCATTGCAAGTATTGTATCGATTCCATGGCAATTTTCCAATAAGCATCACTATGCATTGTAAAGCCCAAAGATTGTGAGGTGGCGTAAAGCGGCGACCCACAATCTTTGGGTAATATTTCTATTTTTGGATTTTGATAGGTTTTATGTGAAAATTAAATCAGGACACAAAAACTCAAAGCCAAAGAGTTATGAATCACATCTGGCAAGATTTCAAAAGACCAATCCGTAATAGTCTTAAATATGCAAAAGCTTTAGCCAAAGGATATCCATTCCATTATGCTAATCAGCAAAATCCCGATCATAGCGATCGCTACTTTCACAAATGGACTGAGTTCATTACTCCAATCCCTGATCGTGGCACACCAGAAATTCGAGCTAATCGGATTTGGAACTTGCAACTTGCTGCTCAAAAGCTGAACTGCCTTAACATCGCTCCACAAAAGATTTTTAGCTTTAGCGATCGCATAGGTGAACCGACTAAAACTAATGGGTTTCGGGAAGCTCCAGTATTTGTCCGTGGTCAGGTACTAACTGATGTGGGTGGAGGTTTGTGTCTAATTGCTACTAATATTTTTAATACTTTGCTTTATGCAGGATGCGAGATTTTAGAACGGCATTGCCATAGTATCGATGCCTATGGAGAATCAAGATTTTATGAGTTAGGACAAGATGCAGCGGTTGCGAATGGATATAAGGATTTAATCGTTCGCAACCATAGTCAAATCCCTTTACAACTGCGCTTTCAAGTATTAGAAAAGGAAGACAAGGTTAAGTCTAGTCTTTGGGGTAATGCACCAAAACCTTGGCAAGTAAGGGTGGAATCGCAAATCATTGAGCAGATACATCCATCAGATTCTCAATACCTATCAGGTTGGATTGTCAAAACTTCGCGTTATACCAAAAGTGAATTAGAGCAATCATCTACATGGCTACGTGATTATGAGGCTGTTAGCTGTTATCAGCCATGCATGAAGTCTTAATACGAGTGGTGGCGCGTGCCACTACTTGGTTTTTTTTGCTAAATTTTTTGAAAGTGTCGCAAGGCGGCACTTTCAAAAAATTTATTGGTTCGGACTAGGAAATTTAAGCCAAATCAAAAATTAGAATTTCGGCATTCCCTTTGCCAGTCAATTTCAAGTCGCCAATCTGATCACTAGAAATAGCATCTCCAGCATTGAGTAAGCGATCGCCTACTAACACACTGCCTCTAGCGACCTGTATCCATGCATAGCGATTTTGACTTATTGTATGTGTTACCTCAGCGCTATCTTCGAGAATAGAAGCATAAATATAAGCATCTTGATGAATAGTGACTGAGCGATCGCGTCCATCGGGTGAAGCGATCAACCGCAATTGGTTAAGCTTTTCCTCCCGTGAGAAAGAGATTTGTTCATAACTTGGCTTTACGCTCTCTTGATTCGGCAAAATCCATATTTGTAATAAATGGGCGGATTCCGTCGCTGAATGATTAAACTCACTATGGGTAATGCCAGTCCCAGCACTCATTCTCTGCACATCACCAACACGAATAACTGAGCCATTTCCCATGCTGTCCTTATGCTCTAAAGCGCCATCCAGCATGTAAGTAATAATTTCCATATCGCGATGGGGATGCGTTCCAAATCCTTTGCCACCAGCAATCTGATCTTGATTAATTACCCGTAATGAACGGAATGCCATATGTTGAGGATCGTAATAGTTAGCAAAGGAGAAGGTGTGATAACTATCAAGCCAGCCGTGATTAGCATGACCTCTTTCTTCTGATTTACGAATAGTCAACATAATTTTTACCTCTGGTAATTGTTTGTTTTTTTTGGATAATTTGCAGCGCTATTAGGCGCTGCAAATTGTAAATTAGAGTTTTGTATGCGCACCGTCACAGAATGGCGCATTACCAGTGTGTTTGCATAGACAGAGAGCAACTTTCTTGGTTTCAGTCACTTCAAAGGCAAGAGGTGTAAAACCTGTTCCTTTGTGTGCGCCATTACAATAGGGTTGATTAGTAGATTCACCACAGGTGCACCAGTAATAAGTTTTGGGTTCTAATTCCAAGACAACAGGTTTCTTGTCAACAATCTTAGGTTCGCTCATTATTTTTTCCAAATGCGTTGGTTACTGACAAAATTAAATATAATTGCTTTACACTCTTTTCGTAAAGTATGCACTTTTTTGTAAGGTACATACTAAAAAGATACTATGGAAAAATATTCTGATACTTTTATCATTAATCCTTTGCCTGATGTGGATTGTAGTGCTTCTTACCAGAGCGATCGCCTTAGTTGTCCTGTCGAAGCTACCCTTGAAGCGATCGGCGGAAGATGGAAAGTTTTAATCTTGCACGAACTGTTTAATGGCACGAGGCGCTTTGGAGAATTACATCGCAGTTTGCATGGCATCACTCAAAAAATGTTGACTCAACAATTGCGAGAAATGGAACACGATGGGCTAATACATCGAGAAGTTTATATGCAAGTCCCACCAAAAGTAGAGTATTCTCTAACACCTTTGGGCAAAACCTTACAACCTGTATTGGATGCGATGCATTTTTGGGGCAAAAGATATTTAGAACAGCAATAAAAAAAGACGCACTTTGTGCGTCTTTTTTTATCGTGAAAAAAGCGCGATCGCTTTATTTACTTACCGCCTTTTTTTAGCGCCAAGATTACTTCGACTTCGGCAGTGTCTGCATTAGGATAAACCGCAGTTCCAGCTAAGCCACGGATAGATTCAATCAAAGCTTTTGCCTCAGGAGGAGTTTTTGCTTTCTCGGCTGGAGGAATGAACGTTTGGAAAATACTCCAAGCGCGATCAGCATCAATATAGAAGTAGCCGACATTGTTAGAAGGTAGAGTGCTAATTACGGACTTGAAGGTCGGATCAGCATCGATCGCAGTCGCAGGCTTCGGCACGAATAGAGAAACAATGGGAGATGCCGTAATAAAGAATACGTCTTGTTGGCTCCAGCCATGAGAAACGATCGCACCAGCTCCAGCCGCCGACCATTCTGTAACTGATACTCCACCGACATCTTTTTTGGCTACCGTTGCACCATTCTTAGATGCAAAATCATCCAGTTTCTTAAACAAGGATTCAGCAGCAGCACGGTTTGTGGTTTGCAGCATTAATAGAGGTGCAAGCCCCTGAGATTGTGCCAAAATTCCTTCTGCTTTTCCAGATACAGCAGTGAAAGCAAATTCGCCGTCCATCCAGCCAAAGATATCCTTATCAAGATCGATCGCCAAGGGAGAAGTCTTCAGTTGGGTTCTGATTTCGTCGATTCCCTTCTTGACTTCAGGTGTATTATCGGCTGACTTGACAAATTGCTCCCATGAATTCTTGATATTAAACCCAGTGGTTAACATAAATGCTTGGGCAGGAATTTGACTGATAACCTTATTAGGTGAGTTCTTGAGGGCAGAAATAGCAGCAGGATCAAACTTACCAGTTGCTTTAAAGCGAATGCCTGCATCATCAATGCCAAATCCCATATTGACAGATTTAATCTGTTTCAATTGAGCTAGAGTCTGTGGAGGAATTGTCTCTGCTTCAGGGTTTAATGCAGCAAGCTCAACAATCGATCCACCAAAGTTAGGGATATAAAATTGGACAACAGGATTTTGGATCTTGAGATCGTCAGCACTTGCAGCACTTGCTAACGAAGCCTCACCTTTAAAGGTGTCGATCGCCATTTTTACATCCTCTTCACGAGGACTGAGGACGAGGTAGTCGCCAATCATGGCAGTTTTACCAGCCTTAGCACCTTCACCATATTGCGTAATTTGTACGCCTTTGTAATCAGTTTTAGTTTCTTTGCCGCCTGCTTTAGCCTTCACCTTGTCAGTTAAAAACTTCTCAGCTCCAGCCTTGTCTTTAACCTCAATTACGATCAGTCCATTTGGTTCTGTCTTGACTTTAGGAGCGTCTTTGTCCTGAACAAACTGAATCGAACCTGTATCGCTCATAGGGACATAGCGATTTTGAATAGCTGATTGTGATTTGCTAGGTAAGAGGTTGGCAGTTTTTCCAGAAGGTAAAAGGGCGATAGTCACACTTTTGCCAATCCAAGGCTTTACATCTTTTTCGTAGTCAAAGTCACTTGAAGCAAGTCCTTTCTTAGCATCAGTGATCGCTTTGTCGTAAAGCTTTTTAGTTTCTGGGGACAGGAACTGCTCAATTTTGGACAGAGAGGTACTGTCGGTTGATATAGAAATTGCTACCAAGGACTTTTTAGGCACAACTGCAAGTGTTCCCGCAGTACTACTACCTATCGGAGGAATAACTGGCTTATTAAGAAAGAAATAAGCGCCTACGCCTCCTGCAACTACTACAGCCGCGCCACCAATAATTGGTAGTAAATTTGGTTTTGTTTCAGTCATAAATGCATACCTCACACTTGTCAATTTCAATATGTCAGTATAGAGCTTAACTTAGAGGCATCCATAGACTCGATTCACTGATGTATTGTGAGTTCGCTCACATCAACCCTGTTTAAATAACAATTTAAAGCTTGTCCTAAATCCCTTATTTACTTATGTAGTGATACTTTCGAGTAGATATTCCTATCACAAACTACTTAGTAAAAATTGATACAAAATCATCCAAAAGGATGAGGCTTAAAAATTCAGCAATTTTAAAAAATATTTTGAAGAGATTTGATGCGATCGAAGTTGAGAAGCATAGCGACCCAAGCTCACTTAAAAGTCAAGCCATGCTGGGATAATTTGCCAAAAAATTCAGCAATTTTAAAAAATATTTTGAAGAGATTTGATGCGATCGAAGTTGAGAAGCATAGCGACCCAAGCTCACTTAAAAGTCAAGCCATGCTGGGATAATTTGCCATGCTTGACTAAGAGATTTATCTAATGTTTTGTAATTTGGTTCAAACTTACTGACTAATTTCCAAAATTTGTCTGAGTGGTTCATATGTACTGTATGACAAAGCTCATGAATCAACACATATTCAACTACATTGGTTTCGAGGAATAGTAATTTGTAGTTAAGGCTGATGTTGCGGTTGCCAGAACAGCTACCCCATAAAGTCTTTTGACTTCTTACTGCTGTAGTGCGATAGGGTAACTTGGCTCGGACACTGACTTTGCGTAGCCAACTAAACAAATGTTTTTCTGCCTTTTGCATTAGCCATTGCTTCAGGAAAAATTTGCAAGCTTCAACATCAGCAATATTGCCATTTACAACTAGCTTTAGCTCAGACTTATTTTCTTGGATCGCGATCGCTCTTGATTTCGTAGGAGAGTTACGATACTCGATCTGCCATTCTTCGCCTAGCGATCGCAGATTGATGCTATCAGGTAACTCATGGGGAGCCTGTGACTGAAAAAAAGCCTCACGCTGATCGAGTTTAAGCTGATTACGAATAATCCAATCGCGCTTTGTTTGGACAAGCTCAGGAACTTTCTGGCGATCGTAATCAACAGGGATAACAACTTCTAAACCAGCTTCTACAGAAAGAGAAAGGCGAACAGATTTGGCGCGATCGCTTACACGTACTGTGTAGGCTGGTAAATCAGAATTAATTAAAGACTTAGAACCAGAACCAGATGCCATAGGTTTAATCTTGAGCTTTAGTCTTGAAGCAAAATTGTGCCAGCAAATAGAGCATTTAAGCGATCTCGCTCACGGTGGGCATTACTTCGGTTAGTATATGTCCGCACTTGAATATAGGATTTCCCTTTAAAAATAGTCACAAAAGCATCGGGTGCAAGTTCACGTATTTGTTTGAGGGTGTTAGCGCTTACATTGGGAACTAGCACCCGATAAACCTTAGCAGTAGAAGTAGGTTTAGAAGTTGGGACTGAATTTGTGGGGACAGAACTTGTAGAGCTTGTTGATGGAGAAGCTATCAGAGATGCCCCAATTACTTGAGCTGCTAGCCCTTGACCTCGAAGCTTTGTCGCGATCGCACTGGCACTCTGTTGACTTGATAGTGGTGCAACTAAAAGCACCGAACGATTATTAAATGTTGCTAAAACTGCACTCTTTCCAGATAGAGCTTGCACCTGTTGAATTGCCATACTTGGTTCTTGGTTTAATTCCACTAAAACTACAGCAGCTTGTAAATTAGCAGGAATATCATTTACTTTTGTTGAGAAGGAATGTACAACTGCATCTAGTCCTAATGCGCGTAATTGATTTGCTCGAAATGTAGAAGACTGGATATTATCAAACCCACCAAAAAAAGTCATAGAAGTATTCAGATAACCACAGGGTACGGCGGCAATCGCGAGAAATTCTGGTAACTGGGGTAATTGATTGGCTGGACGATCCAGTACGACGACGTAACGACGATTAGTCAGTTGTTGACAGGTTAGTGTAGAGCCTACAGGCTGAGCGATCGCTGGATTACTGAGGCTGTTAGTTAAGGCAAGGCAAGTTAGAAAAATACTACTAGCGACAAAATTGGTGGCAATTGCCCCCGAAAATCTGCTGCTAAGTTTTAACGGTTTCATGCTGTTAAACCCATTACCTTTAGAGCCACTATTTTGGTCATCTCTTTGCTGACCAATTTGTCATAGTTGAGATATACCACTATATACCGTGAATTGTCATGACTAGAGCAAACTTTTTCGGTCTTGATTTATAGAAATCAACTGATATTTACAGCGCTTTGCGCTTCTAAAACACTGATCTTCATGCAGCTATGTTGATAGCGCTAATACACACAAGGCTCGCAAAGCGAGCCTTGTGTGTATTAAAACCCATTTTGGAGTTTTCGCAGATACTGAAAACTCCAAAAATATCTATCCTTCCCAGATTTTGGATAGGACTATTTGCGGGTCAATCTCTTTAAGCGATTGACCTGCGATCGCTTGTACATATTTGATGCGTTTTTCGGTAAGCGGGAGCAAATATCCAGCAGGAGTATTAGCGCCTAAAATCGCCACTATTGCTGTACCAACTGCAACACCCAATTGCATTGCGTCACCTTCAGCACAAATAAATAGATTTGCTGAGGCAATAAATGCGGTCAGCTTGCCGATATCCGTTGGACTAGTAATTATGAGATTTGTGACTTTGGCTGTTAATTGCTTCAGCAAATCAGCATTATTGACGCTGTCGATCGCCACAATTGGTAAATCGGGGAGTTTCGCTTGAATACTGAGCGCAATTGTTGCCCAACTCTCCGCAGGGTAGTTAGCATAAGCGCCACAATTTAGCAGGATAAAACCACTTTGCTGAATGCCGAGACGCTTCTGCTCGCTCGTGGCCCAATCCAAATCACTTTTGGCGAGCGTAACCTTAATTGGTGGACATAACTTCTGGATATTGATCGCCATCAGCAAGTTATGTTTTTGGACTGCTGCATATTCTTGGGGATCGGCAGTAATAATATTAGTCAGCAAAAAGTCACCCTGCCCTGCAAAGGATATTCGCTGGGGAATACCGCTTAACCACAACAAGATATTAATCGAAAAAATAGGCTGTGTAACGATCGCTGCATCATATTCACGATCGCGAATGGTTCCGAGTAAGTTGCCAAAATCTGCCAACGAGTTGCGATCGCCGAAATCAAACTTGAGGACTCGGTTCACAGATTGGCAAACGCGATAAGCTGCCATTGCCCGTGGTTCGACTACCACATCAATCTCGGCATTGGGATAACTTTGTTTAAGCGTATCCAGTGTCGGGAAAAATAGTAACTGATCGCCAGTTCCACCTGGAACCAAGGCCAGTATTCGCATCATATTTATACATCTCTAGACGAAGACCGTATGTAATATTACTTTGTTTTTGGGAGTTGATACAGATAGCATTAATACAATGTGATTCCGATAGCCGCCATTTATGCCGTGCGAATGAGAGCCTCAAGGTATAGCAAGGTATAGCTAGCTATTAACCACTCTAAAAAACAAAAGC
This sequence comes from Pseudanabaena sp. UWO311, assembly GCF_006937785.1. GTDB lineage: Bacteria > Cyanobacteriota > Cyanobacteriia > Pseudanabaenales > Pseudanabaenaceae > Pseudanabaena. The sequence goes on from NZ_SJEE01000001.1 coordinate 106,728, forward strand.
GAGTGGCGGCGCTTTGCGCCACCACTCGCTTTTGTTTTTATATTAAATCTCCTAATAAACTCGATACTTCACCTTGCATATTGGTGCGATTGTCGTCGTAGAGCATGAGGGTATCGAGCTTTTTGTGTCGTGATAATTTCTGGACTTTACGTACATTGCCATTAGTCGCATCTAGAGCAGCTGTAATTGCAGAGTGCCGAATGCGATGCGGGGACATATGTTTAGAGATTCCTGCTGCTTGCGCAATCTGTTTAACAATTTGGTAAATAGCTGTCCCAGTCAGTCTATGTCCGCGATTAGCCAGGTCTAGGGAGTGAAATAATGGCTGATTTGAACTTTTTGTCCCAAAGCAAGATAGCCAGTCTTGTATTGCGCCAGCTGTTCCAGTGTTAAGACTAATGAGACTCTTTTGAGAGCCACGTCCTTTACCTAAAATTTGCAGCGATCGCGATTCATAATCAAAATCACCGATATTAGCGCTAACTACTTCATTGCGGCGGAGAGCATTGTCCCAAAGTAGTCTTAAAATCGCAAAATCACGTTTTCCTTTCATCGTGTCACGTTTGATGCTTAGTAACATGGTGCGAATACCTTCAGGCTTAATCCCCGTAGTATCACGATAGGTTTGGACTGTCTCAGTTTGGACATCATCAAGATTCCAATTGCATTTTCCTAATTTTGCCGCGAAGTTTACTAAGGACTTAAGCGCTGATAACCGCCGATTGATTGTGGATTCCTTTAAGCCTTTAGCAATTAGGTCTGATTTGTATCGCAAAGCGATCGCGATCGCCTCAAATCTATTCAATTGCAAAAATTGAGCAATTACAGCTTCAGTGGGCTTCTGCCCATAGGCTGCAAGGAAAAAATATCGCAAGTCTTTTTCGTAGGCGCGTCTAGTATTGAGACTCCGTTTGTCAGAAAGTAAAGCCGTTAATATATCGAGTTTACTTTCTGCAAGTGCGTAGGGAGTATTGCTGGAATTTGTTAATTGATCGTCTACTCTTATTTGAGACTCGCAAATCTCTAGCTGAGTCTCGTTTTGATTCTTGCATTCTAATTCAGATACATCGGTGATTCTCGATTGAGACTCGCGAGTCTCAATCATAGTCCTATTTTGCGTCTTATAATCTTGAATTAATACATATTTTTCTTGGCTAAATCGGAGCTGTTCGGGGGCGATCGCATTATTAACACCTGCATTAACTGCTGCGCGTTTGACAATCCCATAGATCGCTGTTCCCGTCAGCCTATGTCCATAATTAGCGCGATCTAGCGATATAAATAATGGTGAATGAGAATCCTCTAACCCATTCTCATCGCTGATATGAATCAAATTCAGCCAGTCTTGTAATGCGGTGACTGTGTTCAAGCTGAGACTAATAATTTCTGGCTGATTTTGCTGATCTTGACGCTTATAGGGTTGTTGAATCAGAAGCGATCGCAACTTAAAGTCAAAATCGCAAATACTAATAGCTGTAACCTGCTGCCGTTTTAGTGAATTCTCGATTAATAGTCGCAAAATTGCGTAATCGCGCTGACCTGCTAATGTGTAGCGATCGCAAGCCATGAGAATTCGCTCTAAACTATCTATTCCTAGATCTATCATGTTGGCTCATGATTTACTACTAAGGACTTTGTAGATAATCGCAATTAACGCGACACCTCCCAAAAAAGGTAGCCAATGGTATCGAACGTAATAGAAAAGATTATTAAAGAAGTAGCTAGCCTCACGAGATACCCATGCAGTGATTACGATCGCACCCACAAACATAGCGAAATACATAGCGAATTTAAGCATTGTTCTATTCCCTAAAGAATCTTTTTGAAAAATGAGTCGGTCATAAATGCAAGACAGATTAGTGTCCATGTACCTACCATACATACTATTCGTGGATACCAAAGCTTAACCATTTAAGTGCTTGTGATATAGCTGGTGCACTGGCAACAGGATTGTCCGTGAAAAACATCGTAACATTGAACATAAGGTGAGTAGCACGGATTGCTATAACTTTGCTTATTAGGCTTTTACTCATTTTTATTTTATCTGATATTCATTCACAATCATAATAAAAAGATTATGTCGCAAACTACTCCATATCAGCCTGTTTTACTAAGGTTATTGCATGGTGCGATCGCTTTACTTGTCTTTGCTGCATTGATTACAGGCTTTATGGTCTATGACCGTTTTGACAAGAGGTTTGGCACTCTTAATTTGCCAATAGTTCCCAATACTCAGGGTATTCATGGCACGATCGCTTTAACATTTTTGGTTCTCTTACCACTGTTCGCTTTATATTGCTTTCATATTGGCTCACGGCGATTAGTTCAGCCCCAATCCCTCGTTCAGCTTAAAGAGTTTAATAAACCGATTTGGTGGGTATCTCTACAGCGGCTCACAAATACAATCATGCTTCTATCTGCTACCTTTGCTGTGATTACAGGTCGGATGATGAAGGAAGAATGGTTACCTAGCAAAGAGTTAAATCATGTTTGGTATATCGGACATCTGATTTCATGGGTATTAATGATTCTTGCGATCGCAATGCATCTATTGATGAGCGCAAAGGTAGGTGGATTTCCACTATTAATATCTATCTATAATTGGAAAGTTCGCTCTGAAGACATGCCCAAGTCTTGGTTCAAAGGTTTTAAGCTGAATCCTTCCAGCAAAACTCTACTCATTTTTGAAATACTAGTTATAGGTGGCATTGCGATCGCCTTTGTTTTACCAGCCTTATCACCGCAGTAGGTTGGGCATTGCCCAACCTACTAAGAAAATAATTTGTAGTACTAGCACCCAATTTAAAAACATGAGAAAAAAAGACCTAACTTTACGCAGCGATCATGGCTGGGAGTCGGAAGAAGGATACAAGATCTTTGTTGCCGATCGCGGTGCGGTGCGGTTTGACTTCCCTAAAGATTGGATCGTTAAGTTTAAGGAAAAGTCCGTAAGCTTTCACGATTTTGAGCCAACCGACGATACAGGCGCATTAGAAATGTCCTTTAATCGTTTGCCTCCCCACGATTGGAATACCTTCCCGCTCAAAAAAGCCCTACAACAAGTCCTCGATGATGACGATCGCGAAATTCTCGCCAAAAGCAAAATTACTAGTGCTAATCGAGATGGCATGAAACTAGTCTGGGCGGATTTGCGATATATCGATGCTACGGAGAAGAGAGAAGCAACTTCCCGTATTCTGATTGGCATCGGCGGCAATGTCCAAGTCCTATTTACGTTTGACTACTGGACAGAGGGCGAAGAACAAATGCACGAGGTCTGGGAAGTATTATTGCGATCGCTGCGTCTTGGCTTATTTATTCCTGACCCCACTAGAGGTCATGTTGTTAACCCAAATTTAAACTAGCCAGCAACTTAGAGAAGAATCTTGGCATAAGGCTAGATGTAGTGATTTTTTACCGATGACTTAGCAGTCCAATGGTGTATTGTTAACTCACTAAAAATGATTTAGGATCATCGGCTTAAAACTCATCTTCTTAAAACTGTATTTTGCGGGTATTGAAATAATGGGAAAAGTAATAGCAACTGTAAATATGAAGGGTGGAGTCGGTAAAACTACCCTAACAGTAAATATTGCCACCTGCTTGGCTAAAATCCATCGCAAAAAGGTCTTAGTTATAGACTTAGATACCCAAATTAGTGCCACCCTCAGCATGATTTCCCCAGCCGAGTTTGCCAAATGCCGCAAAGAAAATCGCACATTGCGAAATTTGGTTAGTCAGGCGATCGCACGTTATGGCGTACAAGTTAATGATCCAGAAGAAAAAGTCTATCAAATCAAAGATCTCGTAATTCCTCATGTTTGCAAAGTGCAAGGTTTAGATCTATTAGTTGGTGATATCGATCTATATGATGAGTTTCTTGTCTCCGAAATGCTCTATAACCGATCACTGCTATACGATGAGAAACAAACCTTTCAGCAGACTTGGAGCAAGTTCGAGCAAACCTTAATTAAAAGTATTCTTGCTTCAGCGCTCAAAACCTATGATTTCATTATTCTTGATTGTGCCCCTGGGTATAACTTGATCACTCGCAGTAGTATTGTGGCAAGCGATTATTACCTAATGCCAGCAAGACCTGAGCCTTTGTCTGTAGTAGGGATTCAGCTATTAGAAAGACGGATTGAGAGATTGCGTGAAGTCTATCGAGAAGATAACTCAATCAATATCCAACTATTGGGGATTGTGTTTAGCATGTCCGCAGGATTTACTCTAAGCAGATATTACCAAAAAGTAATGGATCGAGTAGCTGCGGATTTTAGCAGTGCCAAGATTTTTAAAACGAAGATTCCCAATGATGTAAACATTGCCAAAGCTGTAGACAATTTCATCCCAGCTTCCTTAGCTAATCCCAATTCAGGCGGAGCAAAAGCTTTTGCTGAGGTTACAGTCGAGCTTTTGAAAAAGCTAGAAGTTTCTCTAGGCAAAAAAGAACAAACTTCTCGATTGAGTTTAGTTGACTTGGAGTAATTTAATGACAACTGAAAACAAGTCAACACATATTATTGAGCTTTGTAAGGAGCTTCTTGATGATATTGAGTTGAGTAGAATTAATTCTGAAGCAATTTTATTAAAGGCTACTCGTCTTGCAAGACTTTCTGGTTCAGATGAAATTAGACAGTGGCTCAGATATGAAATGTCTGGATATAACGCTACGGAATCTTTATCCCTCAAGTATATGACTCAAACAGGACGATGGATAGACAAAAATAGTAACAAGGGTTTTTGGGGACCACTTGCTCAGCATGAATCTACTATAGAGGCTTTGAAACTTCAGCTTATAACTTTAAAATTAGATAGTGTAGGCGGTGACAAGGCTTATATTGTTACACACAATATTGCAAATGAGGCAGAAAAAATAGTTAATAAGGTCTCACAGTTCAGCTCTATTAGTAGTCGTGTAAAAGGTTTGATTCATAACTTTGTCTCTGGTATTTATTATGAGAAGATTTTTAGTGGACTTTCTGAAAGTATATTTGAAACTTATAAATCATCAATTGATACATTATTAACTGGTAAATGTAATGATGTTCTTGAGAAAATACCTTCAATTTTTGAGCGACTTTCCAATGGTGAAAGTGAAGCAGTTAGTCATGCATTAACAACTTGCAGACGGATAATCGACTCTTTCGCTGATTCAATTAGTCCACCTAGCGAAGAAGCAATTGAGATAGATGGTAATACTCTTAAATTAGACGCAGCAAAACATCAAAACAGAATAAATGCTTATATTCATGTAAAGACTGATAGTAAATCTCGCAAGCAAAAGTTGCGACAAACCCTGAGTAATTTGTATGGCAGGGTATCTAGTGGTGTACATTCTGACGTTTCTGTTGATGAAGCTAAAGCTCTTTTCCTTGAAGTGTATCTTTTCCTCGGAGAAGTTTTATCTCTTGAAAATAAAGGCGATTAAAATAGAATTAGGAGTTTGATTTATGCTGATCCAGAAGATTGTCCAAGAACTGCAAGACTTACCAGAGGACAAGTTTGCTGAAATTTATGACCTAATTCATTACTTTCGACTTGGCTTAGGAAAAGAACCTTTGCAACCTCGGATTCCTGGTTTATTAATAGGAAAACTTGGTGACGCTTTTTTTGAGCCATTGCCAGAAGAGGAACTTCAAGCATGGGAATGAGTTATTTAGGGCTTCCTGAAAAAGTACAAAAGCTTGCTACATAATGACTTTAAGCTTTTTTTGCCATAACAAGTGCAAGGCTATAGCGTCTAGAGGCTTAAAATCCTTGCACTTCCGTGGAAAATCGCTGGGTAAATTTGGGAAATATGCGCCAAAATACTATTTTTAAGGCTGTATTGACTTTAAATTCGCTCTGTAGACTTTTTCAGCAAGCCCTATTTAATTCAAGTAATTCCTAAATGATGTATGAAAAATATACTTTTTAATTTAGGATTAGCGACACTCTCTACCCATGAGCTAGATGCTGTAACCCAATCAGAGTGGCATTTACTTTATATATTGAATAGTCTGCCAGAGCATATTGCTGAAACTTCTTTTGTGGCTATCCATGTTCCATTCTTCGCAATTATTTTCTGGTTAGGATTTAATGAAAACACTAGGATTAGAGAATGGTCAAGAATTGTATTTGCGATATTTCTGATTGTTCATGCTGGATTACACAAGAGGCTAGAAAATCACCCGCTATATACCTTTAACTCGCCATTGTCTCAAGGATTAATTTTTGGTGCTGGGTTATTGGGGCTTCTGTATTTAATAGTTGCTTATGTATCGAATAGTCGCAATTCTAATTATGACAATCGACCTCAAATGTAAAAAGCCGTGACAATAGTATTATCAGTTAGCAACTTTATTAATCGTGAAAAGCTTAAGGTAAAGACCAACGATGTATTTTTGCTTTCGGGATTGTTATGGCTAGATGGTGATGGGGCGAGACTTTATAATTAGGAGGATGACCAATCTATAACCCTCAATGATCCTGAAGCTTGCTCAATATTGCGATCGCATTTTTCTGATGAGTACCTTGGGGGCGTAATATTGCAAGCTTGGATAAAAGATGGAAATGAAGGGTTAGAGATTTATAATGTGTATTGGTTTGCTAGCTGTGAGCCAAACCATAATCCTTGCGCCCCAAGTAAATTTGGAGCAAAGATAATTATTCGACCTGTACCAGAGCAATATCAATATTGCAGAGAGCCTTTTTAGCTTGAATTTCTAAATATGCCAAAAATTGTGCAAATAACCATGCAAATAAATACAGAAGGCGATCGCATTTTATCTACTACTCAAACAACTAAATCTTGCCACCCCTGCGAAGGCAAAGGCTATATATCAATTCGTGATTGCTCTGGAGAAATTCAACGCGAAGAAAACTGCTCATTTTGCAATGGCTCAGGCAAAATCGAAATAGAGATTTGAATTTAAAAATCAATCAAGTGCTTACAAAGTAAAGATTTTGACATTAAGCATAAAAGCACTTGCCTAGTTTTTGTGACTATGCAAACATCTATTTAGAATTTATTCTAAATTTTAGATGAGATGTTCTCATGAAACGTTCTTTGTTAATGCCTGCTATAGCGATCGCGCTATTTAGTTGCGAATCTCAGCCAAATTCTGCGCCCACAACTCCAGTAACTGATGCTACACCTAAGCCCATAGTAGTTAAAGAACAAGCGATCGCTAAAGTATCATTGGTTGAAGAAAAGCCTGTGTCAGTATTATCAAAGAAAGATGCTAAAGAAACCGATGCTAAAGTTGGAATGGGTTTACATGTAGCGGATACCGTCCGCACACAAGGAAAAGGGAAAACTCAAATTGAATTTAATAATGGGATAGGATTTCGGATTGGTGGTAACTCAAGTGTACAGATTAAACCCAACAATCGACTTAATCTTACTGAGGGCAAGATGATCACTTGGGTAAAACCAGGTTTAAAAGTTCCAACTGAAATATCTACAGCCTATGCCACAGCTGCAATTCGTGGTACGACTGCTTTTGTCGAAATCCCTAAAGACCTCAATAAGGGTATTAGGTTTTTCTCATGGGAAGGAACGGTGGTAGTTAAGCTAGCCAATCAGTCAAAGGAAATTACTTTGTTAACTGGTGAAGAAATAATTGTGATTCCTAATTCCACAAAACCTCCTGTTGTGCGTCGGTTGACCCTAAATGAGTGGAAAGAAATTTCTAAAACCAGTGAATTATTGCGAAGCTTTAATTCTCCACTCCCCACTCAAAAAGTCATCGACAAGCTTGTTCCTGGACAATCAAGCCTCAGTCAAACGCCTCCAGATAAATAATCCTAGAGTTACTAAGCAACTCTAGGATTATTTATCTTCATCATTTTTTGATTTTAAAAGATTCAATAAAGCGATCAGCATCGGCTTGCGAGAATTTGTCTGAAGGAGATACTACAACTACCTGATAGAGACGAATATTATCTGCAATACAAATTCGTCCTTTTGCAGTTGCATCAATCGATTGAATTTTCCCAGTACCATCGAAATCTAGGCATGGCGATTCGCCAAGTTTAGACTCTTTGGAAGAATTGATTTTGCCTTGAATGCTACCAGTAATAAAACCTTTCGCACCTAGATTGATCCGTTCTTGGAGTTCAGAGTCAGTGAATTTTGCTGGGTAGTCATTATAGCTAACCATATAGGCTGAAGTATTGGACTCAGATATTGCCATATTTATCTTGACTGCACCAACTTCAGTCTTCTTTTCTTGAGACTGTTCTTGTGGTTTAGTTGGCATTTGCACGCTGAATTTCCCAGACTCAGAGCTGTAATCTTGCCAACCATTTGTAGCTGAGGGTTGAGGTTTAGAATCTGTATTTTTAGCTTGATCAGATGAATTGCTTGGAGTTGCTGATTTGGATGAACTTGCGGTTTCGTTTGTAGATGGGGTACAAGCACTTACAGCAAATAAAACCAAACTAACTGCAAAGGAAAGATATTTTTTCATGTTTATTGCATGTTTTGTTTTTAATTAGCAATGGGATGAGCATCCCGATAGAAACTACAGTTACGCTAATGCTTAAAGACTTAATTAGCAATAGTTTCAGTCGCCAAATTTTATCTTGATTCGGGATTACTCATGCAGGACTGCTCATATCATATCTATCAGAACTCCCTATCAATAACTAAAACTAGCTTACGAATTTAAGATTTATAGTTTAGCTTACGTAAATATCCAACGATTCCCCAAAATGCTTGCTGTGAAAGGATTTTAGTATTTTGAACGGTAATCAAAAATAGACGGTGAGACTACAAACAAGTCCTACAATAAGACATACAATCTTATTGTAGGACTTGTTTGTATGGAGGGTGCAAAATGCCTAGAGCGAAAGGTCAGCTAACAAAAAAGCAACAAATTGGGACACAAGGAATCAGATCGACTATCCCGTTAACGGTTTTTAGTGAGGATGAGGTCAAATTATTACTCTCCTACCTTTGGCACTGGGATATAGCCACAGACCAAGATAATAATCCTAAGCTCGTTCGTGCTTCCAAGAGTTGTAAACCAGCAATGGCGATCGGTCAGACTAACTACTGTAGATTGCGCTATAAGTTAGAAAATTTCCTAACACCAAAAAACCTCTAGCTTTCAAAATGATCGGAAACCCTAAACTTCCGATTTTGTTTTATTTCAGACTTAATGTCTTTGTTGTCTTCCTTTAGAGCTGCAAGTTCAGTATGAATAACCGCGATTTTCCCTAACACTTCAGTTTTTCCCACTTCTTGGGCTTGCTTTATCTCATTGATAGCGCTTGTCACTCTCACCGTACTGATAAGAATGCCAATAGCTAAACTAGCTTCGATTACAAACGGGGGCATAATTACAAATTTCCTAAGAATAAATTTGAATTGTCTAGTCTGATAACTTCGATAGATGGATCGTAGAGACTCTCGTAAATCGTGATAACTGTTACGGCTTTCAGCTTGGTTGATGGCACGATTACGAGCTTATATTTAGTCGCGGTTGAAATGTCGATATCGACTAGATTTTTATCGAATTTCAAGGATTGCGATCGCGCCGCCGTAAAGCCTAAAGTCGGGATAAATAGAAACGGTTGCAAACTTCCAAAATAATTAGAGTTGCCTCTGATTTGCCTTGAAATATTCGCAACCGATAGATCTATAACGAGCCTAGACTGTGTAAGCAATAGAGGGATAGCGTATTCACGTTTGAGTCCGAAATTGACGCTAGCCCTATGCAACAGCTTAAGGTTGTTCATTAGTTCCTACTTCTTGGAAGTATCGCCAGTCTCGTATTTTGTACCCGCTGGGGTAATAAATACCTTAGCCTTGCTGTTTTTTGTTAGAGCCTCAATAGCCTTACTGTACGAGCAACCAGACGGAACGATAACGGAATAGAATTGAACACCATCGGCAGAGCAACGAAGCTTCCGACGGGCGCTTTTAGTACCGTTCTTTCGAGGCAAGTATTTAGCCGTCTTAGACTTGTTATCAACTAGGCTAGGAGCTTTCGAGGCGGCTGCTTTCTTGAGTTTGATATCAAGAGCAGTAATGGTACTTTCTGAGACTTTTGCAACCAGATCGATAGAGGACTTTGCATTCTTGGGCTTAATGCTTGCGAACACAATCGAAACCTTCTTACCGCCTCCAGCGCTCTTTCCCTTAGTACCAGTCTTTTTAGTTGATGGCTTTTTGGTCGTTGCCATAATTTAGGATTCCTTTAAGAATGAGATTTGATTGAATCAAGAGAGATTTATGAGAGATAGAAAAAGCTATTTCTATCTCTCATAACCAACTACACGTAATCGAGTGCAGTGAGGGTGATTTCACCAGCCGAGCCGAAAGAAGGGGTAAAAGGAATTTGTGCGGTGATTGTTGCGATACGAGTTTCCAAGCTGATATCAACTTGAATATTCGTAGGACGATCGGTCTCAGGCGTAACAGCAAGTTCAGCAGCAGATAACTTTTGAGCGATTTCCAAGGTAGCACCTTGCAATGTTGTAGACTTCGCGGTACCAGTGCCGGGAACGAAAGCACTGTAAGAACCGCCTAAATAATCGGTTGGAACGGAAACAATTCCACCTGAAGTATTTGCACTTTCAGAGATTGGAAGTGTGACAGCAATATCGTAAGAATTTGTATCGAAATTCGCCGACATCGCGACATTATTTTTCGGAGCTTGGCTAGAGTTAGCAGCATTGCGAGTCTTTTCAGCTTCGTTCAACTTGCGAACAACTTCTACAAAAGCACCTGCTAAAGTTGTAGAGTCTAAATCTGAACCAGTAGGGGTATATACGGACATACGTTTAAGCGTTGGATGTGGAACGTTTACGAGGTTTAGTAATGCCTTAAAATCAAAAAATCGTAAACTCATAAAACCCCAAAAAGCTTTCACTAACTGGCATTTTGGTACATAGCGAAAACATTTCGACAGTAGGGGCGAAATGAGCTTTTATGCCTTTACGAAAATTTTTTTTATGACCATAATCAAACCCATAAATTTATTAAGAATTCGGGTTAATTGCAATGACAGCAATGGTTAAAACGGGGTCGCCCAGTAGTGCCCAACATCGCTTACCTGACAATGTCGATACGGTTGAAAAGGCTATTGCATGGGGTCTCGAAATTATGTGGGATTTATACGGAGCTTCAGAGTTCTACCCTGTAAAGAATGCAGCTCCCGTAATGAGAGTGCAAAAGAATACTTTTAAAGCTGGCAATGGCAAGCGGACTAATCTTTACTCGGTTTACCTTACTGTTGACGAGGATTTTGGGCGGGATGGTAACACGAAAGAATGGCTAGCTACTGAAGAAATCGGGGCCGCTGTGGCTAGCAATGGATTTAATAGCTAACAGTAAAAATTGAACTATAAACACTAAAATCGATGACTCTATTTACAAACATTTGGAATGCTGATCACGAATTTTCTGACGGCAATATTGAGATTGCAAACACTCTAAGCAGTCTGCGTAAAGCTTATATCGAAACTCTCGTTACAGGGCTTTCTGACAGCTTGGCTTATCCAATCTTGCTAGGGTTCTTATATCAGATTGATGCTAGCGCAAAGCGCTCGAAACCTTATCCAATTGTGTCTCAACGTCAAACGATCAATCTAGATTTGTCAGAGTGCGAGACATTCATTTTTATTCCATCAAATCGACTGATTGATGATTACACCTTGAAGTTGTATGTATCGACAGAATCAGGCGACGGGGAATCTGTTGACCTGACTGCATACGCTCTTAAAACTGAATTACCAGACTTTGACAGCTTCGTTACTCAAGAATCTCTAGTGACAGCTTTGAGTGACTATGCTTTGGTTTCACAACTGCCAGATCTATCGAGTTATGTGAGTGAATCAGAACTAGAGACGGCATTAAGTAACTACGTCTCGGTTTCACAACTGCCAGATCTATCGAGTTATGTGACTGAATCAGAACTAGCCACGGCATTAAGCTCAGTCGCTAGTTTTCAAAACTTTATCCCTAGTGCGACAAGCACAACCCTTGAAAGTGGTAAAAGCTATCAATCTACAGCATCAGATTTAGTTTTTACGCTTCCATCTTCGCCAAGTATTGCTGATGTAATTAAGCTAGCAACTGGTGATTTTTCGCTACTCACACGACATGGCAATGCTTTGCAGCGAATCTTGAATAGCAATACTTTTACTGTCACAGGCTCAAACAATGGAATCATGCTCAAACCTTATAGCTCTATTAGCTTGAGGTTCTGTGGATTCAATATATGGGCAGCTTTTGACAAAACCAGAACCGTAAATAATTTCACCCCAATTACTCAAGAGTCAACCGCGACAAAGAAAAACTACACAGCTACAGCCCCTGTAGCTGCATACGGCGCTCTCATTTCTGGTATTTGGAATGGAGTGAAATCATTAGGGGCACTTGCTAATGGATATCTCTCTGACGCAACCACAGGCGATATTTTAGTCACGGTTTCCGAACCAATTCTATTAAGCCAAATCAGGCTGTGCAATGGACAAGCTAATGTAGGGCTCGGAATCAATGATCCTTATTCTGTGAGAGACATTAAAATTTATGCTGGCAGTACAGATACAGCTGAATACTTAGGTGTATACACTTTTTCTAATACCAGTGCTGCTGAGGAGAACAAGGCTATTACTCAGAATACGGCTCCATCAAATACTTTCTTGTTTAGGGTGAATTCCGTCACGCCGCGAATAATCGGTATTTTAGAGCTTGAGCTTTGGGGGAAAGGCGCGACAGGGGGGGAAGTGTCGGTATCTTAGAGGAATTTGATTTAAAAGTTGATTTAATAAAAATATGGCAACCCAAAACTCATTAACTGCGGACCAACTGAGACAGCTAGAGAGGCAATTAAACCAAGGAGCTGTGCCGTTCAGCCCTCCTACCGTTCCTAGTGACAATGGTTTGCTAAGGCAGCCTCCAAACATCCCAAATACTGCGCCTACTGCATCACAAGCACAAAGACTGATTGAAGATCTAAACAAACGCACTGCGCCCACTCCAACAACAGCGCCCACACCTAGCACCCCTATCCCCCCGATAAATACACCGCCAAGCGCTTCTCTAGGGCAGAGGGTAAATACTGCCTTAACCTCTCCTATCTCCTTTCCTGCTGCTGACAAAGTAAATAATGTATTGAATAAAGCGGGAAATGCCGCTGCTGTTGCAAGTGTTGCGCTAAGCGTTGGTGGATCGCTTGCTAATGCTGTACGAAATCCTAATGCAAATGCATTAGCACAAAGCGCGGTAACCACTGCCGCTGGAGCTTTGTTACTTGCGCCAAATCCTTATGCTAAGGCGGCTGGGTTAGCTTTGTCAGTGTTGGGCTCTCCAATAGTTAATCTAGTATTCCCTAGTAAAGAAAATGTCGCTCCAAGCAGATCGGCGTTACCTTTTTCTGGAGGGCAAAACGATACACTGTATAGGCTTTATATTTCCTATACCGTAATAGCGACAGGGGCTAGAGTTCCATCCTTCCCATTCAACTCTATTCAGGGGGGGATACGTGGAGCTGAATCATTCACGAACATAAACGAATCGAGTGGAATAATCGTTTATGGGAAAGATGGACAGGTTTCATTCTCTGCAAATTCTTCTTTCTATAGAGATTTCACTTTAGATCGGGTAGAGAGAGTTGATGGGCTGCCAGATCCTGACAAAATAAATTATGTCCCTTTAGTTATTAATGATGGGAGGTCTACAGCTCCTCCTTTCGATTTCGACCCTAGCGCTATTGGTGACGCATTAAAGAAACTTGAAGACTTGAAAAACAGCGTCAATGGCTTAAGTGATGACAACGTAGAGATCCTTAATCAATTAAGGAATTTGGCTAATCCATCGACTTCTAATCCGTTGCAAAGTGCTCCTGTTGCTCCAAATTCAGCACCATTGCCAAGTATTGCGCCGCCTGATAGCAAAGCCCCAAAGAAGGATGATGATAAGGAAAGCTTGGCGGATAAGCTAAAAAAACTAGCGCCTAATAGTACTCCTTCGGCGGCTTCAGCACCTTTAGCCAAAGCTGGTAGTAGCAATCTTGTCGATCAAGTCAACCAGATAAAGAAAGCCAATGAAGAACATGCTCTAAAAGACACAAAAAATACTACACAAAATCAACAAGATAGATTTAGAGATCCGAAGGATTGCCAGTTTAGTTGCGAGAATTTGGCTAAGTGCTTTACTGATTTAAAGGTTCAAATATTTGATGGGTGTAATCCTGAAAATGGAACTGCGAAAACTAAGGAGATTACTATTCAAGTTTTGCCAAAGGATAAGGCTAAAACAGAGGCATCATTCAAGGAATTACTTGATATTAGGTCTAGAGAATGTAGCTTGAATGATCGTGTGCTATCGGTTCCAGAATACTGGCAAGTGAGGGTTGGACAAAAGCCACAGGCGGCGATTGTTTACCGTGAGTTTAAGGATGGTAAATTTACTAATAGCTGTTGGACTTTGCACATTCCACATTACACAGGGAATAAGAATAGCAAGCCGAATTTATCGCAATATAGCAAGGGTGAATCCAGTGCTATCTATGTCTGTAAGGATAATTCTCAATTACAGGTGTATGCCTCAACTGAGGCTGAAGCTAAGCGATTAATCAATCAATTAGAGAAGTATATTGACCCTAAATTTAGAGGCGATATCGTTAAGTATGGAACTCGTAAAGGTATCAAGAAAACCACTGTCCGCCCTGTGAGACTTGATTACTATTCGACTGGGCAATTGTCGCTTAGTCCTGATTGGAGTATTGCTTTATGAGCGCAATTACCGACGGCATGAGACAAGTATTTATAGAAACTTGTAGGCTCTATCAAGCGGAAAGAGAGTATAACTATTTGAATTATGGAAAGTATCCCTATAGGGAACGAAAAAACTCTGTTCAGATAATTGCTGATTTTAACGAGAATGCTTACAGTGTAAACGGTCTGTTTACTGTAGAGAGTGAATATACGCAGGTTTATCCGCCTGAAATCATTGAATCTATTGAGCAGGTTTTAATCGGTACTACGTCTGTTTTTACTACGATCTATGAGGTAATTGAGAATCCTATGCCAAATGAATCAGGGGTGATACTTACGGCTACAGTTACTCCCGAATTGCTTGCAGAATACGAGATATACAATACGATTATCACTCGTGATTATGTGGAGCGCGAAGCGGTCACGATCCAAGTCGTTAGTTATGCTTTTCCGTTTAATTGTGTGGCTGATAGTTTGGGTAGGTTAGTTTTAAGTTTTTAAGGAGTTTTAAAATGCTTACTATTTTTGAAAAGATTGAAAGAGGTCATGTCAACTTATCAGATACCAATAATGATAAAGACTTGATTATGTTTTATCTAAAACAAGCCTATAACGAAGGCATACAGGCAGGTAAAGAAGAAGTCAGAGTCAACATGGATAATATTTATAGGGCTATTTATATTTTTCTAGAGAATGGCAATGAAGAATTCTTTGATAAATAAAAGGCGATCGCAGATTTTGCGATCGCATCTATCATGAGCTAATATAAAAACATCGTGGTGATTTACAGCTTAAGCGCTGCCATGAAAAGCGATAGACTCGCTCGACAGATAAAGGGTGATAGCAGTCTTTGGGGTTCGACTCCCTGCAAAAACTTCCGCAATTGCGGCAATAACAAGAAAGGCGATCGCAAAATCTGCGATCGCCTTTCTTGTTATTGCCGATCTCTCAAAACATCCTCTATAGCCTTTTCGATTAACCATAGCCTAGACCTGTTCGGGTAATTTCTCCTTAGTCCTTCAAGAATGCGATCGCAAGTGGCTTGATCTCTTATTAGGGATAGCAGGTATTGTTCTTTCTCTCTCTTGTTTTCACGTCTTGAGACCTTGTTTCTACTAGGCTTGACTTTATCTAACTCATACTTGATTCCTAGCACTAATAAAATCAAAAATATTGACGAAGACACCACCACAAAAAGCCCTTGGGGTATCGTCAATCCGAAAAATACCAAGAAGTTTGCAAAAAGGAAAGCGATCCACCCTAACAAAAGTATGATCGCCGCCCAAACTAAATATTGAATAAGTTTTTCTAGTTGGTAACTACCCTGAAAAGCCCAAAATATCGTACCTGCGGCGATCGCAAAACATACCAATCCTAGAAATAAACTCATCTACCTTCCTGCACTCTCCGCGATCGCGACTAACCTATCACTAACAGCTCTATAAAGCTGAGTTAGATCTTGGATACTCATGGTTTTAAGTTGACCCATGACATATAGAGGGTTAACTGAATTATCAATCTTTTGATCCGAATCTCCGTTAATAGTTGACATCAAATCTTCAAGAGATAACCCAGCATAGTTGGCAATTTTAGATAAATTTGCCGAACTCGGACTATTAACTTCTTCGTTTTCCCATGCTTGTATTGCTCCATAGGTAACACCAAGAATGTGAGCGAACTCCTTCTGAGTAAGGGTTCCCCGAAGATTCTTAACTAATTCTGCAAATTTTCTTTTAGCATTGCTGTCCATGGACTTTACACAGAAACACATATATATGTTTTACCACAAATACACCTGTATGTATTGACACACTTATGCTTATGTGTTTAGATCAGATCTGTCCATATAAAACATACAGATATGTATACGATAGAAAAAGCACGGCTGAACCTTACTGTTTCAAATGACGCAGATGACAAGTTACGGGAGCTTGCTCTGAAGCATCGTAAGTCTTTAACCCTCAGCGAGATCGTTGAGGAAATGATCCATCATTGTGTTCACAATCCCAACTTCATCGAAAAACTCACCAAAAAAGAAGAGATCGATCGCTAGTTCCAGCTAGTAATCAATCTCTTCTTTTTTGTTTTTGCACAGACACATCAAACCAATTAGAGACTATGCAACCAAACAATCTTACAGCAACCATCTGGCTATCGCCTTACCGATTGACCTATCGGACAAGTGACCACGAACTCACAGGTGCAATCAACCGCCCCGATCCAGACCTCCTACAGAAAACCCTAGAGCGTCTCTACGCCTATCTAATCAACGAAGGCTATTCACCCCTAATTTTGCACATGGAGCATTAATTAACTATGACATTCCCACAACCCGCTGGCTATTACAGCTTGCCGCTATCAGAATCCGCAGAGAGTTTGATTACCAGCTTGGACTATAAACAAACCTTTAACTTGCTTTATGACGTTGTTTTTTGTGAATCCGCAGAGGTCATTGGTACTCGCTTTTATGCAATGAGCCTATCTCTAGTTAAGTGGTTTGAAGATGAGATCGACGCATTGAGTCCAGCAAACAAGATTGCTTTGATTCGTTGGTTAAGCGATCGCCTTGCATTCCTGCACAACGTACCAGTCCAAGAGGTGACCAAATGATTGACACACTCAAGATTGATTACCATCTCAGCTACTACAACGCCGCCGCAAGTACCTTAGCTAGAGGGATTGACGACCCAAAGGAGTTTGCAAGAGTTGACACCATTCGTAAGGCTAGCTTCGTAGCGATCGCTCTAGAGATAGGGGTAATAACTGCGATCGGTGCTGCCGATCTATCCCGTGAAGAGTGGGAAAGAACTATTTCTTGGATTAGTGATTACGAGAATAAGGAGATTGCAGCATGAGGAACTATGAACATTACCCACAAGCGATCGAAAGACTTGTTGATTTCACTGAAAGCATGGCTACGTTCTTGGATGATCTTGTTATTTCGATGCTGGGTGAGGATGCAGCCTGGTCTAACCATGTTGGGGTGGAGAGCATCCCTCTAAAGTACGTCGAGACAGATGTTGCCACCGTTTACAACCATAAAAACAAGGTTTGGCGACTCCGTAAAGAGGCTAATTCGCTCTTACTAATCGAAACTGATCACCACGTAAAGGAATGGGCAGAGATTGTATCCGAGGTGAATGAAACCTGTAAGCAGCAACGTAAACAGCTTGAGTCCCAACGGGGGACTATTGACCTAGCTCGCAAAGAAATTACACGGCTGGATAAGGTCATCACCGAAATGAAAAGTGATGTTGTCAACAGGTTTCACAGCATCAATATCTTGATTGCAACTTCAATCCGCAATTGCGATATAGGTCTATCTCACTGGAAGCGAGATGAACGTCTTAAGCATTTGAGAGATGTAGTACGCGACCAAATCAAGGAGGTGCAAAGCCATTGCCACTCCTACAATGACGACTTTTAACCAATTCATGCGATCGCAACTTTACCCAGTGAAATTGCGATCGCTATTTTTCAACAAGTTAAAAGATATGGCAAAGAAACCACCAAAGCCGCTATCCAAAGCCCAATTACACCTTAAAGCTTGCCATCTCCTAGGCTTGCCCCCCAGTTGCATTTTAAATGTTGTCCAAAATTCGGGTAAATCAAAATACTTCATTCATTACGTGACTCTTTCTCCCAGAAAGAAAGCAATTTACTCAACTGAGCTAGTTCCTGCCAAGGACTTAGAGAGGTCGAAACCATGCCGATGAACCGCAAACTTTATCCACCTGACTGGAATGCGATCGCTTTTGAAGTAAAGCAAAAGGCTCACTGGATTTGCCAGAAATGTGAAAAGCAATGCCTTAGACCTGATGAAGTAGCTGAAGCCCATAAAGATTGGGCTATTCATACACTCACAGTTCACCACATCGATCATGTGCCGATGAATTGCGATCGCAAAAATCTAATCGCACTTTGCAGCGTGTGCCACCGTCGCCAACACGCCCATGACAAGAAATTTGGAATCACCACCCATCAACCAAGTCTTTTTCAGCTATGAAATTTTCCATCTTTGATCACGTTCAATTCAACAAAACAGGTAGGGCAATATGTCCATCGTGCCTACTGACAAAGGGGGAAGGATACCGCAAATACAATTTATCGGTATCACTTCAACCCGCCGATCATGGTGCATACACTTGCCATCGTGGCTGCACAACCGAGCAAATCAGAGAGTCGATCGGGGATGCAAAGCCACTTGAGAAAACTTATATCCCTACAGCCAAGCCGCCTAAGCCAGTCGAGTATAAAAGCACCCGTGAGATTGAGTCACGGGCGCAATTGCTATTTGAGACAGCAGGGTATAACGCCCCCAAGGCTCTTCAATATTTATTAGACAGGGGGATTCAATCAAGGACTTTAGAGTATTTCAAGATCGGACTTACTTACAAAAAATTTCAGTGTGGGGAAAATTGGGAAGATTATCCTTGCATCTTCATTCCCTACGAAATTGAGACGGGTAAATGGTTAGGGAAATATTTCCCTAACAAATGGCTGCCAGAATCGGAACGACCAGAACAACAAATGGCACAACCATCGGTAACCGCACGATGGTACTTTACCTATCAACCTGATGGGAAAGAATTGTGGATTTGTGAGGGTGAATGGGATGCACTTTTATTAGGGCAAGCCCTCTATGACCAACAATTAGAGATCAGCGTCTGCACTGCAACTTGCGGCGCTGGTGGGATTCCTAAGGACTTGTCTCTCCTGATCCAATATGATCGCATCGTGATTTTTTACGATCGCGACGATGCTGGCGAAAAAGGTTCTGAGAAACTTGCTGAAGCAATTGGCGATCGCGCCTTTGTCTCAACTATTCCCGCCCCCGTTGATCACAAAAATGGCTTTGATATCACCGACGGCTTTAAAGAATTTGGCGATCAATACCTTGAAATGCTTATCCAAGCATCAGTTTCAGAAAATACTATTGATGTTGTTTCAGAGGAGATTGCTGCGGATAATCCACAAATTGCTGCGGATAATCCACAAATTGCTGCGGATAATCCACAAATTGCTGCGGATAATCCACAGGCGGCGCAAAGCGCCACAGAGGAACCAGAGCAAGAAGTTATCCATCTAGACCGATACGACCCCGACGAACCGCCAATTTCTGAGCATTTCAACCAAATTGCACAGAAAAAACTATTCAGTGATAAGCACTGGGTTTGCATCAATGACACCTTGCATTATTGGACAGGCACACATTACGAAGCCAGTCCCGATCCAGTCGAAAAGCGTCGCATCAGTGAATTTTGTAATAAATTTCTGGTCTACGATGACCGCACCAACAAGAGGACATACAAATATGCCAACGAGCAAAGCGTCAACGCTGTAATGAAATGGGTCAAAGTTGGCTTTGGTGTTGACCCTACAACCGTTAATCCCACAGGGTTAAATCTTGCTAATGGTGTATTAACTATTGAATGGGAAGGTAAAAAACCATCTTGGAAACTCAGAAATCATCACCCAAATTTGGTTTATACCTATTGCTCCAAAGTCAAACATGACCCCAAAGCCGATCATGAAACTTGCGATCGCTTATTAGTTGCGCTTGATGATGCACAGCGAGACGTATTTCTAAAAACCATAGCGGCATGTTTCGACTTGGCAAATGTGCGTAAAGTCATACCAGATCGTCTACGTGGTTTACTTTTGCAAGGTGACGGCTCAAACGGTAAGGACACACTCAGAGAAGCGATCGCTGAAATATTTTCTCGTGGTATCACTGGTTGTTCCCTGCGAGATTTCCAACAATATGACGAGGGCAAAAAGTTCCCACTTGCCAAGCTGGAATACAGTCGCATCAATTGGGCATCAGAGAACCACTCACGCTTAAGCCTTGACAGTCTGCAATCTCTTAAAAATGTGCTTACTGGTGATCCGATTGACATCGAACGTAAAAACGTAGATGACTATGACATCAAACCCGCATGTATCGTGCTTTTGAACTGCAACGAAGCACCGTCAATCGTTGGCGCACAAAAAGCCATTGAATCAAGATATGCGATCGTCAAGTTTGCCAAAACATTTACCAGTGACCCGCAATCACCAGACGAACTACCCGCCGATCCACGATTCAAAAACGACCCCGAATTTCTTCAAAATCAAGTCTGTCCATCTTTACTCAATCGCTTACTAGATGCACTGGTTACTCTTATGCAAGATGGTATCGATTACAAACCTTTGGCGGGCGCAATTCAAGAAGCGAAAGAAGCAAGCTGCCATTTAATTAGATGGGCGGCTGATATCAAATTAGAACAGGGTCGTGGACGAATCAAAGTTGGCGATCTTTATGAAAGCCTTAAATCTTGGTATGTCGATCAAGGCATTGTAGAAATCGAAACTACCTACAGAGGTACAGAGAAAAAAGAAAAATTTGATTGGCTTGACGATGGCAACCGATTCGATCCTTGGATAAAAGCATCTCGCATGATGAAACCAGCGTTAACCAAAATCTTCCCAAGAGCAACTTTTAGCGGTCGAACTAAGCAAGGCTTCTTTGTCTATGGTATCTGCTCTGTAAATTTTGCAAATTCTAATGATTTTGATTCATTTGATTCACCAGAGGAAGAAAATCAATATACAGAGATAGTTTTAGCCGATGAATCAAATGATGAATCAAATTATTTTGATTCGTATTTGGTGAATCAAAATAAAGCCAATCAAAATTTAAGTATTGGTGAATCAAATTTAAATGGTGAACCAAATTATTTTGGCGGTGAACAAAAAAAAGCTGACAACCACGCCATTGGTGAAGCAAATACATCTGGTGAACCAAATCTAGGTGTCACTAATAATTACTCACAGAAAAAATCAAAAACTTTACGAGTTGGCGATCGCGTTCGTGTCAAAGCGCCGCATTTCTTAGCGGGTAAAGCAGGTGATCTGCTTTCTTGCGATCGCGACAGAACACCGCAAGCAATTGTCGGTGGCGATGGGTGGGCGGTAACCCAGTATTTCAGTATCGATCAATTGGAGGCTTGCTAAATGTCTGAGCTTACGGAAATTGCAGCCATAATTCTTAAGCATCTCTCGGATGCTATGCTCAGTGCTGCTTCTGAGCTATCCAAAGGCAAAAATAGCGATCCCATTATCGAAAGCTCAAAACCTGAAACAGCTATCTTAAATGTCGGCTGTCATGTCATTTTCGATCTGAAAAACGGTAAACGGTATGGCGCTATTGTAAACAAGCTTGATGGCGATCGCCTTGAAGTCGAGAATAAGGAGATAGGTAAAAGCTGGACTATATCTATATCTGACGTGATTCAAGTTGTCAAAGGAGACTTTTATTATTGATAATTGGCTTACGAAATTGGCTAGCTTGCGTAAATATCCATTATCGTAAGCTAGGGGTTTTTAAGCAAATTCGTAAGCCAACTCTAAATAGAGATAGCTTACGAGCTGGTAGTCGTTACAAAATAGCGGTAGTGATTGAGTTGTAATGGATTGCAGATTTTAGATTCATGTTTGAATAGTTCTAGAGGAAAATGGAGATAGCTTAAGGCAGAGGTATATGGCAATGGGTCTGTATGAGTCGGATTTTTATCGTTGGACAATAGAGCAATCTGAAAAATTACGATCATGTGAAGTTGATGGGCTTGACTCAAAAAATCTAGCTAAAGAGATTGAATCTTTGGGGAGGCAAGAAAGTAGAGAGTTGCGGACTCACTTTAATGTTTTGCTTGGTCATTTGCTAAAGTGGCATTTACTGCCAAAAGAGCATAGTAAAGTTTGGCAAGTGACAATTGACAGCGAACGTCGGGAAGTTCACTGGATCTTGAGGGATAGCCCTAGCCTCAAAGATAAGCTTAGAGAAATAATTAAAGATAGTTATGAGGCGGCATTATATATAGTGGTGCTTGAAACTCCTCTGGGTGCTAAAAGTGTGCCTCAAGAATGTCCTTATACGATTGAACAAATTTTGGATTTAAATTTTCCTGAAGATATCGCTAAAGAGTTGGACTAAAGTAAGTGATTTAGTTGGATTTTGGTTGTGATAGCGATCGCTCTATAAGCTTAAATTTTCCTGATAGCAATAAAGATAAAAGTTGCCGTGCAAAGCACGGCAACTTTTATCTTTATTGCTATAGAGTAGATAAATCGTCTTAATCTATTGGTAAACCTAGCTAGAACTAATTTTATGTCGTCAAATAGTTCAACTACGCTATCTATGCAAACGGCGATCGCGAATGGAGCTTTACGAAGAGTGCATCACATTGCTCTGAATGTGCGGGACATGCAGGTTTCTTGTAATTTTTATGGCAACATTTTGGGACTGCATCAACTTGTTGGTGATGAGATTCCTAGTACTTTAGTTAATCTAGTAGCAGCAGGCAAAGTTGCGAATTTTAGAACTCCTGATGGCACTGTTCTCGATTTGTTTTGGGAACCTGAACTTACGCCGCCCGATCCTGATCCGCAGCAGCAATTTACTCGTGCTAATCATCTAGCCTTTGATATTGCTCCAGAACTTTTTGAGCAAGCGGTATCGGTATTGCGATCGCAGCAAGTCCAAATTGAGGGTGAGCCTGTTACTCGTCCTACTGGTAGAGGCATTTATTTTTATGACCCCGATGGATTTCTGATTGAAATACGCTGCGATCCTAGTTGACACAAAAGTTACGACATTTAAAAAACTAATGCTCGCGAAGTGGACAGTATCAGCTTTTGACTTAAGTTAGCTTTGCATCAATAAATTTTTGCCAAGTCTCGTTGGGCAGCCAAATTTTATGTAAATCCGCGATCGCTTGTTCGCGATCGCAATTGAGATGCAAGCGACGATAGAGATAGACAAAGGCAGAAACGCGCATATTCTTAGCACAATGGACAAAAATTCTTTGCTGTTGGCGTTGTTCCATTGCTTGCAGGAATTTGTCTAAATCTGCCATCGTTGGAGTTTTCCAATTTACAGGAATGGCTATATATTCCATTCCGAAAGATTGGACTAGTTGTGCTTCATTAGCAATCGCTCCGTCAGAAGTCGGTAAAGCCAAATTAATTACTGTTTCATAACCAGCATCAGCAATTGTCCGAAACTGTTTGACAGTTGGCTGTCCTGCTGTGGCTAGGTTATCGGAAATTTGCAGAAAGTTAATAATTTCTGCTAAACGATCACTATTTTGGTTCATAAATAATTTAGTTCCCATTTCTGTCTTGGCTGAGAAAAATAGATACAGAATCAAGAATGCGATTCCTCCCAAAAGTTGAAACCAACGATTATCCATAGTTTTTTAAGGTATTTGATTTGAAAATTGATTGGTGCTTATCGAGTCTCAAAACAAGAAATGTAGTCTACTTATAGGTCTAATAGAGTGTCTCATTATATTGAGATTAGATGAAAAAAGTCGTGATCGCAATTAGCTTGAAACTGACAATGTCATAGTGGCGTAACTTCATAAGTCAAAAGTATAGTAAAGTTCGCTAAAATAAATAGGAATTAATTGCAAGTAGATATACTTAATGGATCGACAACGCAGAAAAATATTAGAGTTGGGGCTTGGGGGAATGGGATTAATCGGCGGCGCGATCGCTTGTAGTCCGATCATCTCAAATCACAATAACGATCAGGATAAATCTTCAAGCAATCCGCCGAAAAAAATTGTGATTCCATCGATGAAACTTACAGAAGCATCGCAGGAAAGAATCAAAGTAAGCGGACTCGACCCGATCGCGACTTTACGAGAATTTGATTATGGGAAAGTTACCCAAGAAAATGGTCGCACAGTACGAGAGTTTCAGCTAACGGCGCAAAGTAAGACCGTAAAGTTAGACGCGGCGACTGACTTTATTACTTGGAATGTCAATGATCGCGTGCCTGGTCCAACCCTCAGAGCAACAGAAGGCGATCGAGTGCGAATTGCTTTTGCTAATAAAGGTGGGCATTCTCATTCATTGCACTTTCACGGTGAACATGCTGCGGAAATGGATGGAGTGAAACCAATCCGTAATGGTGCTGCGACTATCTATGAGTTTGATGCAATGCCCTATGGAGTGCATCTCTATCACTGTCATATTGAGCCAGTTGCCCGTCATATCAGCAAAGGTCTATATGGCATGTTCATCATCGATCCGCCCACACCTCGACCACCTGCGGATGAGATAGTTTTAATCATGGCTGGCTATGACACCAATGGAGATGGGCGCAATGAGATGTATGCCTTTAATGGTCTACCTCACTTTTATATGCAGCAGCCGATCGCAGTCCAGCAAAATCAGTTATTGCGCTTATATGTCCTTAATATGATTGAGTATGACCCAGTAGCAACATTTCATGTCCATGCCAATATGTTTCAGGTTTATCGTACTGGGCGCAGCATGTCTCCAAGTGAGGAGAGTGATGTGATCACAATGGGGACTGCCGAGCGACATATTCTGGAGTTGACCTATCGATTTACGGGTAAATATATGTTTCATCCACACCAAGATACGATCGCTGATGCTGGCTGTATGGGTTTGTTTGATGTGGTTGCTAGTTAAAGAGCATCAGCATTTTTATTTACATAAATACTTATTGATAATTATTAGCAACTTTCATGTTCTAATATTTGTAGATCACTTATTGCAAATAAATGGCATTACCTAGTTTTTCAATTACCCTTTTTCACCATTTAGCTATCTTCATGTCTTATCTCTTTTCTCTCGTTAAAAAATTATTTCAAACTGTAATTAAAACCAAAGCGTTTTTAGTTCTGTTTTTACTCTCACTAGTAAGCGCGATCGCGATATCGGCATGTACTAATGAGCCTAAGGTCTCAAAACCTCCGACTACAATATCTAGTAGTGCGACAAATGAGTCCAAAGCTGAGACTCCTAAAGACTCAAAAATGGCTGGTCATAATAGCAAAGTCAAAATCAATATTAACGAAGCAATTTTATCTTCGCTAGATAAAATTGAAGCCGAGTTAGGAATTGCTGGCTTGTCTAACAAAATCCAAGCAGCCAGACCCTACGCAAAGGTCGAAGACTTAGTTTCAAAAAAGGTGATAACTGCTGAACAATTTGAAAAGATCAAAGACATGGTTAGCATCGAAACTATTGTCTTGACAGGTGAAGCGAAGGATGTGGATTATTTGACCAAACTCGGCTTGATGAAAGGTCATATGATTGTGGCAAAAGAATTATTGGATCTTCAGAAACCAGATCAAGCTTTTCCTCACATCGAGCATCCTGTAGAAGAAATTTATGCTGATGTAGAAGCTCAACTTAAAGAGCGTAATGTCAAAGAATTTAAGCAAGTGCTAATGGATCTACAACAGTTGGTCAAGTCTAAACCTAACGATCCAAGCATCGCAGCTAAATATCAAGAGGCAATGGCTAGCATTGATACTGCGATCGCCGCAATTCCAGAAGCTCAACGTCAATCACCAAAGTTAGCGCTACAAGTAATCAATGCAATTCTTGATACTGCTGGCACTGAATATATGGCAGCGATCGCTAATGACAAGATCAAAGAGATTATCGAATATCAAGATTCTCGCGGCTTCACGATCTATGTGGAGCAATTGTATAAGAGCATTGCCGCAACAATGGAAAAGGATCATCCTGAAACTAACAAACAATTTATAGCTAGTCTAGAAAAGCTGAAATCAGCTTATCCTAGTCCGCTTGCTCCAGAGAAACCAGTTCTATCTGTTGCTGAGATGTCGGCGCTGATCAAAACGAATGAACAAGCTGCGACTAAAGTTTACACAAAATCATAAAGATCTAAAAGCTATAACGTCTGCTGCGCAGGCGTTATAGCTTTTAATTTGTAAATACCCATTACTAAACATTATCTAGATAATTCCATGGACTTCAGCTTAACTCTTCCAACCTTTGTCATTACCTTACGCGAAGGTGTTGAAGCCGCCTTAGTAATTGGCATTGTCATGGCATATCTCAAACGCGCCAAACGATCGCACCTTAATCGATGGGTATTTGCGGGTATTGGTGCTGGGCTCATAATTAGTGGCATAGTCGGCGTAATTTTTAATTGGTTTATGCAGAGCGTCGGTAGTAGCAATCCTTCTGTATCGCCAATTTTTGAGCCATTACTCGAAGGTGTGTTTAGTGTTGCCGCGATCGTCATGTTGACTTGGATGTTGATCTGGATGACAAAACAGAGTCGGGCTATTAAAGGAGAAATCGAAGGCTCTTTATCGAATGTGTTAGACAAAGGTAGAAAAGCTGGCTTAGGAATTTTTGGACTAATCTTATTTGCAATTTTGCGAGAAGGTTTTGAAGTCGTTTTATTTATTTCAGCAAAATTCCAAGAAGGATTTATGCCTGCACTTGGAGCCGTAACTGGAATCGCCGCTGCCACAGCGATCGCGTTCGCTTTATTTAAGTTTGGTGTTCAGATTAATATCCGTGCCTTTTTTAAAATCATGGGATTTATGCTGCTATCGATTGTTTCGGGGTTAGTAATCTCTGCTCTCGGACATTTCGACAATGCTTTACGGATTTTGTCTCAAAGCGATCGCAAGTCCGAATCAATTTGTTTCTACTACGAGCATTTTGTGCGCGAGCATTCTTGTGTCCTTGGCAATATGGTGTGGAATAGCAGCAAAGTATTACCTGCTGAGAAATTTCCTGGAGCGATCCTCAGTTCACTATTTGGCTATACTGACAAACTTTATCTAGTTCAAGCGATCGCTTATGTAATGTTTTTTGCGATCGTCGGAACAATTTATTACCGAAGTTTAGGCGATCGGCTAAAAACAAAATAAAAAAGGTTAAGTTTTAACTGTTGCTTCCTATAGCAAGCAGAACCTATGATGAGATCTAGGTGAACTCTAGTTTTTGAGGAAATTTCTATGACTACTATCCGTGAAGTAACTGGCGATCCTAATGAATTTTGGAGTGAAATAGGCTGGTCAGATATGACTAGTGCAGAGCAAGCACTCTGGTCACAATTAGGTTGGAGTGAAGAAAGCTGGGAAGAGGAGGATGATTTTCCTGAATGGGACGATTTGTCCGATGAAGATAAAAAAATGTGGGGTATCCTTGGCTGGACTCAATCTAGCTGGGAGGGAGAAGATGACATCCCTGAATCGGCAGAAAAACTCTGGGAAGACCTCACCAGTGAGGAGCAATCAGCGGCAACTCAGCTTGGCTATACCCAAGAGAAATGGGACGACGACGAGGAAGTCTAAGTCTTAAAAGCTATAGTCAGAGACTAGTCTCTGACTATAGCTTTTAGCGATCGCAACAATTTTAAAATTTCTGATCGCAAATTCACCCATTTCGCGTTAGAATAGCAAAGCACTTTGGGAGTGTGGCGGAATGGTAGACGCTACGGACTTAAAATCCGTTGACTGTAAGGTCGTATGGGTTCAAGTCCCTTCACTCCCACTTAAAAAATAGACTACGATGCATAGCACCGTAGTCTATTTTTTGGTTTTAGCTTATATTTACCATGCATCAATTATCTTTTGCATAGTTGGTTCCTTAATACCAGAGACTTTACTTATGACATCTTCGATAGATTGAAACTTTTGAGCATGGTGTTGCAATCTTTGCTCATGAATTGGTTTAGCAAGGCTGCGCTTACTTGGTTTCAATTGTGATAGCTTCCGTTCTAGATCGGAAAAATTCATTGTATTCAAATCATTGAGAACCTGTAAGACTTTAGGATCATTATTGTTAATAGACTTGTCTTTAGCCTTCGGTTTAGAACTCGACGTTTTAGATTTGGTGGTAGCAGCAGCTTTAGTGGTTTTAGATTTAACGGTCTTCTCAGGTGCTAATTCTGGGATTAGAGTGGTAGTTTTTGCTTGCGTCTCAAGGACTTGGCTAATAGGTACAAAGGATAATGACTGTTTGAAATCTAGTAAATGCGAGTTTAATTGCTGTGTAATTTGGTTGGCAAATACTTGCAAACTAGCATTGATCCTTTCTTCAACTATGCGATCTATAGTGGCAGATAATTTTTTCTCTAATCGAGTAGCGATCGCATCTTCCATTTGAGCTAAGTCTTGTTTTTCAGCTTTACTAGTCTGGGAAGAAGTGATTTCAGTTGATGAGGATGAATCCAGCGATCGCAAAAAATTATATTGCTCAAGAATGGTTGACTCTAGATCCGTTGGAACAACATAAGCGCGGATTGCCGTAAATTGATCATCAATTTCCTGAGCTTTGAGCGCGGCATAATATTCAAAATATCCTTCCAGAATTTCAAATGAAATTGGCGAGACTCTACGTAATAAAATTGGCTTTACCGTTCCGCCTGCCTGTAAAAACAAATTAGCAAGATGCTCAATTTGGCTCGATTGAAACTGAGATAGCTCTTGTGATGCTGGCGATACGATCATGTCAAGATCAATCGAAGAAGTGAGTAAACTCATGAGCGTAGTCCTATTTTCTCAAGCACTTCATTGGCTAACTCTTCAAACTCGGCGGCTGACATCGAATCTGGCTTAAAGTCAAAGATCGATTTAGGATCGGGGATTTGGCGATCGCCATCCATCACAAAGTTATCAATTGCTCGTGATAAATCTTCCCGTTGAAAAATTCGGGTTTCTAATACGGAAAATCCATATCGCTCTTTGATAATCTTCTCTTGCTTTGGTAGAGTTGATTTAATATAATTCGCATTTGTCAATATTTTAGAAGGTAAAACTCCCAGAATATTGATTGAGGATCGATTGGTAAAACTGCGAAAATCATCAATCTGTTCAATAAAGTTTTTGACATTGCGTAAACCTTCATTCGCAAAAGGTTTCAGATCAGATGGAATAATAAGGTAATCGCAGGCGATCAGGGCAATCCTTGCATAGAGATTGAGTGAGGGCGGCGTATCGATTAAGACTACATCATAGTCATCTTTCACAAGTTCCAACTTTTTAACCAGCTGAAATTTAGAACTTTCTTGGTCGATTAAAGCGTTTTCTTGCCAGATCAAATTAATATGCGCAGGAATAACATCGACTTCAGGATAGGTGAAGCTTCCCTTTAACGCGACATCATGAATAAAGTTGGATTTAGGAAAGAAGATAATATTGTAGACGTTGCTGTCTCTAAGATTGTCTTCTTCTTCGGTGTCAAACTTCATTAAACCTGCGGCATAGGTTGTGTTTGCCTGACTATCAAGATCAATAATTAATACCTTAAAACCCTTACGACTAATAGCGGCGGCAAGATTAATTGTGGTGGTGGTTTTGCCCACACCACCTTTGTTGTGATATATGGCGATCGTTTTCATGATTCTTGCTTGTAGAGATTCTAGAAGTGGAAGCGTATTACTCTCAGGAAATGGAAGTTTAATATCAATTGGAACAGGTAGAGCAGTCAAAGGGATAGGTTTATTTATAGATTTATTTGTAGCAAGTCCCGCTAACTTATCCCTGCCAATAATATCGCTAATTTTCTCAATTTTGTCAGCAATTTCTATGCCTTCACATTGGAAGATTAGCTCTATTTGATCGTCAACAAGTTCATAAATCCGAAAATCTTTCCCGTTAGTTAATACCCCATATATAACTTGCAACTTAGTTAAATAACGCCTCAGCCGCCGCACATGGAAATTGAGATTTTGTTTGGGATGTTTTGCTTCCATCACCACACAGGGCTTCGGTGATGGGTCATTAATACTTGGAAAAACTGGGGAAAGCAATGCTAAAAAATCTAAACGAATACCACTCAATGCGACCTCTTGATGCCATTTGCTCGGATCGTACCCAAGCGCTGGCAAAAGATATTGCACAATTAATTTGCTTTCGACCTCGCTTTCATTACGACAAAGTTTTGGATTAAAACTCATGTCAATGCCATAATCCCCAAAAAAACTAGATTCTTTTCCATCATATCCACTTTTAAGCCCCATTTCATTAAATAATCGCTATCGCCTCCAGTAATAATCACTTGGCTCTGAGGAAACTGCGATCGCCAATCATCTATATAAGCTTGCAAGCCCGCTATTAATAGGTGCGCCACTCCACCTTGGATTGCTTCATGCGTATTCGTCGCCCATCGTTTTGGCAAAGTTTCGGGGATTGGCAGATCTGGCAAAGCTGCTGTATTTTGATGCAAACAGGCAAACTGCGATCGCAGCCCAGCGATGATCGCTCCACCCATCAAATTCTTATGCGCATCAATTGCAGTGATGGTAATTGCCGTCCCCGCATCAATCACCATCACTGGGTAGCCATAGTTTTCACCAGCGCCATAGGCTGCCAAGGCGCGATCGCATCCCATTGTCGAGTACAAGCCTTGCAATGGCACATCAGCAGTTGCGATCGTCTGAGTCTGTGGCAAACGATGCCAACTGGTAATCATATCGGGAACGACTGAGGCGATCGCAATGCGTTCAAAATTTCTTGTTGCAAGTTTTGCTTCTAAGTTTGGTAATTGCTCGTGAGTATAGGCATATTCTTCAAGAATTTGTTTTTTGCTGTCAAAAATAACTGCCTTAATTCTGGTGTTGCCTATGGCGATCGCTAGTTGGATTTGGGACTTGCTCACAATATGCTTTTTTTCTAGAAAGATTAAGGCGGCGCATCGCGCTGTAGCCTTGCACTCAAGTGCAAGCTAAAAGCTCAAACCCTTTGAAACGGGTTAATGTATGAGTATTCTGTAGTCCACTTCAGTGGACTTAAGCTTTTAGCCTGCACTTGAGTGCAAGGCTTGAGTGCTTGAGTTATTGGTTTATTTGCGTAAGTACTAATATATAAGATTAAAATAAGACGAGCGATCGAGAAATACTCTCGCATTGTCGCCATATTTGCCAATTCATCACGTCTCTTCATAAAATTCCCCAAAATGGACTTCGAGCCAGCATACAGCCGCTATCCTCTTGCCTCAGTCAACCAAAGACTCGGAGCGCTAATCGTAGACTTTTTAAGTTGTTGGTTTATATCAGAGCTAACTTTGTCTCTGCTATCAGTCACATCATCTAGTCCCTTACGCTTCATCACATTTTTGGTGACTTGGTTTGTCTTCCGCGTATTTATTGCAGCACGCGCTCAAGGTCAAAGCTTTGGTAGATGGCTGATGAGTATTCGGGTCATTGATGCTGAATATGGCAAAACTGCTGGATTTGGAGCATTTTTTAAGCGAGAGATTTTTGTATTTGTTTGCTCCCTATTTCTAATCGAAACGATTACCTCTACGCTGATCGTATTTGCATGGATTCCTTTTGTTGCTGATGCTGCCTTTGCGATTGTTGATAACGAGAAACGTCAAGCCTTTCACGATCGCATTAGTAGCACGATCTCGATTCAAAGTCGTAAAGGATTTGCGATCGATCAAAAATTAGGCAAACTTTTTAATCAAGCAGGACAACAAGCCACCAAGATTTATCAAAGTCGTCAAGATCGCGATCTTTATGAAGATGACTATGGCGCTCCTCGTCCTAAACCAACCCCAAAACAAAAGCGTCGTCCTCGTACAAAATCTCGTCCACCACAAGATTTTAATTTCGGCTCTAATTATGAAAGTGAATACGATCGCACCTACACAGATCCCTATGCTGAGCCGTTAGATCCGCCTAGAAATCCTTATAAAGGCGATATTAAAGATTTTGATGATTGGAATAATGATGATGATTATGGCGATCGCCCAGACTCATATCAAGAGCCATATCAAGACGAACCACCAATTAAGCGATCGGCTCGTCGTCCTCGAAGGAAATGATTTTGTGGCTCGGCGAAGCCGCGCCACAAAACACGGGTAATACTTTTGGAGATACTCAAAGATGGTACAAGCCGCAGTTAAACCTTTCACTCTAGATGATTTTCTTGCCATGCCTGAGACTGAGCCAGAAAGTGAATATTTTGAAAAGGAGATAATTCAGAAACCAATGCCTAAAGGAAAACATAGCGCAATTCAAACAGAGTTTGCGGCAGCGATTAATGCAAATTTGAGATCAAAGCGTATTGCCAGAGCTTTCTCAGAATTGCGCTGTACTTTTGGCGGAATATCTATTGTCCCAGATATATCAGTTTTTCGGTGGGAGCATATAGTTCGTGACTCTAATGGCGAAATCGCTAATATTTTAGACATCCCGCCCGACTGGATGATTGAAATTCTCTCGCCAGATCAGCGTCAAACTAAATTAGTCAAAAAGATTCTATTTGCTCTGGAACATGGTACTGAGATGGCATGGTTACTAGATCCTGACGAGAAAGTAATCTTTATCTATAGGACTAATCAAGCTTTGCAAATATACGATCGCCCCGAACAAGTTATACCAATGCCAGACTTTGCTGGTGATTTACAACTTACTGTAGAAACCATTTTTAGTTGGCTCAGTGAATGAATTCTTACGAATAGACGGCGCGTCGCGTCGTCTATTCGTAAGCTTTGCGATCTTAAGAAAACAGGTTGCTTTCTGACTAAAGTTATAAACTTTCACTATTATCAACATTCATAAGTATTTATGGATGTATCCAAGGAAAAGACTTGGCATAAGGATATTAGTTGATGAACAAGATTCCGATAAAAATTGCCAAGGGTAAGATTAATGAGCTTGATACAGTTAATCTGACCAACTGCGATCGCGAACCTATTCATATTCCCAACTATATTCAACCACAAGGCTTACTGCTAGCCATAGCTGGACTAGACTTGCGAATTACTCGAGTGAGTGAAAATGCTCCAGAAATTTTGGGAATGCCAGCGATCGAATTGCTTGATCGACCCTTAGCTGATTTTATTGGTAGCGATCGCGGTGAACTGATCGAATCAATTAGAGCCTGTCTGGATTATAGCTTTGAGCATATCAATCCTTTGAACCTGTCGATTGCTAATGCTGAAGGTTTGGTATTCTCTTTTAATGGCATTGTCCATCGCGCCCCTAGCGGTGAGATTGTACTTGAATTAGAACCAGTAAAAGCAGATTCTGAGAGTGACTTTTTTCAATTTTATCGCCATATTAAAGTCACTTTGGCAAAAATGCAGACGACGCAAAATCTAGCTGCATTGTGTGACTTAGTAGTTCAGGAAATGCGTGAACTGACAGGATTTGATCGGGTGATGATCTATCGCTTTAATGAGGGCGGCGATGGTACAGTGATTGCCGAATCTAAGCAGGATGATTTAGAAGCATTTTTAGGAATGCATTATCCTGATTCAGACATTCCTAAGCAGGCTAAGTATCTTTACACACTCAATTGGCTGCGGTTGATCCCAGATGTAAATTATCAGCAGATAGGGCTAGTTTCCAACGATGCTACTACCTCGCTTCCACTAGATATGAGCTACTGTGGCTTACGAGCTGTGTCACCTCTGCATATTGAATATCTCAAAAATATGGGCGTTGTCGCCTCGATGTCAGTTTCTCTCATTCAGCAACAGAAGCTTTGGGGATTAATTTCCTGTCACCACCTCACCCCAAAACTTGTGCCCTATGAAATTCGCACCGTCTGTGAATTTTTGGGGCAGTTAATGTCAACAGAGTTATCTACTAAAGAGAATAACGAAAACCTCGACTACAAATTTCATCTGAAGATAATTCAAAGTCAATTTGTAGAACGTTTAACTAAAGTAACCAGCTCCAATTTTGTGGAAGAGATCATCTCAGACCACGAAGCTTTGTTAAATCTGACAGGTGCTTCGGGTGTGGCTGTATGTGATGGCGACGACATTATCTTGATTGGTCAAACCCCGAATCAAGAAGCGATGAGAACTTTGATCCCATGGTTGCGTCATCTTTTTAAGCAAGATATTTTTGTGACTGATAGTTTGTCTAGGCTCTATCCAATCGCTGAATATTACAAAAATGTCGCTAGTGGTCTGCTAGCGATGGAAATCTCCAAAACTCAGCGTCAATATATCCTTTGGTTTCGTCCTGAGATATTGCAGACAGTGACTTGGGCTGGCAATCCTGATAAACCCAATCAAATAGAATCAGATGGTAGTTTGACGATATTTCCGCGTAAGTCTTTTGAGGCTTGGCAACAGATAGTCAGTGGAAAGTCTAACCATTGGCTCCCATGTGAAATAGAAGCAGTGATCGAATTGCGACGAGCCATCATCGATATCGTGTTACGTCAATCGGGTGAACTTGCCAATATCAACTTAGAACTAGAACGGATTAATAACGAACTAGATGCATTTGCTTACATCGCTTCCCATGATTTGAAAGAACCCCTACGCGGTATTCACAACTACGCTACTTTTTTGTTGGATGACTATGGCGAAATCTTGCAGGGTGAAGGCGCTGAAAAGCTGCATACGCTCGTACGGCTGACTACCCGTATGGAATTACTCATCGAATCCTTGTTGAAATTCTCCCGCTTAGGCAGACAAGAGTTGCAAATGGACTCGATCGACCTCAATCAATTATTGCGGAATGTGACTGAATTATTTAGCATGAATCCCCAATGGGTCAACTGCAAGATTCGCATTCCCCGATCGCTACCAACTGTATTTGGCGATCGCGTTTTGATCGAAGAAGTATTTACTAATTTAATTTCTAATGCCTTTAAGTACAATAATCAGCCTGAAAAATGGGCGGAAATTAGCTGGATTGAATCTGATGGGCAGCCCCATAACATTTTTACTTTTTATGTGCGCGACAATGGCATCGGCATTCGCGAAAAGCATCTAGAATCTGTGTTTCGCATCTTCAAGAGATTACATGCATCTAGTAAGTATGGAGGTGGCACTGGCGCAGGGCTAACCATTGTTAAAAAGATTGTCGAGCGTCATGGCGGTCAAATCCACGTAGAATCAGCCTTCGGTAAAGGAACGACATTTTCGTTTGCGTTACCAATTCACAATATGAGTACTAATCAATGATTTCACCTAAAGCGAAGCCCACTCTCCCACTCTCCCACTCTCCCACTCTCCCACTCTCCCACTCTCCCACTCTCCCACTCTCCCACTCTCCCACTCTCCCACTCTCCCACTCTCCCACTATGAAACCTTACTCACAAAGGCTATTGACCTCAGCTTGGGACGACCTCACTCATCCTGTGATTATGATTGTTGAAGATAGTGATGAAGATTTTTATACCTTTTTGCGGGTCACTCAAAATATCGATTCATTTGTGCGATCGCAATATAAGTTTTTGCGGTTTCAGGATGGTGATGAAGCGTTAGATTACTTATTTCGTCAAGGAGATTATCAAAACCTAGATGCGCCTCTGCCAGTCGGCATCCTGCTAGATCTAAACCTTCCTGGCACTGACGGACGCGACATCATCAGAAAAGTTAAGCAAACTCCCCATCTGCAAATGACTCCAATTATTGTTCTGTCTACTTCTAGTAGCGCTCACGATATTCAAACTTGTTACCGATATGGCGCTAATTCATACATGCTCAAGCCGATGGGAGTTTTAGAAATGCAGCAGACTGTGCAAATCCTGTTTCAAAATTGGTTCCAATTTACGGTTTTACCTAGTTATGGACAATTCACCACCTAAGCCTATGAATGCTTTGCGTACTCCTACATGCACACCTCCATTGTTAAAGAAAAGCGATGTCGAGGAGCTATCTGTCCAAATTTCGCCATCAACTTCGATCAAAACTTTAACCAGAATTTTGATTGTGGATGATTCCGATATCGATCGCGATACCTATATCCGCTATCTACAATCGGATACAGACTACACTTATGAAATTATTGAGGCGGAAAACCTAGAAGATGGGTTGGAAATGTGGCGATCGCAAAGCCCTGAGATGGTACTACTAGATGTGAAATTACCTGATGGAGATGGACTAGAGTTTCTTGAAGCTTTTAGTGAAGGGAGCAATGAACAGCGATTACCTGTGATTGTTTTGACAGGTCAAGGTGACGAACAGACTGCCGTAAGAGCAATGAAACTAGGGGCGGCTGACTATCTAGAGAAAAAAGATGTCACCGCTGTCTCGCTCTGTATCAGTGTCGGTCAAGTACGCGATCGCATTGCACTTAATCAGCAACTTACGCGATCGCAACAGCAACAACAAGAACTTCTGCAAAATCTCCAAAAATATACAAATCAACTACAAAAACGGGAAGCAGAACTCGAAAGACTATCAGAGCGACTCACCTTGTCACTAAAATCTGGAGAGATCGGTTGTTGGGAATGGGATCTTGTCGAGAACACCATCCAATGGGATGTGCGAATGCGCGAACTATATGTGGTCACAGAAAGTTCTGACCTCGATCTCTACAATGTCTGGACAAGCGCTCTACATCCCGAAGATCGTGTTGCTGCCGAATCATCACTCCAGCAAGCCATCCTCGAAAAGGAAAAATATGAGTCTGAGTTTAGGATCATCCATCCCGATCAAAGCATCCATTTTATTCGCTCCTACGGAACCGTATTGCGAGATTCGGAAGGCTTAGCTCAAAGGATAATCGGAATTAATTTTAATGTTAGCGATCGCAAAGAAGTCGAAGAACAACTACTCCAAACCAATGAACAACTAATTAAAGCAACAAGACTTAAGGATGAATTTCTCGCCAACATGAGCCACGAACTCCGCACGCCACTCACTGCGGTTTTGGGCATGTCAGAAATATTGCAAAAGGAAATGTTAGGCTCAATAAATGAACGTCAACAGAAAGCACTGATTGCTATTAGAAAAGGAGGGCGACATCTACTAGAACTGATTAATGACATTCTTGACCTATCAAAAATCTCATCAGGCAAAGTGGAACTTGATCTGGAATCGGTCTCAGTGCAAAATGTCTGTGATTCTAGTTTGGTTTATGTCAAGCAGCAAGCATTTCAAAATCATGTAGAAGTTTATAGCAATATCGCCCCGAATATCAGCAATATTTTGGTCGATGAGCGTCGCCTCAGACAGATTTTAATTAATCTCTTGGTCAATGCTGTAAAATTCACACCCAAAAATGGGAAAGTCAGTCTTCTTGTTTCCGTAGGCTGTGGTGAAACATGGGAAGGTGAAGCCACTGTTCCCAATCAATTAAAGGATCAAGATTTGCCCATGATTCTTTTTCAAGTTACTGATACAGGGATTGGCATTGCTAGTAGAGATTTACACCGACTATTTCAACCCTTTGTCCAGCTTGACAGTGGACTAAATCGTCAATATGAAGGGACTGGATTAGGGCTAGTCATGGTCAAGCAGATTGCTGAACTCCATGATGGTCAGGTTATGGTCACAAGTGTGATCGGTCAAGGAAGCACATTTACCGTAGCTCTACCCTATCAAATGTCCGAATTTGCCACGCGATCGCCTGAGCTAATCACGCCATTCTCATTAACCACCGCCAAGTCAAAACATGCGATCGCGCCACTCATCCTACTTGTCGAAGACAATGAAGCTAATATTCAAACCTTCACGTCTTATCTAAGTGCTTATGAATATCAAGTGGTTTTAGCCAAGAATGGTGAAGAGGGAGTTGCCATGGCAAAAACTCACCAACCAGACATTATCCTGATGGATATTCAAATGCCTGTAATGGATGGACTACAGGCAACTCGACTGATTCGCGCTGAACCGAAACTCGCCACAGTGCCGATCATTGCCCTAACTGCAAGAGCTATGCAAGGCGATCAAGAACTTTGCATCAAGGCAGGCGCTAATCAATATCTTAGTAAACCCGTAGAACTTGAACAACTTGTCGGAGTGATTGGACAGTTCTTAGAAATGTAAGCCCTTGCAAAATTGCTGACAGCAAGTAATAACAATTCTCCAAAGAGCTATGATCACCATCGAAAAGAATGATGATTAAAACTTTGTAAAGTTTAGTACAATACTTAACATTCTCCTTGGTAAGTATTTAGACTTATTGACATGACACTAGACCAATTTCCTTGGCTTACCGCGATCGTCCTGCTGCCTCTCGTAGCTTCATTCCTAATCCCCATATTGCCAGACAAAGAAGGCAAAACTGTACGTTGGTATGCGTTAGGTGTAGGCATCGCTGATTTTATTTTGATGTGCTACGCCTTCTGGAAGAACTATGATCCGAGCAGCGCGACATTTCAACTCGCGGAAAAGTACACTTGGATACCCCAATTAGGTCTTAGTTGGGCAGTTTCGGTCGATGGCATCTCCGCACCTCTAGTTCTCCTGGCTGGACTTGTCACTACGCTATCAATCTTTGCAGCATGGCAAGTTAATATTAAGCCCCGTTTGTTTTACTTCCTGATGTTGGTGCTGTACGCTGCACAGATTGGCGTATTTGTCTCCCAAGACTTACTGCTGTTCTTCATCATGTGGGAAGTTGAACTAATTCCTGTATATCTGCTCGTTTCGATCTGGGGAGGTCAGAAACGCCAATATGCAGCCACTAAATTCTTGCTTTATACCGCCGCATCATCAATTTTCATCTTAGTTGCTGGCTTAGCGATGGCTCTCTATGGCAACAACCTCACCTTTGATATGGCTGAGCTAGCTCTCAAGGATTTCCCTCTTGCGCTAGAGCTTCCAGTTTATGCAGGTTTATTAATTGCCTTTGGCGTGAAGCTAGCGATTTTCCCTCTCCATACTTGGCTTCCTGATGCTCATGGTGAAGCTTCTTCACCTGTATCAATGGTATTAGCAGGTGTGTTGCTCAAGATGGGAGGCTACGGATTAATTCGTATGAATATGGGACTACTCGAAAATGCCCATGTTTATTTTGCTCCAGTTTTAGCAATGCTCGGTGTGATTAATATTGTTTACGGTGCGGTGAATTCCTTTGCTCAAACCAATATGAAGCGTCGCCTTGCTTTTTCATCAGTTTCGCACATGGGATTTGTGTTGATCGGCATCGCATCTTACACTGACTTAGGTATCAGCGGTGCGATGCTACAGATGATTTCTCATGGCTTGATTGCTTCTGTCTTGTTCTTCCTAGCGGGTGTTACCTACGATCGCACCCACACGATGTTAATGAACGAGATGGGCTATATCGGTAAAGTCATGCCCAAGGTATTTGCCTTATTTACAGTTGGAGCATTGGCATCCCTTGCTCTACCTGGAATGAGTGGTTTTGCTAGTGAAATTGCTATCTTTGTGGGTATGACATCCAGTGATATCTATAGCTCGACCTTCCGCACAGTAACGGTATTTTTAGCCGCTGTTGGTGTGATTCTCACACCGATTTATCTACTGTCAATGTTACGTCAGATTTTCTACGCTTCTGATGGCAACCCTACCTGTGATATCAATCCCTCCTGTGATATTTCTGACATTAGTCTCAAATCCCAAGGTAATCAGGAAGTAGTTTGTTTCGGTACAAGTTGCGTTTTGCCTAGCGAAGCTGATTTTAGCGATGCTAGACCTCGCGAAGTATTTATTGCAGTTTGCTTTTTAGTGCCAGTCGTTGCGATCGGGGTTTATCCCAAAATGGCAACCAATTTCTACGATGCAACGACAACAGCCATCAATTCGCAAATGCGTCTTGCCCATGAGCAAGTTGCTTTGATAAGGAATAATGAAACTTTTGCTGTGCAATCTTCTTTCCCTAACCTTTCTGAAGTTAAGGCTAAGACAGTTCTAGCAACTAAGTAGAAATTCTCACCAATGCAAAAAATAAAACAGCTCACTTATGTGAGCTGTTTTATTTTTTGCATTGGTTCGCATCGTAGATTTTATAGCTGTAATCAAAATCCAAATAAGAGTTGCAGCGCTTCGCGCTGCAACTCTTATTTGGATTTTGTGCCGTCGCACTTTTGTGGATTGAAAGTCAAACCCAGTAATAATAACAAAACAAACAATGGCATAGCCATTGTTTGTTTTGTTATTAATTGCGGCGGACTTTGGGAACTTGACGCGTAGAGAGATCGCTCTCATCTAAAATTTGCTTGACTTGAGGTTGTGACAAGACTATTTTCACGTCAGCAATTAAGCGATCGCCCCAGAGATTTTCCACAAGATAGGAGATTTTGCCATAGCGAGGATCGATTTTCATCGCTTCAACGCCTAGCTGAATTGCTTTATCGCGATCGCCTTTGCGATAAAAGGCAGTAGCAAGCGCAAGGGTTGGCTCAGCGGCGAGAAATTCGACTTTTTCAGCTTGCTTGAGAGAGCTTTGCCATTTAGCGATCGCCTGATCGACATTGCCACGCTCATACTCAACTAGACCGATATTATTCGTTGCAGCCCAAAACTTGGTATCAAGTACTAGAACATCGTTATAGATCGTAACGGCTTCGTCGTAACGTTTAGTCAAAAAGTAAGCGTTACCTAGGTCAAACATTGCCGTAGCAGCTTTTGGCTCAAGGGTTAAGCCCTGTTTGAGATTACTAATTGCTTCAGGATAATTTTTATTGCGGAGATAAGCTGCCCCCAAGCTGAATAAAATCGTTGGTTCGTCTTTTTTGAGTTGATGAGCCAAAGTCAACGAGGCGATCGCCTCGTCATATCGCTCTTTACGGAGATAGATACTACCAAGAATGCCTTGAGTTTGAAATGCTTTGGGCGCTAGTTGTACAGCTAGACGAGCGCGGGGTAAAGCTAATTCGTACTGCTCAAATTGAGCAAGTTGTGCAGCTTCTCTTGCCAAATTGAGCGCTTGCTCTTCTAAATTGCCAAAATTAATCCTTGTTGTATGGGGCAGAAGAGCTTGAGCGCGTAGTGGAGAGGCTCCAACGCTAACTGATGCAAGTATTGCCAGCAACCAAATTCGATAACGCACAGGTATAACTCTTACCAATTGTGAATATTGTGAATATACTTCAAATGATAGCGCTTCTTTATAAAAACCGATTTTTGGTTTGCGCGAAGCCCAGAAAATTAGGGAGAGGCGCAAAGCGCCTCTCCCTAATTTTCTGGGCTTTAAAGATTTTTTGAGTAGCGATGCTTGCTAGAATATCTCTAGAATATTGTTTGATTAATAAATCATATTTAAGAAAACTGCCATGGACTTCGTAACTTCCCTATTTTCCAGCATTAATTTTCAGCTGATTTTTCAATTGACCTGCTTGGCTCTGATTGTCATTTCTGGTCCTGTCATCATCTTTTTGTTATCAGCGAACAGTGGCGATTTGTAATTAAGCAACAAAAAAGAGGACGGTGCAACGCACCGTCCTCTTTTTTGTTGCTTAATGGCTAAGTCATTTTGTGTTTTGGTGTTATTTGGCTGTAGCTATAGTAGCCACACGGCTGGAAATACTAGTTATAAAGTCAACAAAGAAGCGATCGCCTTGTAATGCTGTAAATGTCTTTTGACATATTTGTTGAAGAGTCTTGAGCATTGCAGGATTAGCGATGATCGCAGATTTGGTTTCAGGTTGTTGCTCTAGGTACTCCACAAAGCTCATGCCACCGATATGAGTTAGATAGGCGGCAGTAACTGCTTGCATAGAGCCGCCGATCGCATAGGTGATGGCATT
The DNA here is from genome assembly GCF_006937785.1 of Pseudanabaena sp. UWO311. GTDB lineage: Bacteria > Cyanobacteriota > Cyanobacteriia > Pseudanabaenales > Pseudanabaenaceae > Pseudanabaena. Next base: position 148,649 of record NZ_SJEE01000001.1, read on the forward strand.
AACTTTAAAGAAAGAAGCGATCGCCGAAGTTGCAATTTCGATACAACCAAGTTGCATTAATTGCTGGGCTATGGTCATGGCAAATTGCTGGGCTTGTTGGAAATTTAGGGGGCGATCGTAGATTTTGGCTAGATCGATCAACATTTGTGTATTAATTGCAGCTCCAGCTAGTAAATCGATCGCAGGAATTGGGTTAGCAAAGACCGTAGTAGCAGCAATTAATTGATAGCGATTGATGATTATGGCTGCATCTTGGCGACGTTCTTGATGAATTGTGCGATTGATTTCTTGCAACAAATTTTTGATTTGCAGATGAGTGTTGTGTATTAGCAAATCTTCCCACTCGTTAGAAAGAATTTCTTCGATACGTTCTTTCAAGGGCTTCACGTCTGGCGGTACATCTTCCCACCATTCTTGGATCGCGTCATGACGCTCAGAAGCTTCAGTATTAGCATATTGCCGCACCTTAATTGGGCTAGGTTGGGCTGCGATCGCGACAATATCCGTAGCTGCTAAAAAATGTTGTGTGCGATCTTGCAGCTTCGCTAATACATGTTCGCGATCGCTTGGCAAATATAAGTCCGTCTTGTTAAACGCCAGAATTACGCGCTTACCCAATCCTGCAAGACGATCAAGTTCGCAATATTCGCTATTCGTTAAATCTCCTGCGGTCACAAAAATCATCAGATCGGCATTTTGAGCTATTTGTAGAGCTTCTAGTTCCCTTTGCTGCCCGACTGCACCCATTTCTTGCGTCCCTGATGTATCTAGCAAGGAAATTTGACGCTTTACTTTGTTTTCACTATGAATAGGCGTAATGCCAACTGGCGAAAAGCCGATAACTTGGTAAGCGTATTCTTGGCGTGTGATTGTAGTACCAATTGCTGCACTAGTTTTACCTGCCTTGCGTCCTAACAAAGCATTAATTACTGAGGTTTTGCCTGCTGACCCTGTACCAAAAACCACGATCCGAAAATGATTTTTTTGGAGATTACTGGTAATTTGTTGCGCTTGCTCATCTAAAGTTGCTCGCTTACTGATGTCAGCAATTTTGGCGATCGCCTTTTGCGCTTGCTGTAACTCTTTAAATAAGTAACTGCGATCGATTACTGTCGGCTGATCTAAATCTGAAGCAAAGCTTTTTCGCACATTCACAAACAAAAGCGTACCGCCGATCATCATCGTGGTTATGCTCAGTAAATGCCAGTCGTGCTCCAGCGCAAATAAACTATTTGCGATCGCGGCGACACTGACAATTCCTAAACCTATCAACAAATTTTTTGGCAAACTTCTGCTAGACAAGACTGTGCGATAGTTCAGCATTCACAACTTACTTTTGAAAATTTAATCTTAAATATCTTAAGCGTACAGTTTTACCATAAGCGTCAAGACAGCAATAAAAATTTTATAGCAATCTCCGACCGAAAAATCAGAAGCCCTGCACTCAAGTGCGGGCTAAGAGCTAAAACCCGTTGAAACGGGTTGATTTTGTTTAGTCAGCCTTGAGATGTAGATAGTAATGAGGTTAAAACGGGTTGATTTCGTTCAGTCATCTTCAGATGACTTTAGCTCTTAGCCCGCACTTGAGTGCAGGGCGACTTGTCTGTGCAGGGGGACTTGTGTGTAATGCTGTGAGAATATTGCTTTAATCACGATGGAGCGCAATACTTTGCGTTGCAACCCATCATAAATTTTTAGATACAGGCAAATGCTCAACGGAACGAATATTTTTTTGATTGGGATGATGGGAGCGGGTAAAAGCACCGTCGGTAAACACTTAGCCCAAAAATTAGGTTACAACTTCTTAGATACAGATCCACTCATTGAGAAATGTGCGGGGAAACCAATTCCTGAAATTTTCGCCAAAGATGGAGAAGATACATTTCGAGATCTCGAACAGCAGGTGCTTTCGCAGGTTTCCGCGTATACCCGCTTAGTTGTGGCTACAGGTGGAGGCATTGTCATGCGATCGCTTAATTGGTCGCATCTCCACGATGGCATTGTTGTTTGGATTGATGTACCGATTGAGACTTTGCACAAGCGTCTCAAAACTGCATCTGAGCAGCGCCCTCTTTTACAGACCGCTGATCCATTGCAAACCCTCAATGATATCTATGCTCAACGGCGCGATCGCTATGCTCAAGCTGATATATCGATCATGGTCACGGCAAATGAAACAAGCGAAGCTGTGTGCGATCGCTTGTTTGAGATGATCCAAACTCGAATTGCTCCTGATCGCCTTAAATAAATCGAACAATAAATCAACAAGGTTGCACCCCGCAGGGATGCAACCTTGTTGATTTTGGTTTGTAGGCGGTGATTCGCACCGTCTATAGTTTCTAGGTTTGCGATCTCAATCTTAGGAGTGCTAAGATAATTTTTTCAATTTGACAAAAATTGGCTTTGCATAAGCTAAAGAATAACTGTGCAAGTGGAACAAGAGTGATTCAATAAGCATCAACACTCTTAAAAAGTTGGGACTAACCGAAAATTTTAGTGCTGATATGACACCATCATCCCCTTCTCGCATACCATCCATGGATACTATTTCTACGATTGATGTAATTGCAGAGAGCGAATCTTCAAGCGAATTTCTGTCTGCTAAGCACAACAGTCCAGCCCCAGCTTTAACTGGTTTTCAAGATAGTTCTGATAAGAGTTCCAGCGCCTTAGCGGTGACCGCAGGAGGCAGTTTTGCCTCAGTTCTTGCGCCACTTACCCCCGAAAAATTTAGTCAAGTTGTTAGCGATGTTGAGCAAAGATTGCGCATCGTCAATCAAACCCTAGGAATGCTCAACACCGACTTTGATGTGATCCTTGATGAAATGCTGCAAGCAATTCGCGGCAAAATTGGTGAACTCCTGTCAGCCGATCGCACCACAATTTTCTTGTTAGATGCCGATAAAAACCAATTATGGACAAATGTGACTGGGGAAGATGGCAAAAATATTGAAATTCGGATTTCGACCGAACCGACAAGCATTGCAGGTGAAGTTGCCACCTATGGTCATATCGTAAATATTCCCTTTGATTTTTTTGATGATCCGCGATCGACTCAAGCTAAAAAGCAATTTGAGCGGACTGGTTATCGTACCTACTCCATGCTCGCCATGCCACTTTTGAACGATGACGAACAACTAGTAGCCGTGGTGCAGTTAATCAATAAGTTAAGAGTTAATGATCCCACTATCCCGCTTGAAGATAGTGTTGATAGGATTGGTTTTACTGAAGAAGATCAAGCTCTATTTGCTCAGTTCGCCCCATCAATGCGCCTAATTTTAGAAAGCTCTCAGGCTTTTTATTCGGCAGCTCAAAAGCAACGGGCAGCTGATGCGCTGATGAAAGCAGCCATGTCTCTCGGACAAAGTTTGGATCTAGAGGCAACCCTTAAGAAGGTGATGGATGAAGCCAAATTATTGATGAATGCCGATCGCAGTACTTTGTGGCTAATTGATCGCGATCGCAATGATCTCTGGACGCAAATTGTCGATCAATATGGATTAACCAAGGAATTGCGCGTGCCTATGGGCGTGGGATTTGCAGGGCGAGTTGCAACTACTGGTGAAGTCTTAAATATTCCCTTTGATCTTTACGAGCATCCTGATGCCGCCAACTCCAAAAAATTTGATCAAGCAAATGGTTATCGCACCTGTAGCCTACTTTGTATGCCGATTTTCAACTCTAATAAAGAGCTAATCGGGGTTACTCAATTAGTTAACAAAGTTCAGCGTGGCGATTTTCCTGAATACGATCCCAACACTTGGCCCTCATCTCCCGATCGCTTCAAAGCTAGTTTTAATAGTAATGATGAAGATTTCATGAAAGTCTTCAACGTTCAAGCAGGTGTGGCGCTAGAAAATGCCAAGTTGTTTGCCAAGGTCAAGCAAGAACAGCAAATGCAAAAAGACATTTTGCGAAGTCTGTCTGATGGTGTGATCTCCACGGACAAACATGGCAAAATTATTGCCGCTAACGAACGCGCTTATACTCTGCTTGGTGTTGGTGATGCTCTGCTAGAAGGGCGATCTGTATATGAACTAATTAATATTGAGAAAGCCAACTTTACCAAGTGGTTTGACAACAGTTTGACAGGTAGCGACGAAAAAAGCCGTAAGCAATATTATCCCGATCAAACTCTGCGCTCTACCGATGGCGAACAGCACAGCATCAATATTTCGATCAATACCATGTCTGAGGGTGATGAAGGCGAAGGTGTGCATGGTGCACTAGTGGTGATGGAAGACATCAGTCAAGAGAAACGCCTCAAGAGTACGATGTATCGCTACATGACCCAAGAGCTAGCCGAACAGCTTTTGGCAGGTGGTGATGCCAAGATGGGAGGCGATCGTAAGGAAGTTTCAGTTTTGTTCTCAGATATTCGCAGCTATACCACGATTACAGAATCTCTCGCCGCTGAAGATGTGGTAATGATGTTGAATGAATATTTTGAAACGATGGTAGAGGCAGTATTTAACTACAAAGGCACTCTGGATAAATATATTGGTGATGCCATCATGGCGGTATTTGGTTCACCTTTACCAATTCCTGATCATGCTTGGATGGCTGTCCAAACTGCGATCGATATGCGTCATCGTTTAAAAGAGTTTAATATCAAGCGCATTGAGCAACTGAAGCCCCAAAATCAACGAGAACTCGATATGGCGACAATCAGAATCGGTATTGGGATTAACTCCGATACGGTGATTAGCGGCAATATTGGCTCTACGAGACGGATGGAATTTACGGCGATCGGTGATGGTGTGAATCTCGGTTCACGATTGGAGGGTGCAAGTAAACAATATGGAACAGATGCAATCATTAGCGAGACTACTTACAAATTTTGTCGCGATCGCATCTGGGTACGTGAACTAGATTGCATTCAAGTCAAAGGGAAAAATCAACCTGTTGGTATATATGAGTTAATTGGTTTAAAATCTGATCCACTCAGTCCAGTCCAAGCTCAAGTAATTGAGCATTACCATGCAGCTCGCGAGCATTACCTTGCACGTAAATTTAGTAAAGCCGTAGCTGAGTTTGCCGAAGTCCTAGAGCTAGATCATCAAAATAAAGCTGCAAATATTCATATCACTCGTTGTCAGCACTTCTTGCTCAATCCACCTGAAGATAGTTGGGATGGAGTATGGAGAATGACTGAGAAATAAAAAGTAAAAAAGAGAGGAGTGCTTTGCACCTCCTCTCTTTTTTTGGTAATTAAAACCAAAATCCAGTCAGGTTTTTCAAAGCTGAAATTGGCTACGCCATTTTTAGCTTTGGGATAAATTCACTACAGGACTTGGTTTTGCTGTTACATTGTTTTCAAGTATCGTGATTATCTTGTACAGCGTTCGTAGATTTTATGGCAAAGCAAGGGCAGCAACAGCTAGATTTCGGGTTGGAGTCTAACGGGGGAAATATTATACCGACCTCATTGCATACGGAAATGCAGCGATCGTACCTAGAGTATGCGATGAGCGTCATTGTTGGTCGTGCCTTGCCCGATGCCCGTGACGGACTTAAACCTGTGCATCGCAGGATTATTTATGCCATGCATGAGCTTGGACTCGTTCCAGAGCGCCCATTTCGTAAATGCGCCCGCGTCGTTGGGGACGTATTGGGTAAATATCACCCTCATGGAGATCAATCGGTTTACGATGCCCTAGTACGATTAGTTCAAGACTTTTCTAGTCGATACCCGCTACTGGCGGGACATGGTAACTTTGGCTCCGTGGATAATGACCCTGCGGCAGCCATGCGCTATACCGAATGTCGCTTGGCGGCGATCGGCAATGAGGCGTTGCTAAGCGAAATCGAAGAAGATGTTGTTGATTTTGTCGATAACTTTGATGGCTCCGAGCAAGAGCCAGCGGTTTTACCTGCCCAGTTGCCGATGCTATTGCTCAATGGCTCTACGGGTATCGCTGTAGGTATGGCGACCAATATTCCGCCGCATAATTTGAGTGAGGTGGTTGATGGTGCGATCGCCTTAATCGATAATCCTAATTTATCTGATGAACAGTTATTGAGTTTAATCCCTGCACCTGACTTTCCCACTGGTGGGATCATTATGAATCAGGATGGTGTGCGAGAGGCATATCTAACGGGACGTGGAAGCGTGACGATTCGTGGTGTGGCTGGGGTTGAGCAGTTTGGAGGCAAAGGTACTGGCAAACGCCAAAAACTTGCCATCATTGTTACTGAGTTGCCTTACCAAGTAAATAAATCAGCATGGATCGAGAAAATTGCCGAATTAGTAAACAATGCCAAAATTGATGGGATTTCGGATATTCGGGATGAAAGCGATCGCGCAGGAATGCGCGTTGTCATTGAATTAAAAAAAGATATTTCACCTGAAGTAATTATCGAGCAGCTATACCGTCAAACTGCTCTGCAATCAAACTTTGGCGTAATTCTCTTAGCTCTCAAAGGTTCGCTACCAAAGCAGATGAGCTTGCGTGAGCTGTTGCAAGAATTTCTATCTTTTCGGGAAGAAACCCTTGCTAAGCGCTTTCGTTATGAACTGAAGAAAGCGGAGGAGAAATCACATCTATTAGAAGGATTAGTAATTGTTCTTCAAGATATCGATCGCTTAATCAGGATTTTACGATTTGCGAATAATAGCGCTCTTGCTAAAACTGATCTCCAAACAGAATTTGCACTATCTGAAACCCAAGCTGAAGCAATCCTCTCCATGCCTTTGCGTCGGATCACTGCTATTGAGCAACAAAAGATCCGCGAAGAATTAGAAACTTTGCAGCAACAAATTGCTCGGTTAGAGAGACTACTGGGTGATCGCCGCGAGTTGATGAAATATCTCAAAAAAGAACTACGCGATCATAAAAAAAGACATAGCGATCAGCGACGAACTCGCCTCGCATGGGAATTGTTGGAAAACCAGCAAGTTATTAATATTTCGCCAAGTGATGATCTAGAACTGCCAAAAGAACCCGCCAAAAGAGCTAAATCCAAAAAAACTGAAGGAGAAATCCAGATTCAGCAAACCCTTGAGACTGGGACTGTAACTGAGGAAATCACCGAAAAAACAAGCGATCGCAAATCCACTAAAGCAACAACTAATAAGCGACCTAATCTTGTAGAAGTCCCTCTCATCTCGCTAACAACTGAGCTAAATATTCCCATTGCAGAACCGCAGGATATGACCGTTCAGATCACTCATAAAGGCTATATCAAAGGCTATGAGAGTAATTCTAGAGCTGCACAATCTGCGGATTTAGGAGATGATGTCACGATCGCTTCCTATGACACCCGTAGCGATCGCGAAATGGTGGTGATGACTAGTTCAGGCAGAGTCTTTCCCCTTGCTCTTGCGAATGTGCCAATTGTCAAAGGTAAAGGACGGGCTACTCCTTTAATTACACTATTGCCCGATAGCACCGATCGCATCGTGTCGCAGTTTGTTTGGGAAAAGAATGCCGAATCGCCTGAAGGTTTAGTCTTGCTTTCTACTCAAGGCAAAATCAAGCGATCGCCGCTTTCAGAATTTGCCGACATGACTGCTAGAGGATTAATTGCCGCCAAATTTAAAGATGATGACTCACTTTTCTGGGCAGATATTGTCGGTTTAGAGCAAGACCTCGCGATCGCGACCTCCGCAGGTCGGATTTTGCGACTCAAAGCTGATGAGACTCAAATTCCTACCGTAGGGAGAGCCGCCGCAGGAAATATTGCTTTACGTTTAGGAAGCTCAGAAACTCAAATTGGTGTATCGGTTCTAGATTTGCAAGCCAATCCTAATTCTGAACTGATTTTAATTACTGCCGAAGGTTTTGCCAAGCGGATAGCGGCTGCAAATATTCGATCTGCGATTAGAGGTGCGATCGGTTCTCAATGCTTCAAGTTTCAATCGCGAGCCGATAAGCTAGTGAGCATGACTGCGATCGCTAAGCCTCGTCTAGATTTACCAGTCACGTTTTTGATCGGTCAAGAAGGCGACATTGGTTTAAGAACTGTACAAATGCCTCTGGGCGCAATTCCTTTAGAATCACCCAATAGTCAAGGACGTTCGATTTTTGCTGGTGAAAGTGATTTAGTGCGATCGGAAAAAGTAATCCGTGTAGTTGCCAAATAAAGGAGAAAGCCTCGCGCAGCGAGGCTTTCTCCTTTATTTGGCAATTCACAAAAGTGTAACAACACTTATGTGAATTGAAAACCAAATCCTGTAATGGTTTTAAGACATAAAATGGCTATGCCATTTTGTGCCTTGGTATAAATTTAGCTATGCTAGCAAAGCATCAAGTTTACCTTTAGAATCTAGAGCATGGATAGCATCACAGCCACCGATATGCTGATCGTTGATAAAAATTTGTGGGACAGAACGCTTACCATCAGAGCCTCTATCTGCCATCGCTGATCGCGCTGCTTCGTCCCCATCGATCACATATTCCGTATATTCTACGTTTTTCTTATCGAGCAAATGCTTTGCCCTTATACAGAAGGGACACATGCGCCATGTATAAATCTCAACCTTTGCCATAACAATTTCCTAAACTTGTTTAACCTAAGTACCTTGGCACATTTTAACAAATCTTAACGACTGATACATGCGTCGCCATGGAAGAACCCAAAAAAGTGTTGCCACGCTTCTGTGAATTAAAAAACAAACCCTATAAAAGCACAAAATGGCGTAGCCATTTTGTGCTTTGGTCTTAAGTGCGATCGCGAGGTGGAGTAGATGCAGGAATTGGTGAATTACTGCGATCGCGAGATGGAGTAGGTGCAGCGCTAGGAGAAGTATTTGGGGAAGGCTTTACATCTTGAGGTGATGGTGAGGCTGATTGCTCAGGCAGAATTGGTATTTTAGATATCACTTCTTCAGGATGACTTGGCGGAATCCCTTCACTGACAATAATGTCTTCGATTACTGTCTTGACAATTGGAGCCGCAACAGTAGAACCAAATGCATCTGCTCCAACAGGTTCATCAATCACAGCCAACACCACATAACGAGGCTCCTTCGAGGGAAAAATACCAACAAAGCTAGTGATCTTAGCATTGATATAACCGCCACCAGTAGTTGAAGCCTTTTGAGCAGTACCAGTTTTACCAGCAATCCGATAACCAGGAATACGTGCAGGTAAACCAGTCCCCTTCTCGACAACATTAGTCATCATTTCCACAACCCTCTGAGCTGTGGCAGGCGAAATGACTTGTCGTGGGGTTGGTAACTTCGGTTGATAATACTCTTCGCCTTCATCATTAATTAAACCTTTGACCACATGGGGCGTAAGTAACTTGCCACCACTGGCAAGAATGCCTTGCAATTGCACCATCTGAATCGGTGTGAGCGAAAATCCTTGTCCAAAAGAAGCCGTTGCTGGCTCGATCACATATTCAATGAACTGCTCTTGAGGCTTGAGAGTACTGGAGGTTTCCGCAGGTAGATCAATGCCAGACATATCTCCCAGCCCTATACGCTCTAGCCAACCATAATAAACCGATGGCTTCATGCGTTGGATGATATGCACCATGCCCACATTGCTCGATCGCTCTAGGATTTGGCTAATACTAAGAGAACCAACCGCACCAACTTGATCGTAGTCAAAGTTAGCCACAGGCCAGCCGCCAATAGTAAGCGCTCCTTCATCATTAAATACAGTGTCTGGCTGAATCGCTCCTGCTTCGAGTGCGATCGCAACATTAAGAGGTTTAAATGTTGACCCTGGTTCATACAGGTCAGAAACAGCCCAATTCTTGAAGAGTTTGACATCTGACTCATAATAGCGATTTGGATCATAAGTTGGCTCAGTCACTAGTGATAGCAACCCACCATCCCTAGCATCCATAACGATCACCGAGCCACGTTTTGCGCCAAACTTGACCATCTGTTGCTTGAGGATCTGCCGAGCGGTGCGTTGAATACGGGAATCAATCGTCATTTGTAAACTAGTGCGATCGCTTTGCAGCATTCCCGCAGGAATACGGTTAGGAATTAACTTGCCGTTACCATCTTGGGCAACTGATGGCGCTTGATCGGTACGCTCTAATAATTTTTCTTGACTAAGTTCGATTCCCGCTTGACCGCGATGATCGACATTCACATAGCCGAGTAGTTCCGCTGCGAGATCCTGCTGTGGATAAAGTCGATGCCGCTGTTGGACAAGATCTAACCCATCGAGACCCAAGCTAAAAATTAGATCAGCTTTTTCCTCGGATAGCCAATATTCGACTTGCGTAGAAGTAGTATCACGGGTAAGAACACTGAGCAATTTATCTGCGGGTCGTCTGAGGATTGGCGCAAGTTTTTCAGCGATCTCTTCAGGTTTCTTTTTGTAAAGATGAGGATGCGCAAATAATGTGTATACAGGACGATCTAAAGCTAAAACTGCACCTTTGCGATCGGTTATAGTGCGACGAGGAATAAATGGTCGCATGGTAAACATTTGCTGCCTTCGGGCTTTTTCGAGCAAATCAGGCGATGTGATCACCTGTAAGTATACTAAGCGCACAATTAAACCAACCATCGACAGCGCCAAAATCACCCAGATCATTACAGTTCGGCGTTTGAATAGATTAATTTTGGCAAGATCTTTGGGCAGAAGCGATGGGGTCATGACTATATTTTGGCAAAATTCTTAGCGAAATTCCTGACAAAGCTTTTGGCAAAGTTGGCGGAAGCGATCGCCACGCTGCTCGAAGTTAGCAAACTGGTCAAAGCTAGCACATGCAGGCGAGAATAGCACAGTTGGCAAAGGCTGGCTAGGGTGATTATGGGCACGACTGTGGGCAATATGGGATGCTTGTTTGACCGCGTTTTCGAGATTTTCTACGATTTGATAGTTTTTAAACCCTACGTCTTTGAGCATGTCGGCAAATAAAACCGCCGCTTCACCAATCAATAATACTGCGATCGCTCTTTGATGGATTTGCTCTAGCCATGCACTGGCATCACCTTGCTTCGGCTGACCTCCAGCAATCAATACGACAGGTGGTTTTACCGCTCTTAGTCCCACTTCCGCTGCATCATAATTTGTAGCTTTGCTGTCATTAATAAAAGCAATGCCTTCATAAAAACAAATATGTTCAAGGCGATGTGGCACACCTTGAAAATTGGAGATCGCCAGATCGATATGCTTAGACTCAATCCCAGCAATCCTTGCCGCCGCCACTGCCATCAATAAATTTTGACGATTGTGCTCACCCAAAAGCTGCCAATGGGCGATTGGGAAAATAGGCTCGCCACGAAACTTGACCCATCCATCAGCAATACAAGCCCCATCGGCAATCGCTTCTACCACATGCTCATCAATACCCGTCCAGATTGCTTTTGGCCACATCGCCGCTCCAAAATTGACTAGATATGGATCATTACCATTGAGGATTATGTTGGTAGATTGATCGATTAAACTAGCTTTGATGTTGCGATATGCCTCAAGAGTATAGTGACGATTGAGGTGATCGGGGGTAAAGGTAGTCCAGACACCAATTTGGGGTTTGACAGTTTGAGCTGATTCGATCTGATAGCTACTCAGTTCGGCAATAATCCAATCAGGAGTAAATTTTTGCTGTAGTACCTGTAAAGCGATTTCGCACGCGGGAAAACCAATATTGCCGCAGGCGATCGCATTTAGCCCCGCAGCTTTAAAAATTGACGCTGTCAGCGATGTGACCGTAGTCTTCCCATTAGTCCCTGTGATGCCGACCCAAGGAACATGTTTAAGATAGCGCCAAGCAAGCTCAATCTCACCGATCGTATCAATACTTAGCGATCGCGCCTGTTCAACTTCTTGCCGATCCCAAGGCACACCTGGACTAACAGCCACGAGGTCTACATTTTGCCCCGATTCAATTAATCTGGCAAAGTCAGGAAATCCTCCAAGCTCAACTGCAATTCCTTCCGACTCTAAAACTTGCTTACGTTGCTCTAAGCTGGGACTAACACTGCTATCACTAACTGTCACTTGCCAGCCATCAGCTTTAAGCAATTTTGCCGCAGAAATTCCAGACTGTCCCAGTCCCAGTACATACGCTTGATGCATGGCGATCGCTTGATTGATAAATTTATTAAATTAAAAAGTTAATATCCAAGGATACAGGAACTTGCGTAAGTAATTTAGGCAAAACCTTAAAACCCATGTTGCCCGCGCAGCGGGCAACATGGGTTTTGAATCTGAGGTTTATTTATATCGAAATGTCAGAATTATTGAGTCGGGCTTTATGCTACACAATAATTTGAGCCTTAAAGTTTGAGCCTTAAAGATAGTGGGCAAGTAGTAAGCTCTCTGAGTATTATTTTTGACATTGTTGCGAAGCACACTCAAGAGTCACAACAGGAAGCGGTATGTTGTTAATATCTTTAAAAAGACAAGCTAATTTACGGGTTACTGAGAAGCAAACCCAAAATTATCCTGTCTTTGACATTTCAAAACTGTTAAATATGTTTACGTATGGCGAATAAACCTCCCTTTTCAAGCAAAAAAGCGAATGCAAAAAGAAAGAGGAAGGCTGCCGTTGCTGCTGCCCCTATATCCAGACAAGCTTCAAACAAGAGTAGTTGGTTAAATAATTTACCGATTAGCTCCAAAATTATCTTTGCGATCGGTTCAACTAGCTTTCTATCATTAATTGGCTTTGTGATTGCCTCTTTGTATCTAAACAGTCACCTTGCGGCGATTGTTAACCAAGAGGCACAAAGGCAACTATCCGATGCCACATTATTTGTGTTTGGCTTAGGGACTATCTTGATTGCGGTTAGTTCATTAATTGGTTTGTTTATTGGTAATACCCTTAGCAAAAGGATTCAGGGTCTAGAAGCGATCGCTAGACAATACTCCTCAGGCAATTTTGATACATCTGTAGAGCTTGGTGCACGGGATGAAATTGGTAAGCTAGCTGAAGTTTTTAATCAGATGACTTTTAACCTTGCGCAAAACAAGCAAGATCAATCTACTGCCAAGATTGAAGCCGAAGCCCAAAATGATATTTTCCAAGATGAGATTTCTCACTTGTTGGATGTGGTTTCGGAGCTTGAGATGGGAGATCTAACAGCTAAGGCTGAAGTGAGTCCACATGCGACAGGTTTGATTGCAGATACGCTCAATCGTCTCTCAGAGCAGCTAGCTGAAGTACTTGCGGCAGTTTTGCAGACCGCGCAGCAAGTTACACTGCGTACCGATCGCCTTGAGAAATTAGCGATCACGGTATCTCAGAACGCTGAGCAGCAGGAATCTTTGGTGGTGCAAGCCCGTTTAGGAATTGAAGATGTAAACCAATTGGCTCAAGAAGCAGCTCAACTAGCGATCGCGGCTAACAAAGCTGTGCAGAGGGTACGCTCAGCTGTACGACAAGGGGAGGAGCAAATTATTTACTTGACAGCATCAATTGAGTCGCTACAAGCTGCGACCGTACAGATGGTGCAAAGGATTAAAAATCTGGGCGAATTCGTGGCTCTTGCCAAACAATTTGTGTTGGATCAAAAGCGTCTTGCCTCCCTAACTCAGGTGTTGGCGACCAATGCCTCGATGGTAGCGGCACGGGCGTTAGAACAACGAGATCCTGAACAATTTGTCTCTGTGGCAAGAGAATTTGAAGCGATCGCCTCGCAGGTAAATAACTTGGCAACCCAAACCAATCAGGGGTTAGTAACTTTGCAGCAACGGACGGGATTTGTTGATGTAGTCGTGTCGGGTATTGATCAAGATGTTCGCGATGTAAATAGCCTTGTGTCCGACTTTACGAATAGTGTGAATAGTTCAGAACAGTCATTTACCAATATCGCAACTGTAACCGAAGAGTTATCAGAAATTGGTATGGCAGTTACTGATTCTTCTCAATCAATTGCTGAAGCCGTAAAATTTAGCTTGGCATCGATTCAAGATATTGAATCGATTGCTGAACGTTCTGCTTCTCAAGCGCAGTTTACTCGTGATCAATCAGGCAAGATGGGAATGCTGGCTCGTCAGTTACTAGAAAGGGTACAGTTTTTTCGTTTGCCGCCAATGCTGGAAACAGAGGACATGGAAATTGACGAGATGGAGACTCTTGAAATTGAGGGATTTCAGGCTGTGAGCTAATGTTCGAGCATAATCACAAATTGATAGCGAATAGCGAAATGACAGCAAATTATGGCAAATTCTGAATTTGATGATTTACAATTGCAAGAAGAACTGCGTAATCTATTTGAATTAGATACGCAGAAGTATTTGCAATTATATGTGGATACTGTACATCAGCTAAATGCTGCCAATTGGCGTGAAGATATTCAGCAGCTATATAGGTGTGTGCATACGATTAAAGGTGGTTCTGTAACTGTAGGATTTCAAGCTGTACTTCAAGTCTCCACCATATTAGAGGATTTACTTTCCGATCTTCGCTATCTCGATATTGCGCCACCTTTAGCTGACGGGGAATTAGCTAAGTCTCTGATCGAAGCTGGCGAACTGTTGATTGGCTCTGTCCAGATGGGTGAAAAAAGCGATCCTGATGCAGCGATGAAGTATATTCAAACCTTGCGCGATCGCATTCAATCCGAATATCTTCCTGAATGGAACGAAATGCGCCAAGTTCAGCAAGAATTTGCTGATCAAGGTTTTGATTTGGTCATTCTTGAGCTAGAAATGGCAATTGAAGATTTGCCACTTACAGGGGAAGTCCCGACAGAGACTGCTGAGATCGCCAAGCAAACGGTTGCCCAGTTGCAGGAAATTGGTACAGAAATTAATTTGGCGACTACTTGGCATGATTTTTTGCAAAAGGGTAGTGAATTATGCGATCGCCTAGATTGTGAGTTATGGCATACAGAATGGATGCCATTTCTGCAAAAGGTCAAAGAAAGCGCTCGTCAGGGAGGAATTTTTGAGGTTGAGCAAGAATCAATTATTTCATCTTCTAATATAGAATCTGGATTAATCGCTGGCAATGATGTTTCATCTTTCATTAATTCTCAAGTTTCTCTTACGACAGATATTCAAATCCCTGTGCCACTTGATCGCCTAGAGAGATCATCTCAATATCTAGTTGAGACATTAATGGCAACTCGCGCCACGCAAGGATTTTACCAATCTGTTTATGCGAATTTATTACCATTAGTCTCACTTGCTCAAAATAGTGTGCAGTACATTACCCAACTGCGGGAAGTCCAAGATGATTACGCATTATTAGATTCTTCTGGAGAACAGGATGGTCTGAAGATTGAGCGCTATCGTCAAGGCTATACAGCAATTAACCGTTTATTGGAAATCAGTCTGCGTTTGATAGAGTTAGGCTCAGAAACAGGCGAATCGGCAAGGCGAACTGCTGATAGCATCCAAGTTCTTGATCGCAGCTTGCGGAATCTCCAGCAAACCATCGAAGAAAGTCGTCTTATTCCATTCTCAACACTAGCTTTTAGATCGAGAGGGATTTTACGAGATCTAATGACTAGAGTTGGTAAAGTTGTTCAATTCACGATTATTGGCGAACAATTGGAACTTGATGCCGGTACACTTCGTAGTTTAGAACCTGTGGTACTTCATTTATTGCGTAATTCCTATGATCATGGGATTGAAGATACACCGAATCGAGAGCAATCTGGCAAACCTTTACAGGGGAAAATCGAGCTGTCTCTAAAACGACGCGGTAGTATGTTTGACCTTAGCATTCGTGATGATGGCAAAGGAATTGATCCTGATCTCATTAGTCAAATTGCCAAATCCAAAGGACTGCCACTTACCGATACCAGTACTTCTGAGCGTCTCCTCAATGTACTATGCCAATCTGGCTTTACTTCTACTACGGTCGTTAGCGATATTTCAGGTCGGGGCGTAGGGATGGATGTAGTAGCAAGCCAAGTTGCACTAATGAATGGCAAGCTCAGTCTTGTGTCCCAAATCGGTAAAGGTACAGCTTTCACAATTCAAGTCCCTGTTCCACATTTGTTTGTACGATGTATGCTCTTGCAAGCAGGCGATCGCACTTTTGCGGTTCCTACTTCCGAGATTTACACAACTACTTTGATGGAGGGTTTGCTCTGGCAAAAGACAGATCGTTCTGACTATACAATTGAAGTGCAAGAAGATTCGGGTAAAGTACCTGCGATCGATCTTTATCAATATTGGCAAGGTCAAACGGAAACCAGAACGATCCTGCCATCTGCGATCGCAGTGAGAACGAAACAATCAGGTAGCGATCGCGGTATTTGGTTGATTGCTGACACCTTGATTGGTCAGAGTGATTTGCTGGTGAATCCAATTCCAGCGCCTTTGTTTGCGCCGATCGGCTTAATCGGGATGAGCCTGATGCCTGATGGCAAACTTATTCCTGTAATTGACGCACTTTCCTTTGTCGAAGTCTTCTTCTCCTCGGATGCTGAACGACTCACAATTTCTAGTTCTCAATCAAATGCTTCCTTCCTCGAACTATCCAGCGATCGTCAGATTTTAGTAGTTGATGATGCGGCACTAATGCGGCGAAGAATTGAGAGCAGCTTATCACCGCAAGGATATGAAATTACAACTTGCGATGATGGGATGGATGCTTGGCAATGGTTGCTACGGTATGGTCAACCAGCTTTGCTAATTACTGATATTGAGATGCCACGTATGGATGGATTCACGTTGATTGATCGCTGTCGTCAAGCAGGATTGGATATGCCAATCCTTGTGATTTCATCACGTCTTGCGGAAGAATGGTCTCGCGAGACAACTCGTCTTGGTGCAACTGATTATCTCACTAAAGGTTTCTCGACATCGGAGCTAGTGAATAAAGTTAGCTCTCTACTCAAATTAATAGCTTGTGACTAATTGAGCTTTTGAATCAGGTGATGTTAGCTCAAAAACCAAGAATGGATTGGCTGCGCGGAGCGCAGCCAATCCATTCTTGGTTTTTGATTTGTCCTAAGACAAGTGACATTAGCTATACATTGCTAAGCAGTTAATCCTAAAGATTCGTACAAAGTGTGTAAAGTCTAGAAGCTAGTAGAGATGGAGGCATATCTATTTCTTTAGGGTGAAAGGATTATAAGCAAATATAAAGACATGCATTGCATGTCTTTATATTTGCCGATATTGCCGATATTTTTTATGTTCGTTTAAAATTACTTCTTGGTTCTTCGTCAGTGGGTACTATTGGCGGCGATAAATTAACTAGTACTTTATCTACTCGGTTGCCATCCATATCCACGACTTCAAAGCGCATTCTCTCCCAAGTGAAATGTTCACCAACCATGGGAATATGTCGAAGATAAGTCATCATCAGCCCACCAAGAGTATGGTAATTGTGTTCTTCTTCATAGGGGAGCTCTTCAACTTCGAGAATCTCTTTGAGGCGATCGCTAGAAATCATGCCATCGATTAGCCAAGAACCATCTTCTCTTTGCATAGCATCGGGATCACCTTGACGATCATTTGATGGCAGATCCCCAACGATCGCTTCGAGTAAATCTGTAAGGGTTACTAGCCCTTCAACACCACCATACTCATCGGTCACCATTGCGACGCGATCGCCAGATTGTTTAAACTGCTCCAAGACACTCAAAGCACTTGCAGTCTCGGCAACATATAGAGGAGGACTACTAGCTTTGACTAAATCGATGGGAGTACCATTGAGACTAGCGTTGAGAAATGCTTTGATCTCAACAATACCTACACAATCATCAAGATTTTCTCTTGCAACAGGAAAGCGGGAATGCCCACTGTTTAAAACTTCGCGCTGTGTTTCTTCAAAAGGCGCATCAACATCGAGCCAGTCGATTTCTGTGCGTGGAGTCATCAGAGATTTAATGGGGCGATCACCTAAACGAAAAACACGCTCAACCATGTCATGTTCCGCCTCCTCAAACATGCCTGATTCGGCTCCTTGAGCAATCATCACCTTAATTTCTTCTTCTGTAACTTGCGATTCTTCAGTTACCTGAATTCCTAATAAACCAAGTAAAGCTTCTGTTGAAATACTTAGTAAATACACAACAGGAGTACCAATATTGGCAAGAAATCGCATCGGTGGCGCAACTGCACAGGCAATCTGCTCAGCATTGCTCATCGCTAATCGCTTAGGAACAAGCTCGCCAACTACTAGAGAGAGGTAAGTGATGATACCAACCACGATCGCAAAGCTAATGGTTTTGCTATAGGGTTGTAACAAAGGGACGGTATCGAATGTCTGCTGCAAAGTTTGAGCGACGGTTGCACCACCCAATGCACCGCTTAAAATTCCGATTAAGGTAATCCCTATCTGAACGGTTGACAAGAAATTTGTGGGTGAAGCGATCAATCTTAAAGCTGCTCTGGCTTTTGCATTTCCTTCCTTTGCCCATTGCTCTAGGCGCACTTTGCGAGCAGATACGATCGCTAGCTCGGACATCGAAAAAACACCATTGACAAGAATTAGTAAAATGATGAGTAAAGCTTCAGAAGCGACGGAAGACATTGTTTTGGGGCAGAACGACTTTATAGGAATCGTTTGTGAAATTTATTAATAGTAGATATATATTCTCATACCAAATTTTGTGTCAAGTTTCTTAAGACTAATAATAAAGGTCGCAATTATAATTTAAAACCCGATTTTGTGGTTTGTATAGCTGTCGGCAAGTTTACTAAGACATAAAACCCAAGAATTGGTTGGCGGCGCGGAGCGCCGCCAACCAATTCTTGGGTTTTGATTTGTCCTAAAAAGGTGTGTCACTTTGTGACACACCTTTTTTTATTGGGTTGAGGTACTTAGCGGCTATAGAGTTGTGTAATTTCGAGTAGGCGATCGCTAAGATCTTGGTTGAGCAAATTGGGATCGCTATAGCGCCAGCCCCAATTTCCTGTCGCAGTTCCTGGTGTATTCATGCGACCACTGTTATCTAAGCCAAGGACATCTTGCAGAGGCACGATTGCAATTACCGATACTGCTGCCATCGCTATACGGATCAGCACCCAGTTAATCGGCTCACCTGCGGCAAAACCAACTATATATTTGTAAAACAATTCTTTTTCGTATCTGCTAGCTCGCTGCCACCAGCCCACAGCCGTGTCATTGTCATGAGTTCCTGTATAAACTGCACAATTGCGGACGTAATTGTGGGGTAAATGAAAATTGTCGGAGCCACCTCCAAACGCAAACATGAGGACGCGCATCCCAGGAAACCCAAAATCATCGCGCAACTTATCAACTTCAGGAGTGATCACGCCCAAATCTTCGGCAAGAATTGGCAACTCACCCATCACCTCATTCAGCTTTGTAAATAGCTCAGTTCCCGGGGCTGTTTCCCATTCGCCATTGATGGCTGTTTCTTCACCTGCGGGTACTTGCCAAAAAGCTTCAAAGCCTCGGAAGTGATCGATACGAATAATATCAACATACCGATTTAAAAATCTGAAGCGATCAATCCACCATGCAAAGTTAGTTTCTTGGAGATATTCCCAGTTATAGACTGGATTGCCCCATAGTTGACCTGTGGCGCTGAAATAGTCGGGTGGGACTCCTGCCATTTGGGCGACTTCATAGGTTTCAGGATCAAGAACAAAGTTTTTGGGATTTGCCCAGACATCAGAGCTATTGTGCGATACATAGATGGGAATATCGCCAATAATTTGAATGCTTCGCATATTGGCATATTGCTTGAGTTTCAACCATTGATCAAAAAAGATAAATTGCACAAATCTTTGAAACTCAATTTGGTCATGCAATTCTTCACGCTTTTGTTGTAATGCTTGAGCTTCCCGTCTAGCGATCGCAGGTTCCCAATTATTCCAAAGGATTTTAGGATTTTGTTCATGCAGTGCCATGAATAGCACATAGTCTTCGAGCCAATCAGCTTCTTCGTAGCAAAACTTTTTGAATTGCTCTTGGAGCAAATACAGATCGTGGTGATGTTGGAGATCTTGATCGACATATCCTTGTTTGAAGCGCTCAAAAGCAATCTCTAGCAATTTGCGTTTGTATGGCATCACTGCCTCAAAATCAACCCGATCTTGATTAAATTCAGGAATATCCGCCCAATCCTCTTCTTTAAGCAAATATTGCTTTGCTAAAAGCTCTGGGCTGATCAGATACATGCTACCTGCGATCGCGCTAAAGCTCATATAGGGAGAATTCCCATATCCTGTTGGGCCAAGGGGCAGCACTTGCCATAGCTTTTGACCACTACGCGATAAAAACTCAATAAACTGATAAGCCGTCTCTCCTAAATCCCCGATCCCAAATTTACTGGGTAGTGAGGTTGGATGTAATAAAATTCCACTAGAGCGTTGAAAGGACATAAACACAAAATAAAAGCTTTTAGTTCTGGCTTTACTTTACCGCCTTATGTAGAGAAGTTTGCAAATGAGCATATGCTCATTTGCAAACTTCTCTGGCAAACTTATTCAAAAATCTGGACTAAAGGACAAGAAAAGTCTGGTAATAATGGTGAAGTAAGAGTATCACTAACAAATAGAGTCATTTCTAATTTGAGAATTCCATTTTCTCGGCGATAAACTTGAACTTGCTTATTTCTCCAATCAGCGATCCAATATTCCAAAATTCCCCGTGATGAATAGAGTTTCAACTTAACTTCGCGATCGCGTTTTTCGTTTTCTGTCCCTGCTGATAGTACTTCTATTACCAGATCAGGCGCACCACGAAAATGTCCAGAATCATCAATCAATGCTGCATGTCTCTCATTGCTCAGCCACACCACATCAGGAATGACATCATCATTATCACCAAAAACCACCCCTGCGCCAATCTCGGCTTCACCTAATTTTGTAGCTACCGACCAAATATCTAAAACAGTAAAAAATCTGCCACAAGTTTTTTGATGTTTGTTGTGGGGCGCTCTAGTCACGTAAAGTTCTCCATTAATAATTTCATAACGGTTACCGTTTTCGGGTAGTAGCTCTAAGTCAGCACTTGTCCAGAGAAGTTTGTCTTCAGGGGCATTATTTGAGAGATTGGGTGGTGCGATCGCCTGAGTCATGATGGTTTCCTAATCGGAGCGATATGGTAATTATAGCAATCATCCCCATTTGACAGAATTTTGGATTGAGAGACATTTCGTCAGGTCAGAGCATTCCCACCATAATTTATGGTTTTTCAGATTCCCTCTCTAAAGAATGGACAATGCGGTAATTGCGAAAAATTACTTCGCGAATGGATTCGCGTCCAGTTTATTTGTGCCATGTTTTTAGACTGAGCATGGCTTGTGAGTGGGTAAGCGTGTCTCCTGTCTGAATTTTTTGTAATCCTGTCTCTAATTTGTAGAGAAAATAAAGACGCTCTAATATCTCCTCAAAGTCAACATTTTGAGGGAGTTCGGTGACTGCATTGAGAACTTTTTCTTTAATTGTCATCTTATTAGATTTCTTGTTTGATGATTTCAAGTATATTGCAAAAAAATTTGATCGCCAAAGGCGAAATGGGGAAATACAAAGGGCAAGAGGGTAAAAGAGTAAAGGGTAAACTAAGTCCTCACTAAGAAGAAGCGATAACTAAACGAAAACCAATTTGATCGTTCCGAAGACGCGCGATGCCAAAGTCGCGAGAGGCAGCACAACAGATCCTAACTTTGCTGTCCCAAGAACCGCCACGGAGCAGGTAAGAATGATTGTCATTATTGTCCACATTAAAATTATCCCAAGCTTCATTACCGTTACTTTTTAATTTTTCTGGCTTGTCATCATAGCTATCGTGCCACTCATCTAAGCACCATTCCGACACATTGCCGCTCATGTCATAAATGCCAAGCTCATTAGCCTTTTTCTGCCCCACAGTATGCGTATTACTGCCAGAGTTATCGTCGTACCATCCCACTTCATCGAGATTGTTACTACCTGAATACTCATAACCTTTACTCTGATTAGCACCCCTTGCTGCATATTCCCATTCAGCTTCGGTGGGTAGTCTTACCGCTCGTCCTGTCTGTTGCGACAGCTTCTGACAAAAGGCTCTAGCCTTATGCCAAGACTCACCAACAACAGGCTGCAAATCTCCTTGAAACTTTTTATCGCAATTTATCGATCCCTGTTTTTTCATCACAGCTTGCCATTGAGAATTAGTCACCGCATATTTGCCAATTAGAAATTCTTTTAAAGTTACCTGATGCTCACCCATAGCAAAACTTCCCGCAGGGACAAGTACTAGATCTAAGGTGATGCCATTTCCAAGGTCAATAGTTAACGGATTCGGTTCTGGTTCTTTACTTACATTGCGCTTCCCAGACTCAACAGCAGGATTAGGCGCTACTTGTGGCGATGTGCCAAGATAACGCTCCACCGCCAAACCTTCAATTTCTGCGATCGCTTCATAGTCTGTCCCATCCACCGCCAAAACCTGCATCCACAAACGTCTCGCCAGATAAAGATTTTTGTTGCGATGTGCCTTAAAAGCATCCTTCTTAAGAGGTTCTAGATCGATCTTTTCTGCATATTTCGGCATCAAAATCAAATGTCCTTTCTCTTGTGGATCGAGCATCATGCGCGGAGTTTGTCTAGTCTTCGCCAATTCAGGAACACGATGCTTGAGATAAGTAAGTATTCAACTTCGCCGCCGTTGCACAACGACCTTGCAAGCCAAGCCCCTCCACCAAAGCGTAAGTAAATGCCCCATGCTGAAGATCGTCAACCTCATAGGAATATTCCGACGGACTACAAGCCGCAATACTTATCACATCCGCAATTTTGGCAACTCTCTCAGTTTCACGCCCAATTCCTTCCCCTGATCGCGTGTCACCGTTGCGCCGCACCTGATTGCGACAAGCGTCTAGCGCCAAAATTACATTACCCGCGCCACTTCCGCGCAAATTTTGGATTACTTGATTGACTGAAATTCCTGTGTCCACAACATTATCGGGATCGCCATCGCTCGGCATCAAATAATCGATCCCATCACATAAAATGCCATGCCCAGCAAAAAAGAACCAAAAGTTATCGCTTTCATGGAGAAATGGCTGAGCAAAAAGCTCCTTAAATACCTTCAGCAAATTGTTGCGAAAAGGCTTAGTCGTCTTGCCATCAAGATCTGGCGAATCATCGGAAAAATAGAAAATGCGATCAAACTTTGCCTCATTTCCTAAAAAATCACAAATATGCAGCGCGTCATTTTTCGCATACTTCAAATGATGCAAAAACTGATATTCATTAACCCCGATCGCGATCGCCCAATTCGCCATAAACTCTAATCTTCCGTCACCCGTTTAAACTTGAGCTTGATCGCACTCTTGCCGCTAGCTTTAGCACCACTGCCGATCAGCCGAATTTCGCCCTCAGCCCCAATCTCCACCGATAGCTCGATTTCGTCGAGACACATTCCCGCCGTTTCTTAGCCTCCTTCTCAGCACTACTAAAAACCCGCCCCACCATTTGCAAAAAGCCCGACATCTTTTGTTCGAGTTCAGCAACAGTTAAGGTCTTTTCTTGCTTAATATTTTTACTTGATTGAGCCTCACCGCCCCACCCTCTGGGATGAGCAACAGAGCTACCCGTCTGAGTTTGATCTTCATAAGGCTCGACTGCGATCGTAATCATCTCGAAATCAGCATCTTGAGTCATGAATTTTTGCTGCGACCAAATTACTATTAAATTTATTGTGGCATTTAGAGCTTACAAAAACCTATTTCTTATTTAACCAAGCTTCTAAATCAGCCAAACTCTCAAAATCCAAAACTGCCTCAGCAAGATTTTCTAAACGAGGGACGTGCGACCTGATAATTCGCGAATGCAGCTTTGGCGGCAAAGTACCAAACTTGCGCGTAAGCTGCTTCAAAATAATAATTGTAAGCGCATTCTTCATGCCCTCTTGGCGACCCTCTTGGCGACCCTCTTGGCGACCCTCTTGGCGACCCTCTTGCAAAATTTCTTGATATGTTACAGACTCACGCATGATATCTCTCCTCAAAATTTGCTTAATGATGTTTTTATTTAAAACTAGACCCGCTAACACATAAGTTGCTGCTGCTATAGTTTTACGAGTATTTAGTTCAGGGATTTGATCGATTTTTTGAGCGATTTCTTGGAGCAAACTTTCTTTGTTTCTGTCACTGACCAGTATAGCAAAAGGCAACATCCCCACATTCTCTAAAAATTTATCAGCAGACTGTTCCCATAATCTAATTACCTCAAATTCGTGAGAAGTTTTGCTGCCTTCAAATTTGTTCTGATAGACTACATCCGCACTTGTTTCTTTCAGGTAAATCACAACTTGGTGGATGTTTTTATCAGGAAATCTCCTTGTTGCGCGTACCCAATAGTCCAGCATCCGAAACGGAATTTGGCGATCGGCTTTGGTTTGAAACTCTAAATGTAATAGCAGTCCTTCAGCTTCGAGCAAAATCAAACTATCTGCACGAATTGGCTCCACTGCCAACTCTTGAGGTTGCACTTGAGTAAGCTGAATTGCTTCACCAAGCAGCCATGTGGCGATGTCAGTAGAATAGGTCTCAGCAATAAATTTGCAGATGTTATCGAACAAGGTTTCTGAAATTAGCTATATATGGCTATTTAGGATATAGCAAAAGTTCCAAATTGCAATACGATAATTTAAAGTATTGTGGCGAAGATGCACCATTTAAAAGGGTTATTTTCTACATATTCAAATAATCCCATCGGCTGCCATTTCTTCGCGAGTGTAGTTAATAGAAAAATCTAAGAAGAAGCCGTAAAGTTCGATCTCTGCAACCGCAGGAAAAAGACGCAAAGTACTGATGCCTAAATTTTTAGGATTATCTGCTAGCCAACCAAAAGCTTCTTTAGTATGTGCTCTCACGGTTAAGACTTCACCATCTGAGGTATGGCGAAGAGATAGCTCAGCATCCCCTGGTTTTAAGTACATTTCGCTATAAATTTGCCCTAGCATTCGCCATTGCTGCCGCCAATAAGTCATCCCTTGCCTCTCATGCTCGATCGCATATTCAGCCAAGTTTGCAATATTCTGCCAAGTAATATCTTCTCTCTGAAAAATTAGACGCAGCTCATTGATAGCTTGTTCGCATTCTCCTTCAAATTTAAGTAATGGGATCGGATCGGCTAAACGACGAGGTGTTTTGCCCAAAGTCATTAGTGATTGAATAACGGTTGATTCTATCTGGCTGGATAGCTGCTCCTTTGCTTTTTGAGTTTGCCAGATTACGCCTTGTTGAGTAGTGGCATACAATGCAGGCAGACGATTCAGTACATATGCACATACATCATCAGCACCAACTTTGCGCGGCAAAACATTTGCCATATGGATCAATTGATTTTTTACTTCTTGTTTTGCTAAATCTTCTAAAACATTGATTAGGAAGTAAGAAGCTGAAAGGATATAGGAGTTAAGTTCAGGATTTGGCAGTTCAACGTTATTATGCCAATCCCGATGCTCATGCTGATGAGCATCTTTACGATTTAAATAACCTTTAATTTCTTGCAATCGATTGCGATCATTAATGCTCAAACTTAAATATTCTGGTGTGTGACTGACTAGACTGAGTGCTTCCTGAAAAACCTGCGGTACTTGATGCCATTGCAAAGTCGGCTTGCTAAAAAGTTTTTGTAATCTGGTCAGAATATGAGCGGGTGTATCGACCTTACTAGCCTCAATTTTTGTCGATTTTCGCAAAGGATCACGCTTTACTCCCAGCAAAGCCTGCTGAACAGCACTGACTATCTGCGGCTGGAGTTCACTATGGGCTCGTTTGCGTTGCTGTAACCATCCTCGGCTTGTACTTGCATAAAGAACAGGTAATCGATTTAGCGCAAAAGCAGCTACCTCGCTAAGGTTAATTGCCTCGCGGGCGGTTTTGCTGAGATGGTTGAGTTGTTCTTGTACTTCGACGACAACGATTTCCTCAAGAACATTTTTGAGGCTAGTCATAAGCTTTTACTGCTAGAAATTTTACGTTTGATAACCCTTATACATATTTACTAAGCTGCCCAAAATTAAAGTAATGCATAGCAATCGTTAAAAAGCTCCAAAACTAGAGAATAGCGCATTTTGCAAGGCTCATCGTGGTTACTCTAGGGAGAATTAGTATCAAAAATTGTCATTTGTGCTTCATTTCGCGGCTCCTTGCTCGGTCGAGATGCTGACTTTGCCAAGCGATCGCCTTTAGTAGCTCCACCAGACGATCGCAATCCAGTGGCAATATGACTGTTTTTTGCAATTTGTTCTAATACTTGCTTAGCACGACTGATCACACTTGCAGGCAAGCCTGCTAAACGCCCCACTTCAATCCCATAGGAACGATCAGCGCCGCCTTCTTGAACTTGATGCAAAAAGATGATTTCATCTTCTAGTTCTTTGACAGTCACTTGGAAATTTGCCACATTGGGCAGCAAGCTCGCTAGTTCATTAAGCTCATGGTAATGGGTTGCAAAAATCCCGCGTGCTTTGATTTTATTAGCGATATACTCCGCAACTGACCATGCGATCGCCATGCCATCAAAAGTCGAAGTGCCGCGTCCAATCTCATCAAGCAGTACTAAGGAATGATCCTTAGCATGATTGAGAATATTTGCAGTTTCATTCATTTCCACCATAAACGTAGATTGACCTGTGGCGAGATCATCGACTGCGCCAACACGGGTAAATATGCGATCGCAGATTCCCAAAGTCGCCGATTCCGCAGGAATAAAACTGCCTACTTGAGCCATCAGTTGAATTAGTCCAACTTGTCGCAAATAAATACTTTTACCGCTCATATTGGGACCAGTTAGCACGATTAAATCTGGACAATCAGGAGCTTGATCATCATGCCCTAAATAGGTGGAATTGGGAACAAAGAAACCTGCGGGGAGGGACTGCTCGACAACTGGATGACGACCATTATAAATAGCGATTGCGCGATCGTTGGTAATTTGGGGACGGCAATAGTTATAAGTAACGGCTACTTCAGCTAGGCTACACAAGACATCGGCAGCGGCGAGGGCAGTAGCGAGGATTCGCATTGGTTCGATATGCTTAGCCGTAAGTAGCCGCAACTCCACAAATAGGTCATATTCCAACTGCTTTAATTCACTATCAGAATTGAGAATTCTTGTTTCTCGTTCCTTTAGTTCTGGTGTGATATAGCGCTCTTCATTGGTGAGAGTTTGCTTACGGATGTAATCTGCTGGAGCCTGTTCGCTTTTGCCGCGCGAGATACTGATGTAATAGCCAAAAGCCTTGTTAAACCCAACTTTGAGCGTGTTAATACCCGTGCGTTCTTTTTCCTGCTTCTCAAAAGAGGCTAGCCATTCCACATCATCACGGCTCTGTTGACGCAGACGATCGAGTTGTTCATTTACGCCCGAACGAATGATATTGCCTTCGGTAATATAAATCGGTGGTTCTTCAACGAGCGTGCGTTGTAACTGCGAACCAAGTTGCAACAGTTCCGATGGCACTGACTGTAAAGCTTTTAAATAGCGAGAATTAGATTTGGCAACAACATCAGCAACATCGCGCATTCTTTCTAGAGACATTGCTACAGCAATTAGATCTCGTCCATTTGCTGTACCTGCTCCAATGCGACTGCATAGACGTTCGATATCATAGATTTGGCTCAAACAACTTCGCAAATTTTTGCGGAGAGAATGTTGTTTGAGCAATTCGGTAATAGTATCAAGACGTTCATGAATGGCGGCGATATCCTTGAGAGGTTGCAACAGCCAACGCCGTAAAGCACGGCTCCCCATGCCTGTTGTAGTTTTATCGAGCGCCCATAATAGCGAACTATAGTAAGTGCCATCACGCACAGTTTGGGTGATTTCTAAATTGCGGCGCGTTTGGTTATCGAGAATTAGATAATCGGCGATCGCATAGGTAGAAATTCCTTGCAATGGCATTTTTACACTTTTTTGCGTGGATTCTAAATATTCTAAAATGCCACCTGCTGCTCTAATTGCTAAAGGTAGGGCTTTACAGCCAAAACCCTCCAGCGATCGCACTCGGAATGTATCAAGAATACGCTGCTTGGCTTCAGCTAAGGCAAAAGGAGCTTGCGATCGCGGTGTATAGCAGAAGCTTTCAGGCAAAGCGCTATAAGGCTCAGGTAAAACGGATTGTTTTTTCTGCGAAATTCCTTCCCAAAATGCTCCAGTTTTCTCAGCTTTAGAACCGCGAAACAATTGCGGATTTGGCACATCGATGGGAATCAAAACCTCGGCAGGCTGTAACCGTAATAGTTCTTGAATTAAATGCTCGGTGCTATTTAACTGCGTGACCGAAAACTCGCCTGTAGAAATATCAGTGTAAGCTAAGCCCCAATTCTCGCCGCCATTTGCGATCGCTACCAAAAAATTATTTTTCTTAGCCGCCAGCATTCCCTCTTCGATCACTGTGCCTGGGGTAATTACTCTGGTAACTTCGCGGCGAACTAGTCCCTGAGCTTCGGAGGCTGCTTCCATTTGATCGCAAACAGCGATCGAGTAGCCCTTTTCAACTAATTGATTGGCATAGCGATCGAGGGCATGGTGAGGAATCCCTGCCATGGCAATACGTCCAATCGTTTTGCCCCCATCACGACCTGTTAGCACCAATTCCAATTCCCGTGAAATCAGCTCGGCATCTTCAAAAAACGCCTCAAAAAAATCCCCCAACCGATACAACATCACCGCATGAGGATACTGCTCTTTCATCTCAATATAGTGCTGCATCATCGGTGTGAGCGCATCTCGATTAACTAGAGCCGACGATAGAGCTAA
Source organism: Pseudanabaena sp. UWO311 (assembly GCF_006937785.1). Lineage (GTDB taxonomy): Bacteria > Cyanobacteriota > Cyanobacteriia > Pseudanabaenales > Pseudanabaenaceae > Pseudanabaena. Next base: position 177,202 of record NZ_SJEE01000001.1, read on the forward strand.
TTCAGCCATTCAAATTTTGGTCATAAAACAATGTTATCCAACCATTGTAAATGGCATTTTGACTCTATTACATAGCAATTACAACGCTTTGCTCTCAAACCCAAACCAAGAAACTTTTTGAAAGCGTTGCTTCGCAACGCTTTCAAAAAGTTTCTTGTGGATTGCTATAGCGTTGATGTGGCGCGAAGCGCCACATCTCATTTTGGGGTTTTACCTAGCTATAGCCTATAATCAAAAGGTAATTATTCATGGTTTGGATCTAGGTGGCACTTAAGTTTAAATTTGCGATCGCCTCCGATTTGCATATCGCATTGCCCCACACGATTTGGCAGCATCCTTCGCGATTTCACCTCGTTGAGTATAGTATCCCCGCATTTAAAGAGGTGCTGTTGCAACTGGCTAACCTAGATTTAGACTTTCTGCTTTTGCCTGGAGATCTCACTCAACATGGTGAACCAGAAAACCATCAATGGCTATCGGATTGCCTCGCCCAACTTCCCTATCCAGTCTATGTGATTGCAGGAAACCATGACGTACCAAGAATAGAAACTTTTGATCAGTTTGCTCCTCACTATACTAAGTTTGGGTTTGAGGATGGTCTGAGCAAACCAAATAAACTCTATTATGAGTGCGAAGTACTGCCTAATGTCCGCCTAATTGGATTGAATTCTAATCAATTTGATGAAAATGGACAACAAATTGGTTGGATTGACGAAGAGCAGTTAGATTGGTTGCAATCGGTTCTAGAAAATCAAGACTATGAATTGAATCTAGTAACCATTCATCATAATGTGTTGGAGCATATGCACGATCAGTCATGCAATGCACTTGGTAAACGCTATATGCTTGGTAACACTGAGCGCTTGTGCAAAATTTTACATCAAGCAAATGTGAAGCTTGTTTTTACTGGACATCTGCATGTGCAGGATATTGCCTATAGCGATCGCTACAATCTTTATGACATCACCACAGGCTCTTTGGTCAGCTATCCTCATCCATATCGCGTTCTCAGTTACATTTCCGATGCATCAGGCGATCGACTAGAGATTGAATCTTTTCGAGTCAAATCAATTCCTGAGCAAGCTGATTTATTACAATTCTCGCGGGAATGGATGGGGGATCATTCACATCCATTTGTTCTAAGATTATTGACGCATCCCCCTCTTAATTTACCTCTAGAACTTGCCGAGACTCTCACTCCTGAACTTCGCTATTTTTGGGCTTATATTGCTGATGGTGATGCTAAGTTTGAGTTTCCCAATTTCCCTACAGTAGCGAAGGAATACTTTGAAGCATTTAGTGATATTCCTCCCAAGGATAATAATATTACGCTAGTTCTCAAATAGACCGAAAAAAGGTGTCACTTTGTGACACCTTTTTTTCGGTCTATTTCAGGATTTAAGAAAAATTTATTGATTAGATAAACTAGGCTTAACCCGATAGTGTCGAGAAACACATAGGATAGCGAATATGTACCTCATGCTTTTATGACATATACGTTCTCAAGTTTCAACCTTAACTCCACAACTTCGGTATCTGACTGGCGGCGATCGCTCGAAGAGATTTATCGCGGCCGCACCATGCATACCTACAAAAGTGGACAAATCGTTCCCATGTATCCCCATGAAGTATGGGTCGTTTGTCGCGGAGTAGTGCAACTTAATACTTTGCACCCTTCAGGCGATGAAGTTTTGGTTGGCTTTGCGGTGCAAGCAATGCCCTTTGGCTTACCCCTAACAAACCTTGATCCATATCAAGCGATCGCCTTATCAGATATTGACTTGATGCGCTTCACTTTGCTCGAACTAGAGAATTCTCCGCTACTTTATCAAGGAATTTTGCAACACCTCAATCGTCGCCTTCAGCAAACAGAATCTCTGTTAGCGCTAGTTAGCAACAAGCGAGTTGAAGAACGCCTCCGACAAATTTTGCTTTTGCTTAAGCAAGAAGTAGGCATTCCTGTTGAAGATGGTACTCGTCTAACCGTGCGCCTTACACATCAACACCTTGCCAGCGCCATTAGCAGTACTCGTGTCACTGTGACTAGAGCAATGAAGCTATTGCAAGATGAAGGATGGCTAAAGGTTGATCGAGATCGGCATATAGTTCTTGTGTAGACTTACGGCGCTTTGCGCCCAAACCCAAACAAGAAATTTTTTAAATGTCTTGCTTAGCAAGACATTTAAAAAATTTCTTGTTGCTGTAATAAAAAGGGTTGTGACGCAAAGCGTCACAACCCTTTTTAAATATAAGAAAGGGTGCTTAGCGCCCTTTCTTTATTTCTTGAGAATGGTAATAACAAGAGCAGTGGTTTCAGTTACGGGCTTAACACCTTCAGGATAGGCGATTTCGCTAACATGGACACCCTTGCCGATATCAAGATTAGTAATATCGATTTCAAAGCTTTCAGGGATATTGTTAGGAGCACAAGCTACACGTACATAGTTCTTGATGGTGTCAATAGAGCCACCGCCAACTTTTACACCTACTGGAACACCAACAAAGTGCAATGGAATGTCAACTTCGATCTTCGACTGAGACTCGATCGCAAAAAAGCTGAGGTGATAAATAGCAGGTTTGTAAGGATGATTTTGAACTTCACGCAACAGTGTTTTGCCTTTGAAGTCGCCATCAGTTACATTTACTTCGATCATTGTGTTATTGATCGTTGCCTCACGCAATAAAGTAGTTGCTTCTTTAGCATCTAAAGTAATGGAGATTGACTCAGATCCTTTGTGTCCATAAACAGTCGCAGGAATTTGACCATTACGACGGAGGGCGCGATTGTTTGCTGGAGGACGAGTAGTAGCGTTTATTTGTAGTTGCATTTTGGTAATTTAGTGATTGGTGATATGGTGATTAATTTTTAATTTTGTTTTTATAAAAATAAAATTAAAAAATCTAGACTCTCAACAAGCCACGCTTGGGCCCATGAATTGGGTCTTCCACGATGATGGTTTGTCCTCGGCTTGCGCCTAGAGAGATGATCGCGATCGGAGTGCCTGTTAGATCAGCAAGAAACTCAAGATAGTCTTTTGCTTCTTTGGGCAAATCCTCAACGACTTTGCATTCACTAGTTGATTGCTTCCAACCAGGAAGGGTTTCGTAGATGGGGATTGCTCTAGCAAATGCCCGAGCATCACTTGGGAAGTCGTGGACGACTTTGCCATCAAGTTCGTAGGCAGTACAAACTTTGATTTCTTCGAGATCGTCGAGGACATCAAGTTTGGTGACAGCAAGGCAATCTAGTCCATTAATGCGAACCGCATAACGACCAATTACGCCATCAAACCAACCACAACGGCGTTTGCGTCCCGTGGTTGTGCCAAATTCTGCACCGCGCTCACCGATGTGATTGCCAATGTCATCATGCAACTCAGTTGGGAAAGGTCCTTCTCCAACACGAGTTGTATATGCTTTGGCAACACCGATCACGCGATCGATGCAAGTTGGTCCTACGCCTGCTCCAATACAAGCACCGCCTGCAACTGGGTTTGATGATGTCACATAAGGATAGGTTCCATGATCGAGATCAAGTAAAGTTCCTTGTGCGCCTTCAAACAAGATATTGCGACGTTCACGGATAGCTGCGTCAATTTTTAGTGAAGCATCGACCACATGAGAGCGCAAGCGATTTGCATAGCCTCGATATTCTTCGATGATTGATTCGACATCAAGCGGTTCTAAATTATAGAGCTTTTGTAAAACAATGTTTTTTTGCTCGATCGCCCAACGCAGCTTTTTCGGCATACGTTTTTCATCCATCAGATCAATGATACGAATACCAACACGCTCAGATTTATCAGCGTAGGTTGGTCCAATACCTCGTCCTGTCGTACCTATCTTATGCTCAGCTCTTTGTGTCTCAGAGGCACGATCAAGTTCACGGTGGTAGGGCATCGTGACATGGGCGGTTTCAGAAATAAACAGGTTCTCTGTTGATATACCCAAATCTTTGAGTCGATCCACTTCTTCAAGAAGCACCTTCGGATCGATCACAGTGCCATTGGCAATGATACATTCCGTTTTGGGATACAGGATTCCTGATGGAATCAGGTGTAGCTTAAAGGTGCGATCGCCAACGACGACCGTATGTCCTGCATTATTACCGCCTTGATAGCGGACAACGACATCTGCGGAGCGGCTCAGCAAGTCGGTAATTTTGCCTTTACCTTCATCACCCCACTGCGCCCCAATAACAATTACATTAGCCAAGGGTCTTTATGCTCAATCAATAAAATCTCACAATCATCAATCATCTCAAAGGATTGTATTGATTGTCAATCACTTTCTTTAAAAATCAGAAATTTTAATTATAAAATCGATTTTGGGTTTTCTAGCGCCGCAGGCGCTAGAAAACCCAAAATCGATTTTTTGAAAGTCAGCCGCAGGCTAACTTTTTATTTTTTCTTACGCTCTTGGTAATCAACCAAAGTTGCTAGCTATAGTAACAAGCAAAAAATGCTTCTATAGTTGCAGTCACTCGTCTTAGGCCAAATCAAAACCCAAGAATTGATTGGCGGCGCGAAGCGCCGCCAATCAATTCTTGGGTTTTGATTTGGCGACAGCTATAAAAAAATAACGACATGCTTCGAGTGAAAAATCATAAAGGTGATACCCAGCAACTTCGCGTCTGTGACAATATCCGCATTCCAAGGTCAAAAATCACAGAAGATTCGCGTGATACCCAAGTGCGAAGCGATATTGTCGATATTGCTGAGGCTTTTAATTCTTCAAACCTAGTCTCAGATTTTCTTTTGCTTTTGCCTATTTCGTTGAACTCACGTTAATTACAAAATGGGCGGGCTTTGCCCGCCCATTTTTGTTTATGGATGTACTAGCCATGCCCTCTGAATTGGCTGAACGATCGCTTGTACTAGTGAAGATAATCGCGCAATATCCTGTAGACCTTGCTCTGTCTGGACATTAATCCCTTGCTTATAAATGCTATAGCCTTTAGTCCGTGACACTCTTATGCCACAGTAGTATTTAGGTTCTAGTCCTTGAGAAATCAATTTCTCTCGCCAACTATCGAGATTCTCTTGTTGCTGAATGTCGTCTAAATGCGAAATATCCGTAGCACGCAATAAATCGCGATCTAGAAAGCGGCGACACAAATCCGCAAGAGTGCGATCGCTACTATCACGCCATCGATGGATGTGATAAGCAAAAACTATGTCATCGGAAGCAAAATATTCTTCACAAGTCAGAGATTGAGGCTCTTTGGTTAGCCAAGCCATCATCGTGCGATCGCTGTATATTTGCTCTTCGTCATTCGTCCCGATTAAGACTTTGGCTCTGCGAAAAATTCTCTCTAATAAAAATCTTGCCGCCAAATTTTTGGGATGGTTATAGACCTGCAGATACATAAAATAACGCACCGTCAAATAATGCTCGATTGCCACCATTCCCTTGCGACCAATTACTAAGTTTTGAGAAATCGGATCAAAACGCAGAGCCAGTAAAATCCGATCAAGATCCAACTGCCCATACTTAGCACCAGTGAAATAACTATCTCGTTCTAAATAATCAAGACGATCGCAATCGATTTGACTAGAAATTAGCTGATAAATAAATGGCACGGCATATTTTTTCGTAAAGACTTTTTCTAAATCCGCAATTAATTCGGTCGAGTAACTATTCAGAACCTCAGCAATTTTGCTGAACTTCAGCAATCTCAGAGTCCATATTTCATGATTGCTCCCAAAAACTTCTTCCGATGCATGACTATAGGGCCCATGCCCAAGATCATGGAGCAGAGCAGCTACTAATACCAATGTCCGATGGATTGCTAGATATGGATATTTGGTGGCGATCACATCGAAAGCACGACGTGTCAGAGCCATTACACCCAAAGAATGCGTGAAACGAGAACCCTCAGCCCCATGAAAGGTAAAATAAGCAATATCTAGTTGACGAATTCGTCTCAATCGCTGAAATTCAGGTGTGTCAATCAATTGAATCAATAAAGCTTCAGAGCGATCGCTACTATCAAGAGTGATCGCGCCGTGAATCGGATCGTTATAAGTACGTGACTTGCCAAAGTGCATAAAATTAAATGGGCTGTGATACAAATCACATTGCACAGACTACGGATATCATAAGTTAGTAAGTATAAATATGATTCTTGACTGCTCTTTTTTGACAATATCCAAAGGTATTCCAAAGATATTCCAATAAAGAGTTAAATATCTAATACAGATTACAAGTCTAATTATCTGCTCTATGGGCTTAGCAGTTACTGATTTCTCACATTAAGAAATTGGTATGGAAATAAAAATAAATAGTTGCTACTCAATGCTTATTTGGACGAGCTAGGTAGTATAAAAATACGATGAATTACGGTAGTTTTGTTTCTATTGCACAGTTAACAGATATTCATTTGTTTGAAGATATCGAAAGTTCTTTGGTGGGTATTCAGACTGAGGCTTCTTTTCAAGAAGTTTTAACTGATATAAAAAGAACTTTACCACAGACTGATTTATTGCTTTTGACGGGGGATTTAACTCAAGATGGTTCTGCTGCATCCTACAATCGTTTGCGCCGATCACTTGATAAGTTTGGTATTCATTCCTATTGTTTAGCAGGTAATCATGATGATTTGCTTTTAATGCAAAGTCAATTACCCAGCGAATACGTTCATCTAAGTCGATCTCTAGATGTCGGGAAATGGAGGATTTTGTTACTTAGCTCCGTCGTCGTTGGCGCAGTACATGGATACTTAGCAGATTCAGAATTAGCATGGCTAGAAGATAATCTGTATGCTTATCCTGATCGTCCGACCTTAATTGCTTTTCATCATCCTGCTGTACCACTAGGCTCTCAATGGATCGATGGAATTTGTTTAGAAAATCAAGATCAGTTTTGGGAAATATGCGATCGCCATCCCCAAGTTGAAGTTGTCTTGAATGGACATGCTCATCAAGACTTCGACCAAATTTATGAAACACCCCATAATTCAGTCCGTTGTCTGGTGACACCTTCGACTTGTATTCAATTTCAGCCTCAAAACCACAAGTTCCAGATCGATAGTCAGCCACCTGGATTTCGTCATCTAAGGCTTTATCCTAATGGAGTAATGGAAACAGAAGTGCATCGACTCAAGGTTGGCAGCTTCCATCCTGATCTTGCTGCGAGCGGTTATTAAAACGTCGAGAGTGTTGCTTTGCAATATTCTCGACCAAAATATTGAGTTTTATTTCAGCACAAAGCGCTGTAGGATAAAAAATCGCTAGATTTTTTATCCTACCCTTTACAAATGCAACCGCTACAAATGCAACCGCAGATCATTGTTATTAAAATTGGCACATCTAGTCTTAGTCATCCCGAATCAGGAGATTTGCAACTAGCGACGATCGCCAAATTAGTTGAAGCGATTGTGCATTTGCGGCGGGAGGGGCATAGTGTTGTTTTAGTTTCTTCGGGAGCTGTAGGAATTGGTTGCGGAAGGCTCGGACTGAAACAACGTCCGCGCAAAATTTCTAAAAAGCAAGCCGTGGCTGCCGTAGGTCAAGGTCGTTTAATTAGGATTTATGATGACTTTTTTGGTTCACTACAGCAGCCTGTCGCTCAAGTGTTATTAACAAGAGGAAATCTGATCCAGCGTCAACATTACATGAATGTCCATGCAACTTTCCATGAGTTGTTGGAGATGGGGGTTGTCCCAATAGTAAATGAGAATGATACGGTTGCAGTAGATGAGCTGAAGTTTGGCGATAATGATACGCTTTCAGCATTGGTAGCAAGTTTGGTCGAGGCTGACTGGTTATTTCTATTGACCGATGTTGATCGCTTATATACTGATGACCCACGTCAAAATCCTGAAGCAAAGCCAATTGAATTTGTAGAATATTCAGAACTACAAGAACTTAGGCAAGCGATCGGTGAGAAGCAGGCACTAGGAGCACAAGGTGGCGGTACTCAATGGGGAACTGGCGGTATGACTACAAAGCTTGATGCGGCACGAATTGCTTCAGCAGCAGGAGTTCGCACAGTAATTACGCGAGGGGCTTTCCCCGATCGCCTGTCTGCGATTCTCCGTGGCGAGAACTTTGGTACACAATTTGCTGCTCAACCCAAAACTGTTAATGCGCGTAAACGTTGGATTGCCTATGGCATGGTTCCTCTCGGCAAGCTGTTTTTAGATGATGGAGCTGTGACTGCGGTTATTCGCAAAGGGCGATCGCTATTACCTGCGGGAATCACCCAAGTAGATGGTAAGTTTGAAGCAAATGAGTCTGTGAGTCTGTGCGATCGTGATGGTAATGAAATTGCCAGAGGCATCTCAAATTACAGTAGTAGTGACATTCTTCGCATTCTCGGTTCTCAGTCAGAAGATATCCCTAAATTACTAGGCTTTGACGGCGAAGAAACCGTAATTCATCGTGATAATTTAGTCAGTCTTTAAAATCAAAAGAGATTGCCCAAAAGGGGCAATCTCTTTTGATTTGTTATTGTTTTAGTAAAACAATAATTTCCGAGAAATTGTGGCGATCACAATAGTGGCGCATACAACTAAAAACTGCCCTGATAAAACTTGGACAGAATATTGCCAAAATGAAGTTTGAATCGCCGTAAAGTTTGGCATTTGAATTGCAATTAAATAGATTATGCCGATCGCATGAATGGCGATTAATCCACCAAAACAGCTGATTGCCATCTGCGCTAAACTTGGTGGTCGCAAAAAAGCTAGAAATCCACAAAGCCATCCACCAAATACAAATCCAAGTAAATATCCAAAAGCGGGAGATTTAAGGTAGCTTAAGCCACCACCTTGATAAAATACGCCAAATCCGCTTAAGCCCAAAGTAATATAAGTGATTTGCGACAAGAGCGCCGCGTAACGTCCACCAAGACAACCTGTGAGGAGAACAGCACCAATTTGCATAGTCACACTAATCGATTCGATCGCAACATTATTTCCCTGACCCGCAAGGGTCGGTAGGAGCATAGATGGTTGAACGAAGGTACTAGCAATTGTCAGCAACAGTCCAGACAATGCCCACATTAGCTGTAGCGGTTTTGGCACAGGTGTCTCAGTCAGAAAAATAGATGCAATATAGAATCGTACATGAATTATGACTCAAAAATTGAGATGCAGCGCTTTGCGCCGCATCTCAATCACATCTTAATTAGGGTTGCACGGCTTCACCGCGTAACCCTAATTAAGATGTGATTGGACAATTTCGAGCATATTGCCATCAGGATCGCTTAAAAATAAAATTCTTTGTCCCCAAGGCATCAAAGTTGGCGGAGAAATCATATCTACGACAATATTTGTCTGCTGATCGCATATTTCCTGATAAACCTGATCGAGATTATCAACGGTCATTGATAGCAAAAATGGATTGCCACTGATAATCTGCTTACCGCGATCGCCAAATAATTTTGGCAACCAACTGCGATCGTAAATCCCAATTTTTAGTTTGCCGCTATATCCTTCTGCGCCATCAGGTTTAGCAGGTTTTTCAAATATAAAGCCCAAAACATCACGATAAAAAATCAGCGATCGCGCTACATCGGAAACAAATAGAGCAATGTAATCGATTTCCATAAATTTAAAATAATAATTGGTGGCGCTTCGCGCCGCCAATTATTATTTGCTATTGCAAGAATTTTACCAATGCTTCTGCTTTTGACCATGCTGCACCACTTTTAAGGATTTCTGAGGCAAGGATCACACCTTCTGCCCAAGTACTCGCAGCACCACCAATTCGTAATGCTAAGCCACTATTGAGGGCGACACAATCAGCTTGAGCTTGGCTGCCTTTACCTTGCAAAACTGCACGTAAAATATCCGCATTTTCCTGAATATTGCCTCCCTTTAGACTCTCAAGCGGTGCAGAAGTTAATCCTAATTCTTGAGGTGCGATCGCCTCTTCAGTTACGATACCGTTGCGCAAAAATGAAATGTCAGTAAGATCGCCCAAGCCTGCTTCATCCATGCCTTCGCGACTATGTAAAACTACAGCTTGCTGGCGATCAAGTAACCGTAGAGATTCAGCGACAGTATGCGTTAAGGACTTACTATAAACTCCTAAAACTTGAGCTGTAGGATGAAGAGGATTCACCAGAGGTCCAATCAAGTTAAATACAGTACGCACACCTAAGCTACGACGGATTGCTCCAACTGCTTTCATCGCAGGATGCCAACTCGGGGCAAATAGAAAGGTGATTCCCACCGCAGGCAAAGCTTCATAAATCTTTTCTGTGGACGTACTCAGGTGAATACCGATCGCTTCTAAAACATCCGCCGAGCCAGAGCGACTAGAAACCGCCCGATTTCCATGTTTCGCCACAGGAATTCCCGCTGCTGCCACCACAAAAGCTACAGAAGTAGAAATATTAAAAGTCGAAGCACCATCGCCACCAGTGCCACAGGTGTCAATCAAAGGTTTTGATCGATCAACAATATGACCAAATTGATCTTTAAGCTTTTGCCCTTCACTTTGAGATTGCAACACATTTGCCATGGCAGCTAATTCAGAAGCTTCGATCCCTTTAAATTGCAGAGCGGTCAAGATCGCCCCCGACAACTCAGGTGCGATCGCTCCTTCTAACCAACCCTGCATCAGCGCCGTAGCCTGTTCGCTCAATAAGGTCTGTCTATCCATAAGCTGCTTTAGCAGTTGAGACCAATTATGTTCCATAATCTCTTCTATATGACACTGTGTATTGCTTACAAGAATACAATGCTTTGCGTTCAAACCCGAATCAAAAAAATAAAAGTGTTGCGAAGCAACACTTTTATTTTTTTTGATTCTTTATAATGAAAATCGCTAATACGTTACACTGCCTTATTCTTTCTATCAAATAGAACTAAAAAAGTTTGGACAATCAACTTGAGATCATACCAAATACTCCAATTTTTACGATATTCAATATCGTAATTTACGACCTCACCAAAAGTTCTCACATTAGAACGCCCATTCACTTGCCATACGCCAGTAATTCCTGGTCTCACATCTAGGCGATTCCACTCTGTATAGCGCTCATCATGATATTCAACTTCCAATTCATAGGAGTTGATCTCATCAAAGGTAGGCGGACGAGTTCCGACCAAACTCATATCTCCGATCAAAACATTCCAAAATTGGGGGAATTCATCAAGACTAGTTTTTCTCAAAAATTTACCAACTTTAGTAACTCTTGGATCATCGGCATTCTTAAAAAATTTGCCACTCATAGTCGTATCATCTCCATCCGCAATAGGCACATTTGAAGTTGCCTCAACCTGATTCTCGACTTTTACTTTAAGCTGCTCAGCATTTTTAACCATTGATCTAAATTTCCAAATTCGGAATGGTTTGCTTAATAGACCACAACGAATTTGTCCAAACAGAACATTACCTTTGCTCTCAACCATAATCGCGATCGCGATCGGAATAAATAAAACAGCAGTGAAACTTAAGCCAATTAATGAACCAACTATATCTATTAGCCTTTTAATAGGGTTCCGAACTGACGGATGTACAGGTACGCTGGGATCGATGTCAATAAAAGGGAAGAAAAATTTAAGGATTGGATAAAAGATCCTGAGAACAGGGATTTTCTTGAGTAATTGTTGTGTCCGAAATAGCAACAACCCAGACATCGTAATGTTTTTAACTTTAGTCCTTTGGATTGAATTAGAGAATCGGAATGTATTACTAGTTGGCTCAGTAATGAACAAATTACTAATAGAAGATAGTTTAATCAAATCACCAACAGCGTCACTCACACTCCACAAAGCCAATTTAGTGTCATTTGCTGTAGCCATCCTAAGACAATTGGTTAAAGCCCCTAAGCCAGCACTATCCATAACCGTAGTGTGACTCATATCGATCACAATCTTTTTATAGGTTTCATCAGTATTGCAAAGAGTTTGAAAATCAACCAAAAATTCTCTTGCCGTAGAAAACACTAATCTTTCAGGACTAAAGATAAATGCAACCTCATCAAAAGTCACAATTGAAGCCTGTTTATAGTCTCTATTTTGAGTTATTTCTCGGTTACTTCCATCACTAACAGGAATGTAAACAGACTTGGGATATCTATTTGCGATCGCTCTACTTCTGACGACCATTAGGTCGAGCACGTTTAATTTCATGAGTAACCATGCTGGTAACCCAATATCTTGGAAGCGAGTCTTTGATTCTACGAAAACAACTTTACTACCAAAAAAACATCTGGCAATAAATAGATAAGGAAGGGAAAACCCAGAGCCCGTACAAACAACGAGATCAGGCTTCTGAATAGGTAAAACCTTAAAAGCTAGAAATACATTGCGGATGAAATTTATGAGGTTGTCTTTTACAGGAGCATATCCCCAATAGCGAATAACATTCTCAATTTCTCTTTCAGTTGTAATCGTACGTACAGATATCCATGAACGATCGCTATAATTTTCCCAAAAGCCCTTAAGGGTTTGCATATAACGAAAATACCCCCCAGCAGCGCAGATAAGCATTAATTTCTGTGATGGATATCGATCTTTTAAGTATTCACATAATTGAGTCTCATTAAGATTAGGATTTATCGTTGATTGTTGTAACTTAATAAACTTAACTAAATCTCCAGGGGATCTAGCAATAGCAACTCCTCTATGCTCAAATTCGTCGGCTATCTCCATTTGCCGATTATCGATGTATTCTCGAAATCGCTGTAAACGAGGGACGAGGACATATGGGGTATCTTTGTCTTCTAAAAGCTGAGCAATATTTTCGTCGCAATGACTAATAATTAAATTAGCTCGATCAACAAAGTTCAAAAAATCTTGCTCAGATAAATTGCGATAAGCTGTAGAACCATCAGGTAAATGCGTTGAAAAACCGTACTGGACTAACACATCTTCATTAATTAGTTGGTACTTAATTAACAACTCTATCCAATGCATTAGAGCGTTAAATTGGTATTGTTCTGTCCCAACTGTGATTAAAAGCATGTCTCAAGCCTTATTACATCAAAACTAAACAATTTCTAGGATATCTAGTATTTTATGCCTAGAGAATTATAGTAACGCTAAAGTTGACTAGCTGAGTCTATCAAACATTACAATAACAAATAAAATAATTGCAAAATTCTAAAATTTATGACAAAAGCTATTTGGAATGGTGTTGTGCTTGCGGAAAGTGATCGCTGTGAAGTCGTGGATGGCAATCAGTACTTCCCTGCTGATGCTCTGAATATGGAATATTTCAAGCCTAGCAATACTCATACAACTTGTGGCTGGAAAGGAGTGGCGAGTTATTACAGTGTTGAGGTTAATGGCGAAACTAACAAAGATGCAGCTTGGTACTATCCTGAGCCAAAGGACGCTGCAAAGCAGATCAAAGGTCTTATTGCATTTTGGCGTGGTGTAAAAGTCCAACCATAAATAATAAGCCGCGCAAAGCGCGGCTTATTATTTATGGTTGGACTTTTACACAAAATGGCTACGCCATTTTGTGTTTTTAAAACCCTCACAGAGTTTGGTTTTTAATTTACAGAAGTGTTGTCACACTTTTGTGAATTGGTATTAACAGCCTTAATATGGGCTTGTCGGGAAATGGGGGAATTGACTCGGTAGATAGCACTACGGGGTAAGACGCGCAAAATCTCTTCGGTTGTAGTTATGCCGACATTGAGCTTATCGATCGCTGCAAGTCGAAATGAATTAAAGTCAATTTCATTAAGATAACGATTCATTTGGGTAATTGTGCCTTCATAAATCATTTGGCGAAAAGCATCATCAATATCGATCAATTCGACCACAGCTTCGCGTCCAATATATCCAGTGAAAAAGCATTTTTCACAACCTTTGCCTTTACGCCAACGACTGGGATCAATATCTTCGCGATCGAGTTTAAGAGATTGCAGCTCTAATAAAGATGGATGATGAAGCGCTGAGCAATGAGGGCAGTTTTTACGAATTAGCCGCTGAGCGACCACACCCAATAAAGCGTCACTAATCAGTCCTGGATCGGGTCCTAGATCTTTGAGGCGAGGAATCGCACTAGCAGCATCATTCGTATGCATTGTCGATAGAACTAAATGTCCTGTTAGAGCGGCTCTTACAACGGTTTCAGCGGTTTCAGGATCTCTAACTTCTCCCACCATCACAATGTCGGGATCTTGTCGTAAAATAGCCCGTAACCCTGCGGCGAAGGTCATGCCTGCGGGTTCGCAAACTTGAGTTTGGGTGATATTTGGCAAGATATATTCGACAGGATCTTCAACGGTGATCACGTTTACATGTTCTTGAGCGATCGCTTGCAAACTTGTATAAAGGGTACTAGTTTTGCCCGAACCCGTGGGGCCAGTCATGATGATCAGGCCTTGGGGCTGTCGTAACCAACTGTCGTAAATTTTTAGAGTGCGATCGCTAAATCCTAAATTTTCTAAATGATTCGAGAAAGGATTGTCGCGAGGCAAAAGCCTAATTACTGCTTTTTCACCGCAGACACAGGGCAATGTGCTCACGCGCATATCGAGATTACGATGCAGACTCTCATCGCTGGTATATTCTTTGCCAATGCGTCCGTCTTGAGGACGGCGACTATCGGCGATATCCATATCGGACATCACTTTCAGGGCGACAATAATTTTGCGGCTAATTTCGAGGGGCAAGGTTTTGATATCGCGCAAAATGCCATCAATGCGAAAGCGGACTCTTAAACCTGTGGGAGTTGGCTCTAGATGAATGTCACTGGCGCGATGTTGCAAGGCGATCGACATTAAGGCATTAATTCGCCTTGTCTGATCAACGGCTTGAGATAAATAAAGATCCGTAGCCTCGACAATATCAACTTGCTCAGTCTCCCCTGTGAGCGGATTGATCGCCTGTGCTGAATGGATCTCGTTAGGATTAGGAATATTTTGGCGACGAAACCATGTACGGTAGCTCGTCGTAGTAATTTTGATCGTTTTGATGTCAGTCAAGGTGCGATCGCTGATCAATTTGATATGGTCATCATTTAAAGGCTTGGGACTTCCAATATAAAAACAGTTGCGCCACAGTAAAAGAGGAATTACTGGTGGCAAGATACTACGATCTTCAAATTCCCGAAAGAAACGGTGCGTTAGCTCTTGGTCAAGCCAAGATAAATGCACATTGCCTTCAATATCTACTAAAAAATTCAATGCTTCTTCGCAGGTCGCGATGTTGCCATGTCGCAGCCTTTTCCAGACTGATTCCCCTACATGCCCCGATGTTTCATTCATAATTTGGTAAGCTCCGCGTCAGAACTTGAGCATATCTTTCGTCAAATGAATTGAGAAGAATGAACCTCTAAGAGGTTCATTCTTCTCAATTCATTTGATCGTATTTTTTATTGAACATTTTTTTAGCTTGATCATAAACATCGACAGTGATTGGCGAGAAGCTATTATCCTGAGCATATTTTTCAATCTTTTTACGCGCAAATGGGCGCACAAAGAAGGGAATATCTTTCAGTTTGGCTTCGGCTTCAGCCGTCCATACGATCTTTTCACTCATTGATTTTTAGAATTTATTTGTATTTTTTGTTTTACTTGTTGCTTTACAAAGTTTAACCTAGAGACACCAAAAAAGTAGCGGGGCAAAGCAACGCTACTTTTTACCTGCTACATTGCTGAGCAAGAAAGTCTTCCCGGATCCATCCCCTAGTGCCACTTGGTCTGTACTCCACATAGTACCAAGTATTTCCTTCAGTATCTTGATCTTCAACTCTCTTACCAGAATCGTTATTGAGCATGTTTACATACTGCCCAACCAACAAGTACGAACGACTTCTAAACTGAGTACCAGCGTCATCTCTCAGATTCACCCGCGAACCCGTTGTTCTTCCGACGATTTGCACATAACAATCACTCAATGACTGCGCTGATGCGCTGGGAGTAGGCTGCATAGACAATGCCAAAAATGGCGCGATCGCAGTTACAAGAATTTTTTTAATTTTCATCGAATTTAAAGAGATCTGTTGACTCTAAAGAAGATGTATAAATCTTACCCATTTACAATCTAGATGCTATCTAGGTAAAAGCCAAATGACGTATCGCGATGATATTGGGCTTTTGGACTATTCCCAAGCAGCTACAAGCTCCAAGGCTTCATCACACCAATCAATCCAGCCTTGTTCAAAGTTGATCCCTCGGCGGAGCGTTAAATAGGCAAAACGAGACTCTTTGGGACAATCTTGAGTCGAACTAAAAAAGTTCCGTTCGATCGCTTGATAAGTTTCTAGTTGTTGCTGATGTAGTTGGCGATGGTGTTTGATCTTTTGGGTGATCGCTTCTTCAGGAATGAGATAACCCGCATAGATTTTAAGTAAAAATTCATCTTTAACGGTTGCAACTTCGCTAGATTGCAGCAGCCATGTTTTCAGATGTGCTAGCCCAGTATCAGAAACTGAGAATATTTTTTTGTCGGGTCGTCCTTCTTGGGCGATCACTTCAGCCACGATCAAACTTTGCTGCTCTAGCTTAGTTAACTCACGATAAATCTGTTGGTGTGTGGCTTGCCAGAAAAATCCCACCGTACCATCAAATTGTTTGGCGAGGTCATAACCGCTTTTTGGTTCGCAAATCAATGAAACCAAGATGGCGTAAGCAAGGGTCATATTTTTGAAAATTATCTAGACTTGAGATTGACATATGCACTTAGTTGAGTATATATTATCTTTTGTATTCAATTAAGTGCATATTAGCTTAGTTGAATATAGAAGAACAAACCAGCTATCTATAGGAGACAGAATAATGAATACTTCTCAACAAGATTTTCAAGTTATTTTTGGCACAGGTACTTTAGGTAAGATGATTGCGCAGCAACTTGTCGCACAGGGCAAGCAAGTCAGGATGGTAAGTCGCAGTGATCGGACGAATTTGCCACAAGGTGTGGAATTGCTTCTCGGTGATGCTGCCGATCCACAATTCACGCAGAAAGTTTGCCAAGGAGCAGAAGTGATTTATCACTGCGCGGGACCAAAGTACAATTTCAAAGCTTGGGTAAAAGAATTTCCTCCCTTGCAGCAGGGTATTCTCGCTGGTGCGATCGCTAGTGGTGCAAAGCTGATTTACGGCGATAGTCTCTATGGCTATGGCAAAGTCAAAGAAACGATGCGCGAAGATATGCCCTATGACGCAACTACAAATAAGGGTAAGATCCGCGCTCAACTTGCGGAAACCTTAATGACTGCTCATCGCGCAGGAAAGGCACAGGTAGCGATCGCCAGATCTTCTGATTTCTATGGTGAGGGCGTTCACAATTCTGTATTTAGCGATCGCGTGTTTATTCCTGCCCTGCAAGGTAAGCCTGCCGAAGCGATCGGTAACTTGGATCTACTTCATACCTATACCTACATTCGAGATTTTGCTAGAGCGATGATCATTTTGGGAGAGCACGAGGAAGCGCTCGGGCAAGTCTGGCATGTTCCCAACGCGCCCACGATTTCCACAAGAGAAATGTTGAATATTCTTTTTGAAGAATTGGGACTACCCGCAAAAATGAATGGCATGGGTAAATTGATGATGCGAATTGGTGGATTCTTTATTCCTGAAGCCGCTGAATCGGTAGAGATGATGTATCAATATGAGAATTCATTTGTTGTTGACAGTTCTAAGTTTGTCAGGGCTTTTGGCGATATTGCCACACCTCATCGCGAAGCAATTCGCAATACAATTGCATGGTATCAGCAATATTTACAAACTCAAGCTGAACAAGATTCTGTAAAAAATGAAGTTCGTAAATCCATGAAGAATGTTGCAGCAACCTAGAGAAATCTCAATCCTAAATCTATGACTATCATCGATCCTAATCAAGTTCCCATCCGCACAGGCAGTAGCTATCCCGATCGCTTTAAACCCGTAGTTGAAGGACGCGAGAAAAAACGTTTAGGTGATGCCGCAGGATTGAAAAACTTTGGTGTAAATTTAACCACACTTCAACCAAAATCGCGATCGGCACTCTGTCATTGGCATACAAAACAAGATGAATTTATCTATGTTCTATCAGGTGCATTAACCTTGATTACCGATGAAGGCGAATCGATTTTATCAGCAGGACAAGCGGCGGGATTCCCTGCGGGTGAGCCCATTGGGCATTGTCTTTATAATCACACCGAACAAGTAGCTACTTATCTAGAAATCGGCGATCGCACTCCCAACGATCAAGGACATTATCCCGATGACGATCTTGTTGCCATAGCAACCGAACAAGGTTGGCAATTTACCCATAAAGACGGAACAATCTATTCTTCTTAGAATCCATTAAAGAGAAAATCATGACTACAACTATTCACAAGCATTCACAGCAAGCATCTTGGGCAAAGGTGATCGCTAAACCAGCTAGCGAATTTCCTCTCACTCAACTCTCGACAATCTCTGGTCAAATCCCCGAAAATCTCAAAGGTTCTCTCTATCGCAATGGACCCGCAAGATTAGAACGTGGTGAATTTCATGTGGGACATTGGTTTGATGGTGATGGCGCAATTCTGGCGGTACATTTTGCTGAAGGACAAGCGCGTGCAACCTATCGCTATGTCCAAACAGCAGGATATCTCGAAGAGGAAAATGCTGGCAAATTGATTTATGGCAACTATGGCATGAACGCCACAGGCAAATGGTGGCAACGTTTCGGCAAGACTTCTAAGAATGTGGCAAATACTTCTGTTCTCGCTTTGCCTGACAAACTTCTCGCATTATGGGAAGGTGGCTTACCGCATTCTCTAGACTTGGAAACATTGGAAACAAATGGTTTAGAAAATCTCGAAGGTTTGGAAAATCGACTTCCCTATTCGGCTCATCCTAAGCGTGATGCCAATACTGGTGAGATTTTTAACTTTGGGGTTTCCTATGGTAAGAATGCGATTTTGCATCTTTATCGCAGCGATCGCAATGGCAACCTGATCAAAAAGAATCAGGCAACTTTGGCAGGACTATCAATGATTCATGATTTTGTCCTCGCTGGGGATTATTTAATTTTCTGTGTACCACCTCTGCGGATGAATCCATTTCCTCTGCTCCTGAATTTAAAGAGTTATAGCGATTCATTAGCTTGGAAACCTGAAGAAGGAACAGAAATTTTAGTATTTGATCGCCATAATCTCGAATTAGTCAGTCGCAATGTCGTTGAGCCTTGGTATCAATGGCATTTTGGTAATGGCTATAGCGATGGCGATGGCAATCTTGTCTTTGATTTAGTTCGCTATTCAGATTTTACTACCAATCAATATCTCAAAGAAATTGCCTCTGGCAAAACTAAAACCGAGGCAAAAGGCACTCTCTGGCAAATGCGCCTCAATCCAAACACAGGCATATTTCTGGAATCTTCGCAATTATGCGATCGCGGTTCTGAATTTCCTACTGTTGCCCCTTCGCAAGTTGGACAAAACTCTCGCTATACCTATCTTTCGATTCATCGACCTGATGCTGTCATCAATCAAGAACTATTTGGTGCGATCGCTCGTTATGACAACCAAACTCATACTCTCACCGAAGCCAATCTCGGCACAAATCGCTATCCGATGGAGCCAATTTTTGCACCTGATCCATCCAATCCTGACAATGGCTATGTGATCACTGTTGTATTTGATGGCGATCGCGAATGTTCAGAAGTCTGGGTATTTGATAGCGATCGCCTTGAACAAGAACCAGTTTGTCGTCTAGATATGCCCAGTATTGTACCAATGGGGTTTCATGGTACTTGGCGATAAAAAATCGAGGGACAATTCATGAATTGTCCCTGCGCCTAATAATTGGTATAAAATCATTTCTGTTAGATTAACTAGTTACTTGAAAATCTAACAAATTTTTTTTATATTAAGCGATGCCACCAAGGTTACAAGTCAAAACTGATGATTGCTCTCCTCTAGGGCTATATGTTCTTCAATATTTAGAAGAGCAAGACATTAGTATGAATCACCTTGCCGAATTAACAGGCGTACCACAACCAAGACTCAGAGGAGCTTGCTTTAAAGGAACTTGTCCAACTCCTGAGACTTTAAGGAAATTGGCAAAAATAATGGGTAAGCATCATTTAGAGCTTTATACCTTGGCATATCAGGGCAGGATCGAGCAGGCTCCTGACGATGTAGATGACAACTTGCTAGATATTTTAATCAGGCAAATGTTAGAAACATCTCGTGAGTTTAATCTTGCTATGCCAAAAGTTCAACCTTCTAAAGCAAAGATTCGCAAAGCTTTAATCGAGTTAGGTTTTCGAGAAAAACGCGAAGAGATTAATTAAAAAGCAGAAATTTATACTGGCTATGAGACTTTACAAACACACTCTAAGTGATACACATAATTAGTGAATGATAATTTCATCTTTTTTATACACTAATATATGCAGATATTAAAGCTCAAGAGTAGCCCAAAAATGAATAGTCCTAAAAAAACAAAAAAAGTGACTTCAGGCTCTCACCTCATAGCTTTTATCAGTCTTTCCTTAGGATTTAGTGGACTATTATTTGGAGCCTCCGCATGGAATGTTTGGTCAACGTATCAAGCCTTTGACAAAGCGATCGCCAATCAATTTAAATTACAAAATTTGAGCAACCAAATCATCTACTACGATGAAGTGTTAACCATGTCTGCGCGAATGTATGCTGGAACAGGCGATTCTAAATGGGAATCTCGATACAATCAATTTGTGTCGCAGCTAGAAATTACAATCAAGCAAATTATCGAACAAACTCCTAATACTTATAATGCCAATGCCAAAAAGACTGATGAGGCTAATCTCAAGCTTGTTGATTTGGAGACAAAATCGTTTGAATTAGTCCACCAAGGCAAATCGTCAGAGGCAATGCGTATTTTATCGGGGACTGAGTATGAATCTCTAAAACAAATCTATGCCGATGGCATACTAACAACTCGAAATGCGATATTACTAGAAACTGAGAGTAGTCTTGATCGCTATCGCCAGTTTTTGTTCCAATCGTTGTTACTTGCAGGATTGAGTTTTCCGATTTTATTAGTAACAGCCACGATCATTATTTTGCGAGTTAAAGGTTTTGTAAGGGAACGCAGACTAGCCCAATTATCTTTGCAAGAGTTAAATCAACATCTAGAAATTCGCGTTGAACAAAGAACTCAAGATTTAAAGTCTGCTAACGCAGAAATTACCTATTTGAACGAGCGATTGCAGGAAGAAAACCTGCGAATGAGCTCTGAACTGGATGTGACACGCCGTTTGCAACAGATGATGCTACCTCTAGATGAGGAACTGGAAACCATCAAGGAGCTTGATATTGCGGGATTTATGGAGCCATCAAATGAAGTTGGTGGGGATTATTACGATGTTTTACATCACTATGGACGGGTCAAAATTGGCATTGGCGATGTCACTGGACATGGATTAGAAAGTGGTGTTTTGATGATCATGGCACAAACAGCAGTGCTAACTATGAGCGTTTTACAGGAAAAAGATCCCATTCGGGTTCTTAAAGCTTTGAACACTGTACTGTATGAAAATGTTACAAGGATGAATTCTGACAAAAATATGACGCTTCTGTTGATTGATTATTTTCAAGGACAACTGAGTTTAGTTGGACAACATGAAGAGGTAATTGTCGTCAGAGCAGATGGTACTGTAGAGCGAATCGATACTAATGATTTGGGCTTTCCCCTCGGATTAGAGGCTGATATTAGTGCATTTATCATGCAAGCTCAAATTAAACTTAACCCAGAAGATATTGTCGTGCTCTATACAGATGGTATTACAGAAGCAGAAAATCCAAATCGTCAGTTTTATGGACTAGAACGTTTATGCCAGCTTGTTCAAAATCATCGCCAAGAATCCGCTCAGTTAATTTGTGAAGCTATTATTCAGAACCTTAAGACTTTTATCGGCTTAAGTCGAGTTTATGACGATATAACTCTACTCGTGATCAAACAGCTTCAATATTAGGATTTATCAAAAAACAAGAGAGAGTTACAGCGTAAAGCGCTGTAACTCTCTCTTGTTTTTTGATTGGTGAAACGGTGCGAAGCGTCGCCTCACCAATTTAATTGTGTAGCTTATCTTTTATCGCTGCGGCTAAGTCCTGAAAACGGCGTGGATCTCCCTCGCTAACGGCACTAAGCCGTTCTTCGTTCTTCATTTCATAAAGATGATTGAGAATATTCTGCCAATCATCCGATGTTAAAGGAGATTCTTTTTCTTGAACTGCTGAGATTTTTTGAGAAATATCAAAATTACTTGTATAAGTTTGTTGGAGCCTCTGCTGCAACCTTTGTTGAGCTAGCCAGACACGAGCACGAATCGCCAACACCTCATCGTTACATCCCATTAGATTAAATTGCACTTGAATTTCCGATCGCCATGTGGGAAGTTTATTAGCGATCGTAATCGCTAAAGCCTCTAAACCTACCACAGCCGCATAGCGCACGACCCATTCTTCATCTTGTTGTGCTACAAACAATAATGCATCTAAAGCTTCTTCCTGCGCCATTTCACGGAGTTCATCAGGAAACCAACGCCATTTCATCATCCCTAGCCCTTTGACCGCAGCACGACGAACACTCATCGCAAAGTCGGCAGTCGCCACACCAAGCAAAGTTATCAAACCTCTAGGATCGCCTATGCCAGCTAAAGCGCGGATCGCCCACGATCGCGCTGTGTAGTTGTGCATATCCAATAGCTCTAGCAAAGCAGGTACGGCAGGATTTCCTAACTTGATTAATCCATCCACCGAAGCAACAGCAGCACCAGGATTGTTGTAGCTCAGAGCCTCAATCAAAATGGGAATAGCACCTACTAATTGAGCATCAGCTAGATTTTGAACAGCTTCAAGTAAAAGCTTAGAAGAATCTGCTTCTTCTACAGCCTGTATTAGTTGAGTAAGGCGATCAGTCATAGGTTTAAAAAGTAGGGAAGCGCAAAGCGCTTCTCTACTTTACAATAAATCATCCATCAGAGCCATGACTCTCACCGCACCTTCTGTAAGTTCTGGAGGTATCGCAAGAGGAATTTGTTTTTCTAACAATCCTTTCAGGCAAATTAGTTTGAGGCTATTTTCCGCAAGCGTATCGCCGATCGCTTCCGCCGCAGCCAAATAACCGATCGCGCCCAAATCTGAAAGAACCGTGCGCCGCAATTGCAAATCGTCATTAGACAGAGCCATGATTAAGCGTTCGCCATATTGGTTAGCCACCTCCGACTCCGAAAGTTGATACATCGCTCTTGCGGCAGCATATTGCACTTTAGGGATTGGATGCTCTAAAAATGGCAAGATATCAGGAATCGCTCCTACAGCTCTTAATGTTCCTAAGGCTTCTAAGAAAGCATCATAAGGGTGTTCTGGTTCTGCGTCAGCACTAACTTTAAAATTAGGATTTTTGATTAACTCGAATATATATGGTACGCAGGAATCATCACCCAACATTTCTAAGGATTGAGCAGCAGCTTCACGAACATAAAAGTCATTGCATTCTAACGACTTGATTAATGCTGGAACTGCCCTGCGATCGCCCAGTTTCCCCAAAGCCCTTGCCGCGTTGCGCCGTAATGGATACCCTCCCGCTTCAGTGCGATCGGCTTCATCAGCCAAAGCTAAAATTAGTAGGTCAATCGCTTCTGGCAAATTCACTCGAAAACGTCCTAACCACCAAGCTGCATAAACTCGCAATCCCAAGTCTTCGCTCTGGAGATTGATTAGAGCTTGTTCGATTGTTAATTGATTGTCGTCTGGAATGCCAGATTCTTCGTTCATAATTTTAATTTGGTCGTAATAAATGGCTCTCGCTCCATTAAAAAGCAAAAAGCACCCCCGAAGAGGTGCTTTTTATTTTAAAGCGAAGAATTAGCTAAGAGCATTGATTGCATAATCGATGTAGGAGTTAGCTTCAACAGCAGAGTCTCCAGACAAACCATGGTTAGCCTTAACATACTTAAGAGCTTCAACATACCAGCTAGGAGAAAGATCAAAGGTGCGGTTGATTTCAGCAATACCAGCAACCAAGTAATCATCCATTGGACCTGTACCACCAACTACGCAGCAGTATGTAACCATACGGATGTAGTAGCCAATGTCACGTACACACTTGTCTTTGCCAGTTTGGCTAGAAGCATAGTTAGGACCAGACATCGAGGTGGTGTAAGGGAACTTGCTGTAAACTGCATTAGCAGCGCCAGAAGCCAAGCCAGAAGCCTTTTCGCTCAATGCTTTAGCAGCAGCTAGACCAGCAGTTGCTTGACGGAAACGACCAAAAGCAACTTGGGTTTCGGTCGAGCTAAGGAAACGACCTTGAGAATCGGCGGCGGATACTGCTTCGGTTAAAGGGGTTTTCATTGTGGGATGTTCTCCAAAATAATCTTGTTAAGGTAAATACGATCTGCTGAAAAATTCATTAATTCAGTCAGAAAGAAATGGAATCAATCAAAAAACTTAAATTATTCAGTCTTTAGTCCAGTCTATAAAAGTCAAGACTAAGAAACTAAAACTAAGCAACAGAAGCAGCAGCTTTATCAAAGTAGCTACCGATTTCACTCATTAGAGCTGAGCAATCGCCACGGGTAATACCATTGGAATCGTTAGCGATCGCGATTGCAGCATCCTTCATTTTGCCGATACCAGCAGCAACGGAAGTACCAGGAGTACCAAGAGCCAAGTAGGTTTCTTTCAAACCATTGAGGCAACGATCTTCCAAGATGCTTGCATCGCCAGAATAGATAGCATAGGTAACATAGCGCAATACGATTTCCATGTCACGTAGGCAAGCAGCCATACGACGGCTGGTGTATGCATTTCCACCAGGAGCGATCAAAGCAGGCTGTTCAGCGAACAAAGCACGAGCAGCATTAGCAACGATTGCAGAAGAGTTGCTGGTGATGCGGTTTACAGCATCCAAGCGCTTGTTGCCATCGGCAACCATTGCACTTAGAGCATCAATTTGGGAAGCACTGATATAAGCGCCTCTGGAATCGGCTTGGGATACTACCTTTGCAAATGCGTCGTACATAATACTGTTATCTCCAGTTTTGTAATTATCTTTTATTTTTTATGTCATCCTCAAACTAATTAAAGTCTGATGGACGATTGACCAATCTAAACCTTATCTGATTTTTATTTCAGAAAACCTTAGAAAAATCTTTGTTTTAAATAGTTGGGAAAGCTGACTCAATTAGATAAATACTTTGTTTCTATCAATCTCGCTCAGTTCAATTTCCTACCTATTTGTTTATACTATGTCGTTGGATCGTTTTTCATTACAGATTGTCACAATTTATAACGGGTTGTTTCAAAATCTCGTTTTTTTGATCGCGATCAGCAGTCAGATCAAGATCCTAAAACCAGAAATTGTTTTCAGGAATTCACTCTGGGAAAGCTTTCTAGGTTTTTGATCTTAAATGACATTGTGGCGATCGCATTTAGCTAAATTTCTGAGAGATTAGGGTATGAGGATATTCAGAAACCCCTTTGCCTTAATGGTTATAAGCTTTGCTGTATAGCAACTAGCAATTACTTGAGCTTTGCAAGCCAGCATCGCTAAATCATTATGATGTGCCGACCAATCGCAAAGGCACAATTCTTTCTAAAACTTGCTCTGCCGACAATAATCGGGTAATACGTACCTGAGCGATCGCGGGTTTACTATCACTAGAGTCGCTACTTCTTGGTAATTCTTCTGGAATCACTTCTATAGCTTGGATCACTTCTTCAACTTTATAGAGAATCATTTCCTCTTTTCCATCAACAAGGTAAATCCCAACGGGAATGATGATCGGCTTGCGTCGCCATGCCATGTCATTCCATAACCCAGTGACCTCCCATACTCTTCTTAGTCGCCAACCTTGAGACAGAAAAAAATATTTCACGCGAGCTTCTCTCTTTTCAAAATATTGTTCTTCAAACTTCGCTCTTAGCGACAACTATAGCTAAGAAAGAATAAGGTGGTGCAAAGCACCACCTTATTCTTTCTTAGCTATGTTCCAATTTGCGCTCTAAGTCAAACAGAAATCCGTGAATGTATTCTTCAGTCCATTCCGAACCGTAGAATCGATTAAACATTCCCCTTGCAGGATCTTTCTCAGCTCGATAACGTAAATATCTCAGCTGGGCTTCTTTAATTTCAGCTAATCTCTGTTCATTAGTGATGGGCTCAGCGCGATCGCAAAAGTCTAAATAAGCCTGAAGATAATCTTTAAAAGCATGGAACACATGAGTTTCTACCACTTCATTTTCTTTTGGTCTAGTCCATAAGAAAGCAGGAGAGAAAAACTGACTTGCTTCTTCAGGAAAATCACCACCCCAAGTTAAATGTTGTTGATAGGACTCAAAAATCGGCAAAATTGGCTTGGTATATTTATCTTGATAGTCTGGATCGTCCCGAAACAATGGTTGCATATCCAATGCAATCAGATGTCCCCCAGGGAGCGTGACTAAGTCACCCCCAAAAAATGGCAAGTCATAGTTTAAATGCGGAAAAATGACAAAATTTAAAACTTGAAGTGAGCTTCCACCTTGGACATGGGCTGCCCGAATTTGACGAAGCTTAGATGACTGATAGCCAAAACTGGTAGTCAAGACTTCATTCTGGTGACTTCCCTTGCCAACGATCGCCGATTTGGACTCGAATCCTTCAGGAATTGGATATGGCTGCAAATCAGGCAATCGTTCTTTTAAATAAGCGATCGCATGATCCAAGAAAGGTTGATATAGAGTCATTTAAGCCGTCACTGCCAAAGGCTTAGCATCTTCAAACAAAAATTCGTACAAAAACTTCTCAGACCAATCATGCCCAAAGTAACTGCTGAATAGCCCAGAGGCAGGATCGCGATCGGCACTATATTGGTCATAGTCTTTCTGAGCTTTAACGATTCGCTGAATATCGGACTGATCCAATAGAGGCGTTGCATCCGCAAGCATTGACCAATAGAGATTCAAATAATCTTTGAATGCTTCTAGCACTCTGGTTTTGACGGTTTCAGAATCTGTTTTGGCAAACAATAAATATTTGGAGAAGTATTGATTGGCATCATAAAACTTCATTTCCAAATTTTGCGCTAAGTCTGGATACTTATCGTGTAACGTTTTGAGGGGATAAATATATTTCTCAAGATAAGCAGCATCTTGAAATAATGGCTGAAAGTCCATCACAATCAAGTTCTTGACCGATCCAAATGACAAAAAATCAATTCCCAATAGTGGCAAGTCATAGTTATGGCTTGGATAAATGACGCTATTAAAAATTTGGGCGCTTGCACCTGCATCAATGTATGTGTAGCGAATTTTGCGAAATTCCGAACATTGATAGCACCAACTCCGAATCGTTGCAGGGTTACGGCCGCGATCGCTAACACAAGACTCTAAACCTTCTGGTATCAAGCGGCTTTGCAAGTCAAACCTTTGAAATAGCGACTGTTCTAGATAGTCAAGAAAAGGTTTATACATGAATTTTATGTAAAATCAGATATTTATAAAAGTTTCTTTTGAGTTCTTAAATCACAACAATACGAGATCGGTTCTTTATCTAAGGTGAATATGAGAAACTAGTTAATAATCCTTAATACAGCCATTACGAATCAAATAAATAAAGGCAGCGCTTCGCGCCGCCTTTATTTATTTGTGGTTTTATTTACCCTAGATATAGTTGTCTGAGCTTTTTTTAAGTAGTTAGCGCAGCTTCAGAAACTAAAGGAAATCCTAGTGCTTCCCTCTGAGCGTAATAAAGCTTGGCAACTTGACGTGCTAAGTTGCGAATTCGGCCAATATAGCGCACCCGCTCTGTTACCGAAATTACACCCCGCGCATCTAACAAATTAAAGGAATGTGAACATTTCAAAACATAATCAAAGGCTGGTAATACAAGTTCAGCTTCTAATAAATGTCCTGCTTCTTTCTCGTATTGTAAGAACAATTCAAAGAGCAAATCTGAATCCTGTGGCTTGCCGCCATAGTTACCAAAGTTATAGCCACTATGCTCGACTTCGCCTTGGTGATGTACTTGTCCATATTTGATGTCGCCTAACTGTGGGTGCGATCGCCACACAATGTCGTAAACCGAATCCACCCCTTGCAGGTACATGACTAGACGCTCTAGACCATAGGTAATTTCCGCAGAAACAGGGCGACAGTCTAAGCCCCCAACCTGTTGAAAATAGGTGAATTGGGTGACTTCCATTCCATCTAGCCAAACTTCCCAACCAACACCCCATGCGCCGAGGGTCGGTGATTCCCAATCATCTTCGACGAAGCGGACATCATGATCGTCGGGATCGATGCCGAGATGCTTAAGGCTGTTTAGATATAGATCCAGCACGTCATCGGGCGATGGCTTGAGAATTACCTGAAATTGATAATAATGTTGCAAGCGATTAGGATTTTGTCCATAGCGTCCATCGGTGGGGCGGCGGCATGGCTCAACATAGGCTACGCTCCATGGTTCTGGGCCGATCGCTCTCAAAAATGTATGCGGACTCATTGTGCCAGCACCCTTCTCGATGTCGTAGGGTTGAGCAATCAAACATCCGCGATCGCTCCAATATTTTTGCAACGCCAAAATAACCGACTGAAAATCCATGCTGTACTAGGCAATAACACTTTAGCCTTTTATCCTATCAGCGATCGTGTCGAAAATCCTCTAGATTCAGGTCTTGACAGCAATTCTCATTGTGCAGGGTTTTCACCGCCTGCGGCGGTGAAAACCCAAGACTGGTTTGTGCTCAAAATTGCAAGCCGCACAAATAAATCACATTTGCAGCAAATATTTTTCGCTTCCTAATTCGTCTAGCTTATCTTGCTTCTCCATCACCATATCTGCCAAAGATTGACGATATGTTATTACCTGTTGGAGAAGATCAGGGTTGTGACTAGCTAGAATCTGCACTGCTAGTAGCCCTGCATTGTCAGCATTACCGATCGCTACGGTCGCCACAGGGATTCCCTTAGGCATTTGCACAATCGAATAGAGAGAGTCAACACCACTAAGTTGTCTGGTAGAAACTGGTACACCGATTACAG
The DNA here is from genome assembly GCF_006937785.1 of Pseudanabaena sp. UWO311. GTDB lineage: Bacteria > Cyanobacteriota > Cyanobacteriia > Pseudanabaenales > Pseudanabaenaceae > Pseudanabaena. Next base: position 206,100 of record NZ_SJEE01000001.1, read on the forward strand.
GCAAAGGTGAAAGCGCCGCTACCATACCAGGTAAATGAGCTGCACCACCTGCTCCTGCAATAATGACCTTAATGCCACGAGTATGCGCTGTTTTGGCAAATTCCACCATTCTTTCGGGTGTGCGATGAGCAGAGATAATCGCAACTTCATGGGAGATTTCAAATTTTTGGCAAATTGCGATCGCGCCTTGCATGGTGGGTAGGTCAGAGTCACTGCCCATGATGATGCTAACTTGTGGATTTTGCATATTTTGATTTTTTATATAGCTATAGCATTAGTAGGGTGCGTTACGCTGCGCTAACGCACCATTGTCAACAAAATTAGAGGGTGCGTTACGCTATGGCTAACGCACCCTACGGTAAATCTGTTAATACATACGAGTGATAGCGCGAAGCGCCGCCTCTCGTGTTTATCAACTCGATCGCAGTTCTAAGCCCAAAACTTGAGTATGTTCTCCACGCGCTTGAGTTACGCCGATGGTGCGTTCTGATGCTTCGATCATCGGGCGGCGGAGACTGACGACGATAAATTGAGCAAGGTTTGCTTGCTTACGAACCATTTTTGAAAGGCGCTCCACGTTGGAACCATCAAGGAACATATCGACTTCATCGAAAGCGTAGAAAGGCGAAGGGCGATAGCGTTGCAGCGCGAAGATAAAACTAAGCGCAGTAAGAGATTTTTCGCCTCCAGACATTGATGAGAGATTCTGCACTTGTTTGCCTTTGGGGTGAGCAACAAGGGTTAATCCGCCACTGAGAGGCGCATTAGGATTTTCAAGTTGTAAATAACCGTCACCATCTGAGAGTTCGTTAAAGATTTCTTTGAAATGTCCATTTACTGCATCAAAGGCTTGCATGAAGGCACGTTGACGCAGGGTCGTGAAATTCTCAATGCGGATTAAGAGTTCAGTACGTTCTTGATTGAGGGTTTCCAGACGGCTACTGAGTTCGTCGAGGCGTTGCGATGTGGCTTCGTACTCAGCGATCGCCATCATATTGACTGGTTCCATTGACTGAATGCGCTTGAGTAAGCGGCGTTGCTCTAGTTGCAACTGCTCAAGGGTCATGGTTTCGGGAACTTCAGGCACAATGTCAGGAAGTTCAATTTGGGCAAGTTGCTCTGTAAATTGAGCAATTTGCTGTTCCAGTTCGGTTTGACGTTCGCGATTTTTTTGTAACTGCCATTCTTGTTGTTGAAGTTGTTGCTGTTGAGCACGCAGCGATCGCTCACAGGCATCACGCTCTTGTTTTGCAGCGCCAATGGTTTGTTCAAGCACATCAAGACGAGCCTGATAGGAGACGATCGCTGCTTCAGTTTGTTTGATTTGATGCTGAATTTGCGATGTACTATTCATCAGCTCTGCTTGAGTGCCTCGTAGCTCTTGGAGACGAACTTGGCGCTGAGCCATTTTCTCTAAGGCGAGTTTATGTTTGTTCTCTAACTCACCTAGTTGTTGCTTGGCGGTGCGCAGTTCGATTTCTGCACTATTTAGCAGCGCTTCTTGTCCTTGCATTGCATCTTGTGCTTGCAGCCAACGGGTGTGAGTTCCCGATTTTTCTAGTTCTGTCAGTTCGGCGCGTTTGACTAGTAGCTTAGCTTCCAGTTCGGCAATATTGCCATCGAGTGTACTCAGTTGTGATTGCCCGATTTCGATCGCAGCGCGAGTTTGTTGAATTTGATCTTGTAGACGAGTGCGATCGCGACTATTGCGTTCGATTTGTTCGTAGATGCGATCGCGCTTGAGTTGGGATTCCCGATGAGTAGTTCTTGCTGATTGTAGTTGCTCTTCATACTTGGCAATGCCCGTTAATGCGCCACGCAAACGGTGATTTAGGCTGGCTAGCATCTGGTCAATTTCTAAGAGGCGATCGCGCAGTTGTTTGGTTTCCGAAGATTCGGCAGGCTTAGCATTACCAAAATGCAGACTGCTATGTAGAGGAGCGCTGCCGCCAGTCATTGCGCCAGATGTTTCAAGAATTTCACCTTCCAATGTCACCATACGATGCTTGCCGATATGAAACCTCGCTTGAGTGAGGTTCTCGAATACGAGGGTGTTCCCAAACACAAAGGAGAATACATCTTGATAGCGGTCTTCGTAGGTGACGAGATTAAAGGCATAGTCGATCGCGCCAAGTCTCTGAGCTTCGGTGCGCGAAGGAAACTTAGCAGCATTTAGTTTGTTCAACGGTAAGAATGTAGCGCGTCCTGCTCTCTCACGTTTGAGTAAGGCGATCGCTTCTGATGCAACTTCATCATTATCCACAACCAGATTGCCTAAGCGGCCACCAGCACAAATTTCTAAAGCTAATTGATAACGAGGCTCAACTAATCCTAACTGAGCGACCAAGCCGTATACACCTGACATATTTGCTTCGATTACGACTTGAGAAGCTCTGGTTCCTTGGACTTCTCGGCTTGCTTGGACTTGGGCTTCGAGTTTGTCAAGTTGTCGCGTTTTCACTCGCTGCTCTTGAGTAATGCGATCAATCGTTTCATTTTGAAGTTGTACTTCTAACTGCGCTTCTGCGAGATTTTTCGCTAAGGTTTGAACCAAAGCCTCAGCACCACTGACTTCTGCTTCTTGCAATCGCAAAGCATCTTCTAATGACTGATTGGAGAGCATGTCAACAGCATAACGTCCTTCACCTGCCTGAATCTCTTTGAGTTCCTTTTCTTGTGATTCTAATTGGAGCGATCGCTGATTGAGGACCTCTCTAAGTCTTGTTTGCTCTTGCTTTTGCGGATCGAGAGATGCTTGAGCGCTATCAACATCTTGACGAAGTTGTGTTTGCTGACGTACCCATTCTGAGGAAGCTGATGCGATCGCTTGCACTTCCTTGCGATATTGGGAAACAATCGATGACTGTTGATCGCGAGCTTTCTCAGCAGTAGCCGCTGATTCTTCTTTAAATTGCTTCTGTGATTCTAATTCTTCAGACTCGCGTAAGAGTTGATCGATTTCTTCTTGGGTGCTGACAATATGATTTTGATTGTTTTGATAGGAACTAGTTAGTGACTGCTGCTGACGCTGCAAACCGCGCAATTCCGCCTGTTGCCCAGACAAATTGCTAGAAACCGAGAGATATTCTTCTTCACCGAGAGTATGGACGCGATCGCTAAGTTCGTTAAGCTGAACTGTCCCCGTCTCGATTACCTGCGAGAGTTCTGCTAATGACTTCTCAATATTGCCGCATTGTTCGCGATTATTAACTAATTCAACATTACGCAATGATTGCTGATAAGTAATCTCCCGCTGTTGCAGCACCGCCTCCGATGCTTCCATGCGCTCATATTCCAGCCTTAGCGCCTTATATTTCTCTGCCTTAACGCGATCGCTCTTTAGTTTCTCTTTATTGGCAATCAGTTCCTGCTCAACAATCCTAAACCTCTCTTCTTGAGCTTTAACATCATCTAATTTATCTTTGGCGGTCGAAATTTTGCGATCGAACTCGCCTACACCCGCCAATTCATCAATGATCTCCCGCCGCTCCCGCGAATTCATGGAGATAATGCCCGTAACATCCCCTTGCAATACGACGTTATAACCTTCAGGATAAATACGGAACTTAGCTAATTGCTCATGCAATTCGCTCAAGTTACATGGTGTTCCATTAATATAATAAGTAGATGTATAAGTCCCCTGTGTAGTAACACGCAACTTGCGCATCACCGTCCATTCGCCAATAGTTTGCCCTTCCGCAGTAGGAATCTCTACCCCTTCACTTTGTAATGCTGCCATTTCTGCCTCTTCAAGGGCAAAGGTCACGGTGACGATCGCTTCGACCATCCGCCCCTTTTTACTATGGGCTTGGTTCACCAAGTCTGGCAAGCGATCGGCCCTCATGCCCTTAGAGCCTGCCAGCCCCAGCGCAAATAGCAGTGCATCGAGAATATTCGACTTACCCGAACCATTGGGACCCGAAACCACTGTAAACCCAGTCAGTAGTGGGATTGACACGGTCGAGCCAAAGGATTTAAATCTGGTGAGTTCTACATTTTTAATGTACATATTCGATATACGCAGTGGCGATCGGGGGGCATACTCAGCAAAAAAGTAGCGTAGCTATTTTCTTGCTGTCTCTAGGATGTCAATTTTTGACAGCACGAAAGTGCAAATACGTTATCACATCTTGTCAAAAATGGCATAGGTATCCTCAAGATTTTTTGCAGGTTATAATTAGTTTCAATGAATTTAGACAAAAATTTCATGTATCCCAAAACTCCTCTCTTCCAGAAATGCCTCCTGTTTTTGGAATCACTACCCAATATTAAGGCGACTATTCAAGGCGAGCCTTATTTTTCTAGTGAGGTTTTAGCTGATGGAGAGTTAATAATTAGTACATCTAATAAGACGGCTAATTATATATGTGAGATTAAAACAGGGATAACAAATGACATAGTTGAGCAAGTTGCTGAATATTTTGCCAATTTAGCGAAAAGACTGAATGATAAACAAAGACCTTTATTAGTTACTCGTAATTTATCTAGTCTGGTTGTAGATCAACTAATAGAGAGAAACATTGAATTTATTGATATTGATGGAAATATCTATCTCAATAGTCCAGAGATTTATATAGTAGTTCGCAATCAAACTTCAAAAGAAAATACAAATAAATCTTTAGAGATCACCGTTCCTGTATTGCAAGTAATATATTTCATTCTTAAAGATCCGTCAATTATTGCAAGTGACGGAATTAATGGAAGTTATGAAAAAATTGATTGTCTTCTTGGAAGTGGTATTACCCCTAAGACAGTAAAAAATACACTGGAAAAACTTCAAGAACTTGATTACATTAAACGTACTAGTGAAGGATATAAAATCATTGACTACATTAAACTCCTTGAAAGATGGGAGTTAGGATATGCTGAAAGATTACGTTCAAAATTGTTAATAGGAACATTTAGATATATAGGGAAACAAAACTTTTGGGAGATCGAAAATAAACTTAAGCTATATGCTCAGAAATATGGCTATTTAATTGGTGGCGAACTTGCCGCTTCAATAATGACTCAATATCTTCGTCCTGTAGGAGCTACACTACACATTCACAAAGATCATTATTACTTTCCGCTAGTAGTCGATCTAAGGCTAAAACCCGATCCTGATGGAAATATAGAAATCCATCAAAGACTTGACAGACAAAGTGATCAGCACGATCACAACGGAGAATTAAATAATCTTATTAATCCACTACTCGTTCATGCTGAACTAGTTCGTACTGGGGATAGTCGTTTGAAAGAAACAGCCCAACTTATTTTCGATAAATATATTGCGGAACTAGCGCAAAAGTGATGATTGATTCTAGAGAGAGGAAGGTTTTAGCCGATCTAATAGCCATTGTCAAAACACTTGATTTACCAATGATTTTGGTTGGTGCGGGAGCTAGGTTGATAATATTCGATCAAAAGTTCGGAGAAGGAAGAGGAACGAAAGACTGGGACGTAGCAATATCTATAGATAGTTGGGAATCCTATCAAACCCTACGTGAAGCTCTTATCAATGCTGATCTTCCACGCTTTAAGTCTACGAAAACTCCTCATAGATTTAGACATATTGAAACTGATATTGATGTTGATATAGTTCCTTTTGGTACAATTGGTGAGCCAGACAAACAAATTATTTGGGCTGATAGTGGCAATCCCATGAGTGTTTTGGGTTTTGAAGAAGCACTATCTTATGCCACAATCACGAATATTGATGATTTGGAAATTCAAGTCATTGATATCCCCTCTTTTATAGTCCTTAAAGTTTTTGCTTGGGGCGATCGTGGAGAAAGAACCAACAAAGATTTAGAAGATATTGAATTCATTCTATCGAAGTATGAAGATGATGATCGAGTTTACAATGAATTAGAAGAAGAGCTTTCTAGTGGGGATGTTGACTTTCTTGATGCCAATATTTATCTACTTGGACAAGATATTTACAGAATGCTCCAAGACAAAACTATGGTTGAGCTAAATAAATTATTGGAGGAAATGATTAAAAAGTTTGATTATGCTGAAGAAAGATCTTTTGGCTATATGCTACAAGTCTTGCACAAAGGCATTTTCTCGCTAAACCCAAAAGCGTGAAAATTTCGGGGTATTTTTGATGAGATCGCTGTGTCTTAAAGTCTGATTGAGATTTTGGGTTTTGTGAGGTGTAGCGATCGCAGGTTACAAAGTAGGTGACGAAGATGGGTCTATTATGCTAAACGAAACCTTAGCTTTTACCTTTACCTAATCTATTCAGCCAAAACCCTATGAAAGTTGACGTATATAAGCTTCCTCAAAATAGTCCAGATGATCTCACAGCGCTAGAAGCAGCGATCGCATCTAGCGAAATTAATCCGCAACAGATTGTAGCAATTTTGGGTAAGACAGAAGGAAATGGCTGCGTCAATGACTTCACACGCGGCTTTGCGGTACAAACCTTAAAGAACTATCTTGCTAATTTTGTTGGGAAAGAAAAATCTGCATCGATTGTTTATGTGATGTCTGGTGGGACTGAAGGAGCTATAAGTCCCCATTTGACAATTTTCACTAGTCAGCCTTCTCAACCACATAGCCCAACCCGTAAGGCTTTGACCTTGGGAGTGATTCATACCCGTGATTTTACCTCTGCGGAAATCGGCTCATTAACAATGGTCAAGGAAGTGGCTCTGGCAGTTCATCAAGCGATCGTATCCGCAGGAATAGCCAAAGATGACGTACATTTTGTCCAGATTAAATGCCCACTTGTCACCAGTCGCGATCGCTTGCTAGATGATATTCAATCTACGAGTAAATCCGTAAGTAGCTATCAGTCAATGGGCTACTCACGAGGAGCCTCAGCCCTAGGGGTCGCAGTAGCATTAGGTGAAGTTCAACTAGAAGATCTCACCTCAGATGATATTTGCCAAAATTATGCTTTGTATTCCACTGTGGCTTCCACTTCCGCAGGAGTAGAGCTACGCAACTGCGAAATTTTAGTATTGGGAAATGCACCGACATCAACCAGTAATTTTGTCATTGGTCATAGTGTGATGCAACATGCCCTAGATATCCAAGCCATAACTAATGCGATCGCCTCAACAGGTCAAAAAAGCGATCGGATTGTAAATATATTTGCTAAAGCTGAAGCTGATCCATCTGGAGAGCTGTTGGGAAGAAGACATACGATGATGGATGATTCAGATATTAACCACACAAGGATGGCTAGGGCTGTAGTTGTTGCAGTAGTTGCCTCAATCGTCCAAGATCCAATGGTCTATGTATCAGGAGGTAGCGAGCATCAGGGACCATCAGGGGGCGGACCTGTTGCTGCGATCGCCCGTATTGACTAATGGGCATCTCTAAAAATAGATCTAGGCATGACAAAGATTTTGATAATTTTAGGTCAATTGTCTGACAATATTTTATTAATAGCTAGACTAGGTATTGTAGATTCATTGAATGCAGTTTTTGTAAAAGCAATGATTGAAAAATCTGGACAAAGTATAATGGGACTTGTTATTAATGGAGTACTTCCTAATCATGATCCAGAGAGCAAGAAGTACTTCGATAATGCATATTATAAAGATAAGATTTCTTTGAATTCTAACGCTACTAATACCACTAATGAGTCTCCACAAGCTGATTCATCCGAATTCTCAAATATATAGCCACACAAACGATTAAAATAGGTAGGATGGGCGGCGCTTAGCGCCGCCCATCCTACCTATTTTAAAACACACTCAAAACGCAAGAGAAATTTAATGGCGATCGCATTACCAAAAAAAATCATGCTTCTTGGCTCTGGTGAACTAGGTAAAGAGGTTGTTATTGCTGCCCAAAGACTTGGTAATACAGTGATTGCAGTTGATCGCTATGACAATGCGCCTGCGATGCAAGTAGCCGATTATCGAGAAATTATTTCGATGTTGGATGGTGATGCTCTTGAGGCAGTCGTGAAAAAACATCAACCTGATCTGATCGTGCCAGAAGTAGAAGCTATCCGTACCGAGAAACTGCTTGACCTCGAAGCGCAGGGTTATACCGTCATTCCTACTGCCGCCGCCACTAACTTCACCATGAACCGCGATCGCATTCGGGATTTAGCAAGTAACGAATTGGGCTTACGTACTGCCAAATACTCCTACGCCACAAGCCTTGATGAACTGAAAAGCGTTGCTGTCGAAATTGGGTTCCCAAACGTGATCAAGCCTGTTATGTCTTCCTCTGGCAAAGGTCAATCCGTTGTGCGAAATGCCGATGAATTGGAAAAAGCTTGGGATTATGCGATCGCTGGAGCGCGAGGTGATACTGCCAAAATTATTATCGAAGAATTTATCAACTTTGAAGTCGAAATCACCCTATTAACAATCCGTCAATGGCAGGGAGAGACTTTATTTTGTGAAGCGATCGGGCATCGTCAGGAACGAGGTGACTATCAAGAATCGTGGCAACCCGTCGGCTTAACCAGTGCCCAAGTCAAGGATTCACAGGACATTGCCCGCAAAGTTACCGATAAACTTGGTGGCGCAGGGCTCTTCGGTGTGGAATTTTTCATCACCAAAGATGAAGTAATTTTTTCTGAACTGTCTCCCCGTCCCCATGACACAGGAATGGTTACTCTTATCTCCCAAAACCTTAACGAATTTGAACTTCATTTACGTGCAATTTTAGGCTTGCCTATTCCCACGATTGAATTGCTCAGTCCGTCGGCAAGCGCAGTCATTCTTGCCAGTGAAACCAGTGACAATATTTCTTTTGCAGGTGTAGAAGAAGCTCTTGCGATTCCTAACACCGAAATCCGTTTGTTTGGTAAACCAGATTCTCGACCCTACCGCCGCATGGGTGTCGCTTTGGCTAAAGGGAAAGATGCTATAGAGTCCCGTCAAAAGGCAACAGAAGCTGCCGCCAAAGTCAAAATCATCTAATTGACACAGGGGATTATAAGGTGAAAAGCCTTCATACCTCATTCAAAAACTCACGCATCATTTGATTAACCAACTGCGGTTGTTCCTGCTGCACCCAATGACTGCAATTAGGAATATAGCGAATCTGCAAATCCTGCACATACTCCTCTGTACCATAGGTTAATTCCTTACCCAAAGCCCGATCCTCCTCACCCCAAATCATCAAAGTCGGAATTTTGAGAATACCCCACACTTTCTTTTGGGATAAATAGTTAGGTAGATTTCGATAGTAATTAATCGCACCAGTCAAAGCTCCGCGCTTAGCAAAAGCATTCTTATACTGCTCGATATCCGCATCCGTAAATGCACTCTGATCGATCGCCATCCCTCGAAAAGCCTCCCCAATTAGTCGATAGTCATCTAACTGAATCAAGAACTCAGGCAAAAATGGAATTTGAAAGAACGCAATATACCAACTCTTGAGCATCTGCTGCGGTGTCTTTAGCCCAGACGCAAACATAGCAGGATGAGGCAAATTCATCACAATCAAACGATTCACCAATTCAGGATAGGCATAGGCAAAAGACCATGCGATCGCTCCTCCCCAATCATGTCCAACGAGAATACAGCTCTCATAGCCCAAACCTTTGATCACGCCTTTGATATCTTCCACAAACTCGGACATCACATAAGCAGTTTGATCTTGAGGCTTATCGCTATCGTTATAACCCCGCAAATCAACAGCCACAACCTTATAATCCTTAGCAAATTCAGGGATTTGATGTCGCCATGAGTACCAGAATTCAGGAAATCCATGCAGGAATAACATCAGCGTACCTTTGCCTTGAGTAACATAGTGCAGTTTTATGCCATTCGTATCAATAGCGTCGTGATGCCAAGTTTGGTCGCTCATAGGTATGCAGTTATTCGCGTTGTGGCTAAGTCCAGCCTGACTATTATAGACACTCATTACTCTGTGATTTATACCAATTCACAAAAGTGTCGTCACACTTTTGTGAATTAAAGACCAAACTATGTAAGGGTTTTAAAAACACAAAATGGCGTACATTTAGTGTTTTGGTATTATCCTCCCATCGTGAAATTGTGCGATCGCTTAGCTAACCAATCAGAGGATCATTAACAGTATCCCCATACCAATTAACAATAAGAGTCCTTCTGCAGTGCTACGCATCCCTGTAACATTGGCAAATAGGAATTGCTATTATCCAGATAGAGCTTGCTTGCAAATTTCGATCCCCTGAACTAGGGATTGCGCTCTCCATTTATGAGAGGCTGGCGTAAAACATTCTACTAATTGATGTTTCGTCCATTCATAATTTTGGTGAGAATTTCCCCAGTGATGAGCGCGATTTTCAGCCCGAAGTGCTTGCAAGACTTTAATTGCTAGATAAGTCCCAAACTCTGCCGTTAGTATATTATAGCGACATTCTGGTAAAAGATTTTGACACCAAGTTCCTAAACCGCCGCGAATCTGATATGACACGCCTTCTGTACTAGAAATTTCAACTACATCTGCTCCAAATCTTTCTGCTAATCTTTGAGAAGATGTGGGTTGTGTCAATCCCAGCAAAAGTTTATAAGTTCCCCACTTTCCCAGCCCTGTATGGAAATCAATATGCAATACTTCTGATGCTTTACCAATCCATTGAGGCAAATTAGCAGCAAGAATTTCTTGGGTTTTCGAGGGTCTGTTGCCACCAAAGAAAAGCCCTTTTGGAAAATCATACTGTCCTACGGGAAGAGTATTCCTTAAGCTAGTCATGCTATGTTTCAAGATTAGCCAAATAGCATGCAATATATAGGGTTCAAATTTTGATGGTGGTGAAGTTGGATTTAGGAAAGCATTAAATTTAGAGTAATTCTTAGGACTATCCGTAAACTCTTCTTCAGGCAGTAAAAAGTTGCAATTTAAGTCCACATTGTCTTCATTCCAACGCCTTCGCCATGCAAAGCCATAGGGATTTAGGGCATGAATGAGTACTACTCTCGTATCAGGAGATCGGGAAGCGAGGATTTGCTGTTGTTCTAGCAAGGCTAATTGAATTGCTGATCCTAAGAATCCCTCAACCCCATGTAATCCACTGGAAATTACTATGGTTCTTTTTGGGTTGGATGTAACAGAAATCGCTACATCAATAGTTAATTCTTCACCAGTTGGACTAACTTGATCGATTGGATAGGCTGTGCAATCGTAACCACAAGCTAAAGACTTTGCTCGAAAACGCTCTCGTGCGATCGCATAGTTTGGTGAAAATGCTTCTAAATAGTTCACAAATTTTGCCTCAAAATAATAAGATTAAAAAAATTCGTTGAAGCAAATGCTATTTCAGGTTCTGGTTAAAGAAATCAGAGACTTTTCTAATGTAAATTTGAGGATTTGTATTGTAGCTTTCGGCATGTTTAGTCGCTGAAGTCTCCCAATAAATTGATAGAGGATTTGCCGATTTCAAAGCATAGGCTTGATTTACAGGGGTGAAGGGGTCAGATCTGCTATGAATAATCAACATAGGACGAGGAGCAATCTTTCCAATTTCGTTAACTGGCTTAGACTGGGTGAGATTGTAACCAGTGAGCCAACTTCCAAACATCATTGTTGATGGCAAAAAAATATTGGGAAGTCCTGAAACATTGCTCCAATTCTGTTGCATCACTGGGTAGACTTCGGCATAGGCGCTATCCGTAACTAAGGCTCCAATATCAGAGTCTTCTGCGGTTGCGCCGATCGCAGTTGATGCTCCCATAGAAACACCAATTACGCCTATTGATTTAGGCTGATAGCCTCTACTTTTCAACCAATTCACTGCCGCAATCACATCTCGTCTTTCGGTGATCCCAAAGGTAAATCTGGCACTATCGCTTTGTCCGTGACCGCGCAAGTCAATCATTAAAATCGTAAAGCCCTCACGATTCAATCCCGCCGCAAATCCTGGGAAGTGACCATCAAATTCTACTGTACGACTGGAATTCATCCCATGTACGAGGATGATCGCCTTCTGATTAAGTTTTGAAGGAAGAAACCATCCTGCGATTTCTACTCCATCAGCAGCTAGTAAATGAACGTCTTCAGGAGGTTTACTAAAGACTGAGACTGCTTGGGGATCAAAAATCCTGCTAGGAGTTGAGAGGATATTTGCAGCAATCACAGAGATTCCTATGTATGCTGTCAATAGAGATGCGAAGATGCCAATCGTAATCTTGACAATATTCTTTTTAAACACATTATTAATTTAGGCTGCATCAAATTGGAATAGTATTTTTTCTAGAACCGTATTTACCAATGCCAGCGCATTGCATTGGCTAGGTCGGCGATTGAGTAGGAATAAGCATGTACGTCAGGAGTAGCATTGGCTTGCCGATCGCCATAGGTTTGTGCCATGACGACGACTGGTAAGGCTAACGATAGCGAGATGATAATTGCTTTAACTTGAAAACCCTTGAGCCAAAAATTCTTGTTCATGTCTAACTCCGATTAGATGTAGATAACGCTTGTCTAATAGGATGCCTGAGTTAATTTGGGCGAAAGACTCACTTTTAGGATCAGTTGCAGGATCGTCAATAGGATCGACATTTTGCGATCGCTATTGCCGCGATCTGTAAAATAGGGCTAGCAAAGCTTGCTAGCCCTTCAAAACTATGGCGAGAAACTATGGCAAAAGCGTCTAAACGAGGACAGCAAATACTCAAGGACAAATTACGTCAGCTTGGACTGTCCCAGACTGCTAGCCAAGTCCTAGAAAGGGCTGGATCGATTGGTGTGGCTAAGCGTTTTTTTCAGGGGGATGATATTCGTCAAGATACCTTCATGCAGATCTGTGAATTTTTGGGTGTGGATTGGCAAGAAGCGATCGCAAGGACTCCTCAAATCGATTTAAAAGAGGCGCAGCAAGTTCGTAATTTCTATGGGCGTACTGGTGAACTGCAACAGTTAGAACAATGGGTAATGGGCGATCGCTACCAAATTGTCACCATTTTGGGCATGGGTGGCATGGGCAAAACGACCTTAGCATCGCAACTCGCCCATCAATTAAAAGAAGAATTTGAATTTACGATTTGGCGATCGCTCCGCAATGCCCCATCTTTCGAGAGCATCCTCACGGATATTTTGCAGTTTCTCTCCCATCCGCAACCGCTTGAACTTCCCGATCATTTACCCGCCCAGCTTGACCTCCTGATTCGCTATCTAGATGCGCGGCGATGTTTGCTGGTAATTGATAACTGGGAATCGATTCTGAGCGATCGCTATTACTATAGGTCTGGCTATGAAGACTATGGCGATTTGATTAGATATATCGGCGAACGTAGCCATCAAAGCTGTTTGGTGATGACCAGTCGCGAAGCACCACCCGAACTATCGCGATTGATGGGTGACAAAGTGCGATCGCTACCTTTATCGGGCTTATCGCAACAGGATGGATTGCAGATATTCGAGCGAGAATCGATTGCGGCAAACGAGGCGGAATGGCAGGAAATCATCACCCACTATGCGGGTAATCCCCTCGCTCTTAAAATTGTTGCCGCAGGGATTCGCGATTTACTGGGCGGTGATGTTGCTCAAATGCTAGCCTTGATGCGGGAAGGAGGACTGACCTTTGGCGATATTCAGGATTTGCTGCATCGGCAATTTTTGAGGCTATCGGAAGCGGAGCAGGAGGTGATGTATTGGCTAGCGATCGCCCGTGAACCTATTTTGGCAATCAGTTTAAAAGAGAATCTACTATCGCGAGAATCAAAACTAAGACTAATCACGACTCTGGAATTGTTGAAAAAGCGATCGCTAATTGAAGTTACGGCTAATGGATTTACCCTTCAGCCTGTGGTAATGGAATATGTCAATTATCAATTCATCGAAAAGATTTGTCAGGAGATTGACTGCGCTGAACAGAAGCTGAATTTACTCCATAGTCATGCTCTCATTGAAGCCACTGCCAAAGACTATATTCGTGATGCTCAGACTCGCTTTATCCTCCAATCTGTTGCGGATAAGGCAGACTCTCAAGCGATCGCCTTGGCGTTAACGAGACTAAAGGCAGAAATCCAACCTAAGCAAGGCTATGCAGGGGGTAATTTGTTGAATCTTCTCTGCTATCTGCATATCGACCTGACGGGTTATGATTTCTCTAATCTATCGATTTGGCAAGCTGATCTTAGAGAAGTGGAACTGCATCGAGTAAATTTCTCTAACTGCGATCTAGCTAAATCCGCTTTCCGAGTCACCTTTAGCAGTGTGATGGCGACTGCCTTTAGTCCCGATGGCAAAATTTTAGCTACTAGCGATGTCAGGGGCTGGATTTATTTTTGGCTCGTGGCGGATGGCAGTCAACTCTTCAAAACTCAAGCCCATAGCGAATTTATATTTGCACTTTCCTTCAGTCATGATGGTCAGATGATGGCTAGTGGTAGCCTCGATCGCAAAATTAAGCTGTGGAATGTGCAGACAGGAGAATGTGTCTTTGCAATGGAAGCCCATGCTATTGGAGTTGCGAGTCTTGCTTTTAGTCCTGACGATCGCCTGATTGCTAGTTGTGGTGGCGATCGTACAGTCAAGTTAACTGAAGTCAAGACGGGCAAATGCTTGATGACCTTAGAGGGACATGAGCAGATCGTGCGATCGGTTACCTTTAGCCCTGATGGTCAAATGGTTGCTAGTTGCAGCTTGGATCGCACCATTAAGCTATGGAGCGTGCAAACTGGAGAATGTCTGCGAACCATTGTCGATGCTAGTGCGGTCTATGCCCTCGCCTTTGCGCCCCAAAGCGTAGCCCATAGTTCAGAAGCACAGCTTGCTAGTGCTGGTGAAGATTGCCTGATCAAGATTTGGGATGTTCATACGGGACAAATCGTGAGTGCGATCGCAGGACATCAAAAACAGATTTGGGCGATCGCTTTTAGTTCCGACGGTCAAATGCTGGCGAGTGCAGGTGATGATGAAACTGTGAAGCTTTGGTCAATGAGTACAGGTGAAGTAATTAGAACTCTGTATGGTCACAAAAATCGCATTTGGTCGGTTGCCTTTAGTCCCGATGCGAAGGCGTTAGTGAGTGGCAGCGACGATCGGATTGTGAAGTTATGGGATGTGGAGACGGGGCAATGTATTAGAACGATTCAGGGCTATCACAGAGCCACGAAGCCTGTTGTCTTTAGTCATGATAGCAATACTCTCTTCTCCTTTAGTTATGAAGAACAGAGCGTCAGAGTTTGGGATATTGAGAGGGCAAAATGTTTGAAAAATTTCGATCTGGGTACATCGGGAGTGATGCAAGTCGCCTTTAGCCCTGACCAGCAAACCTTTGCCTGTGGCAACTATGACCATACGATCAAGATTTTTGACGCTAAAAATGGAACCTGTTCTCAAATCCTCCAAGAACATTCGACTTGGGTGAGATTTGTGATTTTCGCTCCTAATGGCGAGATGTTGATTTCAGGAAGTGGCGATCGCACGATTAAGCTTTGGCATTTGCCAACGGGAGAATGCTTACATACTTTGTACGGTCATACCAGTCCTGTTCAATCCCTCGCGATTCATGCCAATGGTGAAATCCTTGCTAGTGGCAGTTGGGATGGCGTGATTAAAATTTGGGATCTGCGATCGCATAAATGTCTAATGACTTTAGCGGGACATAGCGATCGGGTGGAAAGTTTAGCCTTTAGTAAAGATGGGATGTTGATTAGTGGTAGTATGGATTACACGGTTAAGTTCTGGGATCTGGCAACTTTTGATTGCGTGAGAACTCTGCAAAGTCAATTTCCTGTTTGGACAATTGCCCTAAGTCCAACTTCGCCGATTCTAGGGATAAGTGGCAATACTTCAGAGATAAAGCTGTGGAATTGGAACACTAATAGTTATTTGGAACATTTAGATGGAGAGTTCGGGATTGGCTACATGGGCGATCTGATTTTTAGTGCTGATGGTCAGCTTTTAGCCAGTGGCGGCGAGGATGGGACGAATCGACTTTGGGATATGCAAACTGGCAAGAGTTTAAAATTGCTGAAAATTCCTAAGCCCTATGAAGATACTAATATTGCTAAGGTAAAGGGATTGACTGAGGCACAAAAATCTACACTCAAAGCATTAGGTGCAATTGAAAGTTTTTGTACGAATAATTAGTGGAGCACGTCTTCGCTACGCACCACTAATTATTCGATGGGAAGGGGGTAGTTTTTACAGTTTCCAAATTGTCAATTGTAACTTGAAAACTTTATCATCACACTTTTATGCAATGGCAAAAGAACGCCAATTGTCACGATATAATAGTAAATCTGAAGAAGCGATCGATGGAGTCCTCCTCAGTTTAGGATCAACCTTAATATGCTTACTTACTCATTGTTAGAACAGATCTTAATCAAGCTGGGATATGCTGTAGATTTTAATCTTCGTTATCATGCGAAATTAACGGCTTTTATTCCCGTTGATGGTTATGACTCAGATATAGAGCTTGAATTTCGAGAAGGCTATAGCAGCGAATTAGGTGATCGCGAAGCGTTACTCCAACTTGAATGGTTGATGGCTGATGGCGAAAGTTGTCTAGTTTTAGATAGTCACTCGTTGGATGATGTCGATGAAGTTCCCTATGTGTTTACCACTGAAAAGCTGATCTTAAGGAAAGTGTTTGACCAGATATTACAGGAAATTGCTCAAGTTTCTGATAGTGCTTTACTCTCAACCCCAAACCAATAAATTTTTATATAGCAAAACCCAGCAATAATATCCAAGAACAAAATGGTACACCATTTTGTTCTTGGATATTATTGTTATTACTACAGCGATCGCAATTGACCATGAACGGCTAACCAGATACAAGCTGGCTCAATGCTAGTATATTCAACCCGATGTTTTTGATGAGCTGAGATCATCAGATAATCTCCTGCTTTAAGCCTTGCCACAGATCTATCTCCATAGGATATCACTGCTTCGCCTTGCAACAAAACCACCCATCCATCTGCATCCTGATCGTACCATTGCCCTTCGGGAGTAGTTTGTCCAATGGAGAAAATCCTCTCAATACGAATATTTTGACCAGTTTCTATTGGCTCAAATTGCTCTGCTTGATTTATGCCTAGGGGTAGCTCGTAGATATTGGGCATGGTTCTAGTTTTCTGTCTCTTCAGATAAACCAGTCCATCCAGTATCTTCTAACTCATTAATCTGACGATAAAACTTTTGTAAATAACTGAGATCGCTAGCAAATAAATTTTCGATTACCGTCGAGCTAATCTCTTCTAGTCCTCCTAATTTAGTAATTACCCTAGCTAAAATAATTACAGTCGCATAAGCAGGATTACTCCTTACTCGCGGATCACGCATTGGGACAATCTCATCGATCGCTCTAGACAAACGCATTACACCTTTGCGATGCAGATTTCCATCTCCATCGACATAGCCCTTGGGTAGAGTAAATTCAAACTCTGTTTGAATCATATTTGAACCATATGTTAATCATAAGCGTTTAAATAATCTATTAATTAATCCGTAAAAAGTCGCTAACGCATAACTCTACTTCAGTAATCGCAAATTCACTAGCATCAGCTTTAAATTCGGAAACTTTGTAACGCATCGGCCAAGCGCCATTAAATCGAAACCTTGCTTTTTCTGTAGCAGATTGGTCATAAACAGTAATGTCCCCATCTCGGAGTTGTTGCGCCCAGTTACCATCTTCCACTGCTTTTAACCATTTCCACATGGTCATGGAAATATTCAGCCCTTGTTTGAGAGTAATATTCTCGCTTTTGACATTTCCTGGAAGCTTTGTGCGGATAACCCGTCCTTTTGTCGAACCACTCCTCCCCCATACTTGCGGAGTAACTTCAACAATTTCAATTGCTTCTTGACTTCGCGACAATCCGCTACATTCCATAAAGTAGCCATCAATTTTTTCTAGACTACCTTGTAAAGTAATTTCTACATAAAATCTAGACTTAGCTAAAAATTCTATTTGCTGTTCGTCTGCCATCAAATCACCTTCTTGCAAATTTTAGTATGAGTGGTGCTGAGCACCACTCACAACTCTTCTTAAGTTTTGCGGTGCAAAGTCTCATATACAAATTCAATTGTCTCAGTGGCTAGTCCTTCAGAACCAGCTTCTAGCTTAATTGATTTATAGCTAGAAGGCATAACCCCAGTCACTTCCCAAGTAGCAGCAGCTTCGCCGCCCTGATTGTAAAGAGTGATTGTGCCAGTTTTGCGCTCGCCTTTGGTTTGAGTTCCACCACCTGCGAACGGTTCGGAATGTGAGGAACTATACCATTTGATTAAGCGATCGTCTCCAACGGTACAGACAAACTCAACAGTAAGCTTACTGTTAGTTGCACCTGTAACAGTAGCTTGAATTACTGATGCACCCTTTTTTGTTACTCCATAGGACTTGCTATCTCCAGCTGTTTGGAGAGTGGAACCAATACCACTGACTTTTTTTACAACCAAGTCCTCCAGCCCCGTTAAGCTAAAGTAATATTTAGAAGAGGCTAAAATTTCACCTGCTGCCATATTTTTGTGCCCTCAAAATTTTGATAATGCGATAAACATGTGAGCGAATCTACTTCACTCGATTGATTTGCTCAGCGATAATTTCATAGGTTTCAACAGCCAAATCTTTGCTTTCAGAGCTGAAATCACTTACTTTATAAGACTTAGGCCAACAGTTGATAAGATCCCAACGAATTACCTCATTATCGCCACTATCATATGCAGTGATTGAACCATTCTTCCGATTTGCTGCCCATTCCCCTTTGCCTCCTTCGCTTTTAGGCATAACAGCTAGGAACCAATTATAAAATGCCATGTCTCCTTCGGCGACATAGACTTCAATGGTGACATTGGGGTTTTCTTCAAAACCTGCCGATGTACTTTGCCAAATAGTTTTGCCGCCTTTGGTGGATGCTAGTGGCTTTTCATGTCCTGCGGTTTGACCCGTAAAAGTAACTTCAGAGACACTTTTAATTAGTTTTTCTTCCAACCCAGCAAATTCTACATAGTATCGACTAGTAGGAATTGGTTTAAGTTCTGCCATTCTTCCTCCTTGAAAGCTGATTTACAGGTTTGCGATGATAAATAACTATTTTAAAATCTAAAGCTATCAATCGGTAAGATTCACAGCATAAATCTTAAAATAGGGATGAATAATTTTAGGGATTTATATAAGAAGAACACCCATAGGGTGTTCTTCTTATAAAAATAGTTAACTGTTAGGTGACCATTGGCTGACGCGGAAGATCACAAATTCAGCAGGACGGACAGGGCAAATACCGACCTCGATGTATAAGCGACCCATCATCATGGTTTCGTGGGTATTTAGAGTGGCATCACATTTGACATAAAACGCTTCTGAGGAAGCGCCGCCAAATAATGCGCCATTCCGCCAAAGCCCTTCTAGGAAGTTATTGACAGTACGAGATACTCTTGCCCATAGATCTGTGTCGTTGGGTTCAAAGACAACCCATTGAGTACCTATTTCAATCGATTTCTCGATATAGCTAATCAAGCGGCGGACACTGATGTAGCGCCATTGAATGTTGTCTGGTTCGACCAAAGTACGTGCGCCCCATACTTTAAAGCCACGATTGTAGCTAGCAAAGTTGCGGATGCAATTGATGCCGATGGGGTTCAGCATTTCTTGCTCACGCATGTTGGTTTCATAGGCTAAACCAAGCACGCCTCTGGGGGTGTCGTTAGCAGGAGCTTTGAAAATACCGCGTGATTGGTCGGTGCGACACCAAAGACCCATAACATGACCACAGGGTGGAACGTAGGATGGTTTGCCGCCCTTACGAGGATTGGCGACTTTGATCCAAGGATAATAGAGAGCGCCAAACATGGAGCGACGGTTGAACATGCTCAACCATTGGGCTACGTCTTGAGGCTTTTGCCGATCAGGTGGTACGGCTTCCATGCCTTTGGAGGGCTTGATCGGTGGTGGATCGATTACAGCCATGCGGAATGCGGGACCGGGAAAAGCGTTTTCGCACATGCTGAGCATCATTTCCATGACACCATGTACTTGATCGATGTCGATGAGTCCTGCTTCATAGACGCGCATTAGGTCTGGGCAAGCAATCATCGCTGTTTCATCGATTTCAAACATGCCTTGAATGCCAGTGCGATCGTCTCTCTGTCCTAGCAGGTCACGAGCAAAGCGATCAACGCTGGAAATGTAAGGAGGAGGTGCAATTTCGTAAGCACCATTGGCGGGACGACGGGAGAGAGGCTGTCCGCTAGTGGAGATGTCAGCGATGGTGACATATTCTGAATCAGCGATCGCAGTTACAACATAGTCAGCAACATCTGTAGCTACCTGTGGATTCATCGAGACATGCTCGTATTTTTCCAGTTCTTGCCCACCTTGGACAACGACTACGTTGAAAAATTCACCAGTATTTAGGGGTGGCTCGGCATCGGCAGGAGCATCTTCAGGCAAAGGTTTGGGAGTGCTTTCTTGAATGATGACCTTGATGCGATCGCCTGTTGAAGGTAACGCTAACTGGCTCTCAGAAGCTGCGGCTGGCTTGATGTTAAACATCAAGGTAGGCTTGTTGTTCGATGTGCCAATGCGAAGTGCAGTTGCCTCAGGGGCTGGAGGCTCAGATCCAGGAAGTCTAGTGCCAATGCTTGTTACCCAGCAGCGTCCCCCGCCATTAACAAACCAACCATTAACTGCGAAGGGCAAGTAAGCATCAAAGTCGGTGTATCCATCCGAGCCTGGGGCTGCGAAATATTCGCGATATTGATCCCAAGATGTAACCATCATTGGTTTGAAAAGATCAGCATCACCGCGTACGTCTTCGGTAAATCCGATAAAACCTGCCACACTGAGGCTGATGCCTTCAATGGGACGACTGCCTTTATCAACCTCTTCGACGTATACGCCCGGGGCGAAGTAGTCTAGTGCCATATGCCACCCGTAATAACTATGTCTATAGACATATACAGTAGGGATAATCAAAATTAAGGGTTATTAGACTTTAGTCTATACTTCTAAATAAGTAACTCAGCATAATTAAAAAAACAAAGTCAAAGCCTATATCGCCCACTAAGTGGGCGATACGGATTTTGGGTCTTTTTAGCTACTTACTTCTAAACAAAGATCTATAGCAAATGATCTATGACAACAACGGCTCAGATAGTATCGGTTTTATTGGTAGAAGATGACTCCAATTTTCGGCGCGGTTTACATACACTGCTGAGTTTTTATAGTGACGATTGTTATCTACAGTTTAAAATTGTCGGGGAAGCGACATCTTGTGAGCAAGCAATTAAACTGGTAGTCGAGCAGAAGCCTTCTTTAATTCTTTTAGATGTCAAACTGGATTTAAAATCTCCCGAAGATAGTGGACTAAAAGTGCTAATGGATCTCAAAAAATTAGATTATCATGGCAAAGTTTTAATTTTGTCGGCGCATCGTGAAGATGAATTAGTATTTAGAGCAATGCAATTGGGAGCAAGAGGATATGTGGCAAAAGATCGCATTGGCAGTCAACTTTATGAGGCAATTTCAACGGTTATGAATGATGAAATTTTCTTGCCGCCTGATATTGCCACCAGCTTCTTTCGGATTTTTCATTTTTATGCAGGGCGATCGCTACAAGGGCATTCCACCATCCATCTTACCGAGCGCGAACAGGAGGTATTGAACTGGCTAATTAAAGGAGCCTCAAACGAAGATATTTCTCGCTATCTCCATGTGACGATCGCTACCGTCAAAGCGCATCTCACTAGTGTATTTGAGAAGTTAGGTGTGGCTAGCCGCACTCAGGCAATCGTTAGAGCGTTGAAATTAGGTTTGGTGAGTGGAGATGAGTAATTATTTGGCGATCGCGACGGTAACGGCTACATTGCAGAGGGTCTTGCAGTCAGTCATTCAACAGGATATCGAAGGGGCACGAGCCACTACCTTAGCGCCTGGAAGTATCTCTACTGGTGCGCCAGAGGTAGGAGTCAATATCTTTTTATACCAAGTAACCAGCAATCCTTCCTTGGCGAACTATGACTCTACTCCTAATCGCACAAAGGGGAATCCTCTCAATCGTCAAGTAGCGGTGGATCTTTGCTACATGATGAGTTGTTATGGTAATGATGCTGAACTACAACCACAAAGAGTATTGGGAAGCGTAGTAAGCACCCTTGCAGACAAAAGAATTCTTACGACAGAAATGATTCGTTCGACATGTAATGACTCAACATTTCCATTCCTATTAGATTCCGATCTGGCTGATCAGATTCAACAGATCAATATTGTGCCCATAGATATCTCGTTGGAAGATCTATCTAAGGCTTGGTCAGTATTTTATCAAGTTCCCTATGTGTTATCGGTTGCCTATCGAGCTTGCCTTGTGGTTGTCGAAGGTCGAGAAAACTTCCAGAGAGCTTTGCCGATTCGCGATGCTTCACCCGTAGGATTGGTTCCATTTCCAGCATCTCCCTATATTGAGAAAGTTGTGGCTCAGGGTAGCCAATTTGAGCCGATTGTAATCGGTAGTTTGATGATCATTCGTGGGCGATCTCTCCAGAGTCAGACTGTAGAAATCCATGTCGGGGATTTGGTAATTACGCCAACTTCAGTGCAAGATCGCGAAATCACTTTTTCTCTTGCGAATATGTCTTTACCACAAATCCAAGCTGGTGTGCAGAGTTTGCAAGTCATTCATCGCATTAATAGTACTTCGTCGTTGATCACCAATACGATCGCATCGAATGTGATGCCATTTGTCCTATGTCCGACGGTTGTGAATGTGACTGTAACTCAACTAGAAGCGATTGAGGAAGATTTGCGATCGGCAGTGGTGGTGGTGCAGTTAGATGTGCTGGTGAGGGAGAAGCAGAAAGTAGTTTTAGCTTTGAATGAATGGACTACTGATAGTCCTTCTGTCTATCTATTTGATCGTCCACCTTTACCTCAGACTAGTTCTACAGTCGAGATTCCAATTACGAATGTTAAGGCTGGTGAGTATTTAGTGCGAATGCGAATTGATGGAGCTGAGAGTAAGCTAGGCGTTGATGACGATCCTGATAGTCCAACTTACAATTGGTACAACAGCCCTAAAATCACGATTACGTGATGCAATCTCAAAACCCCAAAAAAGAAACGCATCCGCTACGCGGATGCGTTTCTTTTTTGGGGTTTAAGCTCTCTCGTGCTAAATTTATACTGCGAAGTTTTTTAGGCAGTATGTCTCACCCTATTTATCTAACGAAATCCGATCTTAAGACTGCCCGCAGTTGTACAACCAAACTTTACTACAAGAAGTTGGGCTATCCTACTGTCGATCGCGTTGATGGGTATACCAGAATATTAGCCGATGGCAATTTTATAGTTAGTAAAATTGCCCACTTGCTTTATCCAGACGGGATCTATATTTCGGCAAATCTCAAGACTGAGGAAAGTCTGATAAATGCTGCCCAAGAAACGATCGCGTATTTACAACAAGATAATGTAATTCTTTTTGAGCCTGTGCTCTATCACAATCATAAGCTTGCCCGTGCCGATATTCTGGTGAAACAGGGCGATCGCACTGAGATTATTGAAATTAGAGCTAAGGGATTTGATAGTAAGGCTCACGAAGACTTAATCAGATATCGCAAGCTTTCCTACTTTCGCAATAAACGCACTGGTAAAGTCGGCGGTGAATGGAGATACATCATTGAGGATGTCGCTTATCAAGTTGGGATTTTGCAAGAAATGCTGGCTCAACATTTACCAGATCTCCAAATTGAGATTGCTCCTTACTTGCTTGTACCTGATCGTGCAAAAACCACATCAATTGACAATCTTGCCTCCTATTTCCAAATACAGCGCTTATCTACCCATCGCAATTCCTTCTCTAAATTTAATGGTATCGCCGTTAATTTTACTGGAGATGTTCAAGAAATAGAAAAAGATCAATTTCTCACCAAGGTCAGTATCGAAACTGAAGTTGCTGAATTAATCGAGCCAACGCTCACTTCTGCTCAAAAATATCTAGATTACTTAATTGAGCAGTCGTCTGAAATCTTTGCGCCGATTAGTAAGGGCTGCAAAAGCTGCGAATATCGGGCTAGCGATCGCGATGATCGAGATGGATTTAGGCAATGTTGGGGCGATCTGGCGGATGTAGAACCCCATGTCTTGGATCTCTATCAAATGGGTAGAATTGGTGGACATGAAACGCCTCTAGTCAATGAGATGATTTTGCAAGGGAAGGCAAGTATGTTTGACGTTCCCTTAGAAGTACTCGATGATGATACTTATAGCTATCGTCAGTTGATTCAGATTGAATATACCCAAAAGAACAAAGAATGGGTTTCTGAACAACTTCCGACAATCCTCAAACAGATTGAATATCCGATTCATTTTATTGATTTTGAAACCTCGCGGATGGTAATCCCCTATCGGGCAGGGATGCAAACGTACGAGCAAGTGGCTTTTCAGTGGAGTTGTCACACGATCGCAGAGCCAGAAGCCCCTGCAATTCAAACAGAGTGGCTTGATTTAGAAAATACTTTCCCAAATTTCCAGTTTGCAGAATCATTGATGGAAGTTCTTGGCGATCGCGGTACTATTTTGACATGGGCAACCCATGAGAATAGTGTGTTGCGTGATATCTACTATCAAATGCAGGTCTATGGATATCACAATCCTCAGTTACAAACATGGCTTGCTAATACTGCCAAATTAGGAACTAAGGGCAAATCCAATTTAGTCGATATGAATGCTCTCACCCTTAAGCATTACTTCCATCCATTAATGAAGGGGCGGACTTCTCTTAAATGTGTGTTGCCTGCCATTTGGAAAACGAATCCCTATTTGCATGAAATTCCAGATTTTCAGCAATACTATCGAGAAGTAGATGGCGAAATCCTCAGTCCCTATGATGTGTTGCCGCAATTGCAAATAGGCGATCGCATTCAAGTTGTGAATGAGGGTGCTGGCGCAATGCTAGCCTATCAGGACTTAATGTTTGGCGAAAATCGTAATCTGGGGATTGATAATCAAGCTATGCGATCGCAATGGGAAGAATTGCTCTATCAATATTGTCGCCTCGACACGATGGCAATGGTGATCATTTGGAAGCATTGGCAAAAATTATGCGCTGAGGTGCTTTAGGAACCGAACAAGCCAAAGAACTCAAGTTCTAGGCTAAAAGCTTAAGTCCACTGAAGTTGACTACAGAAGACTTTCAAGTGCCTTGTGCAACCCTTGTCAACGGGTTTTATCTTTGAGCATCGCACTTGAAAGCAGGGCTTTTGCGCAACCCGTTTCAACGGGTTTTAGCTCTTAGCCCGCACTTGAGTGCAGGGCTTCTATCTAAATTTTCCGTAACGGATGGAATTAATTAAGCGTTTTGGAAAACTGATTAATCCTTTCCATAGTTTAATAATTAAGTTTTCGATTTTGGCAACGATCGCATCAATCCAAATGAGCAATCTCATCACAGGATTATTGGAGTAGCCCCAAAGACTTGCTTTTGCCTCAATCCATGCTCGTAAAGGGCGATCGCTCTCGTATTCAGGACTTTGTGATTGATACATCTGTAATTCTTCTTCAAAAACTAGGCTGCCATCAAGTTGATCTTGGGAGAGCTGAGTGGTGGTGGTTTCAAAATTTTGTAACTCGCTGGATGAATGGATTGCTGTCCGATCTGGTGATTTGCTGAATGCAATGGATTCATATTCCAATGGAAGCGGCCAGGGCCCGTTATCATCGCCAAATAAATCTTCCATCGTTAACCAAGCCTCAGTGCTAGGCGTGATATCCGAGGTTTCATCTAGAGTTGGTTGCGATTTACTAAAGAAATAGGCGATCGCATCTTCGATTAACTTTTGTAGGCGTTCGAGTTGATTGTCGAGTTTGAGCGCATCAGAAAATTCTGACTCAATATTTGGATCGTTACTGGGGTAACTATTCGCTCTGGGCTGAAGGGTATCATTTGTTTTTGCTTTCAGGAAGTCGGGCTGGGTTCCGCTGATAACATCGGAATTGATGTCAGGATTACCATCTAGCGATCGCTTGCCAATGAAATAATCTATGGCGGCGGCGATGAGATCGCGTAGCCGATCAAGATTGTTAGTTTCGGCTAGTGGGGGTTGTTCTTTGATACTTCCAGATTTTGCGGCATTCACCCGTCTCCTTCTTAACTTGGGGCTATCGGGTAATGCTTCTGCATCTGAGGATTCTGTACCGAATATTTCTGCAACTTCTTCGTTGCTCTCTAAACTCTGATCTTGAGGCTGAGTTTGGTTACCAAAGAAGTAGGCGATCGCAGCTTCGATCAAGCGGCGTAATTGCTCTAGTCTTTTGTTTTTGCCTAGAGCGACATTTTCAGATAGCCCGTTATTTTCTTTTAATGAGTTTTGTTCTGCTTGGGCTTGGTCTATCTGTTGCCGCCAGATTTCGGCAAGGAGACGATTGGCGATTAGTTTTGGTTCTAGTTCTGAGGTTTCGGTGGTTGAGAGGTTTTCTGGCTGTCGCTTGACGATCGCAGATATTTTGCGATCTAGTTGCGTTTTGGTGCGATCGATCCAGTCTAAAAATTTGGCTAATGGACGAAAAAATAATGGGATTTCAGGCTTGGGTAGGTCATTAGTTGGCTCTACTTTTTGATCTGTTGTTTGATCTAGTTCTTGCTTTACAGACTTTGGTAATAGCCCTGTTGTTTCTGGTTGCGATCGCAGTTTTTCTTTGGGATCAATTTTGCTGCGATCGAGAGTGGGGAAAATGCGTTTGGTGGTCGAGGTGAGGAGGTATATAGGATATAGGGCTGCTTTGGCTACTTGATAGGCGAGCAAGCGCGGTAATTCTTGGATGGGGAGTCCTGAGAGTTGGCGAATTTTTTGATCGAGCGATCGCCTTACGCTGCGTCCGAGTTGGGCGGGTAAGGATGTATCAATCCAATTAAAAAGTCGGCTTTGAAATCTTGGCATGACTACCATCATAAAAAAGAAAGGCGCGATCGCGCTTTTCTTTTTTTGTTCTAACTACGCACCAAGTTCTAAAATATCTGCAAATGGCAGATCTTTAGCAACTTCTATGACAGTGATTTTGCCATTTTCTACTACAGTATTGCCCATAATTGTGTCGTGCATTGCTTCAAATTTCGATGCTGCGTCAATAGTGCATTCAAAATGAAGTGTTACATGGTAGAGCTTGCTAATTGCTTCGCCATCATGCGATCGCTCTACCGTCAGCATATCTACATTTTGCTGATCTTCTGCAATTTGGCGATACCGATCGGCTAACTGTTCAAGGGCGATCGCGATCGCGTGTTCTTGGGTTTTACCGTAGGAATTAATGGTGTTTTGGGATGGATCTGGTGATGGGTTTGATAAGTGGCAAAGATAGTAACCGTTATCTTCAAGGGTTACATTAATGGAAATATTTTCATTAATCAGTTTGGGACTGGTTTCACTCATATATATTTTTTTCAAAGGGATATTTTGCTTTCATCGATAAATTGGAGCTGCGTTGTGAGGTTGATGGGTTACGCGATCGCTAACCCATCCTACATTTATTTCTTCAAAAGCTGAGGAGTTGTATATTCCTTAATTCCTGCTAGGCGAATGGCGTTGCAGCCTAGTTTAAAGGCAAACTCGTAGGGTTCTCCTGCACCGATCGCTGCATAAAAACCAACGGCAAACTCAATGGCGGCGCGATCGCCAATAGTTTGACTCATCCCGATTACATATTGAATTTTTTGGCGGATTGCTTCGGCTTGAGTTTCGCTATAGCAAGCATTGAGGACAACGCATTCAATGCGATCGCCGAATATATCAAAGAGATCGGCTAGGTCTTCTCCACCAATTAATTTAAATTGTCCATTGATATCTTCAAATACTAATCCATCTTCATCGGCTCCATGCCCTGAGAAATGAATGATTTGCGGTTTGAAGTCTAGCATGGCTTGCTGGATATCTCTAGGACGAACAGCCACAGCAGTTTTGATGGGTTCTGTGCCATAACCTGCAAGACGCAAGCGTTCTTTGATGTCGCGTTCTTCTTGTTGCAGTCGCAAAGAGACGGAATTTTGAGGATTTGCGGCAAGCATGAGGATCGTTTTCATGGGTGTAGCCTCGTCTTTTAATTTATTGATTTGTGGTGATGCAGACTCTACGTTTTGATTGAGGCTAGTGTTTTGTATCCCAGTATTTGTGCCTTGGGTTTTCAAATCACCTGCAATCATCTGTCCTGTTGGTGCGTAGAAGTTATAGGTGTTGCCTCGGCTTTCAGCTTTTTCATTGCGCGACCGTCTATCTTCGATACTACTAATGTCATCGCCTATGTAATCAACTCTGATCACTTTTTGACGTAACTCTAGCGATTCATAACCATCCAGTAATTGACGGATATTGATAGTTATGTTGAGTTTCCCGATAGGATAGTCCTGAATACCCATTGCTTCAAGTCCAAGTAATTCTTGATAGTCGAGGGGTGGATGTTGGAGATGGTTGGGAACGGGAACCCATTTAGTGATTTCAAGGTTAGGGAGTGAAGAGTGAATTCTTTTGAAAGTATCGCGAAGGATACCAAGAAATAAGCGGCGAGTTTCTTTGCGTCCGCTAATAGTGATAAAGATTTTTTTGTCTTCAGAATCGGCTTTGATACGAGTAATATTATAGATTTCATTGTTTTCTTTGTAATGCAACATTACACCACTGCGCCAGTAGATTTGATTATGAATTTTTTCATGAGTAAGAACGATAAAGCGGGAAATAATGCTTTCAGGGAGGACTCGGTAATGGTATTGAAATTCGAGGGTTTCGCCTTGAAGCCTCGTTTCGTCTGGCTGATCTTTGGGTAGAAGTCCTGCGATCAGGAATTGGGGTGGACGATAATCTAGTTCAAAACAAAGCTCAAATTCTTTCATTAGCCCGATGAGATAGCTATGGCGCTTAGTGGGATAGCGTTCTGGATCGAGGATACGAGTCAGATCAGAAGAGGTAAAGACACCTTTGGTTTTAGTTTTAAGGATTTCGTCGCTGAGCATGGCATAGATACCTTCTGTCACCCATTGAGGTTTGAGAACATTAGTATCTTTGAGAATGGGATGGTCTCGGAAACTGAGAACTAAGCCGAGGCGATGTAGAAGGTCGATCAGTTGTTCTTGATTGTGTTCTTCGGGAATTTTATTCTCATTGCAAATGCTGAGATAACGGCTATGAGTAATAAAGTCTTCGGGCATGGATTCGAGTTGTTGTTTTACTTCAAACCACGAAAGAGGAATGAGATCGTAGACTTCTTTCAGGTTCCCAACTTGCTTTATAATTGCAGTGCGAAGATCATCAATGCCAATATTGTCTTGGCAAGAGGTTTCGATTATGTCTTGGATATTGGGATATTTTTCGCGCAGTGCCTTGCGGTTGATGTCCAGTGGTTGTTCATCTTTTTTATTGCCAACGATAATTACAGGGGACTGTCCACCAAAGCTTTCAATCAGTTTTAGCCAATATTCAATTCGATTTTCTTCTTCGCTGGTGCGACAGTTGCAGACGAGGAGATAGAGGCTACGTTTGGTTAAGAAGAATTGATGGGTGGCATGATAAATTTCTTGCCCTCCAAAGTCCCAAACATTGAGTCGAATATCATTGGCATTGATCTTCACATTCCAAGTCTCCACATTAAGACCGTCAGTTTGAGGCTGATTTTTATCAAACTTATTGCGAAGTAAGCGCTCAATGAGAGATGTTTTGCCTACACTGCCTTGTCCAATGAGTAGGAGTTTAGCTTCATGAAGTGGACGGCTTTTATGAAGCAGACGGAAGTAATTGAAAATTTTTGCCGCATCTTTTGAATCAAGTACTTCTGGAGAGATCGCAAGAAGATTATTACTCAAGTCGAGTTTTTTTAAGTTAGTTAAACTTTGAATCCCATCTGGTAGTTTTTTGATTTTGTTGTTTGAGAGATCAAAATAAGTGAGCTTGGTTAAACTAGCTATGTACAAAGGAATTCTTTGGATTTTATTTTTAGAAACGTTAAATGAAGTTAGATTAGTTAAGTTGAAGATCTCAGATGGTATATCCTGAATCTGGTTATGAGAGAAGTCAAGCAAAGTTAGATTGGTTAAATTGAAGATCTCAAATGGTATATCCTGAATCTGGTTATGAGAGAGATCAAGCGAAGTTAGATTTTTTAGATTTGAGATCTCAAATGAGAGATGATTAATGAAGTTGTTTGACAGATCAAGCGATTTTAGTGATGTTAAGCTTGTGAAACTAGGAATTTTCGAGATATTATTGTTTGAAAGATTAAGCGAAGTTAAGTTGTTTAGGTTTGAGATCTCAAATGGGATATCATGAATCTGATTATGAGAGAGATCAAGCGAAATTAGATTAACTAGGTTGAAGATCTCAGATGAAAGATGGTTAATAAAGTTGTTTGACAGGTCAATCGATTTTAGTGATGTTAAGCTTGTGAAACTAGGAATTTTTGAGATATTGTTGCTTGAGAGGTTGAGCGAAATAAGCTCTGCTAAGAAAACTATATTCGCAGGAATTTCAAGCAATCCCATGTCTGATAGGTCTAGTTCCTTTACATCGCTGCGGTATTTCCCACAGTGATCTATAAATTTTTCTAGTGATCCAATTTGATCCCATCTCATAACTTACTCCATTTCCTTCAGAAACATCTCTGCATCACCCAAAAATCTTGTAGCGGCTTGATTTTTATGACTAATTATAAACTAGTGATCGGTCAGTAGGTTTAGAGATAGGCATCGCGTCTGGTATCGCCGTGATTCGGTTGCCAGAGAGGTCAAGCGAAGTCAGATTTGCTAATTGGGCGATCTCGTCTGGTATCGCCGTGATTTGGTTGTATGCAATATGAAGTTCTTTGAGATTGGTTAATTGAAAAATCTCTCGGGGAATAGCAGTTAAAAAATTTCCTCCAATCGTTCTTTCTTCGTGGCCATACTTTCCTAAAATCAACTTTTCCAGACTTTGCAACCGTCCAATTTCGCTCGGCAATCCTTCCAGATCATTCCCCGACAGATCGAGTTCCGTCCAGCCCTCTCGTTCTGCTTGTGCGATTATTGCCAATAACTCTGCATCGTTCATAAGGAAAAAGTAGAAAGGAAAAAGGAAAAATTGGGATTTCGAGAATTATAAACAATTTTGAGCTTTAGGATTGTTCTATCCAACGGCAAAATCTGTAAACTGGCGCATATAGCTTGAATGAAAACCATTAACGATATTCTGCTTAGGAATCCCCATCTCCGCAAGCCTAAGAGAAATATCAAATTCTGTTCCATTATGTTGCACCCAAATTTTTCCATCCTTGATATCTAAATGCACCACACAGCCATAGATACGACGATGATTGCGCCAACCAACATGGACTAATTGATAATGATCGCGTTCTACATCAAAAATCAACTGCGACTCAACCTCACCATTTGCCGAACCATAACTTGCCAACTCCGTCAGCAAATCTTGAATCTTTTGCCGATACTCATCTAGTTTTGCCATTTTATAATCTCCTGCTGCTCTGGCATATAAACCACTAGTTTTAGTTGATACTGTTCAATTGTAGTTTGCACAAAAGGTAATTGAAAAAAAGAATCATAAGCACTTAATGGAATAGCTAAATACAGTGTATATTCTGGATACTGCCCCTGCATTAATAGACGATAGTTGAGATACTGCCCCAACGCTGTATGAAATTCCGACACAGCCGATCCACTAAGAAAGCTTTTTATTTCTACGGCAATTTTTTCGTTTCTGCGCTCTGCGGCAATTATTCGCTCTGCCCCCAAATCCACATACAAAGAGCCCAATCCAAACTCTAGAGCCAGAGGATCGTGAGTTATCTGCCAATTGTCTCTTTCTAAAGCTATTTTGACAGCATCATGAAAAATATCGCGTGCAGACATATGATTATTGTGGACTCTCTGATTCCTGATTAACTTGGCGATCGCCCAACTCAAACGTCAGAAAATCAATAAAGTGTAGTACCTGCTGCTGTTGCGCAGTTGGCAATTTCTGCATTTTACTCAAAGCCTTTTCTAATATCGTCATTCTTTGAATCCTCCTGCATACTTAATCTAACAACATTTAACATTTTACAAGATTTTTTAGATAGGCGGTCGGCGGATGTTTATTTGCATAATTTCTAAAGAATAAGCATTTTGTGTATGGTTTAAGAGATTGCCCCTCTTAAACCATACACAAAAAACTCTACAGGTTAACTGCGATCGCAATCTCATCACTCGCATAAAGTGCAAGATCAATGAAGTTTCCTTCCACAACTTGACCATTAACCGTCATCTGCTTAGCATCACTATGATTAACCACAGTTAGCGAGAGAACCTTACCGCGAAACTTGCGTTTAGCCGTAAAACCAGACCATTCGGCAGGAATTTTCGGGTCAATGATCATGCCATTAAAAGTGGGTTGGAACCCTAAAATATGATCAAGTCCAATGCGTAACATCCAAACTGCCGTTCCAGTCAGCCAAGAATGACTTGCCTGTCCTTGAGTCTCATGGTCAGGGCTAGTCACATATTCAGGATACACATAAGGCTCAGTTTCAAAGCGATCGCATTTTGCATCCGTTGCTTGTGAAGAATTAATCGGCATCATCCGACGATAGATTTCCCAACCAAATTCTGTATCACCATTGAGCAGAGAAGCCAGCACAAACCAAGCCGAAGCATGATTAAACACCGCGCCATTCTCTTTCTTCCCTGGGACACAACGACTGATTAAACCAACCGTATCATCGATTTCCGTAAAAGATGGCGCAACAATCTGCATTCCAAAAGGTGTAGCCAAATGTTCTCGACTACTTGCCATCGCTTTGTCTGCGCGATCCTTCGGCGCGAGTTCCGAAATCACCGCCCAAGATTGCGCGTTCAAAAAGATTTTGCCCTGTGTTGCTGACGATACGCCAATCGGTTCGCCATTATCTCGGAATGCTCGTAAATACCAATCGCCATCCCAACAGATATCATTAGTAACTTGGCGCAGATGCTCATAGAAGTTTTGAAATTTTTCTAAGGACTTGCGATCGCCTTGATGTTCACATACTGGCAGAGACTTATTCAACACATAGCCCAAAAAGAAAGCTCCCCAAGTGGTTTCGCCCTTGCCCTGTGAACCAACATGATCGAGCGTATCATTCCAATCGCCTGTAAAAATGCGCGGCATTCCCTTCTCGCCTGTATTTGCGATCGCAAAATCCAGCGCCCTGACCAAATGTTCATAGACAGTGCCTGAACTATCGTCATGATAGGGAACAACTTCTTCGAGAATCGAGAAATCTCCTGTTTCCTTGAGATATTCCACAATCCCAAAGGGAATCCAAAGCGGTGTATCGGAATGGTTAGTGCGTTCGCCAGTATTGGTCAGCACAAAATAATTATGTAAAGTGGAACCATCCTTAAACTGGAAGTTGAGAGCCTTAATTAATCTTTCGCGCACTCTCGCAGGATCGACCATCACCACACCGAGAATATCTTGGAAGCGATCGCGCATTCCCGTCCCAAACAACAATCCGCCATGATAATAACCAGAATTTCTCGCCATATCAAAAGTAACAGCCGCCTGATACTGATTCCACACATTGAGCATCGCGTTAAATGCTTCATCGGGTGTTTGCACTTGTACACAGGATAAATGCTGATCCCATTTCTGTTTAAGTTGCATTAATTTACTGTCAGCAACCTCCACAATCTTGCCCCCCTTTACAAGGGGGGTAGGGGGGATCTCTTTCGCCGCAATCTCCAAAACCACTGCAAAATCAACAGTTCCATTTGCCGCCAACGAAATCTTCGACTGCAAAGCCACAACAGGATCGCCAGCCGTAATTTCCGTATTCTGCATCACTCCCGTTTCTACTGCCACAGGATTTGCTTCCGATCGCCATCTGCCAATGAAAGTATCAAGACTACTATCAAAACCTGCGATCGGCAAACTTTGCGAGAAATAAATTTGATACTTCCAATCAATATTTGGCTGCTTAACGGAAACGCCTTTATTCAGCACCCAATAACGTCGTGTGGCAACCAATGCTTGCAAATCTTTGTCGAAATGAATATCCGTAAAATGCTTGTCATTAGGTTGATTGATCTGATCATTGAGAGCATTCCCCATCAACAATTCTAAGAAAGAATAAACTTCTAAATCTCGCGCCTGTCCTGAAAGTTCCGTTAACTTCACTCGCCAAATTTCGGCATTGGTATCTGTCGGAACGAAGTACGTGATTTCCCCACGAATTCCATTGATCTCAGTTGTGATTTTGGTGTATCCCTGTCCATGACGACATTCATAGAAGTCATAGTTAAGATTGATAGTAGGTGACCAACTTAATGACCAATACTTCCCTGTTGCAGTATCTTTGACCATCACGTAACGTCCAGGACGATCCCAAGGGAGACAGTTATAGCGCATCCGACTGATACGGTTATCGCGTGGCGATTCCAAAAAGCTGAAGCCTCCGCCTGTATGGGAAATCAGCCCTGCATATTGGCTATTCCACATATAGTTAAACCAAGGGCGCGGGGTGCGCGGATCTGTAATCACAAATTCCCGATTATCTTCGGTGTAATAGCCGTATTGGTTTGCGATCGCCACAGTTTAAAATATCCTTTCTTTGTATAATGAGGTTTATGCGATTTAATAAAGAACCAATTTTTTTATGGTGTAGCTCAGCCGCGCCATAAAAAAATTGGTTCTTTATTCTACTGATTGCGACATAGATTATCTCAATTTTTTATCTCAATTTTTAGGATAACTTCAAATAAAACTATGACAAATGCAATGATTTCTAAGTTAGTAGTTGGATTTGCTTCATTGGGGGCGATATTTGGCACTGTTTTCCTGAGTCCACAAGCAACCACACCTCAAACTCAGCATTCAGCGACTATCGTCCAAAACTCCAGTTATACAACAATAGCTAAAGCTCCTGTTGCTAAAGCGCTGACTATTAATAAAGTTCATATCTTTCAGGGAGAAATTAACCGCCGAGGCTTAGCAGTTGGTTATCATCATCGTCCTAATGGCAAAGACAGCAATAATGCCAAAATGGTCAAGCTGACAGGCTTACCCAATAGACAAGGCGTTTATATTGGTCGCGTCGAAATTCGCAACCCTGCCAATGGTCAATGGGTTAGCAAGTTGTCCAGTTCTACTTTTTTCCCAGATCAGTGGACTCAGGTTCAAGTCTTGTCAGAAATCCAAAGTGCTTTCGCCTCATCTAACAAAACTAAAGAACCTTGGCAAGGCACTTCCCCAAGTGGTTTAAAAATCGAAGGTTATTACAATAAAGCCACAAATACAATTACCACCGCTTATCCCATTTATCGCAGGTAAGTAGCTAGATTCTGTCCCGCTCAATGCGTGGACTGGGATTTTAATAGTAGGGTGAGTTAGCGAAGAGTAACGCACCGTCAAAGCTAGAGAGTGCGTTACGCTATGGCTAACGAACCCTACAGTAAATCTAGTAGAAATACCAAACAAGTCACCTTCCCATTCATAATATTTCCTCCAGAGCATGAAATGATCAATATCAAATTTTACCGAGATGCGGAAGGCTATTTTAAAGCTGACACTGAGCCTAAATATCAACTCCTTAGTCAATATTTTCAATCAGAAGTGCAAGGTGTTGCTGCTGTATGTGAAGATCTTTTAGTTGCGATCGCAGAGATTGAAATAGGCGATCGCCATTTATTGGAAGGAGTTGGTAATACATGTGGTTTGGAACTCACAGCAAATCAAGCAATGATCTGGAACGAGTTTAGTGAACATGAGCTAACTTTAAAACTTTCTCTCTCAGATTTCAAACAAACTTTAGAGGATTGCTTAAAATTTTTACAATCTGCTTAGCCAAGACCCTGCACTCAAGTACGGGCTAAAAGCTAAAACCCATTGAAACGGGTTAAATTTCTTCAGTCAGTTTCAACCGACTTTAGCTTTTAGCCAAGAACTTGAACTCTTGGTTTATGCTAGAAAGTCTGCCAATTGGGTCATCTGCGTGCATGTATCTTAAATCTCTCCACATCAAGCAGTTTCGCAACTATATCGATCAAGAAGTTAACTTCACTGCCCCAAAAACCGTGATCGTGGGCAACAATGCTCAGGGTAAATCTAACTTGCTCGAAGCAGTTTTGCTATTGGCGACTTTGCGATCGCATCGTGTGAGTAAAGATCGTGACTTAGTGCGAAATGGTGAGGCGATCGGTGAGATTATCGCAACTTGTCAGCGATCGCGATCGCCTGAAAGCTATCCCGTAGAATTATTGATGCGAATGCGGGCTAGTGGCAAGCGGACTCTAAATGTGAATGGAGTAAATCAAGCAAGGCATTTGGACTTTTTGGGCAACCTAAATGCAGTCATGTTTTCGAGTTTAGATCTGGATTTGGTGCGGGGTAGTCCAGAGAGTCGGCGCAATTGGTTGGATACAGTATTAATTCAATTAGAGCCGATTTATATCAATCTTTTGCAACAATATAATCAAGTTTTACGGCAGCGCAATGCTTTATTAAAGTCTATCAA
The DNA here is from genome assembly GCF_006937785.1 of Pseudanabaena sp. UWO311. Classification (GTDB taxonomy): domain Bacteria; phylum Cyanobacteriota; class Cyanobacteriia; order Pseudanabaenales; family Pseudanabaenaceae; genus Pseudanabaena. The sequence continues at coordinate 242,428 of NZ_SJEE01000001.1, forward strand.
ACAAGGGCAAATCCAATATGAACCCCAACAAATGTCGCTTTGGGATGCTCAACTAGTAACTGCGGGCACAAGATTAATCAGAAGGCGATCGCGTTTATTGGAAAGATTAACGCCGATCGCCCATACATGGCATCAATCAATTAGCGGTGGTAGTGAACATTTGGAAATTAATTACTTGCCCAAATTTGCCTTCTCACCAACAGATACCGTCGAGAATATTCAGCAATCTTTTTTTGAGGCGATTTTGCAGAAAGCAGTGATTGAGCAACATCAAGGCACAAGCTTAATTGGTCCCCATCGTGATGAGGTTGCTCTGACAATTAATGCTACGCCTGCGCGTGAATATGGCTCTCAAGGACAACAGCGCACTTTAGTACTGGCGCTAAAACTTGCTGAGTTAGAATTGCTAGAATCGGTAGTCGGAGAACCACCGTTATTGCTATTAGATGATGTGCTTGCTGAGCTTGATCTCCAAAGACAAGATCATTTATTGAATGCGATCGGCGATCGCGTTCAGACAATTATTACCACTACTCATCTTGGTTCGTTTGATGCCCAGTGGCTAAATTCCGCCCGAATTTTTCAAGTAGAAAGTGGCAGAATTTTATTTTAAAACAGAAAAAATACAAGCTTGCTTTGCAAGCTTGTATTTTTTCTGTTTTAAATATTATTCTTCGTCGTCTGCACCAACTTGACGCAAATGAATATGTTTACGACCGAGGCGAATTTCTAACTCATCACCAGCTTGTAAACCCATCAATTGTGTGTATGCTGAGCCGATTAGTAGGTTGCCATTTTTTTGGACACTAACACGATAACTGGCACTACGTCCGCCTTTACCACTACCTTTCGCTTCAAGCTCCACGCCATCTGCTTCCATCAAGGCATTATAAAACTTCATCAAGTTAACACGAGCTTGATTGTTTTTAGTAATAGTGGCATACCCACAAGCTTTAGCTTTTTCTTCTTTTGAAAGATGTTCAAGTTCTTTGACTTTCTGTAGCAATGCATCACCAGAGAGTTGAACTGGTTGTTTAACTTTTGCCATTTGTTCTTAATAGTTTAATATTGAATATTTTTACATTAGTATCTTAGATAATTGTACTACTAGTCAAACTTTTTCACGAACATATACAACCTATTTTTTTAATGCTAACTATCATCTATATCTAAATTAACTAGCTTAATAAATAACGAGTTAGTCGCGAGATGTTTATGTGAAAGTATAAAATTTATGCTGATAGTATAGAATTCCGTGGTAACTACAAAGACAATTTATATCAATCTGAAACCTCAAAAAATAAAGGCTATATGACTCCTCCGTAAATCGCAAGTTTCTCATCGCTAATCCATGCCCAAAGTTGATCGCCATAGGAAAAGTGCCACCATTCATTTGGATGCCGACGAAATCCGCTATAAGTCATTACTTGATTTAACAATTCCCGATCGCGATTAAACCTCACTGATTGCGCATTACGAAAACTGGCAAAATAATTGGGCTCAGAGCGATCGCTAATCTCATCAATTGGCGATCCCATATCAACTTCTTGAAGATCGGCATCAAATAAAGTTACGTCGATCGCAGCACCAGTGCTATGAGGCGGAGGCATTTTCGGATCATGACTGGGAATAGCCCAAAATTTCATCACTTCTGCCATAAGTGAATTTTTTTTCTCCTCAGTGAGATTTTTTACTTCCAAATCCTTACTTTTGGCTAACTGCGCGAAACTATAATCCACCATAAATTGCTGCACAGGAATTGGGCGATAGGCATCAAAAATTGCGATTTGATAATTGGGGCAAATTGTTTGTAAATAGGCTTGAGATTTTAGTAATTTTTCTAAAACGCCTTGACGCACAAAAAAAGGAGAGCGATCGCCGTAGGGTGCGCCTAATGACATATATGGATGAGGATTGATTTTAAAGATGTCATCTGGAATTGCTACCAGTGGCTCATTGCACTCAGCGATCGAAATTCTTTGATATGGCTTTGACATGATTTGTAGTAATTTTTGTTAAAAGAAAAAGTAAGGCTGTAGGGGCTTAGCATTTGCGCCACAATTCTTTAACGCATCACAGAAAACCCGATCTGCAAATGCTAAACCCTTTGCGCTTTCGTAGACATATTGTCCCTGCGTTACAAGTTTTTGGGCAAAGCATTCCCAGATTAAAGTAATCTAAAAAGCATAGATTTCTGTGGGAATGCTTTGCCCCTACATCAGGGAGCGCGAATAAATGAAGACGCTAACCGCATTATTTAGAATTACTGCATTACTTTTGACTAAATTGCCATATACGGCTCAATCATTAATAATGAGTAAATACACTTAGCGTACAAAAGTTAACAGTTTATCGGATATACTCCGCTAAACTTTTGGCTACGTTATTTTTGATGTGAGGAGGACAAGGCGATCGTTTACACAAACACTTCAACCAATACAACTACAACCAACAATTTACAGCCTATGCAATCGACGATGGATCTCGGTAATGCTTCACAAATTGCTTCACAAATCATTGAGCCTATCGACTTAACCACGATCGAATCTTCTGAAATGGCACAAATAGAACCCAACTCTCCTGTCCTCCGTATCATTGGCAAAGCGAAATTGTCTGGGCATGTCCCCATTAGTGGTGCAAAAAATTCTATCCTTGCCCTCATGGCAGGTACACTTTTATCGTCAGAAGGATGCCGTATTCGCAATGTCCCTAACCTCGCTGATGTTCAGCGCATGAGTGACATTCTAGAAACTCTTGGAGTAAAAATTTCTCGCAATGGCGAAGTTCTCGATCTCGATACCAGCAAATTGACGACAAACTCTGCACCTTACGAATTGGTAAGTAAGATGAGAGCGAGTTTCTTTGCAGTTGGTTCACTATTAGCAAGACTCGGATCAGCAAAAATTCCTCTCCCAGGTGGCTGTGCGATCGGTGCACGTCCTGTAGAACTACATGTGCGCGGTTTGCAATCTCTAGGAGCATTTGTGCAGATCGATCATGGCATCGTTCACGCCCATGCGATGAGTCCCAATGGACGTTTGCAAGGTGCAAAGATTTATCTTGATTACCCAAGCGTCGGTGCAACTGAGACATTGATGATGGCAGCGACACTTGCTGAAGGACAAACCATTATTGAGAATGCAGCTCTGGAGCCTGAAGTAGTCGATCTAGCCGATCTTTGCATGGCGATGGGTGCAAAGATTCGTGGTGCTGGCACAAGTACGATCATCATTGATGGTGTCGAAAAGCTTCATTTTGCTGATTTCACAGCGATTCCCGATCGCGTTGAAGCGGCAACTTTCATGGTGGCTGCTGCGATTACGCGATCGACCTTATCAATGTCGCCTGTGATTCCTGCGCACCTTACTGCCGCAATTTCTAAACTGCAAGATATCGGTGTCACCGTGCGTCAAGATTCGGACAATATGATCACGGTTATTGGTGGCGATAACTATCGTGCTGTCGATATCGAAACCCTGCCTTATCCTGGGTTTCCTACCGATATGCAGGCACAGTTTATGGCTTTACTGACCATCTGCGAAGGCAATGGCGTAGTCACCGAAACTGTATTTGAAAACCGCTTGCAACATGTTGCTGAACTCAATCGCATGGGCGCAAATATTCGCCTCAAAAATAATGTTGCCGTGGTGACTGGTGTGCCCCAATTGTCGGGAGCTCCTGTAATGGCGACTGATCTACGTGCTTCAGCCGCACTGGTGATCGCAGGACTAGCTGCCGACGGTGAAACCACTGTCATGGGATTGCATCACCTCGATCGCGGTTACGATCGCATTGAAGAAAAGTTACGCAATGTTGGTGCAAAGCTTTATCGTACGACTGAAGCGATTCCCGTATAATTCAACAGTACAAGGAATTTTTTACAAGTGTTGAGAAGCAACACTTGTAAAAAATTCCTTGGGTTTTAAGAAAGCGCAACGCGCTGTATTGTTATTTGATAAAAATTCATGACCGAGCTTTGCGCGATCGCCCTAGGTAGTAACCTGAGCAGTGAAATAGGTGACTCCGAAAAAATTGTCCGTTCTGCGATCGTGCAACTTTCAAGCTTTTCCGAAATTGAGATAATTCGTGTTTCGCGTTGGTATCGCACTAAGGCGATCACTTTGCCTAATTCTCCACCCCAGCCTGACTATATAAATGGTTGTGCGATTTTAAAAACCAGTTTGCAGCCGCTTCAACTTTTGCAATTGCTTTTCCATACAGAACAAATGTTTGGTCGTGAACGCCGCGAACGTTGGGGTGCAAGGACTCTCGATTTAGATTTATTACTTTATGGCGATCGCCAAATTGATAATCCTGAATTAGTGATTCCACATCCCCGTATGTGCGATCGCGCTTTTGTGTTATTACCTCTAGCTGAGATTGCTGCTGATTGGATTCATCCGATCGCTGGTATTGCGATCGCTAGCCTTGCCCAAAAGCATACCGTCTTAGATTTATAGTAAAAGTACTAGATAAGTAAGGAGGAGGCAAAAGAAAACTATAAATGCCCAGATCTCCGACTTTTTGTATGCTTGTCAAAGGTAACTTATACTTTCCGAGAAAAAGTCGGAGATCTTAACTTTTAACTTTGACTTAGAAGTCTACTCAGAATATAGGAACAAAGGGTTTGTCAAAAACATCTATTTCCATAGTGTCCAAGTTATTGCTTTACTATGCGCCACAAATACTCAGATTGGAGAATTAATGCTTGGGGAATGAGCATTGGTTTGCTATTTGCCTTAACCCCTAGCGCATTTGCCGTAACACCTGCATCAGTTAGCCAAGATGCTGATGTACCTTGGTCAAGTGTTGTTGAAAATCCTTTCGACGGTAAACTTGTTTACGATAAGCACTTTACCGATAATTTTGCTTTTGTTTCCAGTTGGTCAAAGCAAGGAATTAAAGCAACCTATACTGAATATTGGTCAGATGTGGTCGGTTATCGCCGTTCTTGGAAAAGTCGTCGCGTCTGGCGACACGATCGCTACATTGATGAGCGCTATAGCGATCCAGAGCCTATTTATGAAAAAAGATCGCGGCTGCGATCGCCAAAAGCCCTCTTATTTAGCGCTCAAGGCAAAATTTACACCTACACAGGTGGCGAAGTTGGCGATGAGCTATCTGCTGCTTTAGCCAGTTTACCCGCAAGCAGTACAACTATTCGTGCTGTTTGGATTAACGATCAGACTACAGACTTTCCTGTTGGAGCAGGTACTGTGGAAGCATGGAAGACCATCTTTAAAGTTGCGCCACCACCTTCTCGTTTTGGCAATTAGGAATAAAAAAGCGCCCGAAGGGCGCTTTTTTATTAGAGCATTTTTTGGAAATCAAGAAAAAGAAAGCACCCTAAGGGTGCTTTCTTTTTAGAGAGTTTGATCGTTGTTAGGGCGTGGGCGGACACGGCTCGGAGTCGTATCTGGCTCAGGTAGAGGCGTATATTGATTGCCCGTAAAATCTTTGGTGACGCGCAAACGCTGGCTTGTGATCGTAATGCCCGACTCGCGTACCAACACTACAGATATCCAGCGATCGCCTGAAGAAAAAGGAGCTTGACCAATTTTGAACAACCCGCCCGCACGCAAGGGACGCAGATCGATCATATTTTCATTCAAATAATTTTTAGCTTCTACAGGTTCTTCGATCGCTGCACCTAATAATAAACTTGTGCCAAGTGGTTCCGTAACGATCGCATCAAGGACATATTGACGACCCACACCAATCAGCTCAGGGATTTTGAGCTTAACAGGAGGTGGCGCATCACCAGAACTCAGCGAAGAATTTTCTGCTAACACTTGTTGAGAAACAACTTGTAATTGACCATTGGTGCTTTTGTAGGTCTGAGTAGAAATCAGTCTGGCATCCAATTTGAAGTTATCATTCTCGGCTCCCCGTACTCCTTGGATCATCGTTACTGTTTCCGCAGTAATTAAGTCACCTTTTTTTTCCCATTTTGAAATTTCAGTGCGATAGGAAATATTTTTATATCGTTGCCAGAGTTGGCTCAATAACTGTTTGTAGCGATCGCGGTTTAGCCCATCGGAATGATTGAAAGTCGGAGCATAATATTTCATCACCGCTTCGATATCTTGCTTGCTGGCAGCTTTGTCTAAAGCAAATACGATATTTTCCAGCTCGGCTGGAGCAGGCTTAGATGATTGGGCTGCAAATGTAGGATCGACGATCGGCGCGAGTGTGGCAGTTGCCGCAGCAACAAGTAACAAACTAATTCTTTTGAACATGCGTAACTCTAATCAATAACCTGTAAGGATGAGCTTGCGAGTATAAATTTGTCTACGACAAATTTATACTCGCGATATTTAAGGATGGGATTGTGAGTATTAGTTGGTCTACGACCAACTAATACTCACGGTATTTAAGAATGCGACAAAGCAACAAATTGTTTCTCAGTTATACGCCCTGCTTGGTATAGTGTCTCATTTATTTCAGAGATTTTTAACACCGCGTGGGGTGAATATCCACTTGCTTGAATGCGATCGCATACTCCCGACTCATGATCTATAAATACGACGATATCACGCACCTTTAATCCACAGCTTTCAATTTTTTGCGCTCCCTCGATCGCACTCTTGCCAGAAATCAAAATATCATCAACCACGACAATGGTTTCTCCTGTTTCATAATTACCCTCGATCAAGCGTCTGGCTCCATAGGCTTTCACCTCCTTACGCGGAAAAATCAATGGAAAATTTAAACGCAATGCTAAGCCTGAAGCCGTGGGCAAGGAGCCGTAGGGAATCCCTGCAATGCGATCAAATTTAAGATTTTGCAAGATTTCGGCATAAGTACCAATTACTGCATCAAATACTTGAGGATTGGAGATAATCCGCCGTAAATCGATGTAGTAGGGGAAAATTTGACCTGAGGCCTGTACGGTTTCTTCAAAGGTAATGCAACCAATATCAAACAATTGCAAGATTAGATTCGCATGGGGATGTCCAGCTTGATCGAGCAAACAAACATTTGGCATCCACAAATCGCAAGCAGGACGATGATGATGGGTTACCGCGATCGCCTGATTGACTTCATCCCGTAGCGATCGCACTAATTGGGCTGGTTCACCGATCGCTAGCGCGTCCTGATTGACAGGCAAAATCAAACCGCCACCATTGGCATCTAACCCCGCGTTGAGAATTTCTGCTAAATTTTCGATACTCTGATGATTATCTTGACCACCACCTTGGCTACTTGCCCAAATACTTCTTGCTAAGATTAAGCGCTCAGGAGCTAGCGATCGCACCTTTGCCAAAGCATCAGGATTTTCTGCACCAATCTCTAGCGCTAAACCCTCTATTCCCGCCCAAGCTTGACAATTTTGCACCACATTGAGATACAAAGGCTTATCGGAATTGGGATATTCTTGAAAAGTTTGTGCGGTTGTATTTGATGAATAGCAGCTCACAAAAATCGCCTTATCTGGATACATCAAAAATCGCGCCGCCAAATCTTGTCCAATATAGGGACTCAAGGTAATCGCATCCACACCCCACTGCTCAAAGGCTGTCTTTGCCATGACACTGCTGCTATTTAGATCCGCGTGCTTAGCATCGAGAATGATCGGAATTTCTGGCGGAATCGCCGCTAAGGTCTTGGCTAATAGCTCCAACCCGCGCGCACCCAAAGCCGTATAAAAGCCCAAAGTTGGTTTATAAGCACAGACCAGATCAGCCGTGGACTCAATAATAAAATTCATCCATTCCCATAAATAAGCCACAGTGCGATCGGGATATGCTCCAGCATTCATCTCCGAGTCATATTTGGCTTTGTACTTGACAGGCATCACTTCAGGATTGGGGTCAAGACCCAAACATAAAATGCTCTGATTTGTCGCGATCGCAGTCCTGAGTTTTGAGGCAAAGCTCATAATTTAACGGCTTAGATGCAAGCAGATTTTTTGAGGTTGCAACAAATATACCGCTTAGATCTTCATTATTTTTGGTTCTGTAATATTCTGGGTGGTGCGGCTTTGCTACCTAAAATATTGCAGAACCAAAAACTGGTTTTCTTGATCGATACCTGCTATAAATAGCGGCTTTTGCTGACAAGTATTTATCTGCAAAAACAACTTTTTATCTGACTAATAATCGCAAGTTGCCATATTTGATCGAAATTTCATCAAAATTGATGTAGAATCTCCCTCGTTCCTGTTACACAAATCTTCAGAGCATTATCCCTAGCCTTCTACAAGTCTTATCACAAGACTTTTTGTGCATTTTTGTACGGCTTGTAGCTTGCTCTCAACCGTCCTACAGCGCAACGTTCCTATGCAAAACTTTATGTCTCGCTCCCACCAATTTAATTTATTGACCAATCGCAAATTAGCCAATAAATCCAAATCCCTGAACCTGCGTCTGCTATCACTGAGTCTGTGTGGCTTGACTAGTAGTTTAGCGATCGCAACACCTACAGCTCACGCAAACCGTCTCGAAACCTTTGTCTACGATTTAACTGATAGCAGGATTGAATTTTCTGTCAAAAATGACATTGAGCCCAAGGGAACTGTCATTAGCAACCCTACCCGCATCGTGATTGACTTGCCTGGTATTGTCTATCAGGGCCCAACGGTAAGACGACGTGTAGGCAAAGGCGTGCAAGCAGTAAGGGTTGGACAGGTTGATGCAAATACCACCAGAATGGTCGTGGAGTTTTCGCCTGAAGTTAAACTTAATCCACAGGATTTACGCCTCAAGTCAAGACAGCCAGGACGCTGGACAATGCAACTTCCACAAAATATTTCGGCGATCGACCTCAATAGGGTTTCTAACTTTACTTTGCCTATAACAGGAGCAGCCATCAGTTCTGGATTTGGATGGCGAGTACATCCCATCACGGGTGAGAGGAAATTGCATAAAGGTGTGGATTTTGCTGCGCCCACAGGCACACCAATTTTTGCAGCAGCTGAGGGTGAGGTCACCTATGCAGGATGGACGGATGATGGCTATGGCAATGTTGTCGAGTTGCGCCATGACAATGGCGAGCTGACGCTTTATGCTCATACCAATAGAGTGTATGTATCCAAAGGACAAATTGTGAGCAAGGGACAGGCGATCGCAGAAGTAGGCACGACGGGACGGAGTACGGGGCCACATCTACATTTTGAGATCCAACCCGATGGCAGAACTGCTGTCGATCCGATGGATTATTTACAGCTTCGCCAAGTAACTCTCGATTTAGCTTCTAATAGCTTTAAAGATTAAAAAAGAGATGATGTGCCGCGCTATGCGCAGCACATCATCTCTCAAACCAAAAAAAATTGAAAGCGTTGCTTTGCAACGCTTTCAATTTTTTTTGGTTTGAGAGATAGCAAAGCGCCGATTGAAGAGAAAGCTCTAGTGCTTTCTCTTCGATCAGTCTGAGTCTAGCTTCTGAATGTATGTACCTAATTCATTAAAAGTGCCAGCATAGGTAACCGTGGGGGTCGTGTAGCCTTTAAGATCCACAGAATATTGCTTTAGGGGTAGTAAAACCGCTGCATATGGTGTATGACCATAAGTCATAGAGCCAATCGCTACATCTAGCCCCAATTGCTTAGTTGATGACTCCAATCGGAAGGCAGCATTAACCGTATCACCAAGAGCCGTGTAGTCTGGGTGCTCACTAGTTCCCATTTGTCCAACCATCGCATATCCAGTATTTACACCTGCACCAACGCGCAATTGAAATGGTAATTCAAACTGTTGATTAAGTTGATTGCTCATTTCATAAAGCTCATGCAGAGCGCGGTAGACCTTGAGCATGTCTTGAGTTGCCACAGTCTCTGAGCCGCTTCCAGCGTCATGAATCCAGACGGTCATGACCGCATCGCCAATATATTTGTCTACCCAACTGCCGTAGCGATCGATAATCTCTCCAGCACGACGGAACCAAGTGCCGATCGCTTCTGAAAGAATCTGCTCATCCATTTGCTGCGTTAGTTTCGTAAAGTCCCGAATATCAACCACTAACACCGTAATTAGTTGTCGCTTGTGAAGCATGGCAGTCGCGGCTGCATCGGTATTCTCGTCATTATTTGGACGTGCGTTGGTGTCGGGGGATGTGATTGTTTCTGGGCAGTAAAATTCTAACTTTGTTTCGCCTAGGATGATGCGATCGCCATTTTTTAAGCTCACAGGAATGGTCACTCGCTTGCCATTCACAAATGAACCATTGCGACTACCAAGATCGATTAGAAAATAGCTGCTTTCGCCAACAATTTGAAACATGGCGTGGTTGCGCGATGCACATTTATCAGACAAAGGAATATCATTTTCTGAGCCTCGTCCTAATGTCCAAGAATAAGCATTCACAAGAGGAATCTGCATCGTATCATCAGATCTGTGAAGTACGATATGTGGTTTTTCATCCCAAATTGTGGCAGGCTGACTCACAAGGTTATTAACCCTCAAATATAAATTTACGAGTGGATCTAAGAATTTTTGCGTCTCTTTGAGTCTTTGCTTTTGCTAATATACCGTTTTTTTGATGGTTGCAAGTAATCGGTCAAAAACCTAGCAATTCTCATTATGAAACCAATTTTGGGTTTTCCAGCGCCGCAGGCACTGGAAAACCCAATTTTTAAAATGAGAATTGCGATCAAAACCCAAAACCCAAATAATAACGGTAGCGCGAAGCACTACCGTTATTATTTGGGTTTTGGTCGCGATAATTTTGTGGCAATGATGCTGAGGGGCTGATTAACTGACAGATCTCTGTAGGGGCAGGTTTAGTAGATCCGTGATTGTTTTACAGCAAAGCTTTTAGCAAAAACTGCCCCTACGGTTAAAAGCTGATTTCAACAGTTTTGTCAGTCAATCAGGCTGAGGGGTGATGCAAAATAAACGCTAATACCATAACTTATTTATAAGTACCTCGGCATAATTCAAAAAATAGAGTCAAGATCTGTACTGCTCGCATAGCGAGCAGTACAGATCTTTGGGATTCTGCCCAGCTGCTTATAAAATTAATTTCTCATATTGTCAGCTTTGATCAAGCTTAATCTCGATGCAAACTACTGTCTCCCCAAAACAAGAAAATAATAAACTCAAAAGTCTCTGGAAAAAGCCTTGGTTAGTTGTAGTTTTAATCGTTGTTCTTCTAGGTGGTGGATTTATTGTCTTTCGCGCCTTAGCTAGTAGAGATCAAAGCTCAACTCTAGTCAATGATAAAACTGAACAAGTTGAATCAAAGTCTCTAGCGATCAAAATTAAATCTAGTGGCTCTGTTGTCCCGATTGAAACCGTGAATCTCAGCCCGAAGCAGGCTGGAAAACTAATTGAGCTATTAGTTGAGCAAGGGGCAAGAGTAAATCGAGGACAGGTGATTGCCAGAATGGACAATGCTAACTTGCTACCGCAACTTTATCAAGCTCAAGCTAGTGCCGCTGCCAGTGAGGCTAATTTAGTCAAATTACGCAATGGTAGTCGTCCTGAAGATATTGCGGCGGCTCAGGCTAGGGTAGAAGCTGCTCGCGGTCGTTTAGATGCAGCCCGATCGCGTTTAGCTTTAACCAATATGAAAACGAATCGTTTTCGGAGCTTACAAACTGAGGGCGCGATTTCTAGCGATCGCTTTGATGAAGTTGTAACTGACGATCGCAGCGCTCAGGCTGATTTGCAAACTGCTCAAGCTAATCTGGTTGAGGCTACTCGTCTATTAGAAGAATCACGTAATGGAAGTCGTGCTGAAGATATTGCTCAAGCGGAAGCACAACTTGCTCAAGCGATCGCAGGTATCAGAATCATCGAAGTCCAGATCGAAGATACGATTATTCGCGCTCCCTTTGCGGGGATTATCACCCAAAAATATGCCAATGCAGGAGCCTTTGTAACGCCGACAACGACAGCTTCGGCAAGCAATTCTTCTTCTTCAACTTCAATTGTAGCGATCGCGAATGGCTTAGAGATTATAGCGAAGGTTCCTGAAGTAGATATTTCCCAAATCAAGATTGGTCAAGAAGTGGAAATTGTTGCTGATGCTTTTCCGACTGAGGTGTTTAAGGGAAAAGTCCGTTTGATTGCGCCTGAAGCAATCATTGAGCAGAATGTTACGTCATTTCAAGTGCGTGTAACTTTAGAAACTGGCAAAGATAAGTTGCAATCGGGAATGAATACGGATTTGCGCTTTATTGGCAAACAAATTGATGGTGCTCTGGTTGTGCCGACGGTGGCGATCGTCACGCAAGAAGGCAAAACAGGTTTATTAATTGCTGATGAAAAGGGGCAACCCCAGTTTCAACCTGTGACGATTGGTTCAACTGTAGACAATCAGACTCAAATTTTAAGTGGTGCGAAAGTAGGTGATCGCGTATTTGTGAAACAACCAGATAAAAAGCCATAAAAAAAGGGAGTCTCGAAGAGACTCCCTTTTTTGTCTAATATGTTGGGGAACAAAAGCGATCGCTAAATTTTTACATCTAGCGATCGCTTCAGTTACAATTTAGTCAATGTCGTTATTAGCGAGGTATTGATTGGATGGGCAGTCTAGCTTCTCAACTTGTGGGGCTGGGCTATCTGGGATATGAGTCGATGAGGGTAGGTTAACGAGAGTTACACCAATTGTCATGAGATGTGATAGCACAAATCCGCTAATTTTGGCGATGAGTGGTAAGCGTTTCCAAGGGATTTCTAGCTCTAGGTGCAGTCCTTGCTCGTTAGCGGAGATTTCTAATTGGGTGTCGTTGATTGCTTGGTTATCTTTGTTGTTATCGATATTGTTAGCCATGTCCTTTAGCTCCTATTTTAAAGTTTAATTTTTCTGGACTAAACCTATTAAAATGCCTGTCAGAAGGGTGTCTGAGGATAATCAATGCGGATAATCAGCAACTTTAGAAAATACTTTTCAAATCCTGAAAAGCATTATTTAGCAAGGCTTTTGGGGCTTTGGGTAAGAATTGCGGATTTTCAGCAGTGGTTTGTTGATTTTCAGCAGGTGGAGGTGAGTTTTGGCTAATTGGAGATTGAGTAATGAGGGATATAAACTTTTTAACGAACGACTAAAAGCTAATGGCTGGGATTCGCTTAACAAAACTGAATTAGCAACATTGCTAAAAGCGGATCGCAATAACATAGTGACGAATTTGCTTAATAGGGATCATGAAGGACAGCTATCAAAACTAAAAGCTGTCATGATCCGTCTGGGATTAGATGAAGATGATGTTGAATCAGATAGTTTTGCAAGACGATATTTTGAAGAAGTTAAAACTCCTGCTAAATCTCTATCTGACGATAAGCTAGAATCTGGAATATTTCAGAGAGAAGAGATAGCGACTAACTCAAACACAAACTCATTTACTCAAAATCCTTTTGTTCCTCGTTCAGGGACTATTAACGATCCTGAACATTTTTTTGGGAGAGATAAGGAGATATATGACGTTTTTGAGGCAATTAACTCTGGTGACTGTGTTGAGTTGTTAGGAAAGCAACGACAAATCGGTAAGTCATCGATATTAATTCAGATTAAGAACCTTGCAATTACAAAATTTAGAGATAAATGGGAACCAATCTATCTCAATTTGAATACAATTCATACGGAACCAGATTTTTATGAATCTTTTTGCGATGAATTGAATATATCTGGTTGTACTGGTAATGACTTAAAAAGGCAGTTTAGGAAGAGACAAAACCGCATACTTTTACTTTTGGATGAGACAGAGAATTTAACAGAAAAAGGTTTTACAAGGGAAGTAAGACAGTCTCTAAGAGGTTTTGCAGATGAAGGTTATCTGATTTATGTTGTAGCGGTTTTTACGCCGCTCAAAGAAATGTTTAAAGATAGTCATGAGCAAGGGAAAACTTCACCTTTTCAAGATAGGTGTACGACAACGGTGGAAATCAATCCTTGGGATGAGAAAACGGTGTGTAGGTTTATTACTTCAAAACTAGAAAATACTGGAGTTTGCTTTAGTAATGCAGAAATAGAAAAATTGTGGTTAGAGAGCCAAGGTCATCCACAAAAACTGATGAAAGCTTGTTTTGATCTATATCGTCAATATCGCTAAAACCTATGACCGAAGAAACATCCACAGCACAAGTCCCACTCCTCGACCTCGCGCCAAAACTCAAGCGTCCACTGTCACTCTGGAATCCTCTTGATTATCTATTGTTGCTCTATTGGGTGTTCTATTTCCCACAAGCAATTCGTTGGTATGTGGAAACCTATTGCGAACCTGAACCCGAATCAGACCGACTAACATGGCAACAACGCTGGCAACTAGTCATAAACTCGCGCAAACGCCACCTAGCACTCATGGGATTACTTCTGGAAATAGCTGTTCCTATATCGATCTTTTTTAGTTTGGAAAGTGTCGGCATTCCAATTAATGAGAATTATCTTGAGTTTTCTGTGATTTTATCAGCTGTGATAATGGTTTTGACGCTATTTACGTCGAAAGGTTTGGAGATAGGTTCGTTGTATGGTTTGTTTTTGGGGATTATGGGTTTGGCAGCGTTTGGGGGGACTGGTGGGGCAGGAGGTGTGACTGGTGGGGCAGGAGGTGTGACGTTATTTGTGGTATTTGGTGTGACATTTGTTTCTAGGGCTAGTATAGCGGGTGGTGTGGCTTTGAGAGTAGCGAGTAGTATGGGGTCGTGTGTCACGATGGGTTTGGTATTTGGTGCGGGTGCGGGTGTGACATATGTTTTGGCGTTATGTGTGGCGAGCAGTGTGGCTATATTACGTCTAGATAATCTATTGCTCTCGCTTGGTTCCATTCCTAGAACTACACCCTTAACCTTACCTTGCCTTAGACATCAGCTTGACATTTGGCTTAAATCTGACTGGCAAAGCGGTCTGATGAATGTAAACCAACTCTTAAAATATTCCCTCCAATTTATTTCCGTTGATGTTTCACTTAACAAAGAACTTAATAGATTAGATTCTAGCTTGTTAGTTTCTCACATTGCTGCACTCAGCGATCTTATTTGGGATTGGGAAGTGCTGCGTTACACTTCAGCTTCTCTCACGGATGCCCTCAAAGCCGAATTTGTTGAAAATATTATTTGGCTCCCTTACAAATCATGGTTTGCAAGCCGTTGGGGAGCAAATCGAGATCTCCGTTTTGACACAGATGCTCATACTGCCGCCGCAGGTTTTTGGTATCTCTATGAAGCCTCAAAAGCTAAAGAAGTTGACGAATCTATTTCAAGTCTGACAAAAGCTGTAGAAGTATTTGAGAATTTAAGACAGATTAGACATGGCGATGAGATGTGTAAAATTGTCATAAACCTACGAAACTATAGTAAACCAACGAATCTAGAAGAGTTATTAAATATTCCCTCAACTGAATTTCCTAATGAAGCAAATTTTAATACCCCTAATTCACAAATATTTTCAGGGTTAGATATTTCCGATATCACAGTTAAACCTGCGCTTAAATCAGTATATTTTATTCCGATATCATTTATACCACCAGAAAAAGCAGAAGATAATATCTCAGGAAATTCTCCTCGCGTTGCAGCCGTTAAATTCTTAAGACTTGCATTTGATATTTTACGTCCTCAAACATGGAATTTAATTAGTAAATTATCAATTGCCCTCTCACAGATTCAAACTATTAGTCGCTCCACATCTCGTACCACCCGTTCCTACTCTCTAAACAGCGCTCTTGGACAAATCACAGAAGTCCTTAAAATTATTGATACGTTACCGACTGAAGTTTCTCGTGTCGAAAAACCAATCCTAAAAGATATAGCTATTCGCTGGCGCGATATCCTTCTCAGTGCAGCCAGTGAAATCGGACAAATCGAAATTGACAAACCGATCGCGAATCCCTACACCATCGGCGATCCTGTTATAGGTGAGCGTTTCATCGGACGAGAAGACATTCTCCGCCAACTCGAAGAACTCTGGTTTATCAACACTAGTCCACAATCGGTGATCCTCTATGGACATCGCCGCATGGGTAAAACCTCCATCCTTCGCAATGCCACCACCAAAGTTAATAGCGAAGTTCGCGTTGCCTACGTTAACCTCCTCAGCGTTAGTAGCGCCAACAACGGCATTACCGACATCCTCATGGCAATTTGCGACGCACTCGAAGAAGTTACCGAAATTCCTGTACCAAGCAATAACGACCTACTCCAATTCCCAGAAACCACCTTTCGCCGCTATTTAGAACAAATCACGAAAACCTTCACAGGCAAAGGACTCATCATCTCTCTTGACGAATTTGAGAAAATCGAAGAACTGATCGATGCAGGTAAACTCAGCAAAGATTTTCTCGGCTTCCTGCGTGGCATGGTGCAAATGAGCAGCAAACTCGCCTTTGCCTTTGCAGGACTGCACACCCTCCAAGAAATGAACGCCGACTACTTCCAGCCCTTCTTCTCTAGTTTTATTTCTATCCCCGTTACCTTCCTCACCCGTGAGGCAACTCACCAAGTCCTCGCCAACCCCGATCCCGAATTCCTACTCGAATACGAACCTACCGCCCTTGACCATATCTACGACCTTACCAACGGACAGCCCTACCTCACCCAACTGATCGGATTCCAACTCGTGCGCCTATTTAACGACTATGTATTCGAGCAAGGCAAACCACGCGATCGCACCTTCACCATTGATGATGTACGCACCATCTGCTCAGGCGAAAACTTTTTCGCCACAGGCATTAACTACTTCAATGGAGTCTGGCAACAAGCCGCCGAAGGTGCAGCTCATCAACAAGACATTCTCAAAGCCCTAGCCCCTCATCCCCAAGGACTCAACGAATCAGAACTAATCTCACAAACTAATCTACCTAGCGAAACTCTACAAGCCGCCCTCAAAACCCTCAAAGATCACGACGTAATTCGCGTTCAAAAAACTAATGAGATGGTTAATTATGCGATCGCTGTCGAACTCTCCCGTACTTGGGTCGTTAGATACAAACTGAGTAATACTTAGCCTGTCGCTCTGCCACTCCTTTACCATCCCTCTTCACGCCTGCGAGATCGAATTTTTTTCGCGATTTTCAACACTTCACCCTAACTCATTGTTGGTAACCAAGAACAACCTACAAGATTTTGATCGACAGTTGCTAAAGTTAGTTCATAGAAAATAGCTGAAGCAGCGATGAAGCGATCGGCAGGGTCTTGATGCGGTAACTCGATCTGGCGGCTTAAAAGTGCAATATCATGATTTAAGTTTGCTTCACGAGTTTCTAAGTTATTTAACGCTAATCCTATCCAGATTCTTGCTTCAGGTTTCAAAGAAATACGTTTTTTTTCAGCAAGTAGTAAGGTTTCCCAAATGCTAATTGGACTAAGCTAAAGCTCAGTGGATGAATCGGCGATCGCGGATTGTAGCTGTAGCGATAGGCGATCGTCACCAAGTTGATACCAAAGCCAAATATGAGTATCCAGCAGTAGTTTCACTGAAGTACTTCCCATACATTTTCAGGCAATGCTGGCATAACAATATCTCCCACAATCTCTCCGCTTCCTTTCAAGCTCCCAAAAGCTGGGCGTTGTTTTTGAGGCGTGGCAGGATAGATAATTACCCAAGGCTTGCCATTATGAAACACTGTTAGGGGTGTTTTGGTCTGCTGAATTTCTGTGAATAGATTCAATAAGGCTTGGGGTAGTTCGGCGGTACTCAGTTGTCCCATAAGATTTTGTTGTATTGATAAGGGCAATATATCACAAACATTTTTTATGATTTTTCTAACAACTGTTCCAGAGTCTCAGGAAAATCGCCATGCCTTAGCACCATTTTTTAATTTAGTCTCATCAATCGGTGTTTCATCCGCATCAAAAGCAAAAAAAGGAGTCGCTTCGCGACTCCTTTTTTTGCTAAGCAGCAACTGCTTGTTTGAGTGGTTGCCAAGTCACTTGGCGATCGCTACCTGTTTCAATCACGATTTTTACTCTGGGATCGCGATCGGGAATCTGGCTTAAAGTCTCAAGTTCTTCCTTAGATAGGTATTTACCCTCGATCAGCCACACAACTAAGCCCTTAGCTTTAGGAGGTAAAGCATTGAGGCGAAACTGGATCGCGGGTGGGATGAAATATGTGCGAATCTCGGTTTTGCCAAGGTGAGAAGGACGCACACCATGAACTCCAGTGAGATAGCTATTCACATCACCTAAACCACGCGCAGAAATGAACAAAATGTCATAACCCGCATTCTTCAGTCTAAGTTGGTAGCGACCTTCATATCCGCCTTCTGGGGGAACGCGCATTGCTAAAGCGCCTGCCTTTTCTAGGTCTTTGACAATTTTATCGGTTGCAATCAAGGGCATGGTGACATCCTATGCTAAACGCTAAATATAGAGCTAACAGTATTTTATACCTAGAAAGGAAAAGGATGCGCGAAGCGCATCCTTTTCCTTTCTAAAAAATGATCCAAAACAGGAGGATGTACTCATTCGACAACTTGGACATCAACATCGATAGTACCTGGTGGGGTAAGCCGTACAAATTTATTTTGCTGCTCTTGCAAAGGTTCACCACAGTTAGGACATTGAAACTGACTTGACCTTGAGGCATTAAAAGTTGTGTCGCATATAGGACAATCTGCTGTCACGATGCTGCGTTTAATCCACCATTGCAAACCAAAAAAGGCGACGACAGGGACGACTGTAATGAAACCAATCAAAATGAAAAACGAGTTAACTAGCCAACCTAGCCCGATCGCACTAAAAGCCCAAAAAACAAGCATAGTTGTTAGCCAAAAACGCACACCTGACCAGCGATCGCCACCGCCGCCGCCGTTGGGAAAATTATTGCCAAATGTGTAGTATTTCATTAGTTTCAGTCCCTGTATTTACCCTGTATTTGCATAATAGCGATCGTAACACTCTTATCTAATGTTGCCCTTCTGTCATTGGGTATGGTTAACCACAAATAAAGATTAGAGGCGGCGCTTTGCGCCGCCTCTAATCTTTATTTTGTGCCGCCGCAAAAATTTGTGTCGTCGCTATTTCCAACGATCGCTATAGAATTAATTTTGTAACTCACGGATATACTTGCGGAATCAACGTGAACCCAGCTAGAACAATTTGTCTTGGATTCGTGGCTGTCATATCAATTGGGACATTTTTACTAATGCTGCCGATATCATCTAGTAACGGCACATGGTCAGATCTGATCACCGCTTTATTTACCTCTACTTCTGCTGTATGCGTAACAGGTTTATCTGTAGTTGATGTCGGTAAATTTTATTCATTCTGGGGACAACTGTTCCTGACATTGTTAGTTCAAGTAGGCGGCTTGGGCTATATGACCGCAACTACTATCCTCTTATTGCTGATTGGACGTAGATTTAGCCTAAGGGACAAAGTGACTTTGCAGTCCGCATTAGATACCAATGGTATTCGTAGCGGTCTGCAATTAGTTAAGTCGATCATTGCCGTGACCATGTTATTTGAATTGACAGGGGTATTTGCCCTAATGCCCATCTTTAGCCAAAAAATGAGCTTTACGGAAAGTGTTTGGCAATCAATTTTTCATAGTGTTAATGCTTTTAATAATGCTGGTTTTAGCCTATTCACCGATAATTTGATGGGCTATGTGAATTCACCGATGGTCAGTATCATTATTGGCTTACTGATTATCTTTGGTGGCATCGGCTATCAAGTTATTTTGGAGGGTTATCTGTGGTTAAGAACAAAATTTTCACGCGATCGCGATTACATCTCCTTTAGCCTAACCTTCTGCGTAGCCACAAGCACAACCATTGCCTTACTCCTATTTGGAACTATATTTTTCTGGTTTACAGAGTTTAGTAATAGCGAAACATTGGGTAAATTGCCACTGTTTGATCAGATCGTCGGTGCATGGTTTCAGTCGGTTACTACGCGCACGGCTGGCTTCAATACGATTGACAATGGCAAAATGACTGTAACTGGGATATTTATCACGATCGCCCTAATGTTTATTGGTGCAAGTCCTGGAGGCACAGGCGGTGGGATTAAAACCACAACTGCGAGGATTTTAGCTAGTTGTACAGGCGCAGCATTACAGGGGCGAGATCAAATCAATCTTTATAAGCTGCAAGTACCAAATGGTCTGATCTTAAAAGCTGTTGGTGTCGCAGTGGGTTCATTATTTACAGTAATTTGTTCGACAGGGTTACTATCCCTAACTGATCGCAATATAGGCTTTATAAATATCCTATTTGAAGCAACTTCAGCTTTTGGTACAGTTGGCTTATCAACGGGGATTACCTCCGCGCTCTCACCAGCAGGTCGCCTTGTAATCATTGCCACGATGTATATCGGTCGGGTTGGCGTATTACTATTGATGGCAGCAATCTTTACTGATACCCGTCCTAGTTTGATTAAATACCCTCAAGAGTCGATGCTGGTAGGTTGAACGACTAAAGACAGAGCTTCGCTCTGTCTTTAGCAATGTGTAAAATTAAATCACCGTAAGGAATACAGGAAAATTTTGTGGATATATCTTCTTTAAGCTTTTTTCGCAGTCTGCGCCACGAGAATAAGCAATTTGCCGTGATTGGCTTAGGGCGATTTGGGCGATCGGTATGCTCGACCCTTGATCGCTTAGGGCATGAGGTCTTAGCTGCTGACAAAGATGAAGAGAGTGTCAGTCATGTACGTGCCAATAACCTAGCGGCGCATTGTATCCAATTAGATTCCACTAATCCACTCGCACTCAAAGAATCTGGCATTCTCGAAATTGATACGGTGATTGTTGCGATCGGCAATTTTTTAGAAGAGAGTATTATCACTACACTTAATGTGAAGGAAGCGGGAGTGAAGCATGTTGTTGCCAAGGCTTCATCTGAAGTACATGGTACTTTGCTCAAAAAAGTTGGTGCGGATCTAGTCGTTTATCCTGAAGCAGAAATGGGAAGAGCTTTAGCGCGATCGCTGACTCAACGAGGCATTTTAGAACGCTTTGAACTCGATCCAGATAACAGTATTGTCGAAGTGATGGTTCCTGAAGAGTTTGATGGGAAAACAATTCTAGAACTAAAGCTGCGTGGTCACTATGGCGTAAACGTGATTGCCGTTAGCCACGATCAAAAGTTTGAAATCAACCCTGATCCAAACCAAAAGCTGTTCAAAGGATCAGCGATCGTTGTAATTGGCAGCAACAAGAATATTAGTCGTCTGCCAATTTCCTGTGATTTGTTCAATAACGATGGAACCTATGTAACGACGCAGTTACCATTACATCAATCATCAGAAGTTAAACTTAAATAGAACAATCTAAGAGCAAGCACCCACTTAAATAGCTACTCTAGTTAAGACATAAGCCCAAAGAAGAGTTGTAGCGCAAAGCGCTACAACTCTTCTTTGGGCTTTGAGTAGAAGCTTAATTCTAATAAGTGTTTTTAACTAAACCTTAACTATTTTTAGGCGCACGAAATATAATGTGTCTAATTTAACAAAAAATTTTACTTTCGGAGTCCAAATGATTAGACATACCCTTGCAGATAATCTGGCAGAGGATTTTCACAACGCGGCAAGTGCTCCTGTTCCTACTCTGGCAAATATTTGGGCTAAGAAGTATATTCAAAATCTGCAAGCGGATTCCACTAAGCAGGATATTAAATCTAATAATTTAGAAGAAATCTTATCACCACAGAGGCGTGAAGCTACAGCTAAAAACCTACTGCAATCTCTGCGCTTCTCTAGTGCTCAGGCTTGGGCTAAGACTGAAAATTTATTAATGGGGCAGTTGCAATCCCATGGTATTTCCGCAGATTTAATCGATCCTTGGGAAATCGCCACAGATTCACGTTTTATGTTAGAGCAGGTTCTAAAGGTCTATACAGAGAATGCTGATAATCGGCTTTTAGAGATAGACTTGAACACAAATGGGCAAACGTTGAGTCTAGCGAGTCATACTCATCTGCCAACAATTGGACAACTCTCAGTAGCGATCGCTCAAAACGTCGGTAAGATTCGCAAAAAATACACATCGGTTGATGCGCGGGCGATCGGCTTTGTGAGTATGCAGTTTCATTACAGTGGGCAGTTACTTCTCGACTCACTCCCACCACTCGAAAAATTGATGGTCAACTCTTACTTCAAAGTCATAGACGATCATCTCTACATGCCCTTGCAAAGATGCTACGAAGCAGCTGGAAATCTAGACTATGATGACATTGCTCTAGAATCAGTGCGTCATTTGCTTACATTAACTAGTGAAATTGCAAGGCAAGTTTCTCAAAAAACACTGATTATGCATTCAGACTATCAGTGCTATAACGGCGTGCTGAGCTCACCTCAAATTCGCATTTCCAGCTTGCGCGATATTGAGATGTTTCAGGTTTATCTCTGTCTATGTGTTCTCGAAAAAAGCGTTGCTTCAATTCAGCAAGAGCTTTTCCCCCTCTGTATTATGCTCTATCCACCGTTAAAAGTTAGTTGGGAACTAGTGCGAACTTTGTTAAGACTACTTTCTCAAGAAATGCAAAATTATCTTAGCGAAGAACATGTTCACCAGTTCGAGCCATATCTCACCACCTTGAATGAAATGTTTGGTGATGATGTGCTGCCCGAAGCCCGATAATAATAAAGCTTAGAATATTAAACCTATAAGCTTGGTACAAAAGTTGCGAAACCTGTGACTTTTGTACCAGATTTGAGTTTGCCATCCGAAGCGCAGAACAGCTACGAACAGAAAAAATTAAGCATGACCTGTATTTGTACGATTAGCCAAGCGATCGCCATTACTTCGGCAACGGTTGCCAATATTGACGAAAACGCGCAAAACAACATAGAGATAAGGGGCGTTATTTCCGATAGCCGCAAACTCAAAGGTGGAGAGTTATTTGTAGCTTTAACTGGCGAGAACTTTGATGGTCATATGTTTGTGGCAAGAGCGATCGCCCAAGGAGCAGTAGCCGCACTCGTCAGCCATGAATGGGCTAGCTCGGTTGCCGCAGTCGGTTTACCAGTCTTAGCAGTTGACGATATAATCACGGCGTATCAAGATCTAGCCCGCTGGTGGCGATCGCAGTTTTTACACCCAGTTGTATCGATTACTGGCTCAGTGGGAAAAACTACTACTAAAGAAATTATTGCCAGTATGTTGGCTAGCTATGTTGAGCCTGATCAGCGAGTTCACAAGAGTCAGGCTAACCATAATAATGATATTGGTGTGGCGCAAACTTTGTTGTCGATTGATCCTGAGCTGGATCGTTTTGTAGTTGTAGAAATGGGGATGCGTGGTCTAGGCGAAATCGAACGCCTCGCCAAAACGGCTTTGCCAACGGTGAGCGTAATCACTAATGTGGGAACCGCACATATTGGCAGATTGGGTTCGCGAGAAGCGATCGCTCAAGCTAAATGCGAACTTTTAGCAGAGACTTCACCTACTGGCACGGCAGTTTTAAATGCTAGTAATCCCCTTTTACTAGAAAGTGCCAGCAAAGTTTGGCAAGGTAAAATAATCACCTATGGCTTAGGTATTGGGGATATCAATGGTGAACTAATTGATACTCAGTTACATGTGGAAGGTCTAACTTGGGACTTGCCCTTACCAGGTCGCCATAATGCTTTAAATTTTTTGGCAGGTCTAGCAGTTCTCAGAGCCTTAAATCTCGATTGGGCTCGGACAATTCAAGGTATTGGGAAACTCGATCTGCCATTTGGTAGAGCGCAGGTATACGAGTTGCCTCAAGATGTGATGATTCTTGATGAGACTTATAATGCTTCCCCTGAAGGAATGTTAGCCGCTCTACGCCAACTAGCTGATATGCCTGCAAAGCGTCATTGGGCTGTTTTAGGGACAATGAAAGAATTGGGGGAGATGTCTACTCAATTGCATCGTCAAGTTGGTGAAGCGATCAGTAACTTAGGAATTGAAGGCGCGATTATCTTGACCGATGGCGAAGCGGATGCGATTTTGGCAGGAGCTAATGGTTCATTGAAATATGCGATCGCCTGTCAGTCCTATGACGATATCACCCAGACGCTTTTAGAAAAAGTTAAAAGTGGCGATCGCATTCTGTTCAAAGCTTCGCGATCGGTTGGGATGGATCAAGTTGTCAAGGCATTTCGCCAAACTTGGCAATAGTTTGTTTTTACAGCAATTATCGATCAAACGAACCACTAGAAATTTTTTGAAAGTGTTGCAAAGCAACACTTTCAAAAAATTTCTGGGTTTGGTTTTGAATGATAAGCGTAGCTATTTATGTAGTCTTTAGAAGCTGTTTCTGAATAACTGTAATTAAATGAGATAGTTGCACAGGTTTAGCGAGATATTCATTCGCACCAACAGCTAAACATTTTTCGCGATCGCCTGCCATCGCCAAAGCTGTGAGAGCCACGATGGGAATATTGTTTACATCAGGATTTGCTCGTATAGTTTCAATTGCGCTAATTCCATCTATTACTGGCATTTGAATATCCATCAGAATCAGATCAGGGTTTTGGGCGATCGTCATATTGATTGCTTCCTGACCATCAGATGCAAAAATCAGCCGATATCCTCTACTAGTTAAATAATTAGAGAAAGTCTCAATATTAATGGGATTATCATCTGCTAGCAAAATCAAAGGATTAACAGCTAGATTATTCCCTAAATTGCTTACTTGTTTAAGATTCTGATCGAAGGAATCTAATGGAGGCTCAGCTTTATCTGATTGACCTAATTCAATCGATTCTGTATAGGGTAAAACTATCGAAAAACAACTACCCTCACCAACTTGACTAGTAACACTCACATAGCCACCATGTAATTCTGTAAGCTGCTTAACGAGAGTAAGCCCCAACCCCGTACCAGAATATTGTCGGTTTAGACTACTATCGATCTGCACAAAAGCTTGAAATAAATTACTGATATCTTCTGGAGAAATGCCAATACCTGTATCAATAATTGAGAAGACCATTGTATAAGAGTATTCAGCATTTAGCTCTGTTGTTTCTGATGCTTGTAGCTTAACTTCTAAGCAAACTTTCCCCCCTTTAGGTGTAAACTTGACCGCATTGCTAAGCAGATTTATTAAAGCTTGCCTCATCCGTCGTTCATCAACTGTGATCATTTTGATGCTGTGATTGATAGACAACTTGAGTTGAATATTTTTCTGATTAGCGATTTGCTTAACAAAGTTTAGGCTAGATTTGCAGAGATATTCGATCGCTACGGAACTAAGCTCTAGATCTAATTTACCTGCTCCAATTTTGGCTACATCCAAAATGTCATTAATTAATTCTAATAAATGCCGACCACTAGTTTCGATTAGGGATAGCGATCGCATCTGTCGCTCGTTTAAATCTCCAAATACTCCCGTCATCAAACCTTCAGACATCCCCAACACAGCATTAAGCGGAGTCCGAAGTTCATGGCTCATATTGGCAAGAAATTCATCCTTTAGTCTAGTCGCTCTAGCAAGCTCACTATTAGCCACGCTTAGTTGCTGATTGGTATCCTGAAGCTCTTGAGTACGTTGCGCAACTCTTGACTCCAATTGTTGATTGAGTTGATATAGCTCATCGATCGCTTCTTGTCGTTCTATCTCTGCACTAGCTAAAGATTTTTCAGTTTGTTTGCGATCGCTAATATCTTCGATGACCCCGACAAAAAGTGGTGGCTGACCAACTTCATCCAATATTTTAGAACTAGTTGTTCGTACCCAAATCATTTCCCCATTTCGGTGAAAAAGCCGTTTTTCCATTTGATAGCTTTCACTTTCATCAGACAAGACTTGACTACGCAGTCGCAAATTATCTTCTATATCTTCAGGCAGCATGTTGTCAGTAAATCGCATTAATTGCAATTCATTTTCAGAATAGCCGACCATTTCTTGATAGCAGGGATTAGTACGAATGAAATGACCATTTGTATCTGTAATAGCCATACCCACTGGCGACTGTTCAAACATGGCGCTCAAGAGAGATTCGCTTGCTCTTAAGCGTTGTTCACTCTCCCTTAAAGCTATTTCTGCAATCTTGCGATCGCTAATATCTTCAGCAATAGCAGCCATTTGCTCAATTTTTCCATTAGCATTTTTTAAGGGAAAGCAGCGCCCCCATATCCATCGAATAGTGCCATCAGGACGAATAATTCGATACTCATCACTAAAGAATCCACTATTAACCGTTAATTTATAAAGCTGAAGGACTTTATCAATATCTTCAGGATGGATAGATTGCATCCAAACTTCTGGATTTTGATATAAATACTCACTTGAGTGTCCCCAAATTTCAGAATATCGAGGACTTACATACACTACCTTCCCAGAGCTAAATTCACGAAGAATAATTGCTCCACGATTATTCTCAGCGAATTGACGAAACATATTATTACTGTCTGCTAGGGCAAATGTGCTTGCTTGCACTTGGCTCTCTAACAGTTTATTGCGACTTTCAAGTAGTTCTAGTTTCTCTTGCTCTAGTCGAGACATCTTTGTTTCTAGCGTCGAGACTAATTTATAAATCTCGGTAGGCTGAAGGGTATTGAGCAAATCAGTTTGGCTAATGATACCTTCCATTGTTCCATCTGCATTAGTCACGATTAAGTGATTAATCATCCGTTCTTGCATTATTTCTCGCACTGTCCAAAGCGTCTCATCTGGACTGACTGTAGCAACTGGAAAGCTCATTACTAGTTGTACAGATGTTGTCACCAGAGCTAACTCTAAAGCAAGATATTGAACGATATCGCCCTCAGTTAAAATTCCTATAGGCAATAAGCCATTATCTCCCTCTTCTATGATCACTACTGAGCTAACTTTTTGTTCCAGCATTAAGTTGGCAATCTGTGCGACCGAAGCTGTAGAATCTGCATAAATTACATGAGTAATCATGACCTCCTTAACCTGACGCAAACGCAACATATCAATGGGACGAAGTAATTGCCGTAAACTCTCATGGGTGAGCAATCCAACGATTTCACCGAGATCATTTACTAGGGGCAAATGTCGAATTCGATAGCGATGAAAGCGATTAATCGCCACAAGTATATCGGTAAATTCCCACTCCAACAGCGCTTGAACTGGATATACCATTACCTCCGCGATCGCAGTTTCGAGAAGAGTTTGCGCCGAATTTTGGACTAAAGTTTCAGGATTTGCATTTTGTCCACATAGCTTAACCAAGTCACGTTCAGTCAAAATGCCAATTAATTTTTTTCCTTCAGTTACTAAAATGCAACTGTTTTGGGCATGTGCTAATTGCAAATTTGTTTCTGAGTCAATCTCACATAATAAATTGCAAGTTTGTCGGCCTACACTCATCAGGGTGATCGCGTCGGCAACAGTTGCACTTGCAGCGATCGTTAAGGGAGAGCGAATAATCGCTTGTTCTAGTGGTACTTCCTGACTATTCGTATACATAGGTGAACCCACAAAATTTTATAAAATTTCTATACAAACATCCCTTGGCTAAATTCTACTTTAAGTTATTGATTTTTACTTGACAATCACAAATTTGCCAGCAATTCTCATTATAAAAATCGGGTTTTTGAAAGCCACTTTGGGCGGGCTTTCAAAAACCCGATTTTGGTATTTACAGAGCCAAAGGCTCTGTAAATACCAAAATCGGGCATAAGCAATAAATTCCAAACCCTTAAGGCTGCGCCTCTGCGGGGGGGCAACCTTAAGGGTTTGGCTGTCTAATGGATTAAGTGTGTCTAATTAAAGAGAATTCCTGCGAATTTGCTAGCGATTGTCATTATGAAACTGAATTTGAATTTTGTTAACCTAGATGCTGAGTACAACAGTTCTAAATATGAAAACAATTTTGGATTGTGTGTGTTAATGCTGCTGGAAGACTATCTCAATAGTATTGAAATTTGCTAAATATTTGCCAAATATTTGCTTAACACAGAAAAAAAGAATAATTCATATAGTATAGTAATCTTTAAACCAGTCTTCCAAGATAGACTCAGGTAAAAAGTTTGTTTAATAGTTTTTTTAACTGTATCTAAAGCTACTTAGTGAGATTCTTATGATTACTTTGTAAACAGATACTTTATATCAGCAGGTGGTAAAGATATATGTCTATATTCTATTTGCCTATGATTTTCAGTATTGCTTATCCATGCTACTTACCAGACTTGCTCTTGTGGACACATCAATTCAATTACAACCTAAGTTTATTCAAGATTTGAAGCAGTTACATGTCCTGTTTCAACAGGCTACTGGTGAATTGTTGGTAACTGGAGACCAAGAGACAGATCCAGCTTGGAATATATATTTTTATCTAGGACGTTTGGTATATGCAACTGGAGGCAAACATCGTGTCCGCAGGTTGGCTAGAGCGATTCGGCAACATTCACCCAATGTAAATATTCAAGAATTACTAGAACAGGCTAAGCCTAACGCCGAAGCTTGGGAGCTAAAAATTATTGAACAGGCTATCCACGAAAATTCGCTGACTACTGAGCAAGCTCGATCAATTATTCAGTCAAGTATTCATGAAGTCTTTTATAGTCTTAGTGATCAAAAAAATCCCAAATCATCTTGGAAACCACTAGAAGCCTTAGCCTTTAAGCCAATCGTTGCCCTGCCTACGATCCAGACCCTAGATAGCGTTGTTGTAGCTCAATCAAGGTGGCAACAGGCGGGATTGTCGCATGTACAGAATATGATTCAAGGGTTTTCCTTTGATTTAGCGCCCTATCTGGCTAATCCAGATCAATTAGACGTGATGTTAAATGCTGATGCCATCACGAGCAAAACCTATAAAACTCTCAAGAAAATTGTTAATGGCAAAAATACTCTATGGGATATGTCAATCATCATGCACTGCTCGATGATTGCCGTGATGCGATCGCTATTACCTCTTGTCGTAGATGGAATTGTAGCTTTTCGCGAAGTTCCTGATTGGATATCACCAAATTGGAAACAGCCTAGTAAGCCAATTAATGTCCCACTTCGAGGTTTGATTGCTTGTATTGATGACAGCCCTCAAGTAGCAGTTGAAATGAAGCGAATACTTGAACCATTGGGCTATGAAGTTCTGGGCATTACTGAGCCTTTACAAAGTGTTAGTACTTTATTGCAACGTAAGCCCGACTTAATTTTTCTTGATTTGGTGATGCCAAACACTAATGGTTACGAACTATGTACTTTTTTACGGAAAACCACCACATTTCAGGAAATCCCTATTGTGATTTTGACTGGACGAGATGGGATGATTGATCGGGTAAGAGCGAAGATGGCTGGCTCATCGGACTTTTTGAGCAAACCACCAGATCCTGTGAAAGTTTTGCAAATATTGCGCAAGTTTTTGCAGATTCCTGAGCTTAATTAGCTTAGAGAAGCCACTAATTCAAAGCATTTACCTTAATAAATCATCAATCAATAACACATTAAAGGAAAATTTTTATATGAGTACGATTTTAGTCGTTGAAGACACAATGACTCAAGCGGAGATTATTACAGGAAGTCTTAGAAATGCTGGGTTTAATACTATCTTGGCAACGAACGGCGATGAAGCTCGAACTAAAATTAGCCAACAAAAGCCCAGTGCTATTGTTATGGATGTGGTTTTACCCAATGAAAGTGGATTTGAGTTGTGCCGAGACCTAAAGGACAAGCCAGAGACTAAAGATATACCGATCATTCTTTGTTCTACTAAGAGTGGTGAGATGGATAAATTTTGGGGGATGAAACAAGGCGCATCGGCTTATCTGACCAAGCCAGTTGATGCTGCTGAACTGATCCGTACAATCAAGTTGCTAGTAAAAGATTAGGAAAGCGATCGCTATGACAAATCAGATGATTAGCAGTCAGAAAAAATCAACTCAGCTAGCTAAGTATCACGCTGCGATTGAGCAATTTCTGTCATTTTATTTGGATGCGAATCAGCAAGCTTTACTGCCAACTCAACAATTACTCGAAATCGTCAAAGTTAGTCTGGTAGAAATAACCGCGATCTCAGGGCTAGCTCCCAGCATTATGGGCATATATAACTGGCGGGGAGATGTGATCTGGGTCGTTGATTTAGCTAGTCTTTTAGGATATAAGCCTCTTTATGCACAGCAATATGAGCAGGAGAAACTTCAGGACAAATGCCACATTATATTTCTGCGTAGTCAAGATAATGTAATTGGCTTTGCAGTACAGCGTGTGGGGCAGATAGTTAAATGTGATATTTCCACAATTCAAACTTCAGATCTCACATTTGCAAATCCAGCTATGATGCAGGCTTGTCGAGGCTATTGGTTGAGTGGGGCAGAGGAAACTTTTTTAGTAATTGATGGCGATGCGATTGTCGAGATTGCAAGTAAATAGATTAATTTCTGGTCATAACCACGTTATGCTTTTGTCGTAATTTTTCTGGGATTTGACTGATTGAAAATTACAAGTTTTATTTTTAAATACTTTTTAGATATTTAGGGAGCAGGATCAATAATGTTGACACAAAATAATCAGCCAAAAAACCAACCTCAATCAGCAGATGCTGAAATAAATGGTAATAGCGCTACTGCAACTAATGCAGAGTCTCTCGAAAACTTACTAGAAGATGCCTTTTCAACCATTCCTCAAGAGCCTAAACAAAAAAAATGGGGCTGGAGATCGCTGTCTCTGCGGAACAAGGCAACGTTATTAGCAGTATTGATTAGTACGATTCCTGTAGTCGCGATCGGTAGTGCAGCTTACTACTTCTCTAGCCGTTCACTTGATGAACAAATTCGTGAATCGCAGCTGCAAAAGATCAGTACGGTCGCTAACAAAATCAATCGCTTTATATATGAGCGTTATGGCGATGTTCAAGTACTGGCAAGTCATCCTATTTTCACAAATCGCAAGGCTCAAGCTGTTATTAACCTAGCCGATCGCGAAGCTATTTTGAATGACTATGCCAAAGTCTATGGCGTATACAACCTGATTGCGTTTGCGGATTTGGAGGGGAACACGCCAATTCGTTCAACGATTACAGATGATCCTGCACCAAATATCAAAGAACGTGACTTCTTTAAAATGGCTTTATCCACAGGTAAGCCATTCATTAGTCAGCCTGGGAAATCAACCGTTACCAAAAAAGTTAGCTTGTTTTTATCCTCTCCTGTAAAGGAAATTGGCTCAGATAAGCTTATTGGCGTTGTGCGGACAAGGATACCAATTGAAAAACTTGAGGATGTTGTTAAAGATGGTGTTAGTGAAGATGAAGAATACCATTTGATTGATGGGGCAGGCAAAATGTTTGTAGTCAAAGAAAAGGAAGAATTAGATAAATCAGCTAAAGAATCATTTCCCAGCCTAGCTTCTGCGATTGACCGCAAGACTGCTGCTACAGAAATCAGTATCGATAGTGGTAAAGAGCAACTCTTAGCCTATTTCCCATTGCCTAATTTTCAGAATATGCCCAATCTCAATTTGGGCGTAATCTTATCGATTGAGACTCGTTTAGCCTTTAAACCCCAACGCGATCTGTTAATTACTCTAGCTACTGGAACAGGCATTACTACTATATTAGTAGCATTGTTAGCAGCTTTTATCGCCAATCGAGCTGTAAAACCAATTCAAGAAGCGGCTACAGTGGCCGAAAAGATTGGGCTAGGCGATCTAGATACTCGCCTTGAGGTAGTGAGTGAAGATGAGCTAGGTGTTTTGTCTAGTAACATCAATGGCATGGTCGAGCAACTCAAGTATCTGAGTGACATTCAGCAACAAGAAGCAGGAAGATTGGAAAATGCCCGTAAAGAGGCGAGAGCAGAAGCCGATGAACGGGCGGAACAACAAAAACAAGAAAAAGAATTTTTGCAACGTCGTGCATTAGAGCTATTGATGGAAGTTGATCCTGTTAGTCGTGGTGACTTGACGATTCGGGCGAACGTAACTGCTGACGAAGTTGGGACGATCGCTGACTCGTACAACGCGATTATTCGTAACTTACGGAAACTAGTAGTTGAAGTGCAGGGAGCCTCACAATCTGTAACCCAAACGACTATCAGTAATGAAATATCAGTGCGATCGGTTTCTAATGAAGCATTGAAGCAGTCGGAATCGATTAACTCAGCGCTACAGGAAATTAAAGTCATGACTGAGTCAAGTCGAGGCGTAGAAAATAGAGCCAAACAAGCCGAACAGGGAATGCAAGTAGCAGTATCAGCCCTGCAAGAAGGAGACGAGGCGATGAACCGCACGGTTGAAGGGATTTCTGAGATCCGTGAAACTGTGTCGGAAACTGCGAAAAAGGTCAAACGTCTGGGAGAAACTTCACAAAAGATTTCGCGGATTGTTAACTTGATTAGTAACTTTGCCGCCCAAACTAACCTACTAGCTCTTAATGCTGCGATTGAAGCAGCCCGTGCTGGTGAAGAGGGACGAGGATTTAGTGTGGTTGCGGAAGAGGTTCGAGATCTGGCGGAACAGTCGGCAACATCAACGGCAGAAATCGAACAATTAGTAGAAGAGATTCAATCTCAAACTAATGAAGTAGTTGCAGCAATGGAAACTGGTACAGAACAGGTAGTCGCAGGGACAAAGCTTGTCCAAAATGCTCGTGAAAAGCTAAATCAGATTTCGATGGTGAGCAAACAAGTAAACTCAATTGTGCGCGAGATTGCGATCGCTGCGAATACCCAGACTAAAACCTCAGATCACATGGGTGAGACAATGCAAAGTATTGCCGCAATTGCTGAAGATACATCCAAGCAGTCCGAAGACGTAGCACGATCGTTCTCTGAGCTTTTGCAAGTTGCTCAAGATTTACAGGTGAGTGTATCTCAGTTTAAGGTTGCTTAAGTTAAAGATGGTCAAAGATGGTCAGCGCTTTTCGCTGACCATCTTTATTAAATATTAATCATTAGATTTAGAGAAAATTATGTTACTTAAAGACAAACCTGAGATGCCATCACCTGAGGATGCAGAGAAAATCTCACTTGTAACATCATCAGAAGACAGACAGATTTCGTTAACAAAGGCGAGATTGCCTAGACCTAAAGTCCCTTTTTGGAAGTTGCCCTCACAAGCTTGGAACAGCTTGGGTGTACGCTGGAAATTATCGATCGTACTATTGTTGGCTTCGGGGCTGCCAGTATTAATCGTGACCCAGACACTGGTTAAATACTCAGAACAGGCTGCTCTTAGAGAATTACGTACTTCAGTAAAAGAGAAAGGTTCGTTTTTTGTTTCGGAATATGTGCTTTGGACAAACAATGAAAGTAAGAAGGATGCCGAAGCGATCGCCAAAAGTATTGAAGATTCTAACTTGGATCTAAGCGATGCAACTGCCCTAGCCCCTAAACGTTCTATTCTGCAACCATTACTTCAAATGAGCGGCGAAGGGCTCGATCCTGAATCGATTAAGAATGTAAAGTTGATCACAGATAGCAGTGGTCGCAGTATTGAAGGAAATGCACTTGTTCTAAATGATGATTTTTCTAAGTTTCCACCGTTAGCAGCTAAAGACCAAAAGGAATTAGTTCCTCAGTTTTACAGACAGGAAACAGTCCCAGCGAATAGCAATTTATCGAATCTGCCGATTGTTAAAAATGCGATCGCGACTGGCAAGCCGATGTATGGAATTGAATTGGTAAAATCAGCCGATCTACAAGCCTTAGGATTAGAAAAGCAAGCTAACATTGGCATTCGCCCCCAAATAACACAGGGGCTTATAGCATCAAAGCAGCCAGCTCCAATAGGAACCTACGACACTGAGCAGGGTAAGTCTGGCTTAGTAAGTATGGCGGTATATCCAATCAAGGTCAAAGGACGTGTAGTCGGGACTGCTGTGGTGGGAGCCTTGCTCAATCGAAACTATGGCATCGTTGATAAGTTTTCTAAAAGATACAATATTCCCACAGCAACGATTTTTGCACAAGATTGGCGAATCACCACCAACGTTCCTTATGTCGATCCGAACACTAAAAGCGCAGATAGTACCAGAGCGATCGGCACTCGTGCGGCGCGTGAAGTGTCGGATGCGTTGCTACAACAAGGTCAAGAATATATTGGGGAAACGAATATTACAGGTGTCAATTACTTGACATTTTATGCTCCTCTTTATGATCACCGTAAGCTACTTGATGATACTGCCAAGCCCGTTGGCATTGCTTCTGTGGGTCTTCCTCTATCCGAAGTTCAAGAACTGTTAAGCATCTTGTCTAATGATGGCTATATAATCGCCTTGATTTCGATTGTGATTGCTAGTGCGATCGGTTTAATCATTGCTGGCTCTTTTTCCAGCCCCTTGCGCCGTTTGTCAAGTTTCACTCAAAAAGTGGGTCGTGGCGAAATGACCGAAAGATTAGCTGATAGCGATCGCGGTGATGAAATTGGCACCCTGTCACAAGAGCTCAACAACATGGCTGAACAGCTAGAAATGCTGATTGCTGAGAAGCAGCTAGAAGCAGAGCGTATCGCGGTAGCTAGGCAGGAGGCAGCTAAAACCGAGGCAGAATCACGTATTCAAGAGCAACGTCAAGCGAAGGAATTCCTACAAAAACGAGCCTTGGAATTACTGATCGAAGTTGATCCAATCAGTCGTGGTGATTTAACTATTCGCGCTAATGTCACTGAAGATGAAATTGGCACGATTGCTGACTCCTATAATGCCACTATCAGAAACCTCAGTAAGCTGGTACTAGAAGTACAATCTGCGTCTCAGTCAGTATCTCAAAACGTTTTGAAGAATCAACCAACTATGGAAAACGTATCCAATGGAGCTTCAGAACAAGTAATAGCGATTAATCAGACTCTTGCAAGAATTCATACGCTCACCGAATTGATCGCAGGTGTAGAAATGCGTGCAGTTCAAGCGGAAGCAAAGGTGGAATCAACGAACCAAGTGCTGATTGAAGGTGATGCGGCAATGAATAGAACAGTTGAAGGCTTCACGGCAATTCGTGAGACTGTAGCTGAAACCGCCGAAAAAGTGCAGCAATTAGGAGAGGCTTCCCAAAAAATCTCGAAGGTTGTCAAACTAATTAGTGGGTTTGCCAATCAGACCAATATGCTAGCGTTAAACGCTTCGATTGAAGCCGCAAGAGCTGGTGAGGAAGGTCAGGGCTTTGGTGTAGTTGCTAACGAAGTTCGTGCACTTGCCCAACGTTCGGCAAAAGCTACCACCGAAATTCGACAGTTGATCGAGGAAATCCAAGCTCAAGTTAGTGCCCTGATCAAAGCAATGGCAACGGGGACAAAACAAGTAAACAGTGGTTCACAATTGGTTGAAGAAACCCGCCAAAAGCTAACTGATATTTCGGTATCTAGCCAACAAGTTAACCAATTGGTGAGGGAAATCGCTCAATCAGCTTCTTTGCAATCACAGACTTCGGATCAGGCTAGCCAAACGATTCAAAACGTAGCTGAGATAGCCACTGCCAACTCTGGCTATGCCCAAAACCTCAATGATTCCTTTAGCGAGTTACTTAAAGTTGCCGAAGAATTGCAAGTTAGTGTAGCTCAGTTTAAAGTCAATACTTAGAATCCATAAAGAGAGAGAATCAGGCAAAAAAGCAGGATAGCAGCCATGTACAGCACAGAAACAGAAATCCATGATCAGGCTTACCAATTTTTTAAGCAAGAAGCACCTGAATTTTTGCAAACGATTGAGACAGGCTTGCTCTGTTTGCGTGAAGATCGTAGCACCAATAATATCCATTCGATCATGCGAGCTGCTCACTCGATCAAAGGCGGTTCCGCTAGCCTCAATCTCGAAGGTATCAAAACGGTCGCTCATCAATTAGAAGATGTATTCAGATCGCTATACCGTTTTGAAGGCGAGATTGATGCCGATGTAGAAGGTCTTTTGTTTCAAGCTTATGATTGCTTGCGTTTGCCATTGATGGATCAACTGCAATCAGGACAATACGACTCTGCTGCTGCGATCGCAGCAGCAGAACCAGTATTTGAAGTGCTAAAGATGTATTTGGGTGATACAGATGAAGATGTTGAATTACCAACAGCGGCTGAGTTAGGTGTTGATATTGTTCAGATCGTCTTTGAAGGTGATGTGCAACAGGGTCTTATCCGCTTACAAAATGTCCTAGCCAACCCTGAAGGCATACCTGTGGCTGGGGAAATTCGAGCGCAAATAGAAGTATTCAGCGGTATTGGTGAATTACTAAATCTGTCTGGGTTTAAAGCGATCGCCAATGCCACCCTAAAGGCTCTTGAAAATAATTCTGACAATCCCATTTTGGTAGGTCAAGTTGCTGTTGCTAATTTTGAAGCTGCCCGTGATGAGGTTTTGGCTGGTGATCGCGCTCAAGGTGGGCAACCCAGTCCAGAGTTAATTGCCTTAACAAAATCTCATTTTCAAGCTAGTCAAACCCCATCTAGTCAGATTGAGACAATTCCAACATCAACAATTTCAGACTTGATGGAGGAGGATCCTTTTGAGGCAGATTTTGACAATGCTGACGATTGGTTCCAGTCTTTAGAGAATGAACTCAATGAGATTAATTTTCCAGATCCTAACTCAGAACTAGAACTTGAAACACAGACTGATTTAGCCCCAGACAATTTCTTTGGTGATTCTCTAGAAGCAGAATTAGATTTATTTGCTGATAATCAAGAATTTGATCGTTTTGACGATATCGAAGTCATCAATTCTGAAAATCATACTGATTTATCAGAAACAAAAACAGAAAATGATGCATTTGATTTTGATGTTGATAATCTTGATCAAGGTTTTGATATTTTTACTGAAACGATAGGTCAAAATGCCAATAATTCTATAGAAATAGATCGGTTTGAAGAAGGAGATGAAGTAGAAGAACTAGAGAAAATAGATCCGTTTGAAGAAGGAGATGAAGTAGAAGAACTAGAGAAAATAGATCCGTTTGAAGAAGGAGATGAAGTAGAAAAAGTATCAGATATATCTGCACTCTCTAATTTCTTTGAACCTCAAGAAGCCTCATTAGCAAATACATCTTCTTCCAAATTAGCTGGAAATGAGCCACAGCTTCCCAAGACAATACCTGCTAATTATATTACCCAAGAGGCTGTCAGTACAACTAAAAATGCAATTCCTTCTATTGCCGAAACTATTCGCGTTGCAATACCCAGATTAGATCGATTAAATAATTATTCTAGTGAATTAGTAACGCAAGATAATGCTTCAATTCTTCAAAATCAGCAGCTTCAAGCCAAAATTGAACGCATTCAAAAGCAATTTAAAGGTTTTGATCAGCTCTCTAAAAATTTACAAACTTGGCTTGATAAAGCGCAGCGATCGCAGGTTAGAACTCGAGAGATGACTGTAGATTCTCCTCATCCCGATACCTCAGAGACTAATGCGATCTCCAACAGCTTTTCCCCTTCTACGACTCTACTGGCAGATTTCGATCCATTATTAATGGATTCCTATAGCCATCTGCATAGTTTTATCCAAGAAGCGCTCGAAGATATTGCGCAAATGGATGAAGGGATGCGCGACATGACAGTTTTAATGCAACAGACGCAACAAACGCAAAGGCGCAAGCAGCAAATTCTCAAACAAGTACGTTATGACTTGCTGTGGTCGAGAATGTTGCCACTGGGAGATATTCTCAGCAGTTTGCCGCGCATGGTGCGGGAGATGTCAAACAAATATAACAAGCAGGTCAATCTAAAATTAATTGGGACAGGAACATTAGTTGATAAATCGATATTAGAAAAACTTTATGATCCCTTTGTACATCTAGTCCGTAATGCTTTCGATCATGGTACTGAACCAGCTCAAAATCGACTAGATCGAGGCAAGCCCTTGATTGCCAGTATTGAAATTCGTGCTTATTATCGCGGCAATCAAACCTATATCGAAATCAAAGATGATGGTCAAGGGATTAATCCCGATAAAGTCAAAGCAAAGGCGATCTCATCTGGTTTATTATCGTCTGAACAAGCCAATCAGATTACTGATGAAGAAGTTTATCAGTTTTTGTTTGAACCTAATTTTTCGACAGCGGCTGTAGTGTCTGAGCTCTCAGGTCGAGGGATGGGGCTATCGACTGTCCAAGAGCAAGTTCGTAGTCTTAAAGGTTCAATTGAAGTCAAGTCGGAACTAGGACAAGGTACGACTTTTACGATTAAACTACCGCTTACTTTGAGCATTGCTAAGCTGATGATTTTCAGCATTCAAGAACGATTATTGGCGATCGCGATCGATAGCTTACTAGGTATTATCACCGTTGATAGTAATGACATTCAAATTATCCAAGGTAATGAGTTCTATCGTTTTGAAGATCGGTTAGTTCCTTTATATCCAATATCTTTATTTGCTGATGGTTATCCATTGCCCAAGCAGTCCCTAGATATGTTTAACACGGAGTCATTTACGGAAGAGAATCAGACTACCTTACTGCTTTTTTCTGATGGCGAGCAAGTTGTAGCTCTCCCTATTGATCGGGTGCTTAATGAGCAGGAGTTAGCGATTAAACCTTTTGGAAAAGCAATCACACCGCCACCTTATTTATACGGTTGTACAGTTTTGGGCAATGGAACACTTGTACCCGTAATTGATAGTTCAGTTTTGCTCTCTATCAAACAGTCTACCAAATCCTTGCTATCAGCATCGCCATCCGCAGACGCATCTACTAACACACCTTTATTGGAAGCAAAGCCTGTTGCGCCTAAGCGAAAAACAATCTTAATTGTGGATGATTCACTCACTGTTCGCCAAGCACTGTATTTGACCTTAGAAAAATACGGCTATCAAGTGATTCAAGCTGGTGATGGACGCGAAGCTCTCGAAAAGCTTGCTAGATCTTCTGAAATTCAAGCAGTGTTGTGTGATGTGGAAATGCCGAACATGAATGGATTTGAATTTTTAGCTGCTTGTGGTAAAGATGTCCGTTATCGAAAGATACCTGTAGCCATGCTTACTTCCCGCAGCGGTGCTAAGCATCGCGGCGTTGCTCAAATGCTAGGGGCTTCAGGATATCTCACCAAACCCTATTTAGAGCAAGAATTAATCAAAACTATCCAAGGGCTAATCGTATAGGCGGCTCGAATCTCTTCCTATATCAGATTTCACTATCCGAATTAATAATTAAGTACTATGCTCAGCAACAAAAAAAAAGTAGAAACGCTTAAATTCCTGATCTTCACGATGGCAGACCTCAATTTAGCGATCGGCATTGAGAGTGTGGTGCGAATTATCCCTTTACCTAAAATTCATCGTAGTGGTGATAAATTATTGGGAATAGCGAACTATGAAGATCAAGAGGTTTTAGTCATTGATTTGTACAAGCGAATCTATGGTAAGGAGATAAATCTAGCTAAAGGCTTTTTGGTAATTTTTTCGGGTCTAAACTCTTTGTTTGGCATTACGATCGCCAACTTACCAAATGTGGAGAATGTTTCTGTAAATAGTTTGCAGCCAATACCATCTGCATATCGCGAGCTTGACACATTAGGAATTGCTAGTCACACAATGCAAGTCTCCATTAAAAGATCTAATCCACAAACTGTATTTCTACTAGATTCCGAACTGTTGCTAAAAATGGCAGCT
Source organism: Pseudanabaena sp. UWO311 (assembly GCF_006937785.1). Lineage (GTDB taxonomy): Bacteria > Cyanobacteriota > Cyanobacteriia > Pseudanabaenales > Pseudanabaenaceae > Pseudanabaena. The sequence continues at coordinate 281,709 of NZ_SJEE01000001.1, forward strand.
TAGCAGCCTGTCGGAGCATTGATTTCTGTCAAATAAGATTTACTGTAGGGTGCGTTAGCCATAGCGTAACGCACCGTCTGGACTTTGATGGTGCGTTACGCTGCGCTAACTCACCCTACAACTAACTTAACTGCCGCCAAAAAGAGCAAGTGTTGCGAAGCAACACTTGCTCTTTTTTATCTAGAAAGCAGCGATCGCCTTTTCGACGATGGCTAAAGCTTGGTCAATCTCCTCAGCAGAGACGATCAGAGGTGGCACAAAGCGCACCACTTTCACACCCGCAGGAACTAGCAGCAAACCATTTTCAATTCCTGCCGCAACCACATCACGAGCTTGGATATTGCTAGACTCTTGCAAAACTAACCCATCGATTAAGCCCCAGCCACGGACTGAAGCAATATGCTGAGGATAGCGATCGCAAATAGCTTGTAGTCCAGTTCGCAATTGCTGACCACGCTCTCTCGCATTGGCAATCAAATTATCCTGAACCATCGTGCTACAAACGGCTAAGGCAACCGCACAGACAAAAGGATTACCACCGAAGGTACTCGCATGATCCCCAGCCTCAAACACATCGCAATGCGCCTTACACATCATCGCGCCAATGGGAATGCCGCCGCCTAATCCCTTTGCTGAAGTGAAGATATCGGGCTGAATGCCAAGATTTTCATAACCCCAGAGCATTCCACTACGTCCCATACCAACTTGAACTTCATCAATAATTAACAGAATTTTCTTCTCGTCACAGATTTCACGAACCCGCGCAAAGTAAGCGCGATCGCCAGGATTTACACCACCTTCACCTTGTAGTGGTTCGAGCATGATCGCGCAAAGTCTACCTTCATACTTTTTGACAGCATCTTCAAGGGCGGCAATGTCGTTATATTTAATGTAGTCAAATCCTTGGACAAGGGGCGCAAAATTCTTGTGGTATTTAGGTTGCCCCGTTGCTGTGACAGTAGCAAGGGTACGTCCGTGAAAACTAGCATTTGCGGTTAAAATCAAGGGATCTTCAATGCCGAGCTTAGTATGGGCATACTTACGAGCTAATTTGATTGCGCCTTCATTTGCCTCAGCACCAGAGTTACAGAAAAAAGCCTTATCCGCACAAGAGTTTTGTACCAGCCATTTAGCCAATTGACCTTGAGGCGCAAAATAGAACAAATTAGAGGCATGGTGTAGAGTTTGGATTTGTTCAGTTACGGCTTTGACCATTGCGGGATGCGCATGTCCCAACGTACAAGTAGCAATGCCCGCTACAAAATCCAAATATTCTTTACCTGTGCTGTCCCAGACTCGGCAACCTGCGCCTCGCTCTAAGGCGATCGGGAAGCGAGCATAGGTACTCATCACATATTGATTAAACTCGGAAATAGGATCAGTTGAAACCTGAGTATCTGCCTGAACTTGAGATTGTACTTCTAACGTAGTTGGAGACATGGATAAAAATGTGATAATGCTGTTAATTTCATTATGAATGATACGAGAGTTTTCGTAAGTACTTCTGTAGTGGAATTAGCTAATAAACCCAAAATTTTTATTGAAAGTTTTACTTTGTAAAACTTTCAATAAAAATTTTGGGTTTTACTTCAGCGCTTTGCGCTGTAATGATATTGCAGTAGTCGCGGTAGGAAAAAATATGCCATATATTATTCAAAGTCAAGGTACTCCCCATGAGCGCATCTGCGATCTACGACATGGTGTAAATACGATCGGGCGGGGACTAGATAACAGTATCGTCGTCGAAGATGATGCGCGAAGTCTTTCGCGGCATCATGCGGAAATTCAGGTAACAGATAAAGGCTTATATGTTACGGACTTGAATAGTAGTAATGGCACTTTTGTTAATCAGGTCAAGATTATCCAACAAAAGTTAAACCATGGTGATTTAGTTCAGTTTGGTAGTGTCGTATTTAGATTAGTTGACGAGTCACAATCTGCGGATGATTCTGCTAGTCAAAAAGTAGTTCCAAATTCAGGCTTATCGATTTTAATGAGAGTTTCTCCAGAGAAATCTCGTGTAAATATGCAAGATTTGCTAAAACAGCAGAAGTTAACAACATCAGGCTCAGTGTTGATGATTCAGGGTACAGACGAGGTACAGAGGACATCAGCAAAGCTAAGAGTTTTACTAGAGGTTAGCCAAGAATTAGCATCTCCTGAAGCTTACTCAGCTCTACCTGAAAAGATTTTAGAATTATTACTAAAAATCATGTCAGTTGATCGCGCAGTCTTATTATTAGTCGATGAAAAAACTGGACTACTAGAACCAAAAGCCTATAGATTTAGCAATCCTAACTCCACAGCCGATCTTGATTTTTATAGTCGTAAAATTACTAATTTTGTATTTCAACAGGGAGATGCGATTATCAGTGATGACGCTTCGCTTGATCGCCGTTTTGATAGTTCGCAATCTATCATTCAACAATCGATTCAAGCTGCGATGTGTGCGCCATTAAGACCCAGAGATCAGACAATCGGTGTTCTGTATGTGGATAATTTATCCCGTGGTCATGCCTACAATAAAGAAGATTTAGAGTTTTTAAGCAGCTTAGCGAATCAGGCTGCGATCGCGATCGAAAATGCTAACCTCTATCGCAACATGCAATCAGAAGTAATTCGTCGCACTAAATTAGAGCGATTTTTCCCCGCCGCAGTCAGTCAAAAGATCGAAGAAGGTTGGGATCTAAATCGGATTATCGAAACGGAAGTGACCGCTCTGTTTTCTGATATTAGTGGGTTCACAGAAATGACTGCACCAATGCAGCCCCGTAAGGTTCTCGAATTTTTGAATGAATATTTCAAAGTAATGGTCGAAGATATCGTCTTCCCATTTGGTGGCACATTAGAGAAATATATCGCTGATGCCCTTTTAGCAGTGTGGGGTTCACCCTATCGAAAAGATGATGATGCAATCATGGCGGTGAATGCTGCGATCGCAATGCAATGGGCGATGAAAGAGTTAAATGAACAGTGGACAGAACAAGGACGCGATCTGCAAATCCAGATTCACATTGGGCTAAATACGGGGATGGTCGCTGCTGGAAATATAGGATCTGAGAATCTCATTCAGTACACTAATATTGGCGACACCATGAATGTGGCGAGCCGAATTTGTACAGCCGCAAAAGCTGGAGAAGTCTTTATTTCTGAAAGTACAAGGACTCATATTGCCATTCATAATCTACCGCTAGAGAAGCTAGACCTAATTAAGGTGAAAGGAAAAGAAGAGCCATTACAGCTATATCGAGTCCTTTGGGAAAATGTTGATATTAAAGAAATGCTTAGTAAAACCAAAACTAGTTTTTCGAGTTTGCCCTAGCATTTGACAGCAATTTCCGATCAAACCCAAATAAATGAAGGCGGCGCTTCGCGCCGCCTTCATTTATTTGGGTTTGATGCCCTAAGCAAAACTTTCATTGCTATAGTCACAAAAAAAGTCGGGGATCTGGGCATTTATAGGTTTCTTTCGCTGACCTACTTAAAGTGGCGCAGCGCTTACACACGAATTTAGATTAATATAGCTGAAGAGTAAATGCCCCAAATTGACTAGCAACTTTGATCTATGACAACTGCAAACCAAGGAAATCGATCTTTCTGGCGCTTGATCATAAATGACACCACGGGTTTTGTGGTGAAGCGACTCGGACAGGCAGTTATTGTCGTTTTAGGTGTGTCAATTTTAAGTTTTTTTGCAATTACTAAGTCCCCTGGTAATTGCTTCTCAGATCTACGAAACAATCCTAATACTCCGAAAAAGACAATCGAGCAGTTGGAAAAGCAACTGAACTACGATAAACCTGAAGCAATCCAATATCTTTTGTGGTTGCAGAATACGTTAGGTGGGGATTTAGGAGTGCGTTGCCAAGGTTTAGCACCTGTCACACCGCTAATTGTTGAGCGGGCTGGCAATACACTTTTGATGTCTATTGTGTCCCTGCTCACGACATGGCTGTTAGCAATTCCCCTCGGTATTTACAGTGCGGTTAAACAAAATACTTGGAGCGATCGCCTAATTCAAATAGTAAGCTACGCTACCCAAGGTTTTCCCAGCTTTGTTTTGGCAATCCTCTTACTGATGTTGGCTCAAAATACTGGCTGGTTTCCTGTGGGAGGTATGACGAGTATTAACTTTGCGGAGCTATCTCCTTTTGGGAAGTTTCTCGATATTTCCCACCACATGATTTTGCCGATCTTGACTTTGACTGTGGTTAGCTTTGCGGGATTACAAAGAATTATGCGCGGTAGTTTACTGGACGTGTTGCGTCAGGACTATATCAAAACTGCCCGTGCCAAAGGATTACCAGAGAATAAAGTGATCTACGTCCATGCACTGCGTAATGCGATCAATCCTTTGCTTACTTTATTAGGATTTGAATTTGGGGGACTATTAGGTGGTGCATTTATTACTGAATTCTTTTTTAGCTGGCCAGGGTTAGGAAAGCTTCTCTTAGATGCAACTAAAGAAAAAGATACTAATCTGGTCATGGCGGGGCTGATGTTAGGGACTTTGATGCTAGTCGTTGGCAATCTTATTGGTGACTTATTACTCAAAGCCGTCGATCCACGCATCAAGCTTGATGATATGGAATAAAAAAGCGGCGCAATGCGCCGCTTTTTTATTCTCAAAAATTGGTATTAAAGAATATTTGAGATGATGTCAAGAATCACATTTTTAATTGGATCAATCACAATCACATTGGAGCCTACGACAATAATATTCGTATTAGCAGGTAAATTGACGTAGTTTACAACAGATACAGGAAGTAAGACTTTCTTAGCGATACCAGGGGGGAGCCCTTTCCCACGGGCTAGATTTTTCTGAATCCCTGGGGGTAAAGAACTGACTTGAGTGTAGATTTGCTGACGTAACATGTTATTGATTAGATAGCTATAGGTACTTGTCCCACGGATAATCTCTACGATTTGAGTCCGTTGAATTGTAGTCAGACTGATTGTTTCTATTGATGTGGTCGTCGTGGTTACAGTAGTTACGGCATCTTTCTCAGGCTTAACTTTATTTGGCTTTTTTGCTTCGACTGTACTAGCTAGTAAAGTGCTGCTCCCCAAAGTTAGAATGCACAGTAATAAAGCGGATTTTTGCTGCCAGTGCATAATTAATCTATCTCCATAGTTTTAAGAGTCAACACAATCTCTCGTTACTACATAGACTCCTAAATTTTTAATTTGTTCCTTTTAAGACACAAAGACTAGCAATAGCAGAAATGCACAGCTGTAAAGCATGAAGCCATAGCGATAATTGCTAAAATCTATAAAGCTGTCGCTTATGGTTAGCAATGTTTCCTTTACATGATGATAATCCGACTCAAGATACTTCCATAGTTGTCTATGTGCTGATCTTAATAAATGTGCTTATTTATGGATATCAAGCTAGTTTGCCAAATTTTCAACTGGGAGAATGGTTTGGAAATTGGGCGCTATTTCCCAAAGAATTAATTGCTAATCCTGCAAAAGGGGCAATTGCACTAGTATCATCACAGTTTCTCCATGGCAATATTTTCCATTTAGTTGGGAACATGTGGTTTCTCTATCTATTTGGCAATCATCTCGAAGACCAACTTGGGCATTGGAAATTTTTGTTTTTTTACTTGTTTTGTGGAGTTGTTGCAGGAGTTGGTCAAGTGATCACTGCACCAATGTCTTTGGTTCCGATGGTGGGAGCTAGTGGCGCGATCTCAGGTGTAATGGGTGCATATCTAATTCGCTTCCCCCGCGCAAGGATTTTGAGCTTAGTATTTTTAGGTTTTTTTGTAACGGCAATTCCGATTCCTGCGGCAGTATTTTTGGGACTATGGATTGCAGGTCAAACTGTTTATGCGGCTATGGCGAATCCTAATTTACCAGGGGTGGCTTATTTGGCTCACATTAGCGGCTTTGCGATCGGAGCGATCGCCATGCTTTTATTCTCAAAACGAAAAAGATAAAGGGCGGCGCAAAGCGCCGCCCTTTATCTTTTTTGTTGGTTATGTTGGCTGAAAATTTGCAGAATCAGCTAAAAATCCGCGTAAACGTCGAGCAATTAATTCACGACTACCCATTCTCCGCCCTAGCTCTTTTTCTAAAGCTCCCACTGGTGTAAGATTTTGTGGTGCACGGGGATCGCGAGTGGGATGAGAAGCATATTGGGGAATTAAGTATGTGCTCTGATCAGCGATCACCTTAGCTCGTTCTAGGGGAATTGCTCCATCTAGGTCAATGCGAATAATTCCATGTAAATCATGATAACCCAGCTTTTTATAGTTCAAATCTTTACTGCCAGATCGCAAATACCAACTGAGATTCGAGCCATTGCTATTAGAAATCCTAAAAATCGGTGTTCGCTCTCCTACCTTAAGCGATCGCATAACTTGAGCATTATCACCCTTGAGATAAGCTTTACCCATTGTTTTCACATAGCCCATCGTATCGTAGGGAGTTTGATAAACCCGATAAAGCAAAGGCCCATCGCGAACAATTAGTGTATTTTCTTTGATTAATTCTTTATTTAAAGAGAGAGCATTAGCAATCCGCAGTTCTTCGTCGAGCATTTCGCTTTGAACTAATTGAGAAGGAGTATCTGGTTGATTGTTGCTGCTAGTCAAACAGCGATCGTATTTTAAATCACCTCGACCACTTACAGGACAGGGAATTGATGTTACAGGAGGAGTCAAGTTTCCACCCAGAGCAATAATCCTTGTTACTTCTGTCGCTACACATTTTGCTCTACTGATCGTGCGATCGACTAACACGGCTCCCACTGAAATAGTGGCAAATGCACCATACAAAATCTCATCATCGCGCCGACCCAAAAAACTAGCATCGAGGCGTAGTCTGCCATCAATGAACAAAATTTGATTAGGAAGTTCGGGTGCGATCTCCGCCCTAATTGGCTGCCATTCACCATTACCAAACTCAACTTCAGTATTTACCCTGTCACTAGTGGGAATTTCTTCAGGATTAATGCTGACAGGCGCATCATAGCCCATACTCCAAGGCTCTAAGCGAATATTATACTCGCTCCAAAAATTGTCTGCTATTGGCTTTATAAGGTTAGCAACCATAGAAATTAAGCTGTACAAATTGGAAAGGATTATACATGAGCAAGCCATTAATACCAATAAAACTAAGGTTTAGCTCCATAGGGGCGCAATCTTAAGGGCTTTGGGCATTCTTTTTTCGCTTACGTCTCCACACTCTATACACAATCCATCCTCCCAAAATAACTACGATTACTCCAGCAACTTGCAGACCAAAGATTAAAGTAATAGCAGGTTGATGTATCGCCACAAAACGACGCTGTGGCATAAAATAGACTTGAACAACGCGCACTAGATCCTGATCCGAGACTTTCTCAATCTCTGTAACATAATCTGGGATGGGTTCCATATCTGAAAGTATTGCTGACCAATACATCAACGAATCTGCGATCGCGCTGTTACTTTCCCTAGAGATTGACCAAGAGCGAATCAAACTCGTCTTAGCCTCAGCCAAGCGTTTTGCATCTATTTTTCCTTGACGGACATTCTCGATATAACCATCTATAAGCTGTAAAATCGTATCGCGATGCTTCTCCTCAGAGCGTGTAGTAACAGCAAAATATCCCACATCACGATAGCTACTGTTAAATGCAGATAGACTGTAAACCAATCCACGCTTTGTGCGGATCTCTTCAGATAGATCTCGACTCATCATTTTTGCTAAAACATCGAGACTCCAGCGATCGCTATGTCCATCTCCAACTGTTTGCGTACCAGTGATTAAGCGAATCTGATCATTGAGCATTGGGCCCGCGACCTTGACTCGATAACCTCCTTTATCAGCAGAAACTGCTTTATCAATAGCGGCAGGCTCACCCTGCGATCGCAAATCACCAAAGTATTTTGCTACCAAAGGTCGCAACTGCGACGCTTCAACATTACCGACAACGATGAGAGTCGCATTCTTAGTGTTGTAATGTTGCTTGTAATAATCAAGTAACATATTGCGATCAATCCGCTTTAGCGAATCCTCTTCCCCAATAACAGTCATCGTCAAAGTTGAATTTGGAAATAACGCTTTTTCTACCTCACGCCATAGGTCGTAACCATATCCCCATGCTTCCAATTGGTTAATAAACCATCCATATTGTCCTCCCTTCTCTTGAAAAACTACATGCCGTTCTTTTTCAACCTTATCCACAGGAAATGTCGGATAAAAAACTATCTGCGATAGCCAATCCAAAGCGATTTCCACATCAAGATCAGCAACTAAAGCATAAAAGCCAGTTTGCTCTTTATTTGTCCAACCATTCCATGACCCACCAATATTTGCGATCGTGTCTTTAACTTGTTCCTCTGTCCAACGCTCTGTACCTGTAAAGACCATATGCTCAACATAATGGGAAATTCCATTGTTGAGGATTGTCTCATTTCGCGAACCAGTTTGGAGCACGAGATAAACGATCACAGATTTGCTGTCAGGACGATATTGATGCCACACCCGCAGACCATTCTCTAGTTGATAACGATTTAATGGAACTGAAGAATTCGATTTAGCCTCTAGGACTGTAGGAGCAAAGGCTGCTACAGCGGCTAAAAGAAACAATGGCAGTAGAACAAAATCGCGAATTAATTTCATGTAGTCACGAATAGGCTGGTATGGTTGGACGATCTGTTAGCTCATCTTACCTTTTACTACCAAATACAGTGAACCAGGGAACCAAAAACCAAGAGTAACAGGAAATTGAGCAAAATCACCTCTACTACCACCTTCTATAAGATTAAATATGCAACTTGCTATTCCGATCACTCCGATAATTCGCAAGGTTACAGGTCGAGCTACGGGAAGGAAACAGGTAATGACAATCGTAGCGAGAATGCCAAAGATCAAAACACCACCTGCAATGAATTTAGGGCGATGTTCAGGTGATAAAGCTGCAAATCTCTCTGGTTGTGACATAAAGAATATCGTGCCTGCCACGATAGTAAGAATACCAAGAATATTCCAAGTCGTTTTACTCATGATAGGAACTCCAAAAAAACAGTGCTAAATCTATTTCTCCGCCTATTATGCAAGCTCTCTCGACTAGAGGAGATGATCTCTATCTGTCTAAATTTGTGTTCTTCAACATACATAACTGTGATCAAGATCGGGAAGCAGTTTTTGTGGCGCGGCTTCGCCGCGCCACAAAAACTGCTTCCTGATTTTACTGTTAGCCAATTACTGGGAACGACAGCCGTATGGTAATAAATAGTATTACCTATTGCTGATTTTGACTGGGACTAACATGCCACAAAACTTTGCAGGCGAATATTTGCGCGGACGCTCTTTTAAAGGACAAGACTTGACAGGAGCAAACTTTAGTCGTGCGGATATTCGTAGCGCTGACTTTACTGGAGCAAACCTCACAGATGCAAATTTTACTAACGCCAAAGCAGGTTTAACCGATGGGCGGAAAGCGATCGCGCTCACAGGATTGGTTGCTCTTGCTAGCGTGACAGGTGTTTTCTCGTTTTTCCTGAGTACTGCGATCGCTAGAGAGACGACGGAAAGAACAGGGCTTGAGACTATTCCTGGAATACTTTTACTAATTGTGCTGGCTTTTGGGACTCAAGTTACCTTGCGGCAGGGTTTTATTGTCCTAGATGGGTTCCTGTTTAATGGCATGGTAGCTGCAACAGTCATCGCAACTTCAATTATTGCTTCTCACCGTTTGTTAAGTGAGTCGCTAGCTACTAGTACTCTAGCCATACTTTTAGCATTCATAATTGCTAGAGGAGTAGCGGCGATCGTGGCAAGTGCGGAGATGATTCGGGGGAAGGCGATGGGGGCATTTGTCGGCGCGATCGCAATCGTGGCGGCATTTATCGGATGTCAGTTCGCCAATGCCCCTGCATGGAGCTCTTTGGGCGCAGTGGGCTTAGGTATCTATGTGGCGGTGAGGGCTGTAGCAGGTGATGTAGAACATACTGCCATTCATAATTTTGCTGTAGCCTTTGCCGCATTTTTAGGAACGAGTTTTCGTGAGGCAGATCTCACCAATACCAATTTTTCTCAAGCCCAATTGAATAATGCTGACTTTAGAAAAGCAATTTTGATGCGATCGCGCTTTTATGAAGCCGAGCAGCTATTGCTAGCCAGAGTAGATCGTGGCTCGATTTTGAGCCAGCCAGCTTTATTGCATCTGTTAGTCACAGGCAATGGCAGAAAGCAATCCTATGTGGGGATGGACTTTCAAGGGGCAAATCTAATTGGAGCCGACCTCAATGGTGCAAACTTAAGGGAAGTAGACTTGCGCGGCGCTACCTTAAAAAGTGCAAATTTGGAAAGTGCCAATCTTACCTTGACCAATGCTGTCGGTGCAGATTTCAGCAACGCACTATTTACAGGCATCTGTCTAGATCGATGGACTATTGATGCCACTACCAATCTCACCCAGATTGACTGTCGTTATATCTATTTACAGTCTGTTTTAACACAAGATTTAACGCAAGACAGTCGCTTGGAACGTATACCAAGTCAAGGCGACTGGACATCAGGAGAATTTACTCGCCTATATACAGTCGCCGAGCGCCAAGCTGAAAGCGTCTTTGATTCGACATCCTTAGAGGAGTCCGCGATAAATCGTGATGAGATCTTAGCAAGTCTGTTGATTTTGATACAGGTCGCGATCGCGGACAATCATATAGATGAGCAAGAAAAAGCGATTCTAGAAGAGGCGATTGCGGCTTTGGAGCTTGAAAAAGAGATTACGCTCGAACGTCTCTTAGAAGAACATATTTCTACCAACGATCTGCTCAATAAAATCAACAGTCCCTTAATTAAAGAGCAGTTGTACCAATCAGCCTACATCTTGGCAAAAGCCGATAGTGATGTCAGCAGACCAGAATCTGAACTCCTGCAGACGCTTCAAGACAAATTTGCATTGGCGGATGGCACAGTTGAAAAGCTAACTGCGATCGTTGATGCGGCTCAAAACATGTCAATTTCCGAGCAAATGGAAGCGATCGCCGATCCTGACAAGCGCGAACTAGCGGTTAATACCAATGTGCGCCTATTTGCAATTATGCATGCTGTGGGTGGCGCAATGCCCACTCCTGGATTTGCCACCGTCAGTCATCTAATGATTTATAAAGATCAAGTAGAGCTTGTCCAAAAAATTGGCAAGATTTGGGGATATCCTGCTAATCATGCTTCTCCAGATTTCAATAAGGTTGTGTTTGGTAGCGTAGGTGCTACAGCAGCAAGAATTGCTCTCTCCAATATCGTATTGCTGATCCCTGTCGCTGGCAGCATTATCAGTGGTTCCGCAGCATTTAGTATGACTTGGGCAATTGGGAACCTCGCAAATCAATATTTTGCTGAAGGCTGCGAAATGGATGATGTGACGCTAGCAGAACTATTTGCTAACGCCAAATCTGAGGGAAAACGCACTTTTCAAGATCTCCAAAAGGCAATTGCCGATAAGCAAAAAGAGCTGTCACCAGCGATCTCTGCTTTACAAGAGAAATTTCAGGCAGGAAAGATTAGTGAAAATGACTATATTCGCGAAATCAAAGAGATCGCATAAACGCGCATCGCCTTAAACCCAAAGACCAAAAAGACAAATCTCCCACTAAGAGGGAGATTTGTCTTTTTGGTCTTTGGTCTCATGCCTAGCGTATAATCTTAAGGTAACTTTTTATCTGTATTAATCTAATCAAAAGTGCAAGTAGTTAAAACTTATACTAAAATCTAGATTTAGTGATAAGTCCACAAAAATTCTGAACTTTGACGAAGATTCATGCCATCTCCAACTTCTTCCTCCCTCCGAAATACCTTTGCCAGAACTGAAATCCGCCGTCTGCAAGACTTGCTGCCGCCAGAATTACAAGCATGGGTAAAAGTGCTTAATGCTGACGGTGTCCGCCCGCCCCTAATAGCCTGTGAAGAAGCTGGCGGTGATGAAGTAGTGATTTTAGTTGATATGGTGCGCTGGGAACGCATGGCTGAGGATCAGCGTAATTTGTTGTATTGGCATGAAGTAGCCCGTATCCAAAATGACGCAGTGCCAAAAGATGGCTGGGAAGTCGCAGCGCTAGCTATTGGTCTAGGTGGTGCAGTTGGTGAGCTTTGGGTGCAAAACGGTTTACTATTTGTGCTGGCGCTTGGTATCTGTGGCGTAGCTGGGTTTCAGCTATGGCGCAAGGGCACGAGCAAAAAAGATATTCGCAACTTGATCGAGGCTGATCAAGGCGCAATTCGTCTAGCTGTTCGTAATGGTTATCCTTTGCCTGCGGCTTATAAAAGCTTAGGCAGTGGGCTGAAGATTATGCTCAGTGATGCATCAAAGGGGCGATCGCGTACATTGATCGAAAAACGTCTGGATGCATTGCGCAATGAAGCAAATAAAGCCAGACGTACCTATGAAAATTAGCAAACCAGAAATCCCACTCGCTGTGAACAATTAGTTGAGTGGGATTTCTAGTTTGCTGTTGCTCCCAATCAAAAATCAACAAACTGCGATCGTCCCAACCAAATATCAAACCAGCGATCACACATTCATCTCCTCAGCACCAAGCGATCGCCCCCATGTCAAACTTTTTAGGAATTTAGCTGAAATCTAGCTAGGATTTTATCAAAGATATCAATTGAGAATTTGTATCCGTCTATCTCCACAAACGTAGGTAATTCCACACTTTTAGAATGGTTGACAAAAACTCCTGACGTAATTATGTCACCCAAATAAAACATCTCAAAATCAGACTTTTTCTTGCTTGGGAAAATTTCAAATAAAAGGATTCTATGAATTAACGGCAGTGGTTCTGGTTCTGTTTGTGACTCTCGAAGATACGCTTTACTGTATACTCGCTCAGAGAAATCTTTCAGTGTTGAATAGAGCTCATCTAATCGACTGAATTTGAACATATAGGTTGTGCAACCAATAGTCATTGTAATCCCTTCTTCATCTACTTCTTCCACGAAATATTTATCTATACCTATAATTTTGTGGAGTTTTTCAAAGGATTCACGAAAGTCAATCTTTATACCAGTGCCAGCGATCTCACCAGTTTGAATGATGTATTTCCCAAGATTTTTGCCCATAAAAGTCTTAACCTTCCACATTTTGTAATTTCAACAATTGGTAGTACAAGTAAGCATCATCACCAGAAAGTAACACATCATCTTCTACTTCCTGCATCAACTTAGCCAAGCCAAAGTTTTCTAAAATTTCTTCGGATGTCATTCTGCTGCCCCCAATCCAAATCTTTTAAAGCGTTCTCAGTCCAAGTAAGCCTTAACATCTATTTCTCTTACTTTTCCTTGTTCATGCTGTGAAATACTTTGATATAGACGCTCTCTATTGGCTGGGTTGCTTAATAAATACAATGTTTCCATTAAGCTGCTATATTCTCTTTCATCCAAAATCACAATGCTCTTCTCAGGTTCTTTATAAACTGAAATAACTTCATGATTTTGCAGAACTCTCTCAAAAATTTTTGCAAATTGAGTATTGCATTCTTGGAATGTGACTTGCTGTGTTGACATGGCTTAATAGTCTCAGGGACAAGTTTGCATAATATTCTAACCTATGATTGTTTAAAGCATAACCTACTCACATTGCCCCAACCAAATATCAATAAGTGCTCGCCCCTTCATCTCCCCATAAAAAAGCGATCGCCCCAATCAAAAATCAACAAGCAGCGATCGCCATTAGTATTTGATTAGCTAATCGAGATTTACGGATTTTCAGATTTCATTGATAACTGGTCGTCTAATTGTGATGAATTTTGCTTAATTAATCGCATTAGCAATCTTAGACCTTCATTGACTGATACCGAATTTGGAAATAACTTAGCAACATCAGGATCTAGATTGACAGTGACAGTGCTTTTCTTTCTTCCCTGACCACGAGCAACAACGGTCATTTGAGTAAAATCATATTCAGGAAGTAAATCATCTTCCATATCAATCTCAGAGTTCTGATTCATATGCTTTACGTTCTTTACGAGTAGCTGGACGGACGCTAATTAGGCGTGTTGTATTTTGTCTTTCTGTATAAGATACGACTAGTAGTCTACCTCTAGCCGATTCTCCCATAATAATAAAACGTTGTTCTTGGATGGAATGTGTCGGATCGGCAAAAGTTAAAAACAAAGGATCGTCAAATACAGAGGTTGCTTCATCAAAGGATACTCCATGTTTAGCTAGGTTACTTTTGGCTTTGGTTTCATCCCAATCAAACAGCATGGGTTAATTATTTAACATTATTCTTAGAATTATAGTGGATCGCCCCTAACCAAATATCAACAATCCGCGATCGCCCCTTCATCTCCTCACAACAAAGCGATCGCCCAACCAAATATCAAAAACTAGCGATCGCCCCCAACCAAAATCAACAAACAGCGATCGCCCCCAACCAAATATCAATAAACAGCGATCGCCTATTCATATCTCCACAAAAAGCGATCGCCCCCAACCAAATATCAATAAACAGCGATCGCCTATTCATATCTCCACAAAAAGCGATCGCATCCACCAAATATCAACAACAGCGATCGCACATTCATCTCCTTAGCACCAAGCGATCGCACTCAATCAAATATCAAAAACTGCGATCGCCCCTTCATCTCCCACAAAAAAGCGATCGCCCCTAATCAAAAATCAGCAAGCAGCGATCGCTTATCTATTTCCCAATATTTAACTTCTACAAATGTAAATTTGGAGGTTCTTTAGTTGTTGTATGGCAAGTGAACGGATTATCTTCTACAAATAAAGAATCTAAATAGTGATCGGGGATTTTTGTGAAGTCTCTTAAAAAATTTACATGCTTTTTCTTGATTTCATCTTCTGACAAGGATTCATAATGTACTTCTATTCGATAAATGATTCCATCAAAATACATCAAATCTGATTCCTTTTCATCAGATTGCTTGCCAATGAAAATCCTATCTTCTTTGCCATCGGGATTTGTTTCAGGATACCTGATCGAATGTTTTCTACACTTACGAAGTTTAAAATCAGAAAGATTTAAATGGGACCATATGTGTCCTCTCTCCATCTTATCTATAATATTTTTGCGTTCGTCTAGGTATATACAGTTATCATAAAACTGAATAGTTCCTTCATTAATATCCTTGTCATTTTGAGTAATGGTAAATGCAAGGAAGTGGTTTTTATTGTCATCAATCTTAGCTCCAGAACCAAAGTCACCTGAATGAGCATGAATATTTGGTCTTAGGTGATTTACTGGTGGAATATATGCTTTAAATTCACCAAGATAATGCTCTGGGTAGTCTCCTTTGATAAGATTATCAGTGCTTTTTGGAACTCTACTCTTATCTCCTTGTATGATTATTTTATTGCCATTTTCGTCAATATCAATCGGTAATCCTTCTATGTAAAATTCAAAATGATGCTCATCAATAACTTTAAACTCCTTTTTAGGCTTGTTATATTGAGAAATAATAGTCCTATGATTTTTATAAGCAATAGAATTATCGTCAGGTTCGGAAGCTCTTAACCAAACCAAGACAGTCATATTTTTGCTATAAATTATTCTCTTTTTGACTGATATATATTCCTTTCTCCGCATCGTAAAGTTGTATCCCCAGCCTGCCCGTACTAATTCTTCTCGAAGGGATTGTAGCAAAGAGAAGCTAGCATTATTAACAGCATCAAGCTCAAATAAGCCTTCTGGACTAGGTAACTTACCACGATTCCTCTTGAATTTCTGAAAACTCATCCATGGAAATTCATCAATAGTGCGTTTGTCTTGACTACGGATACTTAAAATCTTGGGTGGTTTTACATATTCATATTCCTTACTTTCATTAATTGTAGATAATATTTTATCTAACGCTTCAGGGCTATCTTTTACCAGAGCAAGCAAGAGTTGGATTATTGATACGATGAATTCATTCATGGCAAAAAAACAATATGAATAATATATGTAAACCTGTATCTGAAAGCCCGTCAGCCTGATATTTTAAACTATTATAATTATATCTTGATGATTTTGTAACTGCGTATGAGAAACATATATATTCTCAAAGTAATTACTAGTTTTTGTTTAACGGTTTAAGATACGAGTAAGCAACATCACCAGAAAGCAACTAATCATCTTCTACTTCCTGCATTAATTTTGCCAAACCAAAGTTTTCTAAGATTTCTTCGATTTGGTTATAAATATCTATAGAGATTTGCACCGCAAGAGGACGGTGCTGCTCATCAAAAACATATTGCTTTGGGATATCTATCATATTCATGCCTTACTCTATACAAATAAATTACAAAGACTACGCTGCTTGATGAGCTTCAGCATAGATTTTTAATGCTGCTGCCATTTTCTTCTCATAGTCATCGCCTTGTGACTGAAACCACGCAAGTGTTTGAGGATCAACTTGCACAAGAGCATTCAATGGAGATACAGGCTTCCACCAGCGCGACTTATTGAAAAACTCTTCGGTCAAAGGTGGAATATCAGATGTATCAATTTCTGATTCTGATAGAGCGTCAAGTTTAGCCCAATTCGTCTCTGAGGTATTGTTCATAATATTTTTGCTCATATGGTAAAGCTTTGCGGAGTGAAATAACACGGATCGTTTGAGCGTCTATTTCTGTGAAAACAATAACGACAACACGACCATCAAGTAACCCAAGACCAACCCATCGCTCTTCTCCATAGTCTTGTCTTTCGTCTAAAGAAACTCGAAGAGGAAGTTTAAAAACCTTATAAGCATCAGCAAAGTCAAGTTGATGCTTGGCAATATTGCGCTGGTTTTTCTGTTGATCCCACTCGAATTTCATTTTTTGATTTTACCAAATTTTATTTGCGATCGCCATTAGCGTCAGAAATAACAAACAAAAAAGCCCCGCATTGCGGGGCTTTTTTGTTTGTTAAAGCTTAGTAACGAGCAGCGTTAGGCTTGTGTACGATGAAGCTTTGGACTTGGCACTGCTTGATGTTGTCGAAAGCAACAACGCGGATGAAGCTACCAGGATAGCTAGAGCGGCAAGCTTGAACTTCAGTCAAAACTTCTTGAGGAGTTCTGGCGCTGAACAAGGGCAACTTCCAAAGAGTCCAGTAGTGGATTGCTGGATCGGAATCTTCGTTGAATTCGATCGCAGGGTAGAAACCTTGCTTAAGGGTGTACTCGATTTGACGAGTGATTTGAGCATCGCTCAAAGGGGGAAGATAAGAAAGAGTTTCGTAACGACGCTCTTTTGGTAAAGTTTGCATTATTTCCTCGCGATTAGAATTATATTTCTATTGATTTTGTTGAGTGGTAGCGCGATCGCTATCAACATCTGAATCCGCAATCGATTCTAAAGGTTCTTCCAAGAGATTTCCAAGACTAACTTCTAAACTAGATTCTGGATTGCTTTTCTCATCAATCCCAGTATCTAACTTATTATCTAGATTCTCGCATTCTGCATATCCCTCAGAAGCCTGAACATTCATAATGCGTTCAAAATGCTGACGGCGAAGTTGCATATTTGATTGTTGGATGCCAGTCCGAGTCATCTCTGGCAAAAATTCTAAAATTTCATTCGCCAGATGCTCTCGCACTGTCATTACTCGAAAAGCCATTTCTTGGTGAACCTCAAAAAGGTCTTTGATATAAAGCTCACCATTTTGGAGTCTTTCGCGCGTTGAGAACTGATTAAACCAAAGAGCTTTTAACTTATCGGTTTCCTGCAATTGCTCACCAATAGTCTTGACAGCCTCGAAGGTCAAAAAATTGATCAACATATTGGCTGTGGACTTAGTACTGCGCTTAATATCCATAGGCTGAACTTAACCAAGAATTATTACTATATTGTTTCGCGTAGCGAAACAATATAGTAATGGAGCTAATCAATTAGACGGTATCCATTGCTTCAAATTCAAACTTGATTTCTTTCCAGAGTTCAAGAGCAACGTTCAATTCAGGAGACCAACGACCAGCTTCACGGAGGATGTCGCCACCTTCACGCATCATGTCGCGACCTTCGTTACGTGCTTGTACGCAAGCTTCGAGAGCAACGCGGTTAGCGGTTGCACCAGGAGCAGCACCCCATGGGTGACCCAATGTACCACCACCGAACTGTAGGCAAGAGTCATCGCCGAAGATTTCGACGAGCGCAGGCATGTGCCATACGTGGATACCACCCGAAGCAACGGGCATAACACCAGGCATAGAAGCCCAATCTTGAGTGAAGTAGATACCACGTTCGCGATCGAGTTCGATGTGGTCTTCACGCATTAGGTCAACAAAGCCCATGGTGATGCCCTTTTCGCCTTCGAGCTTACCAACAACGGTTCCAGAGTGGAGGTGATCGCCACCAGACATACGAAGACACTTAGCCAAAACGCGGAAGTGAATACCGTGGGTTTTTTGACGGTCAATAACGGCGTGCATTGCGCGGTGAATGTGCAAGAGCAAGCCATTGTCGCGGCAATACTTAGCAAGAGAGGTGTTTGCTGTGAAACCACCAGTCAAGAAGTCATGCATGATGATTGGTGTGCCGATTTCTTTTGCGAAAGCTGCACGTTCCATCATTTGTTCAGATGTAGGAGCAGTTACGTTCAAGTAGTGACCCTTGACTTCGCCAGTTTCAGCTTGAGCTTTTTCGATTGCTTCTTGTACAAACAGGAAGCGATCGCGCCAGCGCATGAAAGGCTGAGAGTTGATGTTTTCGTCGTCTTTGGTGAAGTCCAAACCGCCGCGAAGACATTCGTATACTGCACGACCGTAGTTCTTAGCAGATAGACCCAATTTAGGCTTGATGGTACAACCCAATAGAGGACGACCGTACTTGTTCAACTTGTCGCGTTCAACTTGAATACCATGAGGAGGTCCTTGGAAGGTCTTCAAGTATGCAATAGGCACACGGATGTCTTCTAGACGAAGTGCACGAAGAGCTTTGAAACCGAATACGTTACCAACCAATGAGGTTAGCAAGTTAGTTACAGAACCTTCTTCAAACAAGTCAAGAGGATAGGCGATGTAAGCGATGTATTGATTGTCTTCGTTGGGTACTGGTTCGACATCATAGCAACGACCTTTGTAGCGATCGAGGTCGGTCAACAAATCTGTCCATACAGTTGTCCATGTACCTGTAGAAGATTCAGCGGCTACCGCAGCAGCAGCTTCTTCTGGAGGTACGCCTGGTTGAGGCACGAAGCGAAAAGCAGCGAGAAGGTCAGTATCTCTGGGTGTGTAATCGGGGGTATAGTACTTTAGTTTATAGTCCTGAACACCTGCGTCGTACCCAGCCTTGGCTTTAGACTGTGTTTTTGAGTAAGACATTAATATCTCCTTACTATGGTTGAATGAAAATCAGTAAACTGCAAATATATATCTGCAAATTGCACGGCAAAAAAAACTAAAGAGTCAGAGTCAATAGTCAAATCGAAAATTAAAGAAAGATTGAAAATCTGTTAAAAATCTAATTAGCCCTTTGATATCTGCTTCTTTGGTGGAATACTTTTTTGCTTTATATAAGTTAATCCTATCAGGAATTCTTCGTGAGAAGTCCTTGAGCGATGTCTCTAATTTAAACATAAAGTGCGTATCCACATTTACTTTTTTTGAAAAAAAATTTTTGAAACTCTCTATTTTTGGTAACAAATTCATATAAAAAATTTATATAACTCTAATAAGCTAGATATATCCTCTAGTACTTGTTTTTGCGAGATCTTTCTAGGCTGAGCCGCGTAAACCCTTTAAATATAAGGATCAGTCTGTAAGTTAGCGAGGTAGTTTATGTTAAGAAAAATAGCGATTTATGAATATGTTTTTGTACTGATACGATACATAATGATACAAAAACTAATATTAATAGTCAGTAATCTTAATAAGATTAAAAAAATATTAGAAATCCTAATGACTTATATATCAATACAGAATCAATCGATTTGATCTGAATTTGTTGTTAAGTTGACCGTCAATTTCATTAGAGTATTTTTACTCATTGCTGTAGTGATAAAAGCTAAGGCAGCGCGAAACACTGCCTTTAAGAATAATTGAAGCAGCACAAAGTACCGCCATATTTTTACTGAGCTTGCTTAGCTAGCCATGCTAGCAAGACTAGTTCAAGGCTCTGGTTATTTTTGTGCATTTCCTGCTTGACCCATTGCGCGATCGCATCGATCGCCGAGAAACTAGAACCAGCTTGCCATTTCATGTCGATACCCATGGAAGTGAGGTGAGTCCCTTCGAGGGTCTGCAAGCTGACGGTTTTAGGGAATTTTTGGGTGAGTAGTTGGGAAAGGGTCGAGATTTCATCAATGCTATCGTCTACAAATTTGACTAATAAGTTATTTGCAGTCTGATAATTGGCGGTGACTAGTTGCTCAGTTTCCTTTGGGGTGGGCGTAAACTCCATTGATGACATTTCGGGAATCGTGCCTGCGAGTTCCTTAAAAAATGGAATCGAGCGATCGGCGCTGTAGTTGTTGTAGGCGATGTAAATATTGCCAGCACGAGCGGGTTTATAGAGACTATTAATCAATAGATGGATTTTGCAGCCCATGCTGTGACCCATGCCAAATACTGGGAAATAATCAAGAAAGAGTTTGCTGCGGGCTTTCCGAAATGAGGTGTTGACTTCACGAGCAATCTGACGGTGGTCGAAAGTATTATTCAGAAATGGGGTAGCGACGATCGCGTAATTATTTTTGGCAAGTTGCTCTAGCACGCGACCGTAGGTAACATGGGGCGCAGCCGCAAAAAATGCACCTCCCAAAAAGTGAATTACGCCTTTGGGCTTGGGCGGTGTCAACACCCAATTTTCTTCGATTTGCTTCCACTCCATCAGTTTCGCCACTATTTACATTTCTTTATATTTATTATATAGCTGTCGCCATTCTTGTTAGGACTTAAAACCCAAATAGTGAGAGGCGGCGCTTCGCGCCGCCTCTCACTATTTGGGTTTTGATTTGTCTTGATAAAAGTGGCTAAGGCTATACTTAGTCTACAAATCGAGAATAAAAAGAAACCCGCTTTTTGAGGGTTTCTTTTTATTCTCGATTTGGTTTGTCAGTAGCACGGTTGAGCAGTAAGAGTGAGCAGACTAAGCCAACAAAATGGGCAAAAATAATATTAAAACTAGCTTGAATAATTTGGAAATCGAGGGGCTGAATTACAGAGTTAAAGCTACCTGCACCAGGTAATATTGCTTGTCCTTGTCCTGCTCTAAGCGTTAATGCACCAATAATTGCAAAGGCTCCTAGTAAAGTAACAAACATGCCAATCAGATTAATAATCAATCCAATTTTGATTTGAAATACGGTCTGGCTTTTAGTTGGACGATCAGGCGATCGCAGCTTTTTCGCCATTTGCGTATAACGGAAATTCCAGAAAATACTTGCACCTAGCACAGCTACACCAACCCAAGCAAAGCTAAGTCCCGGTAGTGAGGCAGGGCTAGTATCTAATCCTGTAGGACTAATTGTTCCAGCCCTAGGAAACAAAAAAAGTTGTAATAGCACTACCGATGAAACTACGCACAAAACTACTTGTGTCCAAAAAGCTGTCCAGCCCCAGCGCCTAAAAGATAAAACAACTCGCAATACGTTGGGCGAAACATCACTGTTATCTTCTTCGTTTTTGGCGCTTTTTAGTTCTCTGGGCATTTTTTTATGGTGGCTGCTAGTAAAACCAGTAAATACTATAGCGTTTTACGCTTTCATAAAATCCAGAAAAATCAAAGGGGCGCTTAGCGCCCCTTTTTAGTGAGAAAAAGGTAGGCATAGGCGGCGCTAAGCGCCGCCTATGCCTACCTTATAAATAGGGCTATCGCCCCCTTGATTAGCAATATTTTGATACATCTTCGCCTTTGTCAGCAAGATAACTTAGCGATCGAAACCGTAAACCTACCAGTTGATCGTATAGAGGATTAATCTCGCACATAGCAGGAATATGCATGATCTTGCGTCCAAATAGAACTATATCGCGCTCAAAGGGACATTGAGCAGGAACGACTTTACAAATTAAATTCGCAAGGCGGGAATCATGAATATCCATATGATCGAGCCATTCTTTGACAGGCTCTAACAGATTTGGATGATGTTCTTCGTGGTGAGATGATGATTCTAGTTTTTGCCGTAAATCATTAATTGGCTTGATTTCTTGTTTTAGCGCTTTGCAAAATTCTTGAATAATGCAATCTTCTGTATCCGTGTATTTACCATCGGCAAGTGCCATCATCACTGCCATCCGTAAAAAGTTTTCGCCTACCTTGCGATCGCTACCCAATGCATCAGCCAAGTCTTGAGCACTAATCGGTTCAAAATTAGAGACGGTTACTTCTTCGCCCCATTCTTCGCTATGACTAATTTGATCAAAGAGGGTGCGCTCTTGCTCACTGTACTCATTGTCTGCAAGGGCAATGCTCATGAGTCCTCGAAACCAAGCTGAAATCTGTTCTTGCGTATAAGTCGGATGATTTTTTTGCATAACAAGTCAGTCTACAGGTTGAATAAATCATATAGCAATTTAAAACTCAGAGATTAGAGGTGGTGCTTTGCTTCTCCTCTAATCTCTGAGTTTTATACTGACAGTAATTTCCGATCAAACGAACCGAAACTTTTAAAAAAGTGTTGCAAAGCAACACTTTTTTAAAAGTTTCGGTTCGGGTTTGAGCTTAAAGCGCTGTAATATCTATTAATTATTGCTTGATATCGAATATGACAAGTTTTGATGGTTCGCAAATACCGATCGCAATGACGATCGCGGGTTCTGATAGTGGGGGTGGCGCGGGGATACAAGCTGACCTCCGTACTTTTGCTTTTCATCTGGTGCATGGCACTAGCGTACTTACTTGTGTAACTGCTCAAAATACGCAAGGCGTAACAAGGGTAGATGCGTTGTCAGTGGAGTCTGTGACAGCACAATTTGAAACTGTGATGATCGATATGCGGATTGGGGCGATCAAAACGGGAATGTTGCTCAATCAAGAGATTATTAAAACTGTTGCCAAAAAGCTAGTTGCTTTTGGTTTTGGGAATGTGGTAGTTGATCCTGTGATGGTTTCGCGGACTGGGGCTCAGTTAATTGATGATGATGCTGTGAAAACCATGGGTGAGACGCTAATTCCCCTTGCCGCGATCGCAACGCCTAATCGCTATGAGGCGCAAATTCTTGCTGGGATGGAAATTCATACGCTGGAAGATATGCAAGCTGCGGCTCAGAGAATCTATAAATTAGGAGCGCGATCAGTACTGGTGAAAGGTGGTGGCATGTCAGGCGATCTCAAAGCAGTTGATGTGTGGTTTGATGGCGATCGCCTTGAGGTGTTGCGGACTGAAGTGATTGAAACTATACATACTCATGGAACTGGATGCACTCTGTCCGCTGCGATCGCTGCAAATCTAGCATTAGGGAAATCACGGTTTCAGTCTGTGGTGGATGCGAAGAACTATGTGACTGAGGCTTTGAAATATGCTTTAGCGATCGGAAAAGGACAGGGGCCAGTCGGGCATTTCTTTCCATTGTTATAGGTCTAGCAAAAAAAAGAGAGTTGCGGCGCGAAACACCGCAACTCTCTTTTGGGTTTTAGGTAACTGTGTTGTGGGAGCTTTGCGCCCACGCTGCATGACTAACAAAATCGCTATTCCTTTAAATAATTTTGCCAAAAATCACTAAGCTTTGATCGATGCCATCTAATTCAGCGATTTCTGGCAAAAAGCCCCATTCCGTAAAGCCTAATCTTTCAAATAGACGACGACTGGCGGCATTATGGGCAAATACAAATCCGACCAATTTAGTAATATTCAACTTAGGGCATTGGGCGATCGCATGACTAAGCAACTTTTTGCCGATTCCCTTGCCTTGAAACATCGGATCTATATAAATGCTTACCTCGGCAGTTTTGTGATAGGCAGGGCGACCATAAAACATCTGCAAGCTTAACCAGCCAATGATCTTCTCATTTTGATCGCTTTGAATATTGCGATCGCCGATTGTGATCACCCAAACAGGATAGCGATCTTCATGCGATCTGAACCAAGTGCGACGGCTCTCAACTGAGATTGGTTCGAGATCGGCAGTGGCAAGACGACTAGGAATAGCCGCATTATAAATTTGAATAATTGCGGATAAATCAGCCTCTACTGCCACCCGAATTTGCATGGACTTATACTCCCAAAGTTCTTTGTTGCTTCAAAAAATTGCGCCGCCCATCTTGGAAATAGCTATAAAAAAATATAGCGCTTTGCTCTCTTATACCAAAACACAAAATGGCTACGCCATTTTGTGTTTTTAAAACCCTTATGGGGTTTTAATACCAATTCACAAAAGTGTCGCGACACTTTTGTGAATTGGTATTAAAACCCAGAAATTAAAAGCGACGCATAGCGTCGCTTTTAATTTCTGGGTTTTGGTTTATGATCACATAGTTACTCATCTCCTTTTTATGGAATTATTTGCTGGGTTACTCACCACGGTTTTAGGTTTAGCAGGCGCACCAGGAATTGCAATTGATAAAGTTGCGACGGACTTTTTGCGTGGGCAAATCGTACGGGCTGATGTCCTAGAAGTACGAGTTGATAATGCTCCTAACTATCAGATTCTTTTGGGTAACGTCGATCGCATCCGTGTTGCAGGTCGTGGAGTTTACGTTTTAGAATTTTTGCGAATTGATCAGGTGGATCTGGAAACTGATCCGATTAGCATCGACCCTAACTTGTTACAATCTGGCAAAATTGTCTTGCGTCGTCCGTTGCAGGCTGCTGCGCGTGTCGTTTTGCGTTCCGAAGATATTAATACGGCTTTGCGATCGCCAAACGTTCAACCTTCCTTTAGAAATCTCAGCATTGATATTACTGGAACTAATAAAAATCCCGAAATTCTTGATCTAATCAATCCAGAAGTTACTTTTTTGGAAGGCGATCATATTCGCCTCTCAGCCACATTAAAATCGCAACCAACAGCAACTAAGCCTAAAGTCACAAGTCTCGATGTCTCCGTGAATGCGCAGATAAAGACTATTGGAGGAACCAAACTACAAATTATCAATCCTAAAATTGAATTGGCAGGAACGCCAGTGCCCGATCGCATTGCCAGAGCTTTTACAGAAGGATTGAATAAAGTCTTAGATTTGCGGCAATTAGAAAGCAAAGGCATCACAGCGCGAGTTCTCAAACTAGAACTTACAGAAGGAAAAATGCAAGTGATTGGCTTTGCCAAGATGGATTCTCTTCCTGAGCAATAGTTGCAACCATGAGTCAATGCCTCAACCCTAACTGCAATTTTCAAAATTCAGATCCCAGACTTAGTTTTTGTAGTCAATGTGGCTCAAAGCTAAAGATTGGCGATCGCTATCGGGCGTTGAAAATTCTTGGGCAAGGTGGCTTTGGCAGAGCTTTTATTGGTATTGATGAAGCTCTGCCTTCTCAGCCACACTGTGTCATTAAACAGTTCTTTCCTGCTGATCTCAGTAGCGCAGTGAAAGCAGCCGAATTATTTCAACAGGAAGCTATTCGCCTTGATGACTTGGGCAAACATCCACAAATACCGACATTATTCGCCCATTTGGAACATGATGGTTGCCAATATCTGATCCAAGAATTTGTTGATGGGCAGGATCTGTTAAAGGAACTTCGAGAACAGGGAGCTTTTAGTGAAGCCAAAATTCGGATGCTGTTGGCAGACTTACTGCCAGTTCTGCAATTTATACACGATCGCAACGTAATCCATCGAGATATCAAGCCCGAAAATATTATCCGTAGGCGATCGCCCAGCACCTCTGGCTCTTTATCTAACTCCATGGCGACTGGTAATCATGTGTTAGTTGATTTTGGCGCAGCAAAATTCGTGACGGCAGCCGCAATGATGGAGACAGGAACCCGCATCGGGAGTGCAGTGTATGTTGCCCCAGAACAAATGCGAGGGAAAGCAATATTTGCTAGTGATCTCTATAGTTTGGGTGTGACCTGTATCCATCTGCTGACTAATGTGTCACCATTTGAGTTAATGGATATCGACGGAACTTGGATTTGGCGTGATTTTTTAGAAAACACTTCCATTAGCCCTGTCCTTGGTCAGGTTTTAGATCGCATGATTGCCTCAGCTCCAAGTCATCGCTATCAGACGGCTCAAGCAGTGTTAAGCGATCTGAAAAATTTAACTTCATCATCCTCGCAATCGAATAGACCAAGATTCCAAAGACCAACTTACTTGAAAGCAGGTGCGAAAACACTGATTACTCCGATCGCTCCACCCAAATCTCAACCAACTCAAGCGATCGCACCGTCGTTATCTCAATTTTCATTTGAGACAGCCATAGTTACAGTTAATCGGAATGCGATTAACAAATTAACTCAAAATCAGTTGCAAATTAGCACAAGACAAAAAACTGGAAGAATTTATATTGAGAATCTCGGTAATATTCAAGGTAAACCGATTGGGCTGGAGATGGTATTCATCCCCGCAGGAAGATTTCAGATTGGGTCGCCGATCAATGAGTTAGAACATAGCGAGGAAGAAAGTCCACGCCATATCGTGAACATCCCCCCATTCTTTATGTCTCGATTTCCAATCACACAAAGGCAATGGAAAATATTGATGGATAATAATCCTGCAATTTTTATAGGCAATAGCGATCGCCCTGTGGAAACTGTGACTTGGGATGACACCCAGCTTTTTTGTCAGAAACTAGCAGAGCGAACTGGTCGCCCCTATCGCTTGCCCAGTGAATCGGAATGGGAATATGCTTGTCGAGCAGGAACGTTAACAGCTTTTGGTTTTGGGGAAACGATCGCTGCAAATTTGGCTAATTATAATAGTGCAAGTCCCTACAAATACGCACCACAAGGTGTCAGTAATTCCTCAACATCTGAAGTTGGGACTTATCCTGCCAATGGCTTTGGTTTACATGATATGCATGGAAATGTTTGGGAATGGTGTGCAGATAATTGGCATGACGATTATGACCTTTTGCCCAAGGATGGCAGTGCTTGGACTCAAGGAGGTGATCTCAGTTGTCGAGTAATCCGTGGAGGCTCTTGGCGCGATCCTGCTCATTATTGTCGTTCGGCTAAGCGTTCCCGAAATGCAACAAGTCAAGGCGATCGCAGCACAGGTTTTCGCATTGCTGTTACTTTAACAATTTGATCAGCAAAGCAGTAGCCCTGCACTCAAGTGCGGGCTGAAAGCTCAAACCCGTTGAAACGGGTTAATTAGAAGTATTCTTTAGTCTGCTTCAGCAGCCTTGAGTTTTTAGCCAAGAACTTTAGTTCTTGGGTTGCTTGCGTTATAACAAAGCAGGTGAACGCCTGATTTCTTGACCTTCGATAATTGTGTGTAGCTGCCAATTAGGATCAGTATCAGGGAAATCGGAACGATAATGAGCGCCGCGACTTTCGGTGCGAAATAGAGCCGATCGCATTAACAAATATGCATAGTCAGCCAGATTACGGGTTTCGATCCATAGGCGTGAAGGTTCAGCTAGTTCAACTAACTCGAATTGCCATGCCAAAATTTGATTTAAAGCAATTTCTAAATCAGCTTGGACTCGACAGATTCCTGCCGCTTGCCAACTCAGATTTTGAATTCCAGATTTAATTTGTTGAATAGTTGCCGAATGATTATGATCTTCTAGTTTGGGTGCGATCGCCTTCGGAACATTAAAAATCTGCGTTTGCTGTGAACAGACCTGCTCTGCTAAACGTTCTCCAAACACAAAGCATTCTAAGAGAGAATTACTCGCTAAGCGATTAGCTCCATGTACGCCCGTGCTTGCCGTTTCACCAACAGCATAGAGTCCGCTGATGGAAGTGGCTCCATAGGAATCCACGGCAATACCTCCCATACAGTAATGAGCTGCGGGTGTCACAGGAATCGGTGTAGAGAAAATATCAATTTGCCATTGCTGACAGATTTTGATGATATTGGGAAAGCGATGAGCGATTCTCTCTTTGGGAATTGCTTGTAAATCGAGAAATACTGTAGGTTCCTTGGTCTTCTGAAGATGGTTAAATATGGCGCGACTAACAACATCTCTAGGTGCTAGCTCACCCTTTGGATGATAACTAAAAGCAAATCGATCGCCTTGATGATCGATCAAATGTGCTCCTTCCCCACGTACTGCTTCACTGATGAGAAATCTGGGAGCTTTAGGCAAAGCGAGAGCAGTTGGATGAAACTGCACAAATTCCATATCTCGAATTACAGCTCCTGCACGCCATGCGATCGCGACACCATCTCCCGTGCTTGAGGGTGGATTGGTATTTTGCGAAAATACTTGAGCACCGCCACCTGTTGCCAAGACTACCACTGGCGAACTTAAACAACTAATTTCCTGTTCCTGATCTAAATAAAAAACACCGCCACAACGTCCCTTTTCCATATACAAATCTAAAACTAGGGTTGTACTCAAAACCTGAATACTAGGATTCTGGAGTACTGCGTCGGCAAGCTTTGACACCAACGCTCGACCTGTTGTATCTGCCGAGTGCAATACTCTACGTCTTGAGTGAGCAGCTTCTAAGGTGAGGGCAAGGCTACCATCTTCATCGCGATCGAAGTCTACGCCCAAGGCGATTAATTGCTGAATTTGTCGAGGTGCGGCGTTAACTAATACATCTACCGCCTCGGTTTCACATAAGCCAACCCCAGCGGCTAATGTGTCTTTGCCATGAAACTGAGGCGCATCATTTTTGTCGATAACTGCGGCAATCCCACCTTGCGCCCAGTCACTAGCCGAAGTTGACAAATTATCCTTAGTCACTAAACCAATCCGCCAGTTTGGTGCTAAATCTGTAAGTCGAAGCGCAGTATAAAGTCCAGCAGCACCGCTGCCAATGATCAAAGCATCAAACCTTGTTTGGTTCATTAAGTAAAGCCAAGTTGTCTATAGTCGATATTATCTCACTAGATCAATATCATTTCATTGAGTAAGAATCCAGTAGAGGGAGCATAGCATTTACGCCACAATTTTTAAACACACAACAACAATCTCGATCTGCAAATGCTATGCCCTCAATGCTTTCACAGATATCATGTCTTTGTGTTTTGAGGTTTTGGGCATAGGATTCTCAAATTATGGCGATCGCAAAATTTATAGATTGTGAAGGGAATGCTTTGCCCCTACAATTCCATGATCAACCTCAAATATTCTATTTTCCGATATGTCTATAGACCATATTAAAAGAGATATCGCCAACCCGATTGACAGTTTCGCTATCTTCCACTTTCACAAACCCCACCCGTTGATATAAATTCACCACTGGATTATCTGCTCGAACACTCAGACTCACCGCAGGAAATAAACCTTGAGACAGTTCTAAAACTTGCTTTAGCAATCTACTACCAACCCCATTACCTCGATATTCAGGCAACACCGCGATCGCTAATTCTGGAATAGCGGGGTCAATACAACCAAATCCTCGATCATCATCTGCCCACAATCGGAGCCAAGCGGCGGCGAACGCATTTTCATTCATAAATGCCACAGCACCCATATCGCCTAGCCTGCCCCATCCCGCGACATAGCGAGCGAGAATCGGCTGACTTTGCACAGATTTAAGGGAGTCTTCATGGGCAGCATACATCAACATCGTCCATAAGATTGGCTCATCTTCTATTGTCAATTCTCGAACTATGTAATCCATATCCATATCTAACTTCAAAAATGATGAAATTTTATAAATTGACGCGATTCTTTAATTCAGAGACAGAGGCTAACCAAGCTTCGTAGTCTTCAGTTTCTTGCCATAATTCATTCAATTCAGAATTTTCATCAAGAATGAGATCGATCGCTAAATGAGCCTTCTGAACTAAAGCGGTTGAGGGCAGAATTTTGTTGGTTTCAACCCAATTGTCAAGCCTCTCGGAATAAGCACTGCGTTTACCCCAATTGCCTTGTAAACGAGCAATAACTTCGATCGCAGCAATCGCCTCGGTTGCTTCAGAAGCCTCAACACCTTCTTCACCAGAATTAAGTACTGCATTTAAAGCTTCTTCAACTGGCGAGAGGTCACTAACTTTCTCCAATTCATATGTCCAGTCACAAGCATCATCATTCCCAAAGGAATCAACAGCCCAAGTTCCCATAAATCTCTCTTAATAAGGTACAAAGTAAATATACATTTTTCTGAGCAAGAGCAAATAGCTTTTTAGTTTTGGCAATCATTATTGAGTTACAGAAAATGTAACAGCGATAAGCGATCGCAAATTATGTCCTAAACTAAAAACATAGAAATATAGACATCTTAAAATCAGCATTATGAACACTTGTTATCGAGCCACGCTCATTAGTCTGTTAGCTTTAGCCTTAATAGGATGTGCAGTCCCAGACACTCGTAATCCTCAAGTTTCACTAATTAGCACAGTGAGTCCAGCGCCAACTAATATCGCTGAATCTCCAAAACCAATTATTGATAATCGCCCAAATAATCGCAAAGTAAAACTTGATGATCGATTAGTTGAATCAAGTACCAGTTTTGGATTTAATCTATTCGATCGCCTTGCTAAGCAAGATCCCAAAAAAAATATATTTATCTCACCTTCGAGTGTAGCGATCGCCTTATCGATGACCTATAACGGTGCGAGTGGTGAAACCCAAGAGGCGATCGCTAAGGCTTTAGAATTGCAAAACATCAAAATCGATGAGGTGAATGACTTCAATTGGAATATCCAACAATTATTAGCTAATGGCGATACAAACGTCGAGTTAAGTATTGCGAACTCACTCTGGGCGCGAAAGGATATTGCATTAAAGCAGACTTTTTTAAATAAAGTGAAGGAATTCTATCAAGCCGAAATCAGCAACCTTGACTTTAAAGATCCTAATGCCGCAAATACGATTAATGCTTGGGTAAAGAAAAATACCAAAGACAAAATCGATAAAATCGTCGATCGCATTGAGCCAGATAGTATGCTGTTTTTAATTAATGCAGTTTACTTTAAAGGTAAATGGGAATCTCCCTTTGAAAAATCTCTCACTAAGCCACAGCCCTTTACCCTTGCTGATGGTGCAAAGATCCAACATCCTGCCATGTCGAGATCGGGTGAGTATCGCTACTACGACGCACCGACATTTCAAGCGATTAGTCTTCCCTATGGCACTGGACGCTTCAGTATGGAGATTTTCTTGCCAAAGCCTAAATCAAATCTTTTAGAATTTCAGAAGCAATTGACTGCAAAAAATTGGCAAGAATGGTCAACGAAATTCACTCGCAAAGAAGGCTTGATTCAATTACCGCGCTTTAAAGTGGAATATGAGACTAGTCTCAAATCAGCCTTGCAAAATATGGATATGGCGATAGCGTTCGATCCAGACAAGGCAGATTTCCGTAATCTCTCAAACGTTAAAGCCTTTATTGGAGACGTAAAGCATAAAACCTTTGTTGAAGTCAATGAAGAAGGAACAGAAGCAGCCGCAGCAACTTCTATCGAGATGAAAGTGACTTCGGCAATGCCTTCTGAAGAATCTCCATTTCAGATGATCGTCGATCGCCCATTTTTCTTTGCAATTAGCGATCGGCAAACTGGCACAATCATCTTCATGGGTGCAATTAAAAATCCTAAATAAGCAAAAAACTCCGTATTGCAGGGCTTCTTACTTGTTTGGACGACAGATATACGCCAAAGTGACGTACCTGTAGTTAATAGGCGATCGCTTATTATGATATTTGCTAAAAACTTAGAATGCCTCTATATGAAAAACTGCGATCGCATTGCTGCTACTAGTTTATTAGTCTCATTACTTATCGGAATAATTGCTTCAGATAGTTATAGCTCGGCTGCTTTATCTATTAGTCAATCATCACCTATTGCGGTCATTCCAAACCAAAAGCCGAGAAATTTCGAACGTGATCGCCAATTAAATCTTGATACTAGATTGATTGAGGCTAGTAATCGTTTTAGTTTCAATCTATTTGATCGGATTGCTAAAAAAAAACAAATAAGAATATATTTATTTCACCTCTAAGCATATCGCTCGCCCTATCAATGACCTATAACGGCGCAAGTGGAGAAACTCAAAGCGCTATGGCGAGAACTTTAGAGGTGCAAGGTATTGCGATTAGTGAAGTAAATAACTTCAATCGAATATTACAAAAATCGCTGTTGAGTAATGATAAAGGCACTGAGATTAGCATTGCCAACTCACTTTGGGCAAATAAGGATTTTTCTTTAGAACAATCGTTTGTTGACAATACAAAAACCTACTATCAAGCAAAACTAAGCAATCTTGACTTTAGCGATCGCAATGCACCAACCATCATCAATGATTGGGTGAAACAAATAACTAAAGGTAAAATCAGTAAAATCATAGAGGAAACGAATAGCAGTACTACGATCATTTTGGTTAACGCTATATATTTCAAAAGTGGATGGAGGAAGCCTTTTAATAAGTCAAATACTAAGCCAAAGCCATTTACTTTAGATGATGGCACAAAGATTCAACATCCAGCAATGTCACATAATAGCTTCTATTTATATTTTGACACACCAGAATTT
The DNA here is from genome assembly GCF_006937785.1 of Pseudanabaena sp. UWO311. Classification (GTDB taxonomy): domain Bacteria; phylum Cyanobacteriota; class Cyanobacteriia; order Pseudanabaenales; family Pseudanabaenaceae; genus Pseudanabaena. Next base: position 314,117 of record NZ_SJEE01000001.1, read on the forward strand.
CAAGCTATTAAGATTCCCTATCGATCTACACGCTTTAGCATGGATATCTTTTTACCAAAGCCTACATCTAATCTAACCAAGTTTCAAGAACAATTAAAAGCAAAAAATTGGCAGGTTTGGTCAGATAAGTTTGAGAAAAGGGAAGTATTTGTTCAATTACCCCGTTTTAAAATAGAATATGGCATTGATCTCATCAATACCCTCCAAAAAATGGGTATGCAAATTGCTTTTAGCCCAGCCGCAGACTTCCGTAATCTTTCATCCGAAAAAGCTTTTATCAATGAAGTGAACCACAAAACTTTTGTCGAGGTGAATGAGCAAGGAACAGAAGCGGCGGCAGTTACTTCTGTTGGTATGACTAGAGGGCTTAATTTACCAGAACCAGAGAGTGCTCAGATGATTATTGATCGCCCATTTTTCTTTACAATAAGCGATCAGCAAACTGGCACTATTCTCTTCATGGGCGCAATTAAAAATCCATCTAAATAAGACAGATCGCCGACTGCTATATAATTAAGCATATCAAGTTTTGTAATACAGCAATATTGTGACTGAAATCTCTTCCAATCTTGAAATTCAAGCAAGGTTACTAGAACTACGCAAAGTACTGCAACGCACTAGTTATGAGTACTATGTCCTTGATGCTCCCACTATGGAGGATTCAGTTTATGACGCGCTCTATCGGGAATTGCAAGCACTTGAAGCGCAATATCCACAACTGATTACTCCTGACAGCCCCACGCAGCGCGTAGGCGAGAAACCAACTACTCAGTTTGTATCAGTTCAGCATCACATTCCACTTTTCAGTTTAGAAAATGCCTTTATTTCTAGTGATGTAAAAGCTTGGCAAGAAAGATGTCAAAAGGGATTAGCAAGTAATGCAGAGGAAGTAAGCGGCACTAAGTACCGCTTACTTCCTGACGGGTTTTTAGATAGTGTTTGTGAATTGAAGATTGACGGATCGGCGATCGCATTAACCTATGAGCATGGGGTCTTAGTGCGTGGAGCAACTAGAGGCGATGGTACATCAGGCGAAGACATCACTCCTAACATTAAAACTATTCGTTCCATTCCCTTAAGATTAAATTTAGAGAATCCACCTGATCGCCTCGAAATTCGCGGTGAAGCATTCTTACCGATCGCTGTTTTTGATGAAATTAACCAAGAGCGATCGCAGCAGGGAGATGCCCTATTCGCCAACCCCCGCAACGCCGCCGCAGGAACTCTCCGTCAACTCGATTCTCGTATCGTCGCCAAACGCCGCCTTGATTTCTTTGCTTATACTATCCACATTAATCAGGCAGATTTTGCAAAGCAAAATCTGCCCGATATTTCTTCGCAATGGCAAGCTCTAGAATTCCTCCAAACAATTGGCTTTCGTGTTAATCCAAATAAACGACTCTGTAAGTCCATACAGGAATTGCAAGAGTACTATGACTTTTGGTCAACGGAACGGCTCAAACTTCCCTATATGACCGATGGGATGGTGATGAAGCTGAATGACTTCTCTCAACAAGAACAACTCGGTTTCACCCAAAAGACTCCCCGTTGGGCGATCGCATGGAAATATCCCGCCGAAGAAATGCCCACGATCATCGAATCTGTTACCGTGCAAGTAGGTCGTACAGGCACACTCACACCAGTTGCCGAGTTACGTCCAGTCTTGCTAGCGGGAACAACCGTTTCAAGAGCAACTCTGCATAATAGCGATCGCCTAGCCGAACTAGATTTACATCTTGGGGATACGGCGATCGTGCGAAAGGCTGGAGAGATTATTCCTGAAGTAGTGCGCGTGCTGCCTGAATTGCGACTTAATGGCGCAATTCGTTTTGTAATGCCCACCCACTGCCCTGAATGCAGTCAACCAGTTTTTAAGCCCGAAAACGAAGCGGCTACCCGTTGCATTAATTTAGAATGTCCTGCGATCGTGCGGGGTGCGATCGAGCATTGGGTCAGCCGTGATGCGCTGGATATTAATGGAATTGGCGAGAAATTAGTCAGGCAATTAGTTACTGAAAATCATATAACTTCCGTTGCCGATCTTTACGATCTGACTAGTGACCAGTTACAAACCCTCGATCGCATGGGGCAAAAATCTGCCGACAAGATCATTTCTGCGATCGCCCAATCCAAAAATAAGCCTTGGGCGCGAGTCCTCTATGGTTTGGGCATCAGGCATGTGGGCAGCGTAAACGCTCAAAATATTGCGGATAATTTTCCGAATGTGGAGTTATTAGCAAGGTCTACGCCCGAAGCGATCGCTTCTATCTTTGGTATCGGTGAGGAAATCGCCCAAGCTATTTATGAATGGTTTCGCAAAGAAGCTAATCAGAGCTTGATCCAGCGCTTACAAGCGTCAGGATTACAGTTCGTATGCGAGAAGAAAGATAATCAGGCGATCGCTATAAACCCTAATATCACTGGTAAAACTTTTGTGGTCACAGGGACGTTGCCAACGCTAAAGCGAGATGAAGCTAAAGCGCTCATTCAATCCGCAGGCGGCAAAGTAACTGACTCTGTGAGCAAAAAAACAAATTATCTAGTTGTTGGAGCCGACGCTGGCTCTAAGTTTGAAAAAGCACAATCTTTGGGTGTGCAATGTCTTTCTGAAGAAGAGTTATTAAATTTAATTGACTCGTAAGGCGGGTAGCCCTGCACTCAAGTGCGGGCTAAGAGCTAAAGTCGGTTGAAACCGACTGAAGAAATTCGACCCGTTCAGCAATTCTCATTATGAAACCGATTTTTATAATGAGAATTGCTGCAACCCGTTTCAACGGGTTTTAGCTTTTAGCCCGCACTTGAGTGCAGGGCGTTTGCGATGTGTGCTGAGTACAAGGGAGCTTTTTAACGGGGGCTGGGGGAGATCTATACTTACCAAAAAAGACGAGAAAAAATTATGACAAATTTTGATTACGATTTATTTGTGATTGGGGCGGGCAGTGGTGGACTTGCCGCCTCCAAACGTGCCGCCACATTTGGCGCAAAAGTTGCGATCGCAGAAGGTGACCTCGTAGGGGGGACTTGTGTGATTCGTGGCTGCGTACCCAAAAAGCTCATGGTCTATGCATCACATTTTTCGCATTTTCCTCAAGAGGCGGCTGGTTATGGCTGGGATATTCCCGCAGGTAAGCTTGACTGGAGCAAACTCCGCGATGCTATTCAAACCGAAGTATTGCGCTTAAATAAACTGCACATTAGTTTTTTAGAGAAAAGTAATGTCGAGCTAATTTCAGGATTTGCCAAATTTGTGGACGCGCATACTGTAGCGGTAGGCGATCGCCAATTTACTGCCGAACGCATTCTGATCGCTGTCGGAGGTGAAGCCTCCAAGCCAAATTTAGCGGGTATGGAATATGCCATTACTTCCAAAGAGATGTTTTTATTGCCGCAATTTCCACAGCGTTTTGCAGTGATTGGTGGAGGTTATATCGGTACTGAGTTTGCAGGAATCATGCAAGGGCTAGGTGCTGAGGTGACGCAAATAATTCGCGATCATTCAATTTTAAAAGGCTTTGATAACGATGTGCGAACCAATGTTCAAGAAGGTATGGTTAGCCATGGCATTAACTTTCATATTGGTGTTGACAGCGAGTCCCTCACGATTTCTAAAAATGAGAACGAACTCACAATTTCCTTTAACGATGGTGATGGTAATGCGCAGCAAATCACCGTTGATACCGTTTTAGCAGCAACAGGTCGAAAACCAAATCTCGCGCCTTTAAGCTTGGAAAAAGCAGGAATCGAAGTTGTTAATGGCGCGATCGCAGTCAAAGAAGATAGTTGCACCAATCAACCGCATATCTATGCGATCGGGGATTGTACCAATCGGGTGAATCTAACACCTGTTGCGATCGCAGAAGGTCGCGCCTTTGCTGATACGGTCTATGGTCATACGCCCAGATTCATCAGTCATACCAATATTCCCTCAGCGGTTTTCTCTCAGCCCGAAGCCGCTACCGTTGGTCTATCTGAAGAAAAAGCACGAGATCTGTATGGCGATCGCGTAAAAGTTTATAAAACTAAATTTCGGCCGATGTTCTATAGCCTTGCGGTCGGAGAAGCAAAAACCATGATGAAACTAATCGTAGTCGGCGAAGAAGAACGGGTTTTGGGTCTACAAATGGTGGGCAAAGATGCCGCAGAAATCATTCAAGGCATGTCGCTCGTCGTAACAATGGGCGGTTGTAAAAAAGATCTTGACAACACAATGGCGATGCATCCCACCGCCGCTGAAGAATTCATGACGATGCGTTTGTAAGGATGAACACTTGCAAGATGACTTTTTATCAACAGGAATGCTTTCCTGCGATCGTTGCACTGAAGATTGGTTCCATGATTGAAATTGCTAATTGCTGACTGAACTTTTTTGCTATTGTAAAGAAACATTTAAAATATTGAGATTTCTTCAAAAAAATTTATATTCAATTAGCAATGCAATTCATGTAAAGATTTATATGACTTTTTATGTTGAATATTATTCTTTAACTATTTTTTAATCATCAATCACTCCCCTACTGCCAAGCAGGGTCTAGTAATTAGTTCTCACCATTTACAAGGCGGGGATCGCCTATCTGGCAATGATCCCCATTTTTGATGCTTATAATCGATGCATGATTGAAATTGATGTTATAAGTTTATCTCGCACATACTTGTCTGAAAATAAGTTTCAAAACTCATTTAAAATTTCTAACTATTCCTTTAGAAATACTTCTGACAAGACATAGCGAATTTTTAAATCCTAATAAATTTAGCCATTTCTTGTGATGAACCCATTACAAATCCTTAATAATCAAGAAATATAATGTACCTGTTCTAAGCTCATTAAACATTTTTAATAAATCAGTTACCTCAAATTCTTCTAAATACTTAATTTAAATTCACCTATATATTGAAGGACTTAACCAAAATGATTGAATCTATACGCTGCCCTAATTGTGGTGCGATCGCCGAACGCCACCACCTCTCCTATCTTGCTCAAGTCAAAACTCAATGCGACGCATGTGACTATCTATTAGTAATGTGTACTCGCAGTGGTCATGTCCTAGAGTCCTATGCTCCAGGATTACCATCAGAGCCACGACCAATGCAACCAATTGCAGTTCGCCTCACGCCGCTTGCTCAACCTCAAAGCAATAATTCTCGTAGAGATGTTGCTGCTCTGAGCGCTTAGCTTCGTATTTACTATTAGTATTTACCAAGTGAGGGGATTTGGATTTAGATGCAAGCACTTACAATAAAAAATAGCTCTCTTAGATCTGATTCACGAGTTAATCAAATCTGAGGGAGCTAAAATTTTGATCGCCTAAACTGATAGTTTGGAAATTCATATGGCTGCCTTACGCGATCGCCTATTGATGACCTACGAAGAATATCTCGCTTTGGAATCCCATCAAGAATTTGGAATCAGTAAACTTAGCGATCTTAGTGAGTGATCTATATAGATAAGGTGTAATTTGATAATCCTGTACAAGTTTATAGCTATAAACTTAATCAATATAGCTACCAAAAAAAGTTAAAATTCAAAAGCCTAAAGTCATCGACTACTAACAAAACTGTAAGTCAGTGACTGAAAGCTTAATCGGGATTTGCAACCTACCAAAACAGAGCAACCAATCACCGATTACCCAACACTTAACACCAATTACCGTTCTGAAACATGGCTCCCATCGCCAAACTACTGATTGCCAATCGAGGTGAAATTGCCCTCCGAATTATTCGGACTTGCGAAGAACTCGGAATTCCGACAGTTGCTGTTTATTCCGATGTTGATCGCAACTCTTTGCATGTACAACTAGCCCATGAAGCTGTCTGCATTGGCGACTCACCCAGCAGCAAAAGCTATCTAAATATTCCCAATATTATTTCGGCAGCTCTCACCCATAATGCCACTGCTATTCACCCTGGCTATGGCTTCTTATCAGAAAATGCCAGATTTGCCGAAATTTGTGCTGATCATAACTTGATGTTTGTGGGGCCAAGCCCTAACTCGATCCGCTCAATGGGCGATAAGTCCACTGCCAAAAAGACGATGCAGAAAGCGGGCGTGCCGACTATTCCTGGAAGTGAAGGCTTAATCGAGTCGGAAGAACAAGCGATCAAAATTGCTGAAGATATTGGCTACCCCGTCATGATCAAGGCGACAGCAGGTGGTGGTGGTCGCGGTATGCGTCTGGTCATCAATCCTGATGATTTATTACGTTTATTACGTGCTGCCCAAGGCGAGGCAGAAGCAGCTTTTGGGAATGGTGGGGTCTATATTGAGAAAGTCATTGAGGAGCCACGCCATATTGAAGTGCAAATCTTGGCGGATATGCATGGTCATGTGGTGCATTTGGGCGAAAGAGATTGTTCGATCCAACGTCGCCACCAAAAGCTATTAGAAGAAGCGCCTAGCAGTGCCGTTAATCCAAAATTGCGTGAAAGAATGGGTGATGCGGCGGTAAAGGCGGCTAAAGCGATTAATTATCTCGGTGTGGGTACTGTCGAGTTTTTGCTGGACAAATACGGCAAGTTTTATTTCATGGAAATGAATACTCGTATCCAAGTCGAGCATCCTGTGACGGAGATGATCACTGGTATTGACTTAATTGCCGAGCAGTTACGAGTTGCCCAAGGCGAGAAGTTACGCTTCCAGCAAAAGGAAATTGAGATTCGTGGTCATGCGATCGAATGTCGGATCAATGCTGAAGACCCCGATCACAATTTCCGACCTAATCCAGGTCGCATTAGTGGCTATTTACCTCCTGGCGGGCCTGGTGTTCGCATGGATTCCCACGTATACACTGATTATGTGATTCCGCCCTATTATGATTCGCTGATTGCGAAGTTGATTGTCTGGGGTAGCGATCGCAATGCCGCGATTTTACGAATGCGCCGAGCTTTACGTGAATGTGCCATTACAGGCGTACCGACTACGATTCCTTTTCATCAGAAGGTTTTAGATGATGAGGAATTTAGATTGGGGCATGTGTACACCAATTATGTGCCATTGCTGCAAGCGAGACTGGCAGAACGAGAATAAAAAAAGCACCCCGATGGGGTGCTTTTTTTATTTGAAACTAAGTGCGATCACTACTTGGCAAACCGATACCGTGATCTCTCAGCCTTGTTTTGAGATCATTGAGTTCGCGGCGAATGTCATCATTGATCGCAAAGCCTTCACCTAAATTTGCAAGAGCTTTCTGTCACTATCTACTTCTCTCTAACTCTATCTATCAGTCAGATCTTGTACATTAATTCGTAAAAAACGGCCTAAACTTTGAGCTATGTTTTGAGCAATTGTTATAGAAATAAAAACCAAGGGAATGGGACTCTTTTTCCCAGAAATATAGATTTTGAGATAGTATAAAATCCCTCCTTTACTACCTCTAGTTTTTGTTAATATAATTTCTCTAATATCCATTAACAAAAATTGATATTTCTTTCGACCAAAAATTGTTTGTACTTCCCAGATTAAATATTTTTCATCGCGATCAAAAGTTAAACAATGCCATTGCAATAAAAAATAAGTTATAAATAAGCCAACTATAGGAAACAACAATAACAACAATGGCAGTAATATAACCTGCCATTGTTGACTGGCAGAATAAGTTAATTCGATTTTCCCATCACCAGAAACAACAAATTTATTGAACTTTTCTACCCATGACGCTAGCTCCACAGACTCTATGTTCAGGTAAGGAGACATGCGATCGCTAAATATAGTTATCTCTTTGTCATTAGTTGTTAAAGTGATCCATTGTTCGTCACGACCTTTTTTATTTGTAACAAAATGAAAATAAGCTTTAGAAACATTCTGCCAAGTTGTATCTTCGCTTTTTGCATACCCTAATAAATGTCCAGAAGTTTGTTTGCAAACGACTTTTTTAGACGTATTACGCTCACAGCTTAGAGTCTTTGTGCCTATGGAATAGAGACTGTCATAAGCAATAAATGGAAAAGAAAACAACGGGGTCATACAAGCTGAGCCCCAAATACTTAGAAAGACAATAATGATGACTTCAGGTTTCCCTTTAATTGTTATTTTTTGGCGATCTTCACTTGGGACTATGTTGTATTCCATGAGATTTTCTCCAATAGTTTTAACAAAAAAGCACCCCATTGGGGTGCTTTCTTAAGTTAGATATGCGCTGCGCGTTTGTAAGCTTCATCCAAAACTTCGCTAAGAGTTGGGTGAGCGTGAACAATCGTTGCTAACTTCTGCACCGTTTGGCGATCGCGTATTGCTGCCGATGCCTCATGAATCAAGTCCGAAGCATGGATACCAATGATATGCACGCCCAAAAGTTCGCCCGTATCTTCGCGATAAACAATCTTCGCTAAGCCTTCGGTTTCTCCCTCCGCGATCGCCTTGGAATTACCCTTAAAGTATGACTTCGCTGTAGCTACCTTAAAGCCTTCCGCCGCCCCCTTCTCCTTAGCCTGTGGTTCAGTCAAGCCGACAAAGCTAACTTCAGGATGAGTAAACGCCGCCGCAGGGATGCTTTGATAGTCAACTGTAGAAGCACGACCACACATATTCTCAACAGCCACAATACCCTGTGCTGAAGCCGCGTGAGCCAACATCATCTTGCCCGTCGCATCACCGATCGCCCAAAGATGCGGAACGGAAGTTGCCATCGTGTCATCCACATCAATAAATCCACGCTGATTAGGCGCAATACCTACACTTTCTAAACCAAGATCCTTAGTGAGCGGAATCCGTCCTGTGGCAACCAAACAAGCATCCACTTCCAGAACTTCCACTACCTTCTTCGTTTTGGCATCGGTAAGTTCAATCTTGACGGGAGCACCAGCCGTAATCTTGGTAGCGAATACACCAGTTCTCGTTTCGATATCGCGAGGTTTGAGAAGTACACGCTCCGCAATCTTGGCAATATCAGGATCAAACCCTGGCATCAAAATATCTAACGCTTCGATCATGGTTACTTCAGAACCAAGCGCTGTATAAACATCGGCAAATTCCAGCCCGATGTAACCACTACCAATAATCGCCACCCACTGGGGCAAAGTTTCTAAACGCACAGCCTGATCGCTGGTGTAGACAGTTTTGCCATCGATTTCAATACCGCGTGGCACAAATGGCTCGGAGCCTGTGGCGAGAATAATATCTTTGGCGGTGTAAGTCTTATCGCCAACGCTAACTTTCTGCACACCTGCGACACGACCACGACCTTCCAAAATATCTACGCCTAATCGTTTGAGGCTATTGGTCAAGTCGCCGCGCAATTTCAGTACTAAGTTATCGGCATGACTGGCGATCGCCCCGCGATCGAAATTTACTTCACCCACATCAATGCCTAACGCCTTTAGGTGAGACTTTGCCCGCATTTCTCGCACCCGTCCCGAAGCCGCTAGCAATGCCTTGGATGGGATACAGCCACGGTTGACACAGGTCCCGCCCATTACGCCATCTTCGACGATCGCTGTTTTTAAGCCACAAGCGACGGCATGGAGGGCTGCGCCATGTCCACCAACGCCAGCGCCAATAATGATCAAATCGTAATCAAATTTGTCCGACACCTAATCTTTCTCCAGTAGAATCGATCTACTATTTTTACATCGTTTGGACATCGTGTTAGCCCTTGTAAGATGTCGCTGTCAAGGAAATTGCTACACTTTATCTATAAAAATCATTAAAATGTCTTAATTGCAATAATTACTTATGCGGAAGTTTGTAATGATTGGTAAGGCTGAATCAGGATCTCTGCGGGAACTCCCAGCTCTTTATTTAGTTTTCTGATCATTTCTAGGGTTAGAGAAAACTTACGCGCTAATATCTCCGCCGAACTAACTCGACTACCGAGATAAGCCTCTAAGTCATTGTGTGACCATCCACGCGCATCCATGTAGTACCGAATTGCTTCAATCGGATCGGGAAGTTCGATGGGAAAGTGCAGTCTTTCATAGGATTCCGCTAAGCTGCTAAGAATATCTAGGCGATCGCATTCGGGGGTATTTGGTTCAGCATCGAATAATAATTCAATTTCTTGGAGGACTTGTTGATAGTCTGCTTCAGTCCTAATGGGTCGCAGTTCCATAGGGTTACCTTCACTAGAGTAATCACTAAACTTTTATCCAGTTTTAAAATTATCTAAATTTAATATGTCACTACAGTAATGATTTTAGTAATCATATAAATATCAAAGGATTATTTCACCTCACTACGCTTAGCTTTATAGGCTTCTACGAGTAAAACTATATTTGAAGCAGTAAGGTGCAAAACGTAAGCTGCTAAGTATTCAGGCACTTCTTTTGTTTCTGAGCCTTGACCATGACCAGATGTTTTATTGCGAACAGTCGGAACACCAGCTTCAAGAACTTGCTTTAAACCTGAAAAATGGGTTTGCAGATAGCTAGGTACAAGTTCTTCTCTTTTTAGGATAGTATCAATAAGTTTTGAAGCAGTAGCAGTCTTGTCATAAGCCCAACTAAATTTGTCACAAATAGTTTTCATTGTGCTTTCAAAAGCCTTCAAAGATTCAACAATTGCTGCTTTATACTCTTGATTTCGATAATGATCATGAGCACTTCGGAACTCTTGCTCAGCACCACTAAACCCTTCACTAGAGATTAGAGTGAGTGCTGGCACAACTGCTTCTGCATGGAGAAAAACTGAATCAATACGAATAATTTGACCATTGTTGTACTGATATCCAATTCCATGCTCAAGAAAACGATGATTTAGCTCTTCAATTGCTTCCTCAGATGTTTGTGGCAGTAATTCATCTGCGTATCTATATTCCTCAAACAGTTTTGGGACAGTATGCTCAATGTAGAAGAAAGTAAGCTCGATTAGATCAAGAAGGTTATCAGTATGTGTGGCTTGATTAAGAAAAAAAGATCTGCATTGCTCAAAGCTACTTTCAGGATGTTGATCTCCCGCTAGAATAAGCAAACCTAGTTCTCTTGTTAATGACTTATAAACTGATGCCCACACATTTCTAGCTAGTGATGAAATTTGACCATTATAAAGTCCAATAGCAGTTTCCCATATGTATATCACCTGTCTTCTAAATGGAATCGGCAAGTCTGTATATTGATAAACTTCTGGCTGAGTGATACGCTCAATAGCCTTTTTTCTCTTGGAATATAAGTTAACAATTGCCATTTTTTAGTAAGGGTCTAATTTAAGTAATTGAATAAGCAGTTTGAGTTACTCAAGTTAGTGATTTTTCTCTAACTTTATAGGATTTGTGAATATTGTTTATCTTTATGCTAAAACTTCAGAAAGAGATAACCTTCCGTTAATTGGCTCAAACTCATCTTCTAACAACCATAACTGAGCCTCTTCGTAGCTTTGACTAGTTAACACAACCTTATAATTTTCAACAGGATCGCAAACACGACATACACCCATGCGATCGCCCATTAGCATTAGCAAATAAGGTGGCGACTGCATTGGATCGATCCAAACTTCAAGAAAGCTCCACTCATCCTTCACTGGGTCGAGTACGGGGGATAACATGGTATCGATTGTTTGCATCTACTTTAACCTCGCCATAAAACAAAGGAATAGTTGAACCGTCTACCGCAATCCTGTAACCAATAGGCTCTGAGAAAAACAACCCATAACGCTCATAATTGCGGATTGTTCCAGTATAATCACCTGATTCGATAATTGCCTGAGCAACTCGAATCATAGTAGCCTCATCTTTAAAAACATGAGCAGAGCGCCCTAGCTTAAGTAAACGTTGAGATTGCAGTGTATTTGGCAAGTGTTTAGGAACGTGTCGTTGATCGAGAATAACATCACGATTTATGCCAGTCATTTCACAAGAATTTGCTAGTTTAGATTCGAGTCAATTTACAGGTAAAGATTACATTCTGATGAATCATATTAACCATCTAGTATTAAGTATTTGTGGATTTTATGAGTGTCTCTAAAGAGCTTTTAACCCTTACTTCATGGATGGCTGGTGAATTTAGCAACCGTGAACAATCACTAGATCAACCTGTTTGGTTTGTGAACTTAGTCTGGTGGCAGCGTCCTATCCCATTTAACGTTTTAGGCAGCATTGCCATTTTTGCCGAACAAGCCAATGCGCTAATCCTCGATCGCCCTTATCGTCAGCGCATTTTGCAATTTGTAGAAAATGACGGCAAAATTCAAGTGAAATATTGGGGATTTAAAGATCCTGCGGCATGGACTGGGGCTGGACGCGATCGCGATCGGCTTAACCAAATCACCATTAATGACATCGAACCCCTCGTTGGTTGTTTATTAGATGTCTCATTTACCAATGGTCGCTACAAAGCCGAAATGCCCAAGGAGGAAAAATGTTGTTTCCAATATTTAAACGAATCACGCCAAGTTGTTTTAGGATTCGAGGCTAGCGCTGATGAATTTTGGAGTGGCGATCGAGGGATTAATCCTGACACAGGATCGGCAATCTGGGGTGCGATCGTAGACTCATATAAATTTAGCAAAACCCAAGATTTTGGCAACGAGATCCTAAACAACTAGCTAGGTAGCGAATCGTGAGAGTTAGCGATGACCGTACTTACCCGATCGCGCAGATTTAGTGACATAATGTACAGGAAAACTTAGGATAAAACTGATACTGCTATGTCAGACGGAAAAGGATTTGGCTTTGGTTTAGGCAAAATGAAAGAAGCCTTCCAAAAAGCGCAGCAAATTCAAGAAGGCGCAAAAAAGCTACAAGAAGAACTAGATGAATTGCGCTTAACTGGAGAATCAGGCGGTGGTTTGGTAAAAATCACCCTAAGCGGTAACCAAGAACCTCAAAGCGTGGAAATTTCTCCCGAAGCTTTAAATGAAGGTGCAGAAGTTTTGTCCGATTTGGTACTAGCAGCCCTCAAGGATGCCTATCAGCTTTCTACTGGCACTATGAAACAAAAAATGGAAGACCTCACTGGTGGCTTAGGTTTGCCCGCAGGTTTCTAACTTTTCAAGAAGTGTTTTCAAGAATTGTGCAAGGCACAATTCTTGAGCGAGACTAGAATTTTTTATCTGATATTTTTATGATTAATAACCCCGCTTTGCGCGTACAGCGCCGCAACCAACCAGCCACACTTATTCCTACAGAGCAGCAAGCATCGATTCTTGATTGGCTAGAGTCCACAGGTCGCCTTATCGCTAGAGAAGGTACGGAGTCGAGCTTAAAGTTTGATGACGAAGCCGAAGAATTAAGTGAATTGATGCTAGGTGATGACCCTAGCTACATCGATGACGATGACGATGATGATGATAACGACGATATTGATTAGACATAAAAAATGCGGCTAGCCGCATTTTTTATGAGGTAGTATGCCAAAAAAACAAAAATTCCCCCATCTAATCGGTTCTAAGTGGACTGCTATGCAAGAAACTTTCGGTTGGCGACATTTTGTTGTAGTGAATCGCAAAAATGAAGGAGAGCTAGTTTTTGCCGAGATCAAAGCAGCCTGTGATGATTCTGTAAGATTTTGGCTAAATGCAAAGGCTCTGAAGAGGCGATCGCTATGGTTACCTGGCTGGAAAACCTTAAGTGAAATGTAATACTATAGCTATCGCCATTCTTGTTAGGACATAAAACCCAAATAGTTTTAGGCGGCGCGAAGCGTCGCCTAAAACTATTTGGGTTTTATGTCGTCCTGATACAAATGGCTAAGGCTATAAGATACAAAATGGCTACGCCATTTTGTATCTTTAAAACTCTTACTGGGTTTGGGTTTTAATTCACAGAAGTAATGCTTAAACAAAAAAAGAGGTGTCGCTTAGCGACACCTCTTTTTTTGTTTAAGCATTGGCTAAAGCTTTGATATCCATGAGCTTTAAGAAGCGATCGAAATTAAAGTATTTTCCCATCATGTCGCAGATGCTGGTAACTTTCACTCCTTCATGCAGACGAACTTGCCCTAGACAAGATTCGATAATACTGACTGTACTGAGTGTGTCTTTATTGACTGAGAGAATAGGGACACCCAATTCCATCGCTTTGTGGGCGACATCATCATTAACAAAGGGACGACCCGTCAGAATCAAGCAATTTGTCGATGTTTCTAGGGCAGCGAACTGGAGATCGATACGGCTGCTGCCTGTAATTACGGCCTTGTTATAAGATTTGCGGAAATAGCTTTGAGCTGAGTTGACATCCATTGCGCCAATTTTGAGTTCCTCAACCATGACTTTTCCTAAATCAATATTTTCAGGACGGCAGAGGATATTTGCACCAAGTTGCTCAATGATTTCAGAGACGCTGACACTTCGCAAAGTGCGGTTTTCTGGCATGAGGGCAAATACTGGAATACCTTGATTTTCGAGATAAGGGTGGAGAACCTCGATCGCTGTTTCATATTGTTCATCAGGAATGTCATTAATGACAACACCTAAAAGGCGATCGCCAAAGCGTTGTTTTGCCATCAAGATATGGTCAACTACTAACAGCGAACCAAATCGCATTACCAACAAAATGGGAGCTTCGAGTTGCTCTGCCATCTCCTCCAGAGAAAGCCCAAAAATTGCACCTTCGGCAGTATTAGCAGGTGCTTCTAAAAGTACGAGATCGCCTTCAATTAATTTTTTATACTCATCCAACTTAGTACTGTAATCAGCCTTATCTTCACCAGATAGACGGCGTTGGAGAGCAGCTCGGTCAAGATTAAGAAGAGTGGGGCGCAAAAGTGATTGCGGCAAATTTAGCGCTTGCTTAATAAATTCCACATCAGCTTCAGTGCGTTCGGCTGATTCGGGTAATTCTTTGGTCGTAAAAGTACCTATCGGCTTACCATAGCCAATTTTGTAACCTTTAGCTTGCAAGTTATAAGTTAATCCCAAAATTGTTGCTGATTTTCCACTGCCTGATCTGGTGGAACCAATCAGCAAATGCTTAGCCTGTGGCACGTCTTGCCCTCAAAAAATGATTACAAACTTTACAGAGTTGTATTAAAGCCTACATCCTGTTTGGCTATTGTAACTGATGGACTGTTACGGATGCTTGTTGATCTTGGTTAATTGTGCATACGGATTATGCAATATATCGATGAGTAACAAAGCATAGCTATCGATATATTGCGTCACTAATACGACAAGCATCAAATATTTCCTTGGGATCATGTACTCGCAAGATATCTGCGCCACCAGCAATACATGCACTACAGGCTGCAATCGTTCCATAAAGACGATCGCGAGGATCAGGGCGATCGCATATTTTACCGATAAAACTTTTACGAGATACACCTAGTAATAGAGGTGCGCTGATCTCCTTAAAGCTGCGTAGATTTTTTAAAATTTTAAGATTATGGTCAAGAGTCTTACCAAAGCCGATTCCCGGATCGATCGCAATTAAATGCTTTGGAATGCCACAAGCTTTGGCTACCAAAATTGCATCGTTAAGGAATTTCTTAACATCTTGCACCACATCGCGATAGTGAGGATTTTCTTGCATAGTGCGTGGCTCGCCTTGCATATGCATTAAAAAAATTGGTACTTGTAACTTTCCCGCTAGAGGCAGCATTTCAGGATCAAATCTTCCAGCAGACACATCATTGAGCATATTTGCACCTGCGGCGATCGCAGCTTTTGCGACAGTTGCCTTGGCTGTATCAACGGAAATCGGCAAGTTGGGATAGGTTTCGCGGATGGCTTGAATAATCGGCAAAATGCGATCGCATTCTTCGTCAGCGCTAACTGGCTGAGCATTAGGTCTAGTTGATTCGCCGCCAATATCGAGTATGTCAATATAGGGCAACATTTGCGCGACTTGTTCTAGTGCTGCATCCCTTGAGTTAAATTGACCGCCATCGCTAAAACTATCGGGTGTAAGATTCAAAACACCCATGAGGTATGTGCGATCGCCCCAAATAAATTCGCGATCGCGAATTTTCCAATTAGCTAATTTATTTGAGTTTGCAGTTTTGCTTGTGCTTAGATTCAATGTTTACACCTCAGAATTTTTTACAGCACTTGGTGCTATTACAGGGCTTTGCGCGCAAACCCAAACCAAGAAATTTTTTAAAAGTGTTGCGAAGCAACACTTTTAAAAAATTTCTTGTGGTTCGTTTGATCGGTAACTGCTGTAAGTAAAGAGGATGCGCAAAGCGCATCCTCTTTACTTAGATGTCTGCGAGAACTTCGGCGGGATGTAGTTCGGCCTTAACAGCGAGATAAATTTTCTCGATTTTACCCTCTGGATCAATCACAAAGGTATTGCGGAAGATTCCCATATATTCTTTGCCCATCATTTGCTTCTTGCCATAGCTCTCGTAGGCTGTAGCAACTTGAGCATCGACATCACAGAGTAATGGGAAAGGTAAATCAAACTTTTCGGTAAACTTTTGATGAGACTTAGCATCATCGGTACTGACCCCAAAAATCAGCGTATTTTTGGCTTGAAACTGAGCATAGTTATCGCGAAAGCCGCAAGCTTCTTTAGTGCATCCAGGGGTGTTATCGCGAGGATAGAAATATAGAACTACACGCTTACCTTTAAGACTAGAGAGCGTCACAATGTTGCCGCTCGTGTCAGCAACGCTAAAATCTGGGGCGATATCGCCAACATTCAAAGCCATAGATATTCTCTATAAGTTGTTATCCAAAACATATTATGAATCACTACTGCCTGACAGTACATGTCAACTTTTGAAGACTTTTGCAAACCTAGTAAGTAGCTTGTATTTTGGTGTTTCCAGCGCCTTTAGCGCTGGAAACACCAAAATCAGTTTTTTGAAAGCACGCCTACGGCGAGCTTTCAAAAAACTGATTGTTATTGTGAGAATTGCTGGAATCGTCGCCTATTGGTTTGCAAAAACAAAGCTTTGTGTAATGATCTGTGGCAGTCGATCGCAAATGCAAATTTTTGCAAAAATCCTGTGAATCCTTGGCTCAGTTTGTTGCAACAGCATCGCATTATCGCCGTTATTCGTGCTGATAATATTGTGACTGCACGGGAAATGGCACTTGCCGCCGCCGCTGGTGGGATTAAGCTAATCGAAATTGCTTGGAATACCGATCGCGCCGAGTCACTAATACCCAAATTGCAGCAGGAATTACCTGATTGCAAAATCGGCACAGGCACAGTTTTAGATCTAGATAGCGTGGAGAAGGCGATCGCCTGCGGTTGCAGTTTCTTATTTACACCCCATACAAATCCTGAGCTAATTGCTAAAGGTGTCGAGCATAATATTCCTGTAATTGCAGGGGCGCTGACACCGACTGAAATAATTGCCGCATGGCAAGCAGGAGCAGCAGCCGTTAAAGTTTTTCCTGTTAAGGTAGTGGGTGGAATTGATTACTTGAAGTGTTTACAGCCAATCTTGCGAGATATTCCCTTAATTCCCACGGGCGGGATTACTGTTCAAAATGCCGATGAATTTTTGGCAGCTGGCGCGATCGCTGTGGGTATTTCCAGTCATTTATTTTCGCCAGAATCAATCGCCGAGGATGATTGGACAACAATCATTGCTCGATCGCGAGCTTTAATTCAAAAAGTTCAACCATTTCAAAACCAGTAACATGTCTCGACCCATCAATAGAATTGCGGCGCGAAGCGCCGTAATTCTATTGATGGGATTTGGTAGCAACATGCCTAGCTACAGATATAAAAAAGATTTATGCAATATGCAGCATTAGGGCTAGATGTCGGCAGAAAACGCATTGGTGTAGCAGGATGCGATCGCCTTGGCATATCTGTACATGGCATCACTACGATTACACGCAAGTCATGGGATGAGGATATGGCAATCTTGCGATCGCTAATTATTGAGCGCAATATCGATACGCTTGTAGTTGGATTGCCATACAACATGGATGGCTCGCTTGGTCATCAAGCTAAGCATGTCCAGAAATTTGCTAATGGCGCTGCCAAACAACTCGGCATGGCTTTAGAATTTGTCGATGAGCGCTTAACCTCCTACGAAGCTGAAGAGATGATGAAGTCTCAAGGTATTTCTACAAGACATAACAAAGAAATGATTGATCGCAAAGCCGCTGCTTTGATTTTGCAACAATGGTTAGCGCTAAATCGTCAAATCGTCACATAGCGAAATCTCTCAACGAAATCTCTCAAAGCGTATCAATTCTCATTTTAAAAATTGGTTTATTTAAAGTCAGCCGCAGGCTGACTTTAAATAAACCAATTTTAGGTTTGTCAGCGCCTGCGGCGCTGGCAAACCTAAAATTGGTTTCATAATGAGAATTGCTGATAGCAAAATCTCTCAAAGTGAGACTTTACGATAAACTGTCACATTTGCTGTCATAATGCTTAAAAGCGCCAAAAGCCTTATACAAGAGGGTTTCTCTGAGCTAGTAGTGCTATAGGATACAAAACAGCAATCTATGGAAGGATCGACGATCATACTTACGGATGACGCAGGTAAGAGCTTGCCTTGCACTGTCGAAACCGCGTTTAAAGTGGACAGCACCGAATATTTGTTGCTGCAACCAGTAGACTTTTCTGTGCAAATCTTTGCATGGCAAGAAACCGATGACGAAGAAGAGACTGAATTAGTCGATGTCACTGAAGAGGAAATTGATCTAATTTTCCCAGTAGCTCAGGCGGTTTTAGCAGAACAAAATCTTTCCCTCAAACGTTCTGCACATACGTTGACCGTTCAGGGCGAATTACCTGAACCAACTGAAGACGATATCATTGAAATTGATACCGAAGAAGATGGAAACTGTGGTGAATTTCAAGAACTAGCTCATTTCTACTATGAAGAGCAAGCTTTTTCTGTATTTACATCCCTAGATCCTTTGATGTTTATTGCCAAAGTTGGAGATGATGGTCAACCTGAAATTCTCACTCCTGATGAAATGGTAGCCCTTGAGCCTTATGTGGAGCAATATCTAGACCATGTCCTCAGCACAGAAGATGCCGAAGAAGAGATCTAATTGGCTGTTTTATGGTGTTGCCGTTCCCTTAACTATCCTAGTTACTGGCATAGCTAGCAGTTCTTGGTGGATCTGGGCAAGTGCAGCACCAAGCAATTTTGGGGCAAAGATTCGATTAACTATATCCGATGGGATGCCAACCCAATCAATCGCGCAAGAGCTAGAAGCAGCAGGCGTAATTCGCTCTAGCTTGGCTCTGCGTTTGTGGGTTACGTGGCAATCATTGCGAAGCAATGAGCCAGTAGCCTTGAGAGCAGGAACCTATGACTTTGCTACTAATCAGTCATTGCCAGAAGTTGTTGCTCAAATTCAGACCGCAAAATCCTCAGAAATCCGATTTACGATTCCTGAAGGTTGGTCGATTGCACAGATGGCAGATTTATTTGAGAAACAGGGTTTTTTTACGGCTAAGGATTTTGTGGCGGCAGCTCAGCGGGTCAGTCCTCGGCGACGAAACTGGATTCCTGAAGATGTGCCCAGTTTGGAGGGGTTTCTATTTCCTGATACTTATCAAATCTTGCCATCAGAAGCGACACCTGATCGCATAATCGATTTGATGCTTGATCGCTTTGAACAAGTAGCTTTACCTGTTTATCAAGAAAATCAGTCTGGTAAGCCAAAGGTTAAAGTTAGCCTCAAAGACTGGGTCACTCTGGCAAGTATTGTTGAAAAAGAAGCAGTAATTGAATCTGAGCGGCGGATAATTTCAGGCGTTTTTTGGAATCGCATCAGAAAAAATATGCGTTTAGAGTCAGACCCCACGGTTGAATATGGCTTAAATATCAAACAAACTCCTGAAAATCCACTTACCTTAGAACAGGTGCGGACTGATTCGCCCTACAATACTTACTTAAATGAAGGGCTACCTCCAGGGGCGATCGCTTCAGTCGGTTTAGCTAGTCTCAAGGCTACTCTTGATCCTGCAACCACTGACTACTTATTCTTTGTGGCTAAGTTTGATGGCAGTCATGTATTTAGCCGTTCTTTAGAAGAACACGAAAAGGCTTTACAAGCGATCGACAAAAAAATCCAGCAAAAAACACCCAAACAGTAATCAAAACCCAAAAGAGAGTTGCGGCGCTAAGCGCCGCAACTCTCTTTTGGGTTTTACTGAACAGTTGGTCGAGGCGCAACTGTTCTAGCACAAAGCGCTGTAAGATATTCTTAATTATTTAATTAACATTTTCAAAATATTTGTGAAACCTTGGCAACTTATTTCTCCTGACTTAGTTTTGTCAGCACCAATTTACGCGATCACTCCGCAACTGATGGGAGTTCATGGTTTACGCGGTCTGATTTTGGACGTGGACAATACGTTAATTGGTGATGATGAAGCCGATGTGTCAACGGAAATTCGTATTTGGATCGAGCTAATGCGGTCAAAATATCCCATCTGGCTAGCCAGCAATAACTTTAGCGATCGCCGTATTCAGAAGGTCGCAGAGAGTTTAAACCTTCCTTATCGTAGTCGCGCTGGTAAACCTTCGCGGCGAGTGGTGCGTCAAGTTCTCGAAGCAATGGAATTGCCAGCTTCTCAGGTAGCAATGGTAGGCGATCGCCTATTTACAGACACCATTGTTGGTAATCGCTTGGGCTTATTTACAATTTTGGTACAGCCTCCTTGTGAAGAACTTGTATTTAAGCCATCGATCGCCACAATATTTAAAGCGCGATCAAGTTTTCTTCGCAATTGGGAAATTTGGATTGCCCGTAAATCTGGTGTAAAAATCTAAAAAGCAGATTTGGTAATTAGAATTAGCGATATCTACACCTTTCTGATATCAATAGACATAATAGATAGAAATCAACAATGAATTATTGAGATAAATATCTCAATAATTCATTGTTGATTTATTTTTCATAATATGTAGGATTGTCTCAATGACTGCACCGATTGCTCCATCAATTAACTATCACAGGTCTTTAATGCGTTGGTTATTGTCAGACAATCGCCACGAAAAGGGCGAGGGCGATGGACATACCCCAAAGCATTCTTGGTGGCAAGTAATGTGTTTGACGGGCGTAGATTATTTTTCAACACTTGGCTATCAGCCGGGCATTGCGGCTTTGGCAGCAGGTGTACTCTCACCGATCGCCACATTCATTTTAATTTTATTAACCCTATTTGGGGCATTGCCAATCTATCGCAGAGTTGCCGTATCTAGTCCCCACGGTGAAGGTTCGATCTCTATGCTCGAACATTTGCTCCCTTGGTGGCAGGGAAAGTTATTCGTGCTGTGTTTACTTGGGTTTGTTGCTACTGATTTTATTATTACGATTACTCTTTCGGCAGCCGATGCCACCGCCCATATTATCGAAAATCCCCTTGTCCCAGAGTTTTTTCGAGGACAAACGATCTCGATCACCCTATTTTTAATTGCATTACTGGGTGGAGTATTTCTCAAGGGATTTCGTGAAGCGATCGGCATCGCCGTGTTTTTAGTTGTTGTCTATTTGATCTTAAATGCCGTAACGATTTCCGTTGGGGTATATCAAATTGCCATTCATCCCGTCGCGATCGCGAATTGGCAATCACTTCTTTTTGCTAACAACCAAAATCCACTGCAATTAATCGGAATTTCAGCGTTAATCTTTCCCAAATTAGCTCTAGGATTATCTGGATTTGAAACTGGTGTCGCCGTGATGCCACTGGTCAAAGGTTATAAGAACGATACAGAAGAGCATCCACGCGGACGGATTCGCAATACTTACAAAATGTTGACGACCGCAGCGTTGATTATGAGTTTCTTCCTGCTCACTAGTAGCCTCGTTACCACAATCTTGATTCCTGCCGCCGAATTTGCTACTGGTGGAAAGGCAAACGGACGCGCCCTTGCTTACTTGACGCATCTATATTTAGGAGATGGATTTGGCACAGTTTATGACTTAAGCACGATCGCAATTTTGTGGTTTGCAGGTGCATCCGCAATGGCAGGGTTGCTAAATATTGTGCCACGCTATCTGCCTCGCTATGGCATGGCTCCAAATTGGACATTGGCAACTCGCCCTCTAGTTTTGGTGTATACAGCGATCGCCTTTTTTGTCACCATTCTATTTCAGGCTAATGTCGAGGCTCAAGGTGGAGCTTATGCCACAGGAGTTTTAGTGCTAATGAGCTCCGCTTCCTTTGCGGTAACTCTGGTGGCGAGACAACATGGCTCAAAGCGAAGTATGTTCGTTTTTGGTAGCATCACCTTTGTATTTGTCTACACGACGATTGCCAATATTATCGAAAGACCTGAAGGTATAAAAATAGCAGCTACATTTATTGGTGTAATTATTGTCACTTCTCTAATATCAAGGGTCTGGCGCTCTACGGAACTGAGAGCAGAGACTATTGAAATAGATGAAATGGCGCAGCAATTTATTGCTCAAGAGAGTCAAAGAATTATTCGCATCATTTCGCATCGCCCCAACCGCGGTAGTGAAAATGAGTATGCAGAGAAAGAAATCAAAACTCGTGAAGACAACCATATTCCATCTTCTGATCCGATTATCTTTTTAGAAATCAAAATCTCCGATCCGTCAGAGTTTTCTGGAAAAATCATGATTCAAGGAGTTCAGATTGGTGATCACCGTATCCTGCGATCGCAGGGTGCAGCTGTCCCAAATACAATTGCGGCAATCCTTTTATATATTCGTGATCGGACAAATAAATTACCACACGCCTATTTTGGTTGGGCTGAAGGTAATCCAATTAAGTACTTGATGCGATTTATTTTATTTGGTGAAGGAGATATAGCTGTAGTTTCGCGTGAAGTACTTCGCAAAGCCGAAAAAGATCCTGAGCATAGACCAGTTATTCATGTTGGTGGCTAAGGTGGTGTTGCAGGTGCTTCGACTGGGCGAATGATCGGTGGAGTAATCTCTTGAGCTGGTTTAAAGATTGCTGCGATCGCTTGTTGTAAAGTTTGTGCCATCACAATGCGATTCTCATAGGCAACAATTACGCGGACTAGGGTCGGCAATTTATTTTGAGTTGATTCTAAATAAAGTGGTTCTACATATAAGAGTGATTGTTCTATGGGAATAATTAACAAATTCCCTTGAATCGCTCGCGATCCTTGTCGATTCCAAAGTGAAATTTGTTGAGAAATAACTGGATCTTGGTTTATTCTGGCTTCGATTTGTTCGGTTCCATAGACAAGTATTTGCTTAGGGAAAGTATAAAGTAGAAGTTTGCCATAGTTCTCTCCATCAGATCTTGCTGCTAACCAAGCTACTAAATTTGTACGTTCTTTAGGAGTGAATGGTAAAAGCAGAATAAACTCCTCAAAGGGAACCTCAGGCAAACTAGTAATCAAGTAATAGGGTTCTACCAATCTTGGTTTGTCACCATAGACTTCATTGGGAATTTGCCATTGATCTTCACGGTTGTAGAACACTTGAGCATCAGTCATGTGATAAGTCATCAAGCGCTCTGATTGAATCCGAAACAAATCAACGGGATAGCGCAAATGCTGACGTAAAGACTCCGGCATTTCACTTATCGGGTTAAACAAATCAGGAAAAATCTTTGCCCATGTGTGAATAATCGGATCGCTGGTTTCGGCAATATAGAAATTCACATTGCCATGATAAGCATCAATCACAACCTTGATCGAGTTACGAATGTAATTGAGCCCTTCTTTGCCAATATCTGAATAGGGATAGCGATCGCTGGTTGTATAGGCATCAACAATCCAGTAGAGATTACTGGGATCATTAGCTTGATCATTAGCCTGAGTCTTGGTACTTGTCGCCACTAGATAAGGATCACTGTCATAGCGCAAAAATGGAGCGATCGCCTTAATCCTTTGCATAATGTTCCGACGAAACAGTAACTTGGTTTCGGGCAGAAATTCTGGAGTTACCGCCATGCGCCAATCATTCAGATATTTGGCAAATAACATCCGCCGCCACCATGAATCAAGAGCAATACCACCTCTTCCATCGTAAATGTTGTAAACATTATCATTGTCGCTAGGATAATCTAGCTCCTTTACTTTTGTCCCAGTCATCACATAGGTATCGGTATTCTCTCCGTAATAAATACGAGGCTGACCAATCGGGATACTTGTCCGCACTGCCTCGCTAGAAGTGGTGAGAGGAGTACCTTCGGTGATGCCAATATCTTTAATAAAATATTCAGGCAAGCCCCCTGCTGCAACCCGATTGACTGGACTCAGCGTAAATCCATAACCATGGGTATAAATCAAATGTTGGTTAACCCAAGTTTGTGCTTCTTGAGGAACTGCTGCATAGTCTAATTCTCTCGCTGCTATGAGTACCTGTTGTTGACTAGCAGGAGATTTAGATAGCTTCTCTTCATTAATCGTATAGCGATCTATATCTGCATCAGGAAAACTGTAGTAGAGACGGATTTGTTGCAGTTGGCGATTGGTTGCAAGTAGGGGCTGTTTATCCCAAAGTCGAATATTCCGAACTGTAAGATCATTCTTTTGAATAGATTTTGCCGTTAATTTGCCCTGCGGATTAAAAACTTGAGAACTAATACTTTCAAGTCCAAAGGCTTCACGGGTAAAGGAGATTGTGCGTTGGATGTAGGGCTGTTCACGGGCGAGTTCATTCGGCTGTACGATTAATGATTGCACTGCGATCGGTAAACCCTCACCAAGCCCGATCGCCATCGTCAGATATAAGATTAATACGGCTACTACGGGCTTACGGCTGACAGGCTGGCGATGAAATCTAATCCATCTCAAAATCAAGTAAATAGCGATCGCTAAAGCTAAAATACTGAGCCCTGTGTAAACTGGCAACTGCACCACATTATCGGTATAACTAGCACCATAGGAAACTCCACGTGGTGAATATAAAAGTTCATAACGATTGAGCCAATAGCTAAACCCAATGATCAACATCACAACGCCGCCAAGTCCGTAAAGATGGCGCTGTTGAGCGTGGGAAATGCCGATAAATTTACCTTCGCTAAGACTATTCCCCGATAGTAAATAGGTTAAAAGTACGGCGATAAAACCATATAGGCAAATACCGACTAGCCCAAATTCCAAAACTTCCAATGTGGGCAAATTGAATATATAAAAGCTAATATCTTGATTGAAAACTGGCTCAGTTCGTTCAAAACTAGTGGATTGAAAGTAGGGAATAATTCGCATCCACTGCCGTGAGATCACCCATGCTGTAAATGCACTGATCAAACATGCGATCGCTTTCAGTAAAAACTTGGGGTAAACCAACAAAGCGATCGCTACCACAATAGTCATGACTGCTGAGAATCGCTCTCTGAAGATCTGAATTACCAATTGACCGATCAAATCTGGTCTAAATAGTAAAGGGGCGATTGGAGCATTACTTGGCTGAATCACTGACGGTCGCCATTGCGCGATCGCGACCTGTCCATAATGAATTATGAGCAGGCAAATTAATAGGCTCAAGCCCACAACTAGCGGCAATAGCCAACGCAATCGCAGAGAAGTCGGGATATATTTGGATGATATTGCTTGCTGCTTATTTAGTTGCTGATTTGGAGATGTTCGCCTTCGTGTTTTAGACTGTTTTCGTTCAGCATCGCTAGGCAAATCAGCATATTTCAGCGTTTCAGCAGTCTGCAAATTCCTAAGTAGATAGACTAAAGCGATCGCGAATACGGCACTGCCCAGCCCAATTTGCCAAGTAAGCCGCAACAAATACATTGGCAAATAGCCCATCTCTTGAAACCATAAAATCTCTGCCCCCAATCGCGCCACGATTTCACTGGTCAAAACTAAACCCGCAATCCCCAGCAAGGCAAAAATATAATAGCGCTTAGATAAATTAAATGTGTTTAGTTTTGCAGAGATTAACTTCATGATTTTATCTGGAAGCACTAGCCCCGTTGAGGCAAGTTTGGGCTAAAAGCTCGCACTTGTCTCAACGGATTGGCTTAAAATTATTTTTTAGTCCACTTCAGTGGACTTTAGTTTTTAGCCAAGAACTTGAGTTCTTGGTTTCAGCTGTAAGTTGATGATACAGTCATTACAAGATCTTTTCTAACTAACAACAATGGGAAACCTTCAGGGACGCGATCTTCTTAGTTTGGCAGATTTGCAACCAAGCGAAATTCAGGAATTGCTGACTCTTGCAAAACAACTCAAAGCAGGAGAAGTCCAGTTTGACTTTCAGCGTAAAACCCTTGGATTGCTGTTTCGCAAAGCATCAACAAGAACGCGAGTTAGCTTTACCGTCGCCATGCATCAACTGGGAGGACATGTCATCGACCTCGATCCAAATGTGACGCAAGTCAGTCGGGGTGAGCCGATAGAGGATACCGCCAGAGTACTCGATCGCTATTTGGATGTTTTGGCAATTCGCACTTTTGAGCAAGCGGAGTTAGAGACTTTTGCCAAATTCTCGAAGATGCCGATTATCAATGCCCTGAGCGATTTGGAGCATCCATGTCAAGTCCTTGCGGATTTGCTAACCGTGATGGAAAACTTCGGCTCTTTAAAAGGATTAACCCTTACTTATCTAGGTGATGGCAATAATATGGCGCATTCCCTGATGATTGGTTGTGCTCTTGTTGGCATGAATGTTCGTATTGCTTCACCGAAGGATTTTATGCCCGATCCTGCTGTTGTTGCTCAAGCAAAAGCTCTAGCTATTAATTCCGAAGTAATCGTCACTGATGATCCTAAATTAGCGTCACTAGCAGCTCATGTCCTGTATACAGATGTATGGGCAAGTATGGGACAGGAATCAGAAGCAGAAGATCGGATTCCTATTTTCCAACCCTATCAATTGAATGCGAAACTTATGGCTTTAGCCGATAAAGATGCGATCGCGCTGCATTGCTTACCTGCTCATCGTAGCGAAGAAATTACTGATGAAGTAATGGAAGGTGCTCAGTCTCGCATTTGGGATGAAGCCGAAAATCGTCTTCATGCTCAAAAAGCTCTGCTAGCTAGCGTTCTCTAGATTTGCCTACACAAACTAAAGATCAATCATAATTGCCCTAAATAAAATAGAACAGATGCAAATGCATTTGTTCTATTTTATTTAGGGCAAAGACCAGAAATATTGTTTCCTCCCCTTATAAAGCCTACCGTGTACACAAGTCTCTCTGTGTTCGTTTCGATTTATCTAAGACCCCTAAATCCCCCAATTCTGGGGGACTTTGAAAAAGATTTATTTTCTTGTTCCCCCAGAATTGGGGGCTAGGGGGCTTAGTTAACTACTGACTTAAGTTGGTTTTTATGACTAGTGTGTACATCGTAGTCTTTGCAAGATGATGTTTAGAGTAGGGTAATTTCCTTGATTTCACACACAAGCTGAGATGTCTATACACACTAGCTTGCAAAGGGGGAGAAATTATTTAGAAAAATACGACACGACTATCAAAACCTTGACGACGAATAGTTTGACTCAAAGTCTCAGCACTACCTCGATCGGGATAGCCCTGTACCTCGATATATGTGCCACGATAGGAAGATCTTAGTTGAGCATTAGGCGCGATCGCTTGTACTCTTTGCAACTCAGACACTAAGCCTGTAGGAATAATCACGAAATAGCGTAGCTGTGCGCCAGCAGGTACGCTTTGAGATGGGATCGCTGGAATTCCCTGAGCTTGTACTGACTGATTTTGTGGGGGAAGTGGCTGAGGCGATCGCACAATTTCGATCGCATTACTATTAGGAAACTCTGAACCAGGGACATTTGGTAATGGCTCATTTGTCCGTGAAGTCGGAATCGGAATTGATTCCACAGGAATCGGCGCAGATGTGGATGGTGGGTTATTGTTAGGGATAGGAGGAATAGAACTTACGGGTGCAGAGGGCAAAGTAGAAAACTTACTCTGGACAGTTTTGATCTGTGGATTTAGTCCTGCCTGACTAAACTGAGCAGCGCGACGTTGGGCCAGATTTAAGTTATTGAAGCGACCTAACTGTACAACCTGTTCGCCTGTATCTAAACGGCTAGCAAATGCATCTGGAGCCAATATCTTTGCTTGTTTGATATTTGCCACATTGGGTAAATATACGAGGTACTGTGTACTACTAGCATTGCTGGGAACTGCTGGAAGTGAGTCATTTGGGAAAGACTGGGCATTAGCGGAGCCGCTAAAGTTGGCTATGGTGCTAATACTCAAAAGAGATACTAGTCCAATGGCAGTGTTACGAAGAGTGTTTTGTGTGAGGAGTCTCATATGCTTGTGCTGAAGGTAGCAAAAAATGAAATTGGGCGAGATTGTACCATACTCTACAAGACTGACATAAGCTCTTTTAGTTTCAAGTTAGCTATAGATGCTTGTATCAAGACACATCAAAAACCAAAATATTAAGAGGCGGCGCAAAGCGCCGCCTCTTAATATTTAAAAACTAAAGGTGACGCTTTGCGCCACCTTTAGTTTTTTATAAATCACGATGGGTAAAAGCCTTAGCATTTGCCCCAGCATAGTCAGCGACAATATGACCATTTCCCCCAAGTCGATACTTATAAGTAACTAAGCCTTCTAATCCAACAGGACCACGAGGAGGCATCTTGTTGGTGCTAATGCCCACCTCTGCCCCAAATCCATAGCGAAAACCATCAGCAAATCTGGTGGAACAATTGTGGTATACACCAGCTGCATCAATGTCACTCGTAAATATATCGGCGATCGCTTGATCTTCAGTGACGATCGCTTCAGTATGTTTAGAGCCATAGGTAGTGATATGGGTCATTGCTTCTTCTAACGAATCAACAATTTTGATAGACAAAATCAAGTCACAATATTCCGTTGACCAGTCTGATTCATTAGCAGGATTAATCGCAATGATTTTTTGGATGCGATCGCAGCCTCTAAGTTCTACGCCTTTCTCTTGTAAGGAGGCTAAAGCTAATGGTAAGAATTTGGGTGCGATCGCATTATGCACCAACATTGTTTCGATCGCATTACAAGCCGCTGGATATTGGGTTTTGCTATCAACTGCAATCGCTACTGCTTTATCTAAATCTGCCGACTCATCTACATACAAATGGCAGACTCCATCGGCATGTCCGAGAACAGGAATATGGGTATTGGTTTGGATATAGCGGACAAACTGATTGGAACCTCTAGGAATAATCAGATCGATGAGTTTATCCATCTTCAAGATTGCCAAAGTTTCTGCGCGGGTGGTCAATAGCTGCACCACATGGGGCGATACACCGCCATGTTTTGTAAATAGCTCTTCTAATGCTTTATACATGACAAAAGCGATCGCTTCACAGGAATGGACAGCTTCACTACCGCCTTTGAGAATTACGCCATTACCTGACTTAATACCTAGCGCGGCAATTTGGGTAACAGCATCAGGACGCGCTTCAAAAATCACCCCAATTACGCCCAAGGGACAAGACAAACGCTCTAATACTAGCCCTGTATCTAGTTCACGATGAATCTGGCGATCGCCAATCGGATCATCAAGGCGGATTACATCGCGTACGCCTGCGACCATACTTTTCAGTTTATTTGCATCCAACTTGAGACGAGCGATCAAGGCGCTAGACAATTTGTTCGCATTAGCAGCAGTGACATCCTTGTGATTGGCTGTCAAAATCATTTCAGTTTGTTGTTCTAAGGCGACTGCGATCGCTTCTAATGCGTTATTCTTCGCCTCGCTTGGTAATTTTGCCAAGGCGATCGCAGCAGTGCGAGTACGTTGGATCGACTCTAATAAATCTTGTGGCAAATCTATAGGTACATTCCCAGACACGTTAATCTCAATTACTTTTCGTGGACTACAATTTTAGAGCAGAGATTTAGTTAACTAAGACTAGCAAATCTCCACTATTTTCCTATCTTACAGCAATTACCGATCAAACGAATCACTAGATAAACTTTGAAAGTGTTGCGAAGCAACACTTTCAAAGTTTATCTAGGTTTGGGCTTAAGCGCAAAGCGCTGTAATACGAAAAGATCATAAGGTAGTAGAATGGGCATTGCTCAACTTACGATATTCTTAACAACTCATTTACTGTATTAACCAATTCCTCTGGGCGAAAAGGCTTGCCAATATAAGCATTTGCTCCTTGGCGATATCCCCAATGACGATCGACTTTGGTGGATTTAGTCGAACACATGATGATATTGATATTCCATGTTTCAGGATTGTCTCTCAGTTTGCGACAAAGCTCATAACCATTCATTTCAGGCATCACAATATCTATAATCGCGAGATCAGGATGTAGCTCTTCAGCTTGGGCGATCGCTTCCACACCATTTTTCGCAGTTACAACTTCAAATTGATTGTTTTGGAGCAAGCTAGTAATCATTTCCCTTTGAGTTTTACTATCTTCAACAACAAGAATTTTGGACATGGAAGGAATCCTCTAAGCTCTACATTTCCATCCTAGATCTGAGGCAGAAATTGCACATGAAGACTAAGTCCTGAATCTGCTAGTACTTTAGTCCCATAAAAAATTGGGACTATCGCTACTTGTTCGTTACTATATAAACAGCTAATCTGAGGTCACACCAATTCTCGAAAGTATTACTGCTGGTTTGAGAATTAGTCTGAAGCGATCGCTCAAAGCATAGGTAACTTCCATGAAAATCCGCATTTTACTTGTTGACGATCATTCTTTTATTCGTCGTGCGTTGAAGATTTCTCTTGGTGATGAATCTTCCTTAGAAATTGTTGGAGAAGCCGAAAATGGACAATTCGCGATCGCGCAAGTAGAAAGCCTTCAGCCAGATGTTGTTCTCATGGATATCCAAATGCCACTTATGGATGGAGTGGAAGCCACCAAACAAATTTGCGATCGCTTTCCTGAAACAAAAGTCTTAATTCTCACTGTTGATGATACGGAAGAATATGTTTCACAAGCTCTAAAATATGGAGCCTCAGGATATATCTTAAAAAATACGTCTCCCGAAGAATTATCATTTGCCATTCAAGCTGTCTATCGAGGCTACATGCACTTGGACTTAAACCTAGGCAGAAAAGTAATTGCGCGAGTCCCAGAGATTTCCGAGGTGTATACAACTGATTGGGACAAACTCACTCCAAGAGAGCAGCAAATAGTAAAATTAATTGCTACAGGTGCAAATAATGAGGAAATTGCCAATCAGCTTTATATATCCACAAGAACTGTAAAAAACCACATTACCAATATTCTGAGTCAGCTAAATTTACGAAACAGAACTCAGATTGCGATCTTAGTTACTTCGATTCTTAACTATTCGTAACTGATATCACATGGCAAATAAATCTAAAATTGTTCAAAATAGCTGTCGCACCCAAAAAATTGAACAGCGGCGCGAAGCGTCGCCATTCAATTTTTTTTGGTTGTAAAACATAGGATAGGATAGCGATCTCAGGAGGAAGATAAAGCATGGTTAAAAGAGGAGATAGCTTTATTTCGCAAGGATCGGCAGCGCGATTTCGAGATTTGCAAATACAACTACGCGATCGCTGGCAAAACATCGAGCAATTCGATAATAGTGATTACGATATCCTGGTAGTTCCATCTTTGACCCTTGATCCATCGGAGCTCAAAAAAGTTGAGGGCAGTCATCATTACGAAGAGCGTTTACTATTTTCTCTGATTCGTCTTCGTAATCCTCGTAACCGTCTCGTTTATGTGACCTCCCAACCTTTAGCGCCAATCATCATTGATTACTATCTACAATTATTACCAGGAATTCCATTTTCCCATGCGAGAGAACGCTTAGTCACACTCACAACCTATGATGCGGCGGAAAAGCCGCTAACTCAAAAGATTCTAGAACGTCCACGCTTGATTGAAAGGATTCGACAATCGCTACGGATTAACAAAGCCTATATGATTTGCTTTAATTCCACACATTTGGAACGTGAGTTGTCGATTCAATTGGATATTCCTTTGTGGGCTGTCGATCCTGACTTATTGCATTTGGGCACTAAAAGCGGTAGTCGTCAAGTATTTGCTGAGGCAGGAGTTTCGCATCCTGATGGTAGTCAACTCGTATGGACACCTGAGGATTTAGCGATCTCTGCTGCTGCATTGTGGGAAAGACAGCCGCATCTCAAGCGTATGGTGGTCAAACTCAATGAAGGGTTTTCGGGCGAAGGAAATGCAATTTTATGTTTAGACGAGATTTCGGAAACTATTAACCAAGGAGCGGGAACTTGCAGCTTTGAAGATCTCCGTGGGGCAATCTCTGAACGCTTTGCCTCCATGCGCTTTCAGTCAAATCATGAGACATGGTCAAATTATGCGCGACAGATTCCAGAATTAGGTGCAATCGTCGAAGCCTTTGTCGAGGGTGAAGAAAAGCGATCACCAAGCGTACAAGGTCGGATCGCACCAACTGGTGAAGTGGAAATCCTTTCTACACACGATCAGATTTTGGGAGGTCCCGATGGGCAGGTCTATCTAGGCTGTAGTTTCCCTGCTGATGCCGCTTATCGTCTTCAGCTTCAAGAAATAGGTTTAGAGATCGGCAAAAATCTCGCTAGCAAAGGTGCGCTAGAGCGCTATGGTGTGGATTTTGTGGCGGTAAAGCAATCGAACGGCTCTTGGGATTTACAAGCGATCGAAATTAACCTTCGCAAGGGGGGGACGACACATCCATTTATGACATTGCGGTTTTTAACTAATGGGAAGTTTCAGCTTGAAGATGGTAAATTTTATAGCCGTCAGGGACAAGAGAAATATTATGTAGCGACTGATAATTTGCAAAAGTCACAATATAAAGGACTTTTACCCCACGATTTGATGGATATTATTGCCCACCATCGTTTACATTTTGATAGCAGCACTGAGACGGGAACAGTATTTCACCTGATGAGTTGTTTGTCAGAATTTGGTAAGTTAGGGCTAACGAGTATTGGTAACACTCCCGAAGAGTCACAAGCAATTTATGAACAAGTAGAGCAGGTGCTAGATCGCGAAACAAGTTAAACCCTAAAACTCTAAAATACTTAATCTGCTCTCCTAGATTGTTTTTGATTGATTTTTAACAGTTGAGATTTTGACGATCATGTCCACAAATCAAAAATAGCGATCGCGCCTAAATTTGCTTATCTATGGTGTTGGGTTGCTATTATTTTATTAGGAAGTCCAAGGTGATAAAAAATATATGAGACAAAATTATTTAACAATTAATTTCCTTGTATCTCTATCTTGTTTTCTATTTTGCACTTTGTTTGACCGAGTATCTGAAGGTCAAGCTAAAGACATGGATTCATACAGCACCTTTTCTGATTTTTGCGTCAACAAAAGTAAGCTTGACAAAGAGACAAGCCATACTGTAGACCGATTACTCATAGCGGCTGAGACATCTGATTGCGAACTAGCTAATAAACGGTTAAGTAACCTAGAACTATTACGTTTACCTAGACAAAGGATCTCTACTCTCCTTCCGTTTAAGTCTTTTAAAAATCTTGTAGAGTTAGGGCTCTATGAAAATCAGGTCAGTGATTTAACTCCACTGAAATCTTTGACTAATCTTGAAGTACTCGTTCTTGATAAAAACCAAATTACAAATATATCTGCTCTCAGGTTTTTAACTAAATTAAGATACCTGAGCTTAGAAGATAATAGACTTACTAATATTAATCTATTAGGTATTTTGCCTAATTTAGAAGAGCTTTATTTAAACAACAATAAAATCACTAATATTAATTCGCTAAGTTCTTTAACTAATTTAACCAAGCTAGTATTAACTAATAATAAGGTTGTCGATATCAAGCCATTAGAAAAGCTTATAAAAATGGAAGAGCTTGTTATTAGTGGTAATAGCATCTCTGACATCAGTCCTCTTAGTGATCTGAAAAACTTAACCTTCCTGTCTGCTATCAAGAATCAAATTTCTAATGTGACACCTTTAGCATCTTTGATAAATCTAAGGCGATTATTTCTTAGATATAATAAGATTACAGATATTAGCTCATTGAGTTCACTTAAAAATCTAACTAATCCTCTTGGTCTGGAAGTTTCAAAAAATCCAATTATTAATAAAACTTGTCCATTTGAAGATAAAGACATTTGTAGATTTTAGATTTATATGCAGACTCGCAATTATACCTACTTGAATTCGACAATTCTGATTTGTCAGTGATAATTCCGATTTGTCTATGATCTGCTGTAACTGCTCAACCTGCGATCGCAGGTTACTTTTTGAAAACTAGGATTTTTGCGATCGCAAGTTGATTTTTAAAATTTAGGATTTTTGCGATCTCTTATACATTTCTGAAATAGCGATCGCAAGTTGCTTTTTAAGAGTTAAGATTTAGGCGATCGCGTACACAAGTATGAAAAGAGATCGCGGCAAAATTTGATCATCCATGGTATTGGGCTGCTACTGTTTTATTGGGAAATCCTTGGTAACCAAAAGTATATGAGACAAAATTATTTAACAATTAATTTCCTTGTAGCTCTATCTTGTTTACTTTTTAGTACTTTGTTTGACAAAGCATCTGAAGGTCAAGCGAAAGATATGGATGCATACAACTCCTTTGCCGATTTTTGTGCCAACAAAAGTAAACTTGACAAATAGACAAGCCATACTGTATAACGGTTACTCTAAGCGGCTGAGACATCTGATTGCGAAATAGCTAATAAACTGTTAAGTAACGCAACATCAATACGTCTACCTAAAGAAGGTATCTCTAGTCTTCTTCCGTTTAAGTCTCTTAAAAAACTAGTACAGTTAAGACTCAGTGAAAATCAGATCAGTGATTTAACCCCACTAAAATCTTTGACTAATCTTGAATTACTCATTCTCGATAAAAACCAAATCACAAATATATCTGCTCTCAGGTTTTTAACTAAATTAAGATACCTGAGCCTAGAGGATAATAGACTTACTAACATTAATCTATTAGGCATTTTGTCTAACTTAGAAGAGTTTTATTTAAATAACAATAAAATTACTAATATTAATTCGCTAAGTTCTTTAACTAATTTAACCAAGCTAGTATTAACTAAAAATCAGGTTGTCGATATCAAGCCATTAGAAAAGCTTATAAAAATGAAGGAGATTGGTATTAGTAGCAATAGTATTTCTGACATCAGTCCTCTTAGGAATATGAAAAATTTAACCTTTCTCTCTGCCTCAAGAAATCAAATTTCTGATGTGACACCTTTAAAGTCTTTGATAAATCTAAGACAATTATTTCTAAGTTATAATAAGATTATAGATATTAGTTCATTGAGTTCACTTAAAAATTTAAATGATCTTGAGGGTTTAATAGTTTTGGGAAATCCAATTATCAATAAAACTTGTCCATTCGAGAAAAAAAATATTTGTAGCTTTTAGATTTATAAACAGATTCACAATTATATTTACTTTAATTAGACAATTCTGATTTGCCAGTAAGAATTCCGATTTGTCTATGATGTGCTGTAACTGCTCAACCTGCGATCGCAGCTTAATTTTAAAACTAGGATTTTTGCGATCGCAGGCTGCCTTTTGATAATCAGGATTTTTGCGATCGCGTACACAATGCTGAAATTGCGATCGCGGATTGTTTTAGGGAAGTTAAGGTTTTTGCGATCTCACATACATTTCTGAAATAGTGATCGCAGTTTGATTTTTAAAACTAGAATTTTTTTTGCGATCGCGTGCATAATTTGCGATCACAGCTTGCTTTTAAAACTAGGAGGTTTGCGATCGCAAACACAATTCAAAAATTTTGATCGCTAAGCACTATAAAAATTGCGATCGCAGCTTTCGATCACCTTATTCCAGATCTCAAAATGGAGTTCTTTATTGCGCTTGCGATCGCTTCTAATTTCTAAAACTTGAGTTCCTACAGCACTCAGAGAACTCATCACGCGATCGCGAAAATCTTGCCAATCTTGAATGAGAATATGTTCGCAATCATAGGCGGAGATAATTGGCGCAAAGTCTAGACCATGTGCTGTGCCAAAGAATTCTTCAAAGGTATCTTCATATTTGGAAATTGGTAACAAATCAAAAATACCACCACCATCATTATTAAGAAGAATTACCGTCAGAGAAATATCATATTTTTTTGCCGCCAACAATCCATTTAGATCGTGATAAAACGCTAGATCTCCACAGATAAGAAGCATCGGGTGATCGCATCCCCATGCAGCACCCAGCGCACTCGACAAAGTTCCATCAATGCCATTTGCACCACGATTTGCTAAAACGGTAATTGGGCGATCGCTATGGAAGAATGTATCCAAATCGCGGATGGGCGTACTGCTTGCCACATAAATAAAAGTATCGGCAGGAAGAATTTCTGCAAGTTCCGCATAAACCTTACCATCAAATAATTCTTCAATTGTGGCTAGAGATTCGGCGATCGCATGTTCGGCAATACTTTCTGCTAATTCAAAATCTAAACGCCATTGTTTATCTTGCCAAATCGGTTGGGCATAGTTCTCTAAATAATTGGCTAACTGTTGGCAAAAGCTCGCAGGATTAACATTTAAGGCTTGGGTAATTCCATGGGTAGGATCGCTATTGGTGCTGCCGACCACGATTTGCTGACAGCTAATGTGTTGCTGTAACCAGAGTAAATAACTTTTGGAAGTTGGCATGGCTCCAAAACGGATCACAATTTCTGGAGCATGGGCTTTACAGAAGTTTGGCGATCGCAAGAAGCTATCATAATGACCAATTTCGTCAGTACGATGTGCTCCTGTGGCTTCGATCAGCAATGGATAGCCCGTAGCCCTTGCCAAGCAACGCACAGCATCTAAAAACTCTGGCGGTGAGTCATATACTCCTACAACTAGCACACCTCTAGGATGACTAATAATTTGATTAGCAATGGAGGCGATCGCATCCGTACCCAGCGATCGCATTCCAGCAATTACTTGACTGTAAGCCTCACCTGAAGGATTACCAAACATTGCTTCTGGACTGCTGAGAGCTAAGTCTTCTGGTACATCATTAGCAACTGGTAAAGGTGGCATCGGATCAGCAAAGGGGAAGTTGAGATGGACTGCCCCTGCGGGTGAATCGCCTTTGCCAAGTGCAATGCTTACAGAACGACCAATTAGCGATCGCAAATAGCGCAATCGAAAACCGAGAATCTCTGGTGTTCCCACTTCAAAAAAGTAGCGAACATGTTTTCCATAAATATTAATCTGATCAATAGTTTGCCCAGAACCACAATCGCGCATTTCTGGGGGGCGATCGGCGGTCAAGACTACAAGTGGAATTTGACTGTAATAGGCTTCAATAATCGCAGGATAGTAATTTGCAGCCGCAGTTCCTGATGTGCAGAGCAAGGCAACAGGAGCTTTTTGGACTTTTGCTAAACCGAGGGCAAAAAAGCTGCTTGAGCGCTCATCAATATGCACCAAAATCTGAAAATCTGAACTGCGATCGCGCAATTCAGCAAAAGCAATCACTAGTGGCGTAGAGCGAGAGCCAGGAGAAACACAAACTGTCCGCACACCTGATCGATATAGCTCTTCAACAACAATGCTTGCCCAAAGTGTATTTCGATTGGCGGTATTCATCTGATGGTAGTTCCATTAGCACTAAAGTGGAGGCTATAGCCGAGTTCGGTTAACATTTGACGCAAGATCGGCAAGCTCAATCCCAACACATTAGTGTGACATCCTTCGATTCTTTCAATTAATAATCCACCTAGCTTCTCCATCGTAAAACAGCCCGCACAGCATAAAGGTTCGCCCGATTCCGCATAGCTGCTAATTTCTGCATCCGTAGCATTAGCAAAATACACCTTGGTTACACCGTGACGCATCACCGATCGCTGAGTTTTAGCATCAATTAAATAATGCCCTGTGTATAGCTCACAATAATTGCCACGCATCTTTTGCCATGTAGCGATCGCTGTTTCCTTGGAGTCAGGTTTACCGTAGATCATGCCATTGAGATACATTATCGAGTCACAGCCCATAATTAGCGCATTCTGTCCTGTAAATTCGGTTGCGATCGCCTTAGCTTTGCATTGAGCCAAGGTCAGTACTAGTGAAGTAGGATCGCTAACCTGAATCGCATCTTCATCAAAATAGCTGACTTTGACAATTGGTTTAATCCCAGCATTTTCTAAAATGCTTTTGCGGGTGGGAGATGCGGAAGCAAGGACAAAAATGGGATTGGGCATAGGATCTAAAAATGGGAATTGAGAGAAAAGATGGAATCTGTACTAATTGTTCTCTCATCTACCCTACCGTATTTTCGTGAGCGTCATGATTTATTCGCGGCTCCATTGATTTACACCTACGAGTACTACACGATTTTCTGCATTGATACTAAAATATACTTAGATTAAAATTTCTTAATACTTGGGCAATCGTATAGTGCTAATCCAATCAGACTGGCTCAAAAAACTACGAGGGCGCTCGTTTGACCTAGAGCTAGGGGCGATCGCAGTTATTTATTTTGTGCAAGGTGCAATGGCAATCTCTCAACTTGCCGTAAGTTTCTTCCTTAAGGATGACTTAGGGCTAAGTCCTGCGGAGGTTGCCTCAATGGTTGGGATTACGATGTTACCTTGGACTGTTAAGCCCTTATATGGTTTGATATCTGACGGATTCCCAGTATTTGGCTATCGTCGCCGTCCTTATCTCTTGCTGTCGAGCATTTTAGGGGTTTTTGCGTGGATTAGCATGGGGTTATGGGTCAAAACTCCATTTTGGGCGATCGCGATGATTGCCACTGGTTCTCTATCTCTTGCCTTTTCTGATGCGATTACCGATGCACTGATTGTCCAACGCGCCAGACTAGAGCCAGAGGGCGATGCAGGTTCATTACAGTCTTTTAGCTGGATTGCTTCCTCAATTGGTGCGATTATCTCTGCATATCTGAGTGGTTACCTGTTAGAACAATTCAGCGCAAAATTTGTTTTTGAGATTACCGCGATTTTGCCGCTTTTGGTGGGTATCTCGGCATTTGCGATCGCTGATCCGCCAATGTCCACAATTTTTATTGTTGCTCCAGATCCTGCCAATAAGTCGGAAGATGGGTTGCCACCTACTCAGCCTGCAAATTTATCGAGAAATTCGCAAATCTGGATGTCGCTAAAGTTCAACTTTGTTCAACTGCGTCAGGCTTTCACGAATAAGGCAATTTGGTTGCCTGCTGCCTTTCTATTCTGTTGGCAAGCATCGCCAAGTGCTGATACTGCTTTTTTCTATTTCACGACTAATGAACTAAAGTTTAATCCTGAATTCCTTGGCACGGTTCGGTTCTTCGCGAGTTGGGCGGGATTACTTGGTGTGTGGTTATTTCAGCGCTTTTTTAGGGCTGTGCCGACCCGCAAGATTTTCTTTTGGACAACCATTATTTCAACTTTATTAGGGCTTACCAGCTTATTACTAGTTACCCACACCAACCGATCGCTAGGTATTGACGATCGCTGGTTTAGTCTTGGTGACAGTTTGATTTTGACCGTAGCTGGTCGCATTGCCTTTATGCCCGTTTTGGTGTTAGCGGCTCGACTATGTCCTGAAGGAATTGAAGCAACATTGTTTGCCCTGTTGATGTCTGTTTTGAATATTTCGGCCCTATGTTCTTTTCAGTTAGGAGCTGGTTTGACCTATCTTCTAGGTGTTACCGAATCAAATTTTGATAACCTCTGGTTATTAGTTTTAATTGCTAATTTAACTAGTCTTTTGCCACTTCCACTCTTAAAGTGGTTACCAGATGAGAAAAATGGCAAGCCAGAAGAAGTTTTGCCTCAAGTGCCTGCTCTCACAGAAGAAGCACTCAACTTATAAAAACTAACTATACAGAAATTGCTGTTCAAACGAGCCACAAGATAAATCTTGAAAGCGTTGCAAAGCAACGCTTTCAAGATTTATCTTAATTTAGGGTTGAGCGCAAAGCGCTGTAAAAACAAATTATAAAAACTAAAGGCGGCGCGAAGCGCCACCCTTAGTTTTTTGCTATAGAAAGTTGTTGTTCAATAGTTTGACAACAATCCTCGACGGTTGCTCCATTGAGCATTTTCTCGGCAAGGGCAATTAGCACCGAACGCCGATCGCTTAATAAATTACGGGCATTTAGCAACGCCCAACGCTCTTGGGTCATCGGGTTAGGTAAATGAGCAATTGCTTCACGCAAGCGTTTCATATCATCAATACCGCCTTCAGTTGCTCCTTCGCACATCAGTTGTTCAGCTGCGATACCTGCCATATATACAGTGCTATAGCGATCGAGCAAATTTGCTGATAAATTTGCTGAGTTAGGAGCTTCAGCGCTCTCGATTTCCACGCCACCTTCAATGCCCGTAAAAGCATCATCAGCTAATATTTCGCCTAGAGATCGCCCAACGATACCCGCGATCGCGTAGTTCACAACTCTAAAACCAAGCACATGAGCGGCAAGAAAATGCCCAGCTTCATGATAGGAAACTCGCTCACGGTATTTAGGCGATCGCGCCCTCAGCCATGCCTGAGTATATGCCCCAAATTTCCCTTGCCAAAAGCCAATATCAATCCCCCAAGCACTAAGTAAACTAATAGCGATCGCAGCGGGGACAACTGGTGATAAACCTGCCATTGTTCCCACCAAAGACATCATCGTAATTGTAAATATGGCGATCGCTAATAAATCAGTGGCAGTTACATTCATGACAAGGTTCAACTCGAGATAACTTAAGACAGATAAGGGGCTTAAGCTACTTGTCTGTCTTAGTTAAGGTTTTTTAATAAAGGAAGTACTAGGGTTAGATTTCTTGTAAAAAGTTGCGAGGCTATCATCATCGCCGACAAATCGCCAATGCCAAGGCTCATACATTACACCCTGAGGATTATTGGGCGGGAAAGACATCTCAAAGCCATACTTAGCAGCGTTATTTTGCAACCACTGAAAGGCAGCAGTTTTCTCGAAGTTAGTAGATAGATTTGCACTTGGTACAGCACCATCACCAATATCTAGAGCATAGCCAGTGTGATGCTCGCTATGCCCTGGAGGAGCGCTAACTTTTGCCCTTTGAGCTGGGGTTTGGTTTCGTTGTTTGCTAATCTCAAAGAAAAGTTCTTGCTGCTCAGCGATCGTTCTAAAGCCTGAAATTACGACAAAATCTACACCGTCAGCCTTAGCATCTGCTTCCATTCTGAGAAAACTTTTTGCTGCTGACTCATGTAGCTTAATCTCATAGCCATCTCCCGCTCTACCTATAGTGCGTAATTTGTTCGCAGGAGCTTCGCTAAATGCATGATGTCCAAATAAATCTGGTGGACTATTGGATTCTTTCGCAATAACTTCTGGATTAGGCTTAGTGTCATTGCCTTTAGCCGCAGGAGTTGCACTTATAAATGGCGCAGTAGGAATAGCCGATGGTTGCGAATTTTGCGGAGAAGGTTCTGGCTGTGAACTTTGCTCGGATGAAGTAACTTCTTTAGGCTGATTTGCGGCGTTGGCATTTAGAGCGAACCAGATGCGGGTGCTAACAATCGGGGATAAAAAAGCTAGTACTGCCAAACCATATGCCCACCAAGGAACTGATTGTAGCGATCGCGAAATTGTATTGACTTTTTCTGGTTGCTTTTGGGGTGATCGGTTAGGATCGCTGACCCTTTGAGCAACTGGGATATCATTTTGGGTAGGCATAGGTATACAAACGTTTGAAGTTTTAACCAAGGTTAAATATACACAATAAATAGCTTGGCGTAATTAAAATCCAGATCCAAGCCCTGTATCGCCAGTGCAGCAAGAAGTACAGGCTGAATAATTAGTGATGTTCGACAAAGCCGAACATCACTAATTATTCAATGGGCGGGGAGTACTTACTACAGACAAATTTAGGTAAAAGTCTTGTACTAAATTAATGTATTCCTTTGTGTAGATATGTTTGCGCTCTTCTACTATCAATATAGCTTCTTGAGTTTGCCTCTGAGTTGAACTTAATGTTGAACTTAATTCTAACAAGATGCGTTTGATGATAGTTTTTGGGGTTGGTTTGACATTGACTTTGCGATCGCAAAATAAGTGAAAACCCTTGGCTTTATTTAGGAAATTATCAGCTAAATCGGTCGGATAAATAACGGCTAAATGACCAGTTGGCTTTAGTAACTGCGAGGCGATTTGGAGAATATCTGTTTGAGAAAGGCTGTCACTATGTCGCGCTAAGTTTCTTGACTTTTGCGATGATTTACTTGCCTTTTCAAAAAAAGGAGGGTTGGAAATAATTAAGTCATATTGCTTAGAGCAACTATTGGCAAAGTCTTGAATAGGAGTATGAAAAATATTTATGCGATCGCCCCAAGGTGAATTCTCAATATTTTCTCTAGCTTGCCCATATGCATCATCATCAATTTCCACTGCATCAATATTTGACAATGGCGATCGCTGTGCCATCATCAGCGCTAGTAGACCTGTCCCAGTTCCGATATCCAGAATTTGAGCATTTTCAGATACATTTGCCCAAGCTCCTAACAAAATGCCATCTGTCCCTACTTTCATCGCACATTTGTTTTGAAAGATTACAAATTGTTTAAAGCAAAAAGAGGGATTTCGCATTTTCTTGCTAGCGATCGCTTTGTTTACGATGTCTGTTAGAGTTCAGGCTAATCAATCTGCGATCGCTATAATATTTCTTTTCAATTGTATTATGCTAAAAAAAAGAATTATGGCAGGATAGCGAAAACTACAAAGCTTGGTTAGCCTCTGTCACTAAATTAAAAAATTATGTCAATTGAATTGATATGAATTGATAAGATTTAATCATTTCGCTGATTGGGAGACACTCAATGGGAACTACAATTTGGGTATTAAGTAAGAGCAAGATGACGGAAGGCGATGACTTGGATCATTCAGCATTGTTTTATGCTGTGGAGATGCTCGATCCTATATGTGAGAAATTAGGTCTGGTGAAGCTCTCTTCATTCCTAGATTGGACGGACTTTAATATAAACATGTCTGAAGATGAAGAATTCCCTGACGAGGATACATTGCGAGATACAACATCATGGTTTAGCCCTTCAGAAGCATTACCAATGCTAAGAGCTTTGCGAGAATATGTGAAAAACAGTGAATCTGAGCGCAAA
Organism: Pseudanabaena sp. UWO311; assembly: GCF_006937785.1. Classification (GTDB taxonomy): domain Bacteria; phylum Cyanobacteriota; class Cyanobacteriia; order Pseudanabaenales; family Pseudanabaenaceae; genus Pseudanabaena. The sequence continues at coordinate 356,838 of NZ_SJEE01000001.1, forward strand.
AGTCTTTTTGAGCAAGGTAAAGAACATCTCTCAGAAGAATTGATTGAAGATTTAGAGGATTGCATCGCAAAGGTTGAGCAGATATCTGCCGATGGTGATTTATTCCATTTCTGTGTCGTCATGTAAATCTAAGGCGTAGCATTTTAAGAAACAAACCCTGTAAGGTTTTTAAAAGCCCAAAATGGCTACGCCATTTTGGGCTTTTGTATAACAAAAAGGATTGTTGAGAGCGCGATCGCCAAAATCATTCGCCAAAATCATTTTTTTGGCTCGGAACTGTTAGTAGGAGCATTGACATTAATAAAGGGTAAAGCTCCATTACTAGACATTACTACTGGAAATTTACCATCCCATTTCTCGATCGCCTGTTTCTGTAAAATTTCTGGACTCAAAGATGTCTGTAACAACTTTTGGGCTTCTGCTTGCCCTCTAGCACGAGCAATCATCGCTTCTGCTTCCTTAGCCGCCTTCTTCGACTCGTAGTCTGCCTTTTGAAGTTCCTGTTCTGCGACAATTTTTGCCGAAATTGCTTGTTGCTCGGCAATTTGTTTCTCTTCTGTTGCCTTAGTAAATTCATCAGACGCTGTGTCGTTCAAAACTGATAAATCGGTTACGACAATGCCATAGGAATCTAATCGTTGTTTCGCTTTTGTTTCTAGTTCCTGTTTCAGCTCTGTACGTTCGATCAAATTCTTCTCAAGACTTCTTGCTGGAATACGAGCTTTCACAATTTCCTCTAGAACAGGAGTGATAATTCGGGCTGTTAGCTCTTCATTAGACCTGTTGGGAAACAAAAGCAATGTTTAGAGGGGATTTTGCTCTTTCCATCTGTTTTTAAGAAGCGTCCAAATAGAAGTTCCATAAGCCAGCCGCATTCAACATAAGACGATCATCAAAATCAG
>NZ_SJEE01000010.1 GCF_006937785.1 Pseudanabaena sp. UWO311
ACTTTTGTCTTGCTACGTCACCTTCTTTAGGCAAATATCTTATGCACTGCAACACGCCAAAAGCTTCAGATGTACCGATCGCGATCGCCCAAATCGTAAACACCAATCTTTGTAAAGGAGGCAAATAGCCCAATAACGCTACTGTCTCATTATGAACAGCATTAACTGATGCTTGAGCATTAAAAGAATTGCGCTGATCCTCGTCAAAACGCTGTGCAGGAAAGTGATCTACCGCAATTTGTGGATCGTAAATTAATTTCCACCCCTTTTGTCTCAAAGTCAAAGAGAAAACTACCTCGAAATGCACCTGTGCACCTGTGCCTCTCATTCTTTGATCAAAGCGTAAATCAGCGATCGCTTTACGCCGAAAGCTCATATTTACACCCTTCAGCACATCTACTTCGCGCCCTTCACCGCTGCCAATATGATGATTGCCAATCAATCGCCCAAACCACTGTAACTTTCCTACTACAGGCTTAGAACCATCTTCCAATATTGTCCCGTGATAGACCCAATCACGCCCACCAACTCCACCAACTTGCTCATCTGCTAAATAGTAAGCTTCTATCCTTTCTAGCCAATCAGGATGAGGTGCAGCATCATCATCAGTAAAAGCCACAATATCCCCTGTGGCTGACTCAAGCCCAACATTCATCGCCGCAATTACGCCAACCGCCGTTACTGTTGCTGTATGTAAAGGTAAAGCGCCGCGATCAAAATTTTCTAAAAATTGCCAAGTTTCGAGATCGGTATCGCGGACAACTATCCACAATTCATCAACAGAACGAACCTGTTGCTTTAACGCAGTTAAGCAACGAGCTAAATCTTGTGGGCGCAGGTAAGTGGGAACAATTACTGTTATCTTCATTATTTTTCAATTTCTTTTTTCTCAGTTTCTTTTTGAATGGTTCGAGCAGGTACGCCTATAACCGTCTCTCCGTCATTAACATCGTGGGTTACTACAGCATTTGCTCCAATCACTGCGCGATCACCGATTTTCAAAGTCTGATCTTTGCGCCCCACAAATGCTGCTCCAGCGCCAATGAAAACATCATCACCAATTTGTATTTTGTACGGAGACCCAACCCAAGTTTCTGCTGCTAAAGTTACATTGTGATAGATTTGGACGCGATGTCCAATCTTGACATTTGGATGAATGACGATACCTAAACCGTAATATTTTAGATCGATGTCACGTTCTATTTCCGCTTGATAAGGAAGAATCGCGTGAAAAAACAAAAAATTAATCGTTTTAATTAATCGCGGAATTAACGGGATTTTCAGTTGGTAAGCCTTACAACTTAACCACCACAAGAACGATACATTCATTACTGTACTTTGCTTAAATAGGTTGCTTCAATAAAATTGTTTATTTCAGATGATTTGGCTTGGTTATTGTTAAGTATTACTAAACATTGATGTTTAATTCAAGTTGACTAAGGCAGAATCACAGATCGTATAGACCAAATGTCTGACGTATCGTTTCCGTTAACTTTTGAGAAAGCAAAGTTTTAACAATTTGCCGTAACCTAAACAAGAATAATTCTTTGAATTTAGATTGCTTAAGCATATTTATCTTAAAAGCAGGCAGCCACATATTTTCTGTGTGCCCGATAACATAAATAGCACCTTCAAATGGTAATTTCTCTAAAGGAGTAGAGTTGTTATTCATCAGATGCAGTACGGACTGATGATGTAAAAATTGGAAACCTTTAACATCACTAATATCAAAATTTATATATTTATCCAACAGATTGTAACGGACTATATTGCAAGTACCGCACTTATCCTGAAATTTACTTCTCATGAGGTATATGGAGTTGCTACCCTCTCTATATTCATAGCCTTTTTCAACATACCAACCATTACTTTCAGTATGTTTAGAAACAAAGTCAGCAATGTTACAATTTATTAAATCATCGGCATCCACAATCATGACGTGTGATGGTTGATACTTTTTAGCATAATTTAATCCATACCAAACCTTGAGAGATCTGTCGGTTTCTTTAATGTATAAATCAGAATCCGAATTTGGCATAGGAAAATCTACCTGAATGTAATCTACATTCGGATGTTGAAATGTTATGTCTGGTAACTCATGGCAAACTACAATTGCTTTAAAGTCGGAAGAAGTTTGATTGCATATAGATTTAATGCTACGTTCAAACAGTTGAGATACTAAATGCCAATTGCTAGAAGTTAAGGCACTTTTTAGCGGTACAATAAATACAATCAATTTATTGTTTTATTTAGAGAACACTAATAATTTTAACATGAAATTGTAGCTGATTTTAGGCGCTGGAAAGTTAAAGCGTGATCGACGTATTTGCATATTTTTGGTTGGCGTGAAATGGGCATTTCACAACCCATCCCCCATTAGCTGACCAGTGCCCTGATTCTAAATCAATATTAGTTGTTGTAACTACAATCGCTATTCTATGAGCTAGGGCAAATTTTTGCGATAAATTTAAGTTTCTAAAATGATTAATCTGAACACAATCATAGGCTTAATAGACTACCCCTGTTAAGGTTGCCAACCAAATTGCGTAATCCTAGCGATATAGCTGCGTAAAATTTCGTATCAAAAGTTCAAAAAAATGGATTTTTGAAGGCTGAAACAACCAATCTATGTTCGATATTTTTGCACCTTAACAGGGGTAGCTTAATCTTACTTTTAACGTCATCTCTGAAATGCCTTCTAGGTAAGGATTTTGGCATTAGCCAAATTTGCAATAAGGATTACTTAATGACAATATGTAACGGTGGAATAAGGCTTGTAGAGTTATGAATGTTAACGGTTATGCTAGATCAAAAAGATAACGGGAAAAGTAAGGTAGCTTAATAGACCACAAATTATTGTGTCAATTTTATACAACTTACACCAGAAACCCAGAAGAGCCAAAAAATTCTTGGTTCTATATTGCGTAGAAAGCGCTGTAACTTAAATTGCGCCGGTACATTCATTAATACCTTGAACAAATCGCTGCCCAATTACCTGATTAGAATATTCATTTAAGACTACTGAACGTCCTTTAGCTGCAAGCTCATGACGCAAATCTATATCTTCTATAAGTTGAGTAATGCGATTAGCTAAAACATCAGCCTGAGTCTCAGGGAATGTTAGCCCACCTCCCGTTTTATTAATCAGATTTGGAATTTCTCCTGAATCTGAACCAATCACAGGTGTACCACAGGCGATCGCCTCAATTGTGACACGCCCAAACTGTTCCTTCCAGTTTTTACGAGTTTCAGATGGTAAAACTAATATGTCAAAAGCTGATAAATATTGCGGCGCGTTTTGGTGAGGAATAAAACCAAGATGGGTAATGCGATCACTAATTTTACATTCTTGAGCGATCGCATCAAACGTAGACATATAGTTACCCGAACCAACCACAATTAGTCGCCAAGACAAATTAATAATAGTTTTGAGCGCATAAAGTAAAGTTTTTAAACCTTTTTCTTCAACAATCCTCCCCATATAACCAATCAATACTTCAGAAGCAGAAGCTTGCAATTCGGTTTTAAGTGATGTGTTAGATTCTATTTGAGGTTGGTATATCAAAGGATCGACACTGGCAGGTAATAAAATAGACTTGCCTTTAAAGCCTTTTTGAAGCAATACCTCAGCCGCACTATACGATCCAGAAAAGGCGATCGCACTATTTTCAAGAACAAATTTCTCTGAATAATTGAAGGGGAATGGATAGTGCTTTAAGATATTTTGCCATGTAAAGAAACTGATAGGTTTTTGACCACTAATAAAATTTGCTAGATATAGCTGTGCTGTAGCGGCAGCATATGGCTCGTGATGCACATAGATGAAATCAGGTTGGAGATCGCGTAGGATAGATAAAAAAGTGGCAAAGTAGAAATGTAGAGGCACGCTTCCAGATATGAGAACTGGTAATTCAATGATTTTGCCGCGAAATGTCTTCCATCGCTTAGGAAAAATCACATTGTTGTAGTCATTTTTCCATTTTTTTGGCACAATTATGGTGATTTCCCAGCCAGTTTGCTCTTCTATTTCAGCAAAAAATTGCTGATTAACTGGTGTAACACATGCATGGCTGAGTACAAGTAGCTTCATAAGGCCTCATTCTTTTTGGATTTTGATGCACAAGCCTTTTCATAAACTTGCTCGTATTTTTCAGCTACTCGATCCCATGAAAAATCCTGCGATCTCACAAGCCCCTGTTCTATATAATGGCGTAGCAAATCTGGATTACCTATCAAGCGATTGATACTATTTCCCAATTGATCGTCTTCGGCAATTAATCCATATTTGCCCTCTGTGAGAACTTCTTTCGCACCCAAATTAGGACTTGCAACTACAGCCGCACCTGAAGCCATTGCCTCAATATAGGGGACTCCAAAACCCTCATAGGTACTTGGTAAGCAAAATATCCAAGCCTTTTGAAATAAATCGCTTAGCGTATCAAGGGGAACTCTACCAAAATTACTAATTCTTTCACCAACCAGTGGAATATCACTCACAGCCCATAATTCAGCATTTGGGAACTGCGGCAAAACTTGCTCGCAAAAAGTTTGAGCTAACAAGCTCCCGCGCTTTCTCCCCCCCGCCGAACCTACAAACAAAATAGTTGGATGCTCAGATTTTTGAGCTGGTTTGAACCGTTGAATGTCCACACCACAGGGAATTATATCTGAGATAACTGGGATACGCAGCCTTGTTGCTTCAGAAACACCAACATTTATATCTGCTACCCAAGTGCCTGCAATTTCCAAATAGAAGAAAATCGACTGTAAAACGCGTCTTTTTAGATTAACTGCAGAAGAAGCTTCATCCTTAGCAGAACCATGAAAAGTCCTAACCTGTGGGTGTTTTCCCCACATTAAATAATTATCTCCATGGGAATGAATAACATCAAATCCAACAAAATTCGTGCGTAGTAAATGATAAGCTAATAGAAAAGGTTGAAATTTAGGTGTTCTTAGAGTAGGTGGATACTGACTGACACTATACAAACAATCTTTATAATGAGGGCTAAAAGTAAACATTGTGACATCATGTCCACGACTAACCAATGTATTAGACAAATAATGAGATTGAAAGGCCACGCCCCCATTTGACTCATTGGGCAAGTCAGCATGTATCATTGCAATTTTCATAAGTCAATATCTTAAAGCAAATAAAATTTTAAGCGCAAAATTTCTGTAAAAAATAAAATACTTGCAATGTGCGACTTAAGCCAATTAAGTTACAGTAAATTTGCTAACGGAAATTAACTTAAATTTATAAATAATTACAACAAGCTATTTCCATGCCTAAAAAAGGCTATAGCAAAATGCCTTAAGCTCCTTAATTGTTGTCGCCCCAGCAAAAAGACGAAATATAGACTGCATAATGATAGCACGAATTATTGAAGCAAAAATGTCTTTAGCACTTTTAGTAGGAATTCTCATTATGAAACTGATTTTTGTAATTGAGAATGGCTGTTTATTTAGGGCTTGTAAAAATCAGAATAACTGATAAAATAATGTTTCATATATAAGGAATTACCACAATCCATCCCAATTCAAATAGCATAAACAGATCAGTACTGCACAGTTAATGAGTGATGGATGCTCAAACGCCCATTTCATAAGGACAAAAAAGATGCAAATAAGTCGATCATATTTTAGCTGTCCAGTGCTGATTTGTTTGACAGCTCTGATCCGACCTTTGCCAATATCAGGTGTCCTAAGAAGCTAAGGATTAGCTACAAGGTAAAGAAGTATTGTAGTAATGGATGGAATCCAAATGGCTCCAATGTGATTTTCTTGTTTCTTATCTGTGGAATGTCAGTTAGTTTTTTTCTGGAAGATGCTTTTTCCCTACATTCAGTTCAATTAATTTTATTAGCAATTTCAAATTAATTTATGAAAATATTAAGTCATCGAGGGTATTGGCAAACCGAGGCTGAAAAAAACACGATAGATGCTTTTGTTCGTTCTTTTCAGTTAGGGTTTGGCACTGAAACAGATATACGAGATCGCAATGGACAGCTAGTTATATCTCACGATCCCCCGACTAATGAAGCATGTTCTATCGAAAAATTTCTAGAGATCTATAAGCAATATGGGGAGGGTTTACCATTAGCGCTGAATATCAAAGCCGATGGGCTGCAAAAAACTCTTCAGCAAATTCTGTTGGATTACGATATCAACAACTATTTTGTCTTTGATATGTCTATTCCTGATACACTTTCGTATCAGCGAAATCACATGAACTTTATGATCAGAGAAAGTGAGTATGAAAAAGAATTGCCTTTTTATGCCTACTCCGTAGGTGTTTGGCTCGATTGTTTTGAGAGTGAATGGATAACCCAAGCAGACATCAAGAAACATCTAGACGCTAAAAAAATCGTATGCCTTGTATCACCTGATTTGCACAAAAGAGAATATAAATCTTTTTGGGCAAAAATCTCTGATTGGGAACTACACAAAAATGATAGTTTAATGATATGTACTGACTACCCCGAAACAGCGAGGCTTTTTTTTAATGGTTAAAATCAAAGCGGTCATCTTTGATATGGATGGAGTGCTTATTGATGCAAAAGAATGGCACTATGAAGCATTAAATCGGGCACTTGCCTTATTTGGCTACGAAATTAGTCGCTACGACCACTTAGTCACCTTTGACGGCTTGCCAACTAGGCGTAAGCTGGAAATGCTAAGTATCGAACGAGGACTACCGAACTGCTTGCATGGATTCATTAACGAGTTAAAGCAAAATTACACTATGGAAATTGTCCAAACCAAGTGTAAGCCAGTCTTTCAACACGAATACGCGCTCTCGAAAATCAAAGCACTTGATTACAAACTCGCAGTTGCCTCCAACTCTATTCGCGATAGCGTCGAAATAATGATGAAAAAAAGTAACTTATTAAAATATATGGATGTTTTGATGAGCAATCAAGATGTTGTCAAAGGCAAGCCCAATCCAGAAATTTATCTCAGCACAATTTCTAAACTGGGACTAGAACCTTCTGAGTGTCTTGTCGTCGAAGACAACGAAAACGGCATTAAAGCCGCCAAAGAAGCGGGTGCAAATCTCATGGTTGTAGAATCTGTTTATGATGTTACCTTTACCAACATAATGGCTCAAATTCATCGATACGAGGCAATTCAAGCATGAATACTTTAATCTTGATGGCAGGTAGTGATGTTGCTTTTGAAGAGGCAGGGTACTTATACCCCAAAAATCTGGTGGAAATTGATGGGCTACCTTTAGCACAAAGAGTAATTGAAAAGTTAAGTCATTTCTCTGAACCCGATCACAAATTTATTTGTGCTGTTCGCGAAGAGGAAAACAAAAGGTTCTACATTGCCGATGTGATTCGTCTACTAGTTCCAAATGCAATCATTATTGAAGTCAAAGGTTCAACTGCTGGTGCAGCTTGTACAGCACTTCTGGCTGCTGAATATATTAATAATGATGAGCCTCTACTAGTCACGAGTGGAGATCAAATAATTGCAGAAGATATTACCGCAATTATTAATGGTTTTAAAACTAAAGGATTAGACGGAGGTACGCCTGTATTTGAATCAGTGCATCCTCGCTGGTCTTATGTTAAATGTTCTGAAGATGGTTTGGTGATTGAAGCATCAGAAAAACGTCCTATTAGCAATCTTGCCACCGCTGGACTATATTACTTTGCTAAAGGATCTAACTTTGTTAGCGCAACCATGGAAATGATTAAAAAAGACGATCATGTTAATGGTAGCTTTTACATCTGTCCCGTATACAATCAAATGATTTTAAATCAGGCAAAAATTGGTGTTCGCAAGATCCCTAAAAGTAATTACTTCAAACTAGCAGGCGTACAAGAAGTTCAAGCCTATTCAGAGTATCTGCACTCTTATTCTCTATCCACTCAGAGGAATACCAAATATGCGTAGTGACAAACTGGAAAATATGTTCAGGGGTTGGTTTGTGGGTAATTTTACACCCACTCTTTACCAAACCAATGATGTTGAAGTAGCGGTAAAAAACTACCCAGCAGGCGCTACGGAAGAATGGCACTACCACAAAATTGCAACTGAGCTAACGGTGATTATTTCTGGAGAAGTGGAAATGTGCGATCGCCGCTTTGGTGCAGGAGAGATTATTGTGATGGAACCTGGTGAAGGCACAGGTTTTGCGGCAATTACCGATGTCACAACCGTTGTGGTCAAAGTCCCTGGCGCTAACAATGATAAATATCTCAAAGAGGAGTAAAATGCTCAATATCGTTATACCGATGGCAGGCCGGGGTAGTCGCTTTCAGAAAGCGGGGTTTACTCTACCAAAACCACTCATCCCCGTCCATGGGCGGCCAATGATCAGGTTAGTAATTCAAAACCTTCGTCCAAAATGCGATCATCGCTTTATCTTTCTTTGTCTCGAAGAACATATAAGAACATATAAGCTTGATCAGAGTCTCCGTGATTGGTCGCCTAATTGTGAAATTGTACTTGTGGATGCTGTAACAGAAGGCGCTGCTTGCACAGTATTGCTTGCTAAGGATTTGATTGATAATGATGATGCTTTGATGATTGCCAACAGCGATCAGTGGGTGGATATTGATATCAATGACTACTTGAAGTTTATGGAAACATCAGGCGCAGACGGCTTAATCATGACTATGACTGCCGATGATCCCAAGTGGTCTTTTGTACGCTTTAATGAGCAAAGTGCGATCTGCGAAGTTGTCGAGAAAGAGGTTGTATCTAACGAAGCAACTGTTGGAATTTACAATTACTGTCGAGGCAAAGATTATGTAGAGGCGGCAGAAGCAATGATTGCTAGAGATTTTCGTGTGAACGGTGAGTTTTATGTTGCTCCTGCTTACAATGAAATGATTGCTAAAAACATGGAAATTGAGTGCTATAACATCGGCAGCGAAGCTAACGGCATGTATGGTTTAGGTATTCCTACGGATCTAAGCAAATTTGAAAGTTTACCTATTTCCCAAAAAGCGATCAGTCAAATTTCGTAGAGATTGGTTGATCTCACGCTGTTTTTTATTTATGAAAATACTTCTTAACTGAACCTATGCAAATATCTGACAAGCAACCACTTCTTTCCATCGCAATCCCCGTCTACAATGGCGAAAACTTTTTAGAAAAGTGCCTAAATTCAGTTTCAGATGCAGTTGCGAAACTAGACAAAACAGAACAAAACTTAGTAGAGGTAATTCTCTGTGATAACTGCTCTAGCGATCGCAGTTTAGAAATTGCTCGTAATCATAAATTTGAATGTGCCTACCAATTTATCCAAACTCCTGAATATTACGATAATCGAACTTTGAACTGGCGACATGCTCTCGCGCAATCCCAAGGAAATTGGATGATGATGCTCCATGCGGATGATCTGATGTCAGTAGATGGTCTTGGGAACTTGTTAGCTGCTTGTAAATCGCAAGTCAATAGCTCATCCGTGATGATAGCAGGTCGAATCAGAACCTTTAGTGATACATCAAGTCCCAGCAGACTTAAACCATTGTGGGCATCTCGAACCATGATCAGTGGAGAAGAACTACGCAAACGGGTCTTACCCCTTATTTGTCCTTTCGTCCCATTTACAGTAATGCGCCGTTCAGCATATATAGAAGTTGGTGGACTAAACATAGCTTACGAACTTGTTCAAGACTGGGAGCTATGGATTCGCTTATTGTCTCTTGGAGATCTTTATTTTTATCCTAGCGAATTTGGACTATGGCGCACTCATGGGTTCTCTGAAAAGTACGCCAAAATTTTTGCTGTTGAACACACACTTTTATCACTTGATATTAGAAACCTTGTGCCAAACTTATCGTCTAATCAGGCTCAAATTTGTATGGAAATTCAGTTAGCAAAAGCAAGGAACTGGCTCCCAGATATATCAACAGAGGGCTTCAGTCAGATAATTCAGAATGCACCTGACACTTTAATTAAATCTTTTCCTTCCTATGAAGAAGCACAAAAAAGATTGAAATGGGCAAGTAGACAAGTTTCTCTATGGCTCTACTGGTTAAGATTTTTGGGTATGTTTCGACTATAATGGCTCTAGCTCATAATAGATAGTCTGCTACGACTTTTCTGCATCAATAAAAGTTTTGTATCTCAGATCTGAATCGGCACTATTTTGTAACAAATTTGATTTGTAATAATAATTGCGGCCAGATAGCGCTAGAGACAAAGATGACCAAAGTAGCATACCAGAAGCGCCCTTCATTGATGCACCTGCAAACAGATAAAAAATTGATTGCAGTATCATTGCATGAATTATCGAAGCAAAAATATCTCTGGTTGTTTTAGGACTCTTAAAGATCAAGATCAACAGTGCAATTAAGGAACCCACATAAGGGATAGAGCCAACCCATCCCAAATCAAATAACATAACCAAAATCGCACTGTCATATCCAGTACCAACTCCAATTCCTCGCCCAATATATGATTGGAGAGCATCATTAAATAGAATATTGTAGAGTCCTTGCCTTTCTTGGAAACTACCATCATTACTAATATCAGATAGTGTTTCTAATCTTTTCGTAATAGTCGAACCAAAAGGTTCCATTGTTGCGAGAGGAATTACTAACGCGGCGAGTACTAAAATAGTTAAAACTAGTTTAAATTGTTGTTTTGGTTTGATATTCGCACTTATAAATATCATTCCGAAAAACCAGCTTAACCAACCAGTTCTCACTACAGATAGCAAGAATGATAAGGCTCCAAACCCAGCGGCTGGAAGAACTAAAAAGCTTTGGCAGCTAAATAGAATCAATAAACCCGCAGCCATAAAGACAGCAAATGTACCTGAAGCATTCATCGTACTCCAAACTCTTATGCCTAGAGGCTCTGGCTTACCCATACTAGATAGTACATTGGGTGCGTTAGCTAACCAAAAGCGATCCCATTCAGGAGCTACCAAATATTGATAGACTCCATAAATTCCCATGATTAAGACTCCCCATAAGAAAACCTTCTGAAGATTGCGACAATAGGCAGGATATCTATGCCAATTAATATATAGATGATATGCAAACAATATCGGTGATATCCATTCTAAAAATGCCACAGTAACTGAGACAAAGTTATTACTGTTAATAAGCCCTACTAAGTAACCGTATACCACACCACTGATTGCCAATATGAATGGAATTGAACCTTGTTCTTTTGATTTGGATAAATTTAAGTAAAGTGTGTATACGCATATTAGAATTGCTACATAGGGTGCTAAAAGCATTGGACTTGGATCTGAAAATGTTCCAGCCCGAAAGTCGGCAATACGTCGGACAAGCGGCGTCAAAAGAAACAGCCACCAAACAAAACCTGCATACAAAAAATGATGCCGAAAATATAGCTTCAACGAAACAACAAAAGCCCCAAATGGGTAAATAACATTGAGTGATTTAGCCCCGACTCCAAACGCCATTAAAATTACAGCAACAAACAGAAAAATTGTTGTCCAAGCATCAGCAGGCTTAAAAAAGGCAAGGAAGTTATCTTGCTGAGTATAAGTTTCAGGTGCGTTGTCTTTGTTCATCACAAATACTTTGACATCATAGTTTTGGTAATTGTATTTCTTTTAATAGGGCAATTTGAGATTATCAGTAAGACAAAATCTATATTGCCCGCTAATCGAGTAGTTTAGATTCTTTTTAACGATGTCGGCCTAATGTCGTAATGTATAAAACGGCTTCATCGCTGGGAATGCCAAGAACGTCATTGACCAGATCGTCAAAGAAACCTGCAATGCCGCTTACGCCGACACCTAAGCCGATCGCAGCCAGATTTATGCGTTGTCCTAGATGTCCTGCATCCATATGTAGATAACGATAAACGCGATCACCATATTTAGCTACAGCTTTTTGAAGATCGGCGGTGTGGAAAATGACGGCTCCTGAATCGCGTCCGAGGTCTTGACCGAGACAGAGATAATGTAATTCATCACGAAAGTTTTTAAAGCGAATTTGGCGTAGCTCTTGTGACTTGGGTGCGTAGTAATAGCATCCTTCGTCTAGGCCAACTACACCTGTTACGGCTACAAAGGTCTCGATCAGACTGAGGTCGAAATAGTCAGGATTACCATCAATACCCTGATCAGTATAGTGTTGCGGCTGATAAGTAAAGTCAAGAATTGCTTTGAGTTCGGCAAGTTCTAACTTTGCGCCACTGTATTCACGGGTTGATCGCCGTTGCAAGATGGTATTTTCGAGCATTTCCAGATCATCGCCCCAGTGAATGCTTTCAGTTTTAGTACAGACTTTTGCGCAAAAAGGAAAGTTGTACTTATCGAGATCTTGCTCAGGAATTTGTTCGATATCATCTGATTTTTGGCCATCTATCTGCTCTAAAAGCTTCTGCATATTTGGCTGTTCAGAAATTTGAGTAGATCGGTGTAGATATTCTAAAAGCTCACCATCAGGTAGCTTAGGATAACTGGTGACAGTTGCTGATGGCAGGGCTGTCATAATTCCTCTAGAAATATTGAGCGATCGCTGCATTGGTTCTCGCGATTCCTGACCTCTGCCAATGCGCTCTTCATCTTGCAGATCGAGGATTGGCGCGATCGCGATCGTCCCTTCAACCTCTTTATCCAAAAACAACAGTTCATTGACTGCTTCATCGGCAAATCCCCCAATTAGTGATGATTGATAATCCTCAATTGAGCTAGCAAGTTCAATATTTCCGAGCAAATGCCCTGTATCCAGAAAAATTCGTCGATAAGCCCGATCTTGATAGCGCCATGCAGATCGATGAAATACTGCGGTGATGGCGATCGCCATGCGGGTATTTTGTAAAGCGGGATGAGCAAAACAAGCCTGTTGCAAACCAGCCCAAACATTATTGTCTTGCCAAAAATGGATCAAGCTATGGGTGCGGACTTGATAGTTATAGAGCCCTGCGGACAAAAGCGGTGTCCCCGCTGAGATCAGATATAACTCTGCGGGATATAGCCCTCCAGCCGAAGGAGCCGATCGCAAATAAAAAGCCTCACCAGTTACGGTCGGTACTCGCGCCGTCAATCCATAGCTACAGAATAGTAACCTAGATAGCCTTCGCCAACGACTTATCAATAATCCATCGCGATCAGACTGAATTTCTTCAGTAAGATATGGCTTTAGATCATAAACCGTACCAATTTTATAATCCTTGTATGGCGATGGTTGGGTACTCCAATCTAGTCCCTGACTCTTACTAGCAAGGGTGGCAGGTGCATACTTAGTCCGTTCATGATAATGTTCGGCGAAGGAAATTCTGGCTTCGGGCATGTTTTTGCAACGTGACGTAAATAGGCATTTACAAACCCAAATTTGTAAGATTGCGCCCCGCAGGGGCGCAATCTTACAAATTTGGATAATTTATTTTGTATAGCAAAAAAAGAGTTAGCTGGTACAAACCAAAATCCCAGAAGTGAGTTGCGGCGCGAAGCGCCGCAACTCACTTCTGGTTTTATGTCCTAAGCAAACCTTGCTTTGCTATACAAGTACTTAGCTTAAAATGTTATATCAGTTTGCACTGTCGTCGTTGCTTTGCGTCGATGACAGTGTCAGATTATCTCCGCGAGTTGCTTAAATCTGAATCATATTGCTGTACTCCGTCAGTAGCTCATCGTAAGTGAGGCTGTCTGTATCCGCTTGAGGACTCCAAAGCAACTCAAAAACCAATAAATGACTAGCTTGGATCGAAGCGATCGCCTCTAATGCTTGGCGTAACTCTTGAATATTTTTGATATCACCAAACAGTGGCTTATCATGTTCAGTCCCAATCAACAGCGTCACCACAATATAAGCGGATGGGTCTTTGTCTGGGGATGCAATCGCTGTTGATCGCTGGGCAACTCTGCCCCTGATATTCACTAATGTTTCTTCGCTAAACTTGGTACGTTCTTCTAGAGACAATTTATTAAAGACTTCTTCAGCTTTGTCTCGATGCACTGATTGTGAACTGGAGGAAACATGTGTCCAATTTTCTGGAGTACGTACTAAGGCAAGTGCTGACTCTTGCATCAAGGTCATCAACCCTTCTGGTGTATCAGTATCAACTTCAAGAGTTAACTCCGTCAATCTGGCTTGCACTTCGCGGGCTTGGGCAAAGAGTGCAACTTGGAGTTTGCTAACCGTAAAGGTTGCATTCCATAAGTCATTTCCTCCTCCAATCTGTTTAGAACGCATCATGATCGCTCGAATAATAAAGTAGACGATCGCAAAAATAATCAATAAAATTATTATCCAGACAAACCAAGACATACCATTCGACGATGTGGAAGTTGTGGCTCGGTAAGGATCATAGGGTGAGTTATTCGACGGATTATTGATAATTACTGGGGCGACGATGGTCGATGGTCGATTTGGTGATGGTTGGCTAGGGGTAGTTAATGCGTCCCGATCATTGGAAGGACTAGATGGAGTTGAGGGTGATGATTTGGATGTACTAGAACTACTAGGCTTTGAAGGAGACGAACGGGTGAAAGAGCCACCACCGCTTCGACCAGCACTACTTTTTGCGTAGACTTGTTGATCTTTGAGCAAGAATGTATCTAATTTACGATCGTTAAAGCCTAACTCAATCGCTTGAACCATCGAGAATGCCAGTAACGTGGATACAAAGAACTGAAATTTTGTCTTACGCACGGTTGTTATAGTTATTCAAAAATTTCAAGGTAGTCGCGATCGCCACCAGATTGTTGGGATTGAAACAGCAATTGCTCAGCTAAAGAGACCAGTTCTTCAAAACTTATGTCAGGAATCTGTTGGTTTTGATTGTCTAAGGCTGTTATTACACCACCGATACTTATCGTTAAAGGAAATAACAACCCTGAAGAAACGGCGATCGGATGACTACGAATACTCGTAAGAAGATTCAAAGATAGTTGCTTACCACTTGTCGTATCACTATGGGGAGTGACACATACAAACTCATCTAAACCATGACGATAGATTAAGCTATTTGGCATACAACTATGGCTTAATCGTCCAGCGATCGCATTAATAGCCTCATTACCGATTTTCTTGCCGTAAGAATCGACAATTGCTTTAAACAGATCAATATCAATGATCAATACACTTAAGAAACTGTAATTCTTGTAAGTACCAAATCCCTTAAGTTGCTGCATCATCTTAGGCATGACATCAGCAAAGGTTTGCTCACTTAAAACCTTGGTTAAAGAATCAGACAAGCCAAGTGCATCCAGCAAGTCATTTTGAGCGAGCAACCTTTGATTGGCCCATGTTAATGACTTTGTCAAAGCAGTGAGTCGGATTCCTGTTCTCAATCTTGCTTTGAGCTCAGAGCCATCTATTGGTTTGTTGAGAAATTCATCTACACCAGTATCGAGACCAATTTGGCGTTGTTGGGAGTTAGAATCTTCCACGATCAAGACAAAATATATTGCCATTAACTCGGGATGCTCAAGATTTGACTTGCTCCGATGACAAAGTACTAAACCTGACACATCTGGGATTGCCCAATCAGCTATGACGATCGCAGGTTTCTTTTGGAGAATTATTTCCCACGCTTTTTCGCCACTGGTTTCAGTAATGAAATTATATTTTTCAGATGTTAAAACTTCAGCGATCGCCGATAAAATCTGGCGATCGCCACTAGTAACTAGAATTAGCGAATTATGACAATAATATTTTAGTCTACGGAAATCCAAGGTGTTTGCCTCGCCATATCTTTAGTCTGCGGAAATTCAGCCTTAGCGAGAAATACTCGGAATTTATTTCTTACCCCAGCCAAATAGTCCACCTTTTTTTTCTGGTGGCTTTTCTGGTGGCTTTGGAGTTGCACTCACTTGATTAATGTATTTGACGGCTATTGGCTCTTTAGGATCGAGTTTGAGTGCTTTTTGAAAGCTTGCCTTGGCGATCGCCGCCGCATTTTGATTCATCTGTACTAAACCCTTGAGTGCATACACCTTAGCGTTATTAGGATCAAGTTTTTCAGCGCTAATCAATTCCTTGAGTGCATCTGTCCATTGTTTCTTGCTAATAAACAGCTCAGCCATATTCAAATTGCGTAGGGCTGGCGATTGAGCAGGTTTTGCCGCAGGAGTCGCTTCTGCATTACCGACCTGACTGCCAACAGGAGTCGCAGTGCTACTGCCAGAAGAAAAACTAAGACTGGTTTGGGTAAACAAATATACGAGATTTAACTCACTTAGAGTGGCGGTGTATTCCATGATCGAGTCGAGTGTTTCATACTGTTTAGGTGAAATTTCCTCGATATATTGCTTGTAGGTGATTTCATGGGGGATACGATACAGCTTTTGAGCTATTTCAGTGCTGAGAGTTGGTGTTTCTTCTTTTTGCTTTTTGCCTTGGGCAAACATTCTCAAAGTTGCCAAATATTCACCACGTTCGCGATCGCTATTCAGTAATTGATAGGCTGGGCTGACCATCTTCGAGAAATATTTGGTCGCACTCTCTTTTTCTTCGGCATTTCTGCCAAATACATCTGGATGCAAAATCTTCGCAAGTTTGAGAAATTTTTTGCGAATCTGCACTGGATCAGTGGTCATTGGTAAACCGAGTATGGCGTAATGATCGCTAATACCGTAACTGGCAAGTCCTTTGTTGATTTTAAAGTTTTCTGGCTTTCCCACAGGTTCCACCTCTTAAGTATTTGTTCGAGTTTACCCTCTTGACGCATCTCTGTTAAAGTCTTATCTACAGCTTTTTTAAGTGATACATCATCTTTGTTGACGATCGCGACTAGACGAATTGGAATTAACGGCTCCCCAACAATTATAAAGTTGGGATTGTTGCGTACTTGCCATACTGCCACAGGTTCGTCAAGGATCATGGCATCAAGTTGGCGATCGCGTAATTGGATCACCATCCGATCAAGATCCCGTGACGAAAAAAGGCGAATGGCGTTGCCTCTATTTTTATTATAGGTTTCGGCGATCGCAGCGCCTCCGCTATTTGCCACAACCCCAACTCGCTTGCCGATCATATCGCGCAAGGATTTGATTTGTGTTCCATCAGCCCTAATCAATAAACGCTGAGAACTACGATAATATGGTGTCGTTTCAATGAATTTGCCTTTATTATCTCCTGATTCCAAGGCTCCTTCTTCCCTTGCACTAAGAAGAATATCAACTTGTCGTGATGCCAAATTTTCGGGCTGGGTTGTCCAAGGAATATTAATTGGACGTGGCTCAATGTTTAGCCTTGCAGCAATTTCTTGAATAATTTCTAGCTCAAAGCCATCATAAAACTGGGTCTTAGCATTCCAAAACATATAGGGTCCACCGATCGCAGCATCGATTCCCACCCGTAGATGTCCGCGTCGCATGACGATACCGAGGCTGCTATCTTCAGCAAATACTGGCGATGTAACGCTAACTACACTCAGACATAAACCTGTGTAAATTGCAAAGCCAGCGATTTTTTTGGCAAATTTAAACATTAATTTTTTAGTCAAGCGATCACTACAAATATACCAATATCGCTATCATTCATTTGGTTTAGATAAAGTGATGCTCATGTGCTATGACTGCTATTACTTAGCAAATACCTAATGCCCATTTTATTCGGGTGGCTCCAAAATTTATGATGTGTAAAGTACTTATTCCTCAAAGTAACTTTTTGATTGCCAAAACGACTAAGCTAAGTCGGCATACATATCTCGACTGTACATTGACAATCTTGATATGTACTTCTTTGAGTGTGACAATACCAAGCTATTTTTTGCCCTTAGAGACGATCTCGCAAACTTGGCTAGTAGCTCAGTTTAGCGGCACTAATTTTGGCTTAGGTCTACCCAAAACTGCAAGCACAGGCGGAGGTACAAGACTTGTCAATCCCGACTTAGAAATTGATAGAGCTGTCCCTATCACTCCCCCAAGAACGCTTAGAGGTGGTGCTTCATCTGCCCCTATCGATAGACAACCACAACTATTGAGAGAGCAGCAACTACCATTACTGATCTTGATTACACCTGAAGATGGGGCAAAGACAGCGATTTCACAACCTACGCTTTATTGGCATTTGCACGACAAAAATGCTCCAGCTTCTGCATCAGAAATTGATAATCTCGAAAATAATTCGTCTAAAGTAAACGCAAAAAATCTCTTTGCAGGGAAGCTTAGCCTCACCACCTCAGAGGGAGATAAATCGATTACGATTTTTCAAACTGATCTAAAAATGTCCAGCGGTTTATCTAGCTTCAAAATACCGATCGTCGCTTCTTTGCAACCATCTAAAACCTATCGTTGGCAAATCACTGTAAAGGATAAACGTGCCAAGGAAGTTACGGCAAGCGGCTGGATTGTTTATACGCCACCTAATGATAATCTTCAAAAATCCTTGATGCGTGCCTTGACTATTCGCGATCGCGCCAAGATTTATGCTGAAGCAGGATATTGGTTTGAGGCGATCGATGGCTATACCCGTTGGCTAAACTTTAAACCCGAAGATCTAAAAGCTAGAACCGCCAAAAATGAAATTTTGAAATCAGGATTTGTAACCAATAAAAACTTGGATTTTGATTCTTTTATTGGTTTATTAAATGCCGATACGCCAAAAAACAAGCAAGTTGTTATAGATAAGTAAATTACAGACCGCACCGCAAAGAATTACTCAAAGTTGACTACACTACCAGACATGAATACAAAAAAAATTTTGTTTGTGAGCTATACCGCAGTCTTAGGTGGGGGAGAGCTTTGTTTACTCGACTTTGCCCATGCTTATCGTGAGACTAGTCAAGTAGTGTTATTAACTGATGGCATCTTAAAAAATCGACTCGAAGATTTAGGCGTAAAGGTTGAGGTTATGCAAGCATCGCGATCGCTAGCGGATGTGAAAGTATCAAGTGGATTGGCTTCGCTCAAATCCATCGGTGATTTATGGCGATTGGGTAAGCAAATAGCCCAAAAGAGCAAAGATTTTGACTTGATTCATGCCAATAACCAGAAAGGGTTTGTGGTATCGGCGATCGCAAGATTATTTGGCGGTGCGCCTGTGGTTTGGCACTTACATGATATTTTAACCTCTGATATTTTTAGCTCCACTAATCGTCGTATTGCAGTAACTTTGGCAAATTGGTTTGCCACGCGAGTAATTGTTAATTCCCAAGCTACAGGTGAAGCTTTTCTTGCCGTAGGTGGGAAGCGACAATTATTACGTACGGTTTATAACGGATTTAATGTTGAAACATTTGATCAAATTAATGACTATCAAAAGAACTTACGGGAAGAATTAGGGATTCCTCGCGATCGCAATTTGATTGGTATGTTTAGTCGTTTATCTTATTGGAAAGGACAACATATTTTGCTGGAAGCCGCGAGTAAGCTCCCTGATGTGC
Source organism: Pseudanabaena sp. UWO311 (assembly GCF_006937785.1). Lineage (GTDB taxonomy): Bacteria > Cyanobacteriota > Cyanobacteriia > Pseudanabaenales > Pseudanabaenaceae > Pseudanabaena. The sequence goes on from NZ_SJEE01000010.1 coordinate 19,282, forward strand.
ATGTTTTATTAGTTGGTGATGCTCTTTTTGGCGAATTTGAGTATACGGAGAAATTAGAAAAAATTGCAGCGAGAGAAAGTTTGCAAGGGCGCGTACATTGGCTAGGATTCCGTCAAGATATTCCTGCATTAATGAAAGCTTGTGATGCGATCGCCCATTGTTCGACTGCTCCCGAACCCTTTGGTAGAGTAATCGTGGAGGCGCAATTATCAAAACGTCCTGCGATCGCTACCATCGGCGGCGGGACTTGCGAAATTATTGAAAATGGGATTACAGGCTTACTGATTCCACCAAATGATCCGCAATTACTTGCTGATGCTATGCAAGAAATTTTTAGCGATCTTGCTGCTACTCAGAGAATAGTCGAAACTGCCTATATCCAAGCCCAAGCTAAATTTTCGATTCCTTCAGTTTGTCAAGCTTTTGAAATGGCGATCGCAGGTGTTTAGTATTAGAGTGGGTGCAAAGCGCCTACTCTAAATGTATGTAATTTCGCAAAAGTCATCAAATATTGATAGAAAGCCTAATTAGCTCATCTATTGGGGTAATTGAGGCTGTAAGGTTAATCAAAGTATTTTTTTTAGATTAGTTGAGGCGTTAAATGCTAACAGACAGCGATCGCGTTCAGGTTCTAAGTGAAGCCCTGCCTTATATGCAGGAATTTTCAGGGCGTACCATTGTCGTCAAGTACGGCGGGGCAGCGATGAAAGAAGAAAACCTGCGACAGGACGTGATCCGAGATGTCGTGACGATGTCATTTATGGGACTGCGCCCCGTATTAGTTCATGGCGGGGGACCTGAAATCAATACATGGCTAACGAAGCTCAACATCAAACCGCAGTTTATCGATGGTTTGCGTGTTACCGATGCTGAGACAATGGAAGTAGTGGAAATGGTATTAGTGGGGCGAGTCAACAAGCAGATTGTCGAAATGATTAATCTGGCTGGTGGTTCTGGTGTGGGGTTGTGTGGTAAAGATGGCAACTTGATTCGTGCTCGTCCACAGGGAAATGATGCGATCGGCTTTGTCGGCGAAGTTAGTGGCATTAATATCGGTTTACTTTCAACCTTACTGGAAGCAGGACATATCCCTGTTGTGTCCAGTGTGGCAACCGATGAGACTGGTCAGTCCTACAACATCAATGCTGATACGGTTGCTGGTGAACTCGCCGCCGCCTTGGGAGCTGAAAAATTAATCTTGCTTACCGACATTGCAGGTATTTTGCATGATTACAAAGATCCCAGCACTCTCTACCGTAGTTTGACGATCAGCAAGGCGAGAGAATTGATGAATAGCAATGTCGTCAGTGGTGGCATGATTCCCAAAGTACAGTGTTGTGTGCGATCGCTAGCTCAAGGTGTGAAAGCAGCACATATTGTTGATGGTCGTGTGCCCCATTCACTGCTATTGGAAATTTTCACTAATAGTGGGGTTGGCTCAATGATTGTTGCTTCGGAAAACACGCTCTAAGAAATCATTTAAGGATTAACTTTTGCTAGGGGCGAGTGGATCTAGGCAATTTTTAAATGGTTTCTTAGAGATCAGGCGTGCTTCATAAGCCCTTATCTTTTGGATGAAATTATGGCAGATGCTGATGATTCTGATAATCAACAAACTGTAGCGGATCAATCAAAGAGCGCCTCTGAATCAGCTCAATTTGATCCGTCAAAACCTAATACATTAAGAACCCTAATCTCACCTAAACGTGGGCAAACTGGATCTAGTTTGCCCACGCTTAGGTTGCCCAGACTTAAATTGCCCAAATTTAAGTTGTCGAAACCTAAATTACCCTTCAAAAAAATCCATTTTCTCTGGTTGTGGCTAGCAATTATTTTGTTCAGCTATAGCTGTATGGGATATTTCCTTTCAGTATTGTTAACTATCCCAGCCCGACGGGATTTAGCGATCGCAGGCTTCGTGATCATCGGATTATTCCCAATTATTTCCGCCTTTGCTGACTATGCTCTGATGAAATGGAGCTATTTGATCAGTGGTCTTTTAGTTATTGGCGGTTTATTTTTCTTAGTACGGTTGAAGTTTAATCTTTTGCTTTTTGCGATCATTGCTTGGGTGGGTTTAACTGCAATTGCCTTTGTTGGGGATGTTTTGATTAGACAACGCAAGTTATGGATCGCGATCAGCATATTGACAATTCCTTGTTTGATTGGACTAGGAATTGGCTATCAAGTATGGCGACTAGCTACTCAATGGAGTTAAATCAAAAAAAGCGAGCTTAGCTCGCTTTTTTGATTACTCTTCTGTTTCAGCCTCTTCAGCCATTGGATAGACAAAACCATCATTTTTGCCTGAGAGGATGGACTTACCTAAAGAAATAGCTTTTTGAGCATGAACTGCGGCTTTCCTCTTCCATACTGCTTTGCGGCTATCTCTCTTAGATTTAGAAGTTTTCTTCTTGGGTACTGCCATGACGTGATCCCTATATTAAATGTGATTATTTTCTAGTTAGAAAATTTTTGACAACCTTTCTATCATAAGCGAAATCATGAATGTTGCGAACACAATTTTGATTGTCTAAGCAATTTTGGTGTTTGCTGCGCCTAGCTAGGCGCAACAAACACCAAAATTGCTTTTTTGAATTAGAACTTAGTCTTTATGACGCGAAGCTTTTATTTGATCGATAAAAAACTCTTCGAGAGTTTGGCGGGCTAGCTCGATCGCGATCGCCTTAGCCCCAATACTAGCGATATAGGTCAAAAACTCTGGCAAATCCTTAGCTAATTGACCATGCCAAGTATCATTTTGGAAAATTAAATGTTCCAACCAAGGTTGCAACTCTGACTCAGAGCCACCATGACCGCTGACTTGATAGGACTGCTCTGTCCCCAACAACTCATTTAAAGTTCCCATCGCCACAAGTTCGCCTTTGTTGAGAATACCTATGCGATCGCAGATCAGCTCCACATCAGACAAAATATGGCTGTTAAAAAATACAGTTTTACCCTGATTCTTGAGCATCAAGATAATTTCGCGCACCTGATATCGCCCAACAGGATCAAGCCCAGACATTGGCTCGTCAAGAAATACAATTTCAGGATCATTGATGAGAGCTTGTGCTACGCCAATTCTCTGCACCATACCTTTAGAATATTGGCGCAATTGTTTTTTTCGAGCTACTGACTGTGATAGACCAACAAGATCTAACAGATCAGCAATGCGCTGGCGGCGTAATGTCGGCGCAACCCCAAACAAACTGCCAATAAAATCCAGTAGTTCCCAGCCAGTCAAATAGTCGTAGTAATAAGCATTTTCAGGTAAATAACCGATTGACTGCTTAGCCGTGCGATCGCCTAGGGGATATCCTAAAATTTCACCAGTTCCTGCTGTGGGCTTCACAATACCCAACAAAATCTTTAATAATGTGGTTTTACCTGCCCCATTAGGACCTAACACACCAAAGGTTTCGCCTTGGCGAATGGTTAATGAAAAATCCTGTAAAGAACTAATTTTTTGATTTAACCAAAAGCCAGTACGATAAGTTTTGCTCAAACCATCTGCCACAATGGCGTTGCTCTGAATAATCTGAGTCTGGGATTCATTAGTCAATACTTCTACCATAGCTGCCGATCAAAGCTGCAAAGTTCATGCTTTAAAACATTATTTTAACGTCAGTTCGGGTTAATTTAAAAATGAGGATAATCTTGATGTCTACACAATTTCTGCCCCACACCTTCAATTCTTGAATCACAAGGATTCACATACCTAATACCAAATAAAAAAATGGCTACGCTATTTCTTAATTTAAAAACCCTTACTGGGTCTGTTTTTTTGATTTTGGTATAAGTCCCTGTGCAGAATAAGTGAAACCCTTAAGGTTGCGCCCCTGCGGGGCGCAACCTTAAGGGTTTGGGGTGTAATTAATTAAGCGTGTCTACTTATTTAGAAGAAAGATAAAAATAGTTAGTCCGCTAATAGGTATGTGTCAATAGATAACCTATACAATGTAATCAAACAAGGCTAGATAGCGCCCAGCTATGAGTAACATTTTTTTGCTGCCACCAAACCTAGACAAGAAGGAGCGTTTTGCTGCTTCTTGGGAATATTTGCTAGAAAACATTCCAGACTTAGGTCAAGATTTCGTTGACTTTTTAACACAGCGATCGGGCAAGCCAAGTTCAACCTTTGTTAAATCTGTTAGCCATCCTTTTTTTGCGTCAAGCATCCAGCCTGATATACTTTTGGAGTGTCAAGACTTTGATATTATCTGTGATCATCGCTTGGAGAGCCAGCTAAACAAGCTCTCTTTAGACTCATTATTCATTTTGGCTAAGTCTCAAACTAAGAAGACCTATATCGCAGTAATTAGTAATAGTTATTGCTTAATCGAACCTGAGGTTTTAGCTGGGGTTTTAGCAAAACAATATTATCTCCAGCCATATGATGATACAAATTCATCTATGCCATATTTTTGCTGGCAAGATGTATATGTTTTGGTAGCTCAGAAGCAAGAACGCCTTGCCCATGAGTTTGCTGAATACATGCATTTCATGGATATGCAACCTTGGCAGCATAGTGAATGGGGTAATTTGTTTCTTAATCCTGATGTAGCAAAAACTTTTAGTCAGCAATGGGCGCAAACAATCGATTATTTCCGAGAAATGGAGATTGACGCTAAGCCGAGTGGTTATAGTGCTTTAGAGGTCATTTATCCTCTACCTTGGTTGCAATTGCTTTATATCTATGTAGCAAGATCTGTTAGTCATAACGATCTCCAAGCTGTGAGTCCCTATCTTGTAGCGACAATTTGGATTAAGGGGGATGCAAAAACTCAGATTCAGGCTTTTCATGGCATTTCTGATCGCTTTACACTACCAGATAATAATCATATTACAGTTGAGATTAGAGCGAGTTTGGCAGATGGTCTATGGACAACCAAAGCTGGTAACAGACCTAAACTAGCTGCGACATATTACACATCTCTTGATCGTCTTGTAGCTTTAGATTCTCTGCAAATCCAGCAAAACTTGTTGGCTTTTTCTAAGGCAGTTTTTGTCCATGCTCAAAGCATATCAAGCTAAAGGCAATCAACGCCTTGAGCTTGAATTCGTAAGGTGGGCATTGCCCCATCTACTGTTTTTATCTGTTTTTATACCAATTCACGAAAGTATAGCTACACTTTCGTGAATTAAGAACCAAATCCTGTAAGGGTTTTACAGCGCTTTGCGCGCAAACCCAAACCAAGATAAATTTAGAAAGCGTTGCGAAGCAACGCTTTCTAAATTTATCTTGTGGCTCGTTTAATCGGCAATTGCTGTAAAAACAAAAAATGTCGTAGCCATGTTTTGTTTTGGTATTATTTAGAGCCTTGCGTGACTTCTACATAGATATTTTCAAGACGGACGGGTTGGCGCATAATCGAGTCAATTGTGATACCTTCAAAACATTCCAGAATTTCTTTTAGTTCCATTACTTTTGGGAGCCAAAAAGCTAGATCTCTCCCATAGTAGCGATGAGGGAAGCCCAACTCGAGCGCTCTAGCGATCGCTAAGTCTTCAGTGGGCGTGCAAATAATCGCAATTTCTTGAGCAGGGACATGTTTACGAAGTTCTTCTAGACTACCTTCAGCGAGCAAACTGCCCTGCTTAATAATGCCAATCCGCTGACAAAGACGCTCTGCCTCTTCTAGCATATGTGTAGTCAATAAAATCGCTGTATCTTGACTTCTAAGTTTACGAATCAATTCCCAAACTTCATAACGAGCTTCAATATCAAGTCCTGTTGTTGGTTCGTCGAGTACGACTAATTGTGGCTGATGGACAAGAGCGATCGCCATACTTAGACGACGTTGCATTCCACCACTGAGACTATCCGCAATACTTTTTGAGCGATCGCCTAGCCCCACTAACTCCAAACAATATTGTGCTTGTTTGCGACAAGCTTCATGACTAAGCCCATAGAGCTGTCCAAAAAATCGCAAATTCTCTTCACAAGTTAGACTTTTATAAAAAATATTTTCTTGTGGGGCAACGCCGATTAGCGATCGGGTTAAGCTGGATGCATTTTGCCCGTTCATTGTGACACTGCCGTGATCGGATTGGATCAAACCACACAAAATACTAATCGTAGTGGTCTTGCCAGCACCGTTTGGGCCGAGTAATCCATAGACTTCTCCAGGCTGGATAGCAAAACTTAAGTTCTGTAAAACTTGCTTTTTTCCATAAGATTTACAGATTTTGCGAACTTCTAGCACAGGGGATGTATCTCTTTAAAAGCAATGCCTAAAGTATAGCAACCGCTATTACAAAACTACAAAAGTAGAAACTGCATAAAGTGTAGTTTCTACTTTTATACATAGCTATAGTTAGCAATTCAAATTCTTTACTTATAAAACCAAAAATAGTAGCGGCGCAAAGCGCCGCTTTTTTAATACTGCAATATGCTGTACTCGCCTTGAGGTAGTAGCAATGTTGATTCGATTTGACTCTTGACTAATGGGCTGACATATTCAGCATTATTTAGACATTCGATCAAAAGCTTATTAGCATCATGATATGTGCGTAACAAATTAAGTTGATTTTCACTGAATTGCCATTCTTGGGAACTTTTACGATGCTGAACGATTAAGTTTCGTAATTTTTTTGACCAATCTAAGCCCTTAGCTTGCCACCACTTTGCAAAAGTTTCTCGACTTTTATTAGGATCAGGAAATTTCTGACGTAAAAACTGTAATCCTCTATGTAGATCTGGCTCAAGGGCACAAGCAAGCTCTATAACAGGGTGATTAGCAAAATATAAAGCTAAGTCAAGATTTAAAGCTAGATTAATAGTGTAATCTATGTCTACCTCAGTTTCCATCGTATTGTCTATACCCATTGCTTTGGTGCGGGCTCGCTCCAAAGAGCGAGAATGGGCGATGTCTAGAGCCCGAGCGCGGTCGAGCGATCGCGTATTTTCTAAATCAATATCTAGATATAAAGCCCGAATCGCTACCGATTTATATGGGGTTTGAAGTTGAATTGACTGTTGATTAACCCATGTCAGAAATGACTGCAATTGAGGATCTTGACTTACCAAGTCATCTATTTTTCGTTTCATCATCTTCAACATGCGATCAGCTTGTTGAGAAATGCTGACGGTCATCACGATCACACCATGCCAACGCTTAAGATATATCCGCTCTAGAAGATAATTTTGGGCAGCAGTGGGATTGCTGTTAGCAATCCGATAGGCAGCAAGATAGTCATGCAGAGTAGTGTGGGTGAGTGAGTAAATTCCTTTTGCACATTCAACCAATAGGCTATGTTGCCACTTGAGAATCTGGAAAATCCGTTCATAATCGATCGCTAATTTAGATAAGTTGCGACTAGCTACTATACAAGCTTGAAAGTCTTCCTCAAGTTGATTGTTTTGCCACACATAACCATGCCGATCGAGTGACACGATCGCCACATAGGAGAGTAAATCTAGTTTTTGAGAAGTTGATAACGTTTGATTTGATGAACTAGGTAAACATTTAGTTTGCTCCCATTTGGTCAATAGTAGATTTAAGATTTCCTGATAAAAGTTTGTTTTTAGAGAATCACAGTTGTTAAAGACAGTACAAAGATAGGTGAGTAGTAAAGGGTTTCTAGCAATCTCGGCTAAGGGTTGATTTGTGGCAAGCAATTGTTGAAACTTCTCATTTTTTTTCGGATTTTGAGAGCAAGTAGCTAGAAACCATTTATTTGCAAATGTAGCGATTTGTGTTTCTTCAAAAGGAGCTATTTCCAATGTCGAAAACGATTCGAGAATATGACCATAGATTGGATTGCGCGTAGCGAGAACTGTTCGATTTTTAGGATAGAGATCGCTAAAGTCAGAAATTTTTTGTGCAATTTCTGCGTGATAAATTTCTGGCAGGTCATCTAACCCATCCCAAAGTAATAACAATCGTCCTTGATTTAATAATTGTTCTAAGACTGTGCTATCCAAAAATTCATCTAACAAACCATAGTTAATAATTTGATGCTTTAACCATAAGAATGGGTTACCGATATCCTTGAGAGAAACAAGCGATCGCAGTGGCAAAAAAATAGGCAAATATTTCGGCAAAATTTTTCCTGAGATGCAAGCCATTGCCCAATATTTAAGTAATGTTGTCTTTCCTGAACCTAAACCACCCACTAGCAAAATTTGTTGGGATTCCTCTATAGCCTGATTTGCTGGAATTGTCGATGGGCAAATTTTGGCTAGATAAAAGCGATCATATTGCTCAGGAGATACATTAGCAAAAGCTTCATCTAGATCAAGATGTTGACTACTGGGTAAAATGGTAAAAACATTAATCTCAGTATATAAATCATGCAAATGAAGTGGCGTATTAACATCAATTATTCTGAGGCGATCGCATTGACGTATTAACGAAGGCGATATACTTTTTTGGATTTTCTGCAACGATTTATCAAGACTAATTTCCCCACTGATGGATAAACCATCACTTAAACTTTGAGTGATTTTTTCTATGATATTATTATCGTCTTGATTTACCTTTGATGGAATATTGTTGTTAATAATATTGTCATTGTTTGCTGTATTAAGATTAGATGATTGCAGATTTGAGTCGTCTTTGTTTTCTATAGACTTTTCTAACGATAGATCCTGAATTGAATTTATAGCAATGTTTAGGTTCTCACAAATCAAGTTATAGGTATTGCGATCGACGATTTCTCCATTGAGGAAATTCTCGACCAGTTGAACCGCAAGACTAAGCTCAGAGGCTAACTGGAGAGGATTGGAACCTCTAAGAGAGAGTTCATTTTGCGCTTTACTAAGAATATCTGAAGGCGCTCTTAGCATTAAGGCTGTAGCCATAGTCTTAATTCCTCTTTTACCTACTTCAACAAAAATTTGCCAGCAATATTAATAAGAAATCAATATTGGCATTTTAAGTGCCTCAGGCGCTTAAAATGCCAATATTGATTTTGAGAAAAACTTACTTTAATCAATTCTATTATCTACTACGAGAAGTTTATATACTGTGAGTCTGTTAACATTAGCGATTGATGTGGGTGGAAGTAGTATCAAAGCAATCATATTGCAAGACGATGGTACTAACGCCTCAGCGAGATCGCTTATTCGTACGCCCCATCCCGCCACTCCTGATGCCATAGTGGCAACATTAATCGACTTGAGTACAAAACTGGGTGAATATGATCGCATTTCGATTGGATTTCCTAGTGTTGTCGAAAATGGGGTGACTAGAGACGCGATTAATTTACATCCTGACTGGGATGGCTTTCCGTTAGCTGAGGTATTGCAAAATAAATTAGATAAACCGATCAGAATTGCTAATGATGCTGATGTGCAAGGTTGTGGGTCGGTCGTAGGACAAGGTGTAGAGTTAGTAATTACTCTAGGAACTGGCTTTGGGTCTTCACTATTTCTCAATGGTAAGCTGTTGCCAAATCTGGAACTTGGTCAACATATTTGGCGTGATAGCCATACTTACGAAGATTGTTTAGGGCAAGTGGCGCTTGATCAAGTTGGTGAGGCAATATGGAATACCAGATTATTAGAAGTGATTGCAACGCTCTATAAATTATTTAATTACGACAAACTTTATATCGGTGGCGGCAATGCTCGCTTAGTGAATTTGGCTTTATCGCCAAAGTTATCTGACAAAGTTGCGATCGTCTCCAATGATTTTGGTCTAATCGGCGGTCTAGCTCTGTGGAAATCTAGTGAAAAGAAAAAATCTGCTCCCTAAGGGAGTAGATTTTTTCTATTACTCAGCGACAAGGCGCGAAACAGAGAGGGTGTCACACATTTTATTGATTTGATTGCAAACCCGATCAAATTGGTGGCGATCGCTAATATCAATACTCAAATCAATAATTGCTGCCTTACCTTTTTTGGTCTGCACATTTGCCTTGCGGACATTAATTTTGTTATCCGATAGACGAGTCAAAATATCTCGAAGTACGCCCACACGATCAATTGTTTCCACCCGAATATCAATGGGATAGGTTTGAACATGATCATTTTCCTTTTGCTGATTCCAACCCACATGCAACAGGCGATCGTTAGGGATATTCGCTAAGTTATTGCAATCATGACGGTGAATCGTGATCCCACGATTGCTACCTAAAGCGACTACACCTGTGATCGGCTCTCCTGGAAGTGGAGCACAACAACCTGCGATCGAGTAAACCATACCCTCTAACCCTAAAATTGGCGACTTAGAGTTATTACTATGATGGGGGCTTTCATGACGTGCTTCATACTTTTGGGGATTGAAATAACGATCATTGTGTTGATTCTCACGCAGTTTGTTAACTACAGAATTAACTGAAGTTTCACCATAGCCAATACCTGCTATTAAATCTTCAACATTGTGATAATTGCAGCGCTCGGCAAGTTTTTGCATTTGGTCAGATTTGAGCAAAGCATCTAATCCGTTTTTGCCCAATTCTCTTTCTAACGCACTGCGACCTAATGCGAGATTTTCATCACGGCGCGATCGCTTAAACCATTGTCGAATTCTACTTTTCGCCGAATTAGTCGCTACAAAATTAATCCAGTCAGTACTAGGGTGAGCATTGTTTTGAGTAAGGATCGTGACAATATCACCATGTTTAAGTGGACGCTGTAATGGAACCATCACGCTATTTACCAATGCTCCAGAGCAGTGGTTGCCAACTTCGGTATGCACACGATAGGCAAAATCTACTGGTGTTGAGCCTCGTGGCAAGCAATACACATCGCCTTTGGGACTAAAGACATAAACCTCGCTATCAAATAAATCTTCCTTGACGCTATCAAGATACTCTTGAGGATCTTTCAGTTCACGTTGCCATTCCACCAACTGCCGCAGCCAAGTAAATTTTTGTTCATCCCCCTTCAGTGGCTTGCTAGTCGAATTACTCTCTTTATATTTCCAATGCGCCGCAATCCCATAGTCTGCGATGTGATGCATTTCCCATGTGCGAATCTGTACCTCAACAGGTTGACCTTTTGGCCCAATCACCGCTGTATGCAATGATTGATAGCGGTTCGGTTTAGGTAAACCAATGTAATCTTTAAACCGACCAGGAATCGGACAGAAATGATCGTGGACAACAGCTAGAACTCGATAGCATTCTTCTTTGGTATTGACGATTACTCTAACGGCTTGAATGTCATAAATTTCATTGTATTGCTTCTTTTGGCGTTCCATTTTGCGATAGATGCCATACAGATGCTTCGGTCTACCACTAATTTCAAAATCTTCAAGTCCCATTGAATTTAGGCGATCGGCTAATACCCTTGTCACCTCCGTCAACTGTTCGTGGCGATCCTCATGGGTCTCGGCAACCAGAGACACCATCGTTTGATACTGATCTGGCTCAATATATTTAAAAGCAATATCTTCCAATTCCCATTTGATTTGCCCTAACCCCAGACGATTTGCCAAAGGTGCAAAAATCTCTCTCGTTTCTCTAGAAATTAATACTTGTTTCTCAGGACGCAAATGTTCCAGCGTTCGCATATTGTGCAGTCGATCGGCAAGCTTCACGATAATCACGCGAATATCTTGAGCCATTGCTAAAAACATGCGGCGAAAATTTTCGGCTTGGCTTTCTGTTTTACTCTCAAAACTCAGTTTCGATAATTTGGTGACCCCTTCAACAAGTTGTCGTACTTCTTTCCCAAACATTTCTTCGATCTGATCACAAGATACCTCCGTATCTTCCACCACATCATGCAAAAACCCTGCGGCGATCATCGCATTGCTGCCACCTAAATCTTTCAGAATTGCGGCAACTGAAATCGGATGTAATATGTAAGGCTCTCCCGATGCACGGCATTGACCATCATGAAGTCTATAGGCAAAATCTAAGGCTCGACCAACGACATCTTCATTATCTAGACTTTCCCCTCTTTGCGATTTCTCCCAACTAACTCTCAGCCAATCTGGAATCCACGCATCTACTACCGCATTACATTCCCGCACATTGACGCAAGCTATCTCATCATCAATCGGATGACCTAAACGTTCTACTGGAGCTTCAGCTAATAATGTCATCGGAGTCATACGTTTAATTTCGCCCTAGCAAAGAAGTTATTAAGATCTGCATAACCTTATCTTAAACTTTATGTTATTAAATATACGATTTTGTCTTTAGGAAAACAAATTCTCATATTTATCATCAGCAATTCTACTTACGAAACCAATCTCGTTTTTTCTTAGCATGTAGGCTTTCAAGAAAACCAACCTTGAATTACTGAGCCAGCATATGTACCTCCCGATGAGCGAGAGTTACAGTTGCTGGGGTTTCATATTTAATTGCGCTTAGCTATTTAAATGTAGTAAAAAATTTATCGTGAGAAGGCGAAGCATTCTCCAAATTCTAAATATTGATATAATAAGACTAAAAAATTATTGGTTTACTTGATCGATCAATCCGTTTGCACAAAGTCAAACGATGCGTACCAATATCCCAATGCACATGCTCAAAAATCTTGCGTAATATGTAAAAGCCTCTGCCACATTCCAAGTCATGGCATGGCGTGGGATCATCTTTTGAGCCGCCAGAGGATTGCAGATCGCTTCCCTGATCAGTGATTACCCACCAATAAGTTTGCGAAACTATTGAAAATTTAACAGTGATTTGCTTGCATGGATCGAGAGAATTTCCATGTTTTACGGCATTAACTAACGCTTCTTGCAAACCCAAACGTAATTCTGGCTGCCATTCTGACGGTACTTCGTCAAGCAACAGTTCTAGTACTGGGGCAAGATAGAGGGTTGAAGTAAAACTAATATTTCTCCACTTTCGCCCTACAGGACGCACCGGTGTCACAATCACGGACTTTTAACTCCTCTGAAAGACGGCTGCAGCTTGCTTTTGTGCTTTGTGAACCACAAAAATGTCCACTAAACTTGCAATGGAATTAATTAAATTCACGATCGCCATACAATAGATCTATCTATTATTCTAGCGAAAAAATCCTTCTTAAAATCTTTCCTTAGCAATATGACTTTTACGCAACGACAAATCTCACCTTTTAATCCCACTGAAAATACCCGCACGATGGGAAAAGGGATGCGTGCGGCTATTTTATTTTTGCTAAGCGTATTGGTGCTAATTGGGATTTTAGGTGGACGACTTTTTTACTTGCAATTGATTGAAGGCGATCGTAATCAGCAACTTGCGGAGAATAATCGGATCAGATTAATTGCTAAACCCCCTGAAAGAGGCCGTCTGTTTGATCGCAAAGGTAATATTTTAGCTTCAAGCCGCTTAGCGCATGTAATTTATCTATGGCCGATCGCTCAACCTAAGGACAAATGGCAGCCAATTATTAATCGTTTAGCTGGGCTAATTGGCGTTTCGGCTCAGACGATTACCGATAAGCTGGAGCAAGAAGGCTATAACTCCCCAAGCCTAGTCCGAGTTTCTACGTCGATTAGTCCCAAACTGGTGACCGTTCTCTCAGAGCATAGCCTCGAATTACCAGGGGTAAAAGTTGAGGCAGAAGCCGTACGCTATTACCCCAGTGGTGATGTCGCAGCTCATGTGTTGGGCTATACAGGAGAATTAACTGCCGAAGAGCTACCCAAATTGCGCGAAAAAGGTTACCGCCCTGGGGATGTGATCGGTAAAGCAGGAGTAGAATATGCCTTTGAAAATCAGCTGCGGGGCGAATGGGGCGGTCAGCAAGTAGAAGTCGATGCTTTTGGAAAAGTACTGCGAATTTTAGGTCAGAAACCACCAAAAGCAGGTAACGCTGTCAAAATGACAATTGACGCAGATTTAGAAAAAGCAGTAGAAAAGATTTTAGGTGAGCAACAAGGCGGTATTATCGCGATGAATCCTAATAATGGGGAAATACTCGCCATGGTTAGCCATCCTGCCTTTGATCCCAATCTATTTTCAGGCAAGATTTCTGACGCAACATGGAAACGACTGCAAGAAAAAGACCATCCCTTTGTCAATAGGGTTTTACAGGTATACCCCCCTGCTAGTACTTTTAAGGTTGTGACAATGACCGCAGGTTTAGAAACTAAAAAATTCGGCATAAATGATGTGCTAGCCACATACCCCTATCTTGATATAGGCGGGTTTCAATTTTGGGATCACAACAAAGCAGGATTTGGCACAATTAGTTTTTATGAGGCGATGGCATATAGCAGCAATACTTTCTTTGGGCAGGTAGGTATGCGTGTGGGCGAAAAAGATCTTGCCGCATGGTCGCATAAATTTGGTTATGGAGAATATTCAGGCATTGAAATTAAAGAGGAAGAGACCAAAGGTACGGTTCCAGACGAAGAATGGAAGAAGAGAGTAATTGGAGAGCCTTGGTATGTTGGCAATACTCTGAATATGTCAATTGGACAAGGTGATGTGCAAGCCAATCTTGTGCAAGTTTCGATGATGACTGCTTCTGTTGCTAATGGTGGATTTAAAATTAGACCCCATTTGCTCTTGGAAGACAATGATGCAAGGGAGTGGCGACAATCTCTGAATATATCGCCATCAAATTTGGCAGCATTGCAAAAGGCTTTAAGATCTGTATTTGAGTTCGGTACAGCCGCAGCGCTAAATTCATCGGAAATAGCGATGGCTGGTAAATCTGGCACTGCCCAAGATCCGCCCAGACCCAACCATGCATGGTTTACGGTATACGCGCCCTATGAGAAGCCAGAAATTGTGGTGACAGTTTTTGCGGAGAATGCTGGTGGCGGTGGTGGTAGCGCAGTTGCAGCTCCTTTGGCGGTGCAGACGATTGAGGCTTATATGCAAATTAAGAATAAGCCCAATCCAACAAATAATCCGCCAGTATCTGCGGAGACTAATTAAATAAAAAAGCGGCACAAAGTGCCGCTTTTTTATTTAATTGATGAGACTAGATCTTCTTCAACCAGCTAAACATAGCGCGGAGATCTTTACCGACGGACTCAATCTGATGCTCTGCTTCTTGACGACGCATTGCGGTGAATCCAGGTTTACCAGCTTGATTTTCGAGAACAAACTCACGGGCAAATTGACCAGATTGAATTTCCGAAAGAATTTTCTTCATTTCGATCTTAGTCTGTTCATTAACCACACGAGGACCGCGTGTGTAATCGCCATATTCAGCCGTATTCGAGATGCTATAGCGCATATTCGACATACCACCTTCAACAACCAAGTCCACGATCAGCTTTACTTCATGTAAGCACTCGAAGTAAGCGAGTTCGGGCTGATAGCCAGCTTCTACGAGGGTCTCAAAGCCTGCCTTGATAAGCGCACATAAGCCGCCGCAAAGTACAGCTTGTTCGCCGAATAGATCGGTTTCAGTCTCTTCACGGAAAGTAGTTTCGAGAACACCGCCGCGTGTACCACCGATACCCTTGGCATAAGCCATTGCGCGATCGCGTGCATGTCCAGTGGCATCTTGATACACAGCGAATAAAGCAGGAACACCTTGACCTTGAGTATAGGTGCGACGGACCAAATGACCAGGCCCTTTAGGTGCAACCATGATCACATCGACATCCGCAGGGGGGACAACTTGAGCGAAGTGAATATTAAAACCATGTGCAAAAGCTAGAGTATCTCCAGCTTTAAGATTTGGAGCAATTTCGGTAGCATAAATTGCTTTTTGAGTTTCGTCAGGCAATAAAATCATGATTAGGTCAGCAGCAGCCGATGCGTCTGCAACAGTCTTAACGGTGAGACCTTCTGATTCTGCTTTTTGCCATGAGGGACTGCCTTGATATAACCCCACGATGACATCCACGCCGCTTTCTTTTAGGTTAAGGGCATGGGCGTGACCCTGAGAACCGTAGCCGATAATTGCAACTGTCTTACCTGCTAGAAATTCAAGATTTGCGTCCGTGTCGTAGTACATCCGAGCCATAGTGTGGTTATCTCCGAGACAAAAGATTGGGTGAGTAGTTTTTAGATGTAGTTTGGAAGATTTATTGTCAATTGCCTTCAAACACTTTTCCTAGTCTAACAAAAATCGTCGCACCTCTTAAAATATATTTACCGTGCTATTCCTAATAGCACGGTAAATATATTTCGTGGCTTCAGATTGGTATCTCCAAATATTTTAGGAAGATTTTATTTTAGGTTTTTTATTTGTGGCGAGAAAGAATTTGCAACATTTATAGACTTTCTTTGATAATGTTTGACTTTTTTGATAATGTTTGACATTATTAGGTGTCGAATGAATTTCCTGCTAAATCAATGGCAACCAACAACTTAAAAACAATTCTTCAAGATGAAGGCTTAAAGCAGTCAGAATTGAAAACGCATGGTGGTTGCCCATTATGCATTGCAACAATTAATAGAACCGCAAATGGAAAGGAGACCCCAGCGCCAACTTCACTAGTAAAGATAGTGAGAGCATTAAATCGAGCTATCATAGTGGCTGGCGGTACGAGGCAGTATGAAGTTTTAGATGTTTTTCCTAACTACCCGCAAAAGCAACACAATGGCACGAACCCAAATAATAGGAGTCACTAGATTTATTGTGTAATAATCCCACAAAGTCTTCATTAGCTGGCTTGAGTGAGTGGGGCGGTGATTTTAGTCAATATTTCACAGCAGTTCTAATTAAAATAACTTCAGTAATTGCATTTATCCATTCTTTTAATCATTCGGTCATCACTAATAGATTTTGGCGTTATTGACTTTAGTATGCTAACCAAAATGAATTTTAACGATCTTTCGGCGTTAGCGTATGACTAAACGATTAAGAAAATATTCAGCATGAACATTAGCGTATAAAGAATGATAGACCCTAGATTTTACAGTCTTCTTCTTATAAATTTTTCGTAGCTGTAGTTTAAACTTCAATAAAAAATAATCAAAAACTCTATGCTTCCCAGGGAAGCATAGAGTTTTTGATATGGATTTCAAGTTTGACGGTTCCGAAACCTTTACATTAATTTGGCTTTACAATTCTTAACGTTTTGCCTAGGTGCTGAAATGGCGCAAAATCGTTCTGGATTTTGGTTTGTCGATTTTTTTTGTTTGCAATATCTCTACTGTATTGAATCAAAAAGATAACAAGTTAAAACTTTATCAATAATTGCAAAACTAATGTAATAGCCCAAAACCAGCATACAGAGCGGATCTTGAGCTATTATTTAAGTGGTTAAGCAATTAAGCGTTCTATCTAAAAAATACATCAACGGCAATTGATGGAAATAAACTAATCACATTTGCTTATTGAAGCATATCTTCTTGATATAACGCAATAGCGAATTAATTGGTAGATAAAACCTCAAAATCAATTTAATTTTTTTAGGGAGAGTTTACCCATGAATCGTGTTCCAATAATTCAAGATGGAATCCCGCCCAATCGTGAAATTATTTGTATAATCTTAGAGAATGGCGAGTCCGTGTTTTTTGATGAGTTTAGCTTTATTGCTGAAATCAAGCATCTCCAGATTCGACGTATCGAGCGTATTCCTATTGGAACGCCTCGGACGCGAAGTGGAGGAGAGGTGGGAAATGGAAATATTTTCTCCTTTACTGCTGTTGCTCTTTTCGCTATTTTGGCTACAGTACTCCTTACTTTTTACTTTATAAAACCAAGTGCTACGGACGACTCCAAAAGACCTAAGGCTAGCACTTCTCAACACATTCAAAGTTAATAGTGTGCAAAGAGATTTTATGGCTTGCCTTCTGGTAAGCCATTTTTTTTATTCAGTAACGGTTGAATCCAATCTTCAAGAAGCTCTTCAATGAGCTCCGAGAAATCTTTTTTCTGATTTAGCAATTGAATCTTAACCTGCGTATGAAGTTTTCTAGGTACATATGCTCCTACCTGTGCATATTCTGGATCACTTCGTCTTCCTTGCACTCTTGTTCGTTTAGGTGATTTATTAGGCATAACAAGACCTTAGTAAGTTAAAAAAAAAGCTATGCAATCCAAAGATATGTGTGGCTGCAACCTTGCAAAAATATATGTAATAGATGCAAATGAATGGGTATTAAATAACACAGATATAGTGCAAATGCAGATTTTATGGTGATTTTACTACTATGAGTAGTTGTTAAACATATTGTAATATCCCTGCGGACTGTTATTTTTGCACTGTTAATTAGCTTAACATTGATTACTGTACTTTTATCAAAAATCGCCTTTCTCTTTTATAGTTAGGGTTAAAGATGTTCATTGTTGGGTTTAATCTAAGTGCGGCGGCGTAAGCGTGGACGATTGCGATCTGCTTTATCGCGTTCGTAATTAATGAGCCTGCCGTAATATTCATGTTTAGCCAGATTTAGCGACAAGAAAACATGTTCTCTGGCATTACCAAAACCTTTGCGGGTAAAGAAATTAATCGCTGGCGTATTGGCAGGATCGGTATCCACGAGCATAAACCTGACATTATCCTCGATCATCCGCTCAACGATTTTATCGACTAGGCGATCGGCGATACCTCGACGCTGAAAATTTGGGCTAATGCCTAGCCAAGTAATATATCCATATTTCCATGAAGCCTTAATGATGATTGTGCCGAGAATAAATCCTGCTAGTTGATCATCGACCTCGGCAACCAAGCAATATTCAGAATCGGTGTTATACATGCCGATCACCTCCCACTCGTCCCATGTGCGGTAGAGATATGGATAGAGATCGCTAGTAAATAATTGTTCGCCTAAGTGAAAAATCGGTGCAATATCATCGATATTCATCTCGCGGATCGAGATGCTATTGCTTTCAGGGCGATCGCGATCGCTATCCTTGTCGGTAGATTTATCAGGTAAATCGTTCATAATCGTTATGTATATTTTAAAAAAGCTGTTAAAAAACTATGTTTGAGTTTGCTTACATCTGTCAAAAGCATTAAAATATATTACAGCTATCAAAAAATTGTTAAATAGTTCAGCAATCTTGGGTTTTTCAATTACATGAGTAAAGTTTACGATTGGTTTAACGATCGCCTTGAAGTCGGGGCGCTCGCTGAGGACGTTACTAGTAAGTACGTTCCCCCTCACGTCAATATTTTTTACTGTCTCGGTGGCATCACCCTCACCTGCTTCCTGATTCAGTTCGCGACAGGTTTCGCGATGACCTTTTATTACAAGCCATCCGTAACCGAAGCATTTGACTCAGTTCGCTACATCATGACCGACGTTAACTTCGGTTGGTTGATCCGCTCAGTCCATCGTTGGTCAGCAAGCATGATGGTGTTGATGATGATCTTGCACGTTTTCCGCGTTTATTTAACTGGCGGCTTCAAAAAACCCCGTGAATTGACTTGGATTACTGGCGTAATCCTTGCTGTAATCACTGTTACCTTCGGTGTAACAGGCTACTCCTTACCTTGGGATCAAGTAGGATATTGGGCAGTAAAGATAGTATCTGGCGTACCTGATGCAATTCCCGTTGTTGGCGGAACATTAGTTGAGCTATTGCGCGGTGGTCAAAGTGTTGGTCAACCAACTCTTACCCGCTTCTACAGCTTGCATACCTTTGTATTGCCTTGGCTAATTGCGGTATTCATGTTGGCTCACTTCTTGATGATCCGTAAACAAGGTATTTCTGGTCCTTTGTAAGGTTTCTTTTCCTAGAAACACTTTTGGGATTTTCCTATTAGATAATTTTAGAAAATCATAACGCAATAATATAGAGCAATAAAATGGCAAAGACTGAGAAGCTCCCCGATTTAAATGATCCAATTTTGCGTGCAAAGTTGGAAAAAAACATGGGTCACAACTACTACGGCGAACCAGCTTGGCCAAATGACCTGTTGTACATGTTCCCCGTTGTAATTACTGGCACGATCGCTTTGATCACTGGTTTGGCTGTGCTTGACCCCACGATGGTCGGCGAGCCTGCTAACCCTTTTGCAACTCCTTTGGAAATTTTGCCTGAGTGGTTCCTTTATCCTGCATTCCAAATTTTGCGGATTGTTCCTAATAAGTTGTTAGGAGTACTGCTACAAAGTTTGATTCCTGTTGGGTTGATTCTCATTCCTTTCATTGAGAATGTAAACAAGTTCCAAAATCCTTTCCGTCGTCCTGTAGCGATGGCTGTTTTCCTGTTTGGTACAGCTGTTACTCTTTGGCTAGGAATTGGTTCAACTATGCCAATTGACAAGTCTTTGACTTTAGGCTTGTTCTAAGCGTCACGTCAATTTAAACAAAAAGAAGGACAGTGCTAAGCGCTGTCCTTCTTTTTATTATTTAAAAATTTGCGTTTACAGAGAAGTAAATTCCTGAATCTTGCAAATTATTACCTGAGTTAGAGACATTTACTAAAGGAATACCATAGTCAAGACGCAGGGTTAGATTGCGAAGTGGTTGATAGGTCGCACCTAAGCCCAGACCAAACAATGACTGAGTTGTCGAATTTATACCTGAAGAATTCCAAATTGTGCCAGCTTCCACAAAAGGTAACAGCTTGACAATGGATGATCCTTCTTCATCTCGCGCCACAGGAAATTGCAACTCTACCGAAGCCTGAATCCCGCTATCACCCGCCAGTTGATTTTGGCGATAGCCACGAATAGATTGAGGACCGCCAATACTAAACCGATTAAGAGACAGTAACTGATCTCTTGAAAACTGCATATTGAGCCGAAAGAACGCCAAGGTATCTTTATCATTACCAAGACGTTGAACTCTCAGCACCTGGCCAATCCAATAGAAAAATCTACCATCAGGTGAACCATCATTGCGAATCGTTGCTCCAAGAATATTTAGACCCAGATTTAGAGTAGAGCGCAATACCCAAGCACCATCTGGATCGCGGTTTAAATAATCTTGACTAAATCGTAAAACTCTGGACTGTGATCGCCCATCATCAAACTTAAAATTTTGAAAATTAAATGATCGATTCCCAAAATAAGAGCCACTATTCTCAAAAGCGATACTGGCTCCAAGGGTAAACTCTTCACGGGGCGATCGCAATAAAGGTTGGCGGTATGCTAATTCATAGGTTTGCGAATCTGTGAGAATATTTAAGCTATCAAAGGGCTTCTCAGTAATCGGGTTTTGACCTGCGGAAAAGTTAAAGCTTAGGGTTCCAGCATGGGGATTAATCGGGTATTGATAATTGAGTTGATAAACATCGGAGCTGCCAGAACGGGTATATCCTGCAAAAAGCGAGTCCCCAATACCTGTGGTGTTAAGTTCTTGTAGATTTACACCAACACGATAGATACCTGTAGAAGTATTGCCATAGTTATCAAAAAATGGACGAATACTCAGGGACTTTGCTTCGCTAAGCGTGATTTGCAAAATGCTCTGATTTTGTTGACTACCTGTAGTTAAATTAGCTCTAATATCCCCAATTAAAGGATCAGATCGCAATAATTGGAGAGCATCTTCTAAGCTCGTAAAGTTAAGAGGTGTTGATGCTGCTTGCAGAATGCGATCGCGGATATAGCTATCATTTAGTCTGCCAGCCACATCTCCCGATCTCTTGACATCCACTCGCTCTAAAGATCCTTCCCTGACCTGAATTGTGACCACGCCATCTTTGATATCCTGTGGTGCAAGGACAGCGCGAGAAGTAATATAGTTGCGATCTTGATAGATTTGAGTAATTTTATCGGCAACTTCTTGCAATTGGCTGAGTGCAACCAATTTATTTTGGAGTGGCAATATCAGTATTTCAATTTCGGCTGATGTGAGAATTGAACTTCCTAAAATATCAATTCTCTTGACTGGGATTAAGACTTCATTTACAGAAGGTGGCAATGGCTTGTCTTGTGAACTTGTAGAAGGTGATGATTGCGAAGGATTGAGAATTGGACTCACAGGCTTCGTTGGTAGTTTTGGTGCTAGAGATTCTGGGGGGCGGGTTAGCGGGGAGGATATTGAAGGGACTTGGGCGTAGCTAGCCAATCCAATCCAACTAAGAAGTAGGCTTGGTAGCGAGACCATTATGATCTTGCTACTTGTTTGGATTAGACTCTTCAAATTTTGATTCACCTTCACACCTCAAATTGATAACTTATTCAAATCTTGTAGCCCTAAGATTGCGATCGCATTACTATACACAACAATTACAGCAATTTATGATCAAAAGAATTAGAACCAAAGTTTTTAAAAGTAGTGCAAAGCACTACTTTTAAAAACTTTGTTCGGGTTTGAGCGCAAAGCGACATAACTTATAGCCAATTACCCACCAAAATAAAAGATGACCAAAAGAAAGGATGACTGATATCGACATTTCCAGTTCCCTTTGGCAAAGCGATCGCCGCTAAACCTTCAACTCCGACAATTTGATTATTCACAATCTTGACTTTCCCATTTATCAAATCAAGCTGTGCTTTTCTTAAAGCTGTCGCCTTACTAAGCGCATCAGGAAAAGCCTTGTAAAAACTAATCATCAAAGGTGCTGTCCCCGAGTCTGACACTGTCCAAAGAGATGCAAGAATACTTCTTGCCCCTGACTCAACCGCCAAGCCGCTAATACCAAGATTGTTTCCTACAGCCGTTTCACAAGCACTTAAGGTGAGCATGTCGATCACAGGTTGATCAAATCTCAGACTCGGAATCTGATTTGATCGCAGCCGACTATCCCAAAACTGAATAAACGACTCATTAGATCGATCTTGCAAGAATTTTCCGTGAGTTCCTAAATGGAGTATTCCATATTTCGCCTTACCGCGTTGCGCTTGCAGATTATTGACTGTAAAGTCTCGATCTAAAAACGTAGTCCCTGCTAGCACCTGATTAGCAATTGTTCTAATTTCCACTTCTACGGCTGGCAATGCACTCAAACCTTCCCTTGCCTCGGTTAGCCCCATTGCTAAAACCCGCGTATTTTTGCGATCGCGCTCTTCTAGTCTGGTCACCCGTAATGAGGGAATATTTGCCGAAGCATAGCGCTCGACTAAGAACTGTTTGCCATCATGAAGGGAAGCAGGAGGGATCACGCGTAAGCCAGAGTCCATCACGAATACAACTGTTTCAATCTTTAGGGTTTGCAGTTGAGTATCAATCGGACGCATCACCCAGTCATAAAGCTTTCGCGCTTGCTCTAAATAATCCAGTGAACTTGTATCGCGGAGGCTGGCTCGATAATCCGTCAAAACTGTAATGATTTCTTCTTCGCTAGCATAGTTGGTATAGCGATGGAATGGTTTGCCAAGTTCTTTGGGCGGGATCACTAAAATTTCAATGCGATCGTTCAGCATGATCGGATAGATCAACACAGAAGGACTTCCTGATCGCTTTGAGACATCGCTTAATATATCTTGGGCTTGATTTATGCTTAAAGTTGGTAGATTGAGCGGTTCCCCCAAGAAAACCCCTAACTCAGAGATATAGGCTTTTTCGATTGACTCAAAAGCCTTGTCCAACTTTTCTTCTTTTAAGAAGCGATCGACCTCTTTTTTCATGACATCCCTGATTTGGATCAGAATCTTTGTCTCAGGAGGACTGGGATTGACCTCAACTATCTTCTTTGGCGGCGTGAAAATAGTGTTGCCTGATGGAGCGACAATAATATTACCTTGAGTAAAAATACCTGTGCCGACGGGAATAATACTGCCCAGAGATAAGGTAGAAGACCCAGTAGTGACAATGCCTACGGTTCCATTTGTACTAGAATTACCAATCACAAATGGAGTAAGTCCACCATGACTGAGAAATATCTGACCGCCAATGCCACCGCTATTGCTAGCAGAACAAATACTCGATCCTGCACAAGCGGCAAATACACTAGACACGAAGCCAGTGACTCTGATATTGCCGCCTGTTGAGGATGCGAAGAAATTACCACCCTGAATCGATCCCGATGTATTTGCAGAGGTCAGAACAATGTCACCGATTGGATCGAGGCTAATATTGCCGCCAACACCAAGATCGCTACTGGTATTCAGATTATTGGTTGTAATACTGTTACGGGCTTTGAAATTGATATTGCCACCATTGCCACTGATAGAACTAGCATTAATATCTCCTGTAGTTATATTAATCGCACCACCCGTACTAGTCAGGTTGATAGTACCGCCGCCTAATGTGCCTGTCGCCAAAATCTGACCTGTAGTGATGTCACCAAATGATTGAAAATTAATAATTCCTCCATTTCCATTCCCTCCATTGATCCTTGCCCTAACAGTACCGAAGGTCGTGTTAATCGCTCCACTAGTGCTAGTTATAGAGATAGATCCTGCGTTACCAAGAAAAAGACTACTTGCTGCAAGATTACTGGTTGTGACATTTCCTAACGCCTGAAGGGAAATGCTTCCACCATTGCCTAAAGCTCCCACATTGAGTTGTCCTAATGTGGTGTTAATAGAACCAAATTGACTGATGAGACTAATTCTTCCGCCGTTGCCATTAGCATCAGATGTTCCAGCGGTTACATTAGACGTAACAATATTACTGGCAGATTGAAAGAAAACATTGCCAGCATTACCAATATTTGAATTTCCAGCATCTATATCTCCCAAACTAGTATCAATTGAGCCACCTAAACTAGTAAACGAAATTGTGCCAGGAATACCATTACCACCAAAAGCAATAAAAGCTCCAACAGCTGCAATAGGAGCTGCCCCAACCCCAGTCCTAATATTTCCTGCCGCTTGAAATGTAATGTTGCCACTATTTCCGATTGTGGCAACTGCATGGACGCGCCCAGAGCTAACATTGACCGCACCGTTAGTACTTATTAAAGAAATATTACCTGCATTGCCAACTGGAGAAGCATTGGAAGAAATGCTGTAAGTAATACCAAATAGTGAAGTAAAGGTTCCCGTAGTTTGAATATTTCCCCCTGCTCGGATAGTGACATTGCCACCATTGGCAGGAGGCACAGTAACGATATTGGAAATTGTATCAATGCTATTTAACCTGACATCTCGACCTGCCGTAAGGTTTACGTCAGCAGCACTACCAATAGCAGGAGATGTTTTTAGCGCTCCTGCTCCGATAATATCTCGACCTGCGGTAAAGTTAATTGCCCCAGCATTTGTGGAGATATTACTGTTGACATTGATATCTCTTCCTGCCTGAGCCGTTAATCCTATACCAGCCACAGTCATGACTACTGGGGTAGTAAAGTTGATGTCATTAGTTGCTTGTAATATGACATTCGATGTTGCACCGTTGATCAAAGCTACATTTAACGTATTAGCTCCAGTATCTGGATCGTTAAATTGATCTACCTCAGTCAATGCATTAAATGTAGGGAGAGGGAAGGTCAGAAAAAGAAATACAGTAATATCTGTTGGATCAAGTAGTAGTGTGCCTGTTTTTCCATTGGAAGCAAAGGTGTTCACGTTACCGCGATAATCAAGGTTCTGTTTCCCAGAGACTTCCACAAAGCCGCCATCACCTGTCTGAGTTCCACCCTTTGCAAGAATTGAACCTAGAAATCTTGTAGTTTGATCAGCCCAGACGATCGCAGTGCCACCATTTCCATTTAAGAGCGCACTCACATCAATTTTAGAATTGCGATCTACAAAAGTTCTGAATGCATTTGGCGTAATGCCATTACCTTGAAGATTGCCACCAATTAAAACTGTCCCACCACCAAGCGCTCCCGATGCATCAATCTGAGCATTCATCAATCCTACTTTTTCACCAAAGATTCCAACATTTCCTCCCTTACCAGATAAATCTGAGACATCAACCTTTCCCGATACAATTGTCATCCCATTGGTCACCGCAATATCGGTAGCTGCTGGAGTTGATACTAGCGCCAGCGAACCATCAGCTTTGACCACGACTTGATTTGCTTCAGGCACTTTGCCAGTAAGTAGCTCCGCTAATTTGGGTAACTCTGTAATTTTGCCATTCCAGTTAGCAGGAATCGCATTATTTGTCACCTGCAAACCTAAAACCGCATCAGGCGATCGCAACTCAACCAGACTATTTCCTGCCACAGAAGTCAAAGCAACATTACCACTAGGAGCCGTCAATGTCCCCGTATTGATAATACTTCCGCCAGTAAAAGTAATCGATTTACCAGCATCTACCGTTAAATTTCCTTGATTGATAATGCCAGCAGGTTGAGCGATCGCAAATCGAATCGTTTTCGGATCGCCATTGGGAAAGCTGAGGGAATTTCTGTCAACATTAAAAGTGCCGCTATCAAAGCCCAAACCATTGCCTGTAGTCGCATGAAAGGAGCCACCAATATCTAAACGGGCATTTTGTCCAAATACAATCCCATTGGGATTCATTAGGTAAAGGTTAGCATTAGGAAAAGCTTGACGGCTCTCAAGCGTGCCTAAAATTGCAGAGGGATTATCGCCTGTAACCCGATTGATAATGTTACGAACATCAGTGCCATTGACCGCAGAGTTACCAGTATTAAAGATTACGCCCGACTGCGGTACGTTGAATTCACTAAAGCTGTGATAAAGATTATTGCCATTGACAGTGCCTGCTCCTGTCGGGGCGATCGTATTGCCATTTACTTGCGTAGCCGTAGTGCCGTCAGTGGCGATCTGGGCTCGCGTTGATTGGGCGCTGCTTAAAAATGCGATCGCTGACAAAAGTAGGCACAATCTATTTCTCATTTAAATTCACACCAGAGAAAAATTAATAACTACTATCAGCAAAAATGTAGATTCTGCCTCTAAGCTATCACGAAGTCCTAAAACAGTAAATGATTTTTATTCAGCAATTTATACTATTTGTTAAGCAAAAAAATGAGCGATGGTATGAATCGATCAGAGTCATCTGTTTTCTGCTTCGTCGAACAGACGTTAAAATTAGGTAATGGTCAAACTTAGGTCATCATTCATTTTTTAGTGTTTTTTAGGATTCAAAATTTAAACATGGGTAGTACATTCGGACATTTATTTCGCGTCACGACATTTGGGGAATCACACGGCGGCGGCGTGGGGGCGATCATCGATGGATGCCCACCGCAGCTAGAACTGAGCGAAGCCGATATTCAAACTGACCTCGATCGCCGTAAACCAGGACAAAGCAAAATCGTCACCCCACGCCGCGAAGACGATCGCGCCCAGATCTTGTCAGGCGTGTTTGCTGGCAAAACCCTCGGCACACCGATCATGATTTTGGTGCAGAACAAAGATGCTCGTAGCCAAGACTATTCCGAAATGGCTGAAAAATTCCGCCCATCCCATGCTGATGCTACCTATCAAGCAAAATATGGCATTCGCAATTGGCAAGGCGGCGGCAGATCTTCCGCAAGGGAAACAATTGGTCGAGTAGCCGCAGGTGCGATCGCTAAAAAAATCCTCAAACAAGCCGCAGGTGTAGAAATTATTGCCTATGTCAGACAGGTCAAAGACATGGTTGCATCTACCATCGATCCGAATACAGTCACAATGGAGCAAGTGGAAAGTAATATTTTGCGCTGTCCCGATCCTGAGATGGCGGAAAAAATGATCGACTTCATCGACAAAATTCGTCGTGATGGCAACTCCGTCGGCGGCATCATCGAATGTGTGGCGAGAAATGTGCCTGTCGGTTTGGGCGATCCTGTATTCGACAAATTGGAAGCGGATCTAGCTAAGGCAGTCATGTCTTTGCCAGCTAGTAAGGGTTTTGAAATTGGCTCAGGATTTGATGGCGTGCATTTGACTGGTCGCGAGCATAACGATGAATTCTATATGGAAGGCGATCGCATCCGCACAAGGACGAATAACTCAGGCGGCATTCAGGGAGGCATTTCCAATGGTGAAAATATTATTTTACGGGTTGCCTTTAAGCCAACTGCGACAATATTGCTAGAGCAGAAGACAGTAACAGTCTCAGGTGAAGATACTACCCTCACAGGTCGAGGTCGCCATGACCCTTGTGTATTACCTCGCGCCGTGCCGATGGTAGAAGCTATGGTGGCTTTGGTGCTATGCGATCGCTACCTCAGCCAAAAAACAGTAAGTATTTAGGGCTTGCTGAAAAAGTCTACAGAGCAAATTTAAAGGCAATACAGCTTTTAAAATAGTATTCTGTCGCATATTTCCAAAATTTACCCAGCGATTTTCCACAGAAGTGCAAGGGTTTTGAGCCTCTAGGCGCTATAACCTTGCACTTGTCATGGCAAAAAAAGCTTAAAGTCCTTATTTAGCAAGCTTTTGTACTTTTTCAGGAAGCCCTATTTAAATAAGCCAAGAACTAAAGTTCGTGGCTAAAAGCTCAAGTCGGTTTCAACCGACTGAAGAAATTCAACCCGTTTTAACGGGTTTTAGCTCTTAGCCCGCACTTGAGTGCAGGGCTTCTGCGCGGCTGGTTTGAGACAGCCTTTGGATATAATTGGATTATGACTGAGCCATTACTGCAAGATTCTGAAAAATTACAGGCGCGTTTAAAAGAAATACCTCTGGAAGCAGGGGTTTATTTTATGCGCGATCGCCATGATGGCGTGATCTACATCGGTAAATCTAAGGCGCTACGCAATCGCGTGCGATCGTACTTTCGCAGTAGCCAAGATTTGTCACCACGTATTGCGATGATGGTGCAGCTAGTCCATGAAATCGAGTTTATAGTCACAGACTCCGAAGCCGAAGCCCTCGCCCTTGAAGCGAATCTGATTAAGCAATATCAACCCTATTACAACGTCCTTCTCAAAGACGACAAAAAATATCCATACGTCTGTATTACTTGGTCAGAGGACTATCCGCGC
Organism: Pseudanabaena sp. UWO311; assembly: GCF_006937785.1. Taxonomy (GTDB): domain Bacteria; phylum Cyanobacteriota; class Cyanobacteriia; order Pseudanabaenales; family Pseudanabaenaceae; genus Pseudanabaena. The sequence continues at coordinate 47,765 of NZ_SJEE01000010.1, forward strand.
ATTTTTATTACCCGCAAACGGAAGATGGGCGGGACTAAGGATAAATATTATGGGCCATATGTTGATGTCTTCAATCTCAAACGAACATTAGGAATTATCAAACGCGCTTTCCCACTCCGTCAAAGACCAATACCAATGTTTAAGGATCGCCCCTGTCTTAACTATGACATGGGCTTATGTCCAGGAGTATGTCAGGAGCTAATTTCGCCCGAAGAATATCACAAAATCATGGTGCGAGTTGCCATGATTTTTCAAGGTAGATCCAGCGAATTGATCGAGACTTTTACCGAGAAAATGGAATCTGCGGCTGAGGCTTTGGAATTTGAAAAAGCTGCGGATTTGCGCGATCGCATTCAAGTTTTGCAAAATCTGGGAGCCAATCAAAAGGTATCTCTCCCTGATGATACAGTTTCTCGCGATGCGATCGCTATGGCACAGGATGAGCAACATACTTGCATTCAGCTATTCCAGATTCGCGCAGGGCGACTGGTTGGGCGATTAGCTTTTGTTGCCGATAGTCAAAGTGATGTACCAGAGGCTATTTTGCAACGCACTTTAGAAGCCCATTATCAAAACTGCGATTCTGTCGAAATCCCCAATGAAGTCCATACCCAATTAGAACTCCCTGAAGTGGAGATTTTGCAAGCATGGTTAAGCGATCGCAAAGGGCGCAAAGTTGCGATCGCGACACCGCAGAGACAACTCAAAGCCGAACTAATCGAAATGGTAGAGCGCAATGCTCAGTATGAGTTAGCGCGGATTCAAAAACAAAGCGATCGCAATTTGCAAGGGTTAGAAGACTTAGCAGAAATTCTCAGTCTTGATAGCTTGCCGCATCGCATCGAAGGTTATGACATTTCCCACATTCAAGGCTCCGATGCCGTGGCAAGTCAAGTAGTCTTTATCGATGGTATTCCAGCGAAACAACATTATCGCCATTACAAAATCCGTAATCCAGACATTCAGACTGGGCATTCCGATGACTTTGCCAGCCTCGCGGAAGTCATTGCCAGAAGATTCAGAAATCACACCAATTTCAATGACTCCCAATCAACAAACACCAATCACCAAAATGATTTCCCCGACTTAGTCATGATCGATGGAGGGAAAGGTCAACTTTCATCAGTGATGAAAATTATTGATAAGTTGGGTTTACGAGATCGCCTTACGGTGATTAGCCTTGCGAAAAAGCGCGAGGAAATCTTTTTGCCAGAACAGTCTGAACCGTTAATTGGTGGCGATCCAGAACGAGCAGGCGTACAGGTGTTGCGCCGTTTGCGCGACGAGGCACACCGTTTTGCCATTACCTTTCACCGCAAAAAACGTAGCCAAAGAATGCAGCGATCGCACCTCGATCAAATCACTGGCTTAGGTCATCATCGGCAAAAGGTGCTGCTGGAAAAGTTCCATTCCGTTGATTATATCCGCCAAGCAACTGTAGAACAGATCGCCGAAACTGATGGTATTGGCAATAAGCTAGCTCAGCATATTTATAACCATTTCCATTCAACAAATGACTGAGAATAGGCGGTCTAAAGCATTGCTCATTCTCACTTATTAAAGAGCAACTTACGTTCTTTCTCCCAATTGCGATACATCCATATTACAGTGTACCAGTTCATATAAACCCGAAAAATCTCCATCGCAATTTCTGATTTACCTTGATCGCATAGCCATTTCAATAGAGGCTTGAGCGTGCGATCATTAAGCGTACCCCCAAAGGTGAGAATCCCCCACAGCGCGAGATGGAGCCAAGTTTTCTGAATCATTAACTTGACTTCCCATGTTGGATGTTTTTGATAAAAAATAATGCTCATTCGACCACGTTGTTCCTCTAAATCAAGCAGTCGTGGCATTTTATCAATGGAAAATTTAGCGTGATAATGGAAAGCGATCGCCCCCGCACAGGTCAAACGTTTTAAGCCCAATTTTTTAACCCGCATTCCCAGCTCAAAATCTTCCCAACCATATTGGAAGAACCCAGTATCAAATTTTCCTGCTTCCAATAACCATTTACGGGCGATCGCTAAATTACAAGTATCAAAAATAGCAGCGGTAAAATACGGTACTGCTGAGACCGACTCTGAGTCAGGAGCGTCAAGATTACTAGTGTCTATAATCCGTCCATAGCTATAAACTTTTTCCCCTTGGGCAAGGGTTTCAGTATGAGCTTGAAGATATTCAGGATTAACCGTAATATCGCTATCGACGAAGGCAATATATTTACCAAGTGCAGCATCAATGCCATAGTTACGTGCTGTCGCAGCAGCGGCATGGTCTTGCGTTAACAGTCTCAGGTGCGGATAGCAATCTTTATTTGCTGTCAAAAACTCAACCGTGCCATCGGATGAGCCATCATCTATTACCAGAATTTCGTAAGGCTGGGTTATGGTCTGCTTTTCCAATGCTGCAAGGCATTTCCGCAAAATTGGCAGACGGTTATAAGTTGGTACAACCACTGACCACAACATTTCCGACACGACGTTTCTCCTATTGCGATCGCAAAAATTATAAATTTAAGTGTCTTTATGCTTTCTATAAGTCTACATTGGTTTGATATTAGACTATCCCTAATATTGTTCCTGAAAGTATTGCGAAGCAATACTTTCAGGAACAATATTAGAGGTTATGATCTTAACTCCGTAGATAAAATGGCATTACATAAATTGTTTTAAAACTTCTACAGTTGCCTTTCCAGTCTTCTCCCAGCTAAATTGACTAGCCCTAGCTAGTCCTAATAGCGAAAGTTTTGATCGCAATCCTGAATCATTAGATATTGCCTGCATTGCGTCGGTAATTTCTTCTACCTTATAAGGATCAATTAAAATCGCCGCATCTCCAGCTACTTCAGGTAAAGATGATAGATTAGATGTAATTACTGGAGTACCGCAAGCCATAGCTTCAAGTACAGGCAATCCAAAACCTTCCCATAGTGATGGAAATACTAATGCGATCGCCCCACTAATTATTTTCGGTAAATCATCATAAGGTACATATTCCAGAAATTTTACTTGATGGGTGACACCTAATTCCTGGACTTGTTTCTTTAGTTCTGGCGTATAGCGATCGTCTGACGAACCTGCTAATAACAGTTGGTATTCATGATGAGATTTCAATTTTGCAAAAGCTGAAATTACACGGCTAACATTTTTATGAGGATCATGTCTGCCAATGTATAGAAAGTATGGATATGGTGAGAAAGGATTTGACTTCTCTTCTATGACTGAGTAAAAATGATTAGAATCATAAGCTAAAAGAATGGGCGTAATCTTATTAGTTGGGATATTACAAAAGCTAGATATGTCTTTAGCCGTAGATTGAGAGTTGCAGATAATATGTTCGGATTGATTTAAAACTTGTGGAACGTAGTACCGATGGTAATAAGTGAGTGGAGAAAACTGTTTAGGGAATCGCAAAGGAATAAAATCGTGAACTACTACTAAATTACGACACTCTGTCCATATAGGAGCTTCTGGAATTGGTGAAAATAGAATTTTAGCTTTTAGCTTTTTATAAATTTTTGGAAGTTGAAATTGTGTCCAGACTATGCGGTTAAAATGTCCTTTTGTCCCCTGGGCTGGAGATAAATTATTTGGAATATGATAACAATCAAATTCAGGATAAATTTCAGAACTCAATAGTGTAGGCTCAAGAGTTTTTAATTGAGGAAAAAGATTTTTAGTGTAATTACTTATACCTGTTGATTTAAGTAAAAGATGTGAAAGATTAACTATTAACTTGTTATTGAGAGTTTGTTCGGCATCATTCATTAGGTAATATTGCTATAATCTATTATGGTCTGGATTAATTGCAAATAAAAAGCTTGCATTAAATTAAGTCAAATAAGTTGATTCTCAGCATAAAGTAGATGTGGAGAACGCTAAAGTTGATTGTCCATAAGCTCTTTGAGATCATGTGCCACCATAACTTCCACTAAATTGTTAAAAGAATATTGCGGACTCCAACTAGTCTGAGTTTGAATTTTATTAATACTTCCAACTAGCTGAACCGACTCATCAGGTCGATAAAAGTTGGGATCGACTGATACATAATCTTGGTAATTTAAGCTCACACATTTGAAGGCACAGTCTACTAACTCCCTGACAGAATGAGTTTCTCCACTACCTATAATATAATCATCAGGATTTTCTTGCTGCATTATTAACCACATTGCATACACTGCATCTTTAGCGTGACACCAATCACGATGAGCATCAAGATTACCCAGTTTTAACTCATCAGCCAAACCTAGTTTAATCATAGCGACTCCACGGGTAATCTTCCGAAAAACAAATTCTGTGCCTCGGCGTGGAGACTCATGGGTGTAGGTAATCCCACAACAGGCATAAAGATTATAATACTGGCGATAATTTGCTGTGAGCCAATGGGCATAGGCTTTTGCCGTACCATATGGATTGCGAGGACGAAAAGCAGTTTTCTCTGTTTGAGGTGATTCGTCTGGTTGTCCAAATACTTCACTACTTGATGCTTGATAAAACTTAGCATCAGGTTTTATCCGTCGAATAGACTCTAATAAACGCGATACACCAATGGCGGTATATTCAGCAGTTAGAGATGGTTGTGTCCATGACAATGGCACATAGCTTTGAGATGCAAGGTTATATATTTCGTCAGGCTGGGAAAGAGCGATCGCATCCATTAGAGAAGATTGATCTAATAAATCACCTGAAATGATATTAATCTCATCAGTAAAATGGCTAACACGAACAAGATTGCTAGTACTAGAACGGCGGACTAGACCATAGACTTGATAGCCTTGATCTACTAACAATTCAGCAAGATACGAACCATCTTGTCCAGTTAATCCAGTTATAAGTGCTTTTTTTGTCATATAGTCATGTAGATCAATGCTCATCAAAAATTAAGACATAAGAAGAATAGTCTTATTTCTAAGAGTGTTTTTTTACAATTATGCCAAAAGATGTTGTCGCAAAACCACCAACCAATAACTTGAGATGAGCATCTAGAGGGGATTGATATGGCGGAATATCAATAAACTTATCTAAGAAGCCAGAGCCAATATCAAAATTTAAGGGTGCAACTTGATGACCTTGGTCAATTAGCCTTTGAGCTAGCTCCATAAAATCTCGCTTTCTAAAAAGAACTGTACCCTCATTATCAATAGTCTTTTCTTCTTGTAGATAATTTAGTTCTGTAGTGTGTATGCATACCCCGCCAGGAACAAGTGTATCAAGCGATTTCTCAATAAATTGCAGACCTTTTTTAATACTCCCAAGGTGTTCCAAAGCACAAGCAGACCAACAAAAGTCATACTTATTTGCTAAATCAGGAGGAATGTTATTCATGTCAACATATTTTAGGTTGACATTCTTTGCAAATAATTCTTGTGAACACAAATGAGAAATCCATATTTTGTCCACAGAAGCCATGCTTTGGTTAGTCTCTAGCCAACCTTTTGATGCAGATTCTTGAGGATCTAAGTCTGTAGCCGTAATCTCAATATCATAAGCTGCAAGTAAACTAGGAAGAGGTTCTTCTCCACAGCCGAAACCCAAACCTTTAAATCTAGGCTTAAGCAGATCGTAATCATAAAGTACTTGAAGAATGTAACAAAATTCCCACATCTTGCGATGATATGCAACAGGAACTTTCATCTGTTGACACCAATAGGCGAACCATTCTGATTCAATATCTTCTTGCTGACAAGCTTTGGAGAGTAAGCCAATTTTTGAAGGAAGTAAGTTTCCTGGGACTTTTAGATCTTTAAGCAGGCTTTTAGCATATTCATAGCCTAAGTTTTTGACATTGGAGTCAATTGTAGTTGCATGATTCTCTACTTTGCTCTGTTTGTCAACTAATATTGAGGTACTAATATTTAATCTTTCTAATATCCTTTCTAATTCTGTAGGCGACTTTCCAGACAATCGCTTAACAGCTTTTACGAGTTTTTTAACTGGAGCCTTGACAAGTTTCTTGATAAGAGTAAGATTTAGATTTTTCATGTGCTTTTATAATAATTCTTAATATTTATGTAGCTGTCTCAAATGTGTAAATGCAAATAAGGTTTTATTCGATCCTAACATTTTTATAATCAGACAATAATGCAAGCAGTTGTTTAGCTGAGTCCTTCCAAGAAAAATCACTGTAATCCATTCTGATGCGTTTTACCAAATGACTGTAGAATTCATCTGAGTTTACCATTTGTTCTAAAAATTGATAAAGTTGCTTTGGTTCATTGGGATCGAAGTATATACAAAAATCACCACCTACTTCAGGTAAAGACCCACCATTACTAGAAATTACAGGTTTTCCGTGTTGGAGTGCCTCCACCACAGGTAATCCAAATCCTTCATAGAATGATGCTTGTACCAAACAATAACAATTTGTATAGAGATCATCAAGATCAACATCTGTTACTGAATCGAAAATATATATGTTTCGACCATACCGCTTGTTTTTTTCAATTAAAATATCAGTATCACTATGCCAACCGCGATTACCAGCAAATACTAAGTTAATATCGTCATTGCTCTCAATCAACAAATCAAAGGCGTTAATAATAGTCTTTATATTTTTATGGGGAACTAAACTACCAACCACCAAAATATATTTTTTTCCATTTAATGATTCGAGAATAGAATTAGCAATGTTATTTTGGGCGGTATTTTCCGCTTGGCGATTCCCAGAATAGTCGGAGCCAAGACGAAAACTACTCACAATTTGATTCTTATTGATATTTGGTAATACACCATCCTGTTTAGCTTGAATGTAGTCATCTGCACTTTTGTTAGATATGCAGATTACCTGATCAAAACAATCAGAATATAGACAGTAAAAATCTTTGAAAGCCTTCACGAAATCTTTAGGGCAAAATTCTGGGAATTTTATTGGAATCAAGTCATAACATATTGACGTGATTGAAACATTGCAGCTTTTTAGATGTTGAAGGAAATGATAGTACGATCTTGGTAAATCCCAATTAGCATCCACAATTAGGTAAATATCTGAAGATGAGAACTGAACACCTGCAAATTTATATTGTTGCCTTAATTTTGACTGCCGATCATTCTTGTAAGTTAAAACAACATAATCAGGCAATACCTTTTTAACCTTATTCTTTAATCTATGGAAATACGAAAGTAATTTTTTTACTATTTTTGTTTTAAAAAAATCTTTTGTATCTTGAGATGTATGATTTAATTCTGGTTCATCGAGTGAAAAAACTTTAGTAATGAAATCACCATCAAATTTAACTGGTATTACCTCTAAATTAGAGCTGATAGAAGATATGTGTAGTAACTCTGAGGTGATTTGACGAACAACGCGATGAATACCTGTGTTCTTGTAGGTGTATGTTGCTGTATGAGTGCAGTCTATGAAAATTCTCATTGGTATTACTAAATGTATATTTATATTGCTATATTACTCTAAATACTAGTAATTAATTTATGAATGGTATGAGCTCAAATCTTTATAACTAATAAATTTTAATTGTAAAGATTATGGGGGAGAATAATCTGATTAATCACCTTGATTTTAGGATAATTGGTTCCTTCCAATCAATCTATTAATAAAAAATGATAGTTTCTCAGCAATCTGAATAGATTTCTTATTAAGCCTCAATTCCATTTCTATCAATTGCTTTTGAAGTAATGCAAATTGTGTAGCATTACTTTCAACAATAGAATCCCTCATTGTTATTATTTTTTCATTTAATTTCTTCTCAATATTGATGTTAGAAATTTGCAAGTCTGTAATTTCATGAATTATGTTGACGTATGATTTAATGTATGGATAATTGTACTTTTCCGAGAAAGTTGTTGTATCTTCTCTTCTAATGACTTCAATAGCAAATTTTTCGTCGTTTTCTTCAAAAGAAGAAGGCGTTGGCTCGTACACCCTAATGTGGGAATATGCAGACTTATGGAAATTGTAGTCTGCATGAGTTCCGTGAGTTCCTTGGTGAGATATTCTTGGAATCATACTTTGAATAACAAAAAGATCATTAGTGGACAACAAATAATCATTAATTGCTATATCCCATCCATCCGTCTCTGCACCTCGAAAACTTCTCAACTTTAGTGGGTAATTAAACCAGTTAGGTTCAAAATATTTGATAAACTGATGTCTGTTTAGAATAATGCCTAAGCTAGAAAAAAATTTGTTCTCTAAAAAGACTGCTTTAAAAGCAGTATGAACTTCAGGAGGTAAGCTAAGTATAGACTGAGAACTACAAGTTGTCGTTAATAAGTTGGCACATAAATAATAATCTGAAAAGTTAGGTGTATGACTAATGGCTTCAGCCACTTGAAGACAATCGCTACTTACAACTACGTCATCTTCTAGATATAGTACTAGCTCAGCTTCATCTCCAAAACACCACTGAAGTAGCTTGTAAGGATTTCGTCTTACTCCCATTTTTGAGTCGTTAATGACGAAATTTATTTTAAGATTACTTTTTGAGAAAGACTCGATAACTGAAACAATCTCACTAGTCAAACTACTAGGATCAATCGAAATGTAGATTTGCCAGTTTTTTATGTTACAGATATTAGAGAGCTTTTTCAAGCATGTATATAACAGTGTTGGTCTGTTATAAGCAGTAATTGCAACGATTTTCATTTTATCTTTCAGTAATTTACGCTATTTACAAATATAAAGATTCTAGGCAAAATCGACTTTACAGATAGAATTAAGGATTCATTCTAACTTAATACTACATTTTTATTATGTCAAACTTCAAACTATTGATGAATCCTAAAAAAACTTTTGATAATTAACCAGATTTGTCTCAACCTCCAGAACTTACTGCTCTTTATTGCAGAAATCAATTCCTGTGCTTGTAGTAATTTAGTCTCAGATTGCTGTAGATCAGATTGTAACTGATTTAGCAATTTAGATTCTCTCCCATTCAATATACGGATTAGTGCATCTGATAGCCATTTATCAAAACCATTAGCTTCATATATACACCTCTTTTGATTGGAATCTCTTAATAAATATATGAACATTAAAATATTCTCTACATTTATATAAGTAGTATCCACTGTCTCATCGAATAATAAAGAATAGTAGTTTAATTCGATATCAGTAAAAGCTCTAGTTAACATTTCCTCAATTTGATGTCTTCGCAATTGTTGAGATTTTTCTACTTGTTCTTTTCTGCGATAATTACTGATTTGGTTTTGGTGTATCCGATATTCAAGCAAGAATTCAGGCAAATTAGCAAGCTCACAGTACTTAGACATAGCAACCCAAAAAAAATAATCTTCGGCTGGGACAAATGATGGTTCATAACGTAACCCAGATTCTTTTAAAAGACATGCTCTCAACATAACTGTAGGATGACCTATTGCGCAATGATTAAGCAAAGATAAACGAATACTATTATTATCTAACGGATGTCTAATTTCATCGCCACTGCCAATTATCTTAAACCAAGTACCGCAAACTCCTACATTAGGATTTATGTCCATGAATGAAACTTGTTTTTCAAACCGCTTAGGTAGTGAAATATCGTCGGCATCCATACGAGCAATATATTCACCTTTAGCTATTTCAATTCCATGATTGAGATGATAAACATAACCTTTGTTTTGGTTGCTATCATAAAATCGAATTCTTTCATCGTCATAGGACCGAACTATATGACCACTATTATCAGTTGAGCCATCATTAAAAATTAAGAATTCAAAATCATCAAAAGTCTGGTTTAAAATGCTATCAATAGATTCTTTAATATAGTCCGCAGCGTTATAAACCGGCATTAATACAGTAACTTTTGGCATGGCTTAATGTTACAACTTGATCCATCGCTCAGGAATTAAGTCTTCAGTGTTACGAGTTTTATCGTTGAACCACTTATTGGGGGCTAATATTAACTTACTGGAATTAGGGTTTAGCCATGCACCCCACCAACTAAATGAGCTATTGGCAATTATATTATGTTTGCACATACTCATCAATCGCAAGTCCTCATAGTTACGGGATGCATCATTACAGTCAACTATTGTCAGAGGAAACCCTAGTTGTAAATTTTCTTTTGCCCATTGAGGTTCATCAGAAAATACAAAGAAGTGAGGATTTACAACTTGTTCTGCAATATACCTAACACAGCGCTCATAATAACTCTGATCGCAAGTTCCATGAATTTTATTAGTTAAAGCATTCTGTACATAGTCGGTACGACGTACGTGAAGAGATACTGAATTTGTATCTTGAATAAAATCGGCAAATTTTCGACTCTGCAAATCTTGAGCATATTTGATCGTAAATTCACGTTGCAAGATTTCTTTAATGTCCAAAAAATATTTTTCTGATTGCCAGTAACCATCAAGAATAATATTGTTTTGGGCTTCTAAAATCTCTGGATCAAAATGAAAGTGTTTTTCAACTAGTTGAGCACTACATTGCTCAACTTCAAATTCTAATGGCGGGGTATAGTTCTGAATCTTAAGTTCAGGTTGGGGGATGAATTTTCGTTTTAATCGACTCAATAAATTGCGAGAATCGTTGCGAAGAACTTCAGTCTCAGTGTTAGATGTATCGATAATACTTGCAGCTTCAGATTGAGGATTGTGCCGAATTTCCTCAATTTCACTTTTAGTAGCTAGGTGTTCCCAAATATGAAAACAATGTAAACTATACCTATGCAGTTTATATTCTTCAAAGCTATTAATATCCAGCTTAAGAATAGTTGAATGCTTTTCTGCTAGTCTACGAGCAGTAGCATATTGAAACATTTGGTTCCCTAGTCCACCGATTAATCTGGCAATTATCATCGTATATTTCTGTAGTTCAGTACGCAGGATTACAATTGTTTTGATGGATATATAGTTAGTAGCGCTTTAGAAAGCCTTGGATACAGTCAATTAGCTTTACTATATCTTCATCAGAATGGAAAGGAGATAGTCCTAAGTAAAAACCCTGCTGATGGACAATGTCAGCACCCACGTATGTATCTTCATTAAATTCAGCAAATATTTTGGCAACTGGATGTTTGGCAATATTGCCAGCAACAATCGGTCGAGTCTCGACACCTTTTAGTTCTAAATAATTAGTGATTTCTTTGCGACTAAATGGTGCATCTAAGGACACTAAAAGTGGTAGAGCAAACCAAGATGGTGATGCTTTGGGGCTAGATTTGGGCCGAGATAGATATAATTCAGCATCAATGAATTTAAAAAATTTGTTGGCTAGTTCAATACGGCGTTGATTGAATTGGGGAAGTTTTTGTAACTGGTGTAGTCCAAAGCTTGCTTGTACATCGGTTGGTCGAACATTAAAGCCCCAGTTAACAAAAGCATATCTGCTATCGATATCATAATTGTTCAGGTCATAGTTTGTGGGATCGACATTTCTGACCCAGCCATGAGCTCTTAAAATTTTAAGTTGTTCTGCTACTTCTTGGTTAGAGCAAGCAATCATACCTCCTTCCATCGTGGTCATATGGTGGGAGAAAAAGAAGGAATAGCTTGCAGCAACACCAAAATTACCAACTTTTATACCATCCCATTCTGCGCCTAGGGCTTCACAACAGTCTTCAATGATTAATAAATTATGGGCTTTGGCGATCGCCATAATTCTGTCCATATCACAGGGATTTCCCATCAAGTGCACTAGAAAAATTGCTTTAGTCGCAGGAGTTATTTTCTTTTCTAGATCGTCAATATCAATATTTAAGGTTTTTGGATCAACATCAACGAAGCGAACTTTAAGTCCTGCCATCATTGCCGACCAAATCTGAGTCGGCCAAGTAACGACGGGTATTAAAATTTCGTCTCCATTGCTTAGTAATGGATGATAGGGATTTGTCAGGAGAAAACATAGAAGTAGATCGGCAGACGAACCACTATTAACCATCACGCCATCGCTACAATCTTGATAGGAAGCAAACTGACGCTCAAATTGCAGGGTTTTTTCCCACATTGTTGTGCGAAAACTACATAATGAATCAAGTGCTTCGACAATTTCTTCTACTCCATAACTTGCAAGGCTTAATGGATACCAGTATCGGCGTGGTTTTGCTTCATTAATCCGACTAGAAGATTCAAGCAGTAGTTCGATCGCACCAGTTAATTTACGAGTACTTTCATTATTTAGGGTCATCGGATCTTGCCTTCTTTTTTTAATTGGCGATATTCAGAAATAGTTCTGGTGATTCCATCTTCCAAGCTAATACTGGGTTTAAAACCCATCGTCGTCATATTTGACACATCAAGACATTTACGGGGCATTCCATCTGGCTTTGTTGTATCCCAGCAAATTTCACCGTGATAGTTCACTTTTTGCGATATGAGCATTGCAAGATCTCGAATCGATATATCTCTACCATTACCGAGATTGATAATATCAGGACTGGTATGTTTTTCCATTAAAAACAACAAAGCCTTTGCCACATCATCTACATGGATAAATTCACGTTTAGCTACACCAGTGCCCCAAAGTGTTACTGAATGGCTATTTTCGTCCGTAGCATCAACAAAGCGTCGCACTAATGCTGATAGAACATGCGATCGCTCTAAATCAAAATGGTCATTAGTGCCATAAATATTACAGGGCATAGGACAGACAGTTAACATTCCATGCTGTTCGTAGTAATACTTGGCAAGCTTTAATCCCATGATCTTAGCTAGAGCATAGCCTTCGTTTGTCGGTTCTAACGCCCCATTGAGTAGATACTCTTCTTTCATTGGTTGAGGACAGTCACGAGGATAAATGCAAGAACTGCCTAGAAATAGATTTTTTTTAGTTTCATACTTATGACATGCCTCAAAAAGATTGAGTTGCATTCTTGTGTTTTCACTCAGAAATCCTACTGGATCGGTCTTATTAGCAATAATTCCGCCAACTTTCGCTCCAATCATCAACACATAATCTGGGCGGTGCTGTTCAAAATATGCGTCAACTTGCTGGCGATCGCACAAATCAAGCTCTTGTTTTGGAGGTGTCAACAGTTTGATATCTAAACAATTATTCAATTGTCTTTTGACTGCTGTTCCAACCATCCCAGTTGAACCCGTAAGAAGCACGGAACTCTCTTCACCAAAAATCATTACAGTATGTATTTACTAAAAAAAAGAACCTATAGATTTTGAAGTAACAGTTTGTAATCTAACAGTTCTTCATAGTCTAGCTTAGAGCATGAGACAATCATTATATGTGGATGGTTGTTTAGCTCTGGAGCTCTACGAAAGTAAAAGTAAAGATTTGTCCAAGGCAACATACCATTATTGAACAAAAACTCAATATCACTCTTGAAATTGTGATTAGACCAGTTTTCCATTAGGATAACCTGATTTTTGGCTAATTTAAATAAGTTGGAGAGAGCTATTAAATGATTGTTGACTGTTTTGAGATGCATAATCACAGCCTGAGTGTAGGAAATATCTACTAATGGAAGTAGAGATGAAAAAGGCAAAGTAATATCGAATCTCTGAATACTAGCCCTCAAATTAGGATTTCTTTCTCTAAGATAATCAATTTGAGCTTCTGATAAGTCACAACCATACAAATCAATCGTTGAAGATAAAATAGACATATTATGTAAATGATCACCACCACCACAGCCAATCTCAATCACACTCCTCGGACTTAATTGGAGGATAGTTTCGTAAAGCAGTCTATGGTTCGGATGAAGGGGGAGAATACCTTTACTTGAAACCAGAAAATTATTGATAAAACTATAATCTTCTGAAGAAATCCTCAAAGTGTGTACTTTCTGTATTTCATCCAATTCAGATCTGTAATGAGAATTATAGCTATTCCACTCAAATTCATCTTGACCAATAGGACTAGAAGCCAAATTCACTACACTTTCAATAGAATTTGAAGGCTCTTCTTTCACGCTTTTAATCTTACGAGTTACTCTTTGTAAGAATTTATTAAGATAGTTCATTATCAACTCCTTTGATTGTCTTAAATTTCTATCTATAGTGATTTCAAATTATTTGTATTTGAGAGAAGACAAAACCTCCAATTGTGACTCTATTTAAGATCTCACAAATTCAAAAAAGTAATTAATGAGATAAACTGCGTTCATTATAACATCGGACAAGACAGTTAATCTCAGTATTGGTTATAGTAATACTTAGCCAATTTTAGCTACAGAATTTTAGCTAAAGTAAGGATTTAATTTTTTGGCTCTAATACTTATGCCAGAAAATATTTTTGACTAAGAGCCTCATACTAAATGATAAAACCCCAAAATATTGCGACGGGCGTAGTCTGTCGCAATATTTTGGGGTTTTATACGGATCGTTTTTTCCTTGGAGTTCCCTAATTGTTTGATGGTATTCACGAGGATAAATGCAAGAACTTACTAGAAACAGATCCTTTTTAGTTTCATACTTATGACAAACCTCAAAAGATTGAGTTGCATTCTTGTGTTTTCACTCAGAAATCCTACTGGATCGGTTTTATTAGCAATAATTCCGCCAACTTTCGCTCCAATCATCAACACATAATCTGGGCGGTGCTGTTCAAAATATGCGTTAACTTGCTGGGGATCGTATACAGCCTGTTGAGAGTTGGTGGGATACGGATAAAGTGTTACCCACAGCCTGATTTCTAGAGGAGCAGCGTACTACACTGCTCCTCTAGAAATCAGGCTGTAAATCCAGTTCTTTTCGACTGGGTGTTAGCAACAGTTGTGATTGTTGAAATTTAAAATGACGAACGATTGCTGAGCCAACCATTCCCGTATTTCCTGTCACAAGAATAGAATTATTGCTGTAAATGAGTGTCATTGTTTAAAAAACTTTCCTATTTTTTAAGAGATTTACAAATATTAAAACCATATTTTTCTATTGTAAAAAATGTAATCGTAGAAACAATAATTGTTATGAATAAACATAGTATAAATTTAACAGTTAAGTTGTCAATGTGAGCTTTGTTAATTAATGCAATTATTGGAAAGTGTGATAAGTATATACATATACTGTAGCTAATCGTCCCCAAATACAGCATTATTGGATTAACAAATAAAAATCTATATATTAATGTTTCAGAGTTTCCACAAGCAATTAAAATTAAAGTTGTGATAGAAACAGCAATATACTCATTGTAAAACAAATTAACAATAGACGGAAAATACAAATATATTATGAAAGAACATAGTATTGTTATCAAAATTAGATCGCTTATAAAAAGATTGGATGACATCTTTGCCATTATTTTATCTCTTATTTTAAAAGCGATAAATCCAAACACAAAAGAAAGTAAGTATGGCAATGGACTCCATTGAAGTATCAAATCACTATTGCTATTTGATATTAACAAATTAGAGAAAATATATTTGACTGCAATATAATATATTACTGAGATCGGAATACCGAGAATTACAAAAATATTTTTTTTGAATATCCTTGCCAATAATGGGATACTCAAATACCAAAATACTTCTATTGGGATTGACCACTCAACTCCAATTATAGTATTTGCAATTCTATAGTCCAAATAACTTATAAACAGTAGATGCATAACTATATTATAAAAGTCTATAGACACATTAAATTCATGAAGCCAATATTTTGAATTTAAGTCAGTTACACATGTTAAGAAAATCCAGAAATAATAAAGTGGAATAATTCTAAATAGCCTTCTTTTTAGATAGATAATGAAATCAGAATTTTTGCTATATGATTTGGCTACACTGAACCCAGAAATAACGAAAAAAACGTATACTCCATTTTTGCAAAAGGATACAAAGTTGTAAGTTACACTACTAATTTCTGTTAATCCTGCACCACCTGAATGTATAAACAATACAGCCAATGCTGCCAATGCACGAAATCCAGTTATGAAATCTGTATCTCCATATCTTCTGATACTGCTACTGATAACAGCATTTCTGCAACTATTTATAAGATTCATAAGATGATGATATGTATAAAATAAAAAATAACCTAAGTCTGTGATTATTATCGTTAATTCCTGCACCAGTTCTCCCATACAAAAGGATACTGATAAGTCAGCAAATGCGTCTTCTCTAGCTTTTTTTGAATATCAGACATTCTTTCTTCTGCATCAGGGAAGAAATCATGAAACTGGACTTGAATATTATCAATATTCTCAATAAATCCGCTATCTAATAAATGCAATAAAAGATCGTATTCTCCACCTTCAATATTGATTTTCATTAGGTCGATTTGACTAATATTATTTTCTTTAATAAAATCAATCGCTTTAACTAGATATATTTTTTCACTTGAAGTATTATCTTTAAATATAGAAGAACTATCGCCATCAACAGAAATTTCTTCGGATTGAGTTATACTAGCCAATCCATGTTGATAAACATGGATTTTTTTATTTTTGGCAAACCTTTTTTTTATGTTATACGCAAATGTTTCTACTGGCTCAAAAATATAGATTGAACAGCAGTACATTGAGAAAATATCACTAGACCATTGCCCTTCATATCCACCAATATCAAATACTATTGAATCATCGCTCAAGTCATATTCTAATCTTAAAGTCTTATCTCCATTATCTCGAAACCAAGGAGCGCATCTCTTGGCTTGAATATCTTCAAATGTCTCTATATAGACTGGCTCAGAGATTTCCTCAGGGATTTCTTTTTGATCTTTCCTAAGCTTATTTAATACTTTTCTCAAAACAGTCTTTATTTTAGAAATCATAAAATCCCTAACTCTTAAATGATTTTAGCCAACCAAGTAGACCTTTATTGCCACTACTCTTAGAGTCAGTGAAATATGATTCAGGCTTAATTGTAATTGAAGATTTATATTGCCGATAATCAAAATCATTGCTGCAATAATTTGCCATAAAACTAAAGATATTATACTTGTCGAGTACTAGATTTTTGGAATCCTGAATGTGTTGAGTGCTTTTATCATATACTTGATTAGAAATAGCTGATTCTATTAATATCAAGGACTTACCTATATCATTGATATCTATGGGTATAAATGATTGATTGGAAAAGTAGTTACTTACATTTGGGCATCCATAATAGAATGGGAAAGATTCGCCTAGAAAGCAATCATACAGCTTCTCTGATATGCCATTATCACAAGCAGAATTCTCTAGGGAAATATGATATTTGTAAGGGGAAATAGTATCCCATTTGTCTGCAAAACTATTGATTCCACGCCCAAAAACATCAATATTTTCACCAAAGTGCTCTTTCAATGCTTCTACAAACTTTAATCTCTGTTTATGACCATCTGTAAAGGCTTTGTTTGATGAAATCACAGATATTAATTTAGGCTTATTCAGTATTCTTTGACTTTTGAAGTCATCATACGTTTTATAGGCTTTAGTTATGGTATCGCTATTAGTATTATCAACTCCTATATGCCAAGGAAATAGAGATAGCACGTCAACAACTTTTGGGTGATTAATCTTTCTAGAATAAGTAAATACAGTATTAAATTGCCTAAGAAAATTTAAATTTATATTTGGACGTATTGATGGAAATTCAAGGGTAATAATAAATATATTTTTGGAATTGCACGCAGTGGATTTTTTGTTTTCTACATCATCTAACACAAACCAATAATCACACTCTTGAGTATCATCATTAATAAAAAACTGACAGTCACCCCAAATCCCAGAATTATTTGGAGTCTGTCTAGCCAATGGCCATTTACCATATGGATGTGTAACTTTCACTTTAATCATTGATTTCTTGAATCCTAATTTAAGCTAACCATCTTATATAGCTGTCAACTGCCAGTTGGAATTTATGATGATTGATCCAAATGCCTGCTCATCAGTATGAGCGGTGTTATATGTATAAGGGAATTTAACTACCATTAAGGCTCTTATCAAATCTCCAAAACTATAGTCTTTTATTCCATATCGGCTAGAATGCAACTCGATTATATAACTTCCTGCGGCTATTAAATTGGGTGGTATTTGCCCCATGCATATATATCTACCCTTCTTAAGACTTTCAAAATCTGCTTTCCAGTCTGCAATCAGATGTCTGAATATACATTCACCAGTAATTGATCTTAGGAATATACCCATCCTAAAGAGCGTTAAGTCTTCCTCTATCTCAAAGCCTATTTTGATATCTATGGTCTTACCACCATCATATTCCGATACATTTACACCTTTTTGTGTTAAAGAAAATTCATGAATAGTTACCTCATCACTACTGATAGGAAATTCTATTGACTGTATTCGCTCAATGATTGATTGTTCTGGTGTTTGACTACTACTTTCTAAATCATCTCCTACTGCGCTAACAAGGTAAGACTTGATGACTGTTTCTGCATCACCTGACAAATTAATATGCCCCTTATTTAACCAAATAGCTTTATCACAAGACTTTGCAATAAATTCCATTGAGTGAGAAACAACTAAAATAGTGACATGATCCTCCCAAAATTTGTCTATACGCTTTTGACATTTATTTTTAAAACTTTCATCACCTACTGATAGAACTTCATCTAATATCAAAATATCTGGTTTTACATCTGTTGCTATCGCAAACCCCAAGCGAGCTACCATCCCTGAAGACAAGCCCTTAACAGGAACAAAACGATAGTCCTCTAAATCTGCAAAGTCCAGTATCGATTCGATTCGCTCTTTCATCTCTTCTCGCGACAATCCCAGCAGTACTCCATACAAAAGAATATTATCAACCACGGAAATTTCTGGGTCAAAACCTGCACCTAGCTCAATTAGTGGTGCAATCTGACCGCGAACCCGAACAGTCCCAGTTGTTGGTTTCAGAATTCCTGATATGACCTTTAATAAGGTAGACTTTCCTGCTCCATTACTGCCAATTATGCCAATTTTTTCTCCCTTTTCCACCACTAGGTCAATCTTGTCTAGAACTAATTTTTTAGCTGGTTGTTGATATTGCCCCTCAAACACAGATAGCACAGTTTTCTTGAGATTATATGAAAACTCTTCTTGGGTTCTGCGCCACAAACAAACTTGATCTAATCGAATCGCTTCTTCCATTATCTATAGCAAGTCCATAAACTGCGATCGAGAACGGTGAAAATACGCCCAACCTAAAACAGCAAAGATTGTGCCACTTAATAAAGCACTAGCCACCATTGAAAAATCAACTGATTCCCCAGAAAGTGTTATCTGGCGGAGACTCTCAATAATCGGAGATAGCGGATTAACCATTAGAAAGGGTTTGACCTTGGGCGAAACAATAGCTGCAGGATAAAATATAGGCGTACCAATCCCCATTATGAACACTATAAGCTCGTAGAAATATGGCAGATCCCGAAAAAACACATAAAGAGCACTCACAAAAAATCCTACACCCACACAAAAAAACACCAGCGCAAGAAAGGGTAAGAGTATGGCAAAGGCATTAAGTAAATTTCGCGATCTGACTAGGGCTACTATCGCAAGTAAAGGATAAGCCCCCATCAAGAACTGAAACACATTTGCGGCGATCATTGAAATAGGGAATATGCTCACAGGCAAGCGAATTCTATTTAATAATGCACCATTATTGACGACACTTGTCAAAGCTTGAGAAGTCGAAGACGAGAAAAAGCTGATTACAACTAACCCCGTAAATGCTGCCAAAATATAATTTAATATCGAATCATTATAGTACTTGGCAAAAGTTGCTCCAAAAATAGCTGTGTATAAACTGGTCATAATCAATGGATTGAGCAATGACCAATAGATACCTAAAATTGACCCTCTATAGCGAACTTTTAGATTGCGCCCTACCAAGACTTGTAATAATTCTAGGTAGTG
Organism: Pseudanabaena sp. UWO311; assembly: GCF_006937785.1. GTDB lineage: Bacteria > Cyanobacteriota > Cyanobacteriia > Pseudanabaenales > Pseudanabaenaceae > Pseudanabaena. The sequence goes on from NZ_SJEE01000010.1 coordinate 67,454, forward strand.
CTTAACATCGGAGCTGATGTACTTATTTCTTAACAAAAGACCCATCAGGAGTCAATACCTCTTGATACAATCTATTTAGTTTGAGTTCATTAATTATAACTTGATGTGCAATTAAAATCCTGAAACCCAAAATTTACGATTGGGGTAATCGATTTCTTCAATTCTAGTCTAGGTAGCTTAAACCACCTAAAATCAATGCAATTAATATAGTTTAACGTGATTTCGGGATAAGGATTTGAGCTAATATCACTCTCTAAAGTCGTTACTAAGTACTTGTGCAGAATTAATTTCACGTAGATGACTAAGTAGACTTTCCATCTTTTGCCACTAGGTACATAGGTGACTGTAGTTTAGTATTTTTCGCTTATCAATAAGGGTTTTAAAGTGAAAATCACAGTTTTTTGTGATTTAGCATGTTTCTAGCGAAGGAAGATTGTTTATAAATATCCTGAACTCAACGCATGAGTTCAGGACTGTTATTTTAATTGCATGTCGTTGTATCAGTAGTGACTTTTTGACTACTTAAGAGTCATCGAGCAATTTTTCATCGTCTGGTGATCGTGAAAACTTGCTTGTTTGCTAAAACTACCAAGTCGGAGCCTGTCCAATATTTCGCAATGTGGCAATATCCAGAGAATGTGTACCTTTAGGATTAGGCAAGCCCAAAGCTTCTAGATCAGCGTCCACCATTATCTCAACCAAAGCCTTGAAAGTAACCTTAGGCTCCCAACCCAACTTTTGTTTAGCCTTAGAGCAATCGCCCAATAACAAATCCACCTCAGCAGGGCGGAAATAACGCGGATCAATCTCTACATAGTCATCCCATTTGAGATTGACATAGGCAAAAGCTTCCTCCAAAAATTCTCTTACTGAATGGGTCTCACCAGTGGAAATCACGTAGTCATCAGGTTTTTCCTGTTGCAACATTAACCACATCGCCTCAACATAATCTTTGGCATATCCCCAATCGCGTTTGGAATCGAGATTTCCTAAATAGAGTTTTTTTTGCTGGTTAGCGACAATGCGGGCGATCGCTCTGGTAATCTTTCTGGTGACAAAGGTCTCACCTCGGCGCGGTGACTCATGATTAAACAAAATGCCATTGCAAGCAAATAGTCCGTAAGACTCTCGGTAATTAATTGTTTGCCAATGGGCATACACCTTGGCACAAGCATAGGGACTACGTGGATAAAAGGGAGTATCCTCATTTTGGGGTACAGCTTGCACTAAGCCGTACATCTCGGATGAGCCTGCCTGATAAAAACGGATTTCGCGATCATTGCGCTGTTGGTAATCTCGCAAAGCTTCTAATAAGCGTAAAGTTCCCATCCCCACTGCGTCAACAGTATATTCAGGAGAGTCAAAGCTGACGCGCACATGCGACTGAGCACCAAGGTTAAATACTTCATGAGGTCGAACCGCTTCTAAAATCCGTCCCAAGGTTGTGCCGTCAGTGAGATCGCCATAGTGTAGAAACAACTTGGTCTCTGGTAGATGCGGATCTTGATACATATGATCTAGGCGATCTGTATTTATCGTTGAAGATCGCCGAATGATACCGTGGACTTCATATCCTTTTGCTAGTAGTAGTTCCGATAGATAAGATCCATCTTGACCTGTGATACCTGTAATTAAGGCGCGTTTAGATTTACTCATAGAGTGATATTTTTAGGAATTAAATGCTCCGCACATTCAAAATAGCCTGCCGAGCATATCATTATTGCTTAAAAAAAGAATAGTGCCAAATAGCAGCCTTCTTCTTACGGTATTTCTTAAATTCTAAAGTATGACTTCAGGAATCTCAGAGATATTGCTAGATATATCAGTAGTTAATATATCGCCCCGATCGCAACGATCGCTAAACTCACAATAATTACAATCAGGACTATTAATCGGTAATTTGGGGTAATTAATGGCTTGGTTAATTTCTGTCAAAATTTGCTTTAACTGGATTTCAGTGCATACATACTCTGCCTGAGAGTAGGGAATAATTATTGATTCGGCTGTATTGGCAAACCAATAGGTCATTGATAACTGCTCAGGCGCATAGTTAGTTGTTTTGGCTAACAGATATAAATAGAGGCGGGTTTGCCAATTGGTTTTTAATTTTTCAGCAGCGATCGCAATTTGATGGGTTTTCCAGTCGAGAATTTGCGCCTTGCGATCGCCCAAAATCAAAAAGTCGTAAATTGCAGTTAAGACAAAATACGCTTGACCATGATCGCTATTCTCACTATGATGCAGCGACATTTCGATTGGCATTTCTAATGTGCGACGATGTTCACAAAGGCGATCGCCTTTGATCATTTCTGGTGGCTGATGCTCAAACGCATCTAGCCATGATCGTAACTTTGGATCACTACTCGCTAGTGAGGATACATCTAGCCCTAGCTCTTTTTGCTGCATTAGTAAGTGAAAATTTGACCCTAGTAGCAAATTTTTTTTGCGTTGTAAATCAGCTTCGGGTAAACTCAACTCCTCTAAAAAACTATATTGATATCTACGCCGACAAATTTCCCAAATATTGAGATGTCCTTGTGAAATTGAGGTAATTGGCGAAATAGCTGTCATTGCAGATTTGCGTTCTTGTAGTACCATATCGTCAAACGATCGCCATCATCCATGAATACACCCAGATGACTGCACCTGTCATTCCTAACTCTAATTCTTCGATGCGCCGATTTCTAAAAATCGTCAATCTGCGTCCAGACGAAGCTGAACGCACGTTTTTGATGTTTTTATTTTACGGTGCAACATCAATTGGAGCGGTATGGCTTGAGTATTCTAGCTCTACTCTATTTCTCGAAGCCTATACAGCTGAGAAATTGACTTGGGTATATATTGCTACAGCTTTTGTGGTAACTGCTTTTGGGGTTTTTTACTCATGGTTGCAAAAACTATTTCCTTTGCGCTGGGTGATGCTAGGCATTTCCTGCTTGCTTGCATTACCACTGCCTCTTGCATGGATGGGGCTGATGCAAAAAGGTACGTTTGTATATATGGCGGCTGTATTTGGGATTCGCCTATGGGTTGAGGGCATTTATGTACTTAGCAATATTAATAATGACATTGCGGCAAACCAGTTATTTAATATTCGGGAAATTAAGCGAGCTTTTCCCTTAATTAGTACAGGAATTATTGTTGCCGAAATCGTAGGTGGTTTTTCCTATCCATTTTTGGTAGCGTGGGGCGGCGGAGCAGCGAATATGACCCTCGCAACTTGCCTGATGTTAGCGATCGGTTCTTGCGTACTGTTTTATCTGAGTACCCGCTATAAACAAGCCTTTCCTAACTCTGTCTATAACAGTGAAGAAAATAGCGATATTTCTACCCGTACTCTCAAAGGTAATATTCGCAAGTATGTCTGGCTTTTATTTGGCTTCTTTATAGCTGCTCAAGTTTTATTTTTTATGATTGAGTTTCAGTATCAGTCCCAACTGGAAATTCATCTAAAAACTGAAGAGGCGATCGGCAGCTTTCTAGGGATTTTTGGCGGGATAATGGGAGTCTTTAAGCTTGCCCTTCAGCTTTTTGGCTCTAGTCGAATTATTGAACGAATTGGCGTATTTTTTGCAGTGCTGATGCCACCTATAGGCATCATCATTACAGGCACGATCGCAGGATTTGCACCGTTTGGTTTATTAACAGGCTTTGTGGTTCTGAAATTCTTTGATGAACTATTTCGGTTCACGATTGTAGCGGCGACTGCGCCCACACTCTTTCAGGCTGTACCAGATTTATTTCGCAGCCAGATCCAATCCTTTGTTAGAGGCATCGCCGATCCCTTGGCTACAGGTGGTGCGGGGGTTTTAATTTGGGTTGTCAGTGAAATTTTTAGGCGCAATAATATCAGCACTGATATTTCAGCCCATTGGTTTGCGGGCGTTATTGTCCTTGTGGCTATTGTTTGGGTAGTGGTTATTTGGTTATTGCGGCGGGGGTATCTGGAGCTTTTGATCCAGAGTGTAGAGCGTGGGCAACTAAGCCTGCTAACTGTCGATACTCGTGAAGTGCGTCGGGCGGTATCGGAGTCGATGACCAGAGCCGAAACTCAAACTGAGCAATCGGTCTGTATTGACCTGTTGACACAAATTGTGCCGCAAGCTGTGGGCGAGACCCTTGCACCGATGTTGTCGCAGATGACACCAGATTTGCAAGCGCAAAGCATAGAAGCAATGCTAGAAAATCCAGAGCCTAGATATTTAACTTATATTCGTGAGGTGATGCAATCGCCTAATGCATCGCCGCAGGTGCAAGCTTTATGCTTACGCTACGTGTTGCTAGCTGATGAAAAAAACCGCGATATCGATGGATTAAGAAAATATCTAGGTCCAGAACAAAATCCAATTATTCGTGGTACTGCGGTGGCTTTGATGATGAGGTTAGGTGCTTCGTCACAGGTTGCTGAGGCAACTAATACTTTGCGGCATATGATCACCAGTTCATCACAACCTGAGCGAGTCCTAGGCTGTCGGGCTTTAGCCGAGGCAGCTTTTATGCAGTCCCTGCGCTTTTATGTGCCTCAATTATTGCAAGATCCATCGATTGAGGTGCGCTGTGCATTGCTAAGAGCGATCGCAGCCACCCGTGCTAACGAATATTTCCCCTCGATTATTCGCGGGTTACATTACAAAGCCACGCGCAAAGCCGCCTATGAGTCACTGGTAGCTCTTGGAGATGATGCAATTCCATCATTGCTAGAGCTATCCTTTAGCGATCGCAGCCCTGATAATGTGCGCATACAAGCTTGGGATATTTTGGGGGAAATCGGCTCTCAGGCATCAATTGCGGTACTTACCAATAACTTAACTAAATCTTGGGGTAAACATCGCCGTCAAATCTTACGTACCCTGATTCGGATTCCTCAGGAGCAAGGTATTGAAGCGATTCTGGAACTGATGGGGCGTAGTGGTATTGAAAAAATGGTAATTCAAGAATTAGGAGTGATGACGGAAGCTTGGGCAGGAGTTGTAGATATATCTATCGATCAAGTCTCAAGTACAGAAGCTACGCTATTAATTGATTCTTTAGAGCACGAAGCTATTAATAGCCTAGAGCGAATTTTTCTGCTAATGAAATTACTGTATTCTGCGTCAGCAATTCAGGCTGCTGCTTTTAATATTTTGTCTGACTCCAAGAGCAGCCTGGCTCGTGGTATGGAGATTTTAGACAATACAGTTGACTTGAGTGTTAAGCAAATTATTTTGTCGGTGGTTGACAATCGCTCGATCGCGGACAAATTAAGTATCCTTGCCAACATTCATACTTATGAGCCGATGCCACCATCCAGCCGCTTACAACAACTTGTAGATTTGCGCTATTGTTTATCAGATTGGACTTTAGCTTGCTGCTTTCATGTGGGGCGGACAGAGCATTGGAGATTGCCTGCGGATGCGATGTTGAAATGTCTAGAACATCCCACAGGTTTTGTCAGGGAGGCGGTGATCTCTTATTTACAAGTCGCTTCACCGCGATCGCTGATCAAGGTTTTGCCACATTTGCTCAAGGATCGCGATTCTTTAGTGCTTGCTCAGGCCAGGGCAATTTCCTATTACTTTCAAAATAATGGGAAAAACACCCTAAATCTAAGTGATAATTTGCAAGACAGTCAAGATTTAGATACTGAAATAAGAGCCAGAATGAGCGGCAAACCAAATAGGAATGGGGAGTCTTAGGCGATGCTAACCAGTATTGATCGATTACTATTAGTGCGCGGAGTTCCGATTTTCAAAGAATTGCGGGATGACTTTTTAGTGCGCCTTGCTTCGATCATGAATGAGGTTTCCTATCCATCTGGCAAAATGATCTTTTCACAAGGTCAGGAAGGGCGATCGCTTTATATTGTGGTTGCTGGTCGGGTCAGAGTGCATTTGGGGGATAAGGATCTTGCCATTTTAGATAAGGGTAGTTGCTTTGGTGAAATGTCTCTTTTTGATGCGGAACCGCGATCGGCTTCGGTGACTGCAATTTCTGGTTGTGATTGTCTGGTGCTAACGCAGCAACAATTATATGAAGCGATCGATGAGACTCCCGATATTGCTGTAAATATTATTCGCTTGTTATCGCGCCGCATTCGCAGCCAAAATATAAAGCTCAATGAGTTAGAAGCTTCTGCTACCTTGCCAACCAAGAATTAGTGGTGTTGGGCAAAGCCACTAATTCTTGATAGCTATCCATACGGACGTGGATAGGGTTTTAACATTGGGGAAGCTCGATAAACAGGGAAAATTTGGACTGCTTGACCTCCTCGTTTGATCGGAATATCCGCAATTTTTTCTAAGGATTGAAAGTAACCTTTGTACTTTTCTAGCGGTTGGGGAAATCTCTCGTCCTTCATAAATTGTTCTGAAGTAACGTACAGAGAACTTTTGCCAATGAAATCTTCAGGTTTGCTCCAATAAGCAAACCCACGCAGATCTTCATCAAAACAAGTAACTTTTTTGCCCAATGGCTGGATCGCCATCGCCACTTGACCCGCGACAAAGAAATTATTGCTAAACACAAAATCCGATTTTTGTAATTCAGCTTTTAGCATTGGCGAATCAATAAAGGCTTGGCGCAACTGCTCAATATCGATCATTTGTGTAGAAGGATCATCCTTTGCTTCCCAAAAGCCACCCGCGATCGCAGCATTTCCACCCTTTTGAGCAATACCCAGATGTACATGGAGCAAGCCAATGAGCATAAGTGACAAAATTACCACGCCCGATCCCCAGAGCCAATTGTGAATAAATTTTGGGCGCTTTAATTGCACTTGGGCTGCCCTCTCTCCGAGTAAAAGGGTTGCCCCAAAAAATCCTGGCATATGCCATGAGGGCAGAATTTGAATGAATCCACCCATAAAGGTAAACCCAAAGAAAATGGGCATCGATACACAAAGAATTAGTAATTGCTTGTTGCGAAGACGATCTTCGACGATCGCTAATTCATAATTCTGCTCAGGGTTATTTTCATCTCTCTTACCTTGCCTTGCGGCAGCTTTAACTAATCCCCCCGCCGTGCGAAAACTCGTCCACCATAAAGGAATCCCAAACGTGGGGAACAAATAGCCGAGCGCTAGAAGGATTGTTACCAACAATCGCTCTAGGTTATAGCCTTGTGACGGCACAGCCCGCGCACTCTGAAAGCGAAATGAGGCAAATTCATGCTGAGCATTCCACAGCAGCACAGGAGAAATCGCGATCGCAAATAGTGCGATCGCTGCCAATGTCCAGACTGAAAATAGGGCGCTTCGATGACGACTACTTAGCAAGCAAAATATTACCAGTCCTCCACCTAAGAGCAAGCCATGATACTTGCCTAAAAATGCTAAACCAACGCATAAACCGATTATGGCAAGGCGATAGGTCGGTTGATATTTGTCAGTCTGATCGGATGGAAAAAATTCTTCGGCAGCAACCCACAAACAAGCTGCCCAGAAAAACATCAAGGCATTATCAGGCAGAGTTAGAATCCCAAAGGCAATCTGAAAAATCGGAATTGTCGTCAAAATCGCCAGAGTTAAAGTCGCTGTGCGATCGCCAAATAGCTTTTTGCTAGACAGATAAGAGAAGATTAATGTCCCTGTATAAAGTAAAACACCACCAATCCTAATTGTAAAAGGTGTAACTGCACCCGTCAGCCAGATGCCAATTCCTGCTGTAAAAGCAACTAGTGGTGGATGATCGAAATAACTTAAGTTGAGATTTTGGGTGTAGAGGTAATAGTAAGCTTCGTCAAAGCCGATGTTGAGATAAATAGCGCATACAGCCCTAAACAGGAAACCCCACAATAATATGGCGATCGCCCACTTATGAATTTTCACTCTAAATTCCTTTTTTTATTGTACAAATAGATTTTAAAAGCCTTAATTTGCGAGGCTTTTAAAATCTATTTGGTTTAGACCATCAATATTATCGCAGTGCCAATCCTTTTCAGGGTTTAAAGCTTGCTTTCTCATAGCTATTTACTAACGTCACCCTTACTTTTTTAGTTTTATGCATTAACCATCTTGACCATTGCTATAATTCAGCTTGATTACGCGAAATTTAGACGGAGTAGATCGAGATGCCGAGAGAACCCAGAAAGCCTAATGAATACATCGTGCATTTAAAACTAGAAGGTGGACAGGAAGTCACAACAAAATTTACAACCATCGAAGAAGTCAAAACTTGGTACGCATCGCAATTTAAAGCCAAAGCAAGTGAAGATGATCTGATGCCTATTCCTGTTAGAGCCGAACTAAACGAAATTTTGCTAGTCCGTCCTAAGCGCGTTATTGCTATTCATGTGGAGCCAATTTACTCCTCTAGTGTCGAGATGTTTGCCTAAAATTGTATAGGGGGGCATTGCGCCCCTATAACAATTTTAGGAGACCAAATTTCAATGCCCTCTTTGATACGTTTACATCAAGTTTCTGGGCGATCTCGTTTAGGTCTGGCGCTATCGTTACTAACGGTCTTACTATGGGGATTTTTGGCGATCGCCCTCAAGATCGTTCTCCAAGAGCTAGATCCTTTCACAGTTACTTGGTTTCGCTTTACTGTTTCAGGGGTTTTCCTAGGAGGATACTTAGCGCTACGCCAACAGCTACCAACATGGCAGCAATTGCAGAAAATTTCTTTACCCTTATTTTTAGTAGCCGTTGGCGGACTGTCACTCAACTATATTTTATTTTTAATCGGTGTAGGTAAGACCTCAGCCAATAATGCTCAAGTAATTACCCAAATCGCGCCTGTGATGATGGGATTAGCTTCATTGGTTGTATTTAAAGAGAAATACAACTATCGGCAATGGGGCGGTGTCGCACTTCTCGTTTGTGGATTGCTTCTGTTTTCCCATGACCAAGTGCGATCGCTAGTTACTAGTTTTGATACCTATATGTGGGGCAATATGCTTCTAGTTCTAGGGGCGATCGTTTGGGCATTTTATGGACTTGCCCAAAAGCAACTATTACTCAATCTACCTTCGACTTCGATATTGCTCTGTTTATATCTCAGTGCAGCAACTCTATTTGCTCCAATGGCACATCCGACCAGACTCTTCAATCTATCTGGATTACCCTTAGTTGCCCTTATCTTTTGCGCATTTAATACTTTGATTGCATATGGGGCATTTGCGGCGGCTCTTGAACATTGGGAAGCCTCGCGTGTCAGTGCGGTGATTACTCTTGCGCCTCTCGTTACCTTAGCTGCCTCAGCGATCTTGCCAAGTTTTGTACCGCAATTTTTAACGCCATCGCCTCTAAGTTTATTGGGCTATATGGGCGCGATCGCAGTAGTGTTTGGCTCAATGATCATTTCTCTGGGCAGCTCTAAAAATTAAAGAGATGCTTTGCATCTCTTTAATTTACGGATTGATTTTAAAAGAGTTGAGGAAGCGATCAACATCAGTGTTCGAGAATTTGGTCGCAGGAGCTAATACAAACATTTGATAGAAACGACGATTTTCATTCAGGCAAATGCGACCTTTGAATAATGCATCAATAGCCTGTATTTTGCCAGAAGCTTCAAAATCACGACATGAAGCTGTCCCAAGCTTGGACTCCTTTGAGGTTGTGACCTTACCTTTCAAACCACCGACAATACCTTTCATGGCTTCGTTCAATCTTGGCTCGATCTCGGCATCAGGAAATTTTTCGGGGAAGTCAGCATAACTAGCAAAATAGGCTGAATCATTAAACTCAGAAATCGCCACATTCATCTTGACTGTAGCAACATCGGTTTTCTTGTCCTCAGATTTCTCTTCAGGCTTGTTGGGCATGAGCACCGTAAATTTCCCAGCCTCAGAACTGTATTCATACCAAGAGCTTGTATTTGTTGCTATTGGTTTAGTCGGGCTTGTTGATTCACTGCTTGCTATTGGTTTGGTGGGACTTGTAGTCTCGCTACTTGGTGTAGATGGTGTGCAAGCGCTCACAGTCAATAAAACTAAGCCAACAGCAAAAGAAGCTGATCTTTTCATACTTAAACCAATGTTTAACTTTAGTAATACTGATGAAAGCATATGCTGACAGATTGCACAATAATACGATTTTACTGTATTCACATTTTTACAAATTGGAGCTAAAAATTTCAAGATATACAGCTACTCACTTCCCAGCTAAGAATTGGTGGGAAGTGAGTAGCTTTGTAACGTCTATTTTTTGGGTGGGAAGGAAGTATAAAAAAACTTTTTAAAAAGGTTGTGCGATCGCGGCACTTATACGCTATAGTTATTAACGCTGAAGTCATTGACAAAGCGAAATAGCTACATTCCTCAGTAGCTCAGTGGTAGAGCAATCGGCTGTTAACCGATCGGTCGCAGGTTCGAATCCCGCCTGGGGAGTTATTCAAAAAAAGAAGGTATGCATTGCATACCTTCTTTTTTTATGAAATCGCGCTAAAATTGTGCAACAAGCTGTATATATTTATGCCGCAGTCACAAGAAATCTTCAAAGAGCGCTATCAATTGCAAAGTCAGTTAGGGCTTAACTTTGGACGGCAAACTTGGCTGGCTAAGGATTTAGCAACAAATGGGGAATTTGTTGTCGTCAAATTGCTCACTTTTGGCGGTGAAGTGCAGTGGGAAGACTTAAAGCTATTCGAGCGTGAAGCACAAGTCCTGAAGCAGTTGAATCATCCCCGTATTCCTAAATATCGCGATTATTTTACAATCGATGACCGATCACTTTGGTTTGGGCTAGTCCAAGAACATATTCAAGGAGCCTCCCTCAAGGAATTATTAGTACAGGGACAAAAATTTACTGAGCTACAGGTAGAAGATATTGTCATTGATACTCTAGAGATTTTGATTTATTTACATGGATTGAATCCACCTGTGCTGCATCGCGATATCAAGCCGAGTAATTTGATCTGGAGCGATCGCCAAGAAGTTTATCTGGTCGATTTTGGCGCAGTACAAGATAAAGCGTCTGCCGAAGGAAAAACTTTTACAGTGGTTGGAACCTATGGCTATGCGCCGATGGAGCAGTATGGGGGCAGATCAGTACCTGCTTCAGATTTATATGGTTTGGGGGCAACTGCTATCCATTTACTTACAGGGATTTCGCCTGCGGAGTTACCCCAAGATGATGATTTAAATATTCAATTTCGCGATCGCTCTGGTGCTAGTGATCAACTTTTAGATTGGGTGCAAAAAATGACGGCTCCATCCGTCAAGCGGCGGTTTACCTCAGCAAAAGAAGCGCTCGAAGCTCTGTATCAAGATCCAGAGCTAGTTACTAAACCAAAAGCCAACAGCCGTCAAATTAAAATTCCTAAACCATTTAATAGCAGAGTTGAAATTTGGCGATTTCCAACAAAGTTAGTAATCACCATTCCCAGTTCTCAATTTGGTGGGAAATTTGTTTCGGTGTTACTTGCCTTATCGGCATTATTTGGAATGGGTCCATTAGCATTTTTTTCATCACAAGCAAATATTTTGACAGCAATCATGATGATTTTGGGTTTGATTTATGTTGCTTATTTTCAAGTCATTAAAAGCTTCACAACAATATTTTTCTCAATCGATCTGTCCGAACGTACTTGCAGACTTAGTAAAAAAACTTTTGGATGGCAACATTATGTTCAAAAGTTCGGAATATATCAACTTGAGTATATTTACACAAGTATGTCAAATAGAGCTAAAGGCTCAGTAGCTATTCAAATCCAAAACAACAGGTTTATGCTTGGTGATAACAAACTAACTGAGTTAGAAACTGCTTGGCTCACACAAGAAATTCAAGACTGGCTGCAAAATCATCAGTCAATTGATCCCTAAAGTTGTTGATTGAATCCATTGAGTTGCCTTTTCACTATCTAAAGGATGCGAAATAAAGTAGCCTTGTACTTCAATACTACTGCCACCTAATGCTTCAAAATAATCTAATTCTTGAGATGTTTCCACACCCTCAATGACAATTCCCATACCAAGATTGTTAGCTAAGCGCAAAATTGACTGCACAATTCTTTGGCTTTTAATGTCAGTAGATACTCGATTTGTGAAACTGCGATCAATTTTTAAAACATCAATTGGTAAAGTTTGTAGGTAGCTAAAGGAAGAATAACCAGTTCCAAAGTCATCGATATAAACCTGTACGCCAATTTCTCGAAGTTGCTCCAGTTTTTGCGAAGAAATTTCGATGTTATCCATTAACATTGTTTCGGTAATTTCTAACTTGATTAAACTAGGTAAAACTTGATGTTCTGTGATTATTGATTGAATTCTTTCAACAAATTCTGGTTGGATAACTTGGATTGTAGAAACATTAATTGCTAGGGTGATTTGTGGAATGTTAGGGAATTCTTGTTGCCATTGATGTAACTGTCTACAAGCTGTTTCTAAAACCCAATAACCGATCTGGACAATCTCTCCAGTTTCTTCAGCGATCGCTAAAAACTCCATCGGAGAAATCAGACCTTGTAATGGATGCATCCAACGTAGCAAAACTTCAAATCCTGACAAATCATGTTGATGTAATGAAACTATTGGTTGATAGACCAAATAAAATTCCTGACGGGTGATCGCATGGCGTAAGTCAGACTCTAGTTGCCAACGAACCTTTGCCCCTTGATTCATACTGGTCGTAAATAATGCTTGTTTCCCTCTGCCAAGGGTGCGAGAATTATGCATCGCAATATTGGCATCTCGTAAAATCTCGTTTGCAAAAATATATTCAAGATCACTAATAGCTATACCAATACTAACAGAGGTAAGAATTTGATACTCATTAATAAGAAATGGCTCCCCAATACTTTCTAAGATTTGACCAGCTAATTGCGTGAGATGACGCTCTATCTCAAAATTTTCTGTGCCGATATTCTCAACTAAGAGTACAAACTCATCACTATCAATTCTCGCAATAGTTATATTAGTGTCGCAGTACATAGCTATACGCTTACTAATTTCCTGCAGCAGTTGATTTCCAATTGCGATGCCAAAACTATCATTAATTGATTTGAAGCGATCGCAATCAATAAATAATACTGCAAAGTTACAATCAGGATCAGTTTGTAATTTGGTAAATGCTAGATCCAGTGATTCCATAAATGAATCTCGATTCGGAAGATCCGTCAATGAGTCATGGAGCTGGTTATAGTGTAGTCTGGCAATAATTTGATCTCTTTCAACTCTTATATCGTCAGATTGAACTAGCAATTGCATTTGATGAATCGCAATTGCTAGTTGAATTCCCATCTTTTCTAGAAGTTCAATTTCCCAATTCCGCCAATCGTATGAAATATTATATTGATGTAATATTAATAGTCCCCATAATTTTTTGCCGCTAGGAATAGCAATAGCGATCGCTGAATGTATACCTAAAGGCAGTAGTGATGCAGAAATAACAGGATCAACTTCGTCAATCTCTACGTCATTAATGACTTGACTAATGGATGTTTGAAATTTTTCTAGCCATTGTAAATCAGTATAAATTGAAGGTAATACTTGCCCAAGAAGTGAGTATCTAGGGTCATTAACAATCTCGTATTGAATTGATTGTATATCTTGTTCTGTGAATTGATAAACAATAACCTGATCACTGTGTAATAGTTGATGAATTTCTAAAGCAAAATTACCTAGTAATTCATCAAGATTAATTGATTGTCTAAGACGAGCAAAAATTAATGCTATTAAAGTATATGTCTCATTTTCATCGTCAAGTTCTATACTTGGATTAGTTCGATTAAGTCTTTTAATTCTTTGTTTGAGAATATTTACTTCTCTTTCTGTATTATCAAAGCAACTAGCTAGAGTTTCCCCAAAAGACTTAATGCTTTGTAAATCATCTTGTTGTTGTTTCGTTAACGATTCGGATTCACTGATGCGATTTGCGCAGTCAAACAATGCTGATAATGTCTCAGTGAAAAGCTTTCTCATGATTGTTTTAGAGTTTTCTTTGCAGATAATTCATAGAATTAAAGCATATATTTCTTGAAAATTGAGTAAAGAATAAAAACTAAAATCAAAAAATGCAAACCGCCCGCTAAGCGGGCGGTTTGCATTTTTTTGATTTTAGTTTTTACTTTGCCTAGCTACTTAATTCAGCAAATTTATCAGTAAAAATATCTACTTCTATATTGGGATCATTACGCAAATTCAACGATCGCTTCACTCGCCCTAGATATAGAGGTTTAGATACGCCTTCGCGAGGATGCACTACAGTGCGGGCATAAATTGTCAGTTGCGATTCGCCTTGAGCATTACGACCAGACGAAAAAAGATTGCTACTAGCTTGTTTTAAAGTTGCCTCAAGTTGTTCAGGTGTAATTGTCGGAGCGACAGCGATCGTGGCATTTGGACCGAAGCGATCGTAAACAAGCTTAAATGGGACGGAGCCTTCAATGGATGAGCGCGTAATTGGCTCAAAGCTAAGGGAGAAAAGCCCGACAACCAAAACAACCGAAAACAAGGTTGCGCCAACCATTCGATAGCGCCAACTCCACTTAAATGTTATGGCTAGCCCTGTAATTAAGGCACAAACCAATACAAATATGCCCATTGCTTGTGCAAGTTGACCAAATAAAGCAGGCGTTAGCGACATAAATTAATTTATTGTGATTTTTTAAATAACTACTTAGATCATTTTATAGTGGCTTGCACAGCAATTCTCATTATAAAAATTGATTTTGACGTTTTTAGTACTATTGGCAATGAAAACCCCAAAATCAATTTCATAAGTAAAATTACAGACATTTGCTTGAAAAAGGAATACAAATAACTTTGGAAAGACTTGCTTGGCAAGTTTTTCTAAAGTTATATATTTAATTTAAATTTAAGAAAAGCACTAAAAATTGAATGAACTTACTTAATAAGAATTATGTCAAGAATGTGATGCTGCTACTAGTGATCGCGATCGCGGTAACATTGCTAATATCGATACCCGTCCTAGCCGCAGTCGTCCCTCCACATTGGAGTTATGGAGGCACAGAAAATCCAACTCAATGGGGGAAACTCAGCAACGATTTTGCTCTTTGTGAATTAGGTAGAGATCAATCCCCGATCAATATCAAAAATACCGTAGAAGATAGTCCCGCAAAAATTGATTTTGATTACAAACCATCTCCTTTAGTTGTTGTCAATAATGGTCACACAATTCAGGTGAACTACGCTCAAGGTAGTACGGTTACGATCAATGGCAAAAAATATGCTTTGCTTCAGTTTCATTTTCATACTCCAAGTGAACATAATATTAATGACAAAGCTTCGGCAATGGAACTCCATCTAGTCCATCGCAATGAAGCTGGGGAACTTGCTGTAGTCGGAGTTATGCTCAATCAAGGGCTCGCAAATCCTCTAATTGCCGAGATTTGGAAGCAGATTCCTGATGTTGGAGAAACGAATACTGTTAGCGATCGCTTGATTAATGTATCTAATTTATTACCGAGCAAAAAATCGTACTTTAGCTATATGGGTTCTCTCACGACCCCGCCATGCAGTGAAGGAGTTAGCTGGAACCTTTTTGTAGAGCCAATTACTGTTTCTAAAGAACAAGTCGAAACATTCGCTAAAATTTATCAAGTTGATGCGCGTCCCCTTCAGCCGATCAACGGTAGAACTGTGCAATTACATCGTTAGGGTGATGCAATTTAATTTTTATGAGGCGCGGCTTTGCCGTGCCTCATAAAAATTGGTTTCAAAAAGCAGCAGCAGCATGATATGCCGCTTCTTCTTCTTTTTGGGTTAGGATCGAGGTTATTGAAGCTTGGTTATTTTTAAGACTCTAAATCAATGAACGCAAATCAATGGCAATGGCGAGACGGCGTACTAACTTGCGATTTACTAGCTGACTGGCAGCATGGATTTTTTACGCGATCGCACGCTCCTAACTCACCGACTGAATTGCATAATCATCTCGTAGCATCGGGCAAGGCCTATCGTGCCAAACAAGTACATGGAAATCGCTTAATTCATGCCGAAGAAATCGAAGTTTCCCAAAATGAGAACTTACCTGAAGCAGATGGAGTTTGGGCTACGAGAGACGGAAATAATCGGTCTGTATGGGTCTGTACTGCTGACTGTGTGCCTGTGTTAATTGGCGATCGCAAGTTAGGCGCAGTTGCAGCTGTCCATGCTGGTTGGCGTGGTACGGCTGCGGGGATAGTGACTAAGGCGATCTCAATATTATGCGATCAAGGCAGTGAGCTAAAAGATTTGCGAGTGGCGCTTGGACCAGCAATTTCGGGATCTGCTTATCAAGTGTCTCAGGATGTGGCGAAACAGGTAATAGCAACGATTAATCAAACAGTTGGATTGCAGCCTGATGAGCATCCAGAACGAGTCAAACTCGATTTGCGTCAAGTGCAATTGCAGCAACTCCAAGAATTAGGCATGTTAGTTGAAAATGTGGCGATCGCACCTTACTGCACGCTACAACATGAGGAAATATTCTTTTCTTATCGACGTTATTTTCTGAATAACCCTCATCCACACCCCAGAGCGCCACAAGTGCAATGGTCAGGAATTGCGATCGCTAAATCATAGGGTCAGGATGTTCGGGTTTCCCATCTAGCAGGGCCTCAAGGTCAGCAAATTCGTCAATCTCAGGGGCAATCTCAGGGGCAGTCTCTGAGATGTTTTCTATAGTTTGATCAGTAGCGGCTTTGTTAGCTTTGTCAGCAATATTCAGAGCTTCTATTCTTGCAAAAAACTTGTCAACGAGAAGTTCTTGAACCCAATATTCAGGATTTTTGGGTGATTGCTCATTGCGAGAAATCTCTTCAGTAACGTCCGCAGGAATTTGAGCTTCTAAATCGGGTAGATTTTTCGAAACAGCTTCTACGCTTTCTTTAGCGATCGCGATCGATTCTATAGCTGGATCAAAAACTATTGATGGATCAACTTGTTCAGGGCTAGCTTGATCTAAAAATTCTTCGTTTTTCGGTTCTTCGTTATTATCTTCTAGATATTCTCTTAGAATATTTTCTACATAAGCATTAAAGGCAATAAGCTCATCTAGTTCATCGTCAAAATCTGGAGTTTTGATTTCTGTCGCTTCTATATCTTGCTCAATGATAGGTGCAGCGATCGCTTCAAGATTTATCTCTTCATCTATTTCTTGAATCATCTCTGTCGCTGAGGTGGGATCTGGTAATTCCAGAGCCGACTCAATTTCGATTATAGGATCAGAGATCGCATCTTGTTCTACTGCTTGTATATACTCATTAGGCTCTACAGCATCTGAACTTGAGACAATATCGCGTTTTATAGGCTTACCAAACCCTTGTTTTTTCTGTGCGATTCCAGTTTTACGTGACTTCTTTAAAAAATCAAGACTCCGTTTTCCATCATTAGTTAGGATTGTATTTGAAATCTCCTCAGCTTCAGAACCTTCAGTAGTCTCAAGAGACTCTAATTCTTCACAGTCTTCAGTAAATTGATTCTCTAGAATATCGTTAGAAAGATATAAGTTCCCCTCAGTTTTCTCATTCTCTTCGATTCGTGACTCTGGATTCACCTCTAGACCCTCTAAAAATGTCAGTTCAGGCTCTTCAGGTGTCTCAAAAGCCTCTAACTCCTCATATTCTTCAATAATCTCTTCATTCAGATTAGACTCATCTTCTGTAGAATCTAAAACTTCAATATTAGACTTTTCGTCTTCAACTAACTCAAATGGATTTAATTCTTCATTCTCTTGAACAATTTCTTGATTTAAAATTGTCTCAATTTGCGGCGCTTCAATAAATTGTTCGATTTCAGTCTCAGAGATTGTCTCTGTTAAAGACTCTCCATCCTCTTCAATCAACTGTTCATCTAAGCTAACATCAGCAACATCTAAAACAGTTGTGCTCTCAGGCTCTGAGATAGGATCAGTAATATCAAAAAATTGCTTGTTCTCAATCTCCTCAACAATCTCAGCTGGTTCAAATTCCTCAGTCTGATACAGTTCTTCATCTAAACTTGTCTCAGTTTGGTTTTCTTCGGTAAACTGCTCAGAATCAGTCTCAGAAATCGTCTCAGTTATAGATTCCTCAGCAACGATCACACTTATCTCTAATTCTTCAACAAACTCATTGTCTAGACTAACATCAGCAACCTCTGTGTTAGTCTCAGATTCAAGCTCTGGCTCTGAAGAAGTATCTGCAATATCTAAAGCCTCAATTTCTGGAGATGCAAGAAATTTAATAGGCTCTAATTCTTCAGGTTCTTGAATGATCTCTTCCTGTGGAATTGTTTCATTTTCTAGCTCTGAAAGAATTTCTTTAGATTCCAACGAGTCAAAAGATTCTACAACTTCAGAATCTTCAACAAATTCAAGAGGCTCTGCAATCGGATCTTCAGTTATATCTGCGATCGCCTCAGGCTCAGACACCTTATCTTCAGTAAGAGCATTGATTTCTGGCTCAGAATCTTCAACAAATTCAAGAGGCTCTGCAATCACTTCTTCTGCGATGTCAGCGATCGCACCAGGCTCAGATACTGTGTCTTCAACAAGAGCATTTATGTCTGAGACTGCCTCAGTCTCGACTTCTGCAACAAAATTACTAGGCTCTATTGCTTCAGCATCAGGAAATTCTTGAGATTCTTTTACATCTGGAGACAGATCAGCAATCTCTACCTTGGGCGATTCATCTGATACTGGAGTGATCACCGCATCTTCCTCAAAAAACTTTAAGATCTGACGTGATTGCCAACCAATATTGGTAAAACTATTTTTAATTTTTTCAGGTGCAAATGGTTGCAATCCTCGGAAATCTGTCTCGGCGGTTAACTTAATCCGCAAAGCGGAAATTCCAGCTTGCAGCAAAATATTACTTAATAAAAAACAAATCTCCGCCCATAAAATTCCGAACAAGCGCAACCCAGCGGGAAATGGCGCGATCTCCTGAGCCAATGGGGCGGATATATAAATCTTGCAAAATACAGCGCTCATGACTATCGCTACAGCCGTAGCAATCCATCCCGTAACATACCAACCATTACTATGCTGCTTAACCAGAGTAAGGATCTGGCGCTCTTGATCGCTTAGACTCTCACTTGGCTTCGCCACAAACCATAAACTAAATGGCGAGAGTGGCTGTTGCCACTGTATCCAAGCCACCAATGCGATCGCAGGAAATCCCAATAGAAAGATCTCAAACCACTCAGGAAAAACAGGATCACCAACCGCTAAGCCAGCCATACTTAGCACCAATAACCAAGGCACAATAGCAAGTAAAGCGATATTTCCCCAGATAAAAGGATTATTGCCTAGAGAGATATTGCTAGTTGGATTTGGGGGAAGTGGTGATGTCATATAAGTCTTTGGGAATGATTGCGAGAGCTTTAGAAGGCGAAACCTTCATAACTAGGATTTTTTATCCTAAACCTGTGGTTAAGCGTGTCCAGAAACCTTCATATACTTGGAGGATTTCGGCATCGAGCTTGGCAATGCGATCGCTTTTGGCAATAATTGCTTCCGATGGTTCCAGAGCCTTAATCGCTTTTAGATCATCAGGGATCATCGATTTCGCCAATTTATTAGTTGTCCCAAAACTATTCGCATCACTAATTTTAGCGGCAACTTCAGGCCTCATTACATAATTTATCCATGCATGAGCACCTTCGATATTTGACGCACCTCTAGGTATTGCCATGGTATCTGTCCAGATCGATGTACCGTTATTGGGTAGTACATATTTGATGTTTGGGTCTTGCCTTGCCAAACTGATCGCATCTCCAGAAAATGCCATGCATATCATTAGATCGCCTGAAGCAAGAGGATCTCGCCATGCATCAGTGGTGAAGTTGGCGATCGCAGGTGTCAATTCCTGCAATTTTTGGAAAGCTTTCTCAATCTTTGGAATTTCTTTGGTGTTGTAAGAATACCCCAGAGTATGCAGCGCCATACCGAGCACTTCACGCGGATCATTAACTAGGGTAATTCGCAGCTTTTCTTTGTTATCCCATAGGTAACGCCAATCGAGAGGCTCTTCCCCAATAATTGACTTAACCGCCTCGACGTTGTAGGCAAACCCAGTTGTCCCCAAACTTACAGGGATGCTGAATATCGCGCCACGATCATGGGGTAGATCTAAATAATTGGCGGCAATATTTTTGATATTTGGTAATAATTTTTTATTCAGCGGTGCTAGCAGTTTTAAATCACGCATCTGCGTCACCATATAGTCACTTGGATAAATAATGCTATAGCCAGATCTTCCACCCGAAGCCTCTAGCTTTGCCAACATGACTTCATTAGAGTCATAGGTATCACCAACAACTTTAATTCCCGTTTCTTTTGTGAAATTATCTAAAACTTCTTGGTTATTAACGTAGGTAGCCCAACCATAGATATATAAAGTGCTTTTGTCTTGAGTAACTGGTCGCTCTACTTCATCTCTGCCAGTCTTTGTTTCTTGGGGACTCTTCTCAAAAATGCCACATGCCGCCAGAGTTGATGCGCTAGCCATCGCCGATGTGACATAGGCAGTTTGTCTAAGAAATTTGCGCCGAGAGATATGCATAATTGAAATTTAGGAGAATTTAGGTCGCAACTGTAGTTTTGGGAAGAGCCACACAATCTTCAGGCATCCATGAAACATATACCTGACTATCAAAGGGAGGTGTCTTCTCGCCTTGGTGATTAGAACGTACTAGCATGACTCTGACAGGTGGTACATTTTCGCTAGCATGAATATCTACCACGAACTGCGAGTGATCGCCCAGATACAGGACATTATTGAGAATACCGCGATAGGTATTGTAGGGCTGATTCGGATATTCGGTGGAGAGCTTAATTTTTTCTGGACGCACACTAACTACCGCTTCAGGAATCGGGAGCCAATGTCTGGGCTTAGCCGCAACGATCGCTAAACCAGTAGAAGATCTCAACTCCACAAACGCACCATCTTGCTCAATCACCCGACATTCAAATAAGTTTGTTTCGCCTACAAAGTCTGCTACAAAAGCCGAAGATGGGCGATCATAAACTTCAGACGGTGTGCCGATTTGCTCAATGCGCCCTTGATTCATTACGGCAATTCTTGAAGAGATCGCCAGAGCCTCACTTTGATCGTGGGTAACCATAATGAAGGAAATACCAAGCTCATACTGTAGGTTGGACAATTCTACTTGTAGCTCTTTGCGAAGTTTAAAATCAAGGGCTGCTAGTGGCTCATCTAGCAAAATTACTTTAGGACGGTTAACAAGGGCGCGAGCGAGAGCAACTCGTTGCTGCTGACCGCCAGATATTTGGTTAGGATAGCGATCGCTCATGTGGTCAAGCCGTACTAGCTTGAGGGCATCCTTTGCCCGTTGCTGAATTTCTGGCTTGGCAACTCCTTTCACTGATAAGCCAAAGGCAACATTATCAAAAATAGTCATATGCCCGAAAAGAGCATAGCTTTGGAAAACTGTATTTACTGGTCGCTGATAGGCTGGGATATAGGTCATGGGATTGCCTTGAATTAGCACCTCACCTGCTGATGGCTCCTCGAAACCTGCAATCAATCTTAGTAAAGTTGTTTTACCGCAACCAGATGGACCCAAGATGCTAAAAAGCTCACCTCTCTGCACTTGCAGATCGACACCTTGGACAACGGTATTTGTCCCGAACATTTTAAATACTCGCTGTAGCTCTACATCGGGAACTGTGCCCGTTGTGGCGATCTGTTTAGCAGTGGTTGACTGTGCCATGTTGTGATGCTCAAACGTCTACTAATCTTTTGAAATCAGAAACTTTAGTTTTTCTATACCTGCGCCGCAGCAAAACCAAAATTAGGTCATTAAGTCTCTCGCATTTTAGCGCGTTGTAGCTGATAAATTAGCTGCAATGTCAGCGCAATTATTACAGAAATTTGCCCAGCGAATGCCAAAATAATATCGGAAATTTGGATGTTTGAGACAACTAGCCAAGGATATCCAAAAAATAGCCATAAACTAGCATAGCGATCAGGGCTAATCGATAGGCTTAGCATGATCAAAACGGGTAAAAAAATTAACGCAGAAATTATCCCTGTTACCCATGCGGAAGGGTTTCTTGTCTTTAGAAATAAAACTAGTTGGGCAATGAGCGCAACTAAAAGTATCGAGATTGCAAAGGACGCTAATACAATTATGGCTCTGCCGCGCATACTGGAATCACCCCATGAGTTTACCCAGATCAAAATTGGCACTTGGGTAAATACAAGGTTGAGGACGATCGCGATTGGTGCAGGGCTTTTGTCTGACCAAATTAGATCGCGCAGAATATATCTAAAGCCCGATGGATGTTCTTCGGTGGTCGATAATGCGCCAAATCTCACCCAGTCCAATAGAGCCTGCCTTTGTGGAGTTAAAGCCGCAATCGTAGCTAAAAACAAGAACAAATTAGCAATATAAATCATCAGTAACAAAATTAATTGTATTTCCAAAGAGTTTGTAGATCTTGCAGGGGTCAAGCTCGACTGCATACAAAAGCCCAACATCAAGATCTGCAAATATGTAGTTACGACATAGCTTTGACCTTTACTGACTAAAGTGGAATTGGGATTATGAAAGCGCCTTTCTAAAATGCGCCAGATCGCCAAACTCAAAATCACTAAGTTCACAATTGTAAAAATATGTGAAGTCCAAATATTTGATGTAATCGATAAGTACCACCATTCCGCTTGAATAGGATTGAGCCTGCCACCCACCAAGACTTTGCTATACGAACTCCATGTGGTGAAGATATTCCACCACATGAAAGCAGGGGCAAACCAAATAAAAGTAATAAATGAAAACAACAAAGCGCCTGCGGATACCTGACCGCCAAACTTTGCTTGCCAGCCACTTAGTAAAGCTAATAGTAGCGAGGCACTAAATAATAGAAAGGCAGTGCCGATCATCAATATATAAAAACTGCATAAAAAAGCGATCGGGACACCTGCGCCGATCGCAGCTGTCAGGTGATAAGGGATCGATAGCCCTATACAGATGTAAGCCAGTAATGGCACACCCATAATCTTTCCCATGAGAATATTGATACTTGATCGCGGGCTAATGCGAATAAAGTTGAGAGTGCCTTTATAGTCTTCTAGCGAGAGATCGGCAACTAGGCTGTAGACACCAGCTAAGAACAAAATAAATGGTTCAGTCCAAGTAATAAACCGAAATTGCTCTAACCACCAAACTTGCCAAGAGGCAGCGCAGCCAAACCCTCGTATTTGGGCATAGCAGTCTTCATTGGGTATGCGTTGGCTGTAAAACAAAAGTAGCAAGATCTGGAATAGCAAAGATAATCCGATCGCGACGATGAGATTACGCAATTTAAGCTTGCCGCGAATCTCCCGCAATAGTTGCGGATTCCAATTACCTATACGATCAAGCCAAGTTATTGATTGAGGGGAATCCGACGGAGAATTATTCATAAGTTATTCTAGGGGATTTCTAGTAGATACAATAAGCCCTGTTCATCCCGTTTAGCTTGGGGAATAGGGCTTATTGTTAATTTACAGATTTTCTAAACATCTCGATTAAGGGTTTGGTCAACCAGTGTGTACCGAGCTTCCATTGATGCTGTACGGTGGGCATCCTTAGTAAATAGGCTAGTCGTCTCATCACATGGGCTGGCAATCCATCAATACTGAACTTACCAAAAATCGAGGCTGTTGCTCCGTCAATCCCTAAGCTAATAAATTCGCCGAGGGGAATATAGCTAAAGGGAACCAGTGCTTTTTGATTAAGGCTAGCCCAAACATTCCAAGCACAATACTGGGACTGCTGGAAGGCAACCTGTGCGGTTGCAGGGACAATACTAGAATTAGAGTCAAAACAACTTGCTAAGTCACCGATCGCAAATACATCGGCATATCCCTTAACTTGCAAGGTTGTCTCTGTGGCGATCGCCCCTTGCCGACTATGTTCAACTGGTAAATTTTGGAGCATTTTAGAGAAGGTGCTACCGACTGTCCATAGGATGATGTCAACGGGTAAGGTATCACTTCCATCGTTGTAGTCAAGAGTAACTTCGCCATCATTAACTTGCGAGACTCTAGTATTTAAATCAGTCCAGACCCCGCGTTTTGAGAGGGCAAGTTCAGCAATCTGGCGATTTGTTTCCGTGGAGGTGCTTAAAATTTTGTCATTGCGATCGACTAGGCGAACTCGACCGCGATCCTTGAGGCGATCGGCGATTTTGCAGGCAAGCTCTACGCCGCTGCTGCCCCCACCTGCGATACAAACTCGAATCTTGTCACGATTGGATGCTTCTAATAGTTCTAATTTACTATTAAGGCGATAGAAGTCATTCAGATTGCGAAATGGAATTGCATATTCCAAAGCTCCATCGACGAGATTCATCGGCGTTTCACCACCGATCGCTAATATAAGGCGATCGTAAGCCAATATAGTCCTCTGTCCAATATTTACTTCTACTTGTTTTGACTCAAAATCAATATTGGTAATTAAACCTTGAACAAACTGAATACCAGTATCAGCTAGTAATTCAGCAAAAGTTGGTGCAATCTCCCATTCTTGCATTTCTCCTGCAACTAGCTCGTAGAGAAATGGCGTGAATAAGAAGCGATCACTTTTATCAATCAGGATAATTTCAGGCATGACCGCCCAAGGTAGACGCGAGAGATTAAGCGCAGTATACAAACCGCCAAAACCACCACCAAGGATACAAATTCGTGTCATGTGAAAATCCAATTCGTTTTTTCCATCTTATCGCAAAGGTTAGAAAACCAGAGCTAAAAACTGTACCGCCCGCTAAGCGGGCGGTACAGTTTTTGGTTTTTTATAATTATTTGTGCCTAGCTACTTAGGAATGAAAATTTAATAAACCCCAAAATTGGTTCGGCGGGCTACGCCCGCCGAACCAATTTTGGGGTTTATTTGCACATGTTATTTAATCTTTATTCCTTATTAACTTTTGGTTAACCCTAGGTTATCTAATTTCTCTTGCAAACATTATATCGCCGTCCGATAATATCAAGTTATTACATATATATGTTTGGGGGCTGTGTGGTCAAATCTGTATTGCTAGCTCAATTATCAGCAGAGCAATCTCTGATGTGGCACAATGCTTTGTCATCACATCACTTAGAAGTATGGGCTGCTTCTGAAACTGAAGATTTACTTAAACTCCTCGATCAAAAACGCCAGTCAAAACAAAGCTTACCGCAACTGATTATTTCTGATATCGGCATCCGATATGGTGGTGGTACTTCGTTACTTGCAACTGAGTTATGCAAATGGTGCGCCGATTACGCCCCTGATTTAAAAGTTTTATTGGTTAACCCTCGCCAAATTCAAATCAAGGAAGTAGAGAAACGTTGGGCAATCCGTCGCGGTGCGATCGATTTATTACCAAAGATATCTCTAGAAAATTTAAATAGCGCCTTTGGAATCGCTGCCCAAGCTTTAGCGATAGAGATTAAACCAGAAGCACTAAACTCTGCGATTAGCAATCTCAAGTTGCAGCAGTATCAACCAGACAAAGGCGCAGCTAAGGGGAAGAATATCAGGCAAACAGCCACTCAAGAATTAGCTCGCAAGATGGCTATGATTCCCTTAATGGTGATGGCAAGTGAGCCTGTAAATGATACAAACAATGACATATTACCTAAAAGTACAAAGCGTCAATTAGCACTAGACTCTACGGTTGCTGAGTTGAATTTGTCCAATGCCAAAGTTGATTTATCACAAACAGGGGAATTTACTCGTCAGCTTTTTAAAGATAATCCTCTTTTGCCTGCACTCATTGTTTTCGAGCAAGATAAATATGTGGGTATGTTGTCTCGCCGCAGGTTTTTAGAATGCCTGAGTCGCCCCTATGCTCTTGAGTTGTTCACCAAAAGACCATTGAGAGTTCTCTTTGAACAAGTTCCTGTAGAGACTTTGGAATTACATGGCAATACCTCGATTGTGATGGCATCTCAAATGGCTTTGGGAAGAGCTAATGATGAAATTTATGAGCCAGTAATTGTTCGTTTGGATGCGGATAATTACTCGGTGCTTGACGTTCACGATCTACTACAAGAGCAGTCTAACATTCATGAACTAGCCACCAAGCTACTGCGTGAGCAGACGCAAACGACTATGTTCCAAACTGAGAAAATGGCAAGTCTAGGGCAAATCGTTGCTGAGGTGTCTCACGATATTCGCAATCCTGTGTCGGCGATTTATGGGAATACAGAATGTCTCTTGACTTACATCGAAGGAGTCATGAAGATTTTGAGAGCCTATGAGAAAGAATATGGTATTTCATCAACCACAATTAGTGAAACCCTTGAAGAGGTTGATTGGGATTTTGTGCGTTCTGATTTACCTCAAGTTGTGAAGAGTATCCAATCGGGTGCAAGGTATCTACGCCGACTAGTTGACACATTACAATCTCTATCCCATATGGATGATCATGCTAATCCAGAGCCGATTAGTTTGGTTGACTGTGTAGAGAGTAGCTTAACGATTCTCAGTGGTCGAGTTAGAAATGTCCAAATTGTTAAAAATTACATTGAATTGCCAAAAATTAATGGCTATAGCGATCGCCTAATTCAAGTGTTTATGAATCTGATCAGTAATGCGCTGGATGCGCTGGTGGATATGAAATCGCACCCTGATCTAATCATTCAACATGAACATCTTCTTCTTAAGGAAGATCGTGGTAATGAGCGCAGTAATGTCCAGACTGATATGGCAATTGCGTGGCAGCCTTTGGTAATGATCACATCAGCGATCGCTGAAATTGATAATCGCAATTGGGTATCGGTGAAGATTGCGGATAACGGAATGGGAATTCCCAAAGAAATCCAAAATCGTATTTTCGATAATTTCTTTACTACTAAAGGGCAAGGACACGGAACTGGTTTGGGTTTAGCAATTTGCCATCAAATCATCACCCAACAGCATCAAGGCAAAATTGTATTGCGATCGCCTTATCTAAATAATAATGGCGATGTCACGATTGGGACTGAGTTTGAAGTGTTGTTACCGATTGGTTAGGCGCAAAGCGCTTAGTTATGCTGTTGAGCAATGCTAAGCTATAGAAGACTTATTCAGATCAACCAAGAACTCAAGTTCTTGGCTAAAAGCTAAAGTCGGTTGAAACCGACTAAAGAATGCGTCTAGCTGTAGGGTGTGTTAGCGTCAGCGTAACGCACTCAATAATCGCAATGGTGCGTTACGCTATCGCTAACACACCCTAAAATGGCAATTTTTGGTTTCCCCGACTGCTAGTTAACCCGTTTCAACGGGTTTGAGCTTTTAGCCCGCACTTGAGTGCAGGGCTATTGTGTAAGTTCCACTATAGCTAAAGTGCTGCTCGTTGCCATAAACCTATGTTTACTGAAGTTCAAATCGAGAACTATAAGTCCATCCAAAGTCTCAAGATCGGTTTGGGTCGGGTTAATGTGTTTATTGGTGAAAATGGCTGTGGGAAAAGCAATATTTTAGAAGCGATCGCATTAGCTGGCGCGGCGGCTGGCAACAAATTAGATAATGAGTTTTTGGCTCCTAGAGGGATTAGAGTTACTGAGCCAGAATTTATGCGATCGGCTTTTGACAAAGAGAGTATTTCAAAAGAGATCAAAGTAAATTTAAAAAGAGACGAGAAAATTTTACTTAAATATGTAATTCAGCATGATAACCAAGATTATTCTAATTGGAATAACCTTGAAAGACTTGAACAATATGAACAAGTACCAGACATATTGAAAGAGCCTGTTAGGGAATTATTTATGGATTTCTTGTTTCAATATACAAAAAAAATAATCGAGATTTCACCAGAAGTTAGTCTTTTGAATTCGTTTTCACCAAAAGAAATTAGCTTATCTTCAGATGAAAATATAAATCAACTAATGACTAATCTAGTATACGGATTAGATTTAAAAAATTTTTTAATTTATTCTCCTGAAAATTCTTCGTTGAGGATTTTTGAGCAGGAAGGACAAATCCAACCATTGGGAATTAGTGGTCAAGGATTATTTAAGTTAATCAAAGTGTTAAACAACAGTTCAGATAAAATAAACGAAATCAAACAAAGGCTTGAACTTATAGATTGGTTTGATGATTTTAAATTACCTAGTTCTGATTTAGAAAGAGTTATTCAAATTAAAGATCGGTACTTAGATGATGATTTGCCTTACTTTAATCAAAGAAGTTCCAACGAAGGATTTTTATTTTTGATGTTCTATTTTGCTTTATTTGTCAGCGATAATACGCCAGAGTTTTTTGCAATTGATAACATCGAAAATGCTCTGAATCCTAAATTATGCACTAGATTAATTAAAGAATTAGTAGAACTAGCAAAAAAATATGACAAGCAAGTTATATTTACTACTCATAATCCAGCAGTTCTAGACGGTCTAGATTTAAATGATGATGACCAAAGGCTTTTTGTTATTTATCGGAACATTGATGGACATACCAAAGCACGGCGAATCTCCGCACCAGAACCATTAGAAGATGATGATCCTGTACAATTATCGGAAGCTTTTATAAATGGTTATCTTGGAGGATTACCAAAAAACTTTTAATATGAATACTTTTGGTGGAATTGTAGAAGGTAAAACTGATTTTCCTATTATTAATAGTGTATTGATAGGATATTTTAACAAACGTGATATTGATATTGCTTGGGTTCAGCCTCAAAATTTTAGATCTCAGGCTAATTACGATAAAGTATTCAAAAGTTGTAAGACAGCAAAATTAAGACAGTATCTTCAATTTAATAAATATCTTATTATTCACTTAGATACCGACGTTTCGGAAACTTTTGGAATACCTCATCATGAAAATGGCGAATTACTTATACCTGAAAAATTGGTTGAGAAAGTAGTAGCTAAATTTAGATTGGAGATGGGCGAAGATTTCTATAGTCAGTATTCAGATAGAATTATTTTCGCGATCGCAGTGCATTCGATAGAGTGTTGGTTATTTCCAATATTGGCATCTGATGATAAAAATTCGCAGACTGAAAATTGCTTTCAAATCTTGAAGCAAACCGTTGCAAACTTCAGGAAAAACTATGAATATTATCAAGAAATCACAAAGAAGTATCACAATTCCGATGATTTTTTAAGGCTCTATCCTAAAAATCCCAGCCTGAAAATTTTTATTGAAGAACTTGCAAAGCGAAATATTGAAATTACTGAAGAATCATGATTTAAAGATTATTATTCAGTCAGTTCATTAACAACAGATCCTGCTTGTGAAAACAGCGAAGAAACTGCATCTACTAGCTGTCCAATTGTGGCAATAACAATTTGTCCAAAATCTACTAGGCTTTGCCAAATATCCACCCCAACATAAACCTTTAAGTAAATTGCTACTAATACAAGTGATATCGCCGCGATCGCAAATTTTCCAACTAACTTAGCCAAAAGCTCTAAAATTGCCGAAGTTGCCCAGATCGCTGCACCAAGTGCGATCGCCCCAAGAATCAAGCTAAGAGTTTGGTTGGTTTCCATGTAAAAAAATGATCTCCAGTTTAAACAAGTATAGCGTTCTTGAATTTATCTTAAACATAGGCAAAAAAGCCGTACCTAAAGAAACAAAAAAATAAATCAGCGATTCTATTTCCATGTAAAAATTTGTATAGATATTGAATCTTTAGTAAGCATAAATAGAATTACATCCCTGCTATGTCGATATAATTATGTCGCTGAAATTGGCAAAACATAACAAGTTTAAGGTGAAAATCATGCAATTCTTCTGGACAATCGATCAAATTCCTGAGCTACAAGGTCTATCAAAAGAACAGACAAAAGAGGCTTGGCAATTTTGCTACAAGAAATATGCTTTCAAGCATTGGCAAAGTTGGGTAAGCCTTTTTGCGTTAGGAATTCTTGTTGCTGTCGGTTCAAGATTTGGAATAATTGGTTCAGCAATTGGTGGTGGTTTGGGAGGTGGGATTTTTGGTCTAACCGCCACAAATGTACTTCGTCCACATTTACAAGATTATGTGAGTACTCACTTCAAAAATACTAGTTCTTCAACAGACTCATCTCCTGATAATCCATCAAATCTCGATCAATCAAATATTGACTTCTAGTTAGCTTTGCAAGTAAGGGTTTGTTTTCCCACCTTTTTGGGGAAAACAAACCCTTACTTGCAAAGTAGAATCGCAAAGTTTCTTCCAGAGAAAAGAAAGAATGTGCATAGAGCTCTTTTTCTTTTAATAATTACTAGCCGTTTTGCGGTGGTGAATTGCCGTTAGACCATTAGACTGTAACAGTTTCCCATTTTCAACAACCGCATAAACAAGCCAGTGATCACCACATTCCATTCTTTGCATCACACAGCATTCTAAGTATGCCAATCCATCAGGTAAAATTAGCCCTCCTTCTGTTTCTTCCACTTTCACATCAGTAAAGCGATCTTCTCCAGGAGCAAACTTTTTCATAAAATGTTTGCGGAGTTGTTTTCCTTGTTCAAGAATATTCAAGACAAAGCGATCGCCTTCAAATAAATAGGTCTCGATGGCACGATCTTTCGCAACTGCGATCGTTAGTCCTGGAGGATTAAATGATGCTTGTGATACCCAAGATGCTAGCATCGCCGTCGAGATTTCGCCGCGTTTGACTGTTAGTACACATATAGAACCAACAATTCGTCCTACCGCTTGCTCCACAGTACTCCCAGGATTAAGGGTCGTCCGAACTTTTTTGGATTGCTTTAGAGCTTGTGCAAAATCAGTTCCCGTCTCTTCACAAATTTGTAAAGTTGCCTCGGTGGGCGTGAACTTAATCCGAATCGGCTCAAAGGCAAGAGTATAGCCAGCATCCTTCAGCTTTCCAGAAATAATATCCACAGCTTCACCACTCCATCCATAGGAGCCAAATACACCTGCTTGATAGCTCTTTGTCGCTGTAGACAAAACTATGCCCAGAGCTGTTTGCACCTGTGTTGGCAAATGTCCACCCAAAGTTGGCGAACCAATCAAGAAACCAGAGGATTTCTCGATCGCTATTTTGATTTCTTCTGGCTCTGCATTCTCACAATTAATTAACTCGACAGAAACACCTGCCTTGGTGATGCCTCTTGCCAAAGCATTAGCGATCGTAGTCGTATTACCATATGCCGAAGCAAACAGCAACGCTACGGAGATGTTTTGCTGCTTTTGAGCTTCACTCCATTGACGGTAGAGATTTACCAGTTCGTGCAAACCATTCTTCAACATTGGCCCATGTCCAGGAGCATAAAACACGGCAGGCATAACGGTTAACTTTTCGAGAGCAGCCTCAACTTGGCGGACTTGGTTTGCCATCGTGCTGTCAAAATAATAACGACGATCGCCTAATAGATGGCTCCAACCCTCGTCAAAGACCTGATCGCCACAGATATGCGCACCAAAAAATTTATCGGTGTATAAAACTCGAGTTTTTGAGTCATATGTGCAGAGCTCGTCAGGATGGCGCGGTGTAGAAGTGGGAATAAATTTGAGAAGGTGACCTTTACCAAGATCAAGGGTTTCTTCACCCCGTACAACTTGAATTTTGACTTTTTCGCCTAGGCTTTGACGTAGTGCGATCGCCCCTGGATTAGTACAAATAAAGGTGATGCGACTATTAATTTCTAGCAATGCCTTTAATGTCTCAATGCGGTTCTGGTTAACATGACCAAGAATCACATAGCTAATATCGCCAATATTAATGCGCTTACGTAATTCTGCTAGATAAATTGCGGTGAAAGTCTCGCCAGGGGGATCGATCAGCGCTAAAAAATTGCCTTGAATTAAGAAAGAGTTTGCAGTAGTTCCTTTTTCGAGAGCATATTCAATTTCAAACCGCAGGCGATTCCAACTACGCGATCGCAGGGCAAAGGTTTCATCAGCAATATAAATTGCTTGGACATCGCGGGGCTTAGTATTAATCACGATCACATTCTCCCAAATTCTAGACGGCTGTTTTTAGTTTACTGACTGTTGGGAGCTAGCAATCATTACAATACCCGATTACTTAAATAAAACTTATTGATACTTATAATATAGCGATCTCGTCTAATCCAATCACATCACATCTAGACAACTCTACAATAACTGATCTCAATGCATATGAATCGATTCTTTTGGCTGAAGTCTAGATTTATAGTACCGCAAATTAACCATTCAGATTCTGCAAGGCGATATCGCTATATTGAGACAGATATCATCTCAGTGTTTCCATGCTTACTCATCACAGAGCTTGCTGTAATTAATTGATTAATCAATTGTTGCAAGAATTATGTAAGTTTTTGTAGCTGTAAGTTAGCTTTTTCGAGTAACTCTTGAACTTGGAATGAATACTTGTTTTGAGGAGTTTGACATAGTTCAACGAATCGAACAAAATCCTCTTTTGCCGCAGAATTTAATCCTTTTGCCAAGTAGACCAGTCCGCGATTGTAGTACGCATAGTAATGGCTTGAATCTATGCTTAATGACTTATTGATATCAATCAGAGCCAATTCAAAATCACCCTTAAGGTAAAATGCATATCCACGATTGTTATAAGAAAAAGCAAGAATCATAGGACTGTCTGTTGATAGTTGGATACCTGTAGTGAGAACTGAGATCGCTTGTTGGTAATTACCCTGTTCTGCGAGAGTAAGACCACGATCATTGTATACAACATATTTGTTCGGTGACAATTTAAGGGCTGTAGAAAAATCATTAGCAGACTTGGCAAATTTCCCTAACTTTGAATAACTGTTTCCGTTAAAGAGATATAGCGACCAGTCGCTTCGGTCAAGTTTGATTGCTTTCTGGATAGCAGCTATGCTTTGTTCATATTGACCAAGTAAATGTAAAACAAGCCCCATTTGCTTCCATCCTTCAAAGAAATTTGGGTTTTGTTCAACAGAATCTTCGTAGGCTTTCAGCGCTTTATGGAACTCACCTGCTGCGAAAAATTTATAACCATTCTGAAAATGTCGTAAGTGGGCATTAAATATGTAGTGATGAAAGTAAAAGCCTACTGTCATTACTAATATCAATATGCCAAAAATTGCTTTGCTATTACTTCCTGAAAATATCTCCGCCCCATTTCCAACTGCTCGTAATGTTACTCCCAATGCCACAGTTCCTTTCAGAGATGCATCAACGATACTTTTGCTAAAATTGGGAACAAGTATTAAGAGACTTAGTAAGAATATAAAACCAAAGTTAAAACCGAGACTTCTTATGTATGTTCTCTGAGATGGGGCAAGCCAAGGTTCGATGATGCCGAATCCATCTAGAGATGGTATTGGGAGTAGATTGAGGATGGCAGCATAAAACTGCAAAAAAATTGAGAAGCCTAATGCATTTAAAACTATTGGTGTTAAGGGCGCATAACGATAAATTATGGCAAACAAAAGAGCCGAGATAATATTGGCAATTGGTCCAGCTAGGGAAACTGCCGATCGCATCAATCGACTAGGAATGCTTGCTTGCTCGATATATACAGCCCCGCCAGTTAAAGGTATTCCACCGATTAATAGCACCACAAGCGGTAAAAGGATACTAGTAACAGGATGAATGTAGACAAGGGGATTGAAGGATAAGTATCCCTTTTGTTTTACAGAGATATCTCCCCCAAAATAAGCAACGATTGAGTGCGCCCATTCGTGTAAACAGACTGAAAAAATCCAACTGCAAAAAATTATTACGTTAGGAGTAAAAAAGCTGAAGCTAAAGTTCATTATTTATTGCGTATTCAGTTAGAGCGCTTTGCGCCCTAAATTTTTTATGGATTGTTACTATGAACCAGTCAGGGATGAGCCGATACCTTGAAAGAATACCCATGACAGGAAGAAATTACTGATAAAGATAGCTAGTAAGGCGGTAACAACTGCGGTGGTAGTTGACTCGCCCACACCCTTTGCACCACCTGTGGTGGTCAATCCCCAAGTTGTCCCGATCGCAGCAATTAACACTCCAAAGATACTAGATTTGATCAGGGCTGCGATTAAATCCCAAGGCTTGAGTAAATTTTGCACAGAATTGAGAAACATGTTGTAGGGAATGGCGTACATGGCTTGAGATAAAAATAAGCCTCCAGCCATACCAGTTAAAAAGCCTAAAATTGTGAGGACAGGCAACATTAATAAACAGGCGATCGCACGAGGGGTTGCTAGATAATCCACAGGATTTGTTCGCAACATATAGAGCGCATCGATTTGCTCAGTTACTTGCATTGTGCCAATTTCTGCCGCAAATGCTGAACCAATGCGTCCTGCAATGATTACTGCTGTCAGTACAGGAATTAACTCACGGGCTAAAGCGATCGCCAAAATCCCCCCGATCGCCTGTTGTGCGCCGAAGTTAATAAATTCTCGCGCTACTTGGATTGTAAATACAGCTCCAACAAAGGAAGCCGTAATCAAAGTAATCAGCAGAGACTCGGTTCCAACAATTGACATTTGCTCGATCGTGTTACGCCAATGGAAGCGGCGATAGATCAAAACATGGGTGATGATTTGTCCGATCAGTAAACAACTTTGCCCCAGCTTAATTAGCCAACTGCCAAAATTTCCCATGTTTTCAATTTCCTACATCACCACTAACAAGCGGCGAATATTTTTGGTTGTTTTTATCTTAGCCTTCGTAATTATAGCTACAGTCACTTGTCTTAAGACAAATCAAAGCCCAAGAATTGATTGGCGGTGCTCTGCGCCACCAATCAATTCTTGGGCTTTATGTCCTAATTCATTTGGTGACAGTTTATATAGCTGACACCAAATGTAAGTACCTCGGCGTAATAAAAAATATAGCAATTTCCGATCAAATAAAAAAACACAAGAAAATTTTTGAAAGCATTGCTTTGCAATGCTTTCAAAAATTTTCTTGTTCGGGTTTGAGCGCAAAGCGCTGTAAAACCCTAAAAGAAAAATCGCCCGCGTAGCGGGCGATTTTTCTTTTAGGGTTTTATCTAGGGAAAAGATGAAGAGTCCAATTGCAGGGCTGTCTCAGTTCGCCAAAACGACCACTTACCAAATACCACAGAGTCAGACGAGTAGGAAAAAATCCAATTACTAAAAAGGAGTCTTCAGGGGCTATCTCGCCATATTTAAGTCCATCGGTGGGAGTGACATCCCAAGGGGTATCGGTATCCTTAACCAATAGCTGAGAACGATGATAGATCTCTTTGTACTGCAAAGGTAAAGCAAAGATGGAGTAAACATGGTGCTCCCCACGCCAAGGTTCAGCAACAACTTTGATAGGGTGAAACTTCAAACTCTTGGATTTACTTAAGTTGTCTGACATGGTTGGACATAGAGCAGGGTTAGCATCAGAAGAATTTGTTTGCGATGGGTCTTGTAGAGACCACACAATCATTGTGACAATACTTCCTATTGTTAAAGCTATAAAAGCAATGAATAGGAGTTTCTTTTGAGCAGTAGATTTTTTCATTAACAGGGTTCAAGGCGAGTTAATAATAAAGCTATCTCATCAATATATTTCTGCAAATCCCTTGACGGAAGATTACTGTTATTAATGATGATACTGAAAATGACTTCACGATGATTTTGAGGATTAGCATATCCTGACAATGCGATCGCACCCGTTAATGTTCCTGTCTTGGCTTGAATTAACCCTTGTGCCGAAGTATTTTTAAATCGATTAGTCAATGT
Organism: Pseudanabaena sp. UWO311; assembly: GCF_006937785.1. Taxonomy (GTDB): domain Bacteria; phylum Cyanobacteriota; class Cyanobacteriia; order Pseudanabaenales; family Pseudanabaenaceae; genus Pseudanabaena. Next base: position 102,884 of record NZ_SJEE01000010.1, read on the forward strand.
GCCATCGACATTGGAGATAGCCAAAGATTTGCGAAAGTTCTGATCGTTAGCCACACTTTGCAAAAGTTGAACGATCGCTCTGGGAGTTGTTAAATTGCGACGGGATAGTCCAGAACCGTCGGCTAGTAAGGTATAGGCTGGAGGAGTATTGATAGATTGTAAATACTTGTTAATCGTGATCATGCCAACTAGTAAATTGTCATCGGGCATATTTTCTTTAAGACGATCTCCTAAAGCTCTTAGTAGTAATTCTGCGTAGAGGTTATTACTGTCCTTGTTGGTGGTAATGATTAATTGAGAGAGTGGCAGTGAGTAGGCGATCGCTAAATCTTGGTTAGGTGGAAGCCTTTTGGAAGTATTAGTAGAAATATTACGAGAAACCGAAATGCCTTGGGCAGCTAGTTCCTGACGCAATAAATCCAAAAAATTAGCCTCTGGATCGGGAATAGCCACGCCACCTAGTTCTGGCTCTGACTTTTCAGGAATTACCCCAGAGATGATTAGGACTTTTTGACCATAGGGGCGAACGACTTTTAAGCTGTACTTTGAATCAGAAGTACCTGTAATTGCTTGATTCTGTACTCGCCAATCCCTAGCTAATTCAGGCGTTTCCCATGTAAAAATTGCAGGGTTACCATTTGTGTCAGGGCTAATAGTCCAGTTGATCGCATTTTCATTAATCGTGAAGGGAGATGCGATCGCTGCATAGTATTCCTGTAAGTCCGACCATTCCCAACTACCTGCAACTTCCGCACCCTTGCGAGATGTCAATGTCCAAATTCCACCATTGATCCGCTTTACGCCCTTATTCTTAAGTTGTGTTACGAGCGATTTTAAACCGTTTGCCGAGCGAAAACTAGGATCGCCTGAGCCAACAAGCCATAGTCCATTTTCTAATTCACCCTTGCTATTGGGCAAATTGTGTGACATTAAACGAGTGGCAAAACGATAGTCTGCTCCTAATGTTTTTAGCGCGATCGCAGTTATAAATAATTTGGCATTAGATGATGGAATAAAGTAGCGATCGCCGTCAAGATTGGCTAATACTTGTGGATTAGTCTCATTAGTTTGCACAAATACACCAACTCGCGATGGTTGCAATTTAGGCGACTGAGCAACTCTTTCTACCTCTTTTTGTAACTGCGCAGGACAGACATGATCGTTATGTGCTTGAGCAGGAAAAGCCGTAATTAAAGAAATCACAACTAGAACGATCTTAGTAAATATTGTGGTTCTCAATGGACAAACTGACTAGAACAAGATTGGCAACAGATTAGCATAAAAAACAAGAAAAAACAGTGTAAAGCAACGCCAATCAAATGTTCAGAATAATTTATCAACCTAAAATCCATAGATAAATACTATATTCACGATTACCAACTTTAATTTTTTCAGTTTGATTAGGTGGTAAATCTCCTAAATCATATTCACAGGAAATAATTCTTGTTCCTGCTTTTAATTTAGGTAAAATTTCGGAGCGTACACGAAGGTTTGCTTGTGGTAGAAGATATAGCGTAATTACGGTTGCATCACGTAAATCTGTTTTAAAAAAGTCTTGTTTAATGAATTGAATGCGATCGCGAATTTCTGGTGTTTTGGCGATCGCTAATTTTGACTCTCGATCAGATTCTCTAATTAATTCAGGATCTATCTCAATGCCGATGGCTCTTGCGCCAAACTTTTGGGCAGCAGCAATTACGATTCTGCCATCGCCACTGCCAAGGTCATAAACAACATCAGCTTTGTCTACCTTTGCCAACTCAAGCATTTTTAGCACTACTTCTGGCGGCGTTTGTAAATATGGAGCATCGGGAATGCGCTCTGGCTCTATGTCTTTAGCCGCTATGGGCGGGGGAGATGGCAATGGTTTACTCTCTAATTGATTGCTTGACGACGGCGGGTTATGAATAAAAGGAGAATTGCAAGCAAACAAGGTTGATGATGTGACGAAAGCAATCAAAGTAAACCTAAATAACCTAAATAAAATTGCCATATTTAGATTTGACCAAATCCTAGCTTTTGTAAAACTGCCTCCTGCGCCTCTGGTTGCTGACTATAGGCAAAGCCCCAAGGCATTTGAATTGGTAATAAAGGCAACAATTGATCTAAGGCGTAGGGACTTCCATAGAGAACGACAGCTTGCAATTTATTTTCTAAAATCAATTCGGCAATTAAATTTTTAGTCTTTTCATGTAGGTTGGTGTTGCCTCGGAAGGGATTACCTCGACTAAAGATTTGGATAAAGATTTGCGAAAATTGGGCACATTTTAGATTGGATAAGGTTAATCCATCTGCCACAATACGCTGATAGCCATTGTTCTTTGGCAATAATACAGCGGGCGATCGCGCATTAAGGAACTCTTCACAGGTCAGTGGATCGTCAACAATAATCAAATTTAAATAATTTGCTGCTAGATGATCTTTGACATTGTCAGGTTGTAGATTTGAGAGCGCGGAATAAACATTAATGGACTTTGTGGCGATTGACCTAGCAATTCCAAGATTCAGAGGATTACCTAATTTTTTTAGATTAGGAGGAATACCGCATACTTTCTGTTTTGCCTTCCAAATTCTTTGGACTGAATCTCGTATTTGATCTCGATTTATTTCTTTGGATTCTACTGCTGCGCAGACTGCATGAATTGTAGCGATTGGATCGACGGGCATCAGTAAAATATCCACACCAGCTTTTACTGCCTGCACAGCGATCGCTTCAGGGCTACCCAAATTTGCAATGCCTGACATGATCAGTGCATCTGTGGTAATAATCCCATCAAAGCCTAATTCGGTTCTCAAAATCCCTGTCAGAATATGATGCGACAAGGTAGCGATATTTTTGCGATCTAACGCTGGCACTAAAATATGCGCACTCATAATCGCATCAACACCCGCCGAAATTGCATTGACAAAAGGCGGAAACTCAACATTCTCAAATCTTTGGCGATCGTGAAGTAGTGTTGGTGTTTGTAAATGAGAATCCACCGATGTATCCCCATGTCCTGGGAAATGTTTGGCGGTGGTCAGTACAGGATATTGCTTTGCACCCGCAATAAATCCCCTTGTTGCTCCCATCACTTCACCAGCAGTAATCCCGAAAGCTCGCACATTAATTACAGGATTTTCAGGATTATTATTGACATCAACAATCGGTGCAAGTAACCAATTGATGCCGATCGCTAAAGCTTCCTCCGCCGTGATTTTTCCCATCGCCTCAGCATATTTCATGGACACTGCTTGCAATGCCATCGGTGGCGGGAACCATGTTGCACCGCTAAAGCGTTGTCCAACTCCTTCTTCAATATCTGCGGCTATCAACAAAGGGACTTTTGCCCATGATTGAATTTGCTGCGTTTTCAGGGCAACCTCTGGTGCACTACCCCCAAGCAAAATTACACCGCCAACCCCATATTCACCGATCAAAGTTTGCAATTTCGCACTGGGTAATTCCCACTGCGGATACTCGATTTGGTGATCATAAAGCATCCCGCAAGCGCGAACCACCACCATTTGAGAAACTTGCTCAATGAGGCTAAGGCTATCAATATCAGGCAAGTTGATTGGCGACATAATTAACTACAAACTATCATGGGTAGTAATGTGCGGCGCGAAGCGCCGCACATTACTAAAAATCTAGTGCAAAATCTTTGCGGGTCATTGGTTGTGGGACTTCTAACCCCTCACCGCCGATAAGTTTTAACGGTTTACCTTCAACGGACAAAAAGACTTTTGCATCGGGTTCTAAAGTCGTTGCTGTGTATAAAACTTGAATAATCCGACCCTGCATGGATGCCGAGCCACCGCCGCTAGTAAAAGCTTTAGATAAATTAATCCGAATTTCCTTGCTTTTTGTCGTTGCGCTTAATACTTTCGTATTTGCGGGAATGGCACTGTAAAGTTGCGATTCAGGAGGTTTTTCAGTAATCAGCATGTTGATTACTGACGCGATCGCTTCATCATTGCTTTTGGCTTTAATGGCGATCGGTACTGCGATCAGTTTATTTTTACTAGACTCGATCCAATAAATTGCCAACTGACTATCCACGGCTCTGGTTGCAGGTGGTGGTGATTGGGTTACTTGGTTGATACTAGCTGGTACTGATGATTGGGGATTAGGCTGATTATTAAAAGTGCCATGCACAAGCACCGCCGCACCAGAACCGCCGACAACCGCCGCCGCTACTAGCCCAAACCAAGTACTTTTGCTTAAAACTGGAATTTTCATAATTTCGCTCTTCATCGTTGATTAAGTTTGCATAACACTATTGACGCAAACAAACACGAATTAGCTCCTTAATCTATTTTATAGCAGCTTAAAGTGCAAAAAGATGTCAGTCAGAAGTCCTATTAATACTTACTGTCGAGAATAGTCTTGTAGGGGCGGGTTTTGCAGACGCACCCTGCTTTTAGCAAAGAATTGTCAACTAAACCCGCCCCTTCAAATCAGATCACCTGCTGAACGTAGCAATGAAAAATTAGGGCTGCTGGAATTTTTGTCTTAGGGCGATCGCAACTTCAGTTGTGACTAAATGCCCGATCTCTCCACCAAAACGGGCAATTTCACGAACCACACTACTGCTCAAAAAACTATACTCATTGGAAGTCGATAGGAAAACCGTCTCGATGTTGTTTGCCAAAGTTTTATTGGTATGTGCCATCTGTAGTTCCAATTCAAAATCTGAAACAGCTCTTAATCCTCGAATTAAAACCTGTGCTTGCTTGAGGTGTGCATAGGTGACAGTTAGCCCTGTAAAGGTGTCAACATCAACATTATCTAAATGTTGAGTTGCTTGACGAATTTGGATCATTCTTTCCTCCATCGTAAATAGAGGATTTTTATTAGGATTACGTAAAACAGCGACGATCACGCGATCAAATAGATGACTACCGCGCTTAATAATATCGAGATGCCCAAAAGTAATGGGATCGAAGCTACCAGGATAAATGGCAATCAATGCATTCACCAACTATCTACAGACTGTGATTATATATCGCAAAGCACTGTCTGTCAGCGCTTTGCGCTCAAATCCAAACGAAAGAAGTTTTTGAAAGTGTTGCAAAGCAACACTTTCAAAAACTTCTTTCGTTTGATTGATAAAGGCTTCTATTTTTACAGGCTGCTGGAACCAAGATATTTACCGATCGCGGGCGAATAGATTTCATAAATCATGGTGATAGGTTCGCCTCCATGCCACAACAAATAATGTCTGCCCCAATAAGTGTCAATTTCAGGATAGCCAAAAGCTTCAGCTAAATTGGGAGAATGTCCATTATAAATACCTTTAAGATCTCGATAAAGCTCTGTGTACTTTTGGTTAAGGCTGACCCAAATTGGCAGTGAAGGATCTTTGAGATATTTTTGCATCGTTGCCTCAGACCACCAAGAGGTTGCATGGGAGAATATCTCGCCCGTTTGCTGTGATCGCAAAAAGATCTGACGGCGAATTCGAGGTGCTGCGATCGCGGTAATGTCTGATGGCGCATTGTCATCACTATCTCCGATTGGAGTCATGGCAACTACATCCACAGAAATTTCTGATTGAGTCAATAGCTGTAAATGGCGAGTTGGTGCGCCATCGCCCATTAAGAACATCTGCCAATTTGGAGATAGCAAGTTAAACGGCAAACCTTTGCGAATGTCGGCTTCGCTGCCTTGCCACATCGGTTCTTCGATGCGATTCCATGCTGAGATGATTCTCCTATCAAGAGACAAATTTGTAGGAGTGGATGTGCTTAGAGGAGATGATAATTTCATACAGGATTTATCTTAACAATCCGTAACATATTGTTTATTGTAGTGCAAACAAAAAGAAACTCACTTAGTGAGTTTCTTTTTGTTTGCAATCACCAACAGAGCATTGCAGCGCAACTCTTCATTGACAATCAAGACATTCTCAGTAATCTTATTTGGGCAACAATGAAAATTGCAGGAATAATTCGTCCGTAATTAGTGGCGATCGCCCTCCAACCTAAATCAGCAAAAAACAAGCCCCAGAGCGCAGGCGTAATCACCGAAAACACAGTCCGCGCCGCCGTATATTGAGTAGCTGCTGCCGCCATTCCCCGTTTCGCAAGATAGGTAGAGACATAAGCATTTAGACGAGAAGCGATCGCAGTCCCGCCAGCTTTAAGTACCTCATAACCAACTTGATACGATGCAAAATGCCACGCCATCTGTCTTGCGATCGCAGTTAGTACCGCCGAACGAATTACAGTACTAACTGCGATCGCGCTGCCGCCTTTGACTAATAAACTCATAGGATTGCGCTGCGCATCAAGGGGCAAGGACTTTTGCAAATCTGACTCAGTGAGCGCTGCTTGCATCGAATCATCAATGCTGGAACGTTCTTGAGGTGACAGTTTTTTCCATGAATTGCTAATTAAATTCAGAAATAATTCTGATTCGATATCTTCGATGGTTTGATTTTTAGAATATTTGATATTTAGGTGTTGGCATACCCGTTCTAGGACTTCTCGATAGCTGACATTACCAGTTTTGCGCCGCAAAACCGTCAGTCCATCGGCGGCTAGAAATTTGAAACGCTTTGCGATCGCCTCGATCTGTTCATCGCGATTCCAGCTTTGTAATTCTTTAACTGGCGGAGTCGCAAAATAATCAAGGGGATTGAACTTGCGCCGAAAAAGGATATCCGCAATTTGGCATAACTCTTCATCGGTTGCCAACGCTAGTACATTGCTTAACTCGTCCATTGCCCCATCCATTGATTTTGTAACGAACAGTATCTCAAGCTTACTTAAGCTTAAAAGATTCTAGTACTAATTACTTAAAAGGAAAAATTATTCAGAATTTTCCTTGTTCTAAGTCTGTTGGCTTTGCAGTTGTTCGATTTCACGGATAACTCTGGCTTGGCTGGATATTAGGTGATTGCTAAGAGCTGTGAAAGCCGCTTCATAATCACGTTGTACGATCGCTTCATAAATTTGACGATGCTCCGAGCGGATCTCTAAAACCTTGAGATTTTGTTGCACTGTCTGCATCCGCAATAATGCCATCTTGTCGAATAGCTGCTCTAATAAAAGTGCTAGCCAAGGATTACCAGAACATTCAACGATCGCGCGATGAAATTGATAATCGATATGTAGTAACTGGTAGCTTGTCAGTTGATTTGGTTGCTGGGCGATCGCTTTTTCTGCTTGTTGAATCGCCAATTCAATTTTTGCTAACTGCTCATCAGTGGCATTTTTACAGGCTTCTAATACTGATTCTTGCTCTAGTACCAAGCGACAACGATAGAGATGTTTAGCATCAGCGATGGAGAAGCTAACCACTCGCAGATTGCCGTTTTCATCAGTTATAACAAGCTGCTCTTGTTGTAACTGCTGTAGAGCTTCACGAATCGGCGTGCGGCTAACTTGCAATTTCTCGGCAATTTGGGTCTCTACCAAACGAGAGCCAGCTAAAAGTTCCCCTGACAAAATCGCTGAGCGCAAAACCTGATAGGTTTGCTCACGCAAGGATAGAGGACGCTGAATAGGACGAGGTGATGAGAGCAACAATCAGAAATCTCCTAAAGTCTGCATGAACAATTTATAGCAAATTACGAATTACGAATTACGAATTATGTAGCTGCATACTTCGTAATTCGTAATTCGTAATTCAAAAAAATCACAAATTCATTGTATACAGTATATTGTATTCATAATCTACTTAACATATCTTCAAGGAATAATCTGAGTCATGGTAGCGATACTCCCAAAATTAGCGATCAATTGCGATCGCCTTGATCGCAGTCTTGCTGAACTTGCAACAATTGGCAAGCTGCCAAACGGTGGAGTATGTAGGCTCGCTTTTTCTGAAGAAGATAGGCAAGCTCGGAAATTAATAAAAACTTGGATGCTAGAAGCAGGCATGTCTGTACGAAGTGACGCTGTTGGCAATATCATCGGTACTTATGCAGGAACAGAATCAGGAACAGCAGCTTTGGCGACAGGTTCGCACATTGACACAGTACCAGTTGGAGGGAGGTTCGATGGCTGTCTCGGCGTTTTGGCGGGAATCGAAGTGGCGAAGGTATTTCAAGAAAGCCAGATACGGCTGCGTCATCCCTTTGAAGTAATAGTTTTTTCCGATGAAGAAAATAGTGTGATTGGCTGTAAAGCGATCGCAGGCAACGCTCCCACCGATTCAGAACGTTACCGCCGTAAAGATGGCACATCGATTCAAGATTGTTTAAAAAATGTTGGTGGTGATTGGGATCAGCTCCATACGGCTAAACGCGATCACCATGAAATTGCGGCGTTTATCGAACTCCATGTTGAGCAGGGCGGTGTACTTGAAGCATTAGATAAACAAATCGGCGTAGTTACAGGTATCGTCGGTCAATATCGCTTTATGGTAACAATTATTGGTCGTCCCAACCATGCTGGGACAACGCCGATGAATATGCGAAAAGATGCTCTCGTAGCAGCTTCTCAACTGGTATTAGCAATCAATCGCCTTGGGGTGGAAACGAAGGGCGAACAAGTAGCGACTGTAGGACATATGACTGTTTCGCCTAACGCGACTAATGTTGTGCCAGCCCGTGTAAATATGAGCATCGATTTGCGCGACCTCTCCGAAGAGAATTTACAATATTTAATCTCGCAGATTGAGAAAGAATGTGAGGCGATCGCCCAAAATACAGGTACAGAATTTACCATTGAGCAGAAGTTGCATGTGCTGCCAACTCCCGCCAAACCCGAACTAATGGAAGCGATCGCGAAGGTTTGTGAAGAACTCAAACTCAGTTATGACTACTTACCTAGTCGCGCAGGGCATGACGCTCAAGAGATTGGACGTTTTACGGGTATGGGCATGATTTTTGTGCCAAGTCTTAATGGGATTAGTCATTCGCAGGATGAGTATACTTCGCCTGAGCAATGCGCTCAGGGAGCAAATGTTTTGTTACATACGCTTTTAGCGATCGATAAAACTCTATAAAAACTAAACTCCAAAAAGGGCAAAGCGCCTGCTTAGCAGGCGCTTTGCCCAAAAGATGAGAAGCGCCGCTTCTCATCTTTTGGAGTTCTCGATGAATATCCAAGTTTGTAGAACCTCGGCAACAGTCCAAGCTTGAGCAATACAACCACGCGATCGCATCGGGGCATCACCATCAAAGATCTCACTCAAACTGCCTAAACCTCCAGCTTGCATATGATGAGACATTGGCTGGAGTATTGCATGAGCCTGTTCGGGATTTTGATAGACGCGCAGATGGCTCCGTATAAATGCGCCTAGCAGCCAGCCCCATACGGTTCCTTGATGATAAACGCTATCTCGTTGATATGAGTCACCGCCATAATGTCCGCAATAGTCTGGATGATCGGGAGATAGCGATCGCAATCCGTAGGAAGTGAGTAGCGATCGCCCACATGCCTCAACAATACTTTTTTGTTGAACTTCAGTTAATAGGGGCGAAATAGGCAGAGATACGGCAAAGATTTGATTGGGGCGTAGAGTATCATCGTGACATGCTGTGCCGTCTGAATTTAAGACATCATAGCAATAGCCAGTTGATGGATTCCAAAACTGTTGAAATCCAATTCTGGCTTGATCTGCGAGTTTCTCATAACGATCATGGGGTTTGCCAATCTTCTGAGCGATCGCGGACATAGTCTCTAAAGCACAATACCAAAGCACATTAATTTCTATGGGCTTGCCAATGCGAGGCGTGACGACCCAGTCACCAATCTTGGCATCCATCCAAGTTAGTTGCACTCCTGACTCACCTGCATAGAGCAAGCCGTCACTATCGAGATGGATGTTGTAGCGAGTACCTTGGCAATGCCAATCGATAACTTCTTCTAGAGCAGGAAAGAGATGCTCTAATAGTTGATCGTCTCCAGTTGCCTCATGGTAGGCACGGATTGCCTCAAAGTACCAAAGTGTGGCATCGACCGTATTGTATTCTGGCTTCTCACCGACATCAGGAAAGCGATTAGGAAGCATTCCGCGATCGAGATATTGAGCAAAGGTAAGTAGAATGGAACGCGCTATTTCTGGACGACCCGTTGCTAACGTTAACCCTGACAGACTAATCATCGTATCTCTTCCCCAGTCAGAAAACCAGTGATATCCAGCAATAATCGTTTTGCCATTATCTAGCTCAGGACGATCCACAATAAACTGATCAGCGGCTAGCACTAACTGCTTGATCCAATCTGGCGCTGACTGAGTTGAGATTTTGGAGAAATAGTTTAAGGAATAAAAAGAGTGCCAAGTCTCTAAAAGCTTTGTTTCGCGATCGCGCGCCAGTTGTAAAGCAACTTTGCTATCTAAGGAAGCACTCGCATCAGTGCTAGCAAGAATAGTTAAAGCTTCTCCTACTTCCAGTTTTACATCAAAAGTAACAACATGAAGATGATCTTCGCGATCGCTTAATCCACGCTCTCGTTCTATCGCGAGGTAAAATCCTTTATACCAATCATGTGCAAGCGTTAAATCACCGCGATCGCTAAATAAATAGAATGGAGTTGCAGTCGGAAAAGCCCTAATACAGACTCCTTTCTCAATACGATCAACTTGCATCTGCCAATTGTCACCGATGGTATTGCCGTGGTAATCACGATAGTTAACTAATGCTTGAATTGAGAGCATCATTGGAGAACTACCACGCTCTAGAGTGTATTGAATATAGGTAGTATTTTGTCCATGTTGCATCCATATCCGCTTTTGGAGTAGCGCATCAGCACAAGCAAAGCTCCATTTTGGTATGTTTCCTTCTAATGCGAAACCTTCAATATTTTGATAACCAGTTGGTTCCACAGATCCATCTGACCAACGATTAGTATGAAGAGGATAATGCTGACCTCTATATTTTATAGTTTCATCTAATTTGGAGACCAAGAGAGATCGCTCTAATGGTGGTTTGAGTGCGCCTACCAATAAGCCATGATAACGGCGGGTCAGCATCCCCGAGATCGTTCCAGAGGCATAGCCACCAATACCATTAGTCACTAGCCATTCATATTCTTCTGACTTAGTGCGATCGCCACAAATCTCTCTTCCAAAATTGATGCTCATTTTATTTATGTATTCTGCATGGATCTCAATTCATACCAATTCACAAAAGTGTGACGACACTTCTGTGAATTAAAAAATAAACCCAGTAAGGGTTTTAAAAACACTTAATGGCTAAGCCTTTTAGTGTTTGGGTATCACCCTAACAGATTTAGTTAATCGATACCTGTACTTGCGATAAAAGATTGCTTAAACGTTTTGGGTGTTTTTATAGGGTTATCCTCAGCAAAAAATTATTTAGAGATTGTCTTAAAACATGGGTTTAAATATTCAGCAGAGATATAATTATTTCCTCTTCATGGCTCAACTCTAATATCAATATATAGATATACAATGGCTCAAGAATTTCCTGAAATTCCTAATTCCCAAGATCGCGCAGTTGGTAGGTGGTTCCTCGCGATCGCTACTCTTATATTTGGTGCATCTAATGCGATTGCCAGTAAATTGCACGATCTTGGTGATACACATCTAATTGATGGCAGAAATCCGATTTCCTTTTGCAATAGTCTATTTGTTGGAAATATCTGCGAATTAGGTGTCTTAATCTTCTTGTACCATCGAGAATGGAACATGAAACAGTTAAAAAACATCAACTTAAAAAGTTGGTTTTTCTTAACTGTTGTCACGCTCCTAAGCGGTGCATTGGCTCCAGCATTGATCTTTACGGCTCTAGACAGAACTGCAATTAACAATGTGATTTTAGTTGGTAGAATTGAGCCAGCTCTAATTTTAGCGTTATCAGTTTTAATTCTTAAAGCCAAAGCAAATACTTGGGATATAGCGGGTGCGATCGCAACTTTTATTGGTGTGGCTTTGATTATGCTACTTCAGTCAAGTAGTAGCTTAGTGTTTGCGAGTGGAGAGATTTTAACTGTCATTGCCGCAATTGCATTAGCGATCGCTTCTACTCTTAGTGATGTTCAACTGGTTAATATTCCTCTCGGTTTTTTCAGGGTTTTCAGGACATTGATCGGGACTTTAATCTTTGGTGCGATCGTAATTGTGCTATTTGGTTTTGAGCATTTTATCGATGTTTTTTCACCTTTTTTATGGCAATGGATGCTGATTTATAGTGTTGTGATTGTTGTTGGCGGGCAGTTATGCTGGATCGTTGGCTTAAAGAAATCAAAATCTATTGATGTCACGTTAGCTAGCGCTTTTAGTACAATTGCGGGAATCTTATGCTCCTACTTTATTGTTGGTCAGGCTCCCAATATTGCTCAATATGTTGGCGGTGGATTCATCCTTTTGGGAATCATGCTTGGGGATGTGGGTGCATGGGTGCAGAATAAAAAAGCGAAGGGACAACAAACTCATTCTGCGATCGCTATTGATATGGAAGCGGGTTTCAAAGGTGTATAGACTAAATTCTTCGAGTAATTTTTGATATTTAGTATCAAGCGATTAACCAGCAAGTGAGTGCCGCCGCGATCGCATCCGCAGCATCATCAGGACGTGGAATCGTATCGAGACTGAGTTCTCGTTTCACGGCTTCCTGTACATCACTTTTGTCTGCATTACCGTGCCCCGTAAGCGCTTGCTTGATTTGCGGAGGTGAAAACTCAATCGGTTCGATATTGTGTTGGTTGAGAACTAATACAATTACGCCCCTAGCCTGAGCCACATTAACTAAGTTTCCCATCCGATAAAAAAATAGCTTCTCCATTCCCACCACTTGTGGTTGAAACTGCTCAATTAGAGTATGCATATCCTCATAAATAGTCTTGAGGCGATCGCCGATTGGTGTGTGCTTGGGTGTGACGATTGTGCCAAATTCTAATAGTTTTGGTGTAGCAGGTTTTTCAACCTCAATTAAACCAAACCCAACTATTGCTAATCCTGGGTCAATTCCTAAAATTTTCATACAGATAATCTTACCAGAATTCAAATCCTGATATATCGCAATTGCTAGGCTTTGAACTCAAACTCGAACCAAAAAGATTTTTGAAAGTGTTGCAACGCAACACTTTCAAAAATCTTTTGTCATAATTTCCGAGAAAATTACGACAAAAGTATAGTAATAACAGCAATTTTCGATAAAAAAATAAACTTTGCCGTAATTTATAGCGTTTATTCAGTCTAGTGAAGTACGGGTTTGTTTCCCCGCCTTCGGCGGGGAAACAAACCTTTGTACCTCGCTTGCTTGAAAAGCGCTATACTGTCCAACCCATCACAAGTAAAAACACAAAATCTATTGCAGGGCTTCTCGAATGTAACTATTTGAAAAAATTTTTTAAAGTGCAAAGAAATCTTTTTTTGATGGGTACAATTTACAAGGGCATGGGAATAGTCGATTCATTCAAATGAAGCATCTAATTGTTAAAAAACTTCCCCTCAAATTGGAGAACAAATGAAAAAATATCTAGGATTTATAGCAGCAGCTTTTCTTTTAATTGAAGGCGTTGGTGCTGGGTCTGCGATCGCAGGAGGCAAATATGGTGCTGTCGCTACTGGACCTGGTGGGGCTTATGGTTGGGCTTATAACTTTGATAATGGAGAAGATGCAAAAGCTTATGCACTTTCTGCATGTGAGGGAAGTTGTACAGAAGTAGTTACATTTAGCAATGGTTGTGCTGCTGTCGCTAAAGGTGGTGGCTATTTTGGTTGGGCTGCTGCTGGTGACGAAGCAACTGCTAAAAACAATGCCCTTGGTTACTGTGGTGATAGTAGCTGCGCTATCCAAGTGTGGGCTTGTACTGATCATTAGTTTTTGACTAAGACATGCCTCCAAAAATAACGTTGGCTCATTGACAAACTAGGATGTATATCCGCAAAACGAGGTCAAAAGAATTAAATCACCTCGTTTTTGAAGCGTTAGGATCTTTTGGATTTTAATTTTATTTAAGCTTGGCTAATTACCTAATCTCAAATTGGAGAACAAATGAAAAAATATCTAGGATTTATAGCAGCAGCTTTTCTTTTGATTGAAGGCGTTGGTGCTGGAGCTGCGTTTGCTGGAGACAAATATGGCGCAGTAGCGACTGGTGCTAATGGTGCTTATGGCTATGCTTACAACTATGATAGTCGAGCAGAAGCAGAATATGCGGCGCTTGCCAATTGCGGTAGTAGCTGTGATGTCCAAGTTTGGTTTGCTAATGCTTGTGGTGCTGTCGCCAAAGGCGGCGGCTACTTAGGCTGGGCTTGGAATGTTGACAAAGACTTAGCTCAAGCCAATGCTCTAGCGAGTTGCGGTAATGGCAGTTGCGAGATCGCTGTTTGGGCTTGTACTGATCGCTAAAGTAAAGTCTTTAATTCCAAAAAAATAGAGGAGGTGCAAAGCACCTCCTCTATTTTTTTGCTTTTTTGTATTTGCATAAGGCATGTAAATACTTAATCTGAGATGGTTTTGATATATCTGTAAGGCTTTTAAGCTATAATGGCAGAGTGTTTTTGAGTCTTTGCTCAAAACACATCCTAAAAACACTATCAAGAGCGTCTACAAAGTTTTTCTTAACATCAAAGAATTTTCTTGAAAACCTCTTACAAACGACATAACTTCTGGAGTTGTTTACCTTCATGCCTGAGCTCATTACAGAAACTTACAATGCTAATCAGATCCAAGTACTTGAGGGTCTAGAAGCAGTTCGTAAACGACCTGGGATGTATATCGGCACAACGGGGCCCAAAGGATTACATCACCTCGTTTTTGAAGTTGTTGACAACAGCGTAGACGAAGCCCTTGCAGGACATTGCGATCGCATCCTTGTCGAACTTATGCCCGATGGCTCTGTCCAAGTTTCCGATAATGGGCGTGGCATCCCCATTGATATTCACCCCAAGACTGGTAAATCTGCCCTTGAGACTGTACTCACCGTTCTCCATGCTGGAGGTAAATTTGGCGATGGTGGCTATAAAGTGTCAGGAGGCTTGCATGGGGTCGGTATTTCTGTAGTTAACGCTTTATCGGAATGGGTAGAGGTATCAGTATGGCGATTGGATACAGTCTATACCCAAAGATATGAGCGAGGTTTTCCTGCTAGTGAGCTAATTCCGAGTAAGAGCAAAGAGGCAAGACGCGGGACTCAGGTGCGTTTCAAGCCAGATCCACAAATCTTTACAACTCAAACTGAATTTGATTACGATGTACTTGCTAGCCGACTTAAGGAGCTTGCTTACCTCAATGCTGGCGTGAAGATCGAATATTGCGATCGCCGTGGCGCAGAACTTCGCACCGATATCTATTGCTATGAAGGTGGGATTCGTGAATACGTCGCTTACATGACCCGCGATAAAGAACCAATTCACCCTGACATTATTTATGTCAATGGTGAACGCGATAATGTCGTGGTGGAAGTTGCCCTCCAATGGTGTATTGACTCTTACAACGATAATGTTCTTGGTTTTGCTAATAACATTCGCACAATTGATGGTGGTACGCATTTGGAAGGACTAAAAACAGTCCTTACTCGCACCATGAATGCAACAGCTCGGAAATTGAAAAAGCTGAAAGAAGGTGATTCTAATCTTGCTGGTGAGAATGTTCGTGAGGGTTTAACGGCAGTTATCTCGGTTAAGGTTACTGATCCTGAATTTGAAGGACAAACCAAAACTAAGTTAGGAAATACAGAAGTACGCGGTATTGTTGACTCTTTCGTTGGTGAAGTTCTCAATGAATATCTAGAATTTCATCCTGCGGTGGCGACTTCAATTATTGAGAAAGCACTGCAAGCCTTTAATGCTGCTGAAGCTGCCCGTCGCGCCCGTGAGCTAGTCCGCCGCAAATCAGCGCTAGAGTCTTCGACTTTACCTGGTAAGCTCGCTGATTGCAGTTCCCGCGATCCCAAAGAATCCGAAATCTTCATTGTTGAGGGAGATTCTGCGGGTGGATCGGCAAAACAAGGACGCGATCGCCACTATCAAGCGATTCTGCCTTTACGCGGTAAAGTTCTCAATATTGAGAGAGCCGATGACAGCAAGATTTATAAAAACAATGAAATCCAAGCCTTGATTACAGGCTGTGGTTTGGGTATTAAAGGCGAAGACTTTAATGAGTCGCAACTTCGCTATCACAAGATTATTCTGCTTGCTGATGCGGACGTGGATGGGGCGCACATTCGCACATTGCTATTAACCTTCTTCTATCGCTATCAGAGAGAGCTGCTCGATCGCGGATTTATCTATATCGGCTGTCCTCCTCTATATAAATTGGAGCGTGGAAAAAATGCTCAGTACTGCTACAGTGACAATGATTTGCAAGCGGCGATCGCTACTTTCCCGCCTAACGCTAATTACAACATTCAGCGATTCAAAGGTTTAGGTGAAATGATGCCGCAGCAGTTATGGGAAACCACGATGAATCCTGCCACGCGATCGCTCAAACGTCTCACCATCGAAGATGCTGCCGAAGCTGATCGCATCTTCACGATCTTGATGGGCGATAAAGTTGCCCCACGCCGCGAATTTATTGAAACCTACGGCTCGAAAGTAGGGCTTGCGGATCTTGATATCTAAACAAAAATGTACCCGTGGGCGATGTAGCAATTCACCGCCCAGAATAAAAAAAAACGACGCATTGCGCCGTTTTTTTTAGAGTTGCTGATTGACAAATTCACGGAAAGTTTGTGTAGAATTTTGTCGCTGATTTTGATAAGTCTTTAATAGCTGGTCAATTAGATTGGCAACATCTTTAGCAGCGTATTCTGAATATAATTCCTTGCCAAAATCAGTATCTCCATCACCAACATAAACCCTATAAACTTCGGGATGATTAGAGTCTCTTGCTTGTATTCCCACCAAAGCTATATCACTGGGATGATGCTGGGCACAAGACTTATCACATCCTGAAAAATGAATATTGATTGGCTGATCGAGTTTGATGCAGTTTTCTAAATAGGCTGCAACTTGCTTAGCGTCTGATTGTGTATCAGTATGTGCCGACTTACATCCATGATAGCCAGAACAAGCTGCGATCGCAGCATAGGGATGGATCGCAGAAATATCTAAGCCCAAGCCATTAATTTCTCGCGCAACCTGTTCAACTTGCGCCTCCGCAATATCCGTAATCAGAACATTTTGCCAAGGGGTTAACCTTAACGCACCACCACCATATTGTCTCGCCAAATCCCCTAATCCTTGAAACTGGAGTGCAGTCAATCTTCCTAATGGAATGACCACCCCAATATAAGCTAGTCCCAATTGACGTTGACTGTGAATACCCAAATGATGATAAGCAATTCTTGTTCTACTCTCCTGTGAGAGAAGCTCTAAGGATGAGCGTCTTAATGAATAACCAAGCTTCGCTTCAACAAGTTGCAAATAACGATCTACACCCCAAGCGCCGATCATTTCTCTTAATCGGGGAGGTCTGGCACAATGATTTGTAGTATTTAATTTCTGCTCCGTATATTCACGATAGACTTCTGCTAAAGTAGCAAGAACTTCTAAAGTTTGTTGCGGATAAACTAATCGACCTACTGCCGATGGAGCATCACCGTGATCTCTACCCAGACGCAGCTCAAAATAAATCTCGTGATCAAACTCAACAGCTACAAAACAAATGTCATTAGGGCGATCGCTTAGGCTAATCGTTTCGCCACCATCAAAGCAAACACTGAATTTATTAGATAGAATCTCTAATTCAGGATGATTTGCTAAATAGAAATTCCATTGTTTAACAAAGGGAATTGTATTGATTAAGGCATGAGGATCAATCCCAGCAGTGGGACTCGCCATAATGTTGCGTAACCCGTCAGTACTTGCCGCACTAGAAGCTAATCCATAATCCTGAAGATCGAGAAGAGTATCAGAACTTAAAGCTTGACTAGTGCGAATTTGCAAATTAGCACGGTTAGTAATTTGAACCTCGCTGTTACCAAATTGATTAGTAATATTGGCAACCACCTCACATTGCGTAGAGGTAATTAAGCCCGATGGTAAGCGCATACGGGAGAGGATGCCATCTTGTGCTGAAGTGGCATTAAATAGACTTGGACAAATAGCTGTAGTAGATTGCAATTGAGAAAATTCCAAAAAAATCATCACATTGAGAAGGCGCAACGCGCCTTCTCAATGTCTATAAACTTAGCGCCGCTTCAATTTGCGATCGCTCTAAGGCTTGACCAATAAATACCAAACGGGTTTGGCGAGGTTCACCACTTGCCCATAAGCGATCATAGGAAGTCTCAAGGCGATCGCCTACGCCTTGTAACACCATGCGCATCGGTTTATTCGGCACATTCACAAAACCCTTAATGCGATAGATTTCCTGATCAGCGATCACTTGTTTGAGCGAGGTAAGTAGCTGAGTTGGCTCAAAAGCGCGATCTGTCACGATATTAATCGAATTAATATCATCATCATGCTCATGCTCTTCTTCCGTATCATGATGACTAGGACGCGCATCGAGATCATCCTCAACCGCCGCATTAAAGCCCAATAGAATCTCTGAGCTAATCTTGCCTTCATCACAAGCAACAACCTTCACACCATCGCGCAATTCTTGCTTTAACCAAGACTGAACTTTGGCTTTAGCTTCAGCATCAACTAGATCGGTCTTAGTTAGCACCACCAAATCTGCACAAGCCAACTGATCTTCAAATAGCTCCTCAATCGGAGTTTCATGATCGAGATTGGGATCTTCCTGACGTTGAGCATTCAAAGCATCAATATCAGTTACTAATCTGCCACTAGCCACAGCTTCGCAATCTACGACTGCGATCACGCCATCAACAGTTGCCCCATTGCGAATTTCTTGCCAACGGAAGGCTTGAATTAAGGGCTTTGGCAGAGCCAATCCAGATGTTTCAATCAGAATGCAGTCAATGCGATCGCGGATTTTAAGTAACTCTTGCATGGTTGGCAAAAATTCTTCCTGCACGGTGCAGCAAAGACAGCCATTCGTCAATTCCACAATGTTTGGGGTGATTTCTTTGCCATCTTCATCGCACACACGACAAGAACGCAGTAAATCACCATCAATACCAATCTCACCAAATTCATTTACAAGTACAGCAATCCGCCGACCTTGATTATTTTGTAACTGTTCCCGAATCAGGGTGGTCTTGCCACTGCCTAGGAAGCCAGTAATCACAGTTACAGGTATTTTCGCTGCCATAATCTTCTCTAAAAAACTTAATCAATGCATTCAAAGCCCTGTACTCAAGTACGGGCTAAGAGCTAAAACCCGTTGAAACGGGTTGAGTTTTAGTCGGTTTCAACCGACTTTCGCTTTTAGCCAAGAACTCAAGTTCTTGGCTTTTTTTGCATAAGACAAGAAGTATCTAACCCTTAGGTGCTGGCAGAATTAGAGATGAAATATTGGAAGCTAGAAATGCTGCTCCAATTCCACAAATTACCAATCCAGCCGATCGCAAGTTAGGAGCAACTTGAGCAAAATCACCCTTCATCACTTTTTGACCAACAAAAAATGCTGCGCCTGAAATCACTAACTGAATTACAGTAAATCCACACAAATAAGCAACTAAAGCTGTGGTTTGTGCACCAAAAATCGCTTCGCCGTATGCGTAGCCGTGAAATAAACCTGCGACTATGGATAGCCCAACCATCATCAAAACGTTAGGGCTATTCTTAAGTGCCATCAAAACCCCAAACAACAAAATTGATGCAGATACGACCAATTCCACTACTGGTAAGGTTAAACCTAATAAATGAATTCCTGTACCGAGCATTGCCGATAAAACGAAGGAAATTGGAATCAGAATGCCTTGGGGCTTAATTGCAGCAAATAAACCAACTGCAACAATAAATGCAAGGTGATCGAATCCAATCACGGGGTGGGCTAAGCCCGATAGAAAACCTTCAAAAAAGTTGCTGGGCATTTTGCCGCCCATGGCGTGGTGTGCTGAGGCGGGACTAGCCACAACCAAAAGACTAAAACCGATCATAATCACGATCGCCTTAGACTGGACTGACGCAACAAGCTTAGATAAATTCATATTCTGTAACTCGCAGATATAGACAATGAAACTAGTTCTAGCGGGCATCCTGACTTTAAGCATCTTATGATTTGACTGCTTTTACAGTTGCGGTACAGCGTTGGACTTTCACCAAACTTTCCCCATTTTTCAAACCAAGCAAATATAAATGATTTACTTGATTTCACCTTTTTAACGACTGATCCCCGTTAAAACTAGAACAACTTTCTGACTCTACAATAATTCGTAGTGCTTTGTTAACAAATACTCATAGATTTACAAAGCAGCAATTCTCATGATGAAGCCGATTGATTCCAGCGCTAAGACGCTGGAATCAATCGGCTTTTGAGAGCAAGCCTATAGCTTGCTCTCAAAAATCGATTTTTATGAGCCGAGTATGGATTGTAAGTAACTGGGCGTAATTAAAACTAAAACCCGAAAAGATAAATCGCCTGCTGCGCTGGCAGTTTATCTTTTCGGGTTTTAAGATTTCTTAGCTACTTAACTTCAAACTATATTCAGTATTTTGCAATTTTCATAATTTAGAAAAGCTGTTTCTAAAATTGGAATAAAACAGCTTTAACTTTTTATCTTATGAATCGTACTGATTCCTCTCAGGTTGGCTTTCAGAGGCTAAAAAGACAATTAGAACAATAGCACCTACAAAAGGAACGAATGCAATTAATAGCCACCAACCACTACGACCTGTATCGTGAAGTCTTCTAATACCTGCTGCAACAGCGGGCACTAAAATAGCTAGAGAATAAAGACCACCAAGTAAACCAAATCCTGATCCTGGAAGAGTTAAACGTAGTACTCCATCAATAATGCCTAGCACAAGAGTAATCAGAAAATTGAATAAAACAAAGTACCAATACTCATTTCTCTTTGACCTGCCATCGAAATCTTTATACTTTTTTAAAGCCAGTAAATACCATTCCATGTGTTATCTCCCTATAAATCCTTATAAATATTTGTGGTTTTATAAGTTTTCGACTATAGCAGTTTTCTGTCAATTAAACGTCTGTGTTTCAGCGTAAGAAATCCATCTCAAAATATTAGAATATTAGAAGATGTAGATTAAAAAATAGTGAAAGCAAGTAATCTTTTTTATCAGTAATTCTCATGATGTAAATCAGTTTTGAAGCAATTCCGCCGACAGCATACTTGCATCAAAAACGAATTTAGGGGCTAGCCCCTAAATTCGTTTTTGACACTAAGTGGATGGACATAATTAATTCCAAACCCAATTCCTAATTGTTGTGCCCCTGCGGACGCAACAATTAGGGACTTAAAATTGCTGAGTATTGGTTCTGGTTTAGTTTGATAAATAGGAGATGAGCTAGAATATATTACAAAACTACACATTCGCAGGAGTTTTATGGATACCATCGACTTAGAAAAGCTTTTTCAAAAAGGCTACTACGTCACACTAGGCGCAACTTCATCACTGCTTGAGGTAATCCAAGATCCCGCCAAGCGCGAAGAAAATTTCAGAAGGTTAGGGCGCAGTTTTGACGAAATTACTCAAGAGCTTGCTGAAAAGGGTGTAACTACGGAAGCTGAGGCTCGTAGCTATGTTGATAAATTTATTGCACAGCAGGTAAATGGTACTGGCAATACCACTAATTCTGAATCGGCAGGTTTAACCACTGTAACAACGACTGCTAAGACTGTCGATGACAATGCTCCTGATGGCACAGAGAAATCTGATAAATCGGTTAAAGCAAGTATGCGTGATGAGATTCAGGAACTCACCCAACAGCTAGCAAGTTTGCGATCGCAACTTGAGCAATTACGCTCAAACTAGAAAAGAAGAGGCGCTGCGCCTCTTCTTTTCTAAGAATTCAGCAATGGTATTGTAGTAATATCCTAGGAGGCTCGGAATCGGTAATGGCATATAGCGATTTTGATCTAAAAAAGGTTAAACAGAATCTTGGAGTCAATTTAATCGAAAGAGAGAATCTTTTCTCTTCTGTTCAATGTTTTAGTATTAGTGCATATCTTAAAGAAACTCTAGCAGAGAATATCCCTCTTGCTCGTGCCATTAATACTGAAAAAGCCCGATCAGAGTTGATTATTGCTAACATTTTAGTTGAATTAAGAAAAATTCTAGAGCATAAAATAAGTTTGTTTTCTGGCATTGAATTTACTGTTGACAAGGAAAAAGGACTAAATGGATTTTGTGATTTCATCATTAGTGCATCCACAGAACAGCTAATGTTAAGCAGTCCAATTGTTGCTGTTGTAGAAGCAAAAAATGAAAATATTATTGGCGGATTAGGGCAATGTATTGCGGAAATGGTTGCATCAAAAATTTTTAATGAACAAGAGAATGATGAAAGCGTAAAAAGGGTTTATGGAGTCGTCACGACAGGAACAACATGGAAATTTCTAAAAATGGATGGAAGTAATGTGTACATCGATTTAGATGATTACTCAATTGAAAATCCTGATAAAATTATCGGTATTTTATTGGCAATGGTGTCTCAAAATGCATAGTAAGTAGCTAGGCATAATTAATTACATATTCAAACCCGTAAAGTTGCGCCCCGCAGGGGCGCAACTTTACGGGTTTGGGTAATTTATTTTGCACAAGTACTTATTACAATTTAGGAACAATGATATTTTGATGTCCTTACTCCACAGCTCGATCGCGTTGGTATGCCCAATAGGCAAGAAAGGCAAAAGCACAACTAGTCCACAGCAGCCAAATCACATGTAGCCAGAAATAGCCATCGTTGGGCAGTCCTGCTGACCACAACACCAGTTGTCCATAGTGATAGAAAGGAGAATATGCGATCGCATCTTGAACAACTTGAGAAACTGGCAAAGGCAAACCACAGGTAAATAGGGCGATTGGAATTGCTAAGCCAGCTATAGAATCCACGCTTTTGGGATTGACTAGATAGCCTAAAGCTAAGCCAAACATTGTAAATGGAATACTACCGAGCAACAAACTGGTAAATTCTAGCGATCGCACTGCCAAGGACTGATCGATGCCAAGTTTCCAAGCCCCTAGCCCCAAGATCAGCAGTAGACTAGTCGCCGAGATCACCAACGACATCAGCACCATTGCTGACAGATATGTAAAGGGATGTAAGGGCGTAACACGCAGTAGTTTTAGCCATCCTTCGGCTCTCTCAACTGCAACCCGCTTACCCGTGCGTTCAAAGGCAATTGTCAGTAAACTCAGCCCCGCAAAGAAAATTGTCCCTAACATGCCTATACGTTCGTCAGGAGGAAATAAGGCGATCGCACTAGAAAAGAGAAAAATGCCGATTACATAGGTGGGAGTACGCAATAGTTGTAATGACTCAGACCATAGTTGCGGCAAAAAGCCTCTCAATATGCTGACATTCTCAGAGGATAAAGCTGAGGAATTTGCTACAGGAGGATTGATTTTTGGCTGTTCTAGACTCTCAAGATTATTTGCTGAAGAAGAATAGAATAAAGGCACACCACCTTTCGTCATCGCTATTTGTTTTCTCTTGGGAGCGGGAGGGTCTGGCGGTTTGACGATCGCACTTTGTCGAACTTCATGGATTCGCCCATTATCCAAAGTAATTATTCTCGTGGGGAGTTTGATTAGTTCTTTCCAATCGGCTTGATTGTTCGTCACCATCACAATAGTTTTACCTTGAGATACACAGAGACGTAGTTGCTTCCAAAAGTCGGCATATCCTTCCTCATCAAGGTTGCGTGTTGGTTCATCGAATATCATTAAATTAGGCTTTCCAGCCAAGGCTAAGGCAAATAATAGTCTCTGTTCTTGACCACCCGATAAATTTGCTGCCCAGTCTTTATGCTTTCCCGCTAAGTTCACCATATTGAGAATATCTTCCGTAGAATGTGCATCGGGATAGTAACTGCGCACAAGATCGATTAACTCTTTAACCGTCAGATTTTTAGGTGGGCTCACCTTTTGCAAAACTGCGCCTACGCGAGTCTTTGCCGATGGAAGGAAAGGCGATCGCCCCAGCAGCGTGGCTGTCCCTGTATCAGGCTTTAATAAACCGAGAATGATGTTAAGCAAGGTGGTTTTGCCTGCGCCATTTGTGCCACGCAGGACAACAAATTCTCCTTGGCGTACAGTCAAATTAATCTCTTGGAGAATGGATTTTTGTCCGAAGCGTTTAGAAATATTTTGAAGTTCGATCAAGTGCATGATTTCCGATCCAGCATTGTGAAAGACTACAGGTTCAATGCATGAACTGGCTGACAATCCAACCAACTACAAATCCCGCACCAACCGCAACCATCACAGAGGTTCCAAACGCTGTAGTTAGCACGAGTACAGTGGCTGCACTAGCTCCTAGAGCCAAGATTACAGGTACGGTGGCAACTGGTGCGATCGGATTGCAACTACTAAAACTAAAGATACAGTTGTTGCTTCCTTTGTTTGCGAACAAAAACATGGTCAGCACCAGTAAGCCAAGTAACCCAGTTACAAGAAGGCGATCTCCTGACAATGCATTCCAGCGTTCTCGTAGTCTTGATAGGACGGAAGCGCTGGAAGACTCATCAGATGAAGCAATATTTTTTGCCTGAAGTTCGGGGGAAGGGGCAGTAACTTGCGCGGGCTGGTTTTGCTGAACGACTTTACTGGTCTCAGAAATGCTGGCGTTCGGTTTGGAGGAAGACTGCATGGATATACCACGTGAGGTCGAAGTGATAACTTTTACACTTTACGAGACACTCGCAACTTTGATGAAAAATTTAACGAAAAACCACATTGCTACACCGAGGCAAGCTGTGACGATCGCAGGGGCTCCTGCTACAGCAGAGACGATCGCTATGGCTGTACCTGATGCAGTTGCGATCGCATTGGATGTGATCATGTCGCGAGGAGGATCTTGCGGTTTTGGACTGGCAAGATCATTGCGATCGTTATGTGACAACCAATTGGGAATCTGCGATCGCTGAGTAGTATGGAGTTCTTTTTGAGGATGGCACTTGGTAGGTAATGTGTCGCTCCAAGCAATGATCGGTGCACAGGAATGTTGGATTTCCCAAGTAATCCCACTTAGTAAGAACGTCCACAGCAAAAATAGAACCCAGACAATGGCTTTTGTAGCGATCGGTTGTTTAGGTAGAGATTTTGCTGGTTCTGCAATAGTCTGCATGACTTTAGGCAATGGTTGATTTGTCCCAAATCATATCTCAATGAATAACATATGACACTAATGATTTTGGGGTAGAATGAGCCTTTGTTGGTCAGGTTTGTCAGACAATGAGCGAGATAAAGAGTAATTCAATAAATTCAGCCAATCAAGTGCCCAATCAAGTGCAGTTTCTTGATGAATTTGAAGTAGTTGTCGTTGGTGCAGGACATGCAGGCTGTGAAGCCGCCCTCGCCTCGGCAAGAATGGGCTGCAAAACTTTACTCCTCACCCTCAACCTCGATCGCATTGCATGGCAACCATGTAACCCTGCCGTTGGTGGCCCTGCCAAATCACAACTCGTCCATGAAGTCGATGCCCTTGGCGGTGAAATTGGCAAGATTACCGATCGCACTTATTTACAAAAAAGGATTCTTAATAGTTCGCGTGGCCCAGCAGTTTGGGCATTGCGAGCGCAAACTGACAAGCGCGAATATGCTGCCGAAATGAAAACGGTAGTCGAGAATGAGCCGAATCTCTCCGTGCGCGAGGGAACGGTGATTAATACTTTGCTCGATGCCAATCAAGGAATTATTGGGGTCGAAACCCAGTTTGGCGTGGGTTATGGTTGCAAAGCTGTAATTTTAACAACTGGCACATTTCTCAATGGCAAAATCTGGGTGGGTAATCGCTCCATGTCCGCAGGTCGGGCTGGGGAGTTTGCAGTGGCAGGACTCACTGAGACACTAAATGCTTTGGGATTTGTTACCGATCGCCTCAAAACGGGAACCCCCGCAAGAGTCGATCGCCGAAGTGTGGACTATAGCCAAATGGAAGTCCAACCATCGGATACCGAGCATAACTGGTTCAGCTTCGATCCGAGTGCTTGGGTAGAGCGCGAACAGATGAATTGTTATTTAACGCGCACTACATCTGAAACCCATCGGATTATTCGCGAGAATCTTCATCTCACGCCCGTCTATGGTGGCTTTATCGATGCCAAGGGCCCGCGCTATTGTCCGAGCATTGAAGATAAAATTGTGCGCTTTGCTGACAAAGAGAGCCATCAAATTTTCATTGAGCCAGAGGGACGCGATATTCCTGAGCTTTATATTCAGGGCTTTTCTACGGGAATGCCTGAGAATATTCAATTGCAAATGTTGCGAACTCTCCCTGGGTTGGAGAATTGCCATATGCTTCGCGCTGCCTATGCAGTTGAATATGACTATATTCCTGCGACTCAGTGCTATCCGACCTTGATGACCAAATTAATCGAAGGGCTATTTTGTGCTGGTCAAATTAATGGAACTACGGGCTATGAAGAGGCAGCAGCACAAGGGCTAGTATCGGGTATGAATGCGGCGCTCTATGCAAAAGGGAAAGAGATGATCGTGTTACCAAGGGCTAGTAGTTATATTGGTACTTTGATAGATGATCTCTGTACAAAGGAATTGCGCGAACCTTATCGGATGCTAACTAGCCGTTCTGAATATCGCTTGATTTTGCGATCGGACAATGCCGATCGCAGACTTACGCCGATTGGACGCGAAATTGGATTAGTCGATGATCGTCGTTGGCAACTTTTTTGTGATAAGCAGGAGCGCGTTTATGCAGAGGTAAAACGCCTCAATGAAACTCGTGTGAAGGAAAAGGATGAGCTTGGGCAAAGGATTACCGCCGAAACAGGTGAAGCAATTCGTGGTGCAATTACTCTATCTGATTTGTTACGTCGTCCTAAGTTTAACTATGCGGAATTAATTCATTACGGGTTAGCCGATCCTGACTTAAATCGATTTGAGCGTCTGGCTGCGGAAATCGAAGTCAAGTATGTGGGCTATATCCAACGTCAAACACATCAAATCGAGGAGGTCGCGAAACATAGCGATCGCAAGTTACCAACTGATATTGATTACAATGCGATCGAGACTCTTTCTAAGGAATCAAGAGAGAAGTTGAGCAAGATTCGTCCGATGACGATTGGACAGGCTAGCCGTATTGGTGGGGTGAATCCTGCGGATGTGAATGCATTGCTAGTGTATTTAGAGATTCAACATCGATTGGCGGTGAAGACGAGATAATTAGTTTTAGTGAATTTTAGAATATGAGTTAAGGATAGGAAGGGTTTTGATATGACTAGTTCGGTAATGTGTCACATTTGTTGGCAGGAACAAAATAAGGTATAGTCAGCACTATTTAAGGAAAGAGAGAAAAGATGGTATTTGAAGCAGTCAAATATCCAACTTGTGGAGGAGTAGAAATCCAACGACATGGACAAATTAGTACAGGTAAAAAGCGTTACATTTGCCGCAATCCTAACTGTACGCGCAAGACATTTATTAGTGATTACACATATCAAGGATATAGTCCAGAAGTAAAACAACAAATCGCAGAGATGGCAATCAATGGTAGTGGGATCAGAGATACAAGTCGAGTATTGGGGATTAGCCCTAACACGGTAATCAAAGAGTTAAAAAAAAGGAGGAAGAAATAGAATTGATTAACTATCCTCTGCTAGAACAACTTGAGCTAGATACACTAGATGTTGACCTTTATGAGGTCGAAGAAGCAGAGATGGATGAGATGTGGAGTTTTGTTGGGAGCAAAAAACAGCAACGATGGTTATGGCACGCTATTGATCATGCGACTGGGAGGATCTTAGCTTATGTATTAGCACCACATAAAGATGAAGCCTTAGTTAAACTGGTAAACTTGTTAAAACCATTTGGAATCAAGCATTTTTTTACTGATGCTTGGGGCGGATACGAAAGAATTCTTGACCCTAACACTTACCTAATTGGCAAGCAAAATACTCGGAAAATTGAACGTAAGCATCTAACTTTACGAACTCGGATTAAGCGATTAGCCAGAAAGACCATTTGCTTCTCTAAATCCATTTTGATGCATGATATTGTCATCGGCTTGTTTATCAATAGACATGAGTTTTGCTTTCAATCCTCCTTAATCTCTCAACAAATGTGACACACCACCCCAATTATCCATCTAGTTTCTCTAACCTATGAGAAGAAAATTAAAGTTGCCTCTGATGATTTACAGCAGTATCAAGATTTCTGGCTTCCTTCCCAATTATTACCCAAATGGGATATTACGATTCTCCCTCATTGATTGGCACTTTATTTTTGCGCTAATCCCTTATGTTTTGCTGGCAACTCTTTCTTCTTCCTTTTGAGAAACAACTCTTTAGCTTTAGTTCTCTTTCTTGGCTATTTTCTGCTAGACAGTCAAAGTGTTACCTTCTTCCTCTTTGCACACTACTTTCCACTTAGTCTCTTTTTCAGCAAGCCCTAAATATGAGTTTTCGGCGTAAAGCGATCGCAGATTTACGCTTTGATCAAAGAATGAGAGGAACTGGTGCACAGGTGCATTTTGAGGTGGTTTTTTCTTTGACTTTGAGACAAAAGGGATGGAAATTAATTTACGATCCACGAATTGCGGTAGATCACTTTCCTGCTCAGCGTTTTGACGAGGATCAGCGCAATTCTTTTAATGCTCAAGCTTCGATTAATGCGGTACATAATGAGACGGTGGCACTATTAGGATATTTGCCTCCTTTACAAAGATTGGTGTTTACGATTTGGGCGATCGCGATCGGTACATCTGAAGCTTTTGGCGTGTTGCAGTGCATAAGATATTTGCCTAAAGAAGGTGACGTAGCAAGACAAAAGTTATGGGCTTCCTGGCTCGGTCGCTTACAAGGGTGGCAAACTTACAGTGCAAAGATTTCAAACAAACCCCAGTAAACCAATCACAAAAGTGTGGTGACACTTTTGTGAATTAAAGAACAAACCCCGTAAGGATTTTAAAAGCATAAAATGGCGTAGCCATTTTATGCTTTTGCATAATTTTTTAAAAAGAGCTGCTTAGCAACACTTTTTTAAAAAATTACTGTTTTGAGTTTGTTTGAGAGCTTTGCGCTCAGATTCTAGAAAGAACGAAAATATGGATACCCTTTGGGTACTCCTAATTCCTTTTCTAGTTCAAAGTTAATAATCCCCCAGCAAGGTTCTTGCTCTTCGGGGGGACTAAATTCTACGGTTAAGCCATACAAACTTTGGGTATTAGAAACAATGGACGTATTTTCAAGATAAGGTTCAACTAGTCCCATGTAGCGATGGGCAATAGTGACTTTGATCGCTCGATAACCTTGGGTATATAGGCGATCTATACTTTCATGGATTTCAAAACGAATTCCGTCAGGATGGGTATGTTGTCGATACCATTCATCGTCCCATAGTCGCCATTGGCGATCGGATTGGAGATGGACTAAATCCCTGCAATTGGGCTGGACTTCAAAGGCTCCATGTCTCGGACAAAGATATGTGTCAGTCAAAATCAGAGCCGGAATAATTTGCCGACAATGAGGACATTTAATTTCAGAGCCAAAAATCGGATATTGCTGCACCGAGGTGACTGTCCTCATGACTTATTAAAGTGTAGGAGATTCTTATGGTCGATCTTAACATGCACATCATATAGCTGAGTCCAAAAATGAGATATTGCACTTAACTCCCCCTCACATTTTTTGGGTTTTGAGCGCTAAGCATTGTAGGTCAAGAATTATTGTTTATGGTTCAGATAACACACTCTAAAAATTTGCAAACCGCTACAATTTTGAGGTCAAGTTCTAAAACCGTCAAATAAGTCAGGTTAGGATGCCAAAAGCTAACCCAAAAGCCCAGTGGGGATCAGTTTTAAATCGCGCAAACCACGTAGAAAAGTATCTTCGGTGGTTCGTTGAGTTTTGTCCAGTACCGATCGCGATGTTTGATCGCAATCTACATTACATATTAGTTAGTCAGCCTTGGGTTAAAACTTTGGGCATTCCTCGCCTTAAGCTGATTGGCACAAGTCTCTATGAATCACTGCCAAAAGCGATCGCCCACAGACATGGATTGGAGCGATGCTTAAGCGGTGGGCAAATGCATTACACGGCGGAAATTGAGATTGCAATTCGTGGAGAATCGGCTAGTAATTTCCAGTGGGACGTGCAGCCTTGGTATACCGATGATGGCTCAGCGGGTGGGATTATTGTCGCTAGCCATCCTCTAGCTGAGCCTCAGACTGCCTTGTTAAAGCAACAGTTAGCCGAAGAAATTGCTGAACGTCAATATCTTGAAGATGCTTTTACTAAAATTGGCACAGCGCTCGAAAGCGCTAATGATGCGATTTGTATTACTGATGATTCAGGGCAGCCAATTTATATCAATCTAGCCTTTAGCGATCTATTTGCCTATAGTCTGTCAGCTTTACGGAAAACGACCGATTTACGACCTCTTTTTACTGATGAGCAAACTGCTCAAGTAATCCATGCGGCAGTAATGCATGGCGGTACTTGGACAAGTGAAATAGAAATGCGCGATCGCGATCATCAGCATATTCCTATTTGCTTAAAGGTCAATCCTGTTAAAAGTCCATCTGGAGAGGTGATTGGATCAACTTATATTTGTACAAATATCCGCGATCGCAAAGCCGCAGAGGCTGAAATTAACAAAAGCTTTGCCGCGCTCGGTGCGACTCTTGAGGCAACAGCTGATGGTATTTTGGTGCTAGATGCGATCGGCAATATTATTATTTGCAATCAAAAATTTGTTGACCTTTGGCAGATTCCCGATCGCATTTTTAGATCCAATGACGACTCATATATCCTTAAGTATGTGGCTAAGCGGATTAGCTCGGCTCAATATTTGCATCAATTTGGCAAAGGATTAGAAATTGACCAGAATAGCTTTGAGATAGTCGAGTTAGATGATGGTAGAACCCTAGAATGCTATTCACAACCACAAAATGTTTTGGATAGTTGTGCAGGGAGAGTTTGGAGTTTACGCGACATTACTGAACGCCTTGCTGCTGAAGCTCTAGTCCGCGCTTCTGAAGAAAAATATCGCCTCCAAGCTGAGAAACTACAACATGCTTTGCAAGAGTTAAAAAGTACACAATCGCAATTGATTCAAGCCGAAAAAATGTCTGGTTTGGGTCAGTTAGTGGCAGGAATAGCCCATGAGATTAATAATCCTGTAAATTTTATTTATGGGAATCTTTCCTATGCTGACACCTATACATCTGAGCTATTAAGTCTTGTCGAAATTTACCGTTCGCATTATCCAGCACCTGTCGATGCAGTACA
The DNA here is from genome assembly GCF_006937785.1 of Pseudanabaena sp. UWO311. GTDB lineage: Bacteria > Cyanobacteriota > Cyanobacteriia > Pseudanabaenales > Pseudanabaenaceae > Pseudanabaena. Next base: position 134,018 of record NZ_SJEE01000010.1, read on the forward strand.
AGTAAAGCTGGAAGAAATTGATATTGATTTTCTTGCTGACGACTTTGTAAAGTTGGTTGGTTCAATTCGGATTGGTGCAGAACGAATTCAGAAGATTGTGCAATCACTAAATAAATTTTCTCGCAGTGATGAAGAAGGATGTAAATCTGTTGATATTCATGAGGGGATTGATAGCACTTTGATGATTTTGCAAAGTCGTCTGAAGGCGACTCCTCATCGTCCTGAGATTAAGATTGAAAAAAATTATGCAAATCTTCCTGAAGTGGAATGCTATGCAGGACAGCTAAATCAAGTATTTATGAATCTGCTGACTAATGCGATCGATGCGCTTGAGGAAGATGCTCAAGCAAATGGAACTTGGCAAATGGTGAATGATAAACCTCTATGGAATAGGCAAGATGGCAAAGTTTCCACAATTTTGATCCAGACCGAGATTCTTACAGATTCTGAAATCACTGATATGCAGAGGGGCGATCGCTTGGTGATCAAAATTTCTGATAATGGCAATGGAATTCCTGATGAGTTACGCAATCGCTTGTTTGACTTATTTTTCACGACTAAGCCTGTGGGTAAAGGTACGGGTTTAGGTTTATCGATCGCTTATCAGATCATTACAGAAAATCATGGCGGTAAGTTGTCCTTTATTTCGGAAATTGGTAAAGGTACAGAATTTACGATCGAGATTCCATTGAAACAATCTAATTAGGTAGGCATAAGAAAAGTTAAAAAGCAAAGGTTAAGATCGCCGACTTTTTGTAGATTTGCAAATTGTCTTTGCTTGTCTAGAAAAAGTCGGCGATCTGTTTGGTTAGAGTTGCTTGGGGCAAGTTTGACTAGATGGTACGAGAGGAACTTCTTTAAAAGAGGGAACTAAATCGAGTTTTAAGCCGATGGATGAGAAAAGATTCAGTAATGTGTTGGCAAGGATTACAAACTTAAGAAATCGTTGTAAGAAAGCGCGTCTCGATGTTTGTGGAAATAACAAGAGGTTGGCAATGATTACGAGCTTAACAAAGCGTTGGAAGGGAGTCATGGGGAAGTCCTCAAAGTTGTAAATAATGAAGTAATTTGTCTATGACTCAATTCAATCAGGTCTTCCCAATGCAGAACCCTCAAGAAACCTTCAAGATTCCTTCAAACTTGAACATCCTACTTTTAAAAAAGGGTTACAATAATCCACAGAAGAGTTATCAGCCTGACCATTCCAGCAACTCTATCTACTCTGTACACACAAGTCATAAAACCTAGCTAAGTCAACAATTAATCGCCCCCTAGCCCCCAATTCTGGGGGAACAAGAAAATAATTATAGTCTTACAAGTCCCCCAGAATTGGGGGATTTAGGGGGCTTAGATGAATCAAATCGAAGACAGAGAGACTTTGTATGACTTGGGATAATTTTTTAGATATAACGGCGGATTCCTATGGTTTGTCAGATAGACAAAAACAGGTATTTATCGCACGTTTTTCAGACGAAGGGACGAAAGATACTAATGCTCGTATTGCGAGAATACTGGAACTGTCAGAACAGGATATTGAAAGGGCTTTAAGAGAGATTTACAATCTTTTCAAAAATGATTGTCCAGAGTTAGCATCCCGTACCAGAGGGCAATCTGAGAAATTACGAAAATGGCTAAAACAAAAATATGCGGAAACACGACAAGGCTTCCCTAATCCCATCTCGGTCGTTGTTCCTGCTCTCAAGCCCGTTGCGATCGCTGCAACCCTGAATACGACACCTCCGCCTGTGGATGAATGGCAGGGACGACAGGATGAAATCAAGGAACTCCAAACTGCCCTAAACAATGAGAAAGTCCGCTTAATCGGGATGACCGCCGCAGGAGGCTATGGTAAGTCGGCTTTAGCGGTGAAATTCAAGGAGCAGTTAACCCCTAATTGGCGGGTGTTGTGGGTGAGTTTTATCCAGCCTTATCCCTTGGCGCAATTTGGGCGATGGTTATTGGAGGAGTTGGGACGAGCTTATGATGAAAAATGGGACGAGGAGACGTTAATTGGGCAGATCGTCGAAGGGTTAATCGCTGAGCCTTGTTTGTTGGTGTTGGACAATATGGAAACGGTAATACCAGCAGAAGGGAAGTCGGTTTATGGTCAATTTTTGAGCCAATGGTTAGGGAATCGGGTAAATAGTAAGCTATTGCTCACCAGTCGCGAACAGCCAGTGTTTAGCGCCAATTTGCTGCCGCGTTGTTATTGGTTAGCTCTAAAGGGGTTAGCCGAAGCCGATGCGATGCGTTTGGTGACGGAAGACTATGGATTAACGGGAACGCAGCAGGAATTAGCCCATTTTGTAAACCGAATGGATCGGCATCCTCTCTTGATGCAACTGGTATCGAGTTGGATGCGGGAGGAGTTGGGGGAAGGGGTTGGTGTGACGGAGGCGGAAAATTTGGGCTTAGATTTGTTTACGGTGGAGGGTTATCACCGTGATACGGAAACATGTGTCAGGGAAGTGGTAGCGGCGAGTTTGGCGCGATTGTCGGCAAGGTTAGGGGATATTTTAAAGCGGTTATCGGTATTGCGAGGGATTTTTGATCTAGGGTTAGCTCAGGGGTTAACTGCCGAGGTAACGGATGCAGACTTACGGTATTTAGCCCGTTTGTCGTTGTTGCAGGAGTTTCCTCCCGAACCCAAAGAGAGAAAACCGCGACGGTTTCAGTTTTTGCCTTTAATTTCGATGGTGGTGCAACAGCAAGCGGATTCTGAGTTGTTGCGATCGGCGCATCAGGCTGCGTTGGATTGTTTTTTGGCACATTTACCCGCGCCACCTTGGGAATCCTTGGAGGATTTGACGGCGTATTTAGAGGGGTTTTACCATGCAGGGGAATTGGGAGAATGGCAGTTAGCTTTTGATATTTTGAATGAGGAGCGAGGGGGAGAAGGGAAAAATAAATCGGTTGATGATTTTTTGGATTTTCAAGGGTTTTATCGTCAGCAAGCGCAGTTATATGAGCAGGTGATCGCAGGGAGCCAACGGAAACAAGATTGTTATCGCAAATCGTTAAACCGTCTGGGTATTTGTTATGATTCCTTGGGGCAGTATGAAAAAGCGATCGCCTATCACCAGCAATCTCTCGACATCAGTGAAGAAATCGGCAATCGGCAAGGGGTGGCAATTTCTCTAGGTAATTTAGGCAATTGTTATGATTCCTTGGGGCAGTATGAAAAAGCGATCGCCTATCAACAGCAATCTCTCGACATCAATGAAGAAATTGGCGATCGGCAAGGGCTGGCAAGATCTCTAGGTAATTTAGGCAATTGTTATAAAAACTTGGGGCAGTATGAAAAAGCAATCACCCATCACCAGCAATCTCTCGAAATCAAAGAAGAAATCGGCAATCGGCAAGGGGTGGCAATTTCTCTAGGCAATTTAGGCAATTGTTATGATTCTTTGGGACAGCATGAAAAAGCGATCGCCCACCACCAGCAATATCACGACATCAGTGAAGAAATCGGCTTTCGGCAAGGAGTAGCAATTTCTCTAGGCAATTTAGGCAATTGTTATAATTTCTTGGGGCAGTATGAAAAAGCAATCGCCTATCAACAGCAATCTCTCGAAATCAAAGAAGAAATCGGCGATCGGGAAGGGGTAGTAATTTCTTTACATAATATAGGGGAGACGTTGCTCAAACTGGAAAACTACAGCGAAGCAGAAACCAAAATTCAAGAATCCTTAGTTATTTCCCAAGAGATTAACTTTAAATATGCAATCGCTGAAAATTTAAAAGCCCTTGCTGCGATCGCCCATCAAACCAATCAACCCCAACTCGCCCTCACCCATTGCCAAGCCGCCCTCTCCCTCTCCCAAGAACTTGGCATTCCCTTAGTCAAAGACTGCGAAGAACTCCTAGCAAAAATTCAGGATGACTTAGGAGAATAACTGATGTTACGTGGAGCGATCGCTCCATCAGGCGATCATTCTGTAGGGGCAAAGCATTGCCACGAAAATCTATAAATTTTCAGATAATTTTGATTTGGCAATGCTTTGCCCAAACCTCGCAACGCAGGGACAAGTTATCGATGAAAGCACAAAGGGTTGAGCATTTGCATTTCAAGATGATTGTGGGGAGTATAAAAATAGTGGCGCAAATGCTCAACCCCTACAAGTTTGTGTTTATAGGGCTTTGAGGGCGCGAATAATTCGCCATCAAACCAATCAACCCAACTGTATAATTAATGATTAAATTGCATAGATCCATCAGACAAGCGAGGAGCCTATAAGATTATGTCATCTGATATTCAAGGCAGCAAAAATGTTGCGATCGCCTTTGGTTTGATAGCAGCAGGACTATTGACAATAGGAGTTTATCAAGGCAATCGATGGATCATTGGAGGTAGCATTGGTTTGGGAGCATTTACAGGGTTAGCTTGGATCGGAATCCTTGATGATGAAAAACAGCAAATACAGAAACTGCATGTCGCTCTAGATCTAGCACGTTTAGAAGAAAAGCCTTTTAGCGCCAAATTCTTTGCAGGAATGTCCAATATTGACATCGAAACGGCTGAAAAATTTCTCAATAAAGAAGTCGCTGCTAATGGTATTAACAGTAAAGATGTGGATATGGAAGATGGCACAGTGGTGTATATCTTTCCCATCTCTCAAAATCGCAGAGCTGAATTGGAGATATTGAAAGCCAAGAGAGAAGAAGAGGCTGCAATTTTGCGAAAAGCTGAAGCTAGACAAAAGCGAAAGGAAGAATTGAAAGCGCTTAATCTATCAGAACTAGATCACGAACATCTAGAAAAACTCAGTGAAGAAGACCGTCAGCTTGTACTAGAGGCAAAAGCTGAACAAGATACTGAAAAGACTGTTTCTAATACTGTGGCTATTGGTACTGCGGCAGTGGGTTTAGCTGTATTGTCCATGTTCCTCGGAGGAGATTGAGAATATTGATGATTTCTATAGGAAGTAGGTAGGTATCTGAGGATAAAAGGCAATGATGTAAGCTAAAGCTAGATTTTAAGAAATATAAATTATGCGATCGCAATGGGAATGTTTACTGCAAAACCTTGGCTGTTGGCAAGGTTCATTTAGCCGATTATCCAAAAGTGGTGAAATTTTAGAAGATATTCCTAGCGAAACTAGTCTGGAACTTAAGGAAGATAATCAAACTGTGCGTCAAGTTGTTCGTCGTTTTTATGACGGTCAGCCACAGGACTTAGTTTTGGAATATCGCACTCTCAATCGAAGCACCACTTTTTTTGAGAATGGAGCTTTTTCGCAAGGAGCGTTGCAATTTGCACCCTATACAGAATTTGGTGCTGAGCTGGGCTTGATTTATGGCGATCGTCGATTGCGTGTGGTTCTGCTCTATGACAAAGCTAGCCAACTCGATCGCGTTACCTTCATTCGCGAACATTTACCCCATAGCACCACACCCGAACGTCCAGCTTTGGCTCTAAATGATTTGCTAGGCAAATGGGAAGGTGAAGCAATTACGATCGCATCAGATTGGCTAGAGCCAGAGTCCATGTCAACAGTTACCGAATGGAAACAAGAAGGCGATCGCGTGATTATGACTTTACAAATGCAAACACCGATGGGAGCGAAGACAATCACTTCAATCGCAAGGATTGATCCTCATAACTCTCAAATATTGAACTTTGAGCAAGACAATTTGTCGATCCAAACCTTGTTCTTACCTGATGGTGCGTCGATAACTTGTCCCGTTGCGATCGCGACACGCCAGCCATTTCGTCTAGCTATTTCATGGTTACTCGAACCAAATCTCCATCAGCGCATGATTCGCGCCTATGACCATCGAGGGGGATGGGCGAGCCTTACTCTGGTGACAGAGCGCAAAGTGGGGTAGTCTGAGTAAGATTTACTTTGCAAATTATTACTACTTTCTCAGTCGAAACTATATGGCAAATACAAGTCGTAACCTTCTGATTAAGCGCATTATTATCATGCTGCTTTGTCTAGCACTTTTTATTGGCGCATTCTCGGGGGCACTCTATTTTTATCAGAGCGATGGCACTCAGCGATCGGCTAATCATACCTTTGGAGATGATAAAGAACCAAATCGGATCAACGTTGCTGTTACTATGCTAGGAGTTGATCCGATTAAATCCGAGATAAGTCTTAGGTTTGCACCGATTCCTGAAGGAACATACGTTAAAGATGCACGCCTCACTAAAGACCTAAAATTCTTTACAGGTATCGAAAGTGGTAAAGCTGAAGTTACACTTGAAAAAAATCGCATTCCTGATACTGTGACAGGCTCCTTATCTATAGCTAGTGGTAGGGTTAGCGACTATCCTTTTGATGTTCACAAATCAGACTTCTACCTCTTTTTCACTAATCCTAAAGATGAGAAAGAAGAAATTCCCATGTCAGTTGATTTCTTTGGAGCAATCTCTGGCTATAACATTGATGTCGATTACATTCCCAAAGCTGAATTTGAGTCTACTGACAGTTATATTGGCTTGAGAGTAACTGTATCGCGATCGGTAATCACCAAGTCTTTCGCTATCTTCTTAATGATTTCAATGTGGATGATTGGTTTAGTGATATTTACGATGATCATGGTCGTAGTTTTGCAACCACGTCCAACTGAATTTGGGATGTTTACGCTGATTGCGGGTATGTTATTTGCCCTGCCTGCAGTACGAAACCTTCAACCAGGCGTTCCTCCCCTTGGCGGTTTGTCAGACTTTCTCTCGTTTTTCTGGGCAGAGTCACTTGTGGCAATTTCGTTGCCAATTCTTTTCTTCGTATGGCTAACACGCTATAAAAAGCCTAGTTAGTAACTATTCTCTATCGGCAATTCCTGAAAACTGGTTGATAATTACGAATTACGAATTACGAATTATCAACCCCCAATCCCCAATCCCCAATCC
>NZ_SJEE01000011.1 GCF_006937785.1 Pseudanabaena sp. UWO311
TTGTTTTTTTTTATATAGGACGCGGCGCCCCGAATGTACTACACGAAGGGGGTCGGCGGCAGCTTCAGATGTTAAAAAGAAACAGATCCCCCCCCTGAGATTTACCGCCGAGATCAAATATTAACAGATGAGATTTTTCTTGATTTGGCAGTGACATCAGAGCATTTTTTTGTGAAGGCAGGATTTTAGCCCGTTTAGTGATTAAAACAAAAAGGGGGTGGCGGTGCTTTGCACCGCCACTCTCTTTTGGTTTGCAATTATTTTGCAATTATACAGAGAGATAGTGTGGTGTGGAATCTTTTAGTTCTTGCAAATAGGAATTTTTTTGTAGAAGTCGCGAATGGTTTGTGAATAAATGGATTTTGTTCCAAGAGTCGCTATAGTCGGTATCTGCGATTAAGGAATCAACTAGCTCATTGGAGATCGCTTGCCAATGTGGGTTAGTGGCGATGATCGCTTGTTTCCATTGAAATGTGACCTCACTATACTCTGAGCAAATTTGTCTGCTGGCATAGTTAGGGTCATGCTCAATCCAAGTTAGGCGATTAGGATTAAGCTGAAAATCCTGAATAATCTGTGTGGCAAGCTTTTCAATCTGAGATGGAATAAACCAACCAATTTCACAGTTTTGGGGTGAGACGATCACGACTTGCTGTCCAAACTGTTGATAGATAATGCGTAAATGGCATTGCAGTTGCCAAATTGCAGAATCCTGACCAGTAACGTGACATTGATAAAAGAGATTGATTTTTTTCATAAAGTTAAAATGTGTGACCTAAGCTGCAATATCAATCAACAGAGCTTGATTTAAATCGGAATGAGGCAGGTTTTTCGATGAGAGAAAGTGCGATCGCAGATCGTCATCTTTTCAAAGTTAATTGGCTAGGTTGACAAAATCGAATATTAGCCGAAAGAATTGTGGCGCTCTCTAAAAGAAGATCTTCAATAAATCCTGCTTTTAGTTGTTGGACTTCTTGATGGCTTGTAAATGCGCCAAAGTAATATAGGCACAGAGGCTGTGCAGTCAATATTTCAATGCACCAACCTAATTCAGAGCCTGAGCTATTTAGTTGAATTTGATTCATGCTTTTGGTGATTTATTTCAATAGCTAGAAAAGGCTTTTTGCCCACTCAGTCAGTCCAAGTTTTTCAAGATGTGCCCGCACTACCGCTTTAAAGATTAAAAATAAAAAATGAGGAAATTCTGTAGGTAGTGAAATATTTTCTGAAAATGCTTTGTGCTGAAATAAAAATCAATATTTTTGGAAAAAGTATTGCCATGCGATTTATAGCCAATGCTACTACCAGCCTAAAATCTTGGTGATTTGACCGACGAGCTTAATCGCACTAAAGGGTTTGGCGATCGCGCCTTTGACTCCCAGTTGAGAGAGTTTTTGGGTTTCAAGCAGATCTAAACGAGCGGTAATAAGTACTATAGGGATATCAGCAAGTTGAGGATCGGCTTTTAAATTTTTGAGGAAGGTAAACCCATCCATATTTGGCATCATCATATCCAGCAAAATTGCATCAGGTTTAGCCTTAGCTACTGCTGCTAATCCTTCATCGCCAGAAGCTGCGAGTGCTGGTCGCCAATTGCTGAAATTTTCTATACAAGCCTCTACAATTTGGAGAATGTAATCTTCATCATCAATCAATAAAATCGTTTTACTAGATGCCTGTTGCGTTTCCATGTTGAAGCCAATGTTGTCTTCTAATTACTAATCTCTAGTGTAAAAAATAAAAATGAGGACAATCTGAGAGAGCGTAATTACCAACCGAGCATCTCGGCAATTTGATCAGAAATTTTGAGCGGCTCAAAGGGCTTCGCAATTGTCCCTGCTACGCCTAATTGGGCAAAACGTTCGCGATCGCTTACTTGTACCTTCGCGGTTAAGAAGATTACGGGAATATTTTGAGTAGCTGGATTATTTTGTAAGTTTTGATAGACAGTGATGCCATCCATTATGGGCATCATCACATCAAGGAGAATTGCGTCAGGCTTGAGGGTTTCCACAATGCTAAGTCCTGCTTTGCCAGAATTAGCCACTTGCACCTTCCATCCTTTAAAGCTTTCTAGACATACAGCAATAACTTCCGCAATATTTGGCTCGTCATCAATAAGTAAAATTGATTTGGTAGTCATAAATCTAGAACCTCCTCTTAGGATTGCAAATCAAATAACTTATGTGATTTAAAGCCCAATAATTGTTGAGTCGAGCGAAGCTCGACTCAACAATTATTAGTTCCTTAGCTTATGCGATGGGGAATGGTAAACGAAAAAGTACTACCTTCTGACAATACACTCTCTACCCAAATCTTGCCACCATGTTGTTGGACAATGCTGCGACAGATCGCCAAACCTAAACCTGTGCCTCCCATTTGGCGGGAATCGGAAGCATCTACTTGGTTAAAGCGCTCGAAAATGCTTTCTAGATGTTCTTCGGGAATACCACGACCGCGATCGCATACTCGAAACACTATCTCATTGGCAATGTGTTCGGCTTCAAGTTGCACTTGACTTTGAGGTGGCGAGAACTTAATGGCATTGCTGAGTAAATTAACTAAGGTTTGGACAAGGCGATCGCGATCGGCAAAGACTTGCTGTGGCTGGACATTACATAATATTTCGATCTGGCTTTCGGCAGCGAACGCCTGCATCGTTTCGAGCGTCTGCTGACATAGCTCAACCACATCATACCAATTGCGATCGAGCGTGACTTTGCTGGATTCTAAACGCTCTAAGTCCAGAATGTCATTGACTAGACGAACTAATCTTTCGGTGTCTGAGGAGGCAATATTGAGCATGTTTTTGGCGGTTTCAGGTCGATTAGCTAATACACCCGAAGAGAGCAAGCCTAAAGCGCCCCGAATTGAAGCTAAAGGAGTTCTGAGTTCATGGCTAACAATAGAAATAAATTCACTTTTGATGCGTTCAACTCTCGATTTCTCCGTAATATCTTCACCAATGCTCAGTGACCCAATAATTTCGTTTTTTTGATTCCGAAGGAGCGTATTATTCCAAGCAATTATTCTTTCGTCACCCCCTTTCGTCACAATCGCATTTTGATAATATTGATGAAAGTCCTTATTCAACATATCGGCAAAATCTTCTTTGATCACGACTTGATCAATCTGAGGTAAAAAATTCGAGTGCCAATCTTTTCCAATTACTTCATCGAGATCATAGCCTGTAACATTCAGGAAAAAGGGATTGACATACTCCACTTCTCCTTGACAATTCAATCCAATAATGACTAAGCGAACATCATCCAGTAACGATTGCCAACGACGGTTTGATTCTAGGAGAGCTATTTCATTTAGTTTGTTCTGCGTAATGTCATAGAAGATCGATAGTATCGTGGCAATTTCGCCATCTGGAGCATATTCAGGAATGAGATGAGCGCGATAATATCCCATGCCCTGATCTTCTGGGAATGGATAATCGATTTCATATCGCTGGTCTTTACCTGTTTCGAGTAATTTTTGAACAGCAGATTCCAGCATAGATACATTCTTCTCAGGGAATCCCATTTCTCGAAGGGTTTTGCCCAGAAATTCCTCAGCGGGAATACCTGTAGCTCTTTCTATGGCTCGATTAACGTAGAGGTGTCGCTGTTGTAGGTCGAGGCGCATAGTCACGTTTGGTGAATTCTCAGCGAGAGCAATAAATTCTTGTTGACGTTGAAAAAGCTCGGCAGTACGCTCAATCACACGATTTTCTAATTCAGCATTGCTTTTTTGGAGATTTTGATAGAGTTCAGCTTGTTGCAATGCGATCGCAAGTTGTACCGATAATTGCTGAAGTAAGCGAATATCTGACTCTTGCCAAATCCGTGGAGACTCACATTGATGGGCGATGAGCAAGCCCCATAACGTATGAGTTTGATTGTCTGTGATCAGAATTGGCAAGACTAAATTTGCCCTGATCTGAAACTGTTCCATTAGTTTCAGATGGCATTCATGTAAGTTAGCCGTATAAACATCGAAAGTTGAGAAAACTCGTCCCTCTCGGTATGCCCCACCGAGATTTTCTTGAAAACAGCACTCGTCAATGTGTTGATTGAGACAGGATATCCATGGCGAGAGAACTGACTCTGCGACAACCGTTCCACTCATATCAGGATTGAACTGATAAATAATGGAGCGATCGGCATTTAAAAAGGCTCGTACTTCTTGAACAATTGAGTTGGCAATATCTCCTATATTCAGATATTTCCGAATACGGAGCGCAATGTTGGCAATTAAAATTTCCTGCTGTTGCGATCGCTTTAATTGGCGATCGAGGGTAAGGCGATCAGCAACTTGATTAACGCGATTGATCATCGCAGCCACAGTAATCGATCCTTTTACCAGATAATCTGAAGCCCCTAATCTCATTGCCTGTAAAATCTTTTCATTTTCAGAACCTGTGAGCGCGATCGTGCCTACCCCCAAATTTTCTGAGGTTATTGTTTGTAATAGTTCCAATCCATCGCCATCGGGAAGTTCGCAATCAATAAGGACAATATCGGGATTTTGCGATCGCCATAGCTCTAATCCTGCCTCTAGGATGTCTGCTTCCAGAAAATGATAGAGATGCGATTTATCCGATTGCAGATAGCCCATGTAGGTAGCGCGATCATCATCCACGATCAGCACAGTTAAAATCGCGGCTGATGATTGAGAAAAGTCAGCATTTCTATGGATTTGGGAAATTGGGAGCGGCGAAGATGGTGGCATGGGTTCAGGAAATATTGCTAGAAAATATTTTTGGTGATTGGCGACGGCGTTCTAAACGGCTGAGAATGCGAGTATACAAATCTTCCTCCACAATTGGCTTGCTGAGATAATCATCAGCGCCAGCGATAAACAATTGACGGATTGTTTCCCGATCGCTATGGGCTGACAAAAACACAATCGGTAAATCTTGCCATAGCGAAGAGATTCGCATGGATTGACACAAATCCATACCATTACAGTCTGGCATGATCAAATCCAAAATTAGTAGGTCTGGAGAAGTTGCTTCCAAAACCTGCCAAAATTGTTGGGGATTTTGCAAAGTGATCACCTCAAGATCCCAACGCTCCAGTAAAACCCGCAAAATATTCAGGATATGAGGATCGTCATCAACAATCATTACTTTCGAGCGATCGCCTTGCTGTTGTCTCAGGTAATGAGGTTGGGGCTGAGATTTAGAAAGGATAGGAGTTGCGCTTTTAGATGAGTCACAAACACTTACTTCTAAATTGGTAATCAATTGCAGCAACATCGCCGTATCGGACTGAGCTAAAGTAAAATCACTTTTGAGCATCTGCTCGATCTGAAATGCGATCGCCGATCCTTCTGGAAAACCTAATGAACCCATCGATCCAATGAGCCGATGCGCCTCCATATATCCGTCATAGCGCAAATCTGGATCTAAGTTGCCCTGATTCAAAGCGATCGCTACTCGCTGTAAAAGGGCGATCGATTCTGGCAAAATTGCGATTAACTTCTTAGTCACAATCGCAATTACCTCCAGCACTCGCGTTTTATCTATCTGCGGTAAGGTTTCATCAGGTAAAGGATTTGACACTACCGTGTGAACGATAGGTAGATCCATAGCTTGAACAGGCGCAGGTTTGAGGCGATATCCCAATCCATATAATGTCTCAATTGGATCTATAGGCAGTCCTGCCACCTTCAGCTTTTTACGTAATCCCTTAATGTGCGTAGTCACTGCCTCCTCACCAGGAAACTCTCCTGCCGACCACACCTGATCGATCAAACCACTACGGCTAAATACTTGTTGGGGATGTCTGAGAAACAGCTCTAATAGCCGATATTCCTTGTGAGTGAAGCGCAAAGGTTTCTGCTTATAAGTAACTGTATTCGTTCTAAGATCCAGAAGGAGATGCTCCCATGTTAATTCTTGGGAGAGCGTATCGCGATCGCTATAGCGACGTAATAGCGCCCGAATCCGTGCAATTAACTCCTGAAATTCATAGGGCTTAACCATATAGTCATCGGCTCCTGCCTCCAACCCCATCACTCGATCGTTTGTACTATCCTTTGCTGTTAGCAATAGCACGGGGGCATTGTGACCAGCGGCGCGAAGCTTGGTACATAGCTCGATACCATCGCTATCAGGCAACATAATATCGAGAATGATCAAATCGTAGGTATAGGTCTCGATGTATTGCCACGCAGTCTTAGCATTGAGAGCGGAATCAATTGTGTAATGCGACTCTGCTAGTAGCTGCGAAAGTAGCTCCGTAGAATGTAGATCGTCTTCAACCAGTAAGATTTTCAAAATTTTTTCCTGTAAAACATGAATCTGCATGACTGGTAAGAATGCTTTATAGCAAAGCAAAGCGTCTTAAAAAATGTCTTCCCAGCTAAATACTATGTCAGGGAAGACAAGCATTGCCAAAGTTTCATTTTGTTCATAGCGCTGCATCCGCTTATATCCTGATACAGATGGTTGTGAATATCCTTCTACTACTTTTTTATTCACATCGAATAGCCACATCTCTGGAATCCCATTCGCTGCGTAAAGAGTGTTTTTGACATCACGGTCATAGGCGAGAGTGCTATCTGCCACCTCAATAATCAACAAAATATCATCAGACGTAGGCAAAGCCTCAGCATAAAAATCATCACGCCATTTGAGGATCGCCAAATCGGGCTGCGGTTCAGAATGATCGCCAAGGCGAATTGGATTCTGTGTCCAGATAAAAGCTTGATTACCTAACTTGATTTGAAAAGCTCTAGATGTTTTCGCCACACAAGCTGCATGTTTCCTGCCAATGGGCGACATTACTCTGATTTCTCCGTTAATTAGTTCAAGGCGATCGCTTTCAGCAAATACTCCTGCTTCGAGCATCAGCTCATATTGCTGCACCGTGAACTTATGAACATTAGACGTAAAGCTTGGCGTAATTAATTGAGCTGTCATCATGTTTCACCTAGGATTGGTGGATTTTTATTGGACGAAAGGTGCGACAAGCGCACCCTCTTGGTTGTTGCATAAACTTTATTGCATAGATTTTCGAGCAAGACTGACTGCTTTGACAAAGCTATAGACACCTACAGGTAAGCTGATGAGCAAAATTGCCCAAGTCAAAGCAAAGCCAAAATCTGGCGCACCGTATGACAATTCATAAATACAACCAACAAAGGCGATCGCCGCCACAATCGAGATAAGCAAGATTAATTGAGCTTTTATATAATCGGGTGACATAAGTTAGATTAGGGCTTGATGTTTAGTATTATTAAGTATGAAGGTGAGCAGCGCATAGCGTTGCTCACCTTCATATTCGCATATAGACTGATACGTGATGGAAACCAGATATAACCCCCAGCAGATCGAACCCAAATGGCAAAAAGTTTGGGCAGAGAAACAACTTGACAAAGTAAGCAATGATGCAATTGGTGCAGACAAAAAGAAATTCTATGCGCTGTCAATGTTTCCCTACCCATCGGGTGATCTGCACATGGGGCATGTCCGCAATTACACGATCACCGATGTAATTGCCCGTTACAAAAGAATGCAGGGCTATCAAGTGTTGCACCCGATGGGCTGGGATGCTTTCGGGTTGCCTGCGGAAAATGCAGCGATCGATCGCAATACCCATCCTGCGAAATGGACTTACGCGAATATCGACAATATGCGATCGCAGCTTCAGCAAGTGGGTTTGTCCTACGACTGGGATCGCGAATTAGCAACTTGTTCGCCCGACTATTACAAATGGACACAATGGATCTTTTTGCAATTTTTGGAAGCGGGTTTGGCTTATCAAAAAGAAGCAAAAGTTAACTGGGACCCGATCGATCAAACCGTAATTGCGAATGAGCAGGTGGATAGTGAAGGCAGATCTTGGCGATCGGGTGCGATCGTTGAGAAGCGCAAATTGCGTCAATGGTTCTTAAAAATTACTGACTACGCCGAACAACTTTTGCAAGATTTGGACAAGCTCACCGACTGGCCCTCTAATGTCAAGATCATGCAAGCCAACTGGATCGGTAAATCCACAGGCGCAGAGCTAAGTTTTCCCATTGTTGGCTGTGACGAAAAAATCACTGTATTCACCACACGCCCTGACACAGTTTACGGTGTGAGTTATGTCGTGCTTGCTCCAGAACATCCACTAGTTGAGACATTGACCAGCAGTGCTCAAAAAGAATCCGTTGAAGCATTCATTCAAGAAGTCAAAAATCTTAGCGAAATCGATCGCACCTCAGATGATCGCCCTAAACGTGGCGTAGCGATCGGCGCAAGTGTAGTTAATCCATTTACTGGAAAAGAAGTCCCAATTTGGATTGCGGACTATGTTCTATTTGAATATGGAACAGGCGCAGTTATGGGAGTTCCAGCCCATGATGTCCGCGATTTTGCCTTTGCAAAACAATACAATCTTCCTATTCAAACGGTAATCATCTCTAACTCCCCTCTCCCTATGGGAGAGGGGCAGGGGGTGAGGGAATCCGCTTACACCGAAGCAGGAATCATGACCAATTCGGGCAGCTTTGACGGATTGGATTCCGTAACTGCGAAAACCAAAATCATCGAACTCGCGGAAGTAAACCAATGGGGAACCGCCAAAATCACCTATCGCTTGCGTGATTGGTTGATTTCCCGCCAAAGATATTGGGGCTGTCCAATTCCCGTAATTCACTGTCCTAGTTGCGGCATCGTTCCCGTCCCTCATGCTGACTTACCGATCGCCTTGCCAGAGGATGTCGAACTTACAGGTCGTGGCGCGTCACCTCTCGCCCAATTGGACTCTTGGGTAAATGTCCCTTGTCCTAAATGTGGCACAGCCGCCAAGCGCGAAACTGACACGATGGATACCTTCATCGATTCCTCTTGGTATTTCTTGCGATTTGCCGATGCGAGGAACGATCAAGAAATAGGCGATCGCGCTGCTATCAATAACTGGATGCCCGTCGATCAATATGTGGGCGGTGTAGAACATGCGATTTTACACTTGCTCTATTCGCGATTTATGACTAAGGTTTTACGCGATCGGGGATTGCTTAATTTCGATGAGCCATTTGCGCGATTGTTGACTCAGGGGATGGTGCAGGGCTTAACCTACATGAACCCCAACAAAGGCGGCAAAGACAAATGGATTCCATCTTCACAGGTCAATCCCCAAGATCCCAAAGATCCCAAAACGGGAGAACCTTTGCAAGCGCTCTTTGCCACGATGTCTAAATCTAAGGGGAATGGGGTATCTCCTGAAGTGGCGATCGCTAAATATGGAGCTGATACTTTGCGAATGTTCACGCTCTTTAAAGCGCCTCCTGAAAAAGATTTGGAATGGGAAGATGCCGATGTCGAAGGTCAACAACGCTTTTTAAATCGCGTTTGGCGCTTAGTTACTAGCTTTGCGGAAACTAAACAGAACGGCATTTCTAAAAAAGTTGATAAGAATCTGCGTCGCGCTATCCACATCGCGATCAAGGAAGTTTCCGAAGATTTCGATGGTGGCTATCAACTGAATACTGCCATTTCAGAAATGATGAAGCTTAGCAATGCTTTGCAAGATGCCGAAGATAAGAGTTCCGCAACGTTCCTAGAAGGAATCGAAACTCTCTTAACTTTACTTGCTCCCTTTGCGCCACACATCGCCGAGGAACTTTGGTCACTCATTGGATATGAAGACTCAATTCATTTACAGCCTTGGCTGACCCATGATCCAGAAGCGCTTACCGTTGATGAGATTACGCTCGTAATTCAAATCAATGGCAAAGTGCGTGGCAGTCTTCAAGTGCCGTCTAGCGCTAGCAATGATAAGCAAGCCTTGGAAGAGTATGCTCGTAGTTCAAGTGCTGCCCAGAAGTATCTCGAAGGTAAGGAGATTAAGAAGGTGATTGCAGTTCCCGGAAAGTTGGTGAATTTTGTAGTTGTCTAGGCTTTTACATCTGAACTTTGCCTAACCAATCCCAATAATTTTAAAAGGTTTACAGAGTAAGCTTTTTAAAATTATTGGGATTTTTGCGTTTTAAAAACTCTCATGTATAATGTTTGTATTACAACGCATTATTTGATAATACGATGTCAACTATAGCTAAGGAAACGATTACCTTTCGGCTCGATCGCACAAAGCGTGAAGCATTAGATGCGATCGCTAAGGAACTAGATCGCGATCGCTCTTACCTGTTGAATGAGGCGATCGAGAACTATATTGAAATTTATAAGTGGCAGATTGCGGAAATTAATTTAGCGATCGCTGAGGCAGATGCTGAAGATTTTGCCAGTGATGAAGATGTAGATATTATGTTTGGGCGCTTGAATGAAGGTTAGGTGGTTACGCAAAGCCCTACATAATCTAGAAGTGATTCATGAATATATTGCTAGAGACAATCCAGAGGCAGCTTTAAAATTGGTAATCAAGATTCGCAGTGCCGTGAAGCAATTGGAAACTTTTCCAGAAATGGGACGTGTTGGGCGAGTAAAGGAGACAAGAGAAATTGTGGTCAATCCTTATTTCATCGTGTATCGAGTTAATGGAAGTTTTGTCGATATTTTGCGAATATTACATTCAGCGAGAAAGTTTCCAGATTAGATCGCGATGAGATTTTGGCAGATGCGTTAAAATTAATTGAGCAGGAATCAGTTAATTAAATTTCAACTTTATTATGTGCATTACATAGACAATTTTATACTTTATGTCCGCAATAAATTACTCTAATAAGTAAATATGAAAATCAAACAATTAAGAATGCAATCATTTCGTGGTATCAGCGATCTCACTCTATCCTTTGACCCACAACTTAATATTCTAATTGGTAATAACGGTTCAGGAAAATCTAGTATTCTTGATTGTTTAAGTGTTTTCCTCAATCACATTTCAGACGAAATAAAGTTTTTATATCAAGCTGGTTACCATCCTAATCGATTTATATCACCCCAAGTTAAGGATATTTTTTTAGATGACGATATCCCTACTGGTAGTAAAGAAAAGATTGAAACCCAATTGGAATCTACTCTTAATTCTTTAAACTTTCAACACATCATAAAAAAGGATAGAGGTGATACATCTAAATTATCAACTCAAATAGATGATTTACACCTAGCTACTCCTATTTTACAGGGGATTGTTAATGCTAAAAATATTCCAATAATGATTTACTACTCGGTTAAACGAGATCTTATTTTTGATGATTTGGAACCCTCTAAAGAGGTTAATACGAGTAATAGTATTCTTGATGTTTATAATCGTGCTTTTACAGGTGGGCAAGTTATTTTTAAAGGGTTTTTTGAATGGTTTAAATTGCTTGAAGAATTAGAAAATGAACTAATTAGAGACAACCCAAATTATAGAGATAAACAATTAGAATCAGTACGCCAAGCAATTTATACTTTTCTACCAGAATTTAAAGATCTCAGAATTCGTCGTCGTCCTGAACTACGCATGACTGTTACGAAAAATGATGCTGAACTAACGATCAATCAATTGTCTGATGGTGAAAAAAACTTACTAGCGATGGTTGGGGACTTAGCGAGAAGATTGGCGATCGCTAATCCTGAGATGGAAAAACCTGAACAGGGTAGCGGTGTAGTTTTAATTGACGAGATCGAGCTACATCTGCATCCTAAATGGCAACGCATGGTTATCCCTGCATTGCTGCGAACCTTCCCCAACTGCCAATTTATAATTACAACCCACTCACCACAAGTACTAGGCGAAGTCAAAGATGGAAAAATCTATCGACTTGCTAATACAGAATCAGGCGTTACCGCAGAAATCGTTAGAACCTACGGCAGAGATAGCAATCGCATTCTTGAAGATGAAATGGGAGTTCCCAAACGGAATCAAAAAATTAAAGATGATTTATTAAATCTATTTAGATTGATTGATGATGGTAATTTAACTCAAGCAAAAGAACTACAAACATCTTTGAAAGAAGAGATTGGCTTTGATGAGCCAGAATTTGCTAGGGCAGATGTATTAATTCATCGGAAAGAAGTTTTGGGAAGATGAGATATATCAAGATAGGTCAAGAACCGCAAAGTTTCACTGACTGGAAATCACAAGAAAATGATGACTGGAAACCAACTTATAAAACATTGCGAGGTCAAATTAAAGCTGAAGTACATGATGCCTTATTGGCAGAGCAAGGTTATACCTGCTGTTACTGTGGTATGAGCATCACTAGCGACATTAGCCATATTGAACATCTACAACCTCAGAACGAGAAAGATCCAGATTTGTCCACAGATCTATCACTAGCAATAGATTTCAATAATCTCTTAGCATCATGTGGCTTTTCGGATAAATCCAAGATGACTGCCCCAGAATATGAAAAAGCTCTGCACTGCTTGCAGCATTGTGGCTGCAAAAGAGGAAATAATCCACTTTCAGTCTCACCATTGCAAGTAGATTGTGCTGATTTCTTTCGATATACAGGTTCTGGAGAAATACGTCCTGCCGAAGAACCTGATAAACATCAATCTGCTTCAGAAACTATCCAGACACTAAATCTCAACTATGGAAATCTAGTTGCCATGAGAGAAGAGGCTATTGATCAAGCCGTACAGGGCTTAGAAGAATTAACAGCAGAGGATCTAGCAATTCTGATTAAATCTTATGAACAGCCAAATCAACAAGCTTTTAGCTTTGCGATCGCCTATATCCTCAAGCAATTTCTAAACCCGAAATCAACATGATGTAAATTTGCTTGAAGGGTAGGCGATCGCACCCAAATTCAAACATTCAAACATCCCCTTGCTGTGAATAATTTGCCCTCACCCATCCCCGAAACTCCTTTAAAGTCTTGCTTTCGCCTAAGAGCAGTCGCTTCTGTACATATTCCACAATAACCGCTGCGGGTAACGTCGGAAACGACAAACTATTTTCTATCGCCATATATTCCCCATTCTCTAAACCTAAAAACTCTAAACTATAACCGTCATAGGGCCAGACTTCAGGCACACCGAGGAGAGCGTAAATTGGCAAACGGCGATCGCTAGGATTAGTGATATCCACCTCTAAAACCAGATCGGGCGGAGGATCTTGTCCGACAATGACATTTTCTTTCTCACGGATCACCAATTCATTTTTAACGTAATAGCAAGAGTCAGGTTCTGCTCCAACCTTTAACTCTGGTATCTTCATTAATAGAGATCCTAGTCGTCTCATATCTATCTCTAATTCATCAACAAATACACCGAGTAAAGCCTCAATAAATCTATTGCTACCTTCATGCAGTAAGAGAGGCGACATAATTTCTAAAGTACCGTTAATATAATTGAATAGAGTTTTACGGCGATCGCCAACATCTGCTAGTAAGCACTCAAAAGTTTCCCAACTCACCCCATGCAACAAGACCCGATTTTCAGATAATGGTCTGGGCTTCTCGATTTTTTCACTTACTGATGTAGCAGCTTGCTCTCTTGGTAAGGTTGGAGTATTCATCATGATTGTTTAGAGAAAAATACGGGCAGTTGTAAACCTAGATCTTGAACTCTGAGATGAGATCTAAAAATTTAAAACCAAACTTAGCTTAACAAAGATCGCTATAGCGATCGCCAATACGCCCTACTTACAGCTATATATAAATACATAGCGCAATCAACATACGTGCTTTACAAAACTTATCGTGTCTTTCTGGTTGAAATACCTGTAAATGCGGCATTTTCTGATGAGATAGAGATATATATTTAAGTTGGAAAACCCTATACTTGGGTAGATATTATTTCGACTTTTTACATACCCTTTAAAGATCTCAAGGCAGACACATGAGCGTAACAGCGTCAAGTGGTGCAGTAAATGCCCGCCCCAGTCTATATCAGACCGCTTTAACTTCCACAATTTCTCAGATAGAGCAACAAGATCGCTTTGCGACTCGTAGCGAATTAGATGATTTATCCACATATTTTCAATCTGGACTAAAACGCCTCGAAATTGCAGAAATTTTGACAAAAAACTCTGACAATATCGTATCCAAGGCTGCTAGCCGTATTTTTACGGGTGGTTCAGCGATGGCATTTTTGGAAAAACCCAAAAATTCCGAAGCTTTGGAGGTCGATCGTGCTGGTCGAGTAGTTGATGTCAAGATCGGCATGGAGCTTGGTACAACTACTTATACTGAGGCAAGCGAAGGTGGCTTTTTAGGGACAATCAAGAATTTCTTCAGTAATACAGGCATTACTGGCGTTGTTGATCCTGTGCCAGCTAATTTCCGCCCCATTAACATTTCTCGTTATGGCGCAGACCGCATGAAGAAGTCCCTGCGTGACTTGTCATGGTTCTTGCGCTATGCCACCTATGCAATCGTTGCAGGTGACCCAAATATTCTTGCTCAAAACGTGCGTGGCTTGCGCGAAATCATTGAAGCAGCTTGCTCTACTGAGGCAACCATCGTTGCATTACAGACCATGAAGCAAGCCGCAGCAGGTTATTTCCTTAAAGATCCTGCGGCGATCGAAATTATCAAGCAATACATGGATGTAGCGATCGCTGAATTCAAAGCAGCTACCCCTTCACCTAAAGTTCGTCAGCGCAATTCCCCAGACTTGCAAGGACTTGCACTGCCTCAAATTTACTTCAACACCGCTGAGCGTCGTCAGAAGTTTGTAATGAAGGCTGCCATGACGGGAGCCGAGAAAAATGAAGTAGTTAAGGCTGCTTATCGCCAAGTTTTCGAGCGTGATATCGCCCGTGCTTATAGCCAAGGTGTCTCTGACCTTGACTCTAAGGTAAAAAATGGTGAAATCTCGGTGCGTGAGTTTGTGCGCCGATTAGGTTTATCGCCTTTATACCGCGATCAATTTTTCCTGCCTTTCATCAACTCCCGTGCGGTTGAGTTAGCCTTCAAGCATTTCCTTGGACGCTCACCTGAGAGCCGTGAAGAAGTGGCCGCTTACTTTGCGATCGTCTCCAAAGGTGGTCTCTCAGCTCTAGTCAATGCGCTAGTTAACTCCAGAGAGTACAGCGACTACTTTGGCGAAGAAACTGTCCCTTACCAACGTGGATACGGACAGGAAGCTCAGACTGCTCGTAACTGGGGCGCACAGTTTGACTTGTTCAACTATTCAGCTCCTTTCCGCAAGGTTCCTCAATTCATTACCTTGTTTGCTGCTTACGAGCAACCATTGCCCGATCAGCATGTTTACGGTGCTGGTAATGATCCGCTTGAAATCCAATTTGGCGCGATCTTCCCTAAAGAAACTCGTAATCCTAGCGCGTCCCCTGCGCCTTTTGGCAAGGATACCCGCCGCATCTTGATCCGCAATGGTGCTGGTATCACTAACCAACTTGGTAATCCATCGGCAACTGGCTCGATTGATTCAATGAGTCCCAAGGTATTCAAGCTCGATCAAACCCAACGCGATAGCGTCAAGATTGGCAAAGGAGCTAGAATCAGTTCGATTAAAGGTCAGAGTGTTAACAACTCGGAAAGCTCTACCCAAGCTGTGATTCGCGCAATTTACTTACAAGTCACTGGCTACATTCCTTTTGCAGGTCAGCGCCTCACGGCAGCCGAGAGCAAGTTGGAAAATGGTCAAATCTCGGTACGCGAATTTGTCCGCATCTTGGCTAAGTCGCCTTTATTCCGCGATCGCTATTGGACGAAGCTTTATGTATGTAAAGCGATCGAATATACTCACCGCCGTCTATTAGGTCGTCCTACCTATGGTCGCCCTGAAATGAACGCTTACTTTGATCTTGCATCCAAGAAAGGCTTCTATGCAGTCGTTGATGCGATCCTTGAGACCAAGGAATACGAGCAAGCCTTTGGCGAAGATACCGTTCCTTACGAGCGCTATTTGACTCCCGCAGGTGTATCATTGCGCAACAATCGCAACAGCACCTTGGGCGAAGAAAAAGGCACTAAGGTCGTGGTTGAGCCAACAGCTAAGTTCATCGAACTTGGTCAAGTCACCGAAGAGCGTTCTTCTGTATCCATCCGCGATCGCATCAACCAAGGTGTTGACAAGAAACGCGAACAACGCAAGATCTTCAAGCTTACTACCACCGACCCTGTGGAAACAGGCGCATTGGTACGTGCTGCTTTCCGTCAAGTGTTCGAGCGCGATATGGATGCCTATGTTGCTGACTCACAATTCAGTCAATATACTTCCAAGCTTCTCAACGAAGAAACCACAGTCAAAGAATTCATCTTGGCGATCGGTACATCCGATCTCTATATCAAGGAATTCTATGCCCCATTCCCCAACACCAAGGTAATCGAATTGGGTACAAAGCATTTCTTAGGACGTGCGCCACTCGATCAAGCTGAAATTCGCAAATATAACGTGATTTTGGCAACTAGTGGTATCAAGGCAATGGTCACGGAAATGGTTAACAGCCGTGAATTCCTCGATGCATTTGGCGAAGATGTAGTACCTTACAACCGCTTTGAAACTTTCCCTGCGGCTAACTACCCCAACACCCAAGTGCTATACGATCGCCTCACCAAACAGGATAAATCGATCGTTGTACCTAGCTTTGCAACTGTTAAATCAAAAGTTCCAACAACTGTTTAGCTAATAAAAATCACATGAAATACGCTGTGTGTGTTTCATGTAAAACCCAGAAAGGTAGAGGCAATTCATAAATTGCCTCTACCTTTCTGGGTTTTATTAAGATTCAAAATTTTGCTTCAAGAGAGAATAAATTGGTGACGGTTTTTCGGTATCATAAGCATCAGATTAAAGTAAAAAGTTAAATTTATATAAAGGGCGATAAGAAGTGACTATCAGGGTAGCGATTAATGGATTTGGGCGCATCGGACGTAACTTTCTCAGATGCTGGGCTGGTCGCTCAGAGACAAACATAGAACTAGTTGGACTGAACGATACGTCCGATCCCCGTACCAACGCTCACTTGCTTAAGTACGACTCCATGCTCGGCAAATTTGCGGGCGAAGTTAGTGCTGATGACACCACAATTACTGTTAATGGCAAAACCATCAAAACAGTTTCCGATCGCAATCCTGACAATTTACCTTGGAAAGATTGGGGCATTGATTTAGTCATCGAATCTACGGGTGTATTTATCGATAAAGTTGGCGCTGGCCGACATATTGGTGCAGGTGCTAAGAAAGTTCTAATTACTGCCCCTGGTAAAAACGAAGATGGTACGTTTGTAGTTGGTGTGAATGATAAAGATTACAACCATGATATTCACCACATCATCAGTAATGCTAGTTGCACCACCAACTGTTTAGCACCTGTTGCCAAAGTCTTGCTAGAAAACTTTGGCATTGTCAAAGGTGTAATGACTACCACCCACAGCTATACTGGTGACCAACGCTTGCTTGATGCTAGCCACCGCGATTTGCGCCGTGCTAGAGCTGCTGCTTTAAGCATTGTTCCAACCTCCACAGGTGCAGCTAAGGCTGTTGCGCTTGTATTACCACAACTAGCTGGCAAATTAAATGGCATTGCTTTGCGAGTGCCAACTCCTAACGTCTCAGTTGTTGACTTTGTGGTCGAAGTGGAAAAAGCCACGATCGCTCAAGAAGTTAATGAAGCATTCCGCGTTGCAGCCGAAGGCTCAATGAAAGGCATTTTGGAATATAACGAATTGCCTTTGGTGTCAATCGACTATCGCGGTGTTGATGCATCTTCAATCGTTGACTCTTCTTTGACTATGGTCATGGGTGGCAATATGGTTAAGGTTGTTGCTTGGTACGACAACGAGTGGGGCTATAGCCAACGTGTTGTTGACTTAGCTGAAATTGTTGCTAAAAACTGGAAATAATTTTTCAAAAAAAGAGGCGGCACTTTGTGCCGCCTCTTTTTTTTGTTCACGCAATTTCGCTGATGTATGAGTATCCAGCGATGTAGATAGAATATTGTGAAGTCAATGTTCTTATAGCGATCGCAATGAAACTTCCTGCCACTTTGGTTAATTTCGGAGCTTTTTGTAAACGTAATCATCAGCAATTAGTGGCTGGATTGATTACGTTTTCATTGTCTTTGGGCGTTTTAGGCTTAAGAGAAAATGGAGCTTTTAAGGAAGTGGAGCTTTGGGTTTATGACAGCTTGATGCGATCGCAACTTAACGAACCACCCGATCGCCGTGTTGTTATTGTCGAAATTTCTGAAGCTGATATTCAAGATTTCTCTAAGCTATATTTTGAGCGATGGCCAATTTCGGATCGCTTATTTGCCAGACTGATTAACCAAATTTCCGTTGCCAAACCTGCTGCGATCGGCATTGATAAATATCTGGATTTACCAGTTCTAGAAGGACGTAGTGAGTTGGTTAACGCCATTAAAAATGCTGGTAATGTAGTAAATGCTAAATTTATTGCAACGGTCGAAGGTCGCAGTGGTGTTGATCCTGCGAAAGATCTAGAACAAATTAGCAGCTATGGATATGTGAATTTACCCACAGACAAAGGGGCGCTGGTGCGGCGAGCTTCAATCGTTGGCGATTCAGGGTCTTTAGCCTTTGAGATTGCCAATTTGTATTTAAAAAATTTGCATGGTAAACAGCTTGTATTTGACCCAGCTGCAATTCAATTTACGGCTGGCAAACAAATTATTCCAAGGATAACGGCAAATTACGGTGCATATCGTAAAGAGGATGATAGCGGATATCAAATGATGATTCGCTATCGAGGAAAGGCAAGATTCTTTGAGCATATTCGAGCAACTGATGTACTTGAGAAGCGTGTTGCTCCTGAGAAACTGCGCGATCGCGTAGTCCTAATTGGTGTGACTGCGGAAAGCCTCAAAGATAGCTTTCCCACTCCTGTTAGTGTTGATGGCGAAGTGATGTATGGGGTGGAAATCCATGCAAATATTGTCAGCCAGTTGATTAGTAGTACTTTAGACGATCGCAAATTTATTCAGGTTTGGTCAAACGAGATTGAAAATATTTGGATTTTGTTTTGGGCGATCGCTGGTGGTGCAATGGCAGCATTTATTGCTCATGCTGGTAAAAATATAGGGCTTTTAGTTCTCTCCTCTGGTGGTTTAGTTTGGGCTAGCTATTTTGCCTTTGGTCAGGCTCTGTGGATACCATTATTTCCAGCCTTGTTGGGTTTAATTTCTTCAAATGTACTAGTCATGGCTTATCAGCTTGCAATTCAGCAATCAGAACGCAAAGTGCTGATGGGATTATTTTCACGACATGTCTCTAAGGAGCTAGCCGATATTATTTGGTCAAATCGCGAAAAATTTCTGCTAGAGGGGCGGATAACTGGACAGGAGGTTTATGTCACTGTTTTGTTTACGGATATGAGAAACTTTAGTACTGCGGCGGAGGCTCAAGCCCCTGGTGAGACGCTAAATTGGCTCAATAATTATTTGGGAACGATCGCTAATGAAGTTTTAGCTTATGGCGGTATGGTCGATAAGTACATTGGTGATGCGGTGATGGCAGTATTTGGAGTGCCGATTCCCCATAGTAATGAAATTGAACGTACCCGCGATGCTCAATCTGCTGTTGCTGCGGCTTTAGCGATCGCCCATAAATTAGCGGAAATGAATGAGGTCTGGGTAGCCCAAGGATTACCACCCGTCTCGACAGGAATTGGCATTAATTCTGGTCTGGTGATTGCAGGAAGTTTAGGTAGTTCGGAGCGATTGGAATATTCTGTATTAGGAGATGCGGTTAATGTTGCGTCGCGACTAGAGAGCTTTAATAAAGAAGTTGATGGTGGACCACATCATATTTTGATTAGTGAAGAGACATATCAGCGATTAGATAACAATTTCCAGACCGAGTTTGTGGGTAAATTTGCACTCAAAGGGAAAACACAGGAAACAGGAATTTACCGAGTTTTGGATGTCCAAAAGAAGCTTAATCAACTTAGTTCCACAAGCTCATTTGAAAATAAATAAAAAGCGGCGCTTAGCGCCGCTTTTTATTTATTTTTTAGTCAACTCTTTAACAGGTGAGGTTGAAGTTGTAGACAAATCCGTTAATGCTGGAGGCTTGTCTGTTGATTTAGCCTCAGCTTTATTCTCTGAAGTTTCTTTTTTCTCAGAAGACTTATCTACAGGTTTTGTTTCTTCAGTTTTGGCTGGGAAAAATTTACTTGTATCAAAGTTGAAATTTTTGAATACATCTGTTGGAGCAGCATTTGGTTTGAACTTCTTCGGTTCCTTCTCAGGCAAAGCATCTTTGGGTGGTTCAGATTTTGGTGTTATCAGAGTTGTATTTTTAGAGACTTCTTTGGCGGCTTCCTGAGGAGCTTCTTTAGGTGTTGTTACTTGAGGTGAGACTTTGGGTGCGATCGGTCTTCCTGGTATTGCAATAGGGGCATATTTACTCCTAATTGGAGCAGGAACGCTCTTGACTGGTTCTACAACATTTACAGGCTTAGCCTTGGCAGATTCTGAAGTAACCTTTTCTGACTCAGTAACTGGCGTGTTTTTAGCCTTGATGGGCGCAGTTTTTACAGGTTCGGCAGACACAGGAGCATCTTTGACTTTAATTGGTTCAACCTTGACTTGTTCTGGGACTGGAACTGCCTTAGTCGGGATAGGTTCAACCTTGACTGGCTCAGCTACTGGTGATGATTTTGTAATAATTGGTGCGGCTGGAGCAACAGGAACTACAGGAATTACAGGAACTACAGGAACTACAGGAATTACAGATGATGCTTTATCAACAGGTTTAGTCTCTTCCTTGGGCGCATCTGCTGGCGTAGATGTGGGGCTAACAACCTCAGTTTTAGATGATTCGGTTGGCTTTTCCGTAGGAGTGACGACAGGTGCGACAGACTCAACAGGCGAAGGTATAACTTCAGGAGCAGGTGGTACATAGTCTGGGTTAACGATCGCATCGATATTTGCAATCTTTTCGCCACGGACTAGACGCGCTAGGGTGTCAGTACCATTGGGTTGATAGTTAATGACATGGGCAGTGCTGTTAAATACATTCGCGATCGCATCTCCGTCTGGTTCTAGTAATTCTAGCTTCACCCAATTTTGTCCAGTTTTGAAGCCTTTGAGATAGATTGGCTCCCAACGATCAAAGGTAAAGCTTTGTCCATCAATGGTGGCGCGAACCTGCCAATCATCGATCGCCTCATCATCTTTGCCGAGTAAATGCAAAGGTGCATTTTGGAGATAAAAATCAAGCATGATTGGCTCAGCACCATAGGTTCCAACAGGACGGCTGTAGGTTAGCAAAGGTGTTTTTGCTTCGGGAGTATTTTCGCCAGTTTTGGTCAATACATTAAAGGTAGTCTGTGCATACGCACCTTGGTTTTTGAAGCTTTCATGCCAAGGTCGCGAAGCAAAGGCTCGAATTGTATGAGTTCCCGCGCTGAGGTGATCAAATGTTGCGGTTTGATTTAGGTCGTAAATTGCTTTGTATTCTTGGTTATCCAAAGTCACATGGATATGGGGCCCTAAACCGAAATCAGCATTTTTGAAAATTGGCAAATTTTTGACATCAAACTTCACCGACACTTGAGTGTCATTTAGTATTTCATCAGGTTTTGGGCTGATGATAATGACCTGTGGGGCATAGCTATCAAGTAGGCGACTGAGGCGTTGAATTTCCTTGGGTGGAGAGACTTCGGTGATGTTAATGCTCGATACGACTTTTTTGTCTGGAACTTTACTGACTGGCTTATTGTCACCACCGCAAGCTGTGAGGTAAAAGCACAGGGCGATCGCCATGACCAAACTGGATAACTTTTTCCAAGGGATATTTCGCCAATAAGATTGAACTCGCGAAGTCTTTGGCTTGTCTTCGGGTTGGTTAGAGTTTGCGATCGCGCTCATAAAAACTATGCTCAACTCACATTACACAGGCAAATATACCGAAAAATGAGCGCTTTGCTTGTAAAGAAACCTCATAATTTATAAAGTAATTTGCTAAAAAGTAACTATAGGTGGCTTTTTGATAAATTGCTTTATGCTAAAAGCTATATCTTTACACGATCAACCAAGTTCTCATCAATGCAAGTACGCCGCCAATCTGAAACCGCTAGTAGCAAAGGCTATGCGATCGCTGCCCTAACTGAAGCACCCCAAAACATTTTAGAAAAAATCGTTTGGCATAAGGAGCTAGAGGTTGCGCAGATGTATGCCACTGAGCCGATTGAGTCAATTAAAGCTAAATTAACTAGCGTTAGTCCGCCGCGAGATTTTTATGGCAGTTTGCAAAATTCCCCGATTAAGCCTGCCCTAATCGCCGAAGTCAAAAAAGCCTCACCTAGCAAAGGGTTATTTCGTAAAGATTTTGATCCTATAGCGATCGCCCAAGCCTACGAACGCGGCGGTGCGAGTTGTCTCTCGGTACTAACTGATCGAGAATTCTTTCAAGGCGGTTTTGAAAATTTGCAACTGGTGCGCCAAGCTGTTGAATTACCGTTACTTTGCAAAGAATTTATTATTGATCCCTATCAAATTTATCTAGGGCGATCGCATGGTGCGGATGCAGTTTTATTAATCACCGCAATTCTTACTGATACTGAATTAACCTCACTGCAAGCATTAATCCATGAGTTAGGCATGGCTGCACTAGTTGAAGTGCATACTCAAGCTGAGCTAGATCGTGTTTTACAAATTCCTGAGGTGCGCTTAATCGGGATTAATAATCGCAATTTAGAAAATTTTGTTGTCGAGCTTGAGCAAACTAAAATTTTAATGGATAGACTAGATCCAGTAACTAGAGATAAATATCTTTGGGTGAGCGAGTCTGGCATTTATACCCGTCAAGATCTAGATTTTGTACAAAGTTGTGGAGCGAGATCTGTGCTAGTTGGCGAGTCTTTAATCAAACAAGAAAATATTGAAGATGCAATCACAAATTTGCTAGAAAAATAAATCCCTAATCTTAAGAGCTAGGAATTAATGGTCACAACATTAGCAATTTCTAAACATGTTAATAGTTTGCTGGAAGTAGAAAATAGATTCTCAGCACAACAAGCTATCGGCGATCGCTTTTTCAGTGAATGCTATGAAGACTTGCCAGAGTTGACGGAACTTGAAAAAGAACGCTGCGATCGCCTGAAGGAGCGATATCTTTACCATCGTCATCATGGACATATCAGTGAAGGGTTAATTAATCAAATTGCGATCGCGCCTTTATTGGAAATGGCAAAATTTTATGATCCACCTTTTGATATTAGATCTGAGTATCCTGTTCAAATTGAATCTATAGAATTTGATGTAGACGAAAACGAACAAACTATTTATCAAGGTCGTATTGATACGCTTGTGATTCACAAAAAACTATGGGTGCTGGTAATCGAATCTAAAGGTCAATCGTTTAGTATCGAATCAGGCATGGCGCAGGCGCTTACTTATATGATGAGTAGTCCCAATCAATTGCAGTCAACCTATGGATTTATTAGCAATGGTGGGTTTTCGATTTTTCTTAAGGTGACACAAGGAGAGGTTTTTCAATATCAATTCTCTAATGATTTTTCGCTATACAATCGCAATGCAAATGAATTTTTGACTGTACTTCAGATTCTTAAAAAAATCGCTCAGTTATTTCAGTAAAAATGAACCCGAATTTACAGTCAGTATTGCAAATATTACAAAAGTTTTTATTGCCAGTTGGTCGTATTCTGGTGCTTGCTTACATTGGCTTGGCGATCGCTTTATATCTCGGACAATCAAACCTAGTCTATATGCCGAGTCAAGAGCTAATAGATACGCCTGCAACCATAGGCTTAAAATTTGATGATGTACAGCTCACAACTAAAGATAATGTCAATTTAGATTCTTGGTTTGTGCCAGCTAAAGATAACGATCAAATTGGTAAAGGTGTGATTTTGTTTTGTCATGGCAATGGTGGCAATATTGGCAATCGTGTTAGTTATTTACCAATTTTTAAAGATTTGGGGCTTGCTACTTTCCTGTTTGATTATCGAGGCTATGGCAAAAGTGAGGGTAAACCCAGCGAAGAAGGAACCTATAACGATGTCGAAACTGCGTGGCAATATCTCACTCAAGAGAAACAAATTCCACCTCAAAAAATTATTATCTACGGTGAATCATTAGGAGGTGCGATCGCCTCTTACTTAGCTCAGAAAATCTCACAACAAGATGGTAAAAATTCAGCAGGTGGTTTGATTCTTGCTTCAACATTTACCTCGATTAGCGATCGCGCTGCTGAGCTTTATCCATTTTTGCCAATTCGGTTTCTCTCTCGATTTTCCTACAACTCCATTGATCGCTTACCCAGCATCAAAATTCCTGTTTTAATTATTCATAGCTCCGATGATGAAATCATTCCCTTTCATCATGGCGATCGCAATTTTCAAGCAGCCAATCAGCCCAAAAAACTAGTTAAACTACGTGGCGATCATAACGGTGGCTTCCTAGACTCTCTCGAAACCTATCGCAAGGGGCTTAAGGAATTTATCCAAAGTATATAATTGTGGACATCGTAAACAAAAATTACGAATTACGAATTACGAATTATCAAAGAGATTTCAATTCGTAATTCGTAATTCGTAATTATCAATTCAGGAATATCCGTGCTGTTAGGTTTCGATCCAGGAAAACAAAAATGTGGTGTCGCTGTCATGGGCTTAGATCGCAAGATTCACTTTCAGGCTGTTATTCTAAGCAAAGATGCGATCGCTAAAGTTGGTGGCTTATTAGATAGCTATCCCATTTCGCTGATGGTGATGGGTGATCAAACTGCCTCTAAGCAATGGAAAGCTGAACTACAGTCAACATTCCCAGATTTGCGAATCATCACCGTTGACGAGCGTTATAGCAGTGAAGAGGCTCGCCTACGATTTTGGGAGATTTATCCCGCACAAGGCTTAATGAAATTAGTCCCACTTGGAATGCGATCGCCTGATCGCCCTATTGATGACATTGTTGCCATTATCCTAATTGAACGATATCTCAGTCGCCTAATTAGCTCATAAGTACTAAATTGCCCAAACCCGTAAAGTTGCGCCCCGCAGGGGCGCAACTTTACGGGTTTGGGTTTGTAATTAATTATGCCTAGCTACTCAGACAAGAAAATATCTTGCTTCACGAGATATTTTCTCTAAAAGTTTTGTCAAGCTTCGTAAAGTAACGTTAAGTAAGCTTGAAGCAGGGGTATATAGAAATGATATCTTTGCTCTTGATATCAAAAGCATATACGCAATTTGGGAGAACATCTCAATGTCAGAAGAAACAGCAACCTTTACTGCACCTGCCCCTAAAGGCAAAACCCCTATCTGGGGTGGTAGCACAGGTGGTTTGCTCAACTCCGCCTTCACCGAAGAAAAGTACTTAATCTCTTGGAATAGCCCAAAAGAGCAAGTATTTGAAATGCCCACAGGCGGCGCTGCAACTATGGTCAGTGGCGACAACTTGCTTTACTTAGCTAAGAAAGAGCAAGCCCTTGCTTTGGGTACACAGTTGCGTAAATTTAAGATCACCAATTACAAAATTTGGCGCGAATTTCCTAATGGCGACCAAGTTTATCTACATCCTAGCGATGGTGTATTCCCTGAGAAGGTGAATGCTGGTCGTGTTGCCGCTAATAGCGTCAGCCGCAAGATTGGTGATAATCCTAATCCTATAAGCGTCAAGTTTACAGGTAAGGCAACTTACGATGTCTAATTAATGGCCTTGGCTATTAATACCGCTCTCATTTATTTTTATTTTCACAAAAGCTAATGCGATCTAGCGATCTCATTAGCTTTTGTTTGTCAAGGCGGTTTTCGATCAAGCGAACCACAATAAATTTGTGAACGCATTGCTTTGCAACACCTTCACAAATTTATTGGTTTGCTCATGATTCCAAAGCACTGCGAGTCTCATTAAAATAGGTAGATGGCACTTGTGCCATCTACCTATTTGCTTTTGTAATTAATCTCATAACTTTGTCGAATCTACCTTTAGCGGTATAGCTTATTAAGAAATATAAAGTAATATTAATTCAAATAAAGATTCTTAACGTTTAGAAATCAGAACACAAAGGAGACAACTGCAATGTCCGATTCTACAGAGCCTAAATTTGGTTTTAATAACTTCGCTGAAACTTGGAACGGTCGTCTTGCAATGCTAGGATTCGTTATCGGTTTGGCAACAGAATTAATCACTGGACAAGGCATTCTTACTCAAATTGGCTTGATGTAATTTCATCACATAAGTAAACAAAAAGGGAGCACTTAGCGCTCCCTTTTTGTTTGCTTATGCGCATTCCAAATATCTTAAAATCTTTTGGAAAAGCCCTATGATCGGCTCTTCTCCATTATCTCGAATAAAAATATCAAAATTTGGATGCGAATTCGCCTCAATCAGCCAGTAAACACCGCGATCATCTATTGCAACATCTAGCCCTACATAAGCGATCGCTGGCATCTTCTGGAAAATTGGTTTGATAAACTCATCGATCGCTGCAATAGTTTCGTGATTACTAACTTGTTTCGCGATCGCCCCTTCCCAATGCAAAGGACTGAGATTTCCTGTAAACTCAGCCTGCGAAATATCTTTGTCATACAGAACTATTTGCTCATGATTGAGACATACGGAGCGATATTCTTTAACGATATTAATTGGCTCCTGTACTAGAGCAACATAGTCATAGTTTTTGCTATTAACATTAAAAATCACATCTAAAGCACTCCGAATCTGTAGCAAATCAAAACACTTAAAGACATTATTCCCCCCCGATCCCCGATTCCGCTTTACAATGATTGGCAACTCAAAGTTGCTTTCAATCTCTGCAATAATTTCCTCGATAGTCGAGAATTGTAAGTACTCTTTGTATTTCTGATCACAATAGGGTGAGATAAAAGACAACGTGCGAGGCATCTTCACGATATCTTGAAATACCTGATAAAAATATTGCTTATCCTTAAAGATTTCCGCTATAGATTGCGGCGTGAGAGGGGTTGAATAGTTGGTAAAGTAATATTCGCGATCGCTGAGTTTAATCTTAACTAGATTCTGATTCGGATGCAAAATCTCATATTCAATGGATAGCTTTTTACAAGCTTCCAATAACATTTTGATGTTTGTGAGCATATTTACTTGATTCTATTTCAAAAAATAGAGGAGGCTCAAAGTGCCTCCTCTCCAACTTTTAAGCTAGCGTATTTCTGAGCTGAGCTTCAGCAGCTTCTAGAGCTTCGGGCAACTTACTGGCATCTTTACCACCTGCTTGAGCGAGGTTGGGGCGACCGCCGCCGCCGCCACCGCAAATTTTAGCGATCGCACCAATAAATTTACCAGCTTGTAAACCCTTAGCAATTACTTCCTTACTGAAAGAAGCAACCAGCGTAACTTTGCCATCATCAGTAAAAGAACCTAGTACTACTGCACTATGTCCAAGTTTTGCAGAGAGCTTTTCGGCAGCCGCTTTGAGAGCTTCTGCTTCGATGTCAGGAAGTTGAGCAACCAGAATTTTAAATTCGCCGACGGGTTCAGCTTCATGAATGAGAGTATCAGCCTTGACTAGAGCTAATTCCTGTTTGAGATGTTCGACTTCCTTCTGAGCAGTTTTTAGCTCATGTTGCAAACCTGTAATCCGATCGCTAATTTCTTCAGGCTTGATTTTAAAGCGATCGCTTAAATCCTTAGCAATATTGTCGCGCAGAGTTAGATATTCCAAAACTGCCTGACCTGCGATCGCCTCAATTCGACGTACACCAGAGGCAACACCTGCTTCAGAAATGATTTTGAATAGTCCAATTTCGCTCGTGTTTTTTACATGCGTTCCTCCGCAAAGTTCCATTGATACATTAGGAATATCCATAACGCGGACTTCTGCACCATATTTTTCACCAAACATCGCGATCGCACCTTTGGCTTTTGCTTCGGCGATCGGCAATACTTCGATTACTGATTCATGGGCTTCGGAGATCCAGTTATTGATCTGCAATTCGATTTGCTGAAGCTCTTCAGTAGTGACCGCTCGATTGAGATTAAAGTCAAAACGCAGGCGATCGCTATCAACTAAGGAACCTGCTTGAGAAACATTAGGATCAACGATTTTCTTTAGGGCTGCTTGTAACAGGTGTGTGGCAGTGTGGTGCGCCTGAATGCGCCGACGTTCAGATACTGCAACTTGAGCATTGACGTTATCACCAACAGCAATTTCGCCACGTTCTACTTGTCCAATGTGAATGAATAGATCGGCTTGCTTCTGGACATCATTAACCTTAGCGATCGCTTCACCAATAGCGAGATAACCCGTATCACCAACCTGTCCACCTGATTCGGCATAGAAAGGAGTGCGATCTAAAACAATTTGAACTTTGCTACCAGCGATCGCTGTTTTTACCAATTCACCATTAACGAGAATTGCTTTAATTGTGGTGGTGCTACTGAGTTCCGTATAGCCAAGAAATTCAGTAGCACCAATTTCTTTAGCAATATTCACCCAGCTATCTTTCGCCATTAGATCAATATCTTCATGGGCAGCTTGCGATCGCTCCTGTTGCTTCTTCATTTCCGACTCGAAGCCGACCGCATCAACAGTAAAGCCTTCTTCTTCGGCGATTTCTTGGGTTAATTCAAGTGGAAATCCGTAAGTATCATAGAGAGTGAAAGCATCTACGCCCGAAATCGTCTTGCCAGATTGCACTTCAGCTTTTGTAAGAATCTCTTCAAGCAGCTTTTCTCCACGTTCTAGGGTTTGTAAAAAGCGAACTTCTTCGATTTTGATCTCATCTTTGATTATTTGCTCTCTTTCGCGAGTATTGGCATAAACGGATTCTGAAAGTGCGATCGCCACTTCGGCAACTTCAGACGCAAATGTGCCTGAGATACCTATCAACCGCCCATGACGAACTACGCGACGCAAGAGACGACGCATAATGTAACCTCTTCCTACATTCGATGCATTGATGCCATCGGCAATCATATGGACAACGGAGCGAACATGATCGCCAATCACCTTTAGCGAAGTTTTTACTTTTTCATCGCTCTGATGATAATCAATTCCTGCAATATCCGCAGCTTTTTTGATGATTGGGAAGATTAAATCTGTCTCGTAGTTATTGGGAACAGCCTGCAAAACCTGTGCCATGCGCTCTAAGCCCAAGCCTGTATCAATATTTTGCTTCTTTAGTTTTGTAAGATTGCCAGCCGCGTCACGATTTAACTCCATGAACACGAGGTTATAAATCTCTAAAAAGCGTGAATCATCTTCCAAATCAATCGCATCGTCACCCAATTCAGGATGAAAATCATAATAGATTTCTGAACAAGGCCCACAAGGCCCAGTCGCACCCGAAGCCCAGAAGTTATCATCGCCCATTCGTTGAATTCGATGAGCAGGAATGCCGATCGCATCGCGCCAAATCGCAAAGGCATCTTCATCGGTGTGATAGACGCTGACAACTAGGCGATCGGGTGGTAGTTGAAATACTTTAGTGACTAATTCCCATCCCCAAGCGATCGCTTCTTTTTTGAAATAGTCGCCAAAACTGAAATTCCCTAACATTTCAAAAAATGTGTGGTGACGCGCCGTTCTACCGACATTCTCGATGTCATTGGTACGAATACATTTTTGAGAGGTGGTAGCGCGAGGAACCTCAGGCTCTTGTTGGCCTAAAAAAATCGGCTTAAATGGTAGCATTCCCGCGATCGTTAGTAGCACTGTAGGATCAGCAGGTACGAGTGATGCGCTAGGCATTACCTTGTGACCGCGCTCCTCAAAGAAATTGAGAAACTTCGCGCGGATTTCAGCACCAGTAAGAGAGGGAAGGCTAGCCATAAAAGTTTGAATTAATGCAGACAGTAATATAGATTCAGGAAAACTCAACAAGTTTGCAACATGAAATGAATATATTGGGCAAACCTAATATAAATTCTTACAAATTTTAACAATTTTCTACTTGTATTATAGCGATTAGGGCATCCTTGCCCAAAATTTTGGCGATAATACCAATCCTCTAAATGGTGTTGCCATTTAGTTGAAATTAAACGTAGGATGGGTTAGCGATAGCGTAACCCATCATTGCTGACTACTTGATGCGTTACGTTGCACTAACGCATCCTACATTTAGTTATAACAATTCACAGAAGTGTGACAACACTTCTGTGAATTAAAAACCAAACCCTGCAAGGGTTTTCAAAGCACAAAATGGCTACGCCATTTTGTGCTTTGATATGATGCCTTCCTACTGATTAGCGTGAAAAGCTAGAAATCTCCGTAGTCAACTTGTAGGCAAGTTAAACCCAGATCTCGCCAAACTTTGACAACCTGATCGCGATCGTCTAATACAAACGACACATTGTATTTATCAAGAATAAATTCATCATAAATCTCTCTCTTAACAATGCTGTCTTTTCTCATGTCACCAGACTTTCGCATATGCAGAGCATCAAAACATATACCATGCTTCTCTAGCCATGCTAATGTCTGAGGTTTGGACTTATCCTCTCTCCCCGAAACAAATACGATCGCCTTTCCTGATGTCTGCAAAATTGATCGCACGGGTTCATTAACCAAATCCTTCTCACAGCTAGCGCCATCATAGGGACTGCGATCGCCAATCAGAGCAAGCGTTCCATCCAGATCACAGATGATCGCATCAGGGAGGTCTGGATTATGAGCAGGTTTTGGGTTTCTAGGCGGTGCGATAAATTGGTTATACATATCGCGAATCACCTTCTCCCCAACCGAATTAAAACGCTTCAAATCCCGCTCAATGCAAGTCTCTAGAGACACATGCCGAAAGTCCACTATCTCTAGTACCGCCAAGCCCTTGATTAGTTCTCTAATTCTTGCCTCGTGTTTGGGTGCAAGGTGAGTATTATCAACAATTACGTGCTTTCCTTCTTCTAAAGCCGCTTTAATAATCTGATCTTGTATATTTAAAACAAATTTCTCATTACCTTTGGAGAAATAAGAATTATCTAGCATGGCTCGAAGTTCGTCTTTATTAACCCGTTTAATTCCATTGGGTGATTTATCCACTTTTGCCTTCGCCCATGTGGATTTGCCAGAAGCGGGCAAACCAATCGTGAAATAAACTGTCAGCATTTATTCAAAAATCTCGGTGAGCTTACAGATAAAATCTGGTAATAGAGGCGAAGTTATATCATCATTCTCAAACAAAGTTGCCACTAAAACAAGCGCCGCATTCTCTCTTCGGTAGACTTGGATAGACATCTTTCTCCAATCTACAATCCAATATTCAAGTACACCCTGAATTGAATAAAGCTTTAACTTCAACTCGCGATCGCGTCTTTCTTGATCCACCCCTTCCGAAAGAACTTCTACCACCAAATCAGGCGCAGCCGTGAAATGACCCTGATTATCAAGGATATTGGCTAAGCGTCCTTGACTAACCCACACCAAATCAGGAATGACATTATCACTATCGGCAAAAATGACACGTGGAGTTATCACTACTTGACCAAGTCGAGAGTAACGAGACCAAACAGTAAGTTCCGTAGTTAAATTACGTATTACATTTTGATGTTTGTAATGCGGCGCTCTAGTCACTAATAATTCTCCATCAATGATTTCATAGCGAGTATTATCATCTGGGAAAAGCTCTAAATCAGAAGCTGTCCAGCGTACTTTGGCGATGTTAGCCTCTGTCGTTACTGCCATGATTCTCTTCCTCTTGGTTATAAAGTTTTGGAGATTCTTCAACTACCACTTCTTGAGATTCTAGGGAGTTAGAAAAACCTAAAGACAACTCTAACTGATCGCCTGCTTGCTCATCTAATTCTTCTAATTTTTTATTGATAGAATTTTCTAATGATGCATCAGACGAAACTAAATCAGAATTATTGGAAACATCTGTAATTACAGTGGGAGCTGTATCAGTTTCTACTACGTTGCGATCGTTGATCCCCTCATTTTGATTCTTATTAGCAGCTGTTCTTATTTTGCTGGTTACTTCGATAGTCCGCTCCGCAATTACAGCAATACGCTCTGGAGAAATATCTTCAGTTGAAGCTTTGATGTTTTCTTTGGATAGGATCGCATCAAGAGCATCTTCTGCCGACTGATCCATTTCTAAGATATTAGAGTTATTTGCTGAATCTACTTCTTCAGCGGGCTCATCAAAAAGACTTACTAGATCAGGTAACTCTTCGCGCACCATCCGAATTGGCAAGTTGGCAATCAGTGCCGTCATCCGTTTGTCAGACTCTAAACGAATATCCAATGAACCTTCATCAAGTTCTACATACTTAGAAACTACACGCATAATCTCATGGCGCATATTTTCAAATACCTGTGGCTCGATCGCAGCTCGATCATGGGCAAGGATAAATTTCAAACGCTGCTTGACTTTTGCCCCACTAGGGACATTACTTCTTTGAAATAGGCGATCTAGCAGTGTTGAAATCATCACAAACCTCAGGAGTTCCCACTAATCCAACTTGACAGACGGGCAAAAAATCCTTTAGGAGGAGCTTCGAGTTTTAAAAACTCAATATTTTTTCCTTCAAGTCGTTTTGCTACGTTTTCATAGGCAGTGCCTGCCAACGATGGCTTATCTGACAACACCAATGGTTCCCCTTTATTTGTAGAAACGATCACCTGTTCATCATCAGGAATTACACCAATCAATTTAACTGACAAAATATCCAGCACATCCTCGACGCTCATCATGTCGTTGTTTTGTACCATCGCAGGACGAATACGATTCAGAATTAATTTAATATCCGTAATTCGATTGGCTTCGAGTAACCCAACTACGCGATCTGCATCTCGCACAGCCGAAATTTCAGGAGTCGTTACTACGATCGCTTCTTTTGCCCCAGCGATCGCATTTTGAAATCCTGACTCAATGCCTGCGGGGCAGTCAATCAAAACGTAATCAAAATATCTGCCTAAAACCTCTACTAGAGCCTTCATATGGGCTGCTGTAATAGCCGTTTTGTTGCGCGTTTGCGGAGCTGCCAATAAAGATAAGTTTGGTTGGCGCTTATCTTTGACTAGGGCTTGGTCGAGTTTACATTCTCGCGCAATAACTTCTAGAGCCGTATATACGATGCGATTTTCTAGTCCCAATAAAAGATCGAGATTGCGTAAGCCAAAGTCAGCATCCACCAAGACTACTTTGCGTCCTAGTTTGGCGAGCGCCATGCCGAGATTTGCTGAAGATGTGGTCTTGCCGACACCACCTTTACCAGAGGTAACAACGATAATGCGACTCATGTTTACGAATTACTGATTAACGAGGGATAGTTGAGCGAATAATGATTAAATGCTGAAAAATCAACAACTTGGACAATTTTAATGGCAGGCGTGCCTTGTGTACTTACAAATGCGACTTCTGGACAGAAAGATGTACTCGGACTCTCAACACGGGCAATAAAACTAGCAATCCTAATTTGGGTTGCATCTAGGTGCAAAGCCATGACTACCGCTTGGGCGTTGCCTTTCACACCTGCATGAGCCATGCCTTTTAGCTTGCCACACACAATAATATCGCCTTCAGAGATAAGCTCTGCACCAGCATTAACATCACCGAAGATAATAATACTGCCAGAATGACGAATTTCTGTGCCAGATCTTACCGTCATCTTAATGTATAGAGGATCATCCGTCGGTGCATTAGGAATTGGATTAAACCCTAACAGCTCGCGAAAGACAGTACCTTGCTCTACACAGAAGCCCATGCTAGCAGCATTAACCGCAGTTTGGCGACGATTGGTGACAATACAATGTAGCAAAAGCTGATAATTTTGCAGTGACTCAGATAACTCTTGGAGTTGGCGCGTATCCAACAGGCGATCTCCTGCTTGCAAATGCACCTGTGTGCGCGGCTTCCAATCATGACCACTCGCTGCCATGCGCTGCTCTAACTGAGAAAGTATTTCTTCCCAGTTTAAAGTTAGAAGCGAAGTCTCAGAATTATTTGACTGACTACTATCTAAGTCAAATGATTTAAATTCGCCATCATCGTTTGATTTACTAAATGGCAACTTGACTTTTTTATCAGTTGGTAAAAGCAAATTCAGTTTCCCTTCAAGCGTTTTAAAACGAACCTGCGAGATCTCTGGATCGGGTACTGGATCGGGCTGAGATCTCGCAGGTTTGCTGATAGGAATAGGCTTAAGTTCACCACCTTCGACATCTGCGACAGTTAGAGGTGCAGGCACATTACCGACATACTCGTCATTTTGAGTTACGACAATGACTTCAGGCATCTCCGCAGATGACAAATCCCCAGCGACCGACTGTAATTTTGTAGGATGCGGAGGATTAGATTTCACGGCAATATTACGCTGGTTGGCATTCATGAAGCTTGTTTTAAATTTAGCGCTATGCAAATTACCTACATCCATATAAAGGTAGACCCTGCGCTTTGCGTAGGGTCTACCTTTATATGGCTTAAGCTGAAGGCAGCAACTGAAGGTTATTTTCAGAGCCGCTTAGAGCTTCTTGTTCAATAACTTTGACCTTGCCATCGTCATCGACATCCACTTGTACAGATGCGCCTTCACGCACTTTACCTGTCAGGATCTCTTCTGCAAGAGAATCTTCTAGTAAGCGCATAATCGCTCGACGTAATGGACGTGCACCGTAGCTAGGGTTGTAACCTTCTTGGACAAGCAGATCTTTAAATCGCTCAGTTACCGTAAGGACTATATCCTTATCGAGCATCCGCTTGAAGAACTCATTGAGCATGAGATCGGCAATCTCTTTGACTTCGGGCTTAGTCAACTGACGGAAGACGATGATTTCGTCGAGACGGTTGAGAAACTCTGGGCGGAAGTATTGCTTCAGCTCTTCATTAACTAGCGATCGGATGCGGGTATAAAGTGCATCTTCTTGGCTAGCCGCGAAGTCAAAGCCGAGTCCACCACCACCTTTTTCGATTACCTTAGAGCCGACGTTGGAGGTCATAATCAATAAGGTGTTCTTGAAGTCAACGGTGCGACCCTTGGAGTCAGTCAAGCGACCATCTTCAAGTACTTGTAAGAGTAAATTGAAAACATCGGGGTGAGCTTTTTCGATTTCGTCGAATAGCACCACGGTGTAAGGACGACGACGCACAGCTTCAGTAAGCTGACCACCTTCGTTATAACCAACATATCCTGGGGGTGAACCGATCAATTTAGATACGGTGTGGCGCTCCATATATTCAGACATATCGAGGCGGATCATCGCATCTTCAGATCCGAAGAAGTAAGCGGCGAGAGCCTTAGTTAGCTCAGTCTTCCCAACGCCTGTAGGCCCTGAGAAGATAAAACTAGCGATCGGACGGTTGGGACTCTTAAGTCCAACACGAGCCCGACGAATTGCACGAGAAATAGCTTTAACAGCTTCATCTTGTCCGATTACGCGGCTATGCAGGGTTTCTTCCATCTGCATGAGCTTGACAGATTCAGATTCAGTGATTTTGAGGACAGGTACGCCAGTCCAAGAACTGACGATATAGGCGATGTCTTCTTCGGTTACATGGATCTCAGGAGCATCTTCGGCAGGTGTTTCCGCCTTTTTAGTTTGGCTGAGGGCACGAATTTGTTGCTTGAGATCAATTTCCTTATCGCGTAATTCGGCGGCTTTATCAAAGTCCTGTTTGCGAACTGCGTCATCCTTATCTTTGAGAGTTTGACGCAATTCTTTGTCTAGTTCTTTGGCTGCGGGAGGTAACTGTGAGTTGATCAGTCGTACACGAGAACCTGCTTCATCCACCAAATCAATCGCTTTATCTGGCAAGAAGCGATCGCTGATATAGCGATCGGCTAGTTTTGCTGCGGCAACTAATGCTGCGTCATCGATCTTCAGCTTGTGATGCTCTTCATAACGCTGGCGCAGACCAATCAAAATTTCGATGGTTTCTTCGACGCTAGGCTCACCAACCATGACAGGTTGGAAGCGACGTTCTAGAGCCGCATCGCGTTCGATGTGTTTGCGATATTCATCAAGGGTTGTTGCGCCGATGCATTGTAGTTCGCCACGAGCAAGGGCTGGCTTAAGAATGTTAGCGGCATCAATCGCACCTTCAGCTGCACCAGCACCGATCAAGGTGTGAACTTCATCAATTACCAAGATCACATTGCCAGCAGTGCGAATCTCTTCCATGATCTTTTTGAGGCGTTCCTCAAATTCACCCCGATATTTTGTACCAGCGACTAGCAAGCCAATATCTAAGGTGACAACTCGCTTTTCTTGAAGGATATCTGGTATATCACTGTTAGAAATACGTTGTGCTAGACCTTCAGCGATCGCGGTTTTACCTACACCAGGTTCACCGATCAAAACAGGGTTGTTTTTGGTGCGGCGACCGAGGATTTGAATTACTCGTTCAATCTCTTTTTCACGACCCACAACAGGATCTAGTTTGCCATCTTGGGCTAGCTGGGTCAGGTTTGAGCCAAACTCGTCAAGGGTTGGTGTTTTGGTGCGTCCCGATGAACCGCCACCTGCGGAGACCTCAGCAGTCTCACCTAACATGCGGATTACTTGTGTGCGGACTTTTGACAAATCAACGCCCAGATTTTCTAAAACTCTAGCGGCAACACCTTCGCCTTCGCGAATTAGTCCTAGCAATAGATGCTCAGTACCGATGTAGTTATGTCCCAACTGGCGAGCTTCTTCTAAGGACAACTCTAGGACTCTCTTGGCGCGAGGCGTGAAAGGGATTTCTACCGCGACAAAACCAGAGCCGCGTCCGATGATTTTCTCAACCTCAATCCGTGCATCTTTGAGGTTTACACCCATCGACTTCAGTACTTTGGCGGCAACGCCAGTTCCTTCTCCGATCAGACCCAATAGAATTTGCTCTGTGCCGACAAAGTTATGACCGAGGCGGCGAGCTTCCTCTTGAGCCAGCATGATGACTTTAATTGCTTTTTCTGTAAAGCGTTCAAACATGGCGTTTCCCCATACTTTGCTGCGTTCTGGTTAAAGTTAATACTAGCACAGCCTTAACAGCATTCTGTGTGTACGGATCTCACACCTTTTTGAGTGAAATTTATAGATACCTCTTAGGGATAATTTTTGCTTTTTATGGTAGATCTTGCCATTCATTTTGATGTGTTTTGTCTGTTTTTGTGACTCAGAAAACAGATTAAATGGCAAGTTAATGAGTTAACCAAAAAGATCGGATTGACTTGCTTGTGGCTGTTGTAATTTTGAAAGATGAGATGCAGCGCGACAGCAATTCTCGTTATGAAACCAATTGTGGGCTTTCCAGCACCACAGCCGCTAGAAAACTAAGGATAAAAGAAGAAAGACGACGCAAAGCGCCAACTTTCTTCTTTTATCTGGCAACTATAAAAAATTAGTAAACAAATCTCTTTGCCCCCATAGCATCCAAATTCCGCCGACTGCCATAAATGCTAAGACAACCTGACGAAATTGATGTGGACTCATCAGCTTGAGGAGAGCTTTACCGATGAGATTGGCAGGAATAGCGGCTAAACCGATCGCTAGTCCTGCAATCACTTGTTCCTTTGACATCGCCGCTAAGGCGCCATAGGTAAGAATTTTGACTAGATGAATGATCGTCATATGGGTAGCTTTAGTGGCAAGCATTTTCTCCTTGACTAAGCCATAGCGGAGATAAAAAGGATTTAACACAGGACCAGTTGTGCCGACTAAACCTGATACATAGGCTTTGAGGAAGCCCGCAGGCATAATATGCCAAGCTTTGAGTTGAAATTTGAGCTTTACTTCTTTAGGAATTAACTCTGACTGCTCTAGATCACTCAATTCGCTCAATTCGCCTAACTGGTTGATCTCAATGAGTTCCTCTAACTCTTCCAACCCTTGAGAATTATCGATTAGTTTTATACTTTTTGCCTTGTCTTCTGCAACGGTTTTTTCGGGACTTTTTTCTAGTTCAAATAAAACCGCACTTACAATCAGAAATATGGCAATCACGATTTGCAGCCAATCCAAATGAATTTGCGTAAAAGTATACGCCCCCAGAACCGCACCTAAGATCGCTCCTGGTGCATACCAAGCTGTCAATACCCAGTCAATATCACGCCAAAACAGTAAAACTCGATGGGCATTACCAAAAAACATGCCAATTGTAATTACTGGGGGAACTGCGACGGCTCCCATAAGTAGGTTAACTAACGGAATTAAAATGAATGGACTGCCACCACCCGCCAGTGTGCTAACGATCCAAGCAAAAAAGCTAACCACGCTGAGATATACAATTGGCATGAATTCTGACATTGGTTGATAATCCGTTTTGATCAGGTTCGGATGTGTGGCGCACACCATACATCCTCATAAATCTTTAGATAATTACAACACATGAGCCTCTCGACGCGAATCTATCTAAGTGAGATCGATCAAAAATTTTTATCGCAACTACGGGCGATCGATTGTGCATGTCTCGGTGATTTTTG
Organism: Pseudanabaena sp. UWO311; assembly: GCF_006937785.1. Taxonomy (GTDB): domain Bacteria; phylum Cyanobacteriota; class Cyanobacteriia; order Pseudanabaenales; family Pseudanabaenaceae; genus Pseudanabaena. The sequence goes on from NZ_SJEE01000011.1 coordinate 38,141, forward strand.
GAGCTTAGAAGCCTATCAACGTGAAATCGAAAATCCCAGTAGTCTTATATTGGGCTTAACTACTGAAAATTATGAACTACTTGGTTTTGGCTGTTTATGGTCGGTTCTTGAAGAAGCCCATATAACAGTATTGGCAGTGCGTCCCGAATATCAAGGTCAAGGTTTGGGTAAGTCGTTGGTATGGGGCTTGCTTAAAAAAGCTCGCGATCGCAACTTAGAATGGGCGACCCTCGAAGTACGTGAATCTAATCATGTGGCTATCTCTTTATATGAAAGTTTTGGCTTTAAGGAAATTGGTAGAAGACCCAAATATTATGAAGTGACTGGCGAAGATGCCTTGATGTTATGGTGTAAAGGTCTCCATACAGAGGAGTTTGGGGCATTTCTAGAGCAATGGCATGAGTCCATTTCAGAGAATTTATTAGCTAAGGGCTGGAATTTGTAATTTTAGAAACCCTAAAAACTGTACCGCCTGCGCAGCAGGCGGTACAGTTTTTAGGGTTTTTAATTATGCCAAGGTACTTACGATAGAATTAGCTTAAGTTCATGAGCAATTAAGTCGCTTTAGGGTTAAAGGTCTAAACAACGATGAAGATATCAGACTGGGCAAAACAGGCTATCAGCTTAGCGATCGCAAGTTTGGGATGTTGGAATATAGAGATCGCAAATGCTAATGCTCAATTAGGCAATGTTGTTGTCTATATAGCTGGCAATAATCCTGTAACCCTAAATATTGCAAGACAAGTTGTCACTAATCCTGTAGTTGCTTCAGTTAATGGACAGACCGCCATTGTAGCTGGAGCATTCGATGCTACGACCGCAGATTCTGTGACTAGAGAATTACAACGACGCGGCGTAGCCGCACAGCAGGCTTATCAAACCTCTCAGACTTTTCAGCCGACTCAACCTACTAATACTTCACCCTATGTAACCTTACCAAGTTATTTACCTAGTAATTCTTCTACAAATAGCATTGAAAATTCGGCTCAATATCGCTATATCACCGCAGTTCCCATGCGATCTTTGGCAACTTTAGACCAAGTAAGACAATATATTCCTAGCGCGTTTGTTGCAAAGTCGGGGCGTGGTGACTATATCTATGCAGGCGGATTTCCAAATCGAGATGCCGCCGAATCTTTGAAACATTTCTTGCGATCGCAAGGACTAGATGCTCGTGTACTCTATTTCTAACTTTAATTTGGGCTAACTATGGACTCGATATTAAGACAAGGTAGTAAGGGTAGTGCTGTCTCTGAGTTACAGCAACTTCTCCAAAGTAAAGGATTTTATAGTGGCAAAATTGACGGCGATTTTGGTGCTGGTACAACAAATGCTGTCCTGAAATTTCAAAAAGAGAATGGATTAGTACCTGATGGCATTGTTGGTAGTTCTAGCTGGGCTAAACTGCGTGCGGGGATACCGACTTCAGCTCAAGGCTTGCCAACATTGTTGCCAGGCTCCAAAGGGGCTGCTGTTTCTCAAGCGCAACAACTACTCAAAGACAAAGGCTATTACCAAGGTCGCATTGATGGAGATTTTGGCGTGGGTACAAGAGATGCGATCGCTGCGTTTCAACGCGCTAATGGATTGACTGTTGACGGTAAAGTGGGCGAGCAAACATGGAAAAAATTGCAAGCGCCAGCGATCTCTAACGTGACACCGCCAGTAACGGTTGTGGAGATTGTCCGCCCTTCATCGCCAACCCCAACACCCGTAACTCCATCGCCAACACCTTCGATTTTTGTTCCTTCTCCAACAATCCCTGTAACAGCTAATAATCCAAGTGTTAGCACGCCATTACCAGTTCCATCTGCAAGTGCGATTAGTCTAGTCGATGCGGCGAATAGTTATAGCCGCGCTAGATTGCCCAATCAAACTGCCGCGATTAACAACTTACAAGCAAGTGTTACCCCAGAAATATTGCAACAATTTTTTCAGCGTTGGCAAATTGCTTCGGGACAAGCAACTACCTCTACATCTTTACAAGATGCTCTCGGTGGTTACAACAGCGCCCAAATGCTCAATCAAAATCTTGCCTTGCAGTGGTTACAGAGCCAACTCTTGTCACAGGCGCTCGCGCAATTTCGTCAAGATTGGTCAAACCTTAATGCTGGAACAGGTACAGGTACAACTACTCCATTTACGCCAATACAACCTACTCCATCTCCAACTAACAATCCTCAACTCCAACTCATCAATTTGACTGCTGCTGTAAAAGCTTATACGCGCACTGCAAACCAGCTAACTGCTTTGGAAAATCTTCAAGCTTCTTTACCATTACAGACTATGCAGCAGTTTTTCCAACGTTGGTCACTTGCCTCAGGACAAACTGCGATCACTATTTCTCTGGTGGATGTGTTTCAAGACTACGACAGCCAAAAATTTCCTAGCCAAGTTACAGCCTTGCAAGAGCTAGAAAAAGAGCTAACTACAGCTAACCTAGAAAAATTCTCAAAAGATTGGCAAACAATCTAATCCCAATTAACAAAAGTGTCGTTATACACTTTTGTTATCACCTAATAAAAAAGGGCGCTCAGCGCCCTTTTTTATTTAAAAACTAACAGCACCTTGACGGCGAACTACCCAACCAGTTTGTGTCCATTCCACAACAGTTGACGGTAATCCGCTACCAGATTGCTCATTAATGTCGATCGCATCGCCCAAAGTTATTACTGAGGGAAAAGCATCATTAATTTCGAGCATTTTGCGTAAGGGTGGCTCGTTACTTTTATTGGCACTTGTGGTTAGCATTGCTCCTGTCTGCTGCAAAATGGCGATCGCTGTTTTACTATCAGGAATTCTTATACCTAAAGTTGTAAAGCCTTGATTTAAAGTACATCCGCGATCGCTAGCTGGCAAAACCAGAGTCACCGCGCCTGCAAAATATTTCTGAGCAGTTTGTTGCCAAATCGCCAAATCAGGATGAGCTATATCTAGAAATGGGAGAAATTCTTGCCAACTCGCAGCCATCAAAATTAACGGCTTATCAGGCGATCGCTGCTTGAGTGTAAAAATATCAGCGCTGCGATCGGGACGCACCGCCAAAGCTGGCACAGTATCTGTCGGGAAACTAACTAATTTCCCAGATCTTGCGCTCGCTACCAAAGCTGCTAAAGAAACTAAAGCCACTGAATCTTGCTGTCTCCAAGGAAAAAGGAAAAAGGAAAAAGGAAAAAATAGTTGCTAAATTGATTGCCAATTGCCAATCAACCATTATCTATTACTGTAATTAATTTCAAATCAACTTCCTTGTTTTCTAATTCCGTGACAACTGCTAATATCCCAGGACCAAAAAATCGCGTTAGTTTGTCTTGTTTTTGTTGCCAAGCCGCAAAATCCATCAATGGTGAACGAAAACGTAAAACTAAACTATAGGCATCTTTAGTTTCTGCGGATTGTGAAATTTCCTCGTAGATGCCTATTAAGACGGGACGCTCTTCATCGGTAGGACTCATCCCTAGCTTTTCTAAAATTTCATCTAAATGAGCCTTGATACCGTAACGATAGCGGGTTACATCCTTGCGTAACTGCTTTTGTGTTGAAGTTTCTTGCAAATTACGCAAAGCCATAACTGCTTCAGATTCAGGAACAACTATAGGTATTGGTGTTACTTCTGAAGATTTGAAGGCAAATGCTCCCAATAAAATTGGGAAACCATAGAAAAAACCAATCAGATTTAATGTGGAATTGCCCTTAGCATAAGCCCAAAATCCGGCAGCAAAAAGAATTGTGCCAACATATAAGCCAATCGATGCTAGAGATATTTTATTAGTCTTGGGCATAATCAAAAAATTAATAATACTTAATAAATGTATCTTTTAACCGCATCGATTTTTTGGAGATATTTTTTGGTGATCGCTTTATTTACATAGATATGGTCACTCAATAAAGCCCAAAGATTGAGTGGCAGTGCTTTGCGCCGTCTTTCGATCTTTGGGCTTTACTCTATCTTGCGTCAGCAACTATTCTCATTTCCAAAAAATGATTTTTCATAAATGAGAATTGCTGTTTCGCCAGTTTCGGCAGGGCATAAAACTCAAAAGGGGAGACATAGATCGTCATGCCATACTCGTTTTTGAGTTTTGATTTATCTTAGTATCAAGTGACTATGACTATTAATTTGCCAAAATTCTTTTGACAAACAAAATTTTTTGTAGTCGGGTTTACCATCGTTAGACTATAAATATATAAGTAGGAATTACGCTAGTTTGACTAAATTCAAGAATTGTAAATTAACCCTTAGACAGGTTTTTTAAAATTCTAAGTAGCCCAAACCACCATTTTTATATTTGGCAAGCTACAATCATCTAGGTGTAATTCCCCGTAGCACAAAGTTTTAGACAGTACGGATCTGAGGAATCTGGCATGAGCAAAACAGCCATCGACCTACCTATTGAAATCAAGTTGCCTGTAGGCAAACTTGGCGGAAATCTTGAAGAAATTGAAGAAGACCTTGAAGACCTAGATGATGATATCGAACTCGAAAAGGACGATTTAATTGATGACTCAGATGAAGACGCTGACTCAGATGATGACCCTGACAAAGCTGGCAAAGCAAGGGGGACTAAAAAACGAGCTAGCCAGACTAAGAAAAAGCATTTTACTGAAGACTCGATTCGCCTCTACCTTCAAGAAATTGGTCGTATCCGATTACTCAGAGCTGATGAAGAAATTGAGCTTGCTCGAAAGATTGCCGATCTTTTAGAGCTAGAGCTGAAGCGTGAAGAGATAGCAAATGAGGTTGAATGCCATCCTGATGATGTCAGGGAAGCAGACTGGGCAGTCAAAATGGATATGCCCCTTGGAGAGTTTCGCAAACGTCTCCACTCTGGTCGCAGGGCAAAAGACAAGATGGTGCAGTCTAACTTGCGACTGGTCGTGTCGATCGCTAAAAAGTACATGAATCGTGGATTGTCTTTCCAAGATTTAATCCAAGAGGGCAGTCTGGGCTTGATCCGTGCCGCCGAGAAGTTTGACCATGAAAAGGGTTACAAGTTCTCGACCTATGCGACATGGTGGATTCGTCAGGCTATTACTCGTGCGATCGCTGATCAATCTCGTACGATCCGCTTACCTGTCCACCTTTACGAAACTATTTCGCGGATTAAGAAAACTACTAAGTTGCTTTCCCAAGAAATGGGGCGCAAGCCAACCGAAGAGGAAATCGCCACCCGCATGGAGATGACCATTGAAAAGCTACGGTTTATTGCTAAATCTGCGCAGTTGCCGATCTCTTTGGAAACTCCCATTGGTAAGGAGGAAGATTCTCGACTTGGTGACTTTATTGAATCTGAGGGTGAAACTCCTGATGATCAAGTTGCTAAAAGTCTCTTGCGTGAGGATCTTGAAAGCGTGCTTGGCACTCTTAGCCCTAGAGAACGCGATGTCTTGCGTCTACGCTACGGACTTGATGATGGGCGCATGAAAACGCTTGAAGAAATTGGTCAAATCTTCAATGTCACCCGTGAGCGCATCCGCCAAATCGAAGCTAAAGCCCTTCGCAAGTTGCGACATCCTAATCGAAATAGCGTGTTAAAAGAGTACATACGTTAAAAAGTAAAGGGAGCGCTCAGCGCTCCCTTTACTTTTTAACGTATCAAACCGATTTTGGTGCTAGAAACACCAAAATTAGTTTTTTGAAAGTCAGCCGTAGGCTGACTTTCAAAAAACTGACTTTTATAGTTAGAATTGCTAGCCTTGTTGGTAAAACTATACATAGGCTAAACACAGGTGTTATACTTAGAAGCCTGTGAAAAAATGACATCTTTTGAAACTAAATAAGTAAGTAACGGTTATGACAAAACGTACCCTACGCGGTAGTGTCCGCAAAAAGAAGCGCACCTCTGGATTTCGTGCCAGAATGCAAACTCCTACAGGTCGCCGAGTAATCAGAGCGCGTCGTAGCAGAGGTCGAGTTCGCCTCACAACTGTATAAGCTGTATAAGCGATCTCTAGATCAGCTATTACAAGATTTAATTCATAACCACAATTTGTACGCGATTTGCAATTGTTAATCTCTAGTGCTTCCTAATCAAAACCGTCTGCGGCGGCGTGAAGACTTCGCGAAAGTATATGCCAAAGGTGATCGCTACAGAGGCACTTACCTAAATTTGCGAATTTTTATTGATAGCAATGACCCTTTAACAAGGATAGGCATAGTTGTCAGCAAAAAAGTAAGCAAGTTGGCGGTAACCCGTAATCGATTTAAGCGTCAACTTCGCGCCATTTTTCGTCAACTTCTGTCACAATTGAAGGATGGATTGCAAATAGTTGTAACAGTGACTACTGTTCAGAGCAAGCCAAGTTATCAAGAACTTTGGGATGACCTAAAGAATTTATTAGCAAAGGCGAAGGTGTTGCATGGCAGTTAATGAGGAAGTTTACTTTGAAGGCGCACCCCACATTGGCGATCTAATTATTAGCTTGTTAATGAGTATTTTTGTGATCACGATTCCTTTGGGCATTGCGGCGATCACAAGAGCGCTGTGGGTACGTTATCGCATCACCAACCGACGCATTACCGTCACAGGTGGTTGGAGAGGTCAAACCCGTACAGATATTGTGTACGCTGAAATTGCCAAGATTGTTACGGTTCCCCGTGGTTTTGGTGGTTGGGGTGACATGGTGTTTACCCTCAAAGATGGTTCTCGCCTTGAACTAAAGTCTCTGCCTAAATTTCGAGAAATATACGAATATATCGAATCGAAGCTAAGCCTCAAAGCGCAAGATATAAGCGGCGCGATCGGTAGTAAAGTCTAAAATATTTAAGGATCGTCCAATAACTAACGTTGTAGGGCGATCTTAATTTTCATGAGTGATATTCGTTATCATTCGGATGCAAACCCAACAGTAAAGTAGAAAATGGATTTCGGTGTAGGTTTTCTTTCCAACAACATAATGTTGCCTTTCCTAGATTTTTTCTACGGCATCGTGCCGAACTATGGACTGGCAATTATTGCATTAACGTTGGTTGTCCGTTTTGTGTTGTTTCCCGTTAGCGCTAATCAGCTTCGCAGTATGCGTCGCATGAAAATCGCTAATCCTGTGATGCAACAAAGAATCAAAGAAGTTCAAGAGCGATATAAGAGCGATCCTGCCAAGCAACAAGAAGAGCTAGCCAAGGTCAACTCCGCTAACTTCAAAGAATTTGGAAATCCTTTGTCGGGATGTCTACCTGCACTAATTCAGTTACCAATCCTGTTTGCTTTGTTTGCAACCTTAAGAGGATCGCCATTTGCAGATATTAATTATTCTCTAAACTTTCAGATTGCGACTCCCGAAAATCAAGCAGAGATTCAACATCAGCCTTTTACCTCACCTAGCCAGAACGTTTATTTTGCCGATCGCGTGCATTTCCCAGTTCTTGCAACCGCTGTAAACGGTACTAACTTGGCGATCGGTGATCAGTCAAAGATTGTTTTACAGACTTCTCTAGGAAAAGATTTTAACGCTCTAGCTACTGAGTATCCAGATGTAGAGTTGACAACTAGATGGAAAGTCACCAAGGGACAAGACTTAGTCGAGCTTCTAGATGATGGAACTGTAATTGCCAAGCAAGCTGGTGAAGTTACTGTCCAAGCAACAGTACCTGGATTAGCTTCAAATAAAGGATTCCTATTTATTAAAGCTCTTGGTAAGACTGGTGTTACGAACGCTGATGGCAGCATTAACTGGGATATCGTGATCATGGTATTGGGATTTGGCATCAGTCTTTATGCCAACCAAAATATTTCGAGTGGATCTACTCCTAAGCCCATCAATGCCACACCTGAAGCTTCGCAACAGGACACGATGAACAAACTCACACCAATTATTTTCTCTGGTATGTTTTTGTTCTTCCCACTGCCATCTGGTGTCATGCTCTACATGTTGATTGCAAATATTTTCCAAACTTTGCAAGCTTTTATTGTTGCTAAAGAACCACTTCCTGAAAACTTGCAAAAGTTGGTTGCGGTTTCGGCGAATTCTGCCCCTTCTGCCAAAGCAATCTCTAAGTCTGACGCTAAAACTAGCGTCTCTAGCAAATCTGAAACTACTAAGACTGTTGATACAAAAGCTAAAGTTGTAGTTGACGATAAAGACCAAGATACTAAGAGTCCGACGAAGTCTGCTTTACCATTTGAGCCTAACTCTTCCAATAAGAAAAAGAAGAAAGGTTCTTAATTAAATTGGGTGGCGTTTTACGTCACCCAATTTAGTATTGAAGTTATATTTAATAGAAATTTGATCAGGTAAGTAGGGTTTATGGAAGATACTTCAGCAGGTGCAAATTGGCTGCAAGAGCTTTTAAGTTTGATGGGTTATGCGACTTCGGTTGATATTCGTCTTGCCGAGGTATCTCCAGAACAAGTTACTGCTGGCTCTCGGAACTATTGGCTAGAAATAAATTCTGATGGTTTGCAGGAGCAGCAAATTCAAAGATTGATTGGGAAAGACGGGATAGTAATTGATTCGTTACAGTATTTGTCTAGCATTCTTCTGAATCGTCATTTACCTTCAGAAATAGCAGAAACAGAAAATCGTAATTTTTATACAGTCGAATTAAATGGCTATCGGTCAAATCGTATAGCTGACTTACAGGCTTTGGCAGAAAATGCGGTGCAGCAGGTTCGCGAGACGCAAACTGAGTTTGTCATTAAGCAATTGTCGTCCGCCGATCGCAGGCATATTCACCAGCTTTTAGAAGGTTTTCCAGATATTGAAACCCATAGTCAGGGTCGAGAGCCAAATCGTCATTTGATTGTTAAGTTGGTGCAGAGTTGATGGAAAAGTTATATATACCTCAGATCGCGAGAGCCGTGGATGCGACTGAAACTTTTGATTTCAAAGAATTTATTGAGGGGCTAGAGACATTAACTCCTGTCCAAGGTGTGATTAGTGTCAGGCATGTTGGTTCTTTTCTCGAAGTTAGTTCTAAAGCTTCGACGATTATGACTTTGACTTGCGATCGCACGTTAGTGCAATTTAACTATAGGTTGGCGATTAACAATTCTGAGAGGATTTGTCTGGCTGAGCCTTTGCCAGAAAGTGAGTACCCTAGAGAGCGAGAAATTGAAGCAGATGACTTAGTCGAGTCTATATCTCCTAGTGGTTATTTTGATCCTAAGGCTTGGCTATATGAGCAATTAATTTTAGCTATTCCCTATCCGAAGATTGCACCTGATGCGCCTGCTCTTGAAATTACTGATGCAAATAGTTTTGACGGTTCAACGGCTACCATCGATAAGCGGTGGGAAATATTAAATTCATTAAAATTACCTGAATAAAAAGGGCGTGCTTTGCACGCCCTTTTTATTCAGGTAATTTTTTAAAAGTGTTGCAAAGCAACACTTTTAAAAAATTTTCGGTTTGAGTTAAAGCGCAACGCGCTGTATGTTTATCCAGCGCAGGCAAATAACTTTTCTAATTGTGATTTTTCTGTAGGATTTTCGATAGTTTGAGCAATTTCCTTGGCTTTATCGTGTTGACCGATTGCCCAATAGGTACTGCTGATATCTGAGTAAGCTCTAGATCGAATGTTGGGATCTGGTGCAGTTTTGGCGATCGCAAGACTCTCTTCCAAAATTGGCACTACCTTTTCAGTTAGCCCAAATTCACCATAGGTACTGGCAATAATATTGAAAGCGAAGAGACGATCAATGGGTTGTGGTAGCGCTTTGGCGATTGCTAAGGATTGATCCCAAGCTTTAGTCGCTAAATCAGTCGATTTAATGATTTGATACTGGCGACCGATTTCTACTAGTAGCGTAAAGACATCCATTGAAGGTGCAACCGCACTTAGTCCTTGCAGACTTTGATCAAATAATTTGATAGCCTCATCGTTTTTCTTGTCCTTGGTATAGGCGATCGCGACATTAGCAATACCCACACTTTTTTCAACCGATTTATTATCAAGGTTGCCAATAACTTCTAGGGATTTGTCATATTGCTTTGATACTAGGTATTGATTAGCAACCAAAAAAAGCGATCTCGTCTTTAAGAGTTCAGCATTGGCAGTCGCAGATTGTTCGACAGCTTTAGGATCGGGTATAGCCTTTTCATCTGGCGTATCAGCTTTTAAGGCTTTATTTGCTAGTTTCGGAGCAGTTTTTTTAGTGGTTTTGGCATTCTTGGCTGCTTCTTTTGCTGAGGAGATCGCATTATCACGCATGGCATCAAACTCTTGGAAGACAGCATTTAATGAGGCGATCGCTTTAGCATGATTTCCTGATTGTGCGTAGCTACCTGTAATTTCAACTCTAGCTCTAGTCTTAAGATTGGGATCTTCGATCATTGGTAACAAATCTGTTGCTGCTGAAATCGAAGCTTCAGAATTAAAATCATCACCTATTTCAGTGTAGACATTGGCGATCGCGGCAAAAGCTCGCGCTCGCACATAGGAGTCAATGATTTCAGGTGTTGCCTTAGTTGCGTCAGCTAGTAAGTTTTGAGCATTCTCCTTTTTATCTGCTTCCCCATAGGCTTGAGCGATTTTGATGTTGGCAAAAACTCTATCGACTGGATCAGGTAGTGTTTTGGCGATCGCTAAAGCGTCATTTAGCGCATTCACCGCCAGTTTAGGCTGCTCAGCTTTGGTTAGACGACCTGCTGTATCCAATAGCGCAAAAGCTTGAAGGGATGGCGTAGTGATCGTACTGGCTGTGGTTAAGCTTTTTTCTAAAACTTTTTTGGCTTGGTCGGGACGCTGCAATTCTAAATATTTGCCTGCAATTTCAGTATAGGCTGCAACTTTGGCTTCGGGAGATGTCCCTGCATCTGCCAATGATACGAAGCACTGAAGTGGAACTCCCTGAAATTTTGCTTCTCCAGAATTTTTGGGACTAGCTGCCCATACTGCACTTGTTGTGGCTAGATTGACTAACAATGCTAAGCAGCTAGCCAGCAGCCGCATCCATATTGTTCGCATAGTTAATTTTGTCCTTGCGTAAATTATTGCGTGGGATATCTTTGAGATTCTACCCAATTCGTTAGCGATCGCACCTATAGATATCGCTATCAAAACCTAAGAAGTAAGTGGCGGCGCAAAGCGCCGCCACTTACTTCTTAGGTTTTGTCCCAAACCAGCAGCCTGTCGGAGATATCAAAAATCCTTCTTGTTAGGGTGTGTTAGCCATAGAGCTATCTTTACGAATATCAAGTTTGTCTGTCTAAAGGCAGAAAATATAAAGAGAGATTGCAGATTTCTAAACAATCTGTTACATTACTAAATATAAATTAACTGAAAGGTAATTCGATTATGTCTGACGAAAGCCGTAACGTATGGAATTGGGGTTTCACTTCTGGTGCTGAAAACTGGAATGGACGCTTAGCAATGATCGGATTTGTATCTGCATTGGCGATCGAATTAATTAGCGGTCAAGGTGTATTGCACTTCTGGGGCATCCTGTAATTTTTAATATTTAGCCAATAAAAAAGCCTCGACTAGTCGAGGCTTTTTTATTGGCTAAAAAAAGGTGTACACCTTTTTTATTCGGCAGCAGCAACAGCTACGTCAGCATCAGCTACATCGGTAGCAGCAGCTTCTTCAGCATCAGGAATAATTGCTTCAGCATCTTCTGCGTCAACAGCTTCTGGCTCTAGTTTGATTGTCATATAACGAATTACGTCATCGCCAAGACGCATGGATCTTTCTAGGCTTTCGATGGTCTTAGGAGTCGCTGTGTAATTTACTTGAATGTAAATGCCTTCGCGGTGACCTTTAATGTCATAGGCTAATCTGCGTCTGCCACGATGTTGAATCGTAATATCTTCGGATTCTTGTTGTACTAAGAAGTCTTGATATTTTGCGATCGCGGCATCGGCTTCCTGATCGGGAAGATCGGGACGCAGGATATACATGGTTTCGTACAAACGCTTAACAGTCATTGAATTTTTTCCTTACGGTCAGTATTTGGCTTCTGAAGGTTTAAGTACAGAAGCAAGGATCTATCATCATATCGTGTTAAGGCATTCAGTAAAACAGATTTTTATAAAACACCAGTAATTCTCATTATAAAAATCGTTTTTTGAAAGCCCAGCTTAGGCAGGCTTTCAAAAAAACGATTTTTATGTTTCCAACGCCAAAGGGGTTGGAAACATAAAAATCAGTTTAATAATTAGAATTGCTGATACTTGGGGATTGAATCGTCCTTTTTATATCTTGCGATGCTATAGCTGTTGCCAAATGTAATTAAAACCCAAGAATTGATTGACGGCGCGAAGAGCCGTCAATCAATTCTTGGGTTTTAATTTAGTTCTACTCCCAGTCTAAAAAGAATAATTAGCGGCGCGGAGCGCCGCACCACTAATTATTAGGGGCTAATGAGTACACACAAGTCTCTCTGTCTTCGTTTCAATGTGTCTAAGCTCCCTAAATCCCCCAATTCTGGGGGGACTTTGAAAGAATTTTATTTTCTTGTTCCCTCAGAATTGGGGGTTAGGGGGCAGATAATTTTTGACTAAACTAGGTTTTATGACTTATGTGTACACGGTAGTTATTAGGGGGAAGGGATTAACACAAGCGGCGACAGCCGTATACAAAAAAGATAATGGTTATCGCGGAGAGATAACTTTTGTATTTTGGACTAATTTTATATATTAATCGTACAATTACAGTAAGTGGATCAAAAAGCCATTTAGCTTAGGCGCAATTAGAGACAGAGTGAAAAATATGGCAGTGAAAACTAATACGATCGCGGATGTCTTGATTGTCGAAGATGAACTTGTAGCAGCAAATGCCCTATCAGATGTTTTAGCTGATATGGGCTATCGAGTTCTGGCTATAGCTGATAGTAGTGATGATGCAATTACTTCAATCCGTCATCAGGTTCCAGATATTGTTTTGATGGATATTAAACTTAGAGGCTCAGTTAGTGGGATCACTGCGGCTGATGAGATTCATAAGATCGCCTCTATCCCCGTAATTTATCTAACAGCTTTTAGCGATCCTGAGACTTTAGAACAAGCGATCGCTACTTCTCCCTACGGATATCTTACTAAGCCACTTAGATATGCGGAAGTTAATGTTGCGATTATGCTGGCTTTGAAAAAGCATCATGAAGAAAAAATATTACAAGAAGCGCTGGATAAAGAAAAAGAGCTTCATATTTTAAAGTCTCGTTTACTTGCTATGGCATCCCATGAATTTTCAACGCCAATGTCAGTAATTCGATTATTAATTTGGAAATTACAAACCTTTGAAGAGCAACTGACTAAAGAAAGTAGAGCCAAAAATCTTGCTTCTATTCAATCAGCTATTAAAGATATTAACTGGTTACTTGAAGAGGTAAAATTTATTGCTTGTTCGGAGTCAGGGAAATTCCCATTTAGTCCTGAAAGTGTAGATGCGATCGCCTATTGTCAGCAATTGGTAGATAGCTTTGAGACAGAAGATAGTATTCGTAAATGTCGGATTAAATTTCATAGTCATGGACAATGTAAAAAATTGAAGCTTGACAAGAAACTGCTATGGCATATATTTATGAATCTAGTCTCTAATGCTATTAAATATTCCTACGAAGGGGGGACTATTGATGTGGAGTTGATTTGTGAGTCAAAGCAGTTATTTTTAAGTATTAGAGATCATGGTATTGGTATACCTGACGAGTATTTAAATAATTTATTTTTGCCATTTTTGAGGGCTGAAAATGTTGGATCTGTCAAGGGTTTAGGAATGGGGTTATATATAGTAAAGCAAGCTGTAGAGGCTCATTCTGGCAAGATTGCTGTTGAGAGTGAAGTCAATATGGGGACAAAGTTTACAGTTGTTTTGCCTTCAGCGGATATTGATAAAAGTGTGAAGAATTGAAAAACCCACAAATTAAAATTTATGTATAAAACCAAGCAAAATGCAATATAAAACCCTAAAATCTTTGCTGTCCGCGCAGTGGATGATAAAGATTTTTGATATATTGTTTAATCATTTTGAGGTTCCTATTTAGCCATTTCTATTAGGATATAAAGTGCCAAAAATGAGGGTTAGCACTTTACCAACACTGTCATTTTTTGAGATCTAATCTTTATGGATATTGGTGACTATAGCAATAGTTTCTATTTTTATGTCTTTGGAGATAACTCTTTAGACTTATTTTTATTTCTAGTTTTATGGTGATTATCTCTTGGATTTATAAGAAATAATAACTTGCAAGGTATATGGAGTAAGAATTATTTGGTTTGATGCGGTTGTAAATTGCTTTGTAATCACTGATTAAAAATGTGTTTAACAATACTTTACATATTCTGGAAACAGATGTAAGGTTTTACCCATGTTAAAAGTCTGTATCAATTTTCCTTTATTACTGCATAGACCATGTTTCCTAAAGGAGGTAACGACATGACAGAACTGGGGATGAGCTTCAAGGCTTAATTATCGACTGCTTACTTGTTGTGAGCAACGTGACTAAACAAAAACTTTTTAAAAACTCAACGCATATAGAAGTTTGGTCACAAGTTGTTGGCAACGAGATTATTAACCGTCTCACAAAATTTACTTTGGGTAATACCAATTCTCAAAATTGCAACGCCATTTTGAGAAATTACAATCCTTCTAATGAGTTTGGGTTTTAATTAACTAAAGTGTGACTACACTTTAGTTAATTGGTATAAGTTTTAGTTAGCGGCATAGGCTACAAAACTTGCATTATTAACAAATAGTAAAACTAGTGAGACCTCAATATTGGAGGTTTTATGAATGTTCGTGGAAAAACTGCTCTAATTACTGGAGCTTCGCGAGGTATTGGAAGGGCGATTGCATTGGAACTCGCTCAACAGGGAGTTAAATGCTTGATCCTAGTTGCTCGCGATCTGGAACGCTTAAATTCTGTTGCTTCAGAAGTGGAAGCTTTTGGAATAGAAGCGGTGAGTTTACCTCTAGATCTATCCCAGACTGTTGAAGTAAACATTGCGATCGCCCATGTATGGCGTGATTTTGGCCCCATTGATATTCTGGTTAATTGTGCTGGTGTGGCGCATCAATCTTCTTTTTTGCGATCGCGCTTTCAAGATGTGCAATCGGAAATCGAGGTCAATTTGTTGGGTATGTATGCGATCACGCGGATGGTGGCAAGGCGGATGGCGGTGCTGCGACATGGCAGCATTGTCAATGTCTCTAGCCTGATGGGTAAGGTGGCTGCGCCGACGATGGCGACTTATTCTGCAACTAAATTTGCGATCGTGGGGTTCACTCAGGCTCTGCGTGGTGAGTTGGCTGCTTACAATATCAAGGTGTCGGCGTTACTTCCTTCTCTTACTGATACGGATATGGCGCATGATTTGGAGTGGTTTCGCTGGGTGGCGATGATGACTCCGAAGCAGGTGGCTAAGGCTCTGATTGCGGGGCTAGAGCGTGAGACTCCTGAAATCCTTGTCGGATGGCAAAGTCATCTGGCGGTTTGGGGGCATCGTCTCTTTCCATTCCTAATGGAAAAGGTCTTGCTAATTGCTGCTCCTAAGATTGGATAGAGTTACAGAAAGAGAAAGATACTGTGGCTCTATATTCAAGCACTGGCTAAAAGCTCAAACCCACTGAAACTAGTATCCTATAGTCCACTTCAGTGGACTATAGGATACTTTAAGCACTTGAGCACTTGGGTCGTAGAAATGGGATTGTAAATTAATTAATAGTGAACAGTAATGCTTATCCGCTATTGCTCACAAGCTGCAATGCGAGCGAAGAAGTCACCATCTCCCCTACGTCCGTCTTTTCCAGACATCGGGAGATATCCCTTTACACACATGAGATTGTTCTTAGCTAAGAAAGCTTTGTCGTATTCTACCCACTTACCCTCATTCTTCCATGCTACGCGATCGCAAAATTTATCCCAAGTTTCAGAACTTGGCAAACTAAAATCTAGAATACCACCACACTCGACATAAATATCCTTCTGGACACTAAAGCCGTACAACCCATTGCTATATTCTATCCATAGATGATTAATTGCTAATAGCTCATCACAAGGGAACTCTTTTAAATCTTTATCGCTAAACAATTGCCCCAAATCCTTGCCCACAGACGTAATCAACAAGCGTTGGGTTTCCTGATCTGCCTCATACCATTTCTTGCTTTTGAGATTTTCTTCTAATTTTAGATAGCGCGACTTGGTAACAGATCGCTTAACTTTTTCCAGTGCTTTCTGATCTGGAATTGATAAATTTAATCGCTTCTCAAACTGTTTATAGATGAGATAAGCGAGATCATTGTGCTTTTGATTAAGAGCTTCTTGGATTAGTTTTGTAGGATTAACCATCGCCCCATAAAACAAGATCACATCTTGCCATGCACTAATTGACAAACACTTGTAGAGCAGCTTTTCACCTTCTTCTCGCAACCATACCAGTTCGCAAGCTGCTAGAAATTCTTGAAAACTGAGATGGGCAAACTGATAAACATCATGGGTATATCCATCCTTTTTCACTAACAACTCACTGACATCTTCGGATTGCTTCAAAAACTCTTGAGCTGAGACATCAGGATCGATTTTTTGCAGTGCGGTCTTAATGTAATCTAATAACTCATCCTTAGGAATTTGTTTAAATCCTTCCTTCTCAAAGTCTTCTAGGATTATCGATAAATCCTGTTCAACAAATGATTTCGTTCCGCCACACATCATTTCTAAAGCCACAAATTGCAATACTTCCTGACGCTGATTAATAGAATTGAGAACTAAAAAGACACCTCTAGCACTTGCTCGTCTCCCTAACTGCAACTCGCAAATGCCTTGATATAACTCCACCTTGCGCTGTGGTAACTCCGCCCCCTGCTTATTATCTCTATGAAACCTTGCCATCATATTCAATAGCAACGCATTACCCGCAAGATCCTTCAGTTCTGGACGAGCATCAATTTGTTCTAATAACTTCTGTGCCTTTTCCTTTGCTTTAGCTTCCACATCAGGCGTATTCCGTCCACCCCTCGCATAGCGCTCCTGACAGAGATACCACTGCTCCACAAACTGTTTGCGCTGCTCTGGATTAAAATCCTGAATCCAAAAACTCGCTGTTGGTCTTTTTGCTATGTAGTCCTCAGTGTATGCAGTAGGGCGCGATGTCAAAATAAATACAGATTCGGGATATTGGCGCATTTCATCACTCAGCCAATTGCTCAACTTTGCCCGTTCCGCAGGTGGCACTTCATCAAAACCGTCAAACATGACCAAAGCATCACCACGCCTAAGAATATTCAGCGCCCAATTATTCGGCACAGGATCAAGAGGTTTTATCTTCGTCAATCTGCCAATGTGATAGTCAGTCAGGAGTTCGGGCAAATTGGGAGGATTTTCTTTAGTGATTTCTTTCCAGCAACCTCCCAAAATCAATAAAAAGGGAATTAAAGTCGGTACTTTGTATTTTTTATAACTTCCCTTGCAATATTCCTGTCTGCTGTAGATATAGGCAAGATGCTTTAACAGTGTTGATTTACCATAGCCGCCCCATGCCCTAATCGCGATTTGTCGCAGGCGATTATCTTCTCTTACCCGTTCTAGCAATTGCCAGATTTGCAGTTGTTCGCAGGCTTCAGTGCGATCGCGAAATTCATAATCTCTAGTCAACGAGTCAGCGCTCAATTCTAAAGGGACAAACACCTCCCGCAACAAAGGACTATTCACTGGTAGATCGTCTTCTTCGCGCATTCCCACCACATTATCCTCATGGCAGTCCCACTCTTGACACTTGAGATATTTCTCCGTAAATCCTAGCGATCGCCAAGATGCCGTTACATTTTCGCCAAGTTGTTCTATACCCTGATTTAAAGACTCTCCTAAATCTTTAGATCGCTTTTTATTTCCTTCATGAATTGGTTGAAGCAATGCCGCGCCATAGGATATACCCGCACCAATTACCGCCGATGCGATCGCCTTGGGAATATCGCTCACTATAAATAGTTGCCAAACTGCACCAATCCCACCGCCAGCAATGCCGCCAGTCTTGATCGTTTTCAAAACAATATCGGTGATCTGCTCTTCGATAGATAGCTTTGGTTTCGGTTCTGGTTCTTGAGTCATGGTGCTTAGAGCGATCGCATTGTCAGCATTATAAACCGATAAAATAAATTGGTATGATGAAAAGCGAGAAATCAAAAAACGATCTAAAAATATGAACTATCGCGATCGCATCACCATCGAATCAGGAAAACGTAGTGGAAAACCTTGCATCAGAGGAATGCGAATCACCGTTTATGATGTTCTGTCCTATCTAGCCTCTGGCATGACCTATCAAGAAGTCCTTGAAGACTTCCCATACCTCACCCAAGAGGATATTTTTGCCTGCCTTAGCTATGCCGCCGACCGCGAACAACAGACCCTCCTGATTCAAGCATGAAGCTACTCTTCGATCATAATCTTTCGCCAAAATTGATTCATCGCTTAGCAGAATTGTTTCCAAATTCCAATCATGTTTATCATTTGGGATTAGATCGAGTGGAAGATCGGCAAGTTTGGCAATATGCAAAGACAAATGATTTCTTGATTGTCACAAAAGATGGCGACTACAATGAGTTGCTAATCTTGTTGGGATTTCCGCCAAAAATAATTTGGATTCGCCGTGGCAACTGCTCAACCAACGAAATTGAGAATATTTTGAGAAAACATTATCTTGACATTCAGGATTTAACCAACACAGAATCTTTGGGGCTGTTGACCATGTACTAAATTTTCTCATTTAGATTTTGAGTCATGGTGCTTAGGGCGATCGCATTCCGAGCATTATAAACCTATAAAATAAATTGGTATGATAAAAAATGAGCATTCAAACAATTAATTGATTCAATCCTATGCAAATATCAACAGTCGGAAGCATCTTAGAAGCCATCTCTGTTCTCGATCCTGACGATCAACTCTTCGTCACTGAGGTTCTTAACAAAAGAATGATCGAGATCCGCCGCAACCAAATTTTAGCCAGAGCTAAAGAAGCCGAAGAGAACTATAAAAATGGTAATACTCAGACAGTTACAGTTGCAGAACTAATGATGTTGAGTGCTGACGATGATTGAACTGATTCTAAACGAGTCATTTTTACGCATTTTAAAAAAGTGGCGTAAAAAACATCCCGAACTCGTCAATCGATTTGAACAAAAACTTACGCTCTTTACCGATGAGCCGTTTCATCCTTCATTAAAAACACATAGTTTGAGTGGTAATTTTGCTGGATATTGGGCAATTAGTATCAATTATGAACATCGACTAATCTTTAAATTTCTATCCGATACCAAAGTTTTGTTAATCGATCTTGGTACTCATGATGATGTTTATTAGAGTCAATGCGCTTTTGAGTCATGGTGCTTAGGACGATCGCATATTCAATGTATCTTATTACCAAATTTCCGCAAGGCTCAAAACAAACTCAGGTAAAACATCTTCCCCAGACAGAGAAATTGGATTTTGCAAAACTTCCTTAGACTTCCCAATGCGATAAACTTCCACTTCCCGATCTTTGCGATTAATCAGCCAGCCAAGCCTTGCGCCATTATCCTGATATTCCTGCATCTTCGCTTGCGTAGCCTTCAAATTATCGCTAGGCGACATCAATTCAATTACAAAATCTGGACAAATTGGTGCAAACTTAGACTGTTGCTCGGTCGTTAACGCTTCCCAACGCTCCTTCAAGATCCATGAAGCATCAGGAGAGCGATCGCTACCATTGGGAAGTTTAAAGCCCGTTGACGATCCAAAAATAAAGCCTAACTTAGTTTTGCGATTCCAAATTGATAAATCGGTAGTAATGCTGGCACTACGCATTCCTGTGCCGCCGCCTTCTGGAGCCATAATTGTGATATCCCCTTGAGCATTGCGCTCGAATCTGAGGTCGCTATTTTTGCGGCAAAGTTGAAAAAACTGTTCGTCAGTAAGATCGATAACAGATTCTAAGCTGATCGTTAAAGCATTCATATTTCTCAGCAAAGTCTTGAGCCTACAGCCCGATTTTACCACAGGTACAGAGAGGTGTTTGTTTCGATCGCAGTGTCAGCATTAATTATTAGCATTATAAGGCGATAAAATAAATTGGTATGATGAAAAGAGAGAAATCAAAAAACGAGTTGAAAGCAGAAGAAAGAAATTCAATTCAGATGACAAAGGATGATCTCGCAGATTACTAGCGATCGCCTCTCACATTAATTAATCTACCGATAAGAGAGCGCCTTGCAAATTACTATCGTCAAGAATTGAACCTGTTGTATTTGCATCTCTTAAGTCAGCACCCCGCAGATCAGCACCTCGCAGATCTACCTGTTGTAAATCCGCAAATTGGAAATTTGCTCCACGCAAATCTGCACCACGTAAATTTGCAGATTGGAAATTGGCGTAGCTACAATTACTGCCATTGAGCGCCACACCACTAAAATCAGCGTATCGTAAATCAGCCTCGACTAAATAAGCCCCACGCAAATTCAAACCCGCAAAATTGCGTTGACCAATTTTGTATTGATTGAGCAATGTATTTGCATTGAGCGTCACAAAATTGGCGATCGCCTCTGTGCCAGAGCGAACCATTGATGCGCTCTGAACCTGCTCAAACTCAAGAGCCTGATTATGCTTTGTTGTAATAGAACTGCGATCGCCAGCTTCATCAATAATCCGCAATATCCCAACGATTTTGCCATGGGGATCGTGGACGAGAACCGTTGAGACATTCACGTTAGTCCAACTCCCATCACCAAGTTGAAAAGTCATTGGAACACCATTGATCTGTCTACCTGCCAGCGTATCGAGAATCACAGCTTGTAACTCCAAAGCTTGAGACTCAGGAACACTCGGTACAGGATGACCGACAACAGTAGAAGTATTCCACGCAAATAGTTTTTCTGCGGCTGCGTTCCATAATAAAACTTTGCCTTCAGGACTAACAATATCAATCGCTACAGGAACAGCCTTGATTACTGCTCTTAATAGTTCATTTGTTCTTTGGAGACTAGACTCAGCTTCACCTCTTTCGCTAATGTCGATACATACTCCATCAGCGAATATCGTGTCCGAATCGGTATGATAATAGCGGGTAATATTCTGTACCCATTTGACTTCACCAGAGACCGTAATAACGCGAAATTCATGACGGAAAGTGGCAAGCTTATCAAACCCAGCTCTGATTAGAGCCTTAAATTGATCAACATCTTCAGGATGAACTAAATCTAATAATTGGTATGGAGAAGAAATAACATATCTTGGTGAGATCCCGACTAGATCGATTAGACCATCACTAATAAATGGAATGGAAATTTTTCCATCGGAGTTGATTGATAAACGATAGAGAGTTGCAGGCATACTTGATGCGATCGCTGCTAATCTAAGTTCGCTATCTTGCAGCGCTGATTCCGTGCGTTTACGTTCTGTAATATCACGGGAATTAATAACTAAGCCCTGAACATTTGTATCCTGTAAAAGATTACAACAAACTGATTCTAAATAAATCCAATTCCCGTTGATATGCCGATGACGCATCACTATTGGCGTTGATACAGACAAAGCATCCACTGATTGAGTTAGGAAATCTTGAAAAATCGGCAGGTCTTCAGGATGAATAAAGCTAATAAATTTACTGCCCATCACGTTTTCAGGCATATAGCCTAAAGTTCTTAAGATCGCAGGGCTGCAATAATTAATAGTAGTATCAATATCTAGAATATTTACGATATCTGAAGAATGCTGCATCATTGCTCGTAATTTAGCTTCATTATGGGCAAGATTGCGCGAAATACGGCGCTGTTCTTCTCTCTCTACACGGATTTGGCGATCCATCAGGTTGAGCTTGGCGTTCATTTCGGCAACACGAATTTCTAAGCGCTGATGAGAATGCTGCAATTTATCAACTTCTTGCTTTCTTTGAGTAATATCTTGAATCCACCACCTCAGTCCAGTTACTCTTCCATCTAGCGGTACACGAATGCTGATAATTGTAAAACTTGCATCAAAGGGCTGTCCTGTCGGAAACTGCATCCGAAAGTCTAAACTCTTGATATTTTGCCCCCGTTGTAGTTGTCCTAATAATCTTTGGAATTGTTCTTTGTAGGAGGGATAGACAAAGTTTTCTAAGTTTTGACCAATCGGCAGTGAACCAAACATCAGAGTTGCCGCACGGTTGGCTTCAGTAATGTCGCCATTAGCATCAGTAACAAAGTAGCCGTCAGGAGCAAAGTCAAACAGTTCGCGATATCGCTCTAATTCTCCAGCAATTGATTGCTGATAAACTTCTAATTCTGTTAAGCTAGATCGCAAAACATTGCTAGCATCCTCTAGATTGAGATTTCTTGTCTCGATTTCGATAGAAGATGATACTGGAGACGCTGCAATATGTTCTAACTCTTGTAGTTGCTGAATCGAGGTTGCGATCAATTCGAGGCAAAGGCGCATTCCCATAAAGCATCCTTGTTTTTATCATTCTTTCTGCTACTTAGAGCACTTTGTGCCTACTCAAAATGCAATGACATTTTTGAAAGTACCGCGAAATGGTACTTTCAAAAATGTCATTGTATCTCTTGGCTATGCAAAGTGCTGTAAGTAGTATAGCAAGATAAATGGCAGTGGGATATGAAGCGAAGAGTTGGCTTTTATGTTGAAAAATACTGCGGACGCTTTTGCGAACTACCTCAATAAAATCGAAAAATGTTGCGGCGGGCTTATCCCTCCGCGACATTTTTCGAGCAATTAATTTGGGTTTCGAGATTTGGTAATCACACTTTTATTAAGCTGTGGCTTTTGTGGTTTACTGGGCGATTTGCTTGGCGCAGCCACTGATGACGGCTTGCCTGCATGATTACGATCGCTATTTCCCCCCCGTCGAGGCTGATGCTTAGATTGCCTTCCAACTTGAATCGGCTCAGGCTTAGCACGGGGATCAGGCTCGAAACCAGCTATGATTTCTTGGGGCAGCGATCGCTTGATTAATTTCTCGATATCTGACAAGAACTTTCGCTCATCGACACATACCAGCGAGATTGCCTCGCCAGATGAGCCAGCGCGTCCAGTACGTCCGATCCGATGTACATAATCTTCAGGGACATTTGGTAACTCGTAGTTGACGACATGGGGCAGTTCGCTAATATCTAAGCCCCGCGCAGCGATATCTGTGGCAACTAATACTTGCAAACTGCCATCTTTAAACTTGCCAAGGGCGCGAGTGCGGGCTGCTTGGCTTTTATTGCCATGAATTGCCATTGCTACAATGTCATCTTGATGTAGTTGCTTTACTAGGCGATCCGCACCATGCTTAGTACGGGTAAATACCAGTACCTGATACCAGTTATGAGTCTTGATCAAATGAGTTAGCAAGTCTCTCTTGCGATCGCGATCTACAGGAAAAATCCGCTGAGTAACTAGATCGGCTGTGGCATTCTGACCAGCAACTTCAACCAATACTGGCTGATTGAGTAAAGTACTGGCAAAGGATTTGATCTCATTGGAAAAAGTTGCCGAAAACAGTAGATTTTGGCGTTCTTTAGGTAATAATGCTAGAATTCGCCGAATATCACGGATAAAGCCCATGTCCAACATGCGATCGGCTTCATCTAATACCAAGATTTCTACCTTGGATAGATCCAATCTGCCCTGTTGCACATGATCTAGCAATCGCCCTGGTGTTGCTACCAAAATTTCGACACCACCCCTGAGTCGGTTGATCTGGGGATTAATATTAACGCCGCCATAGATCACCATTGATTGCAGAGGTAAATGTCTGCCATACATGCGCACGCTTTCTTCGACTTGAGCTGCAAGCTCACGGGTAGGTGTGAGGATCAGCGCCCGAATTGGGATTTTGCCCGTTGGCGATCGCTTAACGACCTTGTTAGATAGTAGATGCAAGATTGGTAATGTAAATCCTGCGGTTTTGCCAGTACCTGTTTGTGCGCCAGCTAGTAGATCTTGACCTGAGAGAACAACGGGGATCGCCCGTAACTGAATCGGTGTGGGCTCAGTATAGCCGCGTGCAGTGACAGCGCGAACGATTTGATCAGACAAACCAAGGGCTGAGAAAGACATAGAACTCCAAATTGTGTGTCAGTTTTTTATCGGTCTGTCGCTGTTAATGTTGCCATTTTTATTCGTGCCAATTCATTCATACCAATTCTTAGAGGGTTGCGACATTTCTAAGAATCTAAAACCTTACCCAGAGGGATTTTAAAGCTTCAAATATGGCTAAGCCATTTTTGAAATTGGTGTCAGATGGAGCAGAGACAGGAGGATTTAATGAGTCAGCAGTATCAATAACTGGGAGCAGATACTGTAGGTCTAGATTCTAGCAGAGGTTGGTAATTTATGGTGAAATTGATGATTAGAGCCAGTAATTCTCATATGAAAACTATTTTGGTATTTTCAGCACCGCAGGTACAGCAAACTCCAAAATTGGTTTTGGGTTTAGCCAGTCTCTATCAGTTTATTGAGATAGTTTAAAATATTGCGAAGTTGGAAACCT
Organism: Pseudanabaena sp. UWO311; assembly: GCF_006937785.1. Lineage (GTDB taxonomy): Bacteria > Cyanobacteriota > Cyanobacteriia > Pseudanabaenales > Pseudanabaenaceae > Pseudanabaena. The sequence continues at coordinate 62,516 of NZ_SJEE01000011.1, forward strand.
TTTGCCAATTCTATGATTTTTCCAGTAAATGTTTTTAGTCCATCATCAGACCTTTCTAAATCTTTTAAAAGCTTTTGGAGAGAATCTAAATCGCCTGCTTGTATCAGTTCTATTAACTTTAAAATGATTTGTCGAGAAGGTAGCAAAATGTTGTTGGCGATCGCTTGATCTGCTAAAGATGATTGAGAAGAAGCTTCGGAATCGGCAAAATAGCAGTACTCCCACTCTAAGTTCAAATTTGCTTGAATTATGTCCATTAATGGCTGCATGGTGATGGGTTTCACTAGAATATCAGCGCAACCAGCTTCTATACATTTCTGGCGATCGCTTTCAATGATATCTTCCAATATCATAATTATAACAACGTTCTTCAGCTTAGAATTCTGACGGATTTTACGCAGAATATTCCAATTATCATCATCTAAATTTTTTAATCCGAGTAAAAGCAAATCAGGAATATACGCGGATGTTTTATCAAAACTATCAAGTCCACCTTCAGCTTCGATGATGTCAAAATCTAAAGGTGTAAGCATATCTATCAATACATTACGGTCTAATTGTTCTGAATCCGCTACGACGATTTTAAGCTTTTCGCCTTTATAACCAATGATTTCAAGATTCAGTTGGATCTGCTCAGTCGTTTTTGTATTTATGTAAGTAGGCAAATCAATTTCGATCCAGAAAGTACTACCTTGCCCTACGGTACTTGCTACATTTAGCTCCCCTCCCATCAACTCGATTAGGCGCTTGCTAATCGGTAAACCCAAGCCAGTTCCTGATTGCATTTTGATGGGATCACCAACTTGTTCAAAGGATTGGAATATTTTGGGCAAATCCTCTGGCGCGATCCCCACACCACTATCGATGACATCAAAACGAATTTTGCCATCAACTAGACTCTGCACTGTCAGAGTTACAGTCCCCTTGTCTGTAAACTTGATGGCATTACCTACAAGATTAAACAACACTTGGCGCAAACGCTTAGCATCACCATAAACAAGCTTAGGAATTTGTCCAATTATCTTATAAATAACTTCAATACCTTGACTGCTTGCCTGAACCTGAAATATGTCGATTAGACTATTGAGAAGTTCATCTAAGTGGAACATATCACGATCAATCTCTAATCTACCTGCCTCAATTTTGGATAGATCGAGAATGTCATTAATTAATGTAAGTAAATGCTGACCACTTCGCAGGATAACATTTAGCCCATCTTGATGTTTAACGGGGTCATCGCTCAGTTTTAGAAGTTGAGCATAGCCTAGAATTCCATTAAGAGGGGTTCTCAGTTCATGACTCATATTAGTCAAAAACTGACTTTTTGCTTTATTTGCGCTATCAGCAGCTTCTTTAGCAATTTCGAGTTCAATAGTGCGCTCTTGGACTCGCTTTTCTAAATTCTGATTAAATTGATAGAGCTTTTTGTTTAAGATAGCCATCTTTTGACGGCCTTCGGCAAGATTTACGATACTGCTGTATGCTCTGAGACTAGAAATTAGGGTCGTAAATAATTTCTGCTCGGTCAGCTCAGTTTTTGACTTATAGTCATTGATGTCATAGTTCAAAATCACCGAAGATTCAGGGAAATAACCTGGCTGACCTGTGCGGAGGATAATCCGAACCAGTTGATTTTGCAGAACTTCACGGATATGTTTGACAGCTTGTAATCCTGCGTCATTGGTTTCCATAATCACATCTTGCAGGATCACCGCAATGTCAGGATTTTGCTCAATCGTTTTAATTCCTTCAGCACCCGAAAAAGCAGAGATGATTTTCAATTCTTTGCCTGCAAACTTAAATTCCTCTAGAGCAAGCTTGGTAACTTTATGCACGGAGGGATCGTCATCACAGATCAAAATTTGCCATGTTGATCTGCTTAGTAATGAGGTAAATTCAAATATTTCTTGAGATTCTTTATTGTAATCTTCTAGACTAGAGAAATTCTTTTTCTCATTGTCCAAAAAAGACCTATCCTCATCCTCTTCTATAAAAATCAGCTCATCTGAATCTAAAGGCATTTTTCTATTTCATAAATGATTTGATAGTGATGATAAGGATTGACGGCGCTTCGCGCTGCCAATCCTTATCAAATCATTTGGTGGATTAGTTTGTAAGAGGAGTATTTGCTATGGACTCTAAGCTGGTGGACTTGAGTAAATTTAGCCAACTAGTCATAAGTTCGGGACTATTGGGTTGAGAAATACGCAAACTTGCAAGACCTGCGATCGCTTCATGCCAAATCCCAAATTTTGCGTACAAAGATACTCGTTCGAGCTCGGTCGCTTTCTCTAATTTGCTTAGTAAAGTTGTGTCTGGTTTGATGCGACGGATAATGCCTTCGGCAAATATATCTTCAGGATCACCAGTTTCACATATGACGGAGATTAGCCATTTGTAATCTTTCCCAACTTCTAAGGGAGTGCCCTCGAATTGAACATTGATGATGCTAGGAGTGCTAGTTAGAGTGATAGTCTTTTGGGCGATGCCTTTACCTTGCTGATTTTCAAGGGTGAACTCTACGGCGATCGCAGATGTTTTGGGAATATATGCCAAAAATGTTGGACTAGCCGAGACTGTAAGTCCAAATTTGTTTTGAGGGAGTAAGGGTGTCAGTTGCTGCTCTAAAGATTTTTTGATTTTGTCCTCTCTAGGCTGAATATCACGATTTTTCAGACATTGTCCATCATTGGTACGCCTTCCCCCGCCAATAGTTGTTGTTGGTGCAGGGTTACTTGCCGACGGTTCAAATGTTTGGGCGCGAGCATCTGATGAAAAAACAAAAAAAGTGGTGATCTCCCAGATTGTTGCGATCGAGATAAGGACAAAGTATCGATAGAAGTATTTAGAAAGCATAGCCTTATACCTAGAGAAGCAATAACTGAATAAATGCAAATTTTTCTAGTGGTCTAAATTAGCAGCAATGTCATGAAAATGCTTAATTAATATTAAGTAATATATTACTCGGTTTTTTCACGAATGGTTAATTATCGCTTGTAAAATCTAGAAAACTTCATAAAAAGAAGATGGTGCAAAGCGCTATCTTCTTTTTATGATTACAACCAATTTCCGATTAAAACAAATGGAGCCCAATAGAAGGGGTGGGTATACTGTGGGTTTTTCAGAAGACTGAGCTGGGCTTTCTGTAAAGCATTAGCTTTACCTGTGCCGAGAGTCGCTAGTTCTTGATAAAAGTTTTTCATAAACGTTGCGGTGGCACTATCTTCTACTGACCACAAGCTTGCGATCGTGCTACGTGCTCCCGATCGCACAGCCATTCCTGCTAGTCCTAAAGTAGCTCGATTATCTCCCTTAGCAGTTTTGCATGCACTAAGCACCAATAGCTCAATGGGAATGCGGCTATCTTGCTCTCTAGATTGCAATAATTCTCCTAACTGTTTGACTCCAAGTCGATTATTCCACGTTAAAACAAACGTTTTTTCAGCATCAGAGCTAAATTCACCGTGAGTAGCTAGATGCACTACTCTATAGGGGATTTTCCTAATTTGTTTTTGAATAGATTCGCTAATAAAATCTTCATTTAGTAATAGGGTTTGAGCTGACACAAGGGAAGCAATTTGCTGAACCTCTCTTTCGACATTTGGTAAAGCATTAAAATTTTGAGTTTCCTTACTCACTCCCCCGACAAATACAGTTAGTTGTTGGCGTTTGAGTGGGCGAGGATCGATGAGTTGTAACCCAGGTGTGATAGCTAGATTATATTTTTCCATCAAATACTTTTGCCCATCATAAAGGACTGACATGGGCAGGTTTCTTAGAGAACCATCAAGAACAAAGACTAAGGTTTTAATTTTGTTCGCAGCTAAAATAGATTCTGTCTCTTTCCCTATTAATATGTTGTAAATTTTTGCGGACACTGCTTTAATATCAGTCTCAAGGGATGTTCGACGTAGCGATCGCCTTAATTCGCTCAAGAGACTTTCGAGATTGTTCTCAGAAATTTTGGTGGTGCTGTGTAGTAACGAACGATTTGGTAGTGAAATAATAACTTCTAGACTATCTGGCAAAACGATTGGGTAGATGACGGCAGCTTGTGGATCAACTTCATCAACTTGTGTAGTCATCCCTGTAAGGCAAGCTTCTTTAAAAAAGTTGTCTAATTCGGCAAGTTGTAAAGATTCAATTATTTTACGAGCGGCTTTGAGATTTTCTTGACTAACTGGCTTTCCATCTTCAGGAGTAAGAAGTAAGGCGACAAGCTGACGGTAAACTGGTTCGACACTATCACGGAAAGAAAACTGAATGTCTTCATTACTAGATACAAGGTCGCCACGGATCGAAGTTAGCGTGTTGACAGATTCTGTATAAGCGATGATCGCCTTAGGATTGTTACCTTGAGATTTGAGTATTCGTCCGAGTTGCCATTGCCAGCGATAGGCTATATCTGAAGCATTATTGGTTTGAGACACAAGGAGCGCTTTCTCAGTTAGGATTTGAGCTTCTGAGAACTGTTGATTTTGTTCATAGAGATAGCCTAGATATCCGATCGCATAGGATTCGGCTCTAATGTCACCCATCTCATGGGCTTGTTGGGTAGCTGTTGCAAGGAGTTTAGCAGGGGCTTGGCGATCGCTTGTGGGATTTAGTTTAATTAGACTTTGCGCAAAGTTCACTCTTGCGTAGACTGAGGCTCGGCTGGGCGGGAGGTTCAGCAGCTGGGTTTGAATATCATCTAGCAATAATCTGGCTGCTTCAGGCTGATTCAGTTTAATCTGGAGACGTAGTTGATTTAATTGGGCTTGGACTTTTTGGCTGGGAAAGATTGCGGTATTAGCAGCTTGCTGATAATAGCTGATCGCTTCGGTAGGTTGTTGTGAGCTATAGGCGGTATTTCCTAAACTTAATAGAATATCTGCCATGATCGAAGAGTCATTTAGCTTTTTTGCGATCGCCAGACTCTCTTGCAATACCAGTTTGGAACCTTGGATATCTCCACACAATCGTAGGGTTTCACCGAGATTGAGCAAAATTGCTGCCTTAAGAGAGGAGTCGGGGTGTTCTTTGAGTTCTACTTGGGCTTGATCGAGGGTCTCTTTAGCTTTGGGATATAGAGCTAGCGATCGCATAGCTTGACTCTGGTTAATCTTGCTACGAATAGCTCCATCTTTATCTCCTGCCTGCTGGTAGGTGATGGTGGCTCTTTGCCAAATTGCTAATGCGTCTTGAGCCTTGCCCTGTGCGAGTTGAATATTGCCCTGAATATTGAGAGCCTGAGCTAGTAATTTAGGTTGCTGTGAATCAGATTGGAGGATTTCTATACTGAGGACGATCTCCTGCTCTGCTTGCTTCCATTGTCCGAGTTGTTGATGTGCTAAGGCAAGATTTTGCAAAACAATGGCGTGATTGAGTCGATCGCCTTGTTTTATACAAATATCAGCAGCTTGTTGCCAAATTGCGATCGCTTTTGCATATTGTCCTAATCGGTAATATTGCTTGCCATTCTGTACAAGAGTTGTCAGGCTATCAGTATTAGGTATTTGACTGAGCGTTATATCGCTGTTTTTTTTTGAGGAGATATTGGCAATACTAGGCTGAACACTCCACCCTAAAAGGATAGTTAATATAGTTATGCAAATTCCTATACCGATTAGTTTGTAGGTTTTCCGCCGAGAAGCAATGCTCATATTTAGACTATTAAATTTATTTTGAACAAGAAAGCTGAGGGATGGCAGGACTAAGAGGAGTAGAATCAACAACTAATCGCAATCTGCCATAACTATCATGTGCGATCGCATTAGCCTCGACAATAAATTTTGGAGATTCATTCTTTACTTCTTGTTTTTGTTCAGTTGCCGAGATTTGATTTGTGTTGCTTGGTACGAGTTCAGCTAGGTCTACTAGAGATTGATTAATGGAAAGCTCATCACTAGGACTCTTTGGTAAGCCCCCTCTACCTGCGATCGTAAAGCGATTCTCTCGATTAGAGAACTTCCCCTGCATGGCACAGCTCTGACTAACCTGTTTCGATGAATCAACAAGATTGAGCGGCAAAGAAGTTAATCCTCGACTTGGATCAATTTCAGGTGTTGTAACTGTTACATTTCCTTGCACCCCAAACTGAGAACTAGCGGCAATGTCACTAAAATCTGTTAATTGTGGGCGGAACTCTAGTCCATAGATACCATTAGTCTTAATATCAACATTTCCTCCATTACCCGTAAACGCATTGGCAAAGATATTGCTGTTTTCGCCTTTCACTCCAACGATAAAACCCGCATTTATTTTAACGTTTCCTCCATTACCTCCAGCGTTTGAAGTACCTGCGGTAGTGCTAATATTGCTTCCATAACGCAAAAGTAAAATAGCTGGAACAGTTAAATCTATATTACCTCCATTAGTACTAGCTGTTGATGCGGTGATGGAGGAACCATTCAAAAGAGAGAGGTAATTGGCAAATACAGTAATGTTGCCACCAATGCCAGAGCCTAGACTGCCGACAGCGATTGTCGCTCCATCTTGCAGGGTCACATACTGCGGATCGATCGTAATATTGCCGCCATCTCCTGTCGAGCCTAATGTGGTATTGGCAAATAAGCCAGTACCCGCAGTAAAGAGAATTGAGTTTCCCGCAATGAGTCCGATGTTTCCAGCTTTCCCTTTGTTACTAGTTTGCGCAATAATTTGACTATTATCTTTGAAGGTAATGCTCTTTCCTGCGGTAACGGTGATACTGCCAGCATTACCGATACTACTAGTATTACTAAGGACTTGACTATTATTTTGGAAGGTGATCGCCGCAGGGCTAGTGATCAGAATATTTCCAGCAGGGGCAATTCCTTGAGTCGTACTCACGATCAGGATATTGTCAAAGATGAGATTACCTAATCCTTTAATAATTACGCCTCCTGATCGCCCACTTTGTCCAGAACCAAAAATTGTAGTGATGAAAGTGTTGGGATCGTTGATGTCATAGGCTCGTTTAGGGAACTTTACGGTCTTACTCGTAATCACTTGAAGAGATGCGATCGCTAAATCACCTAGACCATTAATATTCACTGCTCCTGCTGCTCCAAAGGCAGATGAGGTAAAGAGCGCAAGATTGCTGATTTGATTTTTTGCTGTTAAATTAACGTCACCCCCATTACCACTTTTTGATGTTGGTGCAGAAATAGAGAATGATAATATATAGCTCGTTAATGCACTGGTAATACTTCCATTGGGCGCGTTTATAGATACAGATCCGCCATTCTGAGAACTTGCAGATGATGCTAAAGAGTATGCTGATAATGTCGAATTATTTAGTGAAATATTTCCATTGCCAGAGTAAATTGTAATTGCTCCCCCATTTCGAGAATTAGCGGATCTTGCGAATGAATAGGAATACAATGTCAAATCGTTCAGAATAATGTTGCCCAATGAGGTAGCTAGAGATATATTTCCTCCATTTCCAGAATGATTTAATTTTGAGGATGAGTAAGAAGCCGTAGATGAGTTCAATGGGGCATTAATTAATGAAATGTTCCCAGAATAGGAAGCCAAAGAAAATGCTCCTCCATTACCAGAGGAACCAGAACCTGAGTATGTACCAGCATCTAAATAAGTACCAACATCTCCAAAGAAACTTCTAACATCTTTAACCGTAATATTGCCAGAATAAGTAGCAAAAGCAATGTCTCCAGCATTTCCCGAATTGCCTGATGCCAAGGAAACAGAAGGCGATTTCCAAATTGGACGAGTAACCGTAATATTACCTGAGTAGGAAACAAGAGATACCGCGCCTGCATTGGCGGAATTACCAGAGTAAGAAAATGAAGAGGACTCAAAGTATAGTTCGTCTAATATGATGTTACCTAAATAAGAAAAGAATGAAATATTACCGCCATTCCCAGTATTGCCAGAGAATGTAAAGGAATCAGTGTATAGCTCTGAATTCATCGTAATATTACCAGCATAGGAAGAAATTGTGACTGATCCACCATTTCCTGCATTGCCAGAACCTGGCTCTGAATATGCAATTAAGTTGGAATTTATAGCAATATCGCCTCGACTATAAATTCGAACATCTCCAGCATTAGCTCCGACTATACCAGTCCCAGTATTAATTTCTTGAGTGGAAATTTTGCCTTGTAAAGTATTGGGAACAAATTGATTAGTTAAGAACACTAACCCACTAGGTTGACTCACGCGAATATTCCCATTCACAGTAATATCAGATCTAGTAGGAGGGTTTGCATAGGAAGGAACAGACGCGATCGCACCTAAAACGATAGGACTAGCAGGCAACCCCCCCAATTTTGACCAATCCACTCCTGCTCTTATATCCAAAGTTGCCTTAGTACTTCCATCAATCGTAATAGGAGTTTGAACTGGGACAATATCTTGAACTGAGCCATTGCTATCTTTGATCGCTTGATAGTCAGTCAAGTTAAATGTTGCTAAGTCTGCATAACGCTTAGTGGCATTAAATAATGTTGTATTACTGGGATTAATCGTAGAGTTAATAGCCCCAGTATTATTTATAATGACATTCGCCATAGTCACACTACCGCCAGCTAAGATATGCAGTGATGCCCCAGTGTAGTTACCTAACGCCACATTGCCATTTGCCAGAATTACTGGATCATTAGGACTGAGCAAATCACCGATAGTTCCATTTAACTTCTCAATATTTAAGTTTCCACCAGCATAGAAATGAGCGTCGCCAACAACAGGATTTTGCGATCGCAGCACCATATTCCCACCCGACCAAAAACCACTATTAGGGTGATTTAAGGTAAAAATATCAACCGATTGATTTCCTTGTACTAGTATGTCTCTACCAGATGCTGCCACAAATTTTGTGTTAGCAGTATCGCGAATCGTTACCGTATCCTGAGCCTGCAAGATCAGATCTCGACCTGCCTGTAATTGACCCTGCAAGTCCAATTTGTCAGCATTTAAAACTAAATCTTGTTTCGTTGAGAGATTAGCCTGATTGGCTATCGCAGCACCATTATTACTAGTTCCATACTGCAATCCTGTTGTAATATTCATTGTTAGCAATGGTGGTGCTTGAGGATTCGTGGCACTAAACTCGCTACCATCGGAGAATTTAAAGCTATTTGCTGTACTACCAACAAATGTTCCGCCAATATCTAACTTCGCATTTGCGCCAAAGACGATTCCATTGGGATTGAGCAAAAATAAATTTGCATTGCCATTCGCTTTCAATATCCCGTCAATATTTGAAACGGAGCCGCCTGTCACTCGCGTCAACACATTCTGAATGTTCGGTGCATTATTAAAATAGGCAGTATTATTTGTCGAAACTGAGAAATCTCGAAAACTATGATAGAGGTTAACTCCTCTAATCGTGCCCCCATCAATAGTTTGGATTAGTCCGTTAGTTGTTACTGTAGAGTTATTAGGTAAGGTATTATCTGGGAGAATCTGCGCCATAGCTGAAAATGCTGTTGTGAAGAAGCTAAAAGCAAATCCACATGTCAATTTGATATAGCGAAGAGCAAGTTTCATGTTTTAAGTTCCTCTTATAATACCGATCCTCGAAAGTGTGACTACATTGTCAAAACAATACTTTTTAAGATATTTCACCTTCAAAGTAGCATTGTTGTTTTAAAGATTTCGACTACAGTAATTTCAGGCTAGAAGACCATTATAAATTCTTAGAAATACGATGCAACAATGCTTAATAGAACTTCTTGGATAAGACTAGATTGGGAATTACTATACAACAGATATTAATATAATCTTTAGTAAGATAATTAACATTGGGGTATTCATTATACCTAAATAATACCAATGAGTAGTAGAAACAACTGGTGAATCTTTAGTAATCAAATATATTCAAATTCAAATTTTGCAAGGCTATAGAATTTGTGTTTTTTGATAATTGATGCTTTTGCTCTAGAATTTATACTTAAATCCTAAAAGATACGCTATTTTTTTAGTATAAACTCTTAAGATGTTTCTTATTTAATTTACACAAATTGCTGCTGCTTTTCTATTATTGCGAAATTAATCTGGGGAACTAGCGATCGCAGCTGAGCTAACGATTAATGGCTATATCGATAGAGTAATCCCCATTGCTCCTCACTCTTGACTGTTAGAATTTACAGATGTGGATTAACTTCAAAAAGATAATTTGGAAATTGCGTGGGGTTTTGGTTGTTGTCCCAGCAACAACAGGTATTTTGCTTGGACTGCGCTTTGTGGGAGTTTTGCAACCAATAGAACTTGCTGTATATGATTTGTTCTTTCAATGGCGACCGTCAGAAGCCAAAGACGAACGCATCGTGATTGTCGCAATTAATGAACCAGACATCCAGAAGTTTGGTTCACCTATCTCTGACGAAACCCTTGCCAAGCTCTTAAATTTAATTCAACAACAACAACCCAGAGTAGTCGGGCTAGATATCTATCGAGATCTCCCAGTACCCAAGCAATATGGAGATGCATATCGACAGTTAGTAAACACGTTTGAATCAATGCCAAATCTAATTGGCATCCGCAAAGTTATCGCAAATCAAGGCGGTAGTGATGTGGATGGCTCCCCCATCCTAGAAAAGCTTAATCAAGTAGCTGCAAATGATTTGCTTCCTGATGGTGACGGCAAGATTCGCCGCATCTTACTTTCTCTAAAGGACAAACAGGGTAAAACTATCACTAGTTTGAGTGCTGCTTTAGCCATCAAGTACCTCAAACAAGAGAATATTAGCATCGAAGTTGTTAATTCTAAAACACAGCAATATAGGTTGGGAAAAGCAATATTTGCTCCAATCACCGAAAATGTTGGAGGCTATGTAAGCCAAGATCTGGGGGGATATCAAATACTTTCAAATTTCCGTAATTTTCAAAATGGTTTTCATACAGTTTCTTTAACTGATGTACTCAATAAAAATATTGCTCAGGATACATTTCGCGATCGCCTTGTTCTAATTGGAATTACCGCAGAAAGCAATACAGATTATTTTATTACTCCATATAACAGCACAACATTAGGTAGTCCTTTCCCAGTCACAAGCGGCGTTATTCTTCATGCAAATATTGCCAGCCAATTAATCGCTAACGCCCTTGATGGACGACCCACCATACAAGTTTGGTCTAAATTAATCGAATCTTTGTGGATTGTGCTCTGGGGAGGTATTGGTGGTTTATTATGTCGCAGTAGGCGCTACAAAAGAATACTGACCTCATCAAAATTTCCATTGCATATGCATTGGAATATTCTGACGATTTTGGGATTAGGAGGAGGGCTACTTACGGTTAGCTACATCGCATTTTTGTGGGGTTGGTGGATGCCTATAGTTCCTACTTTATTAGCACTATTTTGTTCAGCGATCGCGGTTACAAGCTATACGACTCTCAGCGCTGGGGAAACTCGCAGAAGAGCGATTCTTTCTGTTATTCCTGATTTAATGTTTCATGTTAGTGCAGATGGTATCTATCTTGGTCAGGTTAACTATGAAAACGAAATCGAGTTACTTTATCCTGACTTTGAGAATATTGGTAAGCATGTGTCCCAAATCCTTCCAACCGAAATTAGCGATCGCCAGCTTTTCTATATAAATCAAGCTATCGTCACAAGGGAAATGCAAATTTATGAGCAGCAAATATGTGTAAATGGCTACTGCCAAGATGAGGAGGTTCGCATAGTAGTGAGCGGAGCCAACGAAGTGCTATTTATGATTCGCAATATTAGCGATCGCAAACGAGCAGAGGCTGCAATTTATCAAAAGAATATCGAATTAGCCAGCACCTTAGATGAACTTAAAACCACCCAAAAGCAACTGTTAGAGTCCGAAAAATATGCTGCTCTCGGTAGTATGGTGGCAGGTATCGCCCATGAGGTGAATACTCCTGTTGGCAATAGTTTAATGGCAGCTTCCATTCTTGATAATGCGACAAATAGATTTAGGGAATCTTTTGAGATTGGGGAACTTAAAAAATCTAGCTTGCAAGCATATTTAGAGAAAACTAAAAGCAGCAGCGAAATTCTATTGACTAACTTACAGCGGGCTGCCGAGCTCATCCAAAACTTTAAGCAAGTTGCCGTTGATCAAACCAGTCTAGAGCAGCGCAGTTTTGAAGTGAAAGACTATATCGAGAAGATTCTGCTTAGTCTAGCCCCGCAAATTCAAAATACTTCACATCAAATTAAAGTCCTTGGTGATAATGCGATCTCTATACGAAGTTACCCTGGAGCCTTATCTCAAATCATCACAAATTTAGTGGTAAATTCTCTTGCTCATGCCTATCACAACTTAGATAAAGCTGGACAATTACAAGTTGAAATTTCTCAGCAAGATGACAAAGTTCTCATTACTTACTCTGATGATGGTAATGGTATTCCATCTGAAAGTCTAGACAAAATTTTTGAACCTTTTTTCACAACAGCTAGAGATAGAGGTGGTAGTGGTCTTGGGCTACATATTATCTATAACCTTGTGACACAAAATTTGAAAGGAACAATTCTTTGTGAAAGCACAGTGGGTGTTGGCACAAAATTTTCGATTATCTTACCACTCAACATAGAGCTATAAACCAAAAAAAAGGCAAATCGCCCGCTAAGCGGACGATTTGCCTTTTTTGGGTTTTAATCACCGTTCAATTGCAAAATTGCCATAAACGCTGCTTGTGGAACTTCCACTGTTCCAATTGACTTCATCCGCTTTTTACCTTTCTTCTGCTTCTCCAACAACTTCTTCTTTCGAGATATGTCGCCGCCGTAGCACTTGCTCAACACATTCTTTCGCAAAGCCGAGATATTCTCCCGCGCCAATATCTTTGTCCCGATCGCAGCCTGAATTGGAATTTGGAACTGCTGCTTTGGAATCAACTCCCTCAGCTTAGATACTAATGCTCGCCCAACATTATAAGACTTGTCGCGATGGACAATACAAGCCAAAGCATCCACAGGTTCTTCGTTCACGAGAATGTCAACAAGCACCAGATCGTTTGGACGATAGCCAATGACTTGATATTCCATACTGGCGTATCCCTTTGTGCGAGACTTCATTTGATCGAAGAAATCAGTTACCATTTCGGCTAAGGGAAGTTCGTAAATTAAAGTTGCTCGTTCTGTAGTGATGTACTTAGTATCTAAAAATACTCCTCGTCTTGCCACGCATAACTCCATCAAAGTCCCAATGTAAGATTGCGGAGTCATGATTTCTAGCTTGACATAGGGCTCCTCGATCGACTTTCTGGAATTTGGTGGCGGTAACTCACTAGGATTATCCACCATTAAAATTTCGTCCGTATTTGTCGTTACACGATAAATTACTGATGGCGCAGTCACAATTAGATCGAGATTATATTCACGTTCGAGGCGCTCTTGTACGATCTCCATATGTAGCATCCCCAAAAATCCACAACGGAAACCAAACCCCATCGCATTCGAGGTTTCTGGCTCATAATTTAGAGATGCATCGTTAAGCTTAAGCTTGGTAAGTGCTTCGCGCAATTCCTCAAACTGATCGGCATCAGTGGGAAACATGCCGCAGAAAACCATAGGTTTTGCTTCTTCGTAACCAGGAAAAGGCTCAGGGGCAGAGTCGATCGCTGAAGTAATCGTGTCACCAACCCGCGCATGGGCGACCATCTTAATCGCAGCAGCGAGATAACCCACTTCACCCGCATGTAATTCATCAACTTGGATTTGCCCAGGGGCAAGTACGCCAAGCTCATCGATTACATATTCTTGTCCTGAAGCCATGAATTTAACGCGATCGCCTTTTTTGACCGTGCCATCCATTACACGGAAATAGACGATTACGCCACGATAGGCATCGTAATAACTATCAAAAATTAAAGCTCGTAATGGTTGATCAACCGTATCTTTGGGCGGCGGCACTTGCAAAACGATCGCCTCAAGGATTTCCCTGATCCCAATCCCTTGCTTTGCTGAAGCTCTAATTGCTGCCGAGCAATCTAACCCAATTAACTGTTCGATTTCATTGGCTATGCGATCGGGATCTGCTCCTGGTAAATCAATTTTATTAAGTACTGGGACAATCTCCAGATCGTTGGCTAGTGCTAAATAGACATTAGCCAGAGTTTGCGCCTCGACCCCTTGCGACGCATCAACCACTAACAAAGCTCCTTCACAAGCTGCCAAGCTACGCGATACCTCATAGGAAAAGTCCACATGACCTGGGGTATCGATCAGATTAATCGTATATTCATCACCATTAAGCGCTTGATAATTCATCCGCGCCGCTTGTAACTTAATTGTGATCCCCCGCTCACGTTCCAAGTCCATGTTGTCGAGAAACTGCGCTTTCATATCCCGATCCGCCACAGTGCCTGTAAATTGCAGCAAGCGATCGGCAAGCGTAGACTTGCCGTGATCGATATGAGCAATGATTGAAAAGTTGCGAATGCGAGAGACGGGTACGTTGGTCATAAAATCACAATGCTTCGAGACTGTCCGATCCTACCTTAAATTAAAGTAGTGTAAATAACTGTAACAATGCAAATGCACTTAAGTTCATTAACTAGGGCTTTAGAAATTTAATTAATCCTTTGATTTTTTAGGCACAGCTAAGTAAAATGGGGCTTTTCAAAAATTTGAGCCAATTATTCACACAAAGCGCAATAAAGTAGATGAGCATAATTAATTACTAACCCAAACCCATAGGGTTGTGCCCCTGCGAGTCATAAACTATGGATTTGGGTAATTTATACAGAAAAAATCTCTTCTCAAAAACTATGTTTAGGGGTAATGTACAAGAGCTAGTAAACTGAGTGAGATTTTGCCAAGGTTTGTGAGCCAAATTAGCTAACATCTCATATTACTAGGTTGTATGAGTAATAATAGCTATAGTAGTTTCATTTAAAAATTGAAACCTACTCGCTAGCCTGTTCAGCAGGAATAGCTAGGCGCTTCTAAGATTAACTATGGTCAATGTAATTCAGTCAATGTAATTCAACCTAGCAAAAGATAGGAAGCAACTTCTATGTAAATTCAATTTCATCGTGTACAACAGTTACGCAGGGCAGAGTAAGCAATGAGTATAAGCAATCGAGTTCGACTATATGAACTCTCACGAGAGTTAGATCTCGACACCAAAGATGTAATCGCGGTATGTGAGCAATTAAATATAGTTGTTAAAAGTCATAGTAGTACAATTACAGAATCAGAGGCGGAATTGGTACGCATCAAAGCCCCTCAATATCATCATAAAGCTGCCGATCCTAGAGCTTCTGAAAAGAAAGCTGCTGCTGCGGCAAAGACCAAAGAATCTGATGCTCGTATTGCCAAGCAGCAAATTCTTGCGGTTACCAAGCCCACAATTCGTCTCAATACTCCACCTGTCTCTGTTAATGTAGGAGCTACAACTTCTGTAAATCCGCCCCTTAACTCACCTAGTGCGATCGCCGAGCCTAGCTCAGAACCTCCTGCTAAAACTGCTGTTATTAACCCTCCCCTGCCCATGCCCTCTGCTTCTTCATTAGTCAAGCCTCCCAGTCGTCCTTCTGTCTCAGAAGGTGAACAGTCCGAAACTAACCCTGCGCCCAAAATTGAATTGACCTTAGAAACAGCATTGACCCCACCAGTAAATCCCCAATCGATCAAAGACTCTCAGCCAAGATCACCCTCAGAATCAAAAACAGAGTTAATTGCGCCGCTAGCTCCACCTAAATCATCCGAAAAGGCGGCCGCATCTGCCCCTGCGAAGATTTTTGCTGAGGAACAAGCAACACCCAGCATCGTTACACCGAAACAAGCACCTAAGGAACAAGCACCCCGAAAAGAGACTCCAAGGGCTGAACGACTACAAGCAGAAAAAGCTGAGCGCCCTCCTGTTGTGCCAAAACAATCCTTAGTAAGTGTGTCGCCTCCTCAGGTCAAATTGAATAAACCTGCTGCTCCTGAGAGACCTAAGCCTCCAGTAGCTGTTGCTCCCAAATCTGTTATTGCACCCAAACCACCTGCGGCAAAACCTTCAGACGAGTCAAGAATTTCAGCAAAAGCCAATCAGAGTAGGTCTGAGCAGGACAGAACTGAGCAGATTACTGGTGAGGAAAAACCAGAAACAGTTAAGGTCAACAAGCCTGAAAAGCCAAAATTGAACAAACCTGCGGAACAACAGTCTGCCCCTGCTGCTGGTAGACCTCAAAGCCGTGGACCGAAGTTGGTAAAGGACTCGGTACTCATCGAACGTGGGATCACTGCCCCGACAGAACCACCGCATAATTTGCGTCCACCGATGCCAACCTTGATGCGTGCGCCTGAAAAGCCTGTTATTGCTGACAAAACTGGTAAGAAACCAGAATCAACAGGTGGATTTAATCCTGCACTACCAGAACTTTTAGAAAAACCAACGTTGCCTGGTAAGGGTAGTAAACGTAAAGGTAAATCCAAAGAAGAAGAAGAAAAGGATTTACTAGAGCTTAAAGAAAAAAATCGCCTGAACAAGCCGAAGCGCTATTTGCGTGATTTTGATGATGAGGATGATGATGGAGCTGATGCCGATGCTGCTGCTGAGTTAGCACAAATCAGTTTGTCGCTGGCTCGTCCAACAGCACGTCCTAAGGCTGCGGTTGTGCCATCGAAGCCAACCATGGCAGCCGACATTAAGCCAACGCAAAAGGGCAAAAAATCTGCACCTAGTCGCGATCGCCGTCATCAACAAGTCGAAATTATTCCTGAAAAACCGACCTCGGTAGAAATCGAAGAGGGTATGACCGTTGCTGTACTAGCCAAGCGGTTGGTACTTTCAGAGACAGAGGTAATTCGTACCCTGTTTATGAAAGGGATCATGGCGAATATTAACCAAACCCTCGATGTCGGTACTGCCAAAATGGTGTCGGCTGAATTGGGCTATGAAGTCCATGCCCCCGAGGTCGTCGAGCTTGCGCTCAAGACGGAAATGATTGAAGTTGGCGACCTTGACAAATTGCAACGCCGTCCGCCAGTAGTCACAATCATGGGACATGTTGACCATGGTAAAACCACCTTGCTCGATGCAATTCGTAAGAGCAAAGTCGCTCAAGGAGAGGCGGGTGGTATCACTCAACATATTGGCGCATATCATGTTGATGTTGAGCATAATGGTCAGAAACAACAAATCGTCTTCCTTGATACCCCAGGTCACGAAGCCTTTACTGCCATGCGTGCGCGTGGTACGAAGGTGACTGACATTGCTGTACTAGTTGTTGCTGCCGATGATGGTGTTCAGCCTCAAACCATTGAAGCAATCAGCCATGCTCGTGCTGCTAAAGTGCCAATTGTTGTTGCCATTAACAAAGTCGATAAGGTTGAAGCTCAGCCCGATCGCATTCGTCAAGAGTTAACCGAATATGCCCTCGTTGCTGAAGAATGGGGCGGCGATACAATCATGGTTCCTGTCAGCGCCATCCGTCGTGAGAATCTGGATACCCTGCTCGAAATGATCTTGCTGGTTGCCGAAGTTGAAGATTTACAGGCGAACCCTAACCGTACGGCTAAAGGCACGGTCATCGAAGCTCACCTCGACAAGGCAAAAGGTCCCGTTGCGACATTATTGGTTCAAAACGGTACATTGCGCGTTGGTGATATCTTTGTGGCGGGTGCTGCCTTTGGTAAGGTACGCGCCATGGTGGACGATCGCAACGTCCGTGTTGATAAAGCTTCGCCATCCTTTGCGGTGGAAGTTCTCGGTTTGGGCGATGTCCCTGCGGCAGGTGATGAATTTGAGGTCTATCTTGATGAAAAAGTGGCTAGAGCGATCGCTGATCAACGCACGATGGATCAACGTCAAGCCCGTTTGGTACAAGCAATGGCTTCCCGTCGTGTCACCCTTGGAACCTTGTCAGAAAAGGTCAAAGAAGGCGATCTCAAGGAACTCAATATTATCCTCAAGGCAGATGTCCAAGGTTCGCTCGAAGCAATTCTGGGCGCTCTTGCTCAGCTACCACAGCGGGAAGTTCAACTCCGCATCCTCCTCTCAGCTCCTGGTGAAATCACCGAAAATGACATCAGTTTGGCAGCGGCGAGTTCGGCAGTAGTCCTAGGTTTCAATACCACGATGGCTCCTGGTGCAAGACAGGCTGCTGACGAGATGGGTGTTGATTTCCGTGATTACAACGTCATCTACAAGCTCTTGGAAGATATCCAAGATGCGATGGAAGGCTTACTCGATCCTGAAATGGTCGAGGAATACCTTGGTCAAGCTGAAGTTAGGGCAATCTTTGCGATCGGCAAGGGTGCTGTGGCTGGTTGCTATGTCCAGAATGGTAAGCTACTCCGTAACTGTAATGTCCGTGTCAAGCGCGGTAATGAGGTTATCCATTCGGCTGTACTTGACTCACTCCGACGGGTTAAGGATGATGCCAAGGAGGTCGCCTCTGGATTTGAGTGCGGTATCTCTCTTGCTAAGTTTTCATCATGGAAAGAGGGCGATATCATCGAAGCCTTCCGCATGGTCACGAAGCGTCGCACGCTAGCTACTTCTTAAACAAAAAAGCGCCCCAAGGGCGCTTTTTTGTTTTGGCAATTTTTTTAGTTAAATAATTCTTCCCTATACTAATCAAACCCAAAACTAGCTAAAATGCTTGGATTTACCCAAGTCTTTTGCAATTTTTACACTTTGGAATTTATTTATGCTTCAAAGACTATATGTACATAACTTCAGATGCTTGGAGAATTTTGAGTTAACTCTAAAAGATCTCCCATCCTCACTTTTAATTGGGAAAAATGGTGCAGGTAAATCAACTATTGCTTTTGCATTAGAAATATTACAAAGTATTGGTCGAGGTATCAATAGAGTCAGTCAACTTATACAGACTAAGGACTTTAGTCGCGGTAGGTCTGATGTTCCAATTCGTTTTGAAATAGAAGTATTACTTAAAGAGCAACTGTACAAGTATGTTCTTGCATTAGAATTATCAAAAAATTTCAAAGAAATTCGTGTATTGGAAGAACAATTACTTGTTGCAGGAAATCCAGTTTATTTGCGTGAAGATGCTCAAGTAATACTTTAGGGGAAACCCCGCCAATCTCACCGACTATCCAAGGGAATTAGACCTGCCGCTCGTCTTTTAGCGCCTTCGCACTTTCAAGTAGATTGGAATCTTGTAGCTCTTCCATTAATTCAGGTGCAATCAGAGACCGATCCACTTTATATCTTTAAGAATTGGCTATCTCGCATGATCGTTTTGGCTCCAATCCCAAGCTTGATGACGGGAGAATCAAGTGGTGAAACTTTGGAGCCAAAGCGAGATGGTTCAAATTTTGGTGAATGGTTTTCTGGATTACTTAGCCGTTACCCCGCCGCTTACGCGCAGGCTGACAGATACCTTCGAGAAGTTATGCCTGATATTGAAGATTTTCAGAACGAAAAGATCGGCAAAGATGCTAAAAACATGATTGTTCGGTTTGAAGCCAATAGTGCAGAGTTGAGCGTTGATTTTAAAGATTTATCTGATGGGGAAAAATGTTTTTTCCTTTGTGCTGTTGTCCTCGCTGCAAACAAATACTACAGTCCTTTTTGTTTCTGGGATGAACCTGACAATTATTTATCGCTATCAGAGGTAGGACATTTCATCACAACGCTGCGACGCTCATTTAGGAATAGTGGTCAGATTTTAGTGACTTCACACAATGAAGAAGCAATCCGCAAATTCTCAGATGAAAACACTTTTATACTTGATCGAAAAAGCCATTTAGAACCAACTTTAGTAAGGTTAAAGAGTGATGTACATATAGATGGTGATCTCCCAAGTAGCTTAATTCGCGGCGATATAGAATTATGAGCGTCAACAGACATCAACTACATCTTCTAGTATTGCCAGAAGATAAAGCTAATCGCCAAATTGCTAACGGATTTCTTCTTGAACCAAGTCTTAACAGTCGAGCAATCCAAGTTCTTTCATTTGCTGGTGGTTGGGGAGATGTCATACAGGAATTCCTGCATGATTATGTTCCTACAATGCGAAAATATCCACAAACGATGATTGCTTTGCTTATTGATTTTGACGATAAGAAGCCAGATTTCTTGAACTATAAAGATCGATTAAACTATATAAAAGGTCAGATTCCAGACGATCTCAAAGAGAAAGTATTTGTTCTTGGATCTCGGACTTCACCAGAAAAATTAAGGAGCAACATGAAAAAATCTTTTGAATCAATTGGAGAATCTCTTGCTAAGGATTGCGCTGAAAATACAAATAAAACATGGGGACACGATCTTCTTAAACATAATGAAGAAGAGCTAAAGCGTATGATTTTATCTGTTAAGCCATTCCTGTTTGATTAACGCTACTTTATAGATTTTGAATTATCAGTAAATATATAGATTCCTGAGTTGTATTAGCTTGAAATTGCATGTCCAAACTAAATATTTGGGCAAAGGTTTGCGCGATCGCATTTTTTACCTGCTCAATCCTCACATCATGGGCAAACTGATTCAGATTACAAACTTGGCAATCGGTAATTCCACAGTGAACAGTGCGATCGAAACCTGATAAGTTCATATTTACGTTTAGAGCAAAGCCATGAATGGTGAGCCATTGGCTGAATTTAATTCCGACTTGAGCAATTTTTGGGTTTTGACCAGCATGATCAATCCAAACGCTTGAAATAGATCTTTGCCCCAATTATTGCAACTCTTTAAAAATTATTACAAATATATTATGTAGTTTTGTATACTGATAGGTTAAATGGGATATAAAAAAGGTATTTAACAGCGTGAGTCAGCATCCCCTCGAACAGCTAAATCGCTACGACGCAAAAGCCAATGCCGAATATTACGGTCGTCGTCCTTGGTTAGCGATCGCACGTATTTTCAAAATCATTTATTTTGCATTGAGCTTTGCTATAGCCTTTGGCTGGGATGTCTTGACAGGCAACACAGTCAGTCAGCCTAAGCTAGCCGAGCAACTACGACGCATTATTACTGCTCTTGGCCCCACCTATATCAAGGTCGGGCAAGCACTATCGACAAGACCTGACTTAGTGCGAGTCGATTTCCTTGAAGAACTAACGAAATTGCAAGACCAGTTACCACCTTTTTCTAACGAACAGGCTTTTGCAATAATTGAGTCAGAGCTAGGAAAACCCGTCAATACAGTTTATCGCAACATCTCTGAAGATGCAGTTGCGGCAGCAAGTTTAGGACAGGTTTACAAAGCCACGCTTTACACTGGCGAAGAAGTAGCAGTCAAGGTACAGCGTCCTGGATTAGTGCCTACACTCACCCTCGATCTCTACATCATGCGTGGCATTGCGGCATGGCTGGGGCCACTTTTGCCCCTGAACCTAGGTAATAGTTTAGAAGCGATCGTCGATGAGTTTGGCTTAAAGCTATTTGAAGAAATTGATTACGTCCATGAGGCAACCAACGCCGAGCGTTTCGCTGGTTACTTCAGAAACGATCCCGATGTCAAAGTTCCATCCATCTATCGTCAGTTCAGTACTCATCGAGTTCTGACACTTGAATGGATTAACGGCATCAAGCTAACTGAAATTGACCAGATTAAATCCGCAGGACTAAATACTGACAACCTCGTAAAAATTGGCGTTATGTCTGGGTTACGTCAACTTCTAGAGTTTGGCTTTTTCCACGCTGATCCTCACCCTGGCAATCTATTTGCCACCTACGATGGCAAGATGGCATATATTGATTTTGGAATGATGGATCAGTTAGACCTCACGACCAAAGAGCAGTTAGTTGATTCAGTCGTGCACTTACTGAATAAGGATTACGACGAGCTAGGACAAGACTATGTAAGACTTGGTTTCTTACAACCTGACATCGATATGAAGCCAATTGTCAATGCTCTCGAATCAGTGTTAGGCGATATCATGTCCGAAAAAGTGAAGGACTTTAACTTTAAAGTTGTGACCGATCGCTTCTCGAAAGTGATGTATGACTATCCCTTCTGCTTGCCAGCTAAGTTTGCTCTCATCATTCGCTCAGTAATTACCCAAGAAGGGGTTGCTCTGAGTCTAAATCCAGAATTTCAGATTGTGCAGGTTGCCTATCCCTACGTGGCGAGACGCTTGCTCACTGATGAATCAGAAAGTCTGCGTCAACGTTTAGTTGGAATTCTGTTTAAAGACGATAAGTTCCAATGGACAAGATTAGAGAATTTATTGGCGATCGCTAAATCCGATAGTGATTTTGACATTATACCGACTGCAAGTATGGGCTTAAAATTCTTGACTTCTAAGGATGGTGCTTATATCCGCCGCCGCATTTTGTTAGCTCTTACTGAAGACAATCGCCTACATACCGAGGAGCTAATGCGAATCTGGCAAATGATTGGTGCAGATCTCGAACCTTCCAAATTGTGGGATATGGCAGTTAAGACCTTAACTGGCGCAGTTCCTAAAGCGATCGCAGCGGCTCTTCCATTCGCTGCTTTTCAAAACATCAACTAAATATATTGATGTAATAAAACCCAAAAAACAATAGCGGCGCGAAGCGCCGCTATTGTTTTTTGGGTTTATGTCCTAAGCAAAATTTGCATTGCTATATTTGATGATCGCTTGTGTGCGCCTACTTTGCCGTACAATCAGATCTGCTATGAATCTAGAAATCAGCCCTACAGCCAATAACAATACTAACTTGCTTGAAGTCGGGACAGATTTGATTAAATCTGAGCGAATTGATCGCTTCTTAGCTCGTCACCTTGCAGACCTATCCCGATCGCGGATTCAAGCATTAATCGATGAAGGGCATGTCACCGTTAATGATGTACTTTGTAATAACAAAAAAGATTTAATCAAAGCAGGCGATCGCATTCAGCTAATTACTCCTGATGCAACGCCGCTCGACATAGTTGCCCAAAAAATTCCTCTAGATGTTCTGTATGAAGATGAGCATTTAATTGTAATTAATAAATCGGCAGGACTAGTTGTCCATCCTGCGGTAGGACATAGCGATGGAACTTTAGTGAACGCTCTTTTAGCTCATTGCACTGAGCTTTCGGGAATAAATGGAACTCAACGCCCAGGCATTGTGCATCGTTTGGATAAAGATACCAGTGGCGTAATGGTAGTCGCCAAAAGCGATCTCGCTCATCAAGACTTACAAGCCCAAATTCAAGCAAAAACAGCAAGACGAGAATATCTAGGCATTGTGCGCGGTGTTCCCAAAGGTGAATCAGGGCTAATTGATGCTGCGATCGCCCGACACAAGAGCGATCGCAAAAAAATGGCAGTTATTCCTGATGGTCGAAAAGCGATTACTCATTGGCAAATTCAGGAACGTTTAGGAAATTACACGCTTGTTAAGTTCGATCTGGAAACTGGACGTACACATCAAATTCGTGTTCATTCTGCATATATGGGCTGGGCGATCGCTGGCGATCCTGTCTACGGATATCCAAACAAGGAAACTTCGCAATATTTGACAGGTCAAGCACTACATGCATGGCGGCTAACCTTTACTCATCCAGTCTCAGGCGCATTAATTGAAAATACAGCCCCAATACCTGAAGGGTTTGAGAAGTTATTAGTATTTTTAAGACGCAGAAAATAAAGCCCTGCACTCAAGTGCGGGCTAAAAGCTAAAACCAGTTGAAACGGGTTACGGACAGAGCAAAGTGTTGTAGAAGAAGTATTTTTTAGTCGGTTTCAACCGACTTGAGCTTTTAGCCAAGAACTTGAGTTCTTGACTTATTCTTGTAGCGTCAGCGCTAGTTGATATATTTGGCGACGTGGTAAATCGGCTAGTTCTGCTAATTGACGGCTTGCCTCCGATCGCGAAACGCCAGAATCAATCAAATCTTGCAATTCTTTTAATATTACTTCCTCTGTCCAAGCATGTTTTAGACGAGCTTGCGCTCCTTCTAGTACCAATGTAAATTCACCCCGAGGAGCCTGAATTGTAAAATAGGCGATCGCATCTTCTATGGAACCACGCCAAAATTCCTCATGTAATTTGGTTAATTCTCTAGCGATCGCGATTCGACGTTCTTTTCCCAAGCTCTCGGCAAGCTCTTCGAGAGTTCTTAATAACCGATGTGGCGATTCATAAATAATCATCGTGCGAGTTTCTAAACGCAAAATTTCTAAGCGATCGCGTTTTTCTTTTTTATCAGTTGGCAAAAATCCATCAAACCCAAAATGCTGTGTCGCAAACCCCGAAGCGGTCAAAGCAGCAATCCCTGCGGTGACGACAGGAATTGGCACAACACGCACACCCGCAGCGATGCATCCTTGTACTAGTTCCACCCCAGGGTCAGAAATCGCTGGCATTCCTGCATCGGTGACTAAGGCGATCGCCATACCTTGCAACAACTTTTCTACCAGTTCGGGGACACGCTTAAAAGCATTATGTTCGTGATAGCTTGTCTGCGGAGTCTCAATTCCAAAATGATGTAGAAGCTTGCCAGTATGTCTGGTATCCTCCGCCGCAATTAAATCTACCTGTTTTAGAGTTGCGATCGCTCTGAAAGTCATATCCTCCAAATTACCGATCGGCGTTCCCACTAAATACAGAATTCCTGAAGATTCCATTAATTAGCGCCATTGCTTATTTTCTAAATCACGCATCTGACGCTCTAGGCGATCGATCCTTCCACGCAATTCATCCATTTCATTTTGACGTGGTACGCCCAAATCTTGCATCACATTACGAATCTGTCGCTGAATTAAAGTCTCTAGATTTCCCTGCTCTGACTTGAGTCGGCTTGCAATATCATTAAGGATCTCTGAAGCCTGTTCAGGATCAATTTTGCCGTCTTTGACCCAATCTTCACTAGCTTCTTTTATTTTTTCTAGCACCATCGAAGTCGTGCCAACACCAAGCATGAGTAACTGCTTGAGCAAATTATTGCTATCCATAACTATATGTGATCCTCAAAGCCGATCTATCACTCCATCATACTACTTCCTTCTCTGTCAAAAACAGTGGAGTGGGGCTTAGCCCCACTCCACTGTTTTTGATTATAGAAATGCAAATTCTAAAACCCTAAGAATAGTGGTGGCGCAAAGCGCCTCCACTATTCTTAGGGTTTTATGTCCTCCTCCCTTTCAGACAAGAATTGGTGATGCGGGGTGAACTAATTCGATCATCACTATAAAAAATAAACAAAAGCAGAGTTAATTCATGAATTAACCCTGCTTTTGGGGTTTTGCATCTTAACTGCCTTGGCGGTTGCTATACTTTAAGCTGATTTAAATTTCAAAAACTTTTAGGTAAGTCTACTTATGATCCGTGCTGTAATCGAGACCGCTAAGGGAACCATCCGTGCTGAGTTTGATGATCAACACGCCCCAATCACTGTCAAAAATTTCGTAGACCTAGCCAAGCATGGTTTTTATGATGGACTAACTTTTCATCGTGTCGAACCAGGATTTGTAATTCAAGGCGGCGATCCTCTTGGTAATGGTACTGGTGGATCGGTCGATCGCGTCAAACTCGAAATCTGGGCGGAGGGTGATACCCAAGCCACTATTGGCAATATTTTAACTGGTGGTAAAAAGCCCGTGATTAAGCATAATAAAGCAGGTGTTTTCTCAATGGCACGTACTAATGATCCTAATAGCGCAACCAGTCAATTTTTTATCACTCTTGGTGACGCATCATTTTTAGATGGTCAATATGCAGCTTTTGGATATACAGAAGATACCGAAGTCGCGCAAGCAATTCGCCGTGGCGACAAAATCCTCTCAATTAAAGTTGAAGAATAAAAACAAAAGAAAGGGTGCTTTGCACCCTTTCTTTTGTATGTCTTAAGAAGAAACTAAACTCTGAATAACAGATTGTAATTCAGTGAGAATTTGCGAGGAGCTATTACCATTTGACATGGCTCCCAAATCCTGAACTGCCGCTTCTAACTGTGGACGTAACGTGTCCACAATATCCTGCACAGGGCGTAAAAGCTGCTCTTGAGCACTAATTTGACCTAACAACTCAGCCACAACTCTAATCTGATCTTGCTGTAGAGATTCGGCTGAACGAATTGATTGGTCTTGTTGCTGATGCTCCTGAGTTTGTTTAGCGAGAATGTCTTGCTGCTGCTGCGTATAGTTTCTGACTGCATCAATTTGGCTTTCCATCTTCCGCAGTTCTTGTTCTTGACGGTTCTTTTGAGATTCAATTTGCGTTAACAAAGGCAATAAACTTTGGACTGGATTTGAATCAACTGCAATTCCTTTGCGACGATCTAAAACAGCTTTTTGTTGATTTAGTAATGATAAGCGCTGTTCCATACTCACTCTTGTTCCCATCACGCTGTCTTCAAGAACTTTGTACTGCTCTTCAGCAAACTCCTTATTACTCTCTAGTTCAATGCGATCAAATTGATCAGCAGTTTCTACTTGACTTTGTAGATCTGCTATTTCACCTTCTAGCCCAGCCAGCTCATCTTCTTGAGCACTTACATAATTGGCTAATTTATTGAAATCAGACTGTAAAGCTGTAATCGTTGATTCTAGCTCCTCAATGGACATTGATTGCAAACGGCTTTCTTCTTCTGGACTAAGTACTTCCATGCTACCTGGCCCCCCAAATGACTCGATCGCATTGAATGTCTGCTGGTAGAGGTCAATTTGAGCATCAAGTTGTACTCTAGACATCGCCATATTATTTTCTTGTAGCTTCAGAATGCCGCGCTGAGCTTTAAGCTCCGCTTGGGCATCAGCAAGAGCAATTTGAGTCTGTTGCCACTGACTCTTACGGGCATTAAGGTCTTCTGTTGATTTGTTTAAACTACCTTTTTGCTTTTCGGCTTCATTTTTTAGTCTATCTAAGCTTTGCCAAAATCCTGTAAGTATTTCTTGGCGCTGGTTGAGCAGATCAATAGCGCTATGGATTCTACCTCTAAGGGCATCTGGATTTGTAAAACTTGTTGATAATTGACTAATCAGAGCTTTGATATGCTCAGCCTGATCGACTGTTAAGGCTGCTGCCTTAGCCTCAAACTGCCCTCGTTCTACTTCAATATTTTTACGTAATTGCTCAAGTTCACTACGCTCTTTAGCAAACTTGGATTCTAACTCCTCAATTTCTTGTTTTCTAGTGTCAAGATGTTCTAGCTCTAGTTCCTTTTGTTCTAATTCCTGCTCACGCCGATGCAACTCTTGGCTCTGAAAATTAAGAGATTGCTTCCACTGCTCGACTTCTTCTTCGGCGGATTTATATTTGTCTTGCGATCGCGAAAAAGCCTGCAAGATATTGACAATTTTTTTAGAAGCATCTTGGACACTTTGCACTTGGTTACTGCCAGTTATCTCGGCAATTACCATTTGACCATCTTTAAACTCTTTCGCTTGTGCCGCATCTTGAATTGGTAAAACTTGCTCGTTAGTAATCGGCTGCCAAACATTTTCACCCGTATTACGTGCTAATAGACGGACTGACGAGTTACCGCCTAATCCAAAAGCTGCTTTCGATATTTGAAGTTCCGCTAAGTACTGCACGCTGAATATACTCCTATTTTGCTGATGCTAACTTTCAGATTGACATGACGAAAGAGCAAAAAACCCGTCACAAACAATACAAAATAGCCTAAATCCTAGTCTCATACTACCTAATTGCCTAAGCATTTTGGCGACATATTTTAAGACTGTTGGGAATTTTTTAAAAAAAGTCTATTGCCTAATGTTTTTTGGGTCAAGGGCATCACGTAAACTATCACCTAAGAGATTAAATGATAGCACCGTCAATACGATCGCTAATGCAGGAACCCATACAAGCCAAGGTTGTAGAATTACAATCGAGGCATTTGTAGACACAGACAGCATATTACCCCATGAGGGATCAGGAGGCTGAATGCCCAATCCTACAAGACTTAAAACCGCTTCTACAACGATAAATCGGGGGATATCGAGGGTTGCCGAGATAATAATAAATGTGATGGTTTGTGGTAAGACGTGATTGACAATGATCCTTAATGGGCTTGCTCCTGATGCACGAGCTGCCAAAATAAAAGTTTGTTCTTTGATGGACAGTACTTGTCCTCGAATAATTCTTGCTAGTCCTGCCCATGATACAAATGAAATGATCGCAATGATTAACGCGAATCGCTCAGTATTACTGATTTCAGGTGGCAAAATTGCAGTTAATGCTACTAACAAATATATTGAAGGAACTGACATTAGAACCTCAACAAAACGCATTAACACCACATCAAGCCAGCCGCCAACATAGCCCGAAATACCACCAACAAGGCAGCCTACAGTGTAGGAAATAATTGTACCGATAAAGCCAATTAGGAGGCTAATTCTACCGCCATACAATAGGCGGGTCAACTGATCCCGCCCTTGCTCGTCAGTGCCAAGTAGGTTTAGTTGGGCATTGCTAGTGGTACTAAACAAATGTCCACCATGAAAAATCTGAATCTGTGATGGTTTGCTGTAGTCAATAATTAAGGCGCGATCGCCTGTTTCCATATCGACTTTGCCTTGCGTAGTCGGATAGACATGAGCACCAATATATTGCCCTTGCCGATCGCGCCAATGAATTTGGGTAGGTGGAAGTAATGCTCCATTTTTAGCTGATTCGTTAACACCATAGGGTGTTACAAAATTAGCAAATAGAGCCAAGCCGTAGAAAGTCGTTAAAATTATAATGCCAATCCAAGCAAGAGGATTGGTTCTGAGTCGTTTCCACCAAGTCATTAGGATCCTTTAAGGGCTTTAAAGAAATTTTTGCGGTAGTTACCATTCATGGCAAATAAGACTGGCCAGAGCAAGGCTAGTCCGATCTGATTACCTTCAAAATCAGTACGACGAAAACCCAACAAAAATTTTACAACGCCAAAAACGTAAGCGATTAGTACCAAAATTCCAATTAGCTGTGGCATATATCAATTTCTCTTGACTTAATTATCTAATTTAACATCAAAAACTCCAGACCATTGCTCCCATAGCCGATCGCCTATTATTGCTCCGTTGGTCAAGATTTCCCGATCTTGGTTGGTTATATTTCCAATTTTACCTAAATAAGCTGATGTGATCGCCCCAGCCTGTAGTGTAATTTGGAGGTTATTAGGGTTATTTGTTTGTGGATGTCTTTGAGCGCGTTCAGTTACTAGGCTCCAACTGTGGGGTGTGCTAAGGAAATAATACAAACTGCTAGAAATCCCATTGTATAGACCTTGTGACCTATGGGCTGTGATTGCACTTGTACCTTGATTAACAAATTCCTGTGCTAGCTGTAGTTGATCTAAGCATTGTTGTTGATCTTTGAGATCATGACTGAGAGATCTTCTTTTATTAAAGTCATGACAAATATGATCAATACATGATTGCGGTTTTAGCTCATCTCGACATGCGAGGGCGATCGCATAGGCTAATACCAATTCCTGAATATCGGCATTGCAATGGGACTGTAGTCCTAGTATGCGCGATCGTACTTCTTGCAAATCTTGATGCCAATATGCGCCGATTGCGATCGCCAATAGGGTTATATCTATAGCGTCGATTAGTTCTAGATTGCTCAATCTGTCATTGATTACGCAGCTGGTCAGGGCTTTTAAGCGATCGGCATGATTTGGCTCTGCATTTAGCAAGATACTTGTAAAAATAGCGCGAAATCGACTTTTTAAAGATATTTGTGTTGTTAACATAGAATTTAATTTGATAGCAAATAGATAAGAGCAGCGATCGCTAGCATTAGTAAGAAAAGATAAATAATCACTCGTCCCCATACCGCCAAAAACAGACATAGTAGATCCCAAAAGGTCACTCTTGCCGTGCCATTCCATGCAGGACGAAATCGCGCAATCTCAGCTTTCTCAAAGGAATGGATCTGATTCGTTGTCAATACCTTGTAATGTAGCCTGCCAAACGGATGCAGTAGTCTAAATTGTTGATAGCGGTGATGGGCAGTTTTCCATCGACTGCGTAAATTCTTTGCTTTGCCGATGTATAGCACAATCCAAAGAGCCGTAATGTAATATACACCCGCATCTTGAGGTAATTCCTTTAACTTCTTGATGGGTTTAGACGGTAACCAAAAAATATGAAGCCATTCAGTCATAGGTAGTTTGCTATCTTGGTGTGCTTATTCCCAGAGATTTGATTACTTTTGTACGATCACTATAAAATTTAAGCTACGATATAGTTGTTTTGCTTAGGTAATCTAGATCATTTAGTTAGGTTTTGCTCGTATGACAGATTTTAATCGCGGCATCATGAAGTTTGAGAATGCTGATAGTCCTTTATCAATTGTGCTTTCTAGCGTTGTTGTTTTGAGTGCGATCGGATTCTTGCTCTGGTGGGGATTCCAGGCTGCTTACGTCTAGTCTGAAATATTGCAAATAAAAAGCGGCGCATTGCGCCGCTTTTTATTTGCTAAGTTAAGCTAAGACAACTATTTTATTATTTTAGTGAATAATGACCGTTACCACTTCTCAAGATGAACAACTCGGAGCTGCAATTGGCGCGATCCCAAGTGGGTTGTTTATTGTTACATCTCAACAAAATGACAAAACTGCTACCATGCTCGCTTCATGGGTTCAGCAAGCTGGGTTTACGCCTCCTTCGGTAACGATCATCGTTGCTAAGGGTCGCCCCATTGAGTCTTTTTTAACAGTCGGCAGTCCTGTTGTGATTAATATTGCCGAAAAAGGGCAGGGTAAAATTATCGGACATTTTGCTAAGGGTTTTGCTCCTGATATTGATCCTTTCGATGGTGTTGAAACTGCTGCTGCGCCTAGTGGACAGCCATATCTAACTGATGCGATCGCATATCTTGATGCAACAGTCACAGGTAGTCTTGATGCGGGCGACCACACAGTAATTTTGGCAACTATTAACGCAGGTGAGCGCCTTCGTGAAGGTGAGTCCGCCATCCACACGCGCAAAAATGGTTTCAAGTATTAAAAATAAAGCATCGCTTTGCGATGCCTTATTTTTTTGTTTTTAGGTTAGCGATCGCCATAGTAAAAATCTGTTTTTTGAAAGCCAGCCTTAGGCTGGCTTTCAAAAAACAGATTTCTATAATTAGAATTGCTCTTGCTGAAAAAAATTAGTTGACATTGTTCCCAATGTTTGTCATATTAGTAAAGCGCTAAACGCAAAAGACCGCTAAATGCGGGTGTGGCTCAGTGGTAGAGCATCTCCTTGCCAAGGAGAATGTCGTGGGTTCGAATCCCATCACCCGCTTAATAATTGATAAAGTAAAAGGGACGCATTGCGTCCCTTTTACTTTATGGATTTTTCCTGATGCAATTTGATTTAAAAGCTGCCTTATCTCATATTGATCTGCCATCTGCTGAATGGATTGGCTTGCGTGAAGTCAAAGAAATTAATACAACTCGGTATGTGCGCGATCGCAAACCACAGTCCAATGGACGTAGCCAATCCCATGGCGTAATGATCGAAGTGCTAGCAAACGGACAATTTGGCTATGCCAGCACTAATCATCTTGATCTCAAAAATATTCAATTAACGGCTCAGAAAGCCTATCAACAAGCGAAAACATCAGCACAGTGGGCAGTACATCACTTTACGATCGCTCAAAGACCAAAGGCGATTGGACAGTATTTCTCACCATTTCTCAAATCATCAGATGCGATCACCTCAAAAGAAATAAATGAACTCCTAATCGAAATCTGCGAAACCTTAAAGGTTTCCGATCAAATCGTTAAAACTAGTGCCTATGCAGTAATTACCGAAATCGAGACAAGATTTGTCAGCAGTAACGGTTCTGACATTTATCAAAAATTTCTCGCCATCGCTACGGACTATGCTGCTACAGCCCAAGATGGTGCAATTATTCAAAAACGTGGGGATAATGGACAACTGGCTCGTTGTAATCAGATTGGGATGGAAGTATTTGATCGTGAGGAAATCTTGCAAAGAGCGCAAGTTGTCGGTGAGCAAGCAGTTGAATTACTCACCGCTGTAGAATGTCCCACGGAAACTACAGCACTAGTTTTAGCACCAGATCAAATGTTGCTGCAAATCCACGAAAGCATCGGACATCCCTTAGAAATTGATCGAATCTTAGGCGATGAGCGCAACTACGCAGGCGGCAGCTTTATCAAGCTCGAAGACTTTGGTAACATGCAGTATGGCTCATCGCTGATGAATGTCTCCTTTGACCCCACGATAGCAGGTGAATTTGCTAGTTATGCCTTTGATGATGTTGGGATTCCAGCGACCAAAGAATATTTAATTAAAGAAGGTAAATTATTGCGCGGTTTAGGTAGTTCTGAGAGCCAAGTGCGATCGGGTATCGGAGGAGTAGCTAATGCCAGAGCCAACTCATGGAACCGTCCTGCAATTGATCGCATGGCAAATATTAATCTTGAGTCGGGAGAATATGCTTTTCAGGAGATGATCGCCGATATCGAACGCGGCGTATATATGGAATCAAATCGCTCATGGTCAATTGATGATTATCGCAACAAGTTTCAATTTGGCTGTGAATACGCGAAACTTATCGAAAATGGTAAGTTAACTAAAACACTGCGTAATCCTAATTATCGCGGGATTACTAATCAATTCTGGAATAGTCTTGCCAAGGTAGGCGATCGCGACACTGTTGAAGCTTATGGCTCACCCTTTTGCGGTAAAGGTGAACCTAACCAAGTAATTCGCGTAGGGCATGCTTCGCCTGTTTGCCTGTTTACAAATATTGAAGTCTTTGGTGGCGCTACCTAAAAAAGAAGGGCGCTTTGCGCCCTTCTTTTTTAATTTAAGCCCAATTGCTTCATTTCTTGTTCAAGGACATTTAGTAATCCAGCATCATTATTATTACGAGCAACTTCCATACGGCGTTTAATTGAAGCTGATAGATTGGCTTTATGATTTGCTGCTGCTTCAGCCTTTCTTTGAATGGTATTCATCACTAATATCCCTTAAATTACATATTGTTTATATATAGTTACCATAACATATAATTATTTAAACGGTAGCATACACTACTAAAATCTCATTAAAAAAAGGTTAAGAAAAGTCTCAGAATATAAAACCGAAAAGAGAGCTGCGGCGCTTCGCGCCGCAGCTCTCTTTTCGGTTTTGGGACTATAGCTATGATTAGCCAGCCGTTAATGGACGATAAGTTCTGTAATTGATATCGGGAAATATATTGTCAATATATTCAATTTTTTCTAGCCAGCCAGCATCAATTGTGCCAGCCTCAATATCATCAAATAGTTTCTCCAACCGCATTAAGTGCGATCGCGTCCTTCTAATTGCATAGGGAACCATCGTGCCAGTGCGCATGATGAAAGCCCAATCAGAAGACTGCGCTAAAAGCAACTCACGCGCCGCTTGATTAAGCGCTCGCCATTCTAGCTCGTCAACAGGCTCACGATAGGACAAATGAATCATCCTCTCCGCACCTTTATGTAAATGTTGATAAACCCAAGCATTTGTCTCATTTAGCCAATATTCATGGAAGCCTTTATAACCCCAACTAGATTGAGCAGGACGAGATACTTGTTGAGTTGGATTGCCACGTAGATAGTCGGCAAGATGCGTCATCTCAAAAGTGGTTTGATCGTAATGAGACTTACGAATCAGAAAATCAATAAACCAAGGTCCCTCATACCACCAATGGCCAAACAATTCTGCATCATAAGGAGATACCACAAGTGGCGGGCGACCCATCATGTCATGGAGATAGCCGATCTGACTTTCACGATTTTGCATGAAATTAGTCGCATGTTCAGCTGCTTTCTCCTTTGCCCAATATGGATCATAAAGCTGCTTTGCATCTAGCCCAAAATCACTTCCTGTAATGCGGTGATACTTGACACCTGTATTTTTGCGCTGACCGTTAGGCATGATAAACGGCTTGATATATTCATACTCTGCCTCCCATCCTAAGTCTTTATAAAATTCTCGATAAACAGCATTACCAGGGTATCCAACTTTTGATGACCATACCTGCTGTGATGACTCATGATCGCGGGCAAATGCAGCCACGCCTGTCTCTGTAAAAATAGGTGCATATGTCCCAAAGCGAGGTCGGGGCTGACCATACAAAAGCCCATGCCCATCAGTCAGAAAATAGCGCAATCCTACATCCGCCAATAACCTCTCTAGCCCATCGTAATAAGCACATTCTGGCAACCAAATTCCATTGGGTGCTCGTCCAAACTCTTGCGTGTAATGTTCAACGGCGACTTCTAATTGTGCCCAGACTGCCTCTGGATACATTTTCATTAGCGGCAGATAGCCATGCGTTGCGCCACAGGTGATGATCTCAAGGTTATTTGTATCCTGAAACTGTTTGAAAGCAGTTATAAGATCGCCACCATATTTTTCCCAAGTTTCGCGCGTTTCGGCAAATTCTTTAACGTAGTACTCAGCAAGATACTTGACATGACCATTATGCTCATTGCGAATTACTTCAAGTTCAACCAATTGCTGTAGCATCGCTAGATGCTTGTCATACCGTTCTTGCAGAAGTGGATCACGCAGCATTGAGACAAGTGGCGGTGTCATGCTCATGGTCATCTTGAAATCAATGCCATCTCGCCTAAGTCCCTCGTAGACTTTGATGAGGGGAATATAAGTCTCGGTGATCGCCTCATATAGCCATTCTTCTTCAAGTACGTAGTCGCTTTCGGGGTGGCGGACGTAAGGCAGGTGAGCGTGTAAGACCAGCGCGAGATATCCAATGCTCATAGATCTTCTTTTCCTAAAAAGTCTTTAAATTAGCCGATAGTGCTAAAAATGGCAGAATTTCACTATCACAACTGACAACGCTATATGTTGCCTATCTTGATATTGAAACCTACTCATTAGTCTGACAACAATTTTCAAGCAAATTAAGTACGTTAGAGCCTGTCTACCCTAATTTAAATGTGGGTAGGGGCTTCGGTAACTTCGTGATGCTGATGAAAGGTGTTATCTACAAATGTGATTTCATTTTTTAAGGCATTTTTAAAGTAATTTTAAGCTATTCCTGTACCCATTGTGATTATGTATACATCTTGACCAGCAATTCTCATTATGAAACCGATTTTGGTGTTTCCAGCGCCAAAGGCGCTGGAAACACCAAAATCGGTTTTTTGAAAGCTCACCATAGGTGGGCTTTCAAAAAACCGATTTTTATAGGGTTATCCCAAAGAGAGTTGTATCGCTTCACGGTGCAACTCTCTTTGGGGTTTGATTGATCGCCTTGTAGGGAAATAAGTAATACCAAATTAAGAAACGGCTACACCATTTCTTAATTTAAAAAACCTTACTGGGTTTGGTTTTTAATTCATACAAGTGTTGTCACACTTCCGTGAATTGGTATAAAGCGGTCTCTATGGAATTTAGATGAGCCAGTCTTATCTGAAAATTCTAACCAAAAGATAAAAAAAATCTGTAAATAACTTGCGTGAGATTTATTTTGTAAATTTTTTCTAGCAAATTGTTAAAAAATGATTACACAATGAAATAAATTAATTTTAATCGTTAAATGCAGTAAATAGGAGCAAAATGGAGATAGTAAGAGCTAACTACTATGAAAAACTATAATTACTGCTATTGCTATGTGTGGAGATGAGAGATACCTTAAGAACTCGAATTAAGCAAAATCATCTTCTAGACCCAAAAAAGGGATCGATTAGGAAATATGGTTTTTAACAAAAACTATCTTTAGGTATAGTTAAGTACAAATTGTTTTTTTAAAGATTTTGCAAGATTATTTTACCAAATTGATTGTTGACAAAACTATGTCTTATGTGTAATGAGAAAGAATTGCTGATTCAATACATAAAATCTGCTTTTTTACTGTTCACAATGAACTTGTTTTAAGGAAAAAAGCAAGGTAACTTATTAAATGTAATTGCTCCTTAAGTTGAGTTAATAGTTCAGCAGTTCTAAGCTTAATTATTTAACTCGCCTTATTCTCACACTTGATTTATCAGGAGCAAAGCTAGTTAAGAGGAGGCAGTTTTTTGAAAAAGATATCTTCTAAAGACGAGGATCTAACAACCAATGTTTCCCTGACGTTGGGTGAAAAGATGTCCTCTTTGAAGGTCCGTCGTTCACTTGCAGTTTTAGGATTTGCTCTATCCGCTGGGACTGTGGGGGTGTTGGTAAACCAACAATCAGCAAACAATAATCTTAAAGCTTCACCTGTTGCTGCGTCATCTCGAACATTGACTGATGTGATGTCGCAAAATCAGGATCGCAAATATGAAATGGCAAGAACTGCGATCGCCTCAGGTATATGGGACAACTCCCAAGGCGTTATTGTGCATGAGGTTAGAGAAGATGAAACCTTATGGAAACTAACTCAAGTTTATCAAGTTGACGCGGCTGCGATCGCGGCTTCAAATAACATCAGTGCAAATACTGAGTTACAACCTGGCACTAAGCTACTAATTCCTCCTGTGAACGGATTGGTGCACAAGGTTAAATCTGGGGACACTCTGGAGGCTATTTCCAGTTACTACAACGTTCCCAAGAGTGAAATTATTAAGTTTACGTCTTTAAGTTCTGGCGACTTTTTGGCTATTGACCAGTCTCTAGTAATTCCAGGAAATGTATCGACTTTAATGCAAGTTAAAGAAGGTCATGTTAAGAGACAGTTAGTTGCTGAAAAAGAGCGCTTAATGCAGCGTTTACAGGAATTAGAAGGTAAAAAAGCAGTAGCTACATTAGCTAGCACTAGTTCTAAGTCAACTATGGCTGAGAACGACATTGCTAAGCAGCCAAAGTATATTTCCTACCGAGTTCAGAATGGCGACACCATTGAAACAATCGCACGTCGCAACGGAATTACTCAAAAATCAATTATCGAAGCAAATAAGCTAGAAAACCCTCAATGGTTGGAGCTTAATCAAGAGTTAAAGCTTCCTCAAGATCGCAATCTGCCAGCAACCCAAACGATTGCATCTTCTAATGAAAAGCCGATTAAGCAGATCCCTTCTCCTGTAGCATCTTTGTCAGAGACTACTAGAGTTGGAGAATATTCTGCCCCTAGAGGTGTTGAGCCAGTCATGGTTACTGCGGCAACACCGATGGTTTTGCCAAAAGATGCAGTAAAAATTGCAGCAGCTAATCGCATTTCCCCATGGGGCGGATTGATGCAGCTAACTGGAACTGAGGCTTCTGCGAATCTGCCAATTACACCCGCACAAGAGCAGTCAGCTAGCCTGCAAGCAAAATCAACAGCTATACAACCAAACCTCCCAGTTGCTGGTGAGCCAGCAATTAAGGTTGCAGTTGCACTTTTTCCCTTTGCGCCCAGTCAGCTACTCGGTGAATTAGGCGGTTCTAACAATAAGAAAAGTCCTGCGATGTCTTCAACGGCACTTAATCTGCCAGCCAGATCGATCGCTACACCAGCTATTCCTTCATCAAGTGCAGCCGAGCAGTTTAGCAACAATAGATCAATACCCATTGAAGCAAACTCTTCTCAACCAGTAGCTGAGCCTAAGATTCAATTCTCCCCGAGAATTGCGACAGCTTTATCGTTACCGCAGATTCCTACAGCACTGATCAAGGAGCAGAGAGTCAGTTTGGTTAATGCTCCTGTGGAAACAATAAACCAACCAGCAGCTGAGCCAGTTACAAAGTCTTCGCCAGTAGCAGCAATATCAGTTCCGACTATTCCTGCAAATCGGGTAGTCGAACAAAATGGTAACTCTAACTCCGAGCCTGCATCTGCTGTCCCACAACCTGCATCTGAACCGAACGTTCAGATCCCTGCAAGGTCAGCTGCTAGCCTTGTACCGAAAGTTCCAGTATCAGCATCTATTGACCAGCAGACTGGGATCATTGCACAGCCAAATCAAGTTGCCCTATTGCCTGAGCCTGAAGCAAGGATGACTTCTCTTGAAGTTAAGCGTCTGGAATCAGAAGTGGATCAACTTAACAGTAAAGTTCGTGAAGCTGAAATCAAGGAAGCAGCTCGTAAAGCCGAAGCCGCAAGAATTGCAGCAGCCAACTTAAATGCTTCACCTAATCCTGATCGCAATTTCGATAGTAATCGTAGTGCGATCGCAAATCCTGGGGATCGCTCAGGAATTTCTCCACAGTTGCCACAATTGACGGCTAGCGCTTACTTGCCAGATGTCCAAGACTATGGATTGTCAACTGGGTTTATCTGGCCTGCCGATGGTGTATTTACCTCTGGATATGGCTGGCGTTGGGGCAGAATTCATGCAGGTATCGACATCGCAGCACCTGTTGGCACGCCAATTTTGGCAGCAGCTTCGGGTGTAGTTGAGTATGCTACTTGGAATGATGGTGGCTATGGCAATATGATCGATATTCGCCATGCTGATGGCACAATCACCAGATATGCTCACATGAATGAGCTATATGTCAAAGAAGGTCAAACCGTTAGCCAAGGTCAGACCATTGGCGCAATGGGAAGCACTGGTTTTAGTACTGGACCTCATCTCCACTTTGAAATCCGTCCTAATGGTGGCAGTGCGATCGATCCAATGGCATTTTTAGCTAGTGCCAAAAGATAAGGTTTAATCGTAAAAACTACAGAGAGTTGAGGCGCGAAGAGCCTCAACTCTCTGTAGTTTTTTGACTGACTATAGATATAGAGCGTACTAATGAACTTTAGTGATCGCCTCAGAGTTTGTATTTTTTCTGCTAAAGTTATCATAGAAAGAATTCTTCATAAACAAATAGGAAGCGTTGATGGCAACGGACTTAGAGGGCTTAACTGCCCAATTGCAATCTCTAGCAGAACTCGCAACAAAATCAGTTGGAGATGTGCAAACTCCTGAAGAATTAGAGCAGTTAAGAGTTGAGTATTTAGGAAAGAAAGGTACTCTTTCTCAGATTCTTGGCGCGATGGGTAAATTATCTGCTGAAGAACGTCCTCAAGTTGGTGCGATCGCCAATCAGGTTAAGCAAACATTACAAACCCAGCTAGAAGAACGCAAAACTAAAATCCAGCAATTATTAATTGCCAAGCGTTTGGAAGCAGAAACTCTTGATGTGACAATGCCAGGAATACTGCATTCTTATCAAGGTAGACAACACCCAATCCAAAGCACAATTGACCGTATGTTGGATATTTTGGTGGGTTTGGGATTTACCGTTGCTCAAGGACCAGAAATCGAGACAGATTATTATAACTTTGAAGCTCTAAACACACCAGCTGACCATCCAGCCCGTGACATGGCAGACACTCTATATTTGAGTGATGGGAAATTACTACGATCGCAAACTTCCTCAGTGCAAATTCGCTATATGGAAGAAAACGATCCCCCTTTAAGAATCGCTTGTCCTGGACGTGTTTATCGCAAAGATGACATAGATGCTACTCACTCACCAATTTTTCATCAGATCGAGCTTTTAGCTGTCGAAGAAGGGCTAACTTTTGGGGATCTCAAAGGCACTGTCAAAACCTTCGTGGAAGAATTACTCGGTGAATGTCCTATTCGCTTCCGTCCTAGCTACTTCCCTTTCACTGAGCCATCTGCTGAAGTTGATGTTATGTGGAATGGACGGTGGCTGGAACTTGGTGGCTGTGGTATGGTTGATCCAAACGTTTTCAAGGCTGTTGGCTATGATCCTGAACTAGTTACTGGGTTTGCTTGGGGATTTGGTGTAGATCGTGTAGCTATGGTTTTACATAAAATAGACGATATCCGCCGTCTATTTACTAGTGACTTACGCTTCTTACGTCAGTTTTAAATTGAGACTCAAGATAGATATTGGTCAAACCCATGTTCCTGAAAACAGATTTTTTCAAAAATATTGTAAGAAACAGTAAATTTTGGCGACACAACTACATTTTTCTTCGGGAATTTAAGTATTTTTGGTTAATTGCTTTACTTGCAATAATATTTTCTCTTCTAGGAGTAGTATTTGAAGGGATTGCTGTAGGAGTAATTAATTTATTCCTACAAAGTATAACTAGTCATAGCGCATCATCATCTCAAGCAGGTACAGGTTGGATAGACACTTTTATCTTAGGAGTACAATCTAGCCATACAGAAAGACTCAACAGATTGGGGCTTTTAGTGATTGTTGCTGCTTTTTTGCGTTCAATATTT
This sequence comes from Pseudanabaena sp. UWO311, assembly GCF_006937785.1. Lineage (GTDB taxonomy): Bacteria > Cyanobacteriota > Cyanobacteriia > Pseudanabaenales > Pseudanabaenaceae > Pseudanabaena. The sequence goes on from NZ_SJEE01000011.1 coordinate 102,335, forward strand.
TCTTATTGGGCGGCAGTATTTGCTCTATCAACAGAGTCTTCATTTGGTGATCGCTTACATAAATCAATGTTTGAGCAGTTGTTAAGTGTGAGTTTGAGTTATTACTCAAGTTCAAAGTCTGGCGACTTAATCAATTCAATGACACATGAGATAGAGTCTATCCAGCGGTCTTTTTCATCTACTTCGGCACTTGGTATTTCTGGGGCAACGCTGATAGTTTACATTATCTCAATGTTTGTTATATCTTGGCAATTATCCATAGTTGCTTTAATTCTATTTGGTGCATTGTCGTTATTTATAACAAAATTTGGCATTAAAGTAAGAGAATTGAGTTTCCCAACATCACAAGCTTATTCTAGTTTTGCTTCTCGTACACTTGAATTTATTAATGGTATTCGCACAATCCAAACCTCATGCACACAAAAATTTGAGAGGGAAAGATTTTATAAAAGCTCATTAAATTTGAAGAAGACACATCTTAATTTGTTCTCTTATATGAGTCTTGTACGTCCTTTGGCAGAATCTATTTCCACTGCAATTTTGATTGGTATTATTTTAGTAGCATTTAACTTTCTCGTAATTGCGGGAAAATTAGAAATCTCTGCTTTGCTGACTCTTATGTTTGTTTTGTTTCGTATGATGCCCCTTGTGCAACAGGTTAATGGTATAAGAACAGAATTAGCAGGCTTTGCAGGCTCATACAGTAAAATTAGGAGTATTCTGCAAGAAGAGGATAAAGTTTATCTATTAAATGGAAGCTTAGAGTTCAAAAATCTAGATAATTCCATTGATTTTTTGTCAGTTAATTTTAGTTACAGTGCAGATCAACCGATTTTACAGGATATTAATTTGTCTATTAAATGTGGTCAAACTACAGCACTAGTCGGTACTTCAGGAGCAGGAAAAACTACATTAGCTGATTTAATCCCAAGATTGTATGACCCAACTCAGGGTAGAATCCTGATTGATGGAATTGATTTGAGGGATTTGGAAATCAATTCTCTACGTCGTAAGATGGCTATTGTCAGCCAAGATACATTTATATTCAATGCTTCAGTTAGAGAAAACATTGCTTATGGAGTAGATATAGTTGATGAAATAGAGTTACAAGAAGTTGCTAAACAAGCCAATGCTCTGGATTTTATCCTAGAAATGACTGAGGGATTTGATACAATACTTGGTGATCGCGGTGTAAGATTGTCAGGCGGACAAAGACAAAGAATTGCGATCGCACGAGCTTTGCTACGAAAGCCTGAAATTTTGATTTTAGATGAAGCAACAAGTGCTCTTGATTCTGTAACAGAGAGATTGATTCAAGAATCATTAGAAAACTTATCAAAGGGATGTACGGTAATTATGATTGCCCATCGACTTTCGACAATTGTTCGTGCTGATAACGTAGTTGTTTTGGAAAAAGGAGAGATTGTTGAACAAGGAAGTTATCAAGAGCTTATAGAGAAGAAAGGTAGTTTATGGAAGTATCATCAAATGCAAAATGAGTCGTCCCAAAACTAAAAAGGAAATAATCACAGATGGAATTAAAGCAAACAATTAATTTTTTGTAATTTTAAAATAGCACTTCCCTTCTTAAGCTTGTTATTAAGTATGTGTAGTTAAACAAATGGATGTAAGTTCTTCTCTTTCAATAAAAACAGATCTCAATCGTTATGAACAGTTGATAGTAGAAAATGAAAAGCTATCATCTTATTTTAGATCTCAACTGGTTGAAACCACCCGTATATGTCGATTACATTGTCCTGAAACTGATATAAATAATAAGACGATTTGGAACACTGCTTCTAATGTTATTGCGCCGATCATTTTTGGCTTCGTCTATTGGGTTTTAATAGAAGCGAAGCAGAAAGGTATTCAAAGACTATATTTCATGGCTAGGGATGGGCAAATTCTTTTCAAGGTTGCTCAAACGATCATCAGTCAATGGGGATATGAGATTGATTGCCGATATTTTTACGGGTCGAGGCAAGCTTTTCACTTTCCCGCCATTGAGTCTATAGGTGAACAGGAATTTAATTGGCTTATGGATAATCCGGGATTTCTTTCGATTCGGATTATCTGCGAACGAGTTAATCTGAAGCCAGAACTAATTGCTGATATCCTCTCTAGATATGACTTTAGAGAAGACAGTTGGGACAAAGCGCTTAATGATAGTGAACTTATGATCTTGAGAGAAATCTTTCAAGATTCATCTGTTTTAGAGCAAATTCTTGCTATGGCTAAGATATTTCGGGACAAAGCTATTGGATACTTTAAGCAAGAAGGAATGGGAGACAAAATACCTTATGCAACAGTAGATATTGGCTGGTCTGGTAAATCTCAAAGATCTCTGAGTAATCTTTTAGCAGCAGGGAACATCTACCCAGATACGGGCTTACAAGGCTTTTTCTTTGGTCTACTTAGTAGTACTCAGGCATTCCCGAAGGATCAGTTAATGCCTTATTTTCTGGGAGTTAATGACAGAAGCGATCGCTATTTTTTATGTGATCCTCAAATTTTAGAGTTATTTATGGCAGCAGATCATGGAAGTACGGTTAGATATGACAAACAAGATGACAGGTATATACCTATTTTAAGATCTGAAAGTAATGAAAGTGGTATTGAGTGGGGCTTATTAGTGCAGCATCAGGCAATTGTTGATTTTGCTGAGTGTCTAACTAAAAATCTACAACCACAAGAATGTAAATCTGATTACTTTAAGCAAATCACTGAAGACTTACTGAAAGTTTTTATTTGTAATCCAAGTAAGGCTGAGGCTGAATCCTTTGGAGCACAACCATTTTCTCGCCATCAATCAGAAAGCAAGTTCTATGATCTTGCTCCAAAGTATGGATTCAAAGATACTTTAAAAATTTTATTTTCAAATTACATTCATGCTTTTGCTTGGCTGCCTGCTTCAATTCAAAGAAGCCATCTGTTAGCCAAGATTGCACTAAGATATATCAATGCTCGCCAAAATAGTTTTACATATTCTAATTATGCGTGGCAAGAATTACAAAAGGGCAATAAGAATTCGTCTCGCAAGCTTGCTATGAAGGCTCTAAAATCTAGTCCAGTTATTTTATTATCAAAACGATTTATTCGCATGAGTTTTTTATTGTTTTTTAATATATAAAATATTAATGCGATGCATAAGGGATCTACGATTTAATAAAGTACCAAATATACTTTCTTCCCAGTGAAAGACGTTTTGGCGCTCCGCGCCAAAACGTCTTTCACTGGGAAGAAAGTATGAGAGTTGTGGACTGAAAGGATGTAAATACGTTATGGATGACCAAAGTAGCATTTCCCAAAAAGAACTAGTAATTGAAGCTGGGCGAACTGAGAAGCAGTATTGGAAGGATTTGTGGCGCTATCGGGAACTATTTTATTTCTTAGCATGGCGCGATATTTTGGTGCGATACAAGCAAACTGCGATCGGGATTACTTGGGCGCTGATTAGACCATTTTTGACGATGGTTGTGTTCACTGTAGTTTTTGGACAGTTAGCTAAATTGCCTGATCAAGGAGTACCTTATCCAATTCTTGTTTTCACAGGAATGCTTCCTTGGCAGTTTTTTTCTAATGCTTTGGGTGAATGCAGTAACAGTTTAGTTGGAAATGCAAATTTGATTTCTAAGGTGTACTTTCCTCGATTGATTGTGCCGACTAGTGCTGTGATTGTGAGTTTTGTGGATTTCTTGATTTCAGGGATGATTTTGTTGGGATTAATGGCATATTATAGCTTTGTCCCTGATTGGCGCATTTTGACTTTGCCGATTTTTATTCTGATTGCCTTTGCAGCCTCTATGGGGGTAGGTTTATGGTTGGCGGCGCTGACTGTGCAGTATCGAGACTTTCGGTTTGTTGTGCCATTTATCATCCAATTTGGGCTGTATATTTCTCCAGTTGGGTTTAGTAGCAGTATAGTTCCAGACCAATGGCGGTTGCTATATTCCATCAATCCAATAGTAGGGGTGATTGATGGTTTTCGTTGGGCTATTTTGGGGGGTGAATCTAAGCTTTATTTACCTGGCTTTACTCTATCTTTGGTACTTGTTTTGTTGTTTCTTTGGAGTGGTATTTGGTATTTTAGAAAAATGGAACGAACGTTTGCTGATGTCATCTAATTCTTAAGAACTACATATCAAAAAAAACAAAGCGACCGTGTAGTGGGTGCTTTGCTTTTTTTGATGTTTAAGCGTTCTTCTGTCGAAGTACTTAGTAATCGTATGGGTTTTTCGGTTCCGAGATCGCAGTGATATTACTTGCGACGATCACAACTTGGCGCTTGCCATTGGATGTTTCCACATCGGCTTGACCTTCTATTTGTAACCAGCGATCGGGTGGATAGCTAGAACGACTTCCCGTAATCTTTACTGGCAGACTGACAGGATAGACATCAGCAGCGCAGCAGGTGATCACAAATCGCGTAATTAGAAACATATTGTCTGGTTGATCAGGTGCATGGACGACGAAGCCTGTAAGCTTTACCTTCTGTCCTTTATAAGCATCAGGTTCAGGGTAGGCGCTGATCGTACGAACCCATTCTACGAGAGTGCGCTCTTCAGGACGGTTACTAGCGCGAAAAGATTTGGGAATAGTTCTAGCATCGGCAATATTATCAATTACGCCACGATGAATTGCTTTTTCGCTGGTGAAAGGGCGAGGATTGATACATAAAGCGACGATCGCTACAATTAAAAGTAAACTGCTACTCAAGGATGGCTTGATCAATGTCACATGTTGCTGAGTATTGTTATAGCCTCGTCGCCGTTTGGCTACGCGCCAAGCTTCTGCTATTCCCACTACAGTGAGTCCGATACCTGCAATTATGGTTAGTGGAATATAGTTAGGATGGATTAAGAGATATAGCTGTCCAGCAAGCCATAGCTTCAGCAATGTGATTCCCCAAGCGGCGATCGCACAGGATTCTATCCAAGGTAAGAACTTTTGCCAGTAATTGTTTATAAATGATGAATTTGCAGATCGGGATGGCATGGGGAAAGACTACTAAATGGTGACTAGTCTGTATCTTACAGCGCTTTACGATGAAGTAAACTGCACAAATTTCAATAAAAGTTGTGTAGTTTATTATCCTTGAATCAGATCAATCAGGCTATCTACCAATCTTTGAGCAGGAAGTGGCATGATTTCCTTACCATGAATAATCTCCTGTACTACCACATAAGAGACTAGTGAACCAAAGAAAATATGTGCTGTGGCTTCCGAGTCTTTAATGCCTAATTCTGGACGAGAATCAAAGTATTGACTTAATAATTGCCGTCCACGTTGAATGACAGTTTGGTAGTAAAGTTTTGACATTTCAGGAAACCGTGAAGATTCCGCAATTATTACTCTTAATAGACTGAGATATTCTCGATCCTCACCAACTTTGAGTAAGTAGATTTCTGCTAACTGTCGCAGTAACTGCTCAGGTTCACCACACAATTCCTTTGACTCAAAGAGAGTATGAAATCTCGCGATCGTAATTTGTTCGATCAGCGCTTTGAATAAGCTCTCTTTATCATGAAAATAGCTGTAGATAGTTTGCTTAGAAACTCCTGCCTCGATCGCTACCCGATCCATGCTCGTCCCCGCATAGCCATCCCGAAAAAAGACCTGCATCGCTCCCTGCAATATTTTGTGTTGTTTCGTATTACTGGGTTGATTGCTATTCAGAGAGATACTTTCGAGAGAATTCATGAAGTTGATGTAAAAACTTAATCCTATTATACTAGACTGTCTAGTATGATGTAAAAAACTTGATGCTTTGGCAATCTCTAAGTTATGACACATGCTGCCCCCAACTCCTCGAAAGTGCCTCAGACAGAGCCAGCCTCGCAAAATCCCGAACAAGTAGGGGATTCACCGAAAAATCCACCGAAAAAATTCAATCCTCGGTTAGCGATCCCGATCGTGTTGGCGATTGGGGCGATCGGCTATGGGATATGGACAATTTTGCCAAAGCCTGCGGAAACTGTTTTACATATTAGTGGACGATTGGAATCCGATGAAACTGATATTGGCGCAAAGACGGGCGGACGAGTGGCAGCAATTTTGGTGCGTGAGGGCGATCCTGTTAAAAAAGGACAAGTGATCGTTGAGATGGAAGATGAAGAAATTCCCGCGCAACTCAGCGGCTTAAATGCCCAAATTGAATCAGCACGCCAAGAGGAAGTGCAAGCCCAAGCTGAAGTTGCCGTTGCTGAAAGTCGCATCCGCGAGGCAACCTTGAACCTAAAACAATCAGAAGGTGATGCCGTTGGACGTATCGATCAAGCTCAATTTACAGTTTCCGCGACCGAGTCAGATTTGCGGCAAGCGGAAGCACAAGTGAAGCAATCGGAAGCGCAATTACAACAGTCGAGAGCCGAGTTAAAACTGGCAAAAATCGAACGCGATCGCTATGCCGAATTGGTAAAAGAAGGAGCCGTCAATCAGCAGCAGTTCGATCTCAAACAAACGACTTTTTCGACGGCGATGGCGAATGTCGATACAGCCGAAGCCAAGTTGGTGGCGAGTCAGGCGGCGGTGAGGGCAGCAGGCGATCGCTTCCGTGCGGCTCAAGGTGGTTCGATACAGGTGCAATCTACGGGCTTAAACCCCGATATTCGTACCGCTCAACTGGATACCTATTATTTGCAAAGGAGTCAAGCACAGGCGAAATTAGTCGCCGCTCAGGCAAAGGTCAAGAATGCTCAGGCTGAACGCGATCGGATTCAAAAGCGATTGGATTCCTTTAAGGTGAAGAGTCCGATCGATGGCATTGTCCAGAGTCGTCCGCTTGAGTCAGGCGCAGTAGTGGCAACGGGAAAAACTCTACTCACCGTCCTCGATCCCAATCAAGTCTATCTCAGGGGCTACATTCCTGAAGGTCAAATTGGCAAGATTCGCGTGGGACAAACCGCTAGAGTATTTCTCGATTCCAGCCCGAATAAGCCCTTCATCGCCCATGTTTCGCAGATCGACACCAAAGCTTCCTTTACTCCTGAAAATATTTATTTCAAGCAGGATCGCGTTAAGCAAGTATTTGGAATTAAGTTAGCGATCGATCGGCCTGAAGGCTTTGCGAAGTCGGGTATGCCTGCCGATGCTGAGATTGATTTGAAGTAATTAATCTAACTAGAGGAAGTTCAAGAATTTACCTCAATCTTTTTGGATGAGTGCGATCGAATTATAAATACTCCCTAAAAAACAATGCTGCTTACTTCTAATCCCTCAGTTGAGAACTCTATCTCCTTTGATTCTGTAATCTCTGTAAGAAATCTATCGAAGCGCTACGGCAACTTTACGGCAGTTAAAGGCATCAATTTTGAAGTTCAACAGGGAGAAATATTTGGCTTGATTGGTCCCGATGGCGCAGGGAAAACCACTTGCTTCCATATCTTAGGCGGTGTAATGGAATCTTCTGGTGGAGAAGTATTGGTATTAGGAGAAGCCCCGCGCACTGCTCGATTAAATATTGGCTATCTCACGCAGCAATTTTCGCTCTATTTAGATTTGAGCATTGATGAAAACTTACGCTATAGTGCGGGATTGCGACAGGTTCCCGACGATCAATTTGCACTGCGGCGCGATAAGTATTTACGCTTAATGAGTTTAGAGAGGATTGGCGATCGCCTTGCAGGTCAATTATCAGGCGGGATGAAACAAAAGCTGGCTCTCTGTTGTGCCTTAGTGTCCCAGCCACGATTGCTATTGCTAGACGAACCGACTACAGGAGTCGATCCCGTATCGCGCCGTGAGTTTTGGGATGTGCTAGCTGCCCTTGCCGATGATGGGATGACCATTGTCGTAGCAACGCCTTATCTCGATGAAGCCGAGCGCTGTAATCGCATCGCCCTGATGTATGAAGGACAAATTAGCGAAATCGGCACATTACCGCAATTACGCGCCAATCTGAGATTGCAGCGTTTAGAGGTAAGGACATCGGCGCTAGCGGCGGCGGAAGAGGTACTTTTAGAAACCGCAAGGGGGCGATCGAGCATTGCTGACGTGCAGACCTTTGGCGATCGCTTAGATGTGCTGGTAGAAAATCTAGAAACCGATGAGCGAGCCGTGAGACAGGCGTTTAGCGAAAGTTTAGTCCCGATTGATAGCATTCAAGCCAGCGAAGCAACCCTTGAAAATGTATTTGTCACCAGACTGCGGCAGCAAGGCTCCGATCCCTTATTTCTGCCTTTTCCGCGATCTAAGGCACAGAATTTGAGTTATGCAAGAATGGATCGTGTGGCGATCGCTGCTAAAAATCTCCAAAAGACCTTTGGCAAATTTCGCGCCGTCAAAGAGGTGAATCTAGAAATTCGCTATGGAGAGATTTACGGACTGTTGGGCGCGAATGGTGCAGGCAAGACCACGACGATTAAAATGCTATGTGGCTTGCTGGAAGCAACGAGCGGCAAAATGACCTTAGCAGGACAGAGCCAGAATTTACGCAGTAGTGCGTTACGGAAACGGATCGGCTACATGAGCCAAAAGTTCACGCTCTATGACGATCTCAGTATTCTTCAGAATTTAGAATTCTATTGTGGCGTTTACGAAGTTCCTCAACATTTACGCCAACAAAAAATTGCTTGGGTCTTAGAAACCTGTGGTTTAATTGGACGCGAAAATATGCTGACGGGTAAACTTCCGGGGGGATGGAAGCAACGTGTTTCCTTTGGGGCTTCGGTGATGCATGAGCCAGAAATTCTCTTTTTAGATGAGCCGACTTCTGGGGTCGATCCTTTGGCAAGGCGACAGTTTTGGCGCACGATTAATGATTTTGCACGGCAGGGAACGGCGATTTTAGTGACCACGCATTATTTAGAGGAAGCGGAACAATGTAATCGCATGGGCTTTATGGTGGCTGGTGAGGTGGTCTTGCAAGGTTCGCCTACGGAGGTCAAAGCCGCCCAAGTCGGGCAGTTAATCGAACTGAAGGTCGATCGCAATCAACAAGCCGCTAATTACCTAAAAACAATTTTGGAGCCTTGGCGCGTCTCGATCTTTGGCGATCGCCTCCATGTAGTACTAGACGATCCATCGGTCGAGTTGCCGCAAATGCGATCGCATCTAGCCGAAAATCACATTCAAATTTTTAGCGATCGTCCCGTACCTTTCTCTTTGGAAGATGCTTTTATCGGAACGGTACAGCGATCAGAGGCTGGTATAGCTCATTTATCTGAGTAAGGAGAAAAAGAATATGATTAAGTATAAATTTGCTTACGATAGTCAACAAAAGATTATTGATATTCAAACATTATCAAAAGCAACTAAGCAAAGCGATTTTATTTGTTTAGGATGTGGTAACGAGATGGTTCCTGTTCTTGGTGAAAAGAAAGTTAAGCATTTTCGCCATAAAGTTATCAGAGAAATCAACTGTTCTCCTGAAACATATTTACACAAATTAGCAAAGACTAAATTTTATCAAACTTATCAAGATTGTTTAGACAATAACAAACCATTCAAAATTAGAATACTTAAGTATCCAGTTTGCAATTTCTATGAAAAAGACTTTTTGACTACTTGTCTTCTAAAACCAAACATACAAGAATTTGAATTAACTCAATTTTTCAAGAAAATCTATCTGGAACACAAAGTAGATTCTTTTATACCAGACGTATTACTGGAATCTGATAATAAAGAAAAGATTTTCTTTGAGGTTGTAGTTACACACTTACCTAGTGAAGCAAAAATTAACTCGAATTATAGGATTATACAATTTATAATTAACTCTGAAGAAAATATCAAGGAAATTGAATCATGTATCTTGGAGGAATCCCATAGAATTCAGTTTATAAACTTTAAAAAAATGAATAAAAAAGATGACTGGTGTAAAGGGAAATGTATAAATGGCATTGTCCCTTATGCAGAAAAAGAATTACTACACAACGCTTTTATTATTGATAAAAATGGAAGAAGTAGGTTTATCAGAAAATCGATAGATTATATGGAATTATTACACTCAAAAGTCCTATATTTTGAGTATGTTCGACTTACAGATTGCATAGAAGAAGGCGATTTCTATAAACATAAGATAGTTGAGGCTTATAGAAAAGATTTGAAAATCAAAAATTGTTTTTTATGTAGATATCACGCCGAAAAGATTCACGAAAATATTTCGCAAGGAGTATTTTGCAAATTCTTAAAAAAATCTGGTGACTCTAATATGGCTGTGGATTGTCAATACTTAAGACCAGATCCTCAAGTCTTCTCTAACTACACAATAAAATCTTAGTATGAGATATGCAAAGACAAATAGATATGCAGTATGAAATTAAAAAAATTTAAACCTGTTTAGATTAATTGGTTTTTAAAAGCCTAATAAATACATTTTAAACCATTGATTTCACAAATAGATAATCTTTAATTGACAATAAAACTAAAGATACAATTAAAAAATCTGTATGTTCTAATTTTAAAAATTTAAATCCACGAGCCATGACTTATTCAACTCTAAAAATAAGCCTATGAAAAGAATTATTTCACAATGTAGCAAGGAACTATCGCAATTTAAGCGCGATCGCTTGACCTTGGCTTTAGCGTTTTTACTGCCATTGATTACACTATTTATTTTCGGCTTTGCCATTCGGCTAGAAGCGAAGAACATTCCCCTTGTGATTCAAGATTACGATCGCAGTCCGATTAGTCAGCGCTATGTCGCTAAGCTATTTGCCACCAATCAATTTATCTTTGTGCCTTGGAGTGTGAATGACTCGGTAGAAATTGCCCTCGATCGCGCGATCGCCAAGGCAGGGATAATTATTCCCCCTGAGTTCAGTCGCCGCATTGCCGCAGGAAATATCGCCGATGTCCAAGTGCTAGTCGATGGAACCGATAGCAACAATGCCAGAGTGATTAAGAACAGCATCAAGGCAACAACCAATGACTTTATGCAATCCGAAGGCTTAATTCCTGAAACGAATTTACTCACCACGCGATCGCGCCTATGGTTCAATCCCGCCAGACAGGAATCGCTCTATATCGTCCCCGGTGTCTATGCAGTGGTGCTATGGATTTTCCCTTCGCTACTGTCTGCGATCGCGATGGTTCGCGAAAAAGAGCGTCAAACGATTTTGCAAGTTTATGCTTCTAGTATGACTTCTACGGAATTGATTTTAGGCAAAGGCTTAGCCTATCTGATCGTCAGTCTTGGGATTGCACTAGTTGTCATGGGTATCGGAGCGATCGTCTTCAGACTCAGTTTTGCGGGCGATCCCACACCTTTGCTTGTAGCCATCCCGATCTATCTATGGGCGAGTGTGATGTTCGGCACGATGTTGGGAACGCGCACCACCAACCAAAATGCCGCAGTACAGGGCGTTGCCCTTGTGGGATTTCTCACAGCCCTACTTCTATCAGGCTTTATCTATCCATTAAGTAATATTCCTTTTCCTCTGTCTCTATTACCCAATGTCATTCCTGCTCGTTATTTTATTGAAATCACTCGCGATGCCTATGTACGCGGTACTGGTTGGATTGGCGTATGGTTTGCCGAACTGATGATTTTCGCGATCGGGATGTTCTTTTTTAACGTTGCTCGAAGAGTCTTAAGCAAAATGCAGTTGACGGAGTGATAGCTTTTAGCTTTTAGCGAGTGGGTAATAACGCAAATTTAATTGAGATGAGAATTTAAAAAATGTTTAACTGGTTTTTTGAAAGTCGCTTTTGGGCTTTGGTGCGAAAGGAAATCAATCAAATTTTACGAAATAAACAGTTAATTATTTTGTTGGTTTTTCCGCCCACCGTGCAATTACTAATCTATGGATTTGCCCTCAATCCCGATGTGCATTTTCTGAAAATGGGGGTCGTGGATTATGCGCGATCGCACGAAAGCCGTGAATTAATCTCCTCTTTTACGGAAAATCGGATTTTTAATCTTGAGCAAACTCTCTCTAGCGAAAAAGAATTAGGTCAGCAGGTGGAGCAAGGGAAGCTGACCGTAGGTGTGGTAATTCCGCCCGAATTAAATCGCAATCTTGCGAAGGATAAGTCTACCGAAATCCAAGTACTCATCGATGGTGTGGATGCCAACACTGCGGGAATTGCCAATGGTTACGTTAGTCAAATCGTGCGCCAATATAGCTTAAAGCTCACAGGTCAATCGCTCTCACCGCCTGTAGATACTCATGTGACCTTTCTCTATAATCCAGGGTTAGCCAGTAGTTGGTTCTTTGTACCAGGGGTGATCGGGCTGGTGCTAACCCTGATTGGTTCGATTGTTTCTTCGATCACTCTGGTTCGCGAAAAGGATACAGGAACCTTAGAACAACTGCTCATGACTCCATCGGAACCTTGGGAAATTCTAGTTTCTAAGATCGTGCCTTTATTCGTTCTGCTCATGGGCGATGTATTTCTAGCTTTGGGCTTAGGAAGATTTGTATTTGGAATTCCCTTTCAAGGTAATTTCCTATTGTTTCTGATACTTTCAGGGCTATATGTTTTTGTGGGTATTGGGGTGGGCATTATGTTGGCTACTCTCTGTCAGTCGCAGCAGCAGGTAGTTCTGACTACGTTTTTTATCAATTTACCAATGGTGCAACTCTCAGGCGCGATCGCACCCGTGGAAACGATGCCTGAATTCTTTTACTATGTCTCGTGGTTTAATCCTTTACGTCACTATGTAGCGATCGTGCGAGGAATCTTATTAAAGGGTGTAGGTTTAGAAGCTTTATGGATGAATGTAGTGATGCTTGCCATTTTTGCGGTTTTATTGCTGGCAATCAGCGCTAAACAGTTCCGCAATCAGCTAAGTTGAAATTAGAAATATTCCATAAAATTAATTTCTAGATCCAAAAAAAGAGATGTGGAACAAAGCTCCGTATCTCTTTTTGGGATCTAGAAAACATTGGTAATCAGGCGATCGCACAAATTGTTCACAGCAATTATCTAGCAATGTAAGGTTTGCTTAGGAGATAAAGCCCAAAAGATGAGTGGCAGCACGAAGCGCTGCCACTCATCTTTTGGGCTTTGATTTATCCTAGTAACTGATGTTACGTGGAAGGAATTCCTGCAATGTTGAAGGATCGGGGCTGGCACGGGGGCGCAGCCCCTACAAAAAATTTAAATTATTCAGGTAGGGGCAATCCCCCCGTGGTTGCCCTGCTGTGCTAGCAGCAAGAAATTCATGCCCTGAGTTCCACGTAACACCAACTAGTAATACCAATTCACAAAAGTGTGACAACACTTCTGTGAATTAAAAACCAAACTCTGTAAGGGTTTTAAAAACACAAAGTGGCGCAGCCACTTTGTGTTTTGGTATAATGTATTAGATTTTATTCAAAAGAATAACTTGTTGTTTTTGAAGCGATCGCACATCTTCTAAACTTGCATCTACAGACTGTAAGATCTGAGCAACAGTTTGCTGTTTAGTTTGGTTTTCGTCACAAGCTAGCAAGAACTTCCACGCAGCATCACCAATTTTCGCAAGTTGATAATTATAGTCAAAGAAGTTAGGGCTATCTTTCCAGCCATAGATACAGGGACTAGGCTCAGGAATTGCTGCTAGGAGATCTACATCAACTTGCCAAGTCTGCTTAGGAATTGGAGGACGTGCCAAAAAGAACTCATAATGAGAGATTGTCTGAGGATCGAGAACTTCAATAAGACGGTAGCGCTGACGTTCAGAGAGATGTTGCGATCGCTCAATTAAGTTTGAAACTTTCCCAATTAGGCGATCTAAATCCCACACATGAGGATTTGAAAACCCGAGAAACTCCAAACCCGATGCATCAATTAATTCAAACAGCGTATTAACGTTGTAATCAATTTCTTGGGGATGCACATACATATCGGCAAAACAAGCATCCTGAGTATTCTCCATTTCCCATCGTTCTTTCTCACGACGACGCAGAGCATTAGTCTCAGGAAGGGTTGCAAATATTTCTCTACCAATTTTTACGCCATCGACATAATCTCCACGCTTGTCACCTTGCAATAACGCGATCGCCTCTTGCATTAATCTGATTTCCCATCGACCTAATTCACCATAAACAAAGATATGTAGCAATCCCCCAGGGGCGAGCTTATTTGCCAAAGCCTGAATTCCCCGAATTGGATCGGATGTATGATGCAGTACTCCCACTGAGTTGATTAAATCAAATTCTCCTTCAAGCTGATCGGCATCAAATAAGCTGAGATGATGGAATTCTACTCTAGTTGCTCCCGATCTTTTGCAACGTTCCTTGGCAACGGCAAGAGTTCCTTCGCTGAGATCAATTCCCACGACGGTGGCTTCAGGATTCAGGTGGACTAAATATTCTGTACTAACTCCCGATCCACAACCAGCATCAAGAATCCGAATATTGTCTGTTGCAGGCTTTTGCCCAGTGCAAAAGCTACAGGCTGCTTGCCAATTCCATCGCCAGTTATACCCAGGTGGTGGTTCATCCAAGATTGGTTCTGGGGGGAATGGATAAGTATTATAGAGACTGGCTACGGCGGCGCTAACTTTGGGATCAGACATGGTATTCGGGAGATTTTCCTTCAAAAAAGACTGCTAGCATATTAACCTAAGCTTGCCCTCTCTTAAAACCTGCCACCATCTCTAGTCTAGAGATTGCACTAGTTGCAGCTTCTTTTACGTAGGAATCTGCCGACTCGTCCTTAATAATTGCTTGCAACACATCAATGCCACGGCTATCTCCAATTGTAGCGATCGCATTGACTAGGGAAATTGCCAAAGCAGGATTATCGGTTTCTGCTAAAGCCTCAATCAAAATATGAACAACAGGCTCACCGATCTCGCCCATCGCCATTACCGCCGCAATATTGACGACAGGATTCGGATCTTGTAACGCCGCTTTTAGACCTTGTACACCTTCTGGTGATAATGGCTCCTCAGGATGACAAATCACAACTTGCGCGATCGCCTTCGCTGCGCTGCCTCTGACGGTGACATTGTCACTATGCAGCATTGCTTGTACTAATTGTGGCACTGTAGCATGACCGATTTCGCCAAGGGTTTTAACTGCTGCTCGGCGATAGTTCGTATCCTGTTCATCAAGAACGCTCATTAACTTAGCGATGATCTCTTCATCATAGTTTTCGGCTAGTTCCCACATTGCTTGATTGCGAAGATTAGGGTTGGGATGTTTGAGCTGTTGAAATAGCGTTTCTGTAGACATAGTTTAATCAAGGAAAATGGTAAAAGTAAAAAGTAAAAAATGTAATTCAAAAACTTTGATAATTGGGATTTTGATCCATTATCAAAGTTTTTGGGTTTTGGTTTTTTCGCGAATTAATAGGTCGCTGTCGTTGGCTAAGATTTTGTAGGCGCTGAGATCACCGAATTTTTCTAAAGCCATCAGAGATGCATATTTGAGATCCCAAATGGGCGTATCTAGACAAGCCTTAATTTCTGGGATAGCTCTTTCATCACCGATTTCGGCAAGGGCTATTGCGGCGGCAGCGCGTGATTTTTGGAACTGTGGTTGCTTATTGTGCAAAGCAGTCAGCAATAAATCATAAGCGGGAGCATATTTCAGCCATCCAAAAAGTTTCATCACATGGAAGTGAGCGCCATAGTCATTGTGAGCCTCTTCCGCATATGTTCCAAAAAGTGCTTCTGGTGCTACATCAGCATAGCTATCTAATATGGTTTTGATAGCAAGATAACAACGCCCAAAATCGGTTTCGTATAATTCGCGCAGTAAAAAAGATAGCGCTGGTAAACCATCGTAACTATGTACTAACAGCAAATCATCGGGATGGTCACGCAAGGATTTTTCTAAGTAAGGTTGCACGTCTGAGAATGCGATCGCGCCTGCTTTAATTCCTTCTTCGCCTAACATTCTAATTCCGCGCAATCGAAACACTAGGGATACTGGACAGGTGGAAATATCAGGAATCGCCGCATGATAATTTGCATCGATTAAATCTTGAATTGATAATCGTCTGGCAATCACACTAGCGTTATGCAGTAGATCAACTACTTGCTCCATTTGCGAATAGTCTCTCGTCAGACGACAAATTGCAGTAATGGCAGCGCTAGCTAAGGGCAGGTCACTTTCAGTTGTAAATTTGCGAATCCGATCTAATGCTGGTTTGTAATCTAGTTTCGCTAAAGTCTGAATAATAGCGCGATAGGATTGCCCCGATATACCTAATAACTGAGCAACTTCTTCTAATATCTGTTCGTTATCAGTGCCAATCTCACCGATCGCCCAAACGGCATTTTCTACTAAAAAACAATCAGACTCACTTAAACATTCACGAATCACGGGTAATGCTTGAGATGCTCGTAGTTTTCCTAATGTTTCGACAGACTTCCGCCGCACGATCCGATTATCTATCGCATCGTCTGTTTGTTGAATGGCTCTACTAAGAGCGGCGATCGATTTATCAGTTGAGAAATTTATTAAATGAGAAGCGGCAATATAGCGAGAATCCTCCTCACCTATTTGATCCTGAGGTGTATCTAAAAGAGCGATCGCTTGATCTTCTGTCAGGTTAAAAAAACTATTAAAGCGTTTATCCATAATCTTAAAATTATATCAATCGCTAACCAACTTATACCAAAGCATGAAGTAGTGTAGTCACTTTGTGCTTTTAAAACCCTTACTGGGTTTGGCTTTTAATTCAAAAAAGTGTGACAACACTTTTTTGAATTAGTATTAACTAGCAACACCAAAAAAGAAGAGGAAGCGCTTAGCGCTTCCTCTTCTTTTTTTTCTCAAGAGCTAAGCGAAGCACAGCCCTTATCAAATCAATTGATTAGGAGAGTGAGTTGATTGCATAGTCGAGCAATGCATTGTACTCAGTCAATGCTTGTGCTGACATGTCGCGAGGTGTGCAACCACGGTTACGAGCAAAGCTCAAAGCTTCTACGTAAGGAGCGGTAGGCAAGCTCAAAGCACGGTATACTTCGCGCTGACCTGCAATACCCCATTCGTCCAAAGGACCTGTACCGCCAACAACTAGGCTGTACTGAATCAAACGCAAGTAGTGCTTGATGTCACGAGCACACTTGGACTTGAAGGTGTCGGTGGAGTTTGCTTCACCAGCATTGTTGAGGTAAGGATACTTCTTGATACATGCATTGTAAGCTTCGGTAGCTACGTTATCAAGGTTAGCAGCTAGCTTTTCAGCAGCTTCCAAACGTGCTGCTGCACGTTGGATAGAACCTTGTACTGATTCTAGGTCAGAGGTGCTAGGGAAACGACCTGCTGCATCAGCAGAGGCGATGACGGTAGTAACAACGGATTTCATTTATTAAATCTCCAAACTGGATTCTTTTTATACTAGTGAGCTTTAGTTTTAGTCTGTCTGAGCAAATCTCAATCAGTAAAATCGTAATTGAGCAATCAATTAGCTAAGAGCTGCGATTACGCGATCGAAGTAGCTAGAAGCTTCAGCAACCAAGCTAGCGCAACGATCTTCAACAACGATAGAACCCATCTTGCGGAGTTTAGCGCCTGCACGAGCTTCGCTAGGGGTGTCTTGAATGTGAGCAACTGCTTGTGCCTTCATGATTTGGACAGCACGTACTGTGGAGGTGGTAGGTACGCCCAAAGCAGAGTAGGTTTCTTTCAAACCATTCAAGCAACGATCATCCAATACAGATGAATCACCAGCCAACAAAGCGTAGGTGACATAACGTAGAACGATTTCAGCGTCACGCAAGCAAGCTGCCATGCGGCGGTTAGGGTAGCAGTTGCCACCAGCTTGAATCAAGCCTTGGTTTTCGCAAATCATACCTGCTACTGCATCGGAAACCATGCAGCTTGCATTGCTGGCGATCGCATTTACAGCATCCAAACGACGGTTGCCGCTAGCTACGAATGCCTTAAGAGCATTAATATCACCTACTACAGAGGTGCTAGCATCGGCTGAAACTACAGCTCTAGAAAAAGCGTCAAGCATTTCGCTCTCCTTAAAAAATTGGTTATCTTATTAAAACGTTGTTCGCTTGTTTGATTTACAAGACATATAGAACATAAAAGATCGAAGTATGCATCGTCTCATCTATTGGAAACAAAGTAACATTCCTTAACAACTCTGACTAAAAGTAACAAAAGCGACAGCAATGACAATGAATTTGATGATGTTTTATTGCCACAGCCACTAAAACATCATGCAGTTATCATTTTGAAACCAATTCTGGAGTTTGCTGTGCCTGCGGCGCTGCAAACTCCAGAATTGGTTTAGTTGAGAGGATTTCGAGATAAAATCATTCAGGCTACTTTTTAGGATGTTTTGCGATGGCTCCCGTACGTTTGTGTGGCATTACCAAGAAATTTGGACAAAATATAGTTCTTAAAGAGATTGACTTAGAAGTAGAAGATCGGGAGTTTATGGTATTGGTGGGGCCATCGGGCTGTGGCAAAAGTACTTTGTTGCGCCTGATTGCGGGCTTGGAGGAAGTAACTGATGGCTCTATATATTTGGGCGATCGCCAAATTAATCATTTACCTCCCAAGGTGCGTGATATTGCGATGGTTTTTCAAAGTTATGCGCTTTATCCGCACATGACTGTGTATAACAATATTGCTTTTGGTCTGAGGCGACAGCGATCGCGCCAATTAGCTGCATGGTTTATGCCTCTGCCTAAAAAACAACGCACCGAGATTGATCAGAGGGTTCAAGAGGTTGCTAAGTCTTTGCAAATCGCTCATTTGCTTGATCGCAAGCCCAAAGAATTATCGGGCGGACAAAAACAACGGGTTGCTCTAGGTCGGGCGATCGCCAGAAATCCACAAGTTTTTCTGATGGATGAGCCGCTATCAAATCTTGATGCTCAGTTGCGCAGTGATACGCGATCGCAAATTGTGCAGTTACAAAAGCAATTGCAAGTTACGACTATTTATGTAACCCACGATCAAGTTGAAGCAATGACGATGGGCGATCGGATTGTGGTTTTAAATAAGGGAGATATTCAGCAAGTAGATACGCCTCTAAATATTTATCGTAAACCTGCAAATCAATTTGTAGCTGGATTTATGGGTTCGCCACCGATGAATTTTCTGTCTGTAAAAGTTGATGCTAATGGATGCTTGCAAGGAGAAAGTTTGCTCAAGCCAATTTCTATTAACGAGTTCTCAATTAAAGAAATTGGTTGCGATCGTCCATTTACATTAGGATTCCGTCCTGAAGATTTGCAACCTGCTACATCTGACATGGCTCATATTGAAGGAACTGTGGAACTAGTAGAAGCTCTTGGTTCGGAAACAATTGTGCTGTTAAGGCTGCAAGATAGCGAATTAAGAGCGAGAGTTTCAGCGGATATTGGTCTAGAACATCATTGGCAAATTGGCGATCGCAGTTTCTGGCGATTTGATTTAAATAAGATCTATGGATTTGATGCAGATTCAGGCGTTACTTTGCATCATCCCTACAACAAGATTTAGCTATTACCAAATGGATGCTAATTCTAGAACAAAGTCGGGTAATACGGTTTCACCAGAGAGCGAAATTGGTGCTTGGAGAACTTCTATAGGTTGTCCAATGCGATAAATTTCTACTTGGCGATCGCGGCGATTGATTAGCCAGCCTAGTCTTGCGCCGTTGTCTTGATATTCTTGCATTTTGGCTTGGACAGTTGACAAGGTGTCGGTTCTCGACATTAACTCGATCACGAAATCTGGACAAATTGGTGCAAATTTAGATTGTTGCTCTGGAGTCAGAGCATCCCATCTTTCTTGTAATATCCAACAAGCATCAGGCGATCGCATTGCACCATTAGCCAAGATAAATCCTGTGGAAGAACCAAATGTAAAGCCTAGTTTTTTCTGTTGATTCCAAAGCCATAAGTGTCCATTTACGTCAGAACTGCGCATTCCTGTGTCACTACCTTCGGGAGCCATGATCGTAATATCTCCTTGAGCGCTGCGCTCGAATCTCAGATCGCTATTTTTTTGGCAGAGTTGAAAGAACTTTTCTTCAGTTAGTTCAAATATTGACTCTAGGCTTATAGTTAGGGCGTTCATAAAGAATATTTGCCTCTTGCTGCTAGGTATTGCAGATCCCAATTTTCATTATGACAGAATTACAGCTATCCCATAGGTGATCGCCTTCTAGTCATCGGGAAATTGCCAACACATAATCCATTCGACACTTTTGGAGCCACATCGACAGGCTTCGGCATGGGAGGCAACCCATTCATAATCACATTTACGACAGTGATGTAAGACGTTGTTAATATTAGCGGCGGCAATGCGATCGCGTCCTGCTTTTAGTTCTTCAGGTGTTAGAAAAGATTCAGGATTGTTTTGCTCAGTCATTACAATATCTCTTCTTGGGGCTGCTTATTTAAGTTCGAGAAAATTGGCTGGTGTGATAATCTGAATATCTTCTTACTATGAGTCTTAAGAAAATAGACAAATCCAAAATGTTCTATTTATTAACGTGAGTTCGATGAATTTCAAGACTCCAAAGCTTTATGAATCAAGGTTTTTGAAGCCTAGTCATATAAACAAATCCAAGTTTTTATTGAGAATGAAATCAATAGTATGCAACCCCACGCATTATTGACTCTATTCTCAATAATTTCAAACGCTTTTATAGAACATAATTTCTTGTAATGCTCATTGAATAAGGTTTATAGACATTGAAAATTCATCGAACTCACGTTTATTAAGTGTTTCTCCAATCAAAAGCTAATTCTCAAAAAACACCTGCTGAATATTTGGTTGGATCAGTTGTTCCAATTGATCGGTATCAGTGGGCGATCGCTTAACTATTATTTATCTTTTTTACGATCGCCAATAACTTCTCGGAATTAACAACGAAGCCGACTATTTTTGCTTGCTGAATCTTGTCTAGAAACAGACAACCTTAACGGGCTTATCGGTTTGCTTAACGCTCCAGTCTTTTATGCTGAACAACCCACTTCTCTTCAAGCTTCTTCAATACACTCAATATTCTCGAAAGTCTTTACTTTACCTACAAACACTGTCTTTTTCAAAATCCTCTCATAGAAAGGGTGGAAGGATTCTGGTCTGACAAAAAAGTATATTTCATCATATGAATCTAACTTGGTATTGAAATCTACAATGATAATCTCCTCTTCTTGTGGTATAGAAAAGGAGGAAGGATGCTTTTCGTACCAGACATGACATCGCTTGACAGATAAACTCCATGGAGATTAGATAGAACAGCCCAACTCACATTTTTTTGACACCTCTACATGAATTGCTGAATACCAGAATTTGTGTACAGCTTATCAGCGGTGATTGCAATATCAGTTCCTTTAAGATTAGGCTCCTTTTCCTTGGGGCAGTGGGTTAGATATACGCGCATGGCTCTAAATCAATCTCTAAGTATATATGAGAGTAAACTTGCGAATTGATGCTATTACAGCTAACTTATTGTTTTAACGCAATTGCTTGTTAATTACTCTACAGAGAACAAAGTACCGCAGAGTAATATAAAGGGTTTGTGGAATTGCGATCACTAGTACTGGGAGTTCTGAGCGCTCGCTTAACCAATGTTTTCTTTGCGATCACTAGTGTTTAAATAGGCTTAAATGCGCTAATGAAATGTTACATACCCTATTGGAGTATCTTAGGATCTGGATGTGTTGCTGGAATACTTTCTGCCCCAGTACATATTCCGTCGTACTGCATCTTACGAAGAGTATTGACCGCCCACTGCTGCGAAGTTTTGTACTGACGGATATCAGGTCTATCGGTTCCAGTAAGCCTCACTAGCTCAGACCATGAGTTATACCAACAGTAGGCTCCTTCTCCATTAGAGTAGTAGACGGCAGGTCTACCCGAAAGTTTAAACACGCCTTGTGGAATTGATTTCTTAGGGGTTTCTGCATTACTTGCCCATACTCCTAATCCCAAGAACGTGATCATTGTAGTTATTAAGCAAAATAAAGTCTTCTTTGAATTCCTATTCATTGTCATCTCTATCTCCTAAAAAAGCTAATTATTTGGGGAGCTAATGCTAAGCACTAATAACAATCATACGTTATTCAGCTATATAAATCTGAACCGCTTATACGAAACTATTATTCAAGTTGAGCCATAGATGCACAAATCTTTAGAACTGATTCCAGACTGACCTAGAGAGATTATTTTACATTTGGGCTTTAATTGCGATCGCCCAATGATCAATCTGCTAAAGGTTTGCTGATGGCGATCGCTAATACTGTGAGTCGTAATTTTTAGGTGATCGCATCAACGATACCTATTCCTCCACAAATTCTTTAATAATTTTTTCGATCACATTATTCTCTATATCTGACGTGTCGGACTTAGAATAAATCGTCACCAAAACCACACTAGTTTCAGTTTTCACATAATAAATAACCCGATAACCTGCGCTTTTTCCCTTTTGAATATTGCTATTTTTGAGACGAACCTTAAATACTTGATTATTCAAACCAGAAATTTGATCGCCTAAAACTTCTCCTGATTTAAGCTGCTCAACTAGAGGTTCTAGATCCTGACGAATTGAACGATAACGTTTAGCTAATTGACTAAGATCTTTTTTAAAACGAGAAGTCAGAAAAATTTCGATAGAATTACTCGACATCAATCCCCTCCCACATCTGAGACAGAGGAATAGTTTGACCGCTCATCGCCTCTTTGAGTCCTTGCTTAATACCTTCGAGAACAATATCATCGGGGGTATCATCAAGATCCTCACGGGTTTTTTTGACTAAATATTGTAAAACTTCTTGCTGCTCATTAAGTGAAAGTTGATCGATCAAAGTAAAAACTTGATCTTTTGTAATTTGTAAAGTTAGCATAAGTGTCAGTTTCCTTAAGTGTTATTCATAAATTTAGCAAAATATTATTTTCTATTGCCTAAATTATAACGGCACATCAATCCCCCACTCCTCACACCCCCCTCGAATCAAGCGATCGCATTAACAATCTATCTTCTAAAGGCGTTCGCTATTATTGTGAGTCGTGAGCTTTAGGTGATCGCATTTAACAATCACTTCTATTTCGCTGTAGCGCATAGTTAGGTGCGTTCAAGTCCATACTCTCGATTCAGGTCTAATAATCGGTGTCCTAGTACCGTGCAGGCTGCGATATCGATCACGATCACCATGAACACATTCTTGTCCTCGCTATTCACATGCACAAACTGATAGCGACTGGTGGAATCCACCCAAACATAAGTGACACTACTTTCAGAACAGTTATACCCATCAAAATCTGACGACGGAATTGACTCAAAGTAAAGCCAAAAATCGCAAGGTGGTGAAGTATCGAGTGATAATCGCCTCATTGGGGCTGAGATCGTCGCTAGAAATTCTGCTTTAGTGAGTTGCTTCATTGCTGATGTGGTTGAACACCTTATTTAAAGTTTATAATGCAACTACGTTCTAAATACAAATCACCGCAGAGTTCTAAATCTAAGTCAAACGCGATCACATTAACAATCCATCTTCTAAAGATGATCGCTATTACTGTGAGTCGTGATTTTTAGGCGATCGCCTCAATTATCTATCTACTAAAGGTTTGCCGATGGCGATCACTATGGTTAACAACTAAGGAAAAGGAAATAGCTGATTTTTATCTTGTGTGAGATAAGGAATCGCCAATAGTTTCATTGACAAAAAACAGAGGGGTGCTCCGCGCCCCTCTGTTTTTTAAACCGTTGCGACTACAGGCACAGCATCCGTAGCTTCAGGGCTATTCTGCTCCGAAGGCGGCACGACTTGCCAGAACTTCGGTAAATAGCTCGACCAATTATCGAGAATTTCCTTTGCTCGGCTACTGCCAGTATTCTCATAGGTAGATTGAATCAGCTCTTTTAACTGGCTTTCACCTGCGGCAGTGCAAACTCTCTGGACTTTGAGAACCTCTTGACTGAGCCGATCGCAAAACTTGCCATCGATATCGAGGAAGTAAGCAATACCGCCCGTCATCCCAGCGCCGACGTTGCGACCTGTGGTTCCAAGGACAACGATTACGCCGCCAGTCATGTATTCGCAACAATGATCGCCTGTGCCTTCCACGACTGCTTTCGAGCCAGAGTTCCTTACCCCAAAGCGTTCGCCAGCGCGACCATGTACAAATAGATAGCCGCCTGTTGCGCCATAGAGACAGGTATTACCAATAATTGCGTTATCGGCTGGATTGAAGATGCAATCAGGCTTAGGTTTGATGCTGATTGTGCCGCCATTCATACCTTTGCCGATGTAGTCATTAGCTTCACCGACTAGCGAGAGATTCAATCCATTGATATTGAATGCGCCGAAGCTTTGACCTGCTGCACCAACAAATTCGAGATTGAGATGACTGGCAAGCCCAGAGTTACCATATTGCTTTGCGATCGCACCTGATACTCTTGCAGGAACTGAGCGATCGGTATTGATAATCGCATAGCTCTTACTTAAATCAGTTTGATTGGCGATCGCCTGTTGGACTTCAATATCTGCCAAGATTTCGTCATCAAGAACAGCACCGTTACTATGGGAAGTTGGTGAATGTTCTAACCAACTGCGATCGCTCTTGGTGTCAGGAAGTTTAATTAGGCAATCGAGGTTAACCTGATTGAGATCGAGCTTGGCAAGCTTGAGGTCTTGACGTTGTGCTAACAAATCAGAACGTCCGATGATGTCTTTGAGCGACTTGTAACCCAACTTGGCAAGGATTTGACGGACTTCTTCGGCAACAAAGTAGAGGAAGTTGACCACATGTTCAGGAGTGCCTGGGAAGCGCTTGCGGAACTGCTCTAGTTGCGACGTTACGCCAACGGGACACTTGTTAGTGTGGCAAACTCGCGCCATGATGCAACCTTCAGCGATCATCGCCGCTGTACCGAAGCCATATTCTTCTCCACCGAGAAGCGCTGCGATCGCTACGTCCCAACCTGTCTTAAATCCGCCATCAACTCGTAATAATACGCGATCGCGCAATTTATTACCCATCAATACCGTATGTACTTCTGCTAGACCAAGTTCCCAAGGTGAGCCAGCGTGCTTAATCGAACTTAGCGGTGAAGCACCAGTACCGCCATCATAGCCAGAGATTTGGATGATGTCGGCGTTGGCTTTGGCAACCCCTGCTGCGAT
The DNA here is from genome assembly GCF_006937785.1 of Pseudanabaena sp. UWO311. Classification (GTDB taxonomy): domain Bacteria; phylum Cyanobacteriota; class Cyanobacteriia; order Pseudanabaenales; family Pseudanabaenaceae; genus Pseudanabaena. The sequence goes on from NZ_SJEE01000011.1 coordinate 127,293, forward strand.
CGTGCCAATACCGATTTCGGATACTAGTTTGACAGAAACTTTAGCGGTGGGATTGATTTGATGTAGATCGAAGATTAGCTGAGCCAAGTCTTCGATGGAATAGATGTCATGGTGAGGTGGCGGTGAAATTAGCGAAACTCCTGGTTTGGAATTGCGCAGCATCGCAATGTAGCTACTGACTTTTGGCCCTGGCAACTGTCCACCTTCACCTGGTTTCGCGCCTTGAGCGACTTTAATCTCTAATTGATTGGAGCTAACTAGATAGGAAGGCGTAACACCAAAACGTCCCGATGCAATTTGCTTAATTGCCGAGTTAGCTGTGTCGCCATTTTTTAAGCCCTTGAGATGAGGGAATGTTGCGGAAATTCCGTTCGCATCTACATCATTAATGGGCAAATAACGAATTGGATCTTCGCCGCCCTCGCCGCAATTAGATTTGCCGCCAACGCGATTCATGGCGATCGCAAGGACTTCATGGGCTTCACGACTCAATGCGCCAAGGGACATTGCGCCAGTACAGAAACGCTTGAGAATTTCAGAAATATCTTCGACTTTTTCTAGAGGAATACTGGGGCGATCGCTCTTAAATTCGAGTAAATCACGCAGCGCCGTTGGTGTGCGATTTTGCAATTGAGTGCGATAGACTTCGTAATGGTCATAGCCATCACCCGCCACTGCTTTATGCAATGCTTTCGCCATTTCAGGGCTGTTCATGTGGTATTCACCTGTGGGGCGATACTGCACAAAACCATAATTCTCCAGCTTTTTGATTTGCAACTCAGGAAAAGCTTGAGAATGGAAACTGAGTAATTCTGAAGCAATATCAGCGAAGTTAACACCACCAACGCGAGAAACTGTTCCCTTAAAGCAATTGGTAATTACTTCTGTACCAATGCCGATCGCTTCAAAAATTTGAGCGCCGCTATAGCTAGACAGGAGCGAAATTCCCATCTTTGAGAGAATCTTCAATAATCCACCTTCAACCGCCTTACGATAGCTATCTTGAACTTGAGCAATCGTGAGAGACTTGATTTTTCCCTGTTGCATCTGCATTTGGGTCTTCGCTTTACCCCACCAATGGCGTGTAGTCTCAAAGGCGAGGTAAGGACAGATGGCACTAGCTCCATAGCCGATCAAGCAAGCAAAATGATGGGTACTCCAGCATTGAGCCGTTTCCACAACAATTGAAGCCTTCATGCGAATCCCTTCGGCACAGAGGCGGTGATGCACTGCGCCCACGGCTAGTAATGGCGGAATGTACGCATTATCAGCATTAAGCAGGCGATCGCTTAAAATCAACAGTTTCGCTCCATTGCGAACTGCTGCTACAGCCGCATCACTGAGCTTGGCGATCGCATCTTTTAGACCGTCGGCTCCTGATGCGATCGGGAACAACATATCCAATTTTGTTGAAGCAAAACCTAAGGATTGGAGATCCTCAAGTTCTGCTTCATTGATTACAGGACTTTTAATCTTAATCTGATGGGCTGCTTCAGGAGTAGCGAGAAGTAAATTTGCTCTTTCTCCCAAAAACATCGATAAAGACATGACCGTTCCCTCACGCAGAGGATCGATCGGTGGATTTGTTACCTGTGCAAAGCGCTGCTTGAAGTAATCGTAGAGAAGATGTGGGCGCTGTGACAAAAAGGCAAGTGGCGCATCATCTCCCATACAAAATACTGGCTCTTTTGCATCTTGAGCCATTGCTTCGATCACCATTTCCACATCTTCGAGGGTGTAACCGAACGCGGTTTGATAGGTGAGAACTTTCTGCTCATCGAGCGTTGGCGCTTCCGCAAAAGGCTTGACTTCTAGATTCTTACGATATTGCTTAATCCATTCGCCATAAGGATGAGCTTTAGCAACCCGTTCCTTAATTTCCCAGTTGTGTAGAACTTCATGGGTTTGTAAGTCAACAGCTATGGTTTGCCCAGGTCCAAGGCGACCTTTTTCGATGATTTCTGTTTCAGGTATATCTACGGTTCCTGCCTCAGAACTAACGATCACCATACCGTCTTTGGTAATCATGTACCGAGCAGGACGCAATCCGTTGCGATCAAGCGCAGCACCGACAATTTTGCCATCGCTGAACGCTAATAGCGCGGGCCCATCCCATGCTTCTTGTATGCCACTGTAGTATTCATAGAAATCAACAATTGCTTGGCGATCGCTTAAATCTGGTTGGTTCTCATAGGCTTCTGGCACAAGGATCATCATCGCTTCTAGCGGACTATGCCCTGTCTCAATTAGCAATTCAAACACATGATCGAGGGTTGCCGAATCGCTTTCATTAGGCTTGAGAATTGGCAATAAATCTTTGAGGCGATCGCCCTTTGCGTCCACCCAATTAGGGTGCGCGAGATCACCTTGACGAGCGAGAAACCAATTGGTATTTCCTTGCAAAGTATTAATTTCGCCATTGTGACCAAGAAACCGCATTGGCTGAGCAAGCGGCCATTTTGGTAATGTGTTGGTACTAAATCTTCGGTGATAGATGGCGTAAGGCGAGACATAATCAGGATTTTGCAGATCCTCATAAAAAGCATCCAATATCGCCGATCTCACCATCCCTTTATAAATTACAGTTGCGTTAGAAAGAGAGGGAACGTAAAAATCGCTGGGGAGATCGGGTGCAAGCTTTTTGACTTCGAGTTTAATCCGACGACGAGTTATGTAAATTGCCCTTTCGATTTGTTCAAGCTTTTGATGTTCTGCATCTGCTGCAAAAATTGCTTGCTCGATATGAGGTTGATTTTCTCTAGCCTGTACCCCTAATACTTGTGGTTGAACAGGCACAATTCGCCATTGCAGCAGGTTTAGTCCTTCTTCTTTGGCAATTTTTTCAGTAATTTCACGACATTTATCAGCGCGATCGCGATCTTGTGGAAAGAAAAACATCCCCAACGCCGAATGCTCAGGATCGATGGTCAAATCTGCAAATTCTTTTTGTAACAATGCCCAAGGAATTGCCGTCATCAAACCTGCACCGTCACCAGAATCTTGATCGGCACTACATCCACCGCGATGTTCCATACAAGTCAAAGCTTTCAGAGCATTGCTAATAATCTTATGACTAGCACGACCTTCCTTGTCAGCAATAAAACCCACCCCACAGGCATCACGCTCTTCCACTAGCCAATAGGGCCCTTGGATCAAATTAGTAGTTCCAGACTGATTAGATTGACTTGTATTCACGCGGCTCATTTCCATCGGATTAGTTTCGTTGCTATCAAAAAATATATAACGCAAAGCAAAGCTTTCGACAAAAATTGCCTGATTTACTTGCTGCTTGGGGCATTAATGATTATAAGCTACAAGCATTTTACTTGTGTTCTGATGACTACACTTTCATCGTGATGCCAAGCCAAAAAGTAGGGGAAATTCATGAATTGTCCCTACTTTTTGGCTTGGTGATCGGTATACTGTGATTGTTGCAAATGTCTTTAAAAATGGCTTACTGGTTACTCAAAAGCGAACCCCATGTTTATTCTTACGCCGATCTAGAGCGCGATCTCCAAACAATTTGGGATGGCGTGAATAACAATTTGGCGCTCAAGCATATCCGCACAATGCAGCCTAAAGATTTAGCGCTGATCTACCACACAGGTGAAGAACGCCGAGCTATGGGTATCGCTGAAGTAATTACATTGCCTTATGTAGACCCAAAATTAGATGACCCTAAACGAGCTGTGGTTGATGTCAAGGCAGTGCGATCGCTGCCTCAGCCTGTCACCCTTGCTCAAATCAAACAAGAGCCAGATTTTGAGGGCTTTGACCTAATTCGTATTAGCCGCTTGTCAGTCGTTCCTGTATCTGAAGCGCATTGGCAAAAGATCTTAAAGCTTGCCAATATTTAAAATTTACCCCACCCTAACCCTCCCCTTGCAAAGGGGAGGGAACAAGATTTCTGGTCTTCCTCCTTTGCTAGGGGGAATTAAAGGGGGGAAGTCCGACTTGTGTCTAGACGATGAGAGATTCTTTACGAGAAATCACCTAAATTAGGCACACCCTGTGGGTGTGCCTAATTTTTTAGATCGCTTTGCGCTATACGATATTGGCTAGCAGTTATTCGTTTTTTTAATATATGAACTATTTGGTTAGTGTTTGGAGCGATCGCATGAAGGCTGAAGAAGTTTATACGCGATTAGAATCAGCAAATTTTCCGATGCAAGCAATCTCAATTTTAGGCAAAGGCTATAAAAGTGCTGAAGAATTTGGCTTTATCGATCCACTTGTGCAAGGTCGCAAACAAGCTTTTACAATGTCATATTGGCTTGTACCCTTCGGCTTCTTTGCTGGGATTGGTTTTAGCCTCGTCACTGATTTACATACTTTCTCTTGGGCTGGTGCGATCGGCAATCATGTGATCGGTGGTTTGTTAGGCGCATTTGGTGGCGCGATGGGAAGCATATTTGTAGGCGGCGGTGTCGGCGTGGCAACTAGCAGCGATTCAGTTCCTCTCCGCAATCGCCTAGATGAAGGTAAATATCTCATCGTTGTCCAAGGAACAGATAATCAGATAGTTCGAGCCAATCAAATTATGCGTCCCTTACGTCCTGAAAATATTCAAGGTTATATTGCCCCCTAAAAAACATTTTTTGTAGCACAGCTTCGCAGCGCCACAAAAAATGGGCTGGCTAAGTACCTTGTCGGAATAAAGACTAAAGCCCAAAAAGGCAAAGCGCCCGCGTAGCGGGCGCTTTGCCTTTTTGGGCTTTATAATAGAAACGTTGTCTTGAGAGTTAGAGTACGACCCCATGATTGCCACTACTGAGCGTCGCTACAGTCTCGATGAATATCGCGCGATCGCAGAAACAGCTAAGGAAAAATGTGAGTACCATGATGGAGAAATTATTACGATGACTGGCGGGACACTTAACCATAGTTTGGTTATGGGAAATATTTTTTCCTTTCTCCACTTCATTTTGAGAGACACTCAATTCTCTGTGATCAATAGCGAACTGAGGCTATGGCTTCCCAAGCATAGTTGCGGGGTCTATGCTGATGCCATGATTTTTGACGGTAAACCACAGCTAAACGGCGATCGTAAAGATGAAGCGTTAAATCCTTTGTTGATCGTGGAAGTCCTTTCCCCATCAACGGAAGAATACGATCGCACGGACAAGTTTCGGATGTATCGTTCTATTCCTAGTTTTTGTGAATATCTATTAATTCGTCAAAATAAAGTTTTTGTGGAACGCTATAGCAAACAAGAGAATGTTTGGACGTATAGCGATTTTGATAGTTTAGACCAGTCAATTTTGTTAGAGTCAGTAAATATTGAACTAGCGATCGCTGAAATTTATCGCGATATTGATTTTTAATTTAATAACTGGGGCTTCAAGCCAACATAATTATTCTTTTTGATGCTTTTTATGATTTTCTAATGAGATTGGAATATTTTATAAGATATATTCTGAGATGTAATAAATCTTAGATAAAGGCAGTAAATAAGAGATTCATGTAGTTAAATGTCCAAACTGCTTGTTTTAGATGTATTTTCAAATTAGACATAAAGACTTATCAAAATATTTAGAGTATTAACTTTTTCTGTAGAATTAACTAGAAAGGCTACAGCTTTAGAAGTTTTTTTAATGATCGCGATGATTGCACCAGCAATCATCATTACCAATTAAAAGTTTTTGAGCATATCTTGAATATAAAATTTTTGAGGAAAGTAAAGCATGAGTACCAGTAACGAAAGCACCAAGCCAGAAAGCGCCAAGCCAGAAGAAAAATCCTCTCGTCCCACTAAAGCCAAATCTGACAGCGAAACGACTGCAAAAACAGGTACAGTGGATATCTCAGCTTTGGCGGTGAAGGAAGAATCTAAACCCGTCGCAGCATCAATCGAACAAAAAGGTTCATTAATTGTGACTGAAACCCTTAAGCATTATGGCGATCGCCCCATTGTTGATGGCGGCTTTCGTGCAGTTGAATATTTCAACAGTTCAGGCGAGCGTCCAATCGAGGCTAGCAAGTTAGCAATTAGCAGCACCTACACCACCATGGGTGGCGAGCGTCCGATTGTGAACAGTGGTGTGCATGTTACTAGCACGTTTTTCTCTTCGGGCGAGCGCCCTGTCGTTGAGGATGGCTTTGTGATTGTCGATAAGTTTTATATCGCAGGAGAACGTCCTGTTGGTTCCGCAGGATTGGTGATTAACGAAACTTATTCCCAAATGGGTGAGACCAGACCTGTTGCCTCTAATGAGATCGACAATGCAGGACTGATGGGTTACATCGACTAATTAGTTGCGCTTTTAAAAAGCAGTACCCATAGGGTGCTGCTTTTTAAAGTCTTTGGGCGAGTTAAAGGTGTAAATTCAAAGTGGTGCGATTTTTGCGATTTTTAAGATTCTGATGGATACAAAACTAACTGCGTTAAAAGATAAGTTGTTTTCGGGTAAAGAGGCAAACCAATTACCTGCGATCGCTGAATTAGCCACTTTGGGAGAAGAGGGCTTACAAGTATTTGATGAATTTATTCAAGCCCGTAAAGCCGCTAATACTGACGTGACAATGATCGATGGCAAAATTCATCAAACCTTATTGCAAAGCTTTCTGCCTAGAGCGATTGAAATAGCCCAAATTCATTACCCTAATGGTGTCGTCACCTTAAAATCGGAAAAGGCGATCGACTATCAATCAATTCAAATTTTGCTAGCGAAACAGGACTTTGAAGAAGCGGATCGAGTTACCAGTAAAAAGTTATGTGAGGCGGCTGGTGCAGCGGCTTTGGCGCGAGGCTGGCTATATTTTACTGAAATAAAATCAATTCCCATTAGTGATTTACAAACGATTAATCAACTTTGGCTAGTTTATTCCGAAGGTAAGTTTGGATTCTCGGTGCAGCGAAAAATTTGGCTCAGTCTTGGCAAGGGTTGGGAAAAGTTTTGGTTAAAGATCGGCTGGAAAAAAGATGGCTCTTTTACCCGTTATCCCAATGAATTTATTTGGAGTCTTGATGCTCCGAGAGGACATTTGCCGCTTTCTAACCAATTGCGTGGCAATAAAGCGATGCAGGCAATTTTTTCACATCCTGCTTGGTAATCGTAAAAATGCACGCGCTGCGTGCATTTTTTGTTGGCGTGGCTGGGATCGATACACTCCTAACGCCTGTAAAGTGACGATCTCAGCTTCAGTCAAATCTGCTACATCATCAATAATCAGACCTTCATAAGGACGAAGCGATCGCAAAGTTTGTTAACACTGTCCCGTGTCGATATCCCAACATCGGATAGCTGGAGCGTCTCTTTAGTTAAGTATGAATTGCACCTAACACCTTGAGTGTACCTATCTGTGCATTCGTCAAACCGATCGCTTCTGAGATATCGAGTTCTTCGTAGAGTCGAGGCGGCTGCAATGTTTTGATGCAATTTCCAGATTCTAGATCCCACAACTTGATCGTTTCGTCGTAACTACCACTAGCTAATACAAGGTTTTGAGAACTTAATGTAGTCTCTTGGCATGAAAAACTAAGGGATTGAATACGGCTCTGGTGTCCTTGCAAAGTCAGATAGCATTGACTAGATTGCAGATCCCATACTTTAATTTGGCAATCATCTCCACCACTTGCTAAGAAACGACCTTGTGGCTCAAAAGCAACAGTCCAAACTCGATTACTATGTCCCCATAGTGTATGGATTAATTGAATTGGTGATTTCTCCAAGTTTGAGGTTTGAGTATGTTCTTTTTGAGAGAGCAGCAACGAAACATCCCAGATTCTGATGGCAGTGTCACCACAACTTGCTGCAAGGAAACCATTTGTTGAGCTAAATGCGATCGCTGAAACAAAGCCCCCTTCAACTGGAATGGTAGCAATACATTCTCTTTGTTTGATGTGCCAAAGCTTAATTGTGCCATCTCCACTTGCGCTTGCAAGGACTTGTCCCTTAGCATCAAATGCCACTGACCATACCCAACGGCTATGCCCCTCAAAAGTATGTAAGCATTTACCAGTCTGAACATCCCATAACTTTACGGTGTTATCGCCACCACCACTAGCAAGCAAAGTTCCATTTGGACTGAAAGTGACTGAATTTACCCAGTTGAGATGACCATGCAAGGTCTGTAAACACTTCCCAGTGCTTGGTTGCCAAAGCTTAATTGTGTGATCGTCACTACTGCTTGCTATTAGATGCTCTGGATTAGCGATTGGTGAATAAGCAACAGACCAAATCCTCCTACTATGCTCCGATAATGTTTGTAAACATTCTCCTGTCACTAGATTCCAGACTCGAATTGTGCGATCTTCACTACCACTTGCTAAATATTGTCCATTGGGATTAAATGCAACAGACCAAACTAAGTTGGTTGCTCCGTTGAACTGTTTGCGGCATTGTCCGACTCCTAAACTTAAGTTGAGTGGGAACACACTTGAAGTGGAGAGTTTTGAGATATCCCATTGCATATCCCAGAGACGAACTGATTGATCTTCGCTACCACTGGCAAGAAACTCACCTGTTGGGCTAAAGGCAACCGACCAAATGCGGCTCCGATGTCCTTGCAATACATTGAGACAATTCCCAGATTGGCAATCCCATAAACGAATGGTTTGATCCTCGCTGCTGCTAGCTAATAGCTGCCCATCTGGACTAAAAGCAAGTGACCAAATCCAGCCTTGATGACCTTGTAATGTTTTAAGACATTGATCTGTTGTGAGATCCCAAAGTTTTACTGTTTGGTCGTGGCTGCCACTAGCGATCGCTTTTCCATCTGGGCTAAAAACAACTGACCACACCCAAGCATCATGCCCTTCTAGACTTTTTAGATATTCTCCAGTCTGAACATTCCATAGTCGAACGGTTCGATCATGGCTACCGCTTGCCAATGTTTTACTATCTGGGCTAAAGGCAACAGAAAAGACAAATCCCTCATGTCCTTCAAGTGTATGTAGACATTCTGAAGTTTTAACATCCCACAGTTTGATCGTGGCATCTGTGCTGGCACTGGCAATTTGGGAACCATCTGGACTAAAGGCAACTTGATAAATCCAGCCAGAATGTCCTTCTAGAGCCAGAATGAGTTTTTGAGTTCTAAGATCCCAAACCTTCACGGTTTTATCATCACAACAGGCGATGAGGTTTCCGTCGGGACTAAAGGCAACTGACCAGACCCAACTGGTGCAGCGATCGAGCTTTAATACTTGTTTTCCGTCTGAAGTTTGCCAAACACGAACTTCGCCATTCGTATCACCTGCTGCGAATAATTCACCTTTGGCACTAATCGCAACTGATAAAACTCCCCCTAGGGTTTCTGAAAAAATTGACTTGGCTAGATTGCAGTGAGAAAAGTTTACTTGATGCAGATTGATACCCCGCAGATCGGCTTGCCAAAGCGCTAATCGAGAGAAGTCATATCCAGTCAAATTAATCTTAAGGTGAATGAATAAATTGATTAGATTTCCACCTGCATATCCATCACTTCCCGCATAATTCTCTCGAAGTGTAAGAATTAATTGAGTGAGAAGTTGTTCAATTTCGTGCTCAGATCTAAAAGTATCAATTAGTTTTGTCGCGATCGCAGCTAGAAAAATCCGCTTTTGACTCTCAATGATATATTCCTTAGCATTTGCTTTAACTAATGCAAACCTATTTAAGAACTGAATCTTTCCCGTCCTAATTTCCTTGTCAATTTGATTAATTAGAGAATCACTCATGTATTCCATAATCACAGGCTGTTGTGTGTAACCCACGACGGTATACTCAATCAGCGATCGCCATCGCAGAGATTCTAAACTTTCCAATAAGTCGGCTCTCGATATGGTTGGATTAATATCTGTTAGCAATGCTGTTGGTGAGGTCGGTTCACGATTAATTGCAATCCAATACATGACTTGCTCTTCAAGAGTTGATAGTCTCTGCGTCTGTCGTTCGAGGAGATTCCGAATACCATTAAAAACCGTTGTTTGTTGTTGTAAAAATTCTGTAATATCTCCTTCAAACAAATCGATAATCGAAGTAGCAGCAATCTTGAGTGCTAAGGGATTACCGTGATAACAATTGACAAGTTGACTACTTTCCTCAGATTTTCCTAGTAAACCCTTGGCTGTTAGGAGTTCTTGCCCTGTGATCGCATCAACTCCAGATAGACTTAGCGATCGCACTGGCAAAATTTCTCCAGATAATGCGGCGACTTCGGCAGGTTTTTCGCGACTTGTGAGCAAGAGACAACTTTGATGGGGAATCTCACCGACTCGGTGTAGAAGTTCTCCATAAGCGTCATAACCTTCGCGGTAGTAGCCTGCGCGTTGTCCACTCGCGAGTACGGCATCAAAGTTATCTAGCACGATCAGACATCGAGATGAGCGCAAATACTCAATCAATCGTGAAATTTGCAACCCTGTGTTTTGTGGCAAGGTAATTTCTTGCTGCTGAGAGAGGAATTTAATCAAATCATTCAGCAGCTCTTCGAGAGTTGGGGCATCCCGTAGCGATCGCCAAATCACAAAATCAAATTGTGCTTGTATTTGTTGGGCTAACTTGACTGAGAGTGCGGTTTTGCCCATGCCGCCCAAGCCAAGCAATGTCACCATTCGGCAGCGATCGCGAAAAATCCATTGGCTAAGCGTTTCTAATTCCGCAGTACGTCCATAAAATTTGGAAACATCAATGGCTTCACCCCAATGGGTGCTGTTGGTAGCAGGTTGTAAGTTTAAGGTTGAAGCAGCGATCGCCTCCTGCTGTTTCTGAGCAAATCGCTTCAGTACTCCATGCAAATTATTTTTGGTAACTTTTTCGTTTAAAGCTTTAGACAGCGATCGCCACAATTCCGAGCCAACATCTTTGATATAGCCATTGTCATAACCTGCATTTACAGCCATATCTAAGTAAGTTTTCCCCTCCCATGATTGGCTAAACACAATTTCTTGAATTGTTGTTAAACGCCCCCGATCTAGTAATTTCTCAACTAAGGCGATCGCCTCTGTATCTGCCATCTAAAGCCTCAGACAAACCGACATTTTTACTGTATCAATAGTATAGGCTCTATATGTTAAGAAAATTTATATAAATCAACCAAAAATCTCCGACCTTTTCCCGACCTTTTCTGACCATCAAATTTTCTATTGAACTATATAGTTTTTTTGAAGGGATACCTACTGGTTGGTCTGCACCTTTCTATCTGTTGGTGTTGATTCATCTAAAATTGTAATCACAAGATTTAAAATATGAAAATTATTTCAGAAATTGCCTGTCTTCTATTGACCTCAACCCTTACAACACTATGTCTTCCTTCGATAGCCTTAGCAGAACGTTATCGAGTATTTGAGAATCCAGGTATCGATGGGTTATGGGTTGATGGCTGCATACTAGAGAATGGAGAAGTGAATTGTTCTAGATGGGCAAAATCAACCGCTGCTAATGCTTTTTGCAGACAAGAAGGATACGCTGCTGTAAACGGTACATGGTTCACAGGATCAGAACCTGGCAATCATACAACGTATCGTTATACGATCTTTAATAGAGATGGCAGGAAACAAACTGAATGGAGAACATGTGAGGGGTGCTCATTCCACATTACAAAGATTGAGTGTAAAGGGAGTTAGTTTATCCAAATAGATTGAGCAATATCGGTAGGACTCCCCTTAAAATCGCTTATCTTAGATGTTCTCTGTTGTCAAAAAAATTTACATAAATACGCCAAAAACATCCGACCTTTACCCGACCTTTTCCTACCAATAAAACTGATCGCAACAGCTAAGATTTTTCGGATTGCTATATAAAACTTGAATGGAGGTTCGCTAGTGAGATTGCCCAAAATTATACGTTCTCAAAGTTTTAGAAGACTTGCTATCACGTCACTCTTGGTCTTAGGACTTTCGCCATTTTTTCAGCTAGGACAATTTGCTAAAGCAGAATCTTCCTCTTTTGTCAAAATCAAGAATAGGAATTGGGGCAAGTGCTTGAATTTACAAAGCAATGCGACTCAGAACGGTGGATTGCCTAATGTTTGGGATTGTGTGTCACATCCTGACCAAGAATGGAAAATTGAAG
>NZ_SJEE01000012.1 GCF_006937785.1 Pseudanabaena sp. UWO311
CAGCGCTCTGTGCTGAAATAAGGTGATTTCTCATTTAAAATTTACCCCACCCTAACCCTCCCCTTGCAAAGGGGAGGAAACGATATCTCTAGTTTTCCCCCTTTGCAAGGGGGAATTAAAGGGGGTAAAGCCCGACTGATGTCTAGGCGCTGGGAGATTCTTCACAAGAAATGACGTTAAGCTACTTTCCTAAATTATCCATTTATCCAAACATTTACCTATGCAAGGATCGATCGCTCCAGTTACTGACCCTACGCAAGATGATGCAATTCATGCTCATGGAGCCGAAGCAGGGCATTACGAACATCCCGATTTACGAGTTTTTGGCTTAATTGTCTTCCTTATTTCTGAAGGAATGCTATTTTTTGGCTTATTCGCCGCCTATTTAACCTTTCGTTCTGTGGCAACATCTTGGCCGCCAGAAGGCACGCCTGAACTCGAATTACTACTACCAGGGATCAATACAATTATTCTGGTATCTAGTAGCTTTGTGATTCACCAAGCCGATCATGCGATCAAAGAGAATAAGGTCAAGGCAGCTCAGCTATGGTTTCTTGCCACCTTCATCATGGGTGCGATATTCATTGCTGGACAAATCTATGAATACCAACATCTAGAGTTTGGGCTGACCACTAACCTGTTTGCCAGTACTTTTTATGTGTTAACAGGGTTTCACGGCTTGCACGTAATTATCGGCTTGTCATTGATTGCTACAGTGTTAGTGAGATCGCTCAAAGCGGGACATTACAGCAACACCAGTCACTTCGGCATCGAGGCAGCCTCTGTATATTGGCACTTTGTCGATATCGTCTGGATTGTCTTGTTTTTATTGCTCTATATTCTTTAGGCATAAAATGAAAAAAGAGAGGCGACGCAATGCGTCGCCTCTCTTTTTATAGAAAATGGGTTGGCATCGCAATCCATTTTTTTGTTTTTATTTTTCAATCTTGAAAGATTTAATAAAGCGATCGACATCGGCAGCCGCAATTTTATCAGCAGCACCTAATGCAAATACTTGATACAAACGATTTCCTGCAAGACAAAATCTACCCTTCATCGATACATCAGTAGTCTGAACTTTGCCACTAGCTTCAAAGTCACGGCAAGGAACATCTCCAAGCATGTATTCCTTCTCAGACTTAATAACTCCCTTAAGATTTGCCACTGACCCTTTAACCGAATCTCCTAGCCCTTTTTGGACATCAGCAGGATTGGCGATTTTGTTAGGAAAGTCAGCATAGCCAACGAAATATCCTGAGTCACTGGCTTCAGAGATCACCATATTTAGCTTGATTGTCCCCACATTAGTCTTCTGCTCTTGAGATTGCTCCTGTGGCTTGCTGGGTACTTGCACCGTAAATTTCCCAGCCGACGATTTGTAATCTTGCCAACCATTAGAACTTTGAGGCTTGTCACCAGTTTTAACTTCGGGAGTTTTACCATCTTTTGGTTTTTCTGTAGGCTTCTCAGATGCTGTAGCTGTAGGTGTTGCAGCTTTGGTGGGAGTTGCATTATCTGCTACAGGAGTAGACGTAGTGCAAGCACTGACTGCAAATAAGACGAAGCCAGCGGCAAGGGAAATATACTTTTTCATGTGCGATTAAGATACGACCTTCGATTGGGAAACAAGCTTGAAGCTCGTTAGATACTATATCGTGCCTTGCAAGCGCATTAATAAAACTTAGAATTATGTATTCCCTTCCAAAGGTAAGGAATACATAATTCTAATCATCATCTGTTTCTAAATTTTGATGCTCGCTACGACGTGACTCACGTCGATAGCGTTTCTTTAGCAATCTAGGTTCCTGCTGCTGTTTCCCATCACTGGTATCTTTCACCTTGACTGAGGCATCTGCATTAGCAGTATTTTTTAGCTTTTGTTGATAAACGTTCGCCTCTTCTAAATAGGCTATGTAATGCTCATAACGCTCCCAATCACCTCGTACCACACAATTTGGCTCGTCGCGGCGATGTAAACAATCATTGAACTGACAACTTTCTCCTGAAGCTAATCTTTGTCTTGCTTCAGGAAAACAATCTGTTAATTCCTGAGGTGTAACGGTCAGGTTAGGTTGCATAAAACCTGGGGTATCAGCAAGATAACCTCCCGCTGGCAATGCAAATAGCTCCACATGGCGGGTAGTATGTTTTCCATGCCCCAAACGTTGAGAAACTTCACCAACACGAACTTGTAAATTGGGAATTAATAAATTAATGAGGCTAGATTTACCGACTCCTGACTGCCCTGCGACGACGGTTACGCCCGTTTGTAAATGTTGAGCTAGCTCGTCAATACCTTCACGAGTATAAGTACTAATTGCGATCGGTGGATATCCCCAAGATTTTAGTCGATCGCACCATGATTGCCATATTTGCTCACTAACTAAATCGCGCTTATTTAAGCACAACAAAACATCAACCCCAGTACTTTCAGCTTTGACTAAAAAGCGGCTTAGTTGATGCGGATCGAGAGTTGGTTCAGATAGGGCAAAAACTAATAAAATGCGATCAACATTAGCCACAGTCGGGCGATCAAGCAAGTTACGGCGCGGTTCTACTTCTGAGATGGCTCCGCGTCCGCCTTGCCAGTCTGGCTCCTCAATGGTGATGCGATCGCCTACACAGATCTGTTGACCAATTTTTTTGAGTCGGGCGCGGCGGGTACAGAGTAGCTCATGGACAAGTTGACTAAATTTTTGACCCGATTCATCAAGCAACTCTAGACTGAAAGCTTGATCTAAGATCACGCGATAATAGTTGGCCTGTACAGCCAAGACTGTCCCTGTTATCGCCAGCATGTAGTTGCTTGCATCATGCTTTTTGGACTGTCAAAGCAAAAAAGCGATCGCGCTCTTCGATGCCTTTTACCTGATGACCATCAGAAATAAGGCTATTAGGAACTTGCTCAATTGGCTCACCACTATCTAGTAGTACTTCCAGCAATTGCCCAGTTTCCAGTTTCTCTAGATGCAATTTTGCTCGAACAAAACTAAGTGGACAGGGAACGCCGCGTAAATCGATGGATTTAGTAGCCTGAATGCACATATATTTTTGTCGTAAGCTTCAAAAGAATATTATATAAATAAACTTGAAAAAGCCTTGCTTTGCAAGGCTTTTTCAAGTTTATAGTTTATTTTTGGTTCCCAAATATACCGCCTAAGATGTCACCAATACCACCTTTAGCCGCGCTGCCAAGTTGCTTCTCTTTGAGCTTCTCAAGCACTTCGCGCTCTTCATTCCCGATTTTGGTCGGAATATCGATCTTGATTCTGATTAAATGATCACCGCGAGCGACAGGATTACCTAACTTGGGAACACCCAAACCTTCTAGGGTCAAGACCGTATCAGATTGTGTACCTGCGGGAATCGTGAGGGGTTTCTTGCCATCAACAGTATTAATTGCAATTTTGTCACCCAGAATTGCCTGCAAATAGCTAATCTTGATTTCTGATAAAACGTTGATGCCTTCACGTTCAAACTCATTGTCTGCTTGAACAAACAAGTAAACATAAAGATCACCTGAGGGGCCACCGCGCTGTCCCGCATCTCCTTCGCTAGATACCCGCAGTCTTGTACCACTATCGACACCTGCGGGAATCGTGATTTTCAACTTCTTGGTAACTTGGTTTAGCCCTAAGCCATTACAGCTTTCACACTTATCCTCAATAGTTTGACCAGTGCCGTTACAAGTCGGACAGGTGGAAACTTGAGTAAAGCTACCAAAGGGAGTACGTGTAGCACGGCGAACTTGACCAGTGCCGCTGCAAGTGCCACAAGTACGAGGGCGAGTGCCTGGTTTTGCTCCACTACCTGCACAAGTTCCACAAGTTTCGAGATGAGAGATTTTGATTTGCTTCTCACCGCCAAACACTGCTTCTCGGAATTCTAGTTTTAGATCAAAGCGTAAATCTTCACCACGAGTCGGGCCACTGCGACGGCGAGCTTGCTGCTGCTGTCCTGTGTTAGAGAATCCGCTAAAGAAGCTCTCAAAGATATCGGCGAATCCGCCCATGTCGCCCATGTCAGGTGAGCCACCGCCACCGCTTGAGACTCCGGCTTCTCCAAATCGATCATACCGCGCACGAGTTTCTGGTTCCGAGAGAACCTCATAGGCACGGTTGATTTCTTTAAATCGTTCATCTGCCCCCGCTTCTTTGTTGACATCGGGGTGATATTTTCGAGCTAAACGTCGATATGCTCGTTTGATTTCCTCTTTGTCAGTACTGCGATCGACTCCAAGGATTTCGTAATAATCACGCGCCATAGGGGGTTTCTCTGTCGCCTAAAGGATTCATAGACAAT
This sequence comes from Pseudanabaena sp. UWO311, assembly GCF_006937785.1. GTDB lineage: Bacteria > Cyanobacteriota > Cyanobacteriia > Pseudanabaenales > Pseudanabaenaceae > Pseudanabaena. The sequence continues at coordinate 4,303 of NZ_SJEE01000012.1, forward strand.
TATTCTAATTTAACGTAGCACTGATCGTTGGTTTGTGGATACTCATAAGTAGTACGTTTTACCGCACATCTTTAGCTAATAGTTATTAGCCATTAGCTATTGGCTATTGAATTCCTTCCTAAGATTTTAGTTGTACAGCCTAAAAGCCAACAGCTAGAAGCTAAAAGCCAAAAACTATGGTCTAGTCTTTACACTTACATTTCCTTGATTTACCAAGGTTTGACAGGCGAGACGAAAATTATTTGGTTTGTTTTTAAGCTTTTTTTCTTCAAATTCTGTCTTGGGGGAGAGGTTCTCAAGACCATCGACAATCTCAACTACGCAGGTGGCGCATTGTCCATAACCATTACAGTTGGTGAGCTTCGCAACAAATTTATAGATGTCGATGTTGTTTTCGAGAGCTTTTATGCGAAGGTTAACGCCATCCATAGCGATCGCTTCTTTTCCTTCATTCACAAACGTAATGTTCGCCATAGCTGAGTGTTAATTATTTGTTAATTTTTATTACACACTTATTATCTTACTTAAATGCATAAAGTCCATAATTTTTTTAAAAGCTTTGCTATGCAAGGCTTTTAAAAAAATTATGGACTTTATCAGGGAGTAAATCACTGTAAAATAACTTTTATGGCTATAAATCCTTCACGTTCAGATATCGAAGCGCTTTCTCATGATTTGCTTAAGTTAGTTGATAATCTTGACGCAACCGAGCATGGAGAGCTAATTTACAATGCTTTAAAAGCAATCACCCAACTTAGTCAGACCGAGTCAGAGCGTCTAGATTGGAAAATCTTGACAGGTTCTTTGCAGGATATGCAAAAAGCGATCGCTATGTTTTATCCTCATCGCTTTAATCGTAAAGTGAGTATCTTTGGCTCAGCGCGTACTTCAGCAAATGCACCTGAATATCGCCAAGCCTTTGAGTTTTCTGAAAAAATCACAAAACAAGGGTTCATGGTGATTACTGGGGCTGGGGGCGGCATCATGGCTGCAGGAAATGAAGGCGCAGGAAATAATTCTTTCGGCTTAAATATCAGCTTGCCTTTTGAGCAATCGAGTAATGGATTTGTATCTGAGGCTTCGCGTTTAGTTAGGTTTCGTTATTTCTTTACGCGCAAACTTTATTTTATAAAAGAGAGTGACGCGATCGCGCTTTTTCCTGGAGGTTTCGGTACTCAGGATGAGTTTTTTGAATGTTTAACGCTCTGTCAGACAGGAAGAACATCGCCGCGCCCGATCGTCTTAATCGACAAGCTGGGTGGAGATTATTGGAATGACTGGGATGTATTTGTCCAGAATAATTTGCTCGAAAGAGGTTTGATTACCAAGGAAGACCGTAGTCTTTACAAAATTACCGATGATATCGATGAAGCTTGTCAATTTATTGCTTCTTTCTATAGTGTTTATCACTCTTGTCGATGGGTTGGGGATTTATTTGTAATTCGACTGCACATAGAAATTACTGACGAGCATCTTGATCGCCTAAATGATAATTTCAGCGATATTTTACTCGGTGGCAAAATCCAGCGTAGTTCGGCTCTACCGAAAGAAGCCAATGAGCCACATATTATCGACTTGCCTCGTTTAACTATGCACTTTAACCAGCATGGTTTTGGTCGCTTGTATGAGTTGATTTCAGCAATTAATGACACTTGTGATAGTGGCAATCCTCTAATTTGCCATCCCGAACAACGTTAAACAAGTAGGAAGGCTTAATTAAATGTAGGATGCGTTAGTGAAACGTAACGCATCAATTGGTTGTCAATGATGGGTTACGCCATCGCTAACCCATCCTACGTTTAATTCCAACAAGTTACTTATTAAAGAAGCTAGCTTTTTTAATAAAAAAAATGTATTTAAAAAATTTCGATCGCTCCTTTAGCCCTTTGCAATGGCAAATCATCTTAACAACAGCACAGATTGCTCGGGATCTTAATTTACGGGCTTTTGCTGTTGGGGGAATTGTTCGCGATGCCATTGTTTTAGAGAATCACCCCTCGCCGCCTTTGCATAAGGATCTGGACTTAGTTTTTGATGGGGCTGAAAAAGCAGGAATTAAAGTGGCGATCGCATTGCATGAACTTTTTCCCGCTTCAAAATTACAAATCCATGAAAAATTTCAGACAGCGGCACTGAGCTGGCAAGATGCCAATCACGCATTTGAAATGGACATGGCGACAGCGCGGCGCGAGATTTATGCCTATGCTGGAGCGAATCCACAAGTGATCGCGACAACTCTCGAAGATGATTTGTGGCGGCGCGATTTTACTGTCAATGCTTTAGCTATTGAGCTAGACCAGCAGTTGGGGATTAAAGGTCAAGTAATTGATCGCTTCAATGGGCTGGCAGATTTAGCCAATAAACAGGTACGCGCTATTCGGACAGGTAGCTTTGAGGAAGATCCTCGTCGGTTATTTCGAGCTGCTCGCTTTGCCGTGCGACTAGATTTTGAGATCGCCCCAGAAACCTATGCAGAAATCATGGCAACTACTTCAAGCGGAATCCATGATGCGATCGGTGGGGCGCGATTGCGATCGGAATTACTTTATACTCTTGCCGAACCTAGGGCTGGAGGGATGTTTACACTTTTGCAAAAATTAGGCGCATTGAGATGTATTCATCCAGCGTTAACACTGCCATCGGATTTATCTAATTCGTTTAAGCATCAATGGCGGCGATCGCAATATTGGCTAAAGTTACTCAATCAATTAGAAATCAAAACATATGCACCGCTGCAACTAGGCTTGGAATTATTGATATCCTATTTGCCCGCGCAGCTCGCTACTCAACTTGATTTAGGGTTAACACCCGAACAAAAAACAAGACAGCATAAATTAGCAGATTTAATAGTAAATTTGCCAAATTTAACAAATTTTGGTTTGAAAAAGTCAGATATTACTCAAGTTCTGCAAAAATCTGATAATCCAACATTGATCTTGGCGGGAATAAAATGTAAACCTGCTGATCGACGAATTGTTTGGCAATATCTCAGCCAATGGCAATTGGTCAAATCTCCATTAACAGGTGCAGATCTCACGCAGCTTGGATATACAAAAGGTAAGCAAATGGGCGCAATAATACAAAGCCTAAGATTTGCCATGATTGATCGTGAAATTTATACCAAAGAAGATGCGATCGCTTATCTTCAAGCCCAAAAGTAAAGGCGCGAAGCAACCTTTACTCTTAAACATTCTTAGGATTGCTATAAAATGTAATCAAAAGGTAATCAAAAGCTTTTAGCGCCAATCAGTACAAAAATTTAGGACAGGCACATCATGAGAGGCGGTATCCGCATCGGCAGCATTTCTGGCATTCCTCTATATATTGATTCATCATGGTTTTTCCCACTTGTCTTGCTAGCCATTTATTTCAGTGTTGCTACCTATGCGAGGTTATCGCCATCTTTTTCTCTAGGCTATGGAGCAATCACCGCGATCCTGTTCCTTTTGTCGATCTCCTTCAATAAAATTGCCCGTGCGGTTATTTCTAAGGCTCGCGGGGTCGAAATCAATTCGATTAATATTCAGTTTATGGGTGGGGCAAATACATTTGAACAAGAAGCTCAAGATCCTTTCTCTGTATTTAGTATTGCTATCTCAGGACCATTAGTAAACTTGTTTTTGAGTGTGATTGGATTTACGGTGGCTTGGCTAATTGCGGGGGATGTAATTTTTCCCATCAATCAAAAAACTATTGAGGCACTACCCAAAAGTATTGGCGATATTCGCACCATTTGGACAATGAATGCCCTGATTATAGCCCAGATCAATCTCATATTTGGTGTGTTTAGCCTCATACCCGCGCTACCCTTTGAAGGTGGTCATATTCTCAAAGCAGCGGTTTGGAAACTGACAGGCGATCGCTTTATTGGTATCAGATGGGCGGCGCGATCAGGGCAGTTTTGCGGGATTTTAACTATGATTTTGGGAGGCTTAGTCAGCTTCAGTGGTAGTCCTATTGGCGGTATTTTTCTGATCTTTATTGGATGGTTTCTATTTGGTAACGCAGGTGGCTATCTTTATCTCAACAATTTGCAACAAGCTCTACTTGATATTAATGCCGAAACGGCAATGACCAGAGATTTCCGCCTAGTTGATTCCGAGATCTCACTGCGAGAATTTGCTGATAAATTCTTATTGATGGAAGAGAAAGATGCAAATCCTATTTATATTGCTTCCTCAAATGGGCGAGATCGCGGCATCATCTCGGCTGGAGCAATCCGCAATATTGACAGTAGCGAATGGCAATCAAAATCTTTGCAATCTCTGATTAAACCATTTGACGAAATTGATACTGTTGATCTCAAAACGCGAATTTCCTCAGTTGTGAATCTCCTTGAACAGAAACAACTGCGTTATGTCATTGTGCGATCGCCCGTTGGTTCAGTAGCTGGAGTTATCGATCATGGAGATATCATCAAGGCTTTAGATTTCAAACTGCTTTGGCGCATTCCTTCTGAATATGTCAAGCAGATTAAAGCTGATGGAAAATTCCCTGCAAATTTCCGTTTAGTTGAAATTTGTGAACAGTTAGAGACATCAAAACAATAAAATGGTACGAATCACTTTGATATTCTTACCATTTTGGGAGATTTGCACCGTACTTTTTACGGTGCAAATCTCGGTGTCAAACTCAGTTATTTTAAAACCCAACAGAATTCATATCTTCTGAAAAATCTTCCAAAGTTACAAAATCAGACGAAGATTTTGAATTTGAACCACTGAGAGTAATGGTCTCCATATTGCCTAATATTCGCTCTATGGTTACTGCGCCAAGATCTGTTCTTATTTGAAGAGCATCTTTGTCAACATCTTTTTTGTTGTTAACAGTTTCTAATTTCGATTTAATCTTTTCTTCTTCATCCATTAGCTGTAAAAAATCATCCAGATTCTGCTTGGGAATCCTTGACCTAATAGACTCTATATCACCTTCTAATTTATTTAAATCAGTTTTGACAGAGTCATCATTCGACGAGAAATTACCAAACAAATCATCATCTGTATTTGTTGGCTTTGTTTGCTCACTTACTTGATGAATGGATAAACTCTCAGTCTCACGATAGCTATTCCCTGAATCTACATTCATAAATTCATCAAATAGAGAATCTGAAAAATCAGAATTTTCAGTTATATCATTAACTATCTGAGTTGATTGAGAACTTGGTAATGGCGGTTCTGGGAAGTCATCAAATAATGAATTGATAGTTAATATTTGCGAATTAGATTCTGAACCTAGATTAGTTATTACACCATCAGAATTATCTTGATCTTGATCATCTTCTGTAATAGCATTGTTTAGCTCTATATCTGGATCTTCATCAGTCATAGACTCAGGATTGCTTTCTGCCAAATCCAAAGTAAGCCCTTGATGTGTGACTTCTGGCTCATTCTGCTCTTGAGTATGTTCCGCTGGCTCTAAAAATATCTTAGTAACTAGGCGGATTTTAGCTTTTTGCCATTGTTGTCCTGGCTGTAATATCGATAGGTTAGTAATTACTTGATCACCATGCTGATCAGTTTTACTAGATTCGGCGATCGTATCAAGCAAACTTCGTAAGTTTGGGTTAGAAGCGACAGATGCAAATAAGAAGCTTGGTTGACTAATTACCTGAATTAATTCTGTGAGTGTAGTTAAACATCGCACAGTTCCGACTTGTTCATCGGTAAAGCGGACAATGATATCTTGATATTCTTGTAAGTTTTGCTGGATTTGAGACAACTTCTGCACGAGGATGACTCCTTTAGGATTGCTTACAAGATTCACATTTTGACCTTGTTCGATATTATTATCATTGACAATTCGTGGAGTTGCTACGGGCTGGTTAGGTTCGTCATTGTTACCAAAATCGATTTCATCCTGCCAAGCTAGGTACTGGTTATCAGAGCGATAGGTCAGAATTTTGACATGCTTGATTTGCTTGACCTGCAATACGACCATGCCTCGTTGAATAATTGTAACAACCGCTTTTTGGTTGGGTATCTGGGAAGCTTGTAAGGATATTATTAGACATTCTGCTTCAAGTTTAGCTTCGGCATGGATGCCTTTAGATGCTAGCGATCGATTGATCAAAGATGCGATCGCTCGGGGATCACCTTGCTTTGCCAAGTCCATAACGCTTAGTTGTGTCATACCCTATTCCCAATTATCTACAAATTTCTCTAGCAGCTATAGATGTCCCTCTCTATAGCGGTTACCCAACCATTGAAATACAAGACTGTATCTCAAGTGATTAAAAAGCACCACCACCCCATAGTAGGTGGGAGTCAATTTAAATGTAACTGACAATCTGGCAAAGTTACTGATTTAGAGATAAATTTTAGCGTAATACCATAAGTGCAAAATGGCTACGCCATTTTGTGTTTTTGCCCCCCCGACTGGGTTTATTTTTTAGAGCAGTGCTCGATCACATTCAACCAAAAGAATGGTCGCAGAGCAAAGTCCCGCAATAGGTTATACCAATTCACAAAAGTGTGTCAACACTTCTGTGAATTAAAAACCAAACCCTGTAAGGGTTTTAAAAGCACAAAATGGCGTAGCCATTTTGTGCTTTGGTATTATTCCTATTTGTGGCGGATTTGAAAGCAAATTGCTGTAATTTTCAAAAGTGTAGCCACACTTTTGAAAATTTACAACTAAGATGCTACATAAAAAAGGGGGCGCGAAGCGCCCCCTTTTTTATTGAAATTTGTAGAATACTGTTTATCAGCTACTCTGCAATCAAAATTTTAAGCAATTAATCTTCGTAAAGACGACATTCAGCTGCCTCAGGATTATCGTCACAATAAACTTCGAGGGAGTTTTTACCCTTTGACTGCTTTTGGTGTGACGACTCAGCTTGTAGCTCTTCAACTGCATCCCATGCAGCCGCACATTCCTTAGAGCCAGTACCGCTGACTTCGCAGGTTTCTCTGGCTTGTTTTAGTTCTTCTTGGATTTTCTCTGTAATATTGCTCATGTATTTCTTTAAACTATCTATAACTTAGATATTAACAGACTGAGGCTAGCTAGCCATCATGCATCAGGAGTAGGAAACTGGTGGTAAGGGTTTAGCTAAGTCCTAGAGCCGATGGCAGCATTCCTGCAAGAATAATAAAGCCGATCCAGACGTTTTGACCGAAGGCTTTTTGATATAAATCGCTGGGAATTTCAGTTTGATTCAGTCTGTTACATTGCCATATCCATATTACTGCTGCCGTCAAGCAAGCAAAGTAGTGTGCGTAACCAAGTTGTATCTCCCAACCTAACCAAATCAAGCATCCAAGGGCGATCGCTAAAAATACGGCGATCGCAAATGTTACATATCTTCCAAAAAAGAGCGCACTTGAGTTAACCCCAACCTTGAGATCATCAGTGCGATCGCTCATGGCATAAATTGTGTCAAAACCCATTGTCCAAGCGATCACGGCTGCCCATAACTCCCAAGCATGGCGATCCAGTCCGCCAGTAACTGCACTCCAAGGGATCAGTACGGCAAACCCCCATGCGATCGACAGTACTAATTGTGGCATTGGAAAAAAACGCTTGCAAGCAGGATATATAGCGATTACAGGTACGGCTGCAAAGCACAGCCCAAAGCTTAGAGGACTGAGGTAGGTCGATAGTAAAAATGCGCATAGACCCGCAACCAATAAAACTGCAATTCCCACTTGAATCGATAAAGAGCGATCAGCTAATGGGCGGTTTTTGGTGCGATCGACTTGTGGATCAATATCACGATCCCAAAGATCGTTAATCACGCAACCTGCGGCACTAGTTGCCAAGCTCCCAAGGATCACCACACCCAATAAATCAAGAGGTGGCAATTGATTTTGGGTTTTGGCGGCTGCAACTGTTGCCCACAGAGCAGGCAACATCAAAATTAGTCTTCCTGCGGGTTTGTGCCAACGTAGGAGACGCACAATTTTTTTTAATGTTGATTCTTTATTGGCGATGCTCGTAGTCATAGTGAATGCGTGTCAGGTCTTTGGAGTAACTATATCAAATCCAACCTAAGAATAGGCAAAGTTGCTGATTACAAAGGTTTTCAGGGTTGTTACAGTAAGTTCTGGGCAACGAGTATCTCTGCACTTTCAAATTGCAAAAGAATGAGGTTTTGAGATGCGTTTAATTAAATCTATTTTCCAAAAAACTGTGGCGACTTTGCTACTAGGTCTGTCTTTGGCGATTTGTGCTGAGTTAAACGGGGACAAAGCGATCGCTGAGAATTTAAAGACTGGACTGACCGATGAGCTAGCCAATGACAAAACCTGTGATGGCACTGGGGGGATTCTTGCCTATGCAGAAACTAAAGACTATTCTCTTTACATTTGTGCTGATACCAAAGATATTTCTCAACCTCGTTACTATCGGAGTGTAAACAGAAATGGCACTAAGGGTGTAAAGCTCACAGCAAAGACATACAACCCTAATCAAGGAAATTATTTCGAGTTTCATAATGGTGATTATGTATATATGCTACAAATCCCATCTGAAACCATTAAAAATCCTGTGCTAGCAGTTGAGTTTCCCGATGGCTCAGGATACGAGCAGAAGATCACGCGCTTTTTAATGAACGGGGAGGCGCGATCGCCGATATCCAATAAATAATAAAAAGCAGCGCGAAGCGCTGCTTTTTATTTTATGTTAGTATCTATAGCCTGTCGGGGAATTAGCTCAGTTGGTAGAGTGCTGCGATCGCACCGCAGAGGTCAGGGGTTCGAGCCTCCTATTCTCCATTTTTTATAAATTAAGCTGTCTATCAAGCGTAATCCCTGATTGCGCTAGCTGTCGCGCTTGGGGGCTTCCTCTTAAAATATTATTTCCACCTGAACTGATCCAATAAAACCGCTTCTTTTGCTGTTTGTTTAATTCGGGAGCATCGGTCACTAAAAAGTCTTTTAACCACCTAAATTTTTTTAAAACTGTTGTAACTTCGGACGTTTCAGCGCTATGCACTTCAATAAAATATTTTGTTCCGTCATAACCAATTACATAATCCCAACGTGAAGCATTAGGATAAATCCCCCTAACAGCAGCGTCAATATCAACACTACCTTCACACTTTTTTGTGTCAGATGGTCTGACTTTGTTACTATAATTTCCTAACGCTTGCAATCCATTTCTATAAGCATCTTTGAGTAAATGTGTTGCAGAAATTGCTTCTTTAAAATTCATTTTTAAAAAACTTAAAGTGTGTCTTGAATTGCCTGAGAAACAACTTCAGATGCTCTACTACTAAAGCTAGTTAAACCACCCCAATCGGCTGTTGATAAATCTTCATCAAATGGATCTAATGATGAAATATCACGCACCTCAACACCATCTTCTTTTTGGTCGAAATAATAGGTAGAAAATTTCTTGTTTTTGAGAATATTTTCAAAAAGTTCAGTAATAGGTGGTGATGGTTTTAAATCAAAGAGTTGATAGAGATACTTAACATCAGAATTATTATTTTGTAAGTTGCGAATCGCCCAAATCGCTTCCAAAAGAACAGGTGAATGGGTAGAAATAAGTAAACGATAGCCTCGGTGTAATAGTTCTAAACACATCAAAATAACTGACAAAATTGCACGGGGATGCAAACCCATTTCTGGTTCTTCAATAACTACCCAATTAATATCTGATTTCTTTGAAGCTTTTGATAAGGGCATTAGCCAATAAAGCCCTAAAAGTAAAGGCATAAATTCTCTTTGTCCAGCAGACCAAGCCATAAAGGGTAGCAAATTACCTTTCATATTAATTTGGATACGTTTACGCATCCCAGTTGTATTTAATTCAACTTGAGCGCCATGAAAGATACTGGCATCAAGGGCATCGCGTAACTCTTGTTTAAGTCGTCCTTTTTGCGGAAAAATTGCACTACCCTTACTACCTAGTCCCTGCTGCATCAGTAATCGTAAATTTTCACTAAAATTACGAACTACATAAGGATCTCCGACATCAAAATTAGTAAATGATCTGGGCCATCCATTTTCAAGTGTCAAAACTCTTTGAGCAGGAACAAAAAACAGTTGCTCTTTCTTTCGAGTTGTTTCTCTAAATAGTATTTGTGCCTTTTTTCGCCTTAATATATCTTCTAAATTAATATTTTGTTCATTTAAAAAGACTTGTGTATTATCTCCCCATAAATTACGCATACCCTCCCCAAAATAAATCTCTATGAGGTTAGCTGAATCTTCTTTAAATTGATAACCATTTTTACTGAGAATATTTAGGATGTTTTCGCTATCAAGTAATAACTTGATTAACTGCAATAAAATACTTTTCCCAGTCGCTTGGGGTCCAATAAAAAGTGTTAGATCACCAAAACTTATATCGGCATTGTTAATTTGACCTAGATTTGCGACCTTAAGATGTTTCATAAATTCATATTCATAAAATCTATAGTCTAAAAGACAGACAATGCATCAATCAGAGACTTGTTCTGTTCGTCAGTACCAACAGTAATCCGTAGCTTGTCGGCTAGTCCTGATTGATTGAAATAGCGGACTAAAATGCCAGATTCTTTGAGTTTTAAATAAATCTCTTCAGCATTGCCTTTTGGTGGAGTAGCAAGCACAAAATTTCCGTGTGACTCTAGTACGTTATAGCCAAGATTTTTTAGATCTAAAGTAAGTCTAGTCCGTGAGGTTTTGACTTTTTCAGCATTCGTATTTTTGTATTCTTGATCGCGCATGGCGGCAGTGCCAACTGCGATCGCAACGGCATCGATGTTGTAGCTATCTTTAACTTTAAATAGCCCCGATAAAAGCTGAGGATTCGCAATCCCAAAACCTAAGCGTAATCCTGCTAATGAGTAACCCTTTGACAAAGTGCGTAACACAATCACATTGTCAAACTCTTGCACCAATGGCAAAGCCGAGTATTCCGCAAAATCGACATAGGCTTCATCGATCGCTAAAACACCAGAAACTTGTTGTGCCAATTTGCGTAAATCATCTAGAGGTACGATATGTCCCGATGGACTATTGGGTGAAGCAATAAAGGTCACTGCACCATTTGCTTTTACAAGTTCATCAATCGGCAATTCAAAATTTTCACCATAGGACACTTCTACTATTTCCGCAGGCTGCATCGCTGACAAAGTGCGATAAAGCACATAGGTCGGCATGGGATAGACAACTTTGCGATCGCGTCCTTCCGCACAAGCCCGAATCAAAATATTTAAAACATCATCACTACCATTGCCGACAATTACCCAATCTTTAGGTACACCTAGTACATCACTTACGGTTTGACAAAATTCATGAGCAAAGGGATCTGGATAGCGCCGCAGTGAATCACCATCAATATTTTGTAAAGCAGCGATCGCCATTGGCGAAGGCGGATAGGCATTCTCGTTGGTATTTAGCTTGATGACTTTGATACCAGACTTTGGCTGCTCACCTGGAACATAACCAGTCATAGCATCAACTGCGGGGCGGAAATAGCTCATGGGGTGAAGTAAAAAGTAAAAAGTAAAAATTTAGGTCAGGCTTTTTATTGTATCGCGATCGCCATAGTGCTTATACTGCTTTGCGACTAATAACAATGTAAAGGGACGCTTCGCGTCTCTGTTATATTAGGTTTTATCTCGAAATACAGGCAAAACTTCATTACAAAAAGCCTCAGTTGCCTTGGAGCGATAACGATTAGGATTACGAATTTGCAATAGCATCCGCTTGATCACCACTCCATCAATACGGACTTGCTGCAAAGCCCCCATTTGCAATTCTTTTTCGATCGCTGTTATCGACAAAAATGCTGCCCCCAATCCCGCCTGCACTGCATTTTTGATCGCCTCAATCGAATTTAGCTCCATTGAGATCGCCAACTGACGCGGATCAACGCCACTATCAAGAAGTACGCGATCGATTGCTTTACGGATCGTTGATTGTGAATCAAGAGTAATAAATTGCAATTTGTACAACTCCTCAATCGGTAAAGCTCCCACCTGAGCTAGGGGATGGGACGTTGGTAGAATTAGCGCTAGTTCATCTTCGGCATAGGGTGTAATCTCTAAAGAGTCCAGTAAATCCGCAGGAATTTCTCCACCAATAATCGCTAAGTCTACCTGTCCATTAGCAACACTCCATGCAGTTCGCCTTGTAGAATGAACATGGAGTTGAACTGAGACTTCAGGATATTTCTTGCGAAATAAGCCGATCATTTGGGGCATTAGGTAGGTTCCTGTCGTTTGACTAGCACCTATAATTAGAGTCCCACCATTTAAATTTTGCAAATCATCAATAGCGCGACAAGTTTCTTGGCAAAGGCTTAAAATGCGATCGCCATAGGAAAGTAATAACTGCCCTGCCTCGGTCAACTGTGCTCTTCTGCCTCCGCGATCGAACAAAGGAACATCTAGTTGTCGCTCTAGATGTTGGACTTGCAAACTAACAGCGGGTTGAGACACATATAGACTATCGGCGGCGCGTTTAAAGCTACCTTCAGCAGCGATCGCCTTAAGAATGCGTAATTGGTCTAGGGTGAACGGTATGTCGATCATAGAAGCAGCGTGAGAAAATATGAGTCGGGAGGTTATTCAAGATTTTTTGAATTTAGCAGGAGTTGTGGGGGTTTCCCTCACAAACCGCCGTATGCGTCCTTATTTCTACGGACTGGATGCCGTATTAGATAGGACAAAGCAAGCATTAGGTCAGGGAGTACTGCAAGTTATTGAGCATGTACCAGAAGGGTTTGAATCTTTTGAGTTTTGCTTTGCAGGTCATGCTGTTTATATTTATAAGTTGACACATGGATTAGTACTACTAGTACTTACCGATAGCGACCTGAAGCTGATTGACTACAGTCGGGGTATTACCAAAATCAAGCATCTGCTCGAAACTGATACATACAACACAGTCGCACACTTTAAGCTCTTATTAGGCCCGACAACTCAGCCTTCCTTGCCAAGTTCCAATTGGAATGCAAGTATGCCCAATGCCAATGCTCAAGCAAGGGTTCAAAATGAAGCAGCTAAACAGAGATTGATTAATCCTATTGCTGACCCAACTCCAGATACTCTCTCTGCCACCACATCTGCTGGTGCAAACGAAAGAAGTCGCACTGAGAGACAATCAAACTCCTCGAATATGAGAGCAAGTTCGACGGCAAGTAATGCAAACATAAGAGCTAGTGCAACTGCAAATAATGCAAATGTACAGACTCAGTCAAACATAAATAAGCCTCCTACATCTGCCATATCTTCTATGCCAGCACCTACGGCTAAGGCTGTAGCTACCAATAACTCTACACAAATTACTGATAGTCCTACTAAGCTAGTATCAGCGAAAAATGACCCGCAAGAGGATAAGTTAGATGAACTTGTAATAGCTTTAAATAAACTAAGCCACTTTACGACCCAATATCTGGGGAAGGTCGTAGTCACAAACTATTGGAAATCTAGTCGCCCCGCTTTATCTTGGTTAGATGAGTTTGAGATCGATCGCAATGGGCAAATATCACATCCAAAACAAGCGACCCTCTGCTGCGATCCAGCACAAATTCAGCAAATTCAATCATGGGTGGCTGCTTATATAAAACGTTGTAAACAAGTAATACGTAATTTCGATCAAATGCTAGAAAAAGACTGTCTTGATAGTCGTCAAAAACAAATATTACTCTCAAGTTCGAGCATTAAATAACTTGTGTAATTCAAAAAACTAAACTATTGTGATGGGCTTTGCCCGCCACAATAGTTTAGTTTTTTATTTAAGTTGATATCTTATACCAAAACACAAAGTGGCGCAGCCATTTTGTGTTTTTAAAACCCTTACAGGGTTTGGCTTTTAATTAACAGAAGTGTTGTCACACTTTTGTTAATTGGTATTAATCAAGATACAACGTGAAGCATTTCATTTTTTTAGAGTAGGCAATTTGGCGGGAAATACCCTATGCACATACCTTAAATGAGCTAAACTAATCTTTAATATTAAGGGGAACAATTGTAGAGGCAAGCTAATAATGGCTAAGCGTGTAAGAATTGAGCCTATCGCCCAAGTAGCAGATATTGCAACAAATGGTGCATTACTGTCTGGCTTAATGGGAGACGAACTAAGTATTTTAAAAGAATGCGGTGGTCGCGGCATGTGTGCGACCTGTCACGTTTATATTCAAGACGGTATGTCTTCGCTTAGCCCAATGGGTAAACGAGAGCAGCGCACTTTAGAAGTTATTACTACGTGCAAACCCAACTCTAGACTTGCTTGTCAAGCCAAAGTGATGGGTGAGGGAATTGTAGTTGAACTGCCAGTCGGTATGTATGTTCAATCAATTCAAGACATCGAAGCTTTAATAGGAAGACGTTGTGAAAAACCATTGCTCAGCCCGATTACTGGTCAGACATTAGTCGAAGTTGGTCAATTAATTACGAGATCGGTTGTTCGTCAACTAGAAAACACCAATTTCAGTGTGGGAGAACAATTAGCAAATACGAAAAGAGTCGATATTTTTGAGTAAAAATAATCAGATTAATATCTGAGTCAAAATCAGTTTTTTATCGACATATTCTGCTTACTATCATTTTCTTATTCTCAAGACTAGCTTTGTATTAAATAATTTTTTGGATAGGAGTATTTACTTATGACTGTTGCTGTAGATCGTCCAAATAGCGCAATTAGAGCGAAAAGAAAAAACAATCACTATAGTCTGCAAGATTTTTTGCAGCCCGATCTTGAAAAAGGCATCATCGAAGACTGGAACGGCTCAAGAAATATTCTTACCAGTGAAGATTTCATTATTGGGCTACAAGAAGGATTAGAAGATGAAGTTGGAGAAGCTTCGGCTGCCGTCATGTATTCGATTGGATGTGAATGGGGGCAGCAAGATGCATTATTTTTCACAAAATGGTTTGAACGCGATTTTGGTCGCAGTATCCGTCAGACTAATCTACCTTTCTTGCTAGAAACTTGGTGGTGGCCATTTACCTCACAGGGTTGGGGGCGTTGGCAGGTAGATATGAGCGATCGCAAACAAGGATTTATGTTTATTAGTGTTTTTGACTCTGCTGTAGCTCGTAGCCTTGGCGATGTTGGCAAACCAGTTTGCCACTTATATGCAGGCTTGTTCTCAGGATTCTTTACGCATCTAGTGAATAAAGAGCTGGAATGTATTGAAATTCAGTGCTATTCAATGGGTGAAAACTATTGTAAATTCTTGCTCGGTGGCAAAAATCGCATTGATGCAGCTTCGTTCTGGCTCAATGAAGGAGCGACGACTCGTGACATCGAAGGTCGTTTGCGAAACGGAGATTTTCTAAAATGAGCAGCTCAGACTGGCGTTTACAGCCATTACGCAATTTTTGGCAAAGTGTAAATTGGGAAAATCGCGCGATCACTCCAATGACAAGCAACAACGGCAAAAGTGCTCAGACGTTAAGCTTGTTAATGTCGGTAAGTCAATATTTTCGGGCAATTTCTTGGACAGGAATTCCTGAGATTGCCGCTACCACACCAGAGCCGAAGCTGAGTAGTAACTCTATTGACGCAAGTAATGAAACTCTTGAAGACTTCCTTGACGATATTTCCCAATTCTTCTAAGCCTATTAGGGCAAGCACTCTAGACCCTTCTTACTAAACCAATTAACTCTCTTGACACTAGAACTATGATGCCGAAGATTCAGGAACTAATTAACCAAGCGCAAGATCGCTATCTTGTAACCGATGAACTGGGACTAATGGAAAGTTACATTAGTTCTTTGCCTGATCGCCTAAAGCTTTATAAACTAATTCGCGATCGTGAAATTGATATTTTGCAGGCAGTAGCTAACCAAGTCCCTACAGAACTGCCCAACGTAACTGACGAAGAGTTAGAATCTGGGATTAAAAATTTAATCCTTGTTTTGCGCTATAGCTCTATGGCAATGTTGCTGAATGATGAAAATTTTTTAAAGCAAAGATTGCTAAATTGGTTAGAAGGGATTATGTCCATGCGCGATATGCGCCGCCTCAATGAAACCCTCTACAAATTGCTTAATCAAGAACTAAAAAAACAATTTAGTTCTACTCATCTTTTGCTAATCCAGCCTTTGATTACCGCCGCCCAAGTCACGCTAATCTACTAGAGACAAACCGTTATGATTTCTGTCGCTGATCTCATCAAGGAAAATCGCGTCCCTTCTAACTTCTTTGACTACAACTCTTATGTCAAAGGTGATTTAGAAATTGGACTACTAGAAAATCGACGAGGCGATCGCCTTATTGCAGTTCCTGACACATTAATATCGTCACTTTATGTAGGTTTAGCCAAGGAAACAGGTCAAGCCTCGAAACTAGTTTTATTTAACTGCGGCAAGTGGTGGGGGAAAAACTTTTATACGCGCTTTACTGAATCTCTTGAGGAATATTACACACAATCTCTTGCTGAAATGGATATGATCACATTCCTTCAGAGCTTGAAGGAATGTTGGTTGACCCATGGCTGGGGTAAGTTTGAATTTGATCCTCAATACCAAGCTCAAGGACTTATTTTAGTTAAAACTTATAATTCTCCCTATGCTCGGGTGATCGCGGGCAACACATTGCCAACTGCATATTTAGAGGCAGGTATTCTTACGTCTTTTTTCACGAGACTAACAGGTCGTGAATTATTGGCAGTACAGACAAGCTGCGAATCTCTAGGTGCTAGTCATAATATTTATATCATCGGGTTACCTGAAAGGCTGCAAATTGTTGATTCATTTCTTGCTGAAGGTTTACCACACGAGACAATTTTGCAACGAGTGCTTAAATAAAAAAGAGACTCGCTTTGCGAGTCTCTTTTTTATTTCTTAGTATTTGTTTTTGCGCTTTCTTGATTAGCTTTGACTAGTTGCTGCTGTGATTTCCACGCGCCCCTTAAATGTCCAAAGTTGGTCTTAAACTCTTCAGCTCCCCACCAGCTACCTACGCGCCCCTCATCCCAAGATGCAGAAATAGCTCCATAGCTGAGACCTACAACTCCTATGCCTAGAAATAACATACTCAATAAAACAACTGCTGAAGTTGGCAAATCGACTATATGTTTGCTTACAAGAAAATAGCTAACAATAAATGTTGTTAACCCCAAGCCTGTAGGAATACCACAAAACAAAGCTGCACGTCGTACAATACGCCTATTGACTTCTTCAGGTATACCTAGAGATTCACTACGCTTCGTATTTGAGTTGGTACTGATAGTACTTTTCTGAGCATTTTTTGTGGCATTTACAGGAGCAGAAGGTGTCTTCTTAGATTCCTTAGACTCTTTTGTTTTTTTACTGCGATTATTTGGCTCGAAGGGAATACGTTCTGTCGTTGGTTTACTCACTTTTACTCCTTACTTTGGCTATAAAACCTCAAAACATGTAGCTCCCGCGTAGCGGGTGGTACATGTTTTATCTTTGGTTTTTTAATTATGCCGAGGTACTTATGATGTGAAGCGATCGCATCTATGCTTTTAATCCTAGCCTCTTACGCCGAGACTTTGGATCAGCTGTTTGTAATGAGCGCGATCTTGGTTGCGAACGTAGGCAAGTAAGCGCTTACGTTGTCCAATGATTTTCAACAAACTACGACGAGATGAAAAATCTTTAGGGTGTAACTTCAGATGAGTAGTCAACTGGGTGACACGCTCGGTTAATAATGCAACTTGAACATCTGAAGAGCCAGTGTCTGTGGGGTGCTTTTGATATTCGGAAAAGATTTCGAGCTTGCGTTCTTGCAACAGTGCCATGATAAAAACTTTAAACGTGTTTTGAGGTGTACGTGACATAAACTCGACACTAAATGCGAAATTCAATGAATTTAGGCGTTACGGTGCGAGCTTCCCAACCTCACGATTGGGCATTCCTAGTTACTCCCATTTTTGGGATTTTGCCACTTATCCAGAGAAATATGTTTACTTATCTCTTGGACAGTTCGACTGCATAGGCGGTTTCCGTTTCTCAGTAGTCTCTGAGTACATTTGTATGGCGATCGCCATATTTTCTGAAGGCGTTAGCTTTTAGAAAAACTAGTTTAACATGTTGACCGCATATTTTTGTATACAAAAGGATAAGTTTTGAAAGCGTTGCGAGGCAACGCTTTCAAAACTTATCTTGGTTTGGGTTTGAGCGTAAAGTGCTGTAATAAATAAGTTGATGCAAAGCATCAGCTTATTTTATTAATGGGCTGAGCCATTGCCATGATATTTATCGGTGTCGTAGAAACCATTACGAGTGCCAAAAAACAAACAGCTAACGGTAAACACAATGGTCATGATCGGCAGAATTACTTTGAGATCGAGCATGTTTTAAGATGTTTGGATAAAGTGACACAGGTATATATTAAACCCAAAAAATATTAAGAAGGTAACCTGTATTGGCTTTCTTAATGTTTATAGCAATTTACCCCAATTCGCCAAGTGTACTTGGAAAACAAGCCAAAGAGAGAGTTGCGGCGCTTTGCGCCGCAACTCTCTCTTTGGCTTGTGACTACTAGAACTAGTTATTACTACCGTCTGTGTTATCTGCGCTATCACTACTGGTGGTAGGGCGATAACTTTGTTCAAAGGCGTAACGCACAATCTGTGAACGATTTTCCAGATTCAGCTTAGTCATAATGCTGCTGAGATGAGTTTGAACAGTCCTCGGACTGATCTGCAACCGTTTGCCAATTTCTTTGTTAGTAAAGCCTTGGACAACTTGCCAGAAAACCCTCTCCTCTGAAGGAGTAAGCGTAGTGCGAGAAACAGGAGCCGTGGGCTGCTGAAATAGTCGCATATGCTCAGTAGTAGGACGATGGGGTTCTCGTTTATGTGGCGAAAAGAAATCTATATCAGTTTTGCCAATGGTCATGCGATCGCCACTTTTTAACAAAATGGGGAAAGTAATCCGCTGTCCACGCATAAAGGAACCATTGCGGCTACCAAAATCGACAAGGTAGAAGCTGCCAGACTCATTGTTATTGTTGCGATTTTTGAGATCTCCCTTTATAGAAGACTCAAAGCCTTCATTTTTTGACGCTCCCACGATTTGTAATGTGGCGTGGTAGCGTGAGACCCATTTATCTGTCAATACAATTGAATTGTCATAGCCTCTACCAATTGTCCAGAAATCTGCGTTTATAAGTGGAATCATCTGCTGCCCCTCATCTGCATGAACGATCAGGTAGGGGTGTGGGTGTAGAAGTGTCACTGAACTATTAGACAACTTTGTTGTGTGCATCTCAATCAATTGCCAATATAACTTATTTATATATTGTGAGACGAGTTTAATAAATTTTGAGTTCCTTTTTTGGATTCATGGCTTTTGCTGACATATTCTGTCACGATTTCTTTTGACATTAATTTTCTGGTCTTAAACTATGTTGGTGGTTGCTATACTCACTACAAGTAAATAGAAATCCTCAAAAAATCTACCGCCTGCGCAGCGGGCAGTACAGTTTTTTACTCTGTTTTTTAGCTATGCTAAGTTACTCAAAAAAACAAAGAAATGAAGCATATGCTACTTTTCTCTTATCATTACAAATCTTAAAAATCCTATGAGTTCTTGTTAAAAAAACATGATTTGGATTGCGATCACCACACAGTTAATACTTAGCGTAGGATTGCTATGGGCTTCATGGCAGGTCTGGTTATTACGCAATGCACTCCAATCAACAGTAAAAACTGTAGATGGCTGGACTGAAGCTTGCGAAAATGGCTTACAAGTATCTACTCCTAACCTTGAAGTTGCTCGTGGCGGTGTTGGCACGGCACGTGAGCAATACCAAATATTGCAAAATCAGTTAGAAAAAATTCGCAAACTATTGTCTGTACTTGTGCGTGGTGTATCCTTTTTAGGGAGTCGGTGGCAAAAGTCGCGGAAAGGTGCGCCAAAGGGTGTGCCAAACTCTCTAAATAACAAACCAAACGGCAAAAACAAAGGGTCGTCAGTGAGCAAGTCGTCAGGGAGCAAGCACAATGTCAAACGGCGCAGGTAAATTTTTCGGTGGATTGATTGTAGGTACTGCGATCGGAGCAGTAGTTGGTGTATTATTTGCGCCGAGGGCAGGCAAAGAAACTCGTCAAGTTTTGAAGCGCTCGGCGCAAGATTTACCGCAACTAGCTGAAGAGTTAGGTTCTAATGTGCAGTATCAAGCAGATCGGTTTACTGAGCAGGCGCAACGAACTATTGATGAGACGTTAGTCCGTTTACAGGAGGCGATCGCTACAGGTCAAGAAGCTAGTCGTAAGCTACAGGACGAACTAGCGCTATCAATGAGTGGTTTGCCAAATAATTCGCTCAGTGAAGATGATCACACTATTGAAGATGAAGAATAAGCCTCTAAAGAGTAAACACCTATAGGAAATTATGTCAGAAGCGATCTTTCTCCTAGGTTTGTCATTTTTATTGGTGGTCGTTTGTCTGACGATTCTTTTGCTCACGGCAATCCCTGCTTTTCAGGAACTAGCAAAAGCCGCCAATAGTATCATCCGCTTAGCTGATACTTTAACGCGAGAGTTACCTGCGACACTCGAAGCAATTCGGATGACAGGGCTAGAGCTGAGTGAATTAAGTGATGAGCTCAACCAAGGGGCAAAAAGTGCTGGTGAGGCTGTGAAGCAAGTAAATGATGGCATCAAGGGTGTACGCCAAGGTGCGTCTAATGCAACTATTGCAACTAAAAGTGCATTTGCTGGCTTAAAAGCTGGATTAAAATCCCTCGGTCGTCCTCGCCGTCAAAAGCGATCGCCTTCAGATTTATATCCAGAAAACTTACGATCCAGTAATCTACCTTCCGAAGACTTAGATAAAAGTGAAGATAATATGACTAGACAAAATCGGCTAGTTACCCCTGACGAAATGAGATCTGAGGGCTTTATGGGAGATTTGACCCCAGATGAAGATTAAAAAAATTGGTGCATTGCTGCACCAATTTTTTTAATGTTGACAGCGATCGCAGACACCATTAACAGTTATCTCGTAGCTATCAACTTTTAGCCCTGCACGAAGTTTCCGAAAACTTAAACCCTCAAAGGCATCCCACTCGATATCCTCAATCTTGCCGCAACATCTGCACCGAAAATGATGATGTGGCTCTACATTGGCATCATAACGACATACACCCTGCTCCAATAGAACTTCTCGCACTAATCCTGCATCACGCAAAGTCTGGAGCGAAAGGTAAACGGTTGCTTGAGAAGAAGTTGGCGCATCTTGGTTTAAATCATTTAGGATCTGGTCGGCGGTTGGATGATCCAGACGCTCAAGTAAATTCGCATATACGGCAAAACGTTGTGGCGTGACACGCAACCCCTTAGATTTCAAGATTTGTACAACTCGATCCGCTTGCTTTTGCATATAGCCTTACTCCTGATTCCCGCTAAATTTTCTTGTAAAGATCTTGCAGACTAGATTTACAGTTTTAAGAATTTAGTAATCTGCTCTTTAAAGATAGGAAAATTTAACTAAAAGATTTTAAATAAAAATTTCACAAGTAATGAGCTTGTTTACTTACTTGATTTGCAACTATATCATTACTATCTAAGAACAACAAATTTATTAAACTTTTTAAAAGAATTGAGTAGCTATGGGTATTGACTAACTTCTAAATAAGAACTATTCTTAAAAGTGCTCAGATAAGTATTTACCTCAAGAGAAAAATATGGCAGTTATTGAAACCGTACCAAGCGTTGTTTTTAAGACCCGTGTACGTGATGAATCTGTTGAAGGTCCTAACCCATATCGTTGGGAAGACAAAACTACTCAAGATCTTTTTGCTGGCAAAAAAGTAGTAGTTTTCTCTCTGCCTGGTGCATTTACTCCTACCTGTTCATCCAATCACTTACCTCGTTATGAAGAGCTTTATGAAGAATTTAAAGCTCTAGGCGTTGATTCAGTTATTTGTATCTCAGTTAACGACGCTTTCGTTATGTTCAAATGGGGCAAGGAAATCGGTTCTAAGAATGTATTCTTGCTTCCTGATGGTGCTGGTGAGTTCACCCGCAAGATGGGAATGCTTGTTGACAAATCAAATATTGGCTTCGGGCTTCGTTCTTGGCGCTACTCAATGTTGGTTAACGACTGCAAGATCGAGAAGATTTTCGTAGAACCTGGCTTTGCTGATAACGCTGGTAGTGATCCTTTTGAAGTATCTGATGCTGACACAATGTTGGCTTACCTCAAGGGTGCTGAAGCTACAGGTGTATCTGCTCCTCGCTTAGCATTTGTTGGTTAAAGCTCTATTCCAAAAGATAAATAATTTTTTAAAAGACTTGCTTTATAGGTCTTTTAAAAAATTATTTATCCATTACTTGTAAATTTGCACTGCCATGAAACTCTCTAGCAAAAATCTGAATGAACGCATTGATACTCTCTACGATGCGATCGTCGTGGGTGGTGGTATGGGTGGTCTGTCAGCGGCGATCTATTTAGCCCGTTATGGATTGAAGTGTCTAGTGATCGAAAAAGGGAAAGGGCGATCGCTATGGATGCAAGATTTGCGTAACTATGTCGGTCTTGATCCTCACACTCCTGGGCGCGATATTTTAAATCATGGAACCAAAACATCCTTAGATTGGGGAGCTGATCATCTGCGTGGTTATGTAGAAGAAGTAACCGATGAAGGCGAAACTTTTGCTGTAAAAGTAAAAGTTGGTAAGCAAGATAGTATTTATCCTGTATTTCATAGTAAGTATGTGATTGCAGCTTCTGGCATCATGGACAATTTGCCTCAGCTCGAAAACATGCAAAATGTCTATGACTATGCGGGCTATACGCTACATGTCTGCATGATTTGCGATGGTTATGACATGTGGGATCAGAAAGCAGTTTTGATTGCGAATACAGAGTCTCAGATTGGTGCTGCTTTTGTGCTGAACTGGTTCACACCCTATATTTCCGTTCTAACTCATGGCTTATGTACAGTCAGCGACACAATGAAACAGAAGCTTGCTGACCATGGTTATCCATTGTATGAAGCTCCGATCTCTAAGTTCTTAGGAGAAAATCATCAGCTTAGTGGTGTCGAACTTACCGATGGTACTGTTGTCGAAGCAACAACTGGTTTGGTCGGCATGGGTTCTGTTTATCACAATCATTACCTTAAAGGTATTGAAGGTCTTGAATGGGATGGTCAGAACTTGGTCACCAATGAGATGGCAAAAACTAGCCACGATCGCATTTTTGCCCTAGGTGATTTGAAAAAGGGCTTGAATCAAGTCTCGATCGCAGTTGCTGATGGCACTGTTGCCGCAACCCAAATCTGGCGAAATATTCGCCGTGCTAGTCCCCCCCGTAGGTGGGAAGAGAATATTAAAGTTGCCACTACTGTCTAAATAAAAAGCCTCGCATAGCGAGGCTTTTTTGTTTAGGTTCCAAATGAGCGATCGCCTGCATCCCCTAACCCAGGAACAATCCATCCTTTCTCGTTCACAACTTCGTCAATACAGCCTGAATAGATCTGTACCGCAGGAAATTGTTGATTGATTAGTTGTAATGCTGGTGGAGCACATAGAGCATTAATAATCCGTATTAAGGAAGCATCTGCTCCTCTCTCTATAAGCATTTTGAGGGTTGTAATAATCGATCCACCTGTTGCCATCATCGGCTCGACAATGAAAATATGTGTTTGAGGTTCAAATCTCTCTGGCAAACGATTGAGATAACAACTAGCTTCAAGGGTTTCTTCATTACGTATTAAGCCAAGATGATAAACACTTGCCGTTGGCAATAGATTTTGGCATCCTTCTAGCATTGATAAGCCTGCCCGCAAAATCGGTACAAAAGCTAAAGGGATAGAACCATCGATCAACTGTCCTGATGCGTTTCCCAATGGAGTTTCTATATTTACTTCTTGTACAGGTAGAAATTCTCGAACAGCTTCATAGGTGAGCCATTTACCCATTTCACTCATCGCAGTTCGGAATAAGGGAACTGGTGTATGTTTCTCCCGTGCGATCGTGAGCCAGTGACGAATAACGGGATGAGGAGGAACATATACACGCAATTGAGAAGCCATTTATTTGCTTTAGTATTCTGAATTTGGATGTTAATTTGTAAAGGGCTAAAGCCCTGTACAAATTAACATCCTACAGCGCTTTTGGTTTCAGTCCCATGAATTTAACTGAAGATAGGAATTAAATTTTATCTTTGTCTCTTAGACCTAAACTAATTAGGGTTTACACAATCCCTAATTAGTTTAGGTAATTGTGTCGGGGGATTCGCTCGCGCCACAATTACCTAACGAGTATTTCCTATAAATGGCTAATAGCAAAAAGTTAACTTTAATCTATAATTTCGATTGTTATATAAGTTAGTTGTCTAAGGAAAACTTCATGAAAAAATATTTTTTGTGTAATCTTGCGATCGCCGTTAGTCTGTCGGTTGCTGCTGTTTCTTGTACATCCAGCACCCCAACTTCAAACAGTAGCCCAACAGCAACTACTAGTACGACCACATCAGCAACACCTTCTGCTTCACCAACTGTTGCCTCAACATCTTCTGCTTCACCTACTCCATCAGCTACTGCAACTGCATCCGCTAAACCTTCTGCATCTCCAGAACCTACTGCATCAGCGTCTCCCAAAGTTGAAAAGCCTGCTGATACAGTGAGGATCTCGGTCGTGAACAACAGTGGAAAAGTCTTGAAAGCTATCTATATGTCTGCACCTAAAAAAGCAGATTGGGGCGAGAATGAGCTTGATGCCCCGCTTAAAGATCGCGAAAAAGCTGATTTTGAGTGGAAACGTTCAGAATATAAAGGTGATGATGCTGGATGCGTTTTCGATATTAGAGCTGAATATGATGACGGAAAATTTGCCGAGCTAGATCCTATTGATGTATGTAAAACCCCTGCGATTAACTTGAAATAAAAAATTTCACATTACAACAAACATCTTAAAATTGTTGCAAAGCAACAATTTTAAGATGTTTGTTGGTTTTGGCTTAATATCAAAGCACTATAAGTCCACCCCTAACAACAATTCACAAAAGTGTTCACACTTTTGTGAATTAAAAAACAAACCCAGTAAAGGTTTTAAAAGCACAAAATGGCTTAGCCATTTTGCGCTTTAGCATGACTGTTGCTATTAGATTTTATCCTTTGCTTCTCTTATAATACGATTACCTTGCAAAATATTATTGATTTGAGTGAGAACTTCAAAATCTTCTTCAGGAAGGTTGGCTGTTGATAGAGGATGAGGATTCTTTTCTAAAAAGCTAAATGCGTGACGAAATTCGTTGGCTGTAGCTGTGATCGCATGGTCAAAGTGGCAAGGAACAATCCGCACAAAATTCCAGCTAGCAACCTTATCTGCCCATGCAATTACCGTTTGCGGATCGCGATTGAGAATGAGAGTCTGCAAGATTGGCGCGACGAAAATGCGTCCATTGCCACGTAGAGCTTCAAAGGACTGATGCCAGTTATGTTTCCAGCGAAAAGGGTATAGACCGAACAAGGCTTTGCGCGATCGCTCTGGCGCTTTGGTAATATCTAGTAAAGCTTGAAAAAAGGAAACAGTTTCCAAAACTTGGGGACGGAAATAGAATAGAAATAGAGCCGTTCTTTGCCAACCACGAATCCGATTCACTTCTGTATCGACAATTGGCTCATCCGCACCATCTCTAGCATGAAAGAGCAATGGATAGGGATCGATTTGTAAAATTTCTGGTGGCTTTTCGGGAACAGAAACAATCGTATCGGTAACTAAAAGAGTCTGCGATCGCTTATCAAATAGCGCAACTTCTGCAAACTTACCCAAACCTAGCTCGATCGAGCCAAGAATAGCATAGTCAAATTGATCACTAAATGGAATCTGTGCTGGCTCTTGAGGCAAAATCGATGTACGACCCCAAGGCATACCTAACCAACTGAGAGGCAAATTGAATGGGAAACTCCATTGGTGGGGCGAGACATAAACGTGAGCCTTGGGAAATTGCCGTGCAAAAGGCCCTACAAACACCTTATGCTCAATTCCTGACACTGTAGGCAAAATAATATATTTGACATCTCCATGCTCAGCAACCAGTTCATTAACGAGGCGAATACATTCGAGAGTCGGGGCAACGGGTGCATATACTAGCAGTCCCCCAGCCGCTAGTTTTACTACCGTCATTCTGATCGGTACGACTACATAAAAAATTCCCTGAAGCTGCTCGAATGTCCAGATAGCATCCTTGACAAGTTCTTTACGAATAGTGCGTCTCTGACCATAAGGATAAAGCGGCACGACCTGCCAAAATTTCCACGACCAGTCCTTTGGGCTACTTGGCTCATGCTCAGACTTGTGATGTGTTGCTTGGACAGTCATTAACCTCGCTCTCAGTACGCATACTATTTACAGTGCAAATATCATAATGCGATCGCTATCACCAATCAAACTTTCATTAAATAATCGCATGTTTTGCGTGAGTTCTAAGTACATCGGTTTAATAAACCCAAAGAAACTGATTTGCCCGCGAAGCGGGCAAATCAGTTTCTTTGGGTTTTTATGTCAAAACAGGAATGGTAGGACTCGAACCTACACAGATCGATTTAGAAGATCGATGCCCTTCCATTAGGCGACATTCCCAAAATATCAAACAGAGTGAGTGCAAAGAACTCACTCTGTTTACTTGGATTGCTTTGCTTCGCATAGTAGCCCTGTTTCAGGATGAACGTAAAATTCGTCATACCTTCTGCCAAAACAGCCATCGCCAAGGTAGCGAGGTTGAGATGGCTTACGGCAGGGCTTGCCATCGACAATTTCGACATAGCGTTCCACATACTGCCAGAGATGCGTAACCACATGTTGTCCAGTTACGGTTCTTTGGTCTAGGCGATCGCTTAGTTCGCTATACACCAAATCCCAAGGTTGACCAACATGCGATCGCAAAAATCGCCGTAATGGAGACAGATGATCGGAGAAATACTTGGTTTTCTGTCTCACTTTAATTAAGTAGGGACTGAGTAAACCATCTTCGCTAGCTTCAAGGGTTAAGCGATCGAGTTTCTTTCGCACACCTTTTAATCTGCGAGAACTTTGTCTCATGCCACCACGCGGACGTTCGATCACGATTTCTTCGAGGCGATGTTCGCTCATAATCTCAAATATTTAATAACGGAATTCTGAAAGCTGATGATGTAGTAAAGAAATTTCAGTGAATGGGATAAGTAAAAATGCAACATGCTCGTTCTCCTGAATTAGTAGGCAATAGATTTCTCCTACGGAGAAATCTATTGCGGGTTTTAAGCTGATGACAGGAATTGAACCTGTAACATTCTGTTTACAAGACAGATGCTCTGCCAGTTGAGCTACACCAGCAAAAGTATTTTTAGATTCATCGTGCTTTGCACGATGAATCTAAGTGATATTGGTTGCAGAGGCAGGAGTTGAACCTGCCGATTTTGAGGTTATGAGTCTCAAGAGCCTCCCTTGCTCCATCCCTGCATAGCTTTTCCAATTCAAGAAAAACTTACTTCGCAAATTTTTCTTGAATTGATCTCAGCGCTTAGCACTGTATCCAAGTGATAGGGATTGAACCTATGACCTTCTGCTCCCAAAGCAGCCGCGCTACCTCTGCGCCACACCTGGTAATACTAATTTTGAAAATAGCTTTGCTATTTTCAAAATTTAAAAACTTTACTGGATATGATTTCCAATTGCTTGATGTAGCTAAATCCAGCAATTGTTATGAAGAGAATAGAAGTATTGCAAAGTAATACTTCTATTCAATACTCCTGAGAGGATTTGAACCTCCAACGCTTCGGTTCTAAGCCGAACGCCTCTTCCATTGGGCTACAGGAGCAAAAACAACTGCCTTGGTAGGGATTGAACCTACGACCTCTCGCTTAACAGGCGATCGCTACTACCACTGAGCTACAAGGCAATAATCCCAGTTTTAAAACTGGCAAAGCCAGTTTTAAAACTTCAAAATCTTACTGGGTAAAGATTTGGGATAAGCCCCTTAGGTCAGAATTGAACTGACGACCTCCTGTTCTTCAGACAGGCGCTACTACCAACTGAGCTACTAAGAGTAATGTTTTTACAGTTTTGAACTTGTGATGATTATTTAGTTGTCAAGGTTCAGAGGCTTTTGTGATCGCCTTGTAGTATATTTGTAGTATACATACTACATAATTGTCAAGCAGTTTCTCAAAATAATTCTGATGCTCTTTGAAAAGTTCTTACAGAAATTCTTGAACGAACGAACTACAAGAAGATTTTGAAAAGCGTTGCTTTGCAACGCTTTTCAAAATCTTCTTGGTTTGGGTTTTAGAACAAAGCACCATAAGAGAAGAGAATTTAGTATCTTTTCAAGAAAGATTACATGTATTACCAAGCAATACATGTAATCTTTCTGTATGTCAATTTGCGAATGTCAAAGTGGACTCGCTGATCTTCCAGAGCTTGTGCAAATAGAACTCAACGCGATCGCCTAATGCAGTTACAAGAGTTCCTTCTTCAGCGCGAAGATCGCTAGAAATCCAAGTACCACTAAAGCAAACCTCAACATAGCGATCGTCAACTCTATCCACACTAAGCTTATTAGAGAGACGATCGGACATGACAGACTTTAGTAACAACAAATCCACAACATCCGCAGTTAGTAGAAATGCTGCTCGACTGGATTCGACATGGATTGATAAGCCAGAGCGCAAACTGAGTAAAACTCGATTTGAGACAAACTCCTCTAGAGAGATATCTAATCTCTCTAAATACAGCCCTGCATCAGTGTAAGTGAGTTTCAACATTGTGATTGATTCTCCAGAATCTTAAAATAGGGGGCGAGTTTCAAATTGTCTAAGGCAACTTAAAACTCGCTCTATGGATCGCTATCCACTGTTTATTTCTTGTTGCGATCTCCAGAATTGTTCTGCAAAGGCAACGGTAGGATGCATCGGCGCTTTGGGCTTAGTCCGCAAAATCATATTGGCTTCGTGAGGCGTGCGATTTCCCTTACGGTTATTGCAAGGTTCACAAGCAATGACGACGTTTTCCCAAGTATTCAATCCACCCTTAGCGCGGGGAATGACGTGATCGATCGTCAGCTTTTTGGTACTGCCGCAATATTGGCAAGTGTGATTGTCACGACGCAAAATTTCTCTACGGGCAACGGGTGGAACTCTCCAAAACCGTTCTGATTTAGTCAGAGTCAGACGGATATGTTCTGGCACTTGCAGGACGAGTTTCGGAGAAACAACTTGCCAAGTTTGTTGGCTCATTAGTTCCAATGGTTCGGCTCGACCTGTGACTAGCAAAGCGATCGCGCGTTTAATATTGATACGGCTAACTGGCAAATAGTTTTGCGAAAACACAACTACCGATTGCCTCAATACTTCTGGTTCATATTGATTGATAGATTGCACTGGTCTCTCCTCACTGTTCAAAAAAATACCCCCGCTTTCATAATCAAGAAAGCGGGGGCGAAAGACTGAATTGTCTATTCGTTATATGGGTACAGCAATGTGCATGTACCTCCCGCTTAGTGGGTATGTCTCTGGATTAATAAATACATTAAAGATGCTGATACTGTTGAGGGTATCTATCCGCAAGTCTTGTTTTGCTGGATGTTCAGGAGATGCTAGATCGCTGTGATCGCCAGAAATATCACCATAAATATCGCCACAAATCCCAATAGAATCTCTACCCAAAATGGTCATGACAAATCTAGGTATTGCCAAGGAATTGGCTCGTTGCCAAACTTGGGGATATCCGATCTGATACTGACCGATGGACAAATGGAATTTCATGGGAATGTACTTTGAATTTTTTGGATTGTCATACTACACTTGTAGTATAAACATAGATATCAGACTTTGTAAACTAACTAGGAGAAATATTTATGCAGACTCTACACCAAAGCCCTGCGACCACCGAGATGGAAGTTACCAGTATTCGTCTAGAGCGCGAATTGAAGGAAAAACTCAAGGAATTAGCTGGAGGGCAAGGCTATCAGGCTCTTATCCGAGGTGTTTTGTGGGATTACATTGATACGAGGCAAGCGTCACCGACACAAAAGCGGATCTCCCCAGAACAAATTCGGGCAAGTGTCATAGCTACAGCTCAAAGAAGTGAGTCTTGCGCCCTCACAGGTAAATCGATTCGATCGCAAGAGTCTATGTTTTTAGGCTTAACTACCAATGGCGATTGGGTTCCTCTCAGTGTGGGTAGTTTTTAAATACTAAAAAGGGTCTCGAAGTGACCCTTTTTAGTTAGAAATTAATTCTTGGAGCACCTTTTTATATTTTTCTAACCGCTGAAAATCTTTTTCAGTCGGATTAGCAATTCGACTGATATCCATATTATGGGTAACATCAGCGATCTTTACTTGGCGAGCGATCGCATTAGACTTCACCCGCAAAATATAATCTTCATATTGCTCACCTTCAAGTTTGGTAATCGCCGCGATCGCCTCAGTAATAAATTCAGGAAAACCTTGACGAACCAAATCTGCGATCGTCAAATCAGAGTCCTCGATCGCATCATGCAAAACCGCCACAATTTTACTTTCGGGTGTATTCATCTTCGACATCACCGTTAACGGATGCGAAATATAGGGCTTACCCGCTTTATCAAGCTGTCCAGCATGGGCTTGATTGGCAAGCGTGATTGCCAATGCTAAAAGCGTTTCAAAATTTGACTCAAAGCTTGATTTAAAGTTTTGCATAGTAACGAATACAAGTTAAAGCGATCGCTACCTCATCAGCGCATTGCTGAATCACGGCAATATCATTAGGTCGTAGAGCATTAGCCATTTGCCACCGCATCGACAATATCCCTAAAACATCTTCCCGAAAAGTAATCGCGATCGCCAAATTGGTTTTGCATTGATTATCTGGATCATCTTGTTGATTGGGCGACAGAGAAATTTGAGATTTTTTTGAGACAATCGCTGCTTGCACTAACGGATCTGATGCTAAATCCCAAAGATAATCACCACATATAGCTTGAGTATCAATCAAAGAGCCTTTCTCAACCAACTGCAAGATTACCCCATTGGCTCCAAAATTTTGCCAGAAGGCGCTTGCTAAAGGCAGAACACAATTAGATAGCTGATTGGATGTCTGTGCGATTCCTACAATTACTGACAACAGCGCATTCTGAGCTTGCGATCGGACTAGCTCTTCAGAACGTTGCTTTAGCAGATCATAGTTATGGGTTGCCTCTTTCACAACCAACTTAAGCTGGTCTGGCTCCCAAGGCTTTGTAATATATTTATGAACTTGACCTGAGTTGATCGCATCAATCAGATCGGCAATATCTGTATATCCTGTCAAGACAATTCGCATCGTATCAGGGAAATCTGAAACAGTACGCCTGAGGAACTCAGTACCATTCATTTCAGGCATTCTCTGATCAGAAATAATTGTCGCCATTTCTCCTTCTTGCTCCAAAATCTCTAGTGCTTTAACCCCTCCATCAGCTCGAAACACTGTAAATTCTTTGCGAAAGGTGCGATATAGCAAATCAAGATTATCTTGCTCATCATCAACTACCAAAAGTTTTGGTTTCTTGGCTTGATTTACTTTATTTAGCTCAGCAACAGAAAACGAAGAAGAAGTCATGAGCAAAGTTGGGTTTGGATACTGACTGTAAATATAGCAATGCTATCAAAAAACAAGGGGCGCATTGCGCCCCTTGTTTTTATGTTTTGGGTAAAAAAGCTTCGCTTGCGAGACTTTTTAATGTCTAAGCCTTAACAACTTCACGGCTAACTTGCTTCAATTCGCCCTTGGCATATTTAGGAACAAAGTCATAAATGCTAACTTGCTTGATCTTGCCAGCTTGTCCAGCAGCTTCAAACTGAGTATAGCGATCGGCACATACTTTTTGCATGTACTTGATCGATGGCTTGAGGAAATGACGAGGATCAAACTCTTTAGGATTCTTGAACAAAGCTTCACGTACCGCAGCAGTGATAGCAAGACGGCAGTCAGTATCGATATTGACCTTACGTACACCGCACTTGATGCCCTTTTGAATTTCTTCAACAGGTACACCATAGGTTTCAGGAATAGCGCCGCCAAACTCATTGATCATGGCAAGTAGATCTTCAGGAACCGAAGAAGAACCATGCATCACAAGGTGAGTATTAGGCAAGCGGTTATGAATTTCTTCGATACGGCTAATCGCTAAGATTTCGCCAGTAGGCTTGCGAGTAAACTTATAAGCACCGTGGCTAGTACCGATCGCTACTGCGAGGGCATCAACCTGAGTGCGCTCAACGAAATCAGCGGCTTCATCAGGATCTGTCAAAAGTTGTGAGTGATCTAAAGCACCTTCAAAACCATGACCATCTTCCGCTTCACCCTTACCTGTTTCGAGAGAGCCTAAGCAGCCTAGTTCACCTTCAACACTTGCGCCGAAAGCATGAGCAACTTTGACAACTTCAGAGGTAACAGCTACGTTGTACTCATAGCTAGCTGGGGTTTTAGCATCAGCTTCCAAAGAGCCATCCATCATTACACTAGTAAAGCCATTTTGGATTGCTGAGTAGCAAGTCGCTGGAGCATTACCGTGATCTTGGTGCATCACGATCGGCAGATGAGGATAAGTTTCGGCAGCAGCCAAAATTAAGTGTCGCAAGAAATTTTCGCCTGCATAATTGCGTGCACCACGAGAAGCTTGTAGGATCACAGGGCTGTTGGTCTCATTTGCAGCCTGCATGATCGACTGGATTTGCTCCATGTTGTTTACGTTAAATGCAGGAATGCCGTATCCGTTTTCAGCCGCATGATCGAGCAGCAGGCGCATTGGTACTAAAGCCATATTTAAATTCTCTCCTAGACTAAATCGAGCTTGTTTCGATTATTAACAATCTTAAATCATTTTGAAGAATTATATCTAACTAAAAAAGGGCGCTTCGCGCCCTTTTTTAGTTAGATATTCTTTTCGCTAAGTTCGCGACTCATATAGTCAAAAGGTGCTGCTAACCAGTCGGCATCTTCCCCTACTAAGTCCATAACCGCCTGCTTCATGATTTGAATACCTTGCACTGTTGGTCCAATTGGTACTCCAAGAGAGCTATAAGTATCGCGCAAGCCTTGCAATACTCTTTCATCGAGGACATCATTGTTCCCTGCAACTAGAGCATAGGAGGCGTAGCGCAAATAGTAGTCCATGTCACGCAGGCAAGCTGCAAAACGACGAGTTGTATAAGCGTTACCACCTGGGCGGATCAAATCGGGTACTTCTTCAAATAATCGTGAACCAGCCTTACGCACAATCGAGGCAGCATTAGCGGTGATTGCCGAAGATGCGGCTAGGCGAGCATTGCCAGTTGCAAAGAAGGATTTGAGGGTATCCATGGCATCGCGATCAAAATATTTACCAGTTGCATCATAAGCACCGATCAGGCTGGTAATTGCATCCTGCATGTTGTTTTCTCCGTTAATTTGTCTTTTATAAATGTATCGGTAACGTATTTGTAAAGTTTGTAAACTATATATAACTTAAACTTGGCAACCTGTACTTTGGACAGTGACCAAAGTTATTTTACTGTGATTTCAGCGCCTTACAAGGTCTTGCACCAGATAAATAACAATTCTCACTATTAAAACTAGTTTCATGCTTTATAAGCAACATTCAAGAAACAACGCAGTAGTAAAATCGCCAAATATTTGGAGTTGGGGAGATGCACCAGCTCCATTATTTGGCGATTTACGTCTTAACCTGTGTGAATTGGCGAAAGCCTAAATTTAGTTTCATAAGTACCTGTGCAGAATAAATTACCCAAACCCGTAAGATTGTGTCCCTGCGGAACACAATCTTACGGGTTTGGATGTGAAATTAATTAAGCATGTCTACGTTAATGCGAATTAAGACACAGATGGAGAAATTATCGGAATTAGGTCGCTGCAATGTAAGCTTAAATACTATGCTTAGGTATTAAGCAAAAAAAAGCTTAGATCCAAAGATTAGATATCGGGGTTTTAAGTTGGTACGCACAATTAAATATGAAATCCCAAAATAATTACCGCTTGCTGCGTGGGCAGTAATTATTTTGACTTTGTTTTTTTTATTATGCTGAGGTACTTACCTAAAATCCTTTAGTGCAATTTATAAAGAAATGTCTGCAAGTAAAGTGGGTGTACGGCTAGGTCTATGAAGTGGGTTACTAGTCTTTCGACAAAAATATCTTTGGAAGCTGCGGTGCAAGATCTGTCACAGCAAATATTTGCTTTGATGGGTGACCGATCGCTTGATTTAGGCTTTTTGTTTGTTTCCACAGCATTTGCTAGCGACTATCCGCGCTTATTACCATTACTAGCTGAGAAATTGCCAATCCAAAAATTAATTGGTTGTTCTGGCGGGGGGATTGTTGGTAATGGTCAGGAGTTTGAGGATAAACCTGCGATCGCATTACTTATAGGGCACTTACCCAATGCAGAAGCAAAAGTATTTCACCTCGATGATAATCAGTTACCAGATCTCGATAGTCCTCCTGATCGCTGGGAAAAAATAACGGATGTAGACCCAGCAGTTTCGCCTAGTTTTGTACTGGTTGGCGATCCATTTTCATTTCCGATTAATGACTTAATTCAAGGACTAGATTTTGCTTATCCTAACTCAGTCAAAGTTGGTGGCTTAGCTAGCAGTGGTGGGATGGGTGCAAATGCCCTATTTTGTTTTCATGAAGAAGGTAAATATAAGCTTTATCGCACGGGACTTTTAGGTGTGGCTCTATGGGGTGATGTGACCATTGATCCTGTGGTCTCTCAAGGTTGCCGCCCGATTGGTAAAATCTTGCAGGTTTCTGAATGTGAACGCAATTTAATTTTGGGGCTAGAAGGCAAGCCGCCGCTGAACCTTTTACAAGATACTGTGGGCGATTTAAGCCCAAGCGATCGCGAACTCGCTCAGCATTCACTATTTATAGGTGTAGTGATGAACGAGTTTAAGGCAAATCCATCGCAGGGCGATTTCTTGATTCGTAATATTATTGGTGTCGATCCTAGATCTGGGGCGATTGCTGTTGGTGATCGGATGCGTCCTGGGCAAAGAATTCAACTGCATTTACGTGATGGTAAAGCCTCAGCTGAAGACTTAGAAGAAGCTCTGATAAATTACTCCAATCAATTGAACTTAGAGGCTCCCAATGTTTCGGCAACGGCGGCTTTGATGTTTTCCTGTATGGGGCGTGGCGAGAGACTATATGGCAAGCCAAACTTTGACTCGGAGATTCTGCAAAAACATCTTGGCTTAATTCCATTCGGTGGCTTTTTCTGCTCTGGTGAAATTGGACCTGTTGGTGGTACAACATTTCTCCACGGTTATACATCAGTATTTGGCATTGTTAGACCCAAAAATCCATAAAAAACCAAAAGAGAATGTGGTGCAAAGCACCACATTCTCTTTTAGTTTATGTTTGTTTTAAAATCCTAAAAAGGCGGCTCATTGTGCCGTCTTTTTAGTTAATTACTAATAGCAGTTTGCTTATTAAAAGCAAATTGGTTGAGAATGCGATCGCAGATTTGACCACTAGACATGCCAAGAGAATTAAAAGACTGCTCTGGTGAAGCATGTTCGACGAGAATATCAGGAACCCCAATTCGATAGACAGGAACGAGGATATTTTCATCGCTCAAGGCTTCGAGAACAGCGCTACCAAATCCACCCATCAGGCAGCCTTCTTCTACAGTGACTACCTTACCGATTTTTTTCGCAAGCGGTACTATTAGTTCTGTATCCAAAGGTTTAGCAAATCGAGCATTAACGACTGTTGCACTAACTCCATGTTCATTCAGCAATTCAGCAACTTGCATCGAAGGATAGACCATTGAGCCATAGGCAAGCAGTAAGACATCTTTACCTTCGCGCAAGACTTCCGCTTTGCCGATCGGTAATGGTTCGATATCTTCATCTTGCAACGGTACGCCCATGCCATTGCCGCGAGGATAGCGCATTGCGATCGCCCCTTTGTGGGTAATGCCAGTGACGATCATGTTCTGCATTTCTGCTTCATCTTTAGGAGCCATCAGAACAATGTTGGGAATGCAACGTAGGTAAGCAATGTCATACATTCCTTGGTGTGTGGGACCATCTGCGCCGACGATACCTGCACGATCTAAACAGAGGAATACAGGTAAATTTTGAATACAGACATCATGGATGATCTGGTCAAAGGCTCTTTGTAAGAAGGTGGAATAAATCGCGGCAACTGGGCGCATTCCCTCGCAGGCTAAACCTGCTGCAACAGTAAGCGCATGTTGTTCAGCAATACCGACATCGACAAATTGATTAGGCAGTTGAGCCTGAAACTTGTCTAATCCAGTACCAGTGGACATGGCAGCCGTAATTGCAACGATCCGTTTATCATGCTCAGCAAGTTTGATCAGCGTGTCGGCAAATACTTTGGAATAGCTGGGAGGCTTTGGCTTGGTTGAGGTTGAGGCTTTAGCCTTGCCCGTGGAAAGATCAAAGGAATTTTGAGCATGATAGCCAACGCGATCTGCCTCAGCATAGCTATAGCCTTTTCCCTTAGTTGTAGCAACATGAACCATTACTGGGCCTGTTAGGGTATGCGCCATTTTAAAAGTGTCGATTAATTCACGTATGTTGTGACCATCAACGGGACCAATGTAAGTGAAGCCAAGCTCTTCAAATACTGCTCCCAGCTTATTCTGCACCATTGTCAAAATTTTGACATTATCCTTGATGCGCTCAATCTCAGGGCTGATTTGTTCACCAACAAAGGGAATATTGCGAATCTGCTCCTCAAGGTTATTGGTGAGAAATTTCATCGGTGGGCTGAGACGCATCTTATTTAGATAACGAGGAATTGCGCCAACGTTAGCCGAAATTGACATTTCATTGTCATTGAGGACAACTAATAAATTAGTTTTGGGAAGATGTCCAGCGTGGTTAATTGCTTCTAGCGCCATACCGCCTGTTAATGCGCCATCCCCGATGATCGCCACGGTCTTAAAATTGTCTCCTTGTAAATCACGGGCGATCGCCATGCCCAGAGCTGCCGAGATACTAGTTGATGCGTGCCCTGCGCCAAAATGGTCAAATTCACTTTCGCGACGATTTAGATAACCTGCAATACCATCTTTTTGACGCAAAGTATGAAAGCGGTTGTAACGTCCTGTAATCAGCTTATGTGGATATGCTTGATGCCCTACGTCCCAAACAACCTTATCGCGATCTAAGTCTAGGGTTTGATATAAACCTAGGGTCAATTCAACTACACCCAACCCAGGTCCTAGATGTCCACCTGTGGCAGCAATAGTTTCAAGGTGCTTTTGACGTATTTCACGAGCTATAGAGTCCAATTGGGCGATCGTTAGACCATGCAATTGGTTGGGATGCGTAACTTCACTCAAGCGCATATTGGCTTATTTCCATTAAGATAACTCCCTTTATCTTAACTGAGCGCACCCCACAAAGGTTCACTGCGATCGCAGTTCTTAAACGCAAAAAGCAGAAATAACATTTCATGCCATTTCTGCTTTTTGCTAGTCTAAAGTTATTGCAAGAAAAGATCTACAACTGCTCGACGACATCCCATACAGTCACAGCCTCGCAGACTAATTGCCAAGTCACCAATGCGATCGCTGGTTAGAATATTGGTGCGATCGTCTTGAGATTGGCTGTTTGAATCGGGAGTTGTGGCTGGCCTTGTAATTACAGCCGATGACATATAAAGATCGCGATCTTTCACGTCAAGGCTTTGGTTGGTATTGGCTTGTGCAGGATAGACTGACAGCAAAAAAGATGCCAATAATGCAGGGCTGCTC
This sequence comes from Pseudanabaena sp. UWO311, assembly GCF_006937785.1. Lineage (GTDB taxonomy): Bacteria > Cyanobacteriota > Cyanobacteriia > Pseudanabaenales > Pseudanabaenaceae > Pseudanabaena. The sequence goes on from NZ_SJEE01000012.1 coordinate 41,904, forward strand.
AGAAGGGCTAATGATGATTTTTTCATAGGACACCAGAATGGCTGATCACATTCATTATTTGCTGAGCATATTAGCATTTTCAGAAAAGCAGAGTCACATAAAGTTTCACTTCACTTCTCTGCGTTGGCGATCGCTATATACTAAGATTTACGCCCCTCAATTTTCTATTTCCTTTCATGCTTGCCGCCAGCCCCGACTTAGTAGCCCTAGCCCGATCGCAAATTATATTACTGACCCAAAGTTTGGGTGCAGTCGCTAGCGCTATCTATATCACCGAAAGTGTTGCTGACGGGATGCCTCCAAATCTAATTGAGGTGGCTGTGTTTCCTGAAGATGGGGTGATGGCACTGCCAGAATCTTTTTCTGAGACTTTGCCTTTAATGATGGGGAGTGGTGGTCTAGTAAGACAACGCCGCATTGTTCTGCCCTTAATGTATGAAGAGGCTATTTTAGGATTTCTGATGACGGGACGGGATGATCGCGACTGGCAGGAATATGAACAATTACAAATTCAGCAAATCGCTAATACTTTAGCGATCGCCTGCGCTCTGGATCGCCGCAATCAATGGTTAGTTGCCAACCAACAGCGCAACTATGAGGAGCAGAGCAATTTTTTTGCTTCACTATTACATCAACTACGCAACCCGCTCACCGCAATTCGTACCTTTGCTCAACTTCTGTCACGACGAATTGTTGAGTCAGATCCTAATCAAAAATTTGTAACAGGAATTTTGAGGGAAGCTCAGCATATTCAGGATCTCCTGAGCGAAGCAGATCGTCCTGCGCCACTTCTACTACCCCAAGCAGAACATGAAAAAGCTTTATTACCAGCGGCAACTTTGGATCTAGCACCTGTAGATCTCAGCGGAATTTTGGAGGCGATCGCTAATTTTGCCAGTGCGATCGCACAAGATCGCAATATTCAGTTTTTATCGAATATTCCTTCCCATTTGCCCACAGTTTTGGGTAATGAATCAGGACTAAGAGAAGCGATCGGTAATTTGGTAGAGAACGCACTCAAGTACACACCTGAAAGTGGATATGTTCTATTAGGTGCAGATGTTAAACCTGACACGGTTTACATTTATGTTCAAGATACTGGTGTGGGAATTCCTGACGCTGATTTGCCTCGCCTATTTGAACGTAATTTTCGTGGTAGACAGGCTGATGGCGATATTTTGGGTACTGGACTAGGACTTGCGATCGCGAATGAATTAGTCCAGAAGATGGAAGGTAGCATTCACGTAATTAGCCAAGTTGGCAAGGGAAGTACTTTTGCAGTGACGCTCAAGCGAGAGTCTACAAAAATCTAATAATAAGTCACTCCCCTTATTTGAAGATTGTAGATTTCGGCGAGTATTCGATTAAGAGTTGCAGTGCGATCGCTCGGCAAATATCTTTTTAGAGAAGCATCCCATGCAAAAGTTTTTTGCCATTCGTTATCTAGCGATTTTATTTGCAGATCGTAGTAGCCATCTGTTTGGCTTGGCAGAACCACAATCACATTTTTACCTTCATAAAGACCGTGTTCGCGAGTTCCATCTTTATTCCATGATCCAGCTATATTTTGATAAAAGTAGATTGGTTCGCTAAGAATGTTAATAATCTGATCATTGTCAACGATAAAAAGCGTAAGAACTTCAAAATAACCAAAGCCACCAGAATAGCCGTCTGTTTGTCCTGTTCTCAATCCAAAGGCTGTCTGAGTATCGCTCACCTTAAATGGAGCAAAGTCGAACTCTTTGTACTTTCCTTTTGGTGGGAGATATCTTTTCTCACGCATATCTGATCTGAATTGTTCAGAAATTATAAAATACCAACTTGTTTCGAGTGGAAGTGACTTAGCGATTAACTTTGACTTAGACTTTATAGAGTCGTATTCAATTAACCCAAGATAGATAATGTCATCGGGATCACGATCACCAGTTTTCTTTTTACAAGATTTGCGTTCAGGGAATCTGAGATCTTTGTATTGATTAGGTCGTGCGAAGCAAGCAATTACGACATAGCTATTCAAACGATAAGGAAAAGCTTTAGCTCCAACTGCGATCGCAAGGTTTATATCTTCATTGGGGGCAACCAGCTTGACGATATCTTTTCTAGTTAGACCTTTTGGGAGATCCATGCCCAAGGCATCTGATTCAGGGATTCCGTATAACTGCTCGCGAAAGTCGGTAAGTCCATTCTTGTTCTCAAATAGCTTTGGTAGCTCATTGAGAGATTCTGCGTGTTTTGGAGGTGGGATCAGATCAGTATTTTCAGCAAAGGCGATCGCGCTTGAAAAGATTGATATAAAGAAAATGGCTAGTATTCTTAATTTCATGCAAAATAATTCCTAAAACTGATCAATAAGGCAGCACTTTTGCAGTGACGCTCAAGCGAGCAGGATAAGTTTTGTTTCTATACAAATTTTGGCTGAGGGAAAAGTTCTATGTATCAGCACATGAACCACCCATAACACGAAATTCATCAACCTGAGCCCATGTGTCTTGGTTAAGCGCCCAAAGCCCTTTAAATACATAATAGGTTCCAGTTTCTTGGGGGCGAAATACTACTTTCAACTCTCGATAGTTCGTCATAGCACCAAATTGAGTTTGAGCTACAGGCTTTTGCTGTGAATTACGAAATCCAAAATATCCATCAGTTAGATTCCCTGATGTCCTCACTCTTGCGGTTAGAGTGTAAGTACTACCTGCTCTCAGCTTTACAGTTTGCCGAATTCCATTCCAACCCTGATTATGCCGAATCCATGCATTATTTCGTCCACTAAAACTCAGACCTTTATTAATGTCTATTCCAGCCCGACCTTCTCGCATCCAAGGTCTAACAATCGATGCTATAGTCTGTTGCTCAAATCCGCCATCATCTAGGGGAGAGGCGCAGGAAGCATAAACTGGAGATGGGATAAACCCCGTATTTGCGATAGCACCTAAACCCATGAATAACGGAATGATTGCCTTGCTGATGGTTATAGTTTTCATGATTTTGCTGTTAATGAATAGAACTTACTTGGTGTTTCGGCAAAGGCGATCGCGCTTGAAAAGATTGATATAAAAAAATGGCTAGTATTCTTAATTTCATGCAAAATAATTCCTAAAACTGATCAATTGCGTTACTCAGACAATGCAAATTCATGAAAGTATAGCCAAATTTACATCTTGATCAACGTTATGGTAATTAACTTTATATACCAAATTGCTTGCTGAGTGTAAGATTTTTGTCAAGATATTTGTCTGAGCTAAACTTTTTTACAAAAAATATGGCTGACTCAACTCCTTCGGAAACGACGATCGCATCTGCGCATGGTAACCAACCAGAAATGGGTGGCGGTTTGCCTGTGATCGGTTATTGGACAGAAAAGACGCTGGATCTTAAGGGTGGATTACTTTGGAAAACTTTATTGCATAAGAGTGCTTGTCTATCCTGTGCATGGGGAACGGGTGGACAAAAAGGTGGGTTTCAGAATGAGGATGAAGAGAATTTGCAGCGCTGTGCTAAAAGTGTGGAAGCGATCGCATCGGAGTTAATGGAACCAATTCCCAAGCATTTTTTTGAGCATTACTCAATTTCGGAATTGCAAAAATTAAGCTCAATGGCAGCCGATCGCCTAGGACGTTTGAGTTTCCCAGTGATTAAACGGGCTAATAGCGATCGCTACGAACGCATCACATGGGCGGAAGTATACGAAATTGTCACTAAAGCCTTTCAGAAAGCTCCTGAACGTCTTGCCTCCTATAGTTCGGGACGCTCATCGAATGAAGCCGCCTATCTGTTGCAATTGCTGATGCGATCGCTTGGCTCGAATAACCTTGCTGACTGCTCTGATCTTTGCCATGCGCCTTCGACCGTGGGGTTAAAGCAAATGTTTGGATCGGGTACATCAATGGTCAGCCTCGCTGATCTCAAACAGAGCGATTGTGTGGTGTTGATTGGCTCCAATGCGCCTGCAAATCATCCTCGATTGATGAATGAATTGATTCAACTGCGGGATCGCGGCGGTAAAGTGATTGTTATCAATCCTCTGATCGAAGTTGGCTTGGTTAAATTCGCTTCTCCTGCTTATCCGATTAAATCTTTTCTCAAAGGCTCAGATATTTCCTCGCATTATATTCAGCCAATTTCAGGTAGTGATACTGCGGTTTTTCTGGGAATTCAAAAGGCTCTAATTGAGAATAATCTCGTTGATTATGACTTTCTCAAACAATATACTGAAGATTGGGAAGCAGTAATCGAACAGGTGCGATCGCTAGATTGGTCAGAGATTCTAAATACATGTGGAGTCTCACGCGAGGAAATCGAGATCGCCGCCAAGATGATTGGCACTTCGCAACGGGTGACCTTCGCATGGGCGATGGGCATTACACAGCATTCAAATGCTGTGGATAATGTGTTTAGTATTGCCAATACTGCTCTCTTAACTGGTAATGCGGGTAAAGAAGGTGCGGGAACAATGCCGATTCGTGGACATTCTAATGTGCAAGGATTTGGTTCGATGGGGGTGACTATTCTTCTCAAAGAAGAGATTATGCTAGCTTTAGAGAATCTATTGCAACGCCCCCTCAGTCGAGTGCAAGGCTATGATACTCGTGCCCTGATCGAAGCAAGCGATCGCCATCAGATCGATACGCTACTCTGTCTCGGCGGCAATATCTACGCTGCAAATCCTGATTTGACTCAAGCTAAACGCTCTCTTGGTAACATTGAAACCGTTATTTATATTTCTACAAAGCCTAATATCGGACATTTTCATGGACTGGCTAAAGAGAATACCTTAATTCTGCCTGTCTTCGCTCGTTTTGAAAATCCCCACAAGACCACAACTGAATCTGGCAATAATTTTGTTCGCCTAAATGATGAAGGAACATCCCATCTCAGTCAGAGGGAAGGTTCAGATTTAATCTCAGAAGTTGAATTTCTCACAGAACTTGCCGATCGCTTGCATGGTGACGATGTAGTCAATTGGCGATCGCTCCAAGATACAAAATATATCCGTCAATTGATCGCCAAGACCATCCCAGATTACGAGAAAATAGGCGAAATTGATCATAGCAATCAAGAATTTACGATCGCTAATCGCATCTTCCATACACCCAAATTTCCGACTATATCGGGTAAAGCACATATGTTTGTCACACCCTTGCCAAAACTAGATTTACCAACGCTCTCCAGTTTTGATATACCTGAGCAGACCAAGGCGATCGTGCTTGTCCTTGGCACTGGTCGCAGCTATTCCCAACATAACACCGTTGTTTATAAGGATGGTGATTATTATCGTGGGATGCCTCACCGCAATTGCATTTTGATGAATCGTAACGATGGCGATCGCGCAGGTTTTCGGGAGCATCAAACTGTCACCGTGAAAGGAAATGTCGGCAAAATGGAAAATGTAGAAATTATCTATGGACAAATTCGTGAAGGTTCAGCACTCATGTTTTATCCTGAAGTCAATGCTATTTTTAGCGCTCCCATTGATGAACGTTGTGGCACACCCGCTTTTAAGCGCGTTCCTGTTGCTGTTTATAGCGCTTTGTGCTAAATACAAGCCAATATGTTGAAAGGTTTGCGAAGCAAACCTTTCAACATAAAAGAGATGCAGCGCTTCGCGCCGCCGCTCTTTTAAGGGTTTATATCGCTGCGTTTTTGGTATATTGGAAACTGCCAGAATGAAATTCCCGAAAAATATCAGAACATAGTGGATATACTGCGATCGCTTCCCATCGGACTTTACCTCGAACAGCCGATTACATGGCTCCATCGACTCGATCCACGCATAAAACTGTTTGGACTACTTACATTTTTATTGTCTCCGATTCAAGCTAATGAGCCTTGGCGCATTGCGATCGCAGTTTTACTGATCATCCTGACCCTCGCATCACAAATTCCGATGCGTGTTTGGAAGCAACAAATGGGGATTTTGCTACTGCTTGCCTTTATGACTCTAGCGATCGCCACTTTTTCCCCAGATGGGTTTAATGCAAATATCCAGCCTCGTCGCCCGATTCCTGAAGTAAATGTCACGGCGGAAAAAGCTCTGAGTGCCTCACTGCTAACAATCAAACTACCTCAACCAACTCCCTATAGTTATGTGGTTTGGAAAGCTGGGAGTATTACCATTACTCGTAGATCTCTGGATTTGGGCGTGCGCGTTTGTACATTAATTTTCACGTATCTCTATGCGCCCACTCTATTTTTGCTAGTCACGGCTCCCGAAGAAATTACGGCTGCGATCGCCTCAATTTTTGCCCCATTAAAATTCCTTAAAGTTCCTGTTGTCGAAATTGTCCTCACTCTAACCCTAGCGCTTCGTTTCGTGCCTTTGGTATTAGAAGAGGTGCAGAATCTCGGTAGGGCGATGCGAACACGTTCAATTAATTGGAAAAGACTGGGTTTTAAACGCACTACCCAAATTTGGCTAATCCTTGCAGAGCGTCTAATTGACAATCTATTCATACGTGCGGAACAAACGGCGAGTGCGATGCAAGTACGTGGCTTTACCACTCCCAATACTCATATTGTCGTTTGGAATCCTCTCAAATTTTTGCCGCGCGATATTATTTTATTAGTTCTCTTAGTTGCCATGTGGGGATTAAGAATTTGGTATGGGAATGAATTCTAAAAATTTTGAAGATAAATTACTTGTGATATTATCTTGAGGTAAAGCTAAAATCGGTATACCAATATATTGAATATTGTGCTGAAGTTTCTCACATCTGAATTCAATACCTACTTATCTATTGACAAATACCTAACCTAGATCGCTTGCTAGGTTAGGTATTTGTCAATAGAGCAGTTTCTCGATATTCGTGATCGCTGGTTGCAAAAACTGAAAGTGCGATCGCTCTATACAAATTAGCGATCACTATTGGCGACTCATAAGTAATATGCTTAAAGTTGTCAGCAGAACCAGCTATTCATGCGTCCCTTTACACAAACCCGATTTTGGGAAAATCTTGATCCAAAACATTAGATGCTTTAAATCCTTCCCAACGATCAAGAATCTCAGCATAAATACTCCGAAAATCCACTTGCATTGGCAAATTACCTTGAACGAGACTATCTAAGGCAGGACTACCACCATACAAGCCTCCTCGTACATTTCCCAACAAAATTACAGGAGCCGCCGTACCATGATCGGTTCCACCATTGCCATTTTCCGCAGGACGACGACCAAATTCACTTTGCACCATTACCAATACATTTTTTTGCATGTTGTGTGATTGAATATCGCGATCTAGAGCAGCAAGACCAGCCCCAAGATCACTCAGTAATTGCTGAGGGCGGCGGATCTGGGCAGTATGAGTATCCCAACCGCCAATAGTGAGATAAACCACCTTGGGTTGTGATTCGAGAACGCGGGCAAGAAGCGCGAATTGTTTACCGATCGCTGTTTTGGGATAGCCATGATCGTCGAGGCGTTTATCGATATCTTTAGTCAGCTTTTTGATAGCGGCTTCGCTCTCTAACACCGTGCGACGGATTTGTTCCGCCAATTCTGAACTTTGAGGAGTGTTATAAACCACACGCATCGCTTCACCAAGTTTGCCGCGTTGCTGCACCGACAGACGGGGAGATAGCTGCAAATAGCGATCGCTATCACCTGTGAGCGCTAGCGGATATTCTTCACCGAGAAATATGGCATCTGCGGTTTTCGCTTGGACATTAGTGAGATATCTTGCTAACCAGCCCGTATCTGATGATCCCTGAGGGTGAGCGCTTTGCCAGATTTCTTTAGAACGGAAGTGGGATAGATTCGGATTGGGATAGCCAACATTTTGCACGATCGCTACACGTCCTTTGTCAAAAATAGGTTTTAAATCTTTGAGAGCAGGGTGGAATGCTGCCTTATTAGAAATAGGAATTCCATTTTTAATAGCAATGCTGGGACGTAATTTGTGGTAATTAACATCATTGTAAGGAATGATCGTATTTAAACCATCATTACCTCCAGCTAGTTCAATAACTACGAGGGTTTTGCGATCGCTACTGAGGGCATTCGTACTACAGCTAGGAGCAAGGATTGCCATAGCCGCAGTACTAGACATCAAAGTGAGAAAATCTCTTCTATTCATAAATTTGTAGTTGGTGATAATAATTGACGTAGCAGAAAGCGAGTCGCTCTGCTATGTTTTTTGGAAACCATTTAAGAATTGTCTAGATCTCCCTCAATCTCCCTTATAAAGGGGGAGGAATATAATTTAATTCTCCCCCCTTTATAAGGGGGGCTAGGGGGGATCGCTTAGGGCTTTTGTTCGCCGAAAGTAATTCTTAAATGTTTTTTTAGGCTAGCTGATAGATTGGTGAAGATAGAATCAAAGCAGCAACTTCGCGTTTGGATAATCCTGTAAATTGTTCCTCTAATTGGCGATTGCTATTTCCATCTAATAGAACTGTGACCAGATCTTTGGTACTGTAGCGATCGGGATTGAAATCAAAGCCCCCATCGTCACCGTACTCCCTCGTAAACTGCTGTGCTATATTCAGCCTTGTTAACAAAGAAGGTGCAGTCAGCCATCCTTGATCTCCTTGCCAGCCTTTGACTGATGGCGCATTGTATGGCACTTGTCCCATTGCGCGTAAACCTCCAATTACGCGATCGCTATTGGCTTCAATTTGTAATTGGCGCAAACTGCTTAGGACAAAGTAGAGCGGAGTTTTCAAATGGCTGCGATAGGCTTTGTCGCTATAAAATTCGGGACTATTGAACACTGCGGCAACCACAGCTTTGATGCTGCGATTGTTCTGTTTATATACCAGTGCAAGGCGATCGATGATTGCGGGTTCGGGATCGCGATAAGCTAGAGCGCTCCATAGATCGGCGGCAAGCTTTCTCGCAGTACTAGGATGATTGGCTAAGATTTCCACCACATCTTGGGTACTAAGTTTACCTGAACGTCCCAAATAATTTTTGATGCCATCATCATGCCAGCGCGATACAAAGTTGACATCCGCAGTGCCTAGCTCAGGGCGTAATTTAACTTGCCATCCCGTCAGAGCCCTCGCCCCTTCTTGAATATCCTTTTCGGTATATTGCCCCTGTCCAAGGGTAAATAGTTCCATCACTTCGCGGCTATAGTTCTCGTTAATTTTTCCTGCACGGTTTTGCGCGTTGTCCAAATAGGTAAGCATGGCGGGGCTAGTGGTCACTTGCATCAGCAATTCCTGAAAATCACCCAAGGCATAGGTGCGTAAGCGTCTTTCATAATCGAGTAACAGTTGCGCTTTACCAATTTTGCGTAGAGACACTACAAAGCGATCGCGCCAAAAGTTGACGATACGTTCATGCAAGGGGTTATTGGAACTAACCATTTGCTTTAATAACCAGTGCCACATCTCCCTCGATTGTTCTTGTCTACCTTTTTTGACTATTGGTAGAGGTGCGGGGACATTTAATACTGGTGTTTCATTGAGCCATTTTGACAACAATATTTCAGGGGAGTTTGCGCTATTCAGTTCGTCGAGGGTTGCCCCAAATCCTGCGCGTCTAAAGAAATGTGCTTTCTGTACAATGCGATCCATAGGATTATTTCCATAAAGTCAAGTTGCACTAGGACAAACTTGATGACTTTTCTTTAGACTAGCGATCGCTGTTTTAGGTTCTATAGGAATTACACAAATTTGGTATTTCCAGCACCAAAAGTGCTGGAAATACCAAATTTGATTTCATAATTAGAATTGCTGGCATAACTAGAGTGAATACAGCTATATCAGGAGATTTATTGTAAGATTATCAGGATTAATAATAGATTTCATCCAAATCCTCTGCAAATCCAATTGAACTAACTAGTTTGGCTCTACCGAATTCTCGAATTAAAGTATTTTTTTTAGTCGTAGCCACGATCTCATCTGTCGTGGCACTTGTGGCGATGTATCTAGATCACAATGAACTGGTTTATATCAGTCTTGGCGTGATCTTTGCCATCATTCTGCCAATACTCGTACCGCCATTTCTGAGTGCGATCGCCAATTCTCCTCTCGGTAAGCATTGGGATATTACTCTGTCCAGCATTTTAGCTGGAGTATCGCTGTTCATGGCAGCCCATGTGACTGAGCTTGATCTTGCCTTTGCGCGATGGTTTGATAGCCTGAAGTGGGAGGCTTTAGGCGCAGTAGGACAGATTTTAATTGCGATTTTGGCGGTGTGGGTGGCATGGCGACAAAATCAGATTTCGGAAAGTTTGACGGGTCAGCAAAATGTGATCACCCAACAGCAAACTATTGATTCATATTTTCAAGGGATTTCTGACTTAGTACTTGATCCACAAGGACAACTGGAAGACTGGCCGCTAGAAAGAGCGATCGCTCAAGCTAGAACCGCAGCATTACTTGGTGGCTGTGATGCTGATGGACGTGCCAAGATTATTCGATTCTTGTCCAGTGCTAATCTTTTAACGCCATTGAAAAGGGATGGGTTACTTGGTCGCCCCATTCTTGATGGAACGGGTGGTTATGTAGTCGATCTTGCTAATGGAGTGCGGGTCGTTAATTTGGGAATGATGTTGGCTAATCGTGATATTTGTAATACAGATTTGCGAAATGCTGATTTGAGTGGCGCGAATTTGATTAAGGCAAACTTTGTTAATTGCGATCTTACAGGCGCAAACCTTGTCGGCGCAATCTTGGCTAAAGCAAATTTACGTGGCACAGATCTAAGCCGTATAAAGTTGTTTTATGGCAAGCTAGAAACTGCTTCTCCTCGAGATCGCCAAAATCTGCCTAATTTCGAGACAGGCGAATATACGGGCGCAGTGGTTGAAGATGCCGACTTTAGCAAGGCGATCGATCTATCTGAAGAAACGCGCCAATATCTCTGTGCATGGTGTGGCAAAAAATCTCGTAAAACTATTCCTGGAGGCTGTGAGGATGTATCAAATAGATTGGGGCGCTAAAAGTTGCAAAGCTCTGCAGCACAAGGCTTTACCAAAAGCAAAAAATCGAAAATTGGTGATCGTTTCTTTTTGCAGTTTACAGATCTCCACATTGGTGATAGTGCCGATGATTAGTTTTGCGGAAACTCTGTCAATCCTATCAGCTCAGGAAGATATTCCTGAAGAGGTTTTACGTGCAGAGATCTATACCGATGCGCGATCGCCCATTGATGGGAAACAACTCACTGCTGCCGAATATACGGAACTCATGGAAAAATTGCGATCGCTAGACGGTATTCCACCTGAAGATTTTGTTTCTCCAAAAGTACGCGAAGTAATCGGTCTATTAAAGCTGCGAAAATTTCTAAAACAGTTTATTCCATTTATTCCTTAACTGAAGGATGGGAAGTGCCTCGTGATGTCCATCTTTGCCTTTATCTCACTACCACAAATTTGTAAGTAGCTCATGTTATGTAGATAAAAAAAGAGAATGGGCAAACAAAGCAGCTTGGGTGCGATCGCGTAAATTTAATCGGCTCAAAATATTGGTGACATAATTTTTGACGGTATTTTCTGATAGAAATAGTACTTCGGCAATTTCACGATTATTAGAACCAGCAGCAATTAATTTCAGTACTTCCAATTCTCTGGGAGTAAGCTGTGCTAATTCTGATGGAGGTGAAATTGTAGGACTACTCGTATTGGCGATCGCCTTTTCAAACAAGCCGGGACCTAGCTGGGTATGCCCCTTAATAACTGCTCGAATTGCCATAGCCAGTTCATCAGGTTCTGTATCCTTGAGTAAATAACCTTTTGCGCCCAATCGCATTGCTTTAGAGACATACTCATCATCGTCAAAGGTAGTCAGAATCAGGATTTTGAGATCTGGATATAATTGGGCGATCGCACCTGTAGCCCCCACGCCGTCCATAATTGGCATTCGGATATCCATCAGCACAATATCGGGTTGCAATAGAGGAATCTGTTCGATCGCTCTTTGTCCATTTTCAGCTTCGCCAATCACCTGCATATCAGGATTAGACTCAAGCATGGTCTTCAGTCCTTGTCGAATAATATACTGATCATCTACTAATAGAATCTGAATCATAAGAAGACTGTGTACCTAAAAGTTAACGAGTGGAAAAGAAACAAAAATGCGACAACCTTTTCCAAACGGAAAATCTACCCCTGCAATCCAAGCAGGCGATCGCTGAAGAAATTCCATAAAATTAGGAGAGTTAGCAAAGTAATGGAACTTCTGAATATGGAGGATATCAGCTTCTAGTCAAGTTTCAGCACAAACAATTGTTTTGGCGTTGCAAGGACTACTCGTAAAATCAATTCCATATATCTGCTTCTCAATTATTGATATCTTTACCAATCACAATTGTCACATCTGATGTAATATCACCAGTTGCGGAAATCTGAACTTGACCGATACCTAATTCTTCCTGTACAACTTGAGCAACTTCAGGATTCCCTTGTTCAGCAATTATCTGAGTGGTTAAAAGTTCTTCGGCATTCAAGTTGATATCGCGATCGCTGAGATAAGCACCGTAAAACCCAATCTGGCGAAGTTGGGCAATTACTTTATTGGCGATCGCTGATTTTTGGGAGGTATTAACAACGGCAATACGCAGTTGACTACGATTAATGGCTAAATTTTTACTATTACTTTCATCGTTAGAATCCCTGATTAGGGATGTAACTGGTGCAGGGACAGCAAAGAAGCTCGCAAGGATAGAGTTAGTAGCTTGGGTATCTTTAATCCAGTAGCTGAGGGGAAATTCCTCTGTACGGCTAAATCTCCCAGGCAACATGAGCATATGAATATTTTGGCGATTAGTTTCTTGCAGCAATTTATAAATGGCGAACATCTCCCCAATTGATAAATCGGTATCGACATTTTTCTGGGCGACTTCCAAAACTTTAGGTGTTTTACCAATGTTTTCAGCTTTAATGAGTGTGCTGAAGATTGCTTTTAATGCAGATTGCTGTCTCTGCACGCGCCCAATATCACCTAACTCATCATGGCGAAACCTAACATATTCTTGTAGGTGTTGACCGTTGAGTTTCTGCTTACCAGGGGGGAAATGGATTTGCAATTTTTGCGATCGATCCACATAGTCCATCTTTTTGGGAACATTAACTTCTATTCCTCCTAAAGCATCTACTAGCTGAATAAAACCTTGGGTGTCAAGACGTACATAACGATCAATCTGAATATTATTCAGCAATTGACTAACGGATTCTGCGGCTAAGCTAGTTCCTCCTTGAACATTGGCATCATTGATTTTATCAATACCTACTCCTTTCAAATCAATCAGCGTGTCCCTTGGAATTGAAAGAATATTTACTTCATGCTTATCAGGCAGTAAGCGAACTAGTAGCATCGTATCGGTATTACCAGCTAAAGCCTCTTCACGACTAATCTCATTATTTGGATTGGCACTACCTGAGTTATCAGTACCTAAGATTAAAATATTTACAGGTCGATCCAGATTTGCAGGAACTATACCTGTAATTGCATCAGCACTATGGGCTAGAGATGCATGACTAAGGGGCTTACTGGATAATATTTTCGAGATCGCGGCTCCAGTGAGTGCAGAAACCGCCGCAAGCGTAACCAAAATAGAAGTTGTTTTGATTGAAATAAAGGATTTGCGTGGAAAATTAGCGCTATTTACATAATTTAAAAGATCCGCCTTGAAATTCTTTCGATACCTATTTTTTCCCACGCGATGTCTCCATATATATCAAGTATATCAAGCCGATGTTCAGCCTATTGTGAAACCATTGATGATTACAAGTCAAGTATGGGACAATCAATCAATCGATCAGCAGGTAGGGCTTTGATGTATTTTATCAAGCAACACTCTAGCTATAAAAGTTTTCAGTAAAATAATTTCTATGCTTTCTTCATTATCTTTCGCTGCGGCTATTTGTGCGGACAATGGCACGGCTAACTTTGATTTTGTAAATATTGACTGGATTGGCATTATCTTCCTTGGTATCGTTCAAGGGATAACCGAATTATTACCGATAAGTAGCACTGCTCATTTACGAATAATTCCGAGTTTTTTGGGTTTGCCCGATCCAGGTTCGGCTTTTTCGGCAGCCATGCAACTAGCCAGCTTAACCGCAGTTATATCTTATTTTTGGCAAGATATCAGACAGTTATTAGGCGGTTCCTATAGAGCGATCGCTAAGAAAGACTATAGATCAAAATCATTTCGGCTAATTTTAGGAATAATTGTTGGAACGTTCCCGATCGCGATCATAGGACTTCTACTGAAGAAAACCCTTGATGCTTGTAATTCACCTTTACGGAGTTTGGTAACTATTGGAATCGCATCAATAGTCATGTCCTTGTTGCTAGCGATCGCCGAGAAATGGGGACAACGTAAACGTGATTTTGCAAAGTTAACTTTAATTGATGGCGTTTTCGTGGGCATTGCTCAAGCCTTTGCGCTTGTTCCAGGGGTATCTCGTTCAGGATCAACTATTACAGCAGCCCTCTTTTTAAAAATGGATCGAGAAACTGCGGCAAAGTTCTCCTTCTTATTGGGATTGCCAACAATTATCCTTGCAGGGGCTGTAGAAATCGTCACCCTTTTGAAAGCTGGCTTAAATCTACATGGTTGGCTAATTCTCTTGCTAGGTCTTACATCCGCCAGTATTTCTGCATTCTTAGCCATATATTTGCTTTTACGCTATTTAGAAAAACATAGTACATGGCTTTTTGTTTGGTATCGCTTAGCTATGGGATTATTTCTGTTGGTAGGTGTAGGTTTGGGATGGCTAAAAAACTAGTTCAGCTATTATCTTATGACAATAGCCTATGTACGATCGCGAAATAAAGAATGTACGAATAAAGCCGCTTGGGTGCGATCACCAACAGTATGCCAAAATTTCAGTCTTGATTAAAAATTTTATGTTCAAATCGACCTTTGCCAGTTGTTTTTACAACAAACATTAACTCATCGGCTGTACGAATTATCTCGTCAATTGAATCAGGAAGACTATTAAAAGTGGCAATGCCAATGCTAAATGTTACATCCCAATTAAATTTTTGCATTTCAGTTAATAGCATATTTTGCAATCGAGAAACAGTTTGAAATGCTATATCCTCTGGTGTATCTGGCAGTAAAACAACAAATTCATCGCCTCCTAATCTAGCTGTTAAATCTGTAGCCCGTATATTGCTTTTAAGAGTACGGGCAACTACAGATAATAGAGCATCTCCAGCTTGATGTCCTAATCGGTCATTTACTGCTTTAAAATTATCGCAATCGAGATAGGCGATCGTTAAAGGTTGATGATTTCTGCGACTTCGATAAATTTCTATTTCTAAAGACTCAAACAAAGCCTTGCGATTAGGAATCCCTGTTAAAAAATCTATTCTAGATATTAGTTTTTCGCGTTTAATTGATTCCGATAACTCTGATGAAATTAGCGCAATTATAATAACAGTTAAAAGATAGATAAAACTATTCCAATAAACGAATAGATTATTTTGATTTGGTGAAATACTCAGTAAACTAATAAACAATTTAACTAAGCTACTAATTACTGCGATAAATAGTCCTGAATACTTATTAATCGCTACAGAAACGAAGAATATAGGAATCAAATAGAGTATATCGACACTTATTGCGAAGCCAGTTAAATAGTCAATACCTCCTGACAAAGCAATCAGTAATAAACAAACTCCAATAACGATATTTTTTGGCTGGCACGAAAGATATTCGATCATTTTTAATAACATTTGATTTGTCAATCAGAGTCTAAATTGTGGTCGTGAAAGAGCGAATGGGCAAATAAAGCAGCTTGGGTGCGATCGCGTAAATTTAAACGACTTAAAATATTGGTGACATAATTTTTAACGGTATTTTCTGATAGAAATAGTACTTCGGCAATTTCACGATTATTAGAACCAGCAGCAATTAATTTCAGTACTTCCAATTCTCTGGGAGTAAGCTGTGCTAATTCTGATGGAGGTGAAATCGTAGGACTACTCGTATTGGCGATTGCCTTTTCAAACAAGCCAGGTCCTAACTGCGTATGTCCCTTAATGACTGCCCGAATTGCCATAGCTAGTTCATCAGGTTCTGTGTCCTTGAGTAAATAACCTTTTGCGCCTAATCGCATTGCTTTAGAGACATAATCATCATCGTCAAAGGTAGTCAAAATCAGGATTTTGAGATCGGGATATAACTGGGCGATCGCACCTGTTGCCGCCACGCCATCCATAATTGGCATTCGGATATCCATCAGCACAATATCGGGTTGTAATAGGGGAATCTGTTCGATCGCTCTTTGTCCATTTTCAGCTTCGCCAATCACCTGCATATCAGGGTTAGACTCAAGCATAGTCTTCAGTCCTTGTCGAATAATATACTGATCATCTACTAATAGAATCTGAATCATAAGAAGACTGTGTACCTAAGTTAACGAGTGGAAAAGAAACAAAAATGCGACAACCTTTTCCGATTTGACTATCGAGCATAAACTGCCCGTAAAGCGAAGCAATTCTTTCTTTCATTCCTTGCAAACCGAACCCAGTTGTATTTTGAGTTGGCTCAAAGCCTTCACCATCATCTTCAATGATAAGCCTTACATATCCTTCTTCCTGTAACAAATCTATATTTACGGTTGTAGCTTGAGCGTGTTTATGAATATTCGTCAAAGATTCTTGAATAATTCGATAGAGATTAGTATTAATTTCTGAAGATAAGGATTGTGGTAAATAGATGTTAGGCGATATTTCAATTCCTGTACTATTTTTGAAATCTTGAAATAACTTGTCGAGAGCTGATTTAAGCGATCGCCCATCTAAGGAAGTTGAGCGCAACATCGAAACTGATTTCCGTACTTCTAGCAAGGCTTCTGCTCCCAATTGCTTAGCTTGTTTGATCGCAATTAATGCTTGATCACTTTTAGTCTGCCAAAAAATTAGAGCGTTATTAATTTGAATTGTTTGAGCCGTTAAAGTATGACCTAGTCCATCATGAATTTCACGGGCAATCCGATTACGTTCTTGAAGAGTAGCTTGATCTTCAATGCGAACAGCATATTGACGTAACTGATGATGAGTGATTTCTAATTCTTGATATACTTTCTCTAACTTTTCGCGGCTTTGTCGTTCAGCAAGTAAGGCATTAATTAGAAGTAATGCGAAGATTAGCGTTAAACCAAATAAGAGAATATTACTGATTCGTGAATCCCAAACAATTTCCGCTAATTGAGGCTTGGCTAGCTCAATCGGTTTAGTTAAAAGTATGGCGCTATAGGATAGAAGTGACAAAACCAGAACTACAATTTGTCCAGATCGTTTAAAGATTAAACAACTTCGCATTAAGAGAACAAGACACAGCAAGAAAACTGGACGTGTGGCCAAAATCCCCTGTGTAGCAGGCAGCATGATCAATGCAAATTCTAGAAATGTATAAAACACCTTTTTCTTGAGACTGGTGATCGGCAGCCATAAGCCCATCATCCCTAATACCAGAATCGTCATTACTTGTATGATTAGCAACCAAGACCAATGGAACGGTAATAGTGTTTCCATTATTATTGCTGTGGCAATTAGTAGCCACTCCATTTGTAGTAAAAAATGAAATGAGCGATAGGGTGAGGGATTCATAAGGGGCTTACCCAGTAATTAATGAGACTTAAACTTTATAGCTGCGATCACTTAGTCAATGATCCAAAATCCATGATTTCGCCAGTACTGTTCGTTCAGAGCTTCTTTGAGATGAGTATCGGAAATCTGTCCATTGTCAAGCAACAATTCACCAAGCTTCTTATTAGTAGATGCTGTAAGAGCCAAAGTTTGCTCTAAACGAGTTTGAGATATTAGTTTTTTACGAACTAAGATTGCACCAAGCTTCATAATATTTTCTCTCTTCATTGTGTATCTACAAAAGTTGCCCTCAAGAGTTATGAGGCAACTTTTCTCTAAGTACTATCTATATAACAATCCTTTTGTTGATCGCGCTAGAGAAATTACGACTAATTTTTCAAAAAACAATAGGAAAAAAGTCACTAGTACTTAATTGCTTTTTATTACTTTTCGACTATCCAAGTCGTTACTTCATGGTCATGTGTAAATTCTTTGCACCCAATAAGATGATTGTAGTCGTTATGACTCCTCACACCTACGGCTTAGGAATATTTAAACAGTCCTGAGCTTTTTTATTTCAACTTTAGATTACTTCAAAGATTCCCCATGGAAATCGATAAGCACAAAATGAAGCTAACTGCGATCGCCCCTTTAATCATATATGCTCTCCTCCTTGGAGGTATGATCACCGCTTGCAATCAAGCTAATCCAGACACGCCGACTAGCCCTGCGCCAGTGGCTTCTACCCCTTCTCAGGCAAATTCTTCTCCTGCAAGTACTCCTTCTGATACACCGCAAGCAAATAGTTCTACAAAAACAGAAGGCGATCCAGAACGTAAGCAAAGGCGTGAAGCAAGGCGTAAACAGATTGAAGCAGTCCTAACTCCTGACCAAGTACAACAGCTACAGGCAAAGCTGAAACAGGGAGATAAGCTTCGTAGTGCCATTTCTAGTCTCAATCTGACGACGGAACAGAAAGCCAAGATTCAGATCATTATGGAAAAGTCCTACGAGCAGACACCAGATGCTTCAGCTAACACATCACCACAATAGTTCTTATTATTCCCAGTAATTATCATGAATGAGAAGCAATTAGAGATTCCCTTGAATTATGAGGAAGGGCTTAATCATTCTTCCCAAGGATTTCCTGACGATATTGATAGCGATCGCAAGTCTTCAAAAAATCGACCTAGAAGTTTGAGCAAAAAAAAGATTGGTTTGGCAATCGTGGGCTTGCTATTGCTGGGAGCTGTAGGTTTCTTTAGCTTTCGGGCGCTGACATCTCCAAAAACAGACGATGCTGCTACTGGCAAAAAAGGTGATAAACGCGAGCAAGTTACTCCCGTGGCAGTGGCTAAGGTTATCCAAAAGACTGTGCCAATCCAATTACAGGCGATCGGGAATGTTCAGGCTAGCTCAACGGTTTCAGTGACACCGCAGACGGGCGGAAAGATTACAGGTGTCCATTTTAAGAAGGGACAGGAGGTACATAAGGGCGATTTGCTGTTTACGATTGATAACCGATCGCAAATTGCTTCAATTCAACAGGCGCAAGGGGTAGTTGCAAGTTCTCTCGCCCAAGTGCAACAGGCAAGGGCTAACTTAGCTAGAGATATTGGCTTAGTGCGATCGGCAGAAGCAAACTTAGCAAAGGATGAAGCACAGGCACAATTTGCGAAATCCCAAAGCGATCGCTATAACAATCTCTATAAAGAAGGGGCAATCAGCCAAGATCAAGCACAGCAATATAGCACTGCTAATCGGGTTTCGGATGCAACTTTACAAAGCGATCGCGAAGCGATTCAGAATGCGCTTGCTGTAGTTGAGGGTGATAAAGCGGCGATCGCTAATGCGGAAGCGGCAGTTGCTACCGATGATGGCGCATATCAAAATGTACAGGTTCAGGCTTCCTATACGGAAATTTATGCACCGATTGATGGACGCGCTGGGAATATTCTGGTTACGGAAGGCAATGTCGTACAGGCGAATAGTACCAGTCCGCTAGTCACAATTACGCAAGTTAATCCGATTCAAGTTGCCTTCGCGATTCCTGAAGTAAATCTGCCCGAAATTCAAAAACGGATGAAGAATGGCAAGCTCAATGTGAGTGTGACCTTTGCGGGTAACAATACGCCAATTTCAGGAGTTTTAACCTTCATTAACAATACGGTTGATAATACGACAGGCACAATTCAACTGATTGGCGATTTTAATAATGCAGGCGGACAGTTATTTCCTGGGCAATTTGTAAATACGACGCTGACGCTCAATGAAGAACCGAATGCGATCGTCGTTCCTGCTCAAGCAGTGCAGAATGGAGCCAACGGACAGTTCGTATTTGTGGTGAATGATGAAGATCAAGATAATCCGACTGTTACCAATGTCCCTGTAGTTGCGAGTAGCAGCATTGACGGGCTAGATGTAATTCAGAAAGGACTCAAATCAGGAGATCGCGTCGTTATCGATGGTCAAGCGAACTTGGTCAATGGTAGCAAGATCAGGGTTAAAGCGGCTGATAGTAGTACTGGTTCTAGCGGTGCTAAAGCTAGTGATGATCCGAATAAGCCTGCCAGCGATCGCAAGAAATCAGGAAAAGGTCGCCGCTCTGGTGCTACCGAGGGAGCTAATTAATGAATCTGTCAGAAATTTTCATTCGTCGCCCGATCATGACGACCTTAGTGATGGCGGGAATCCTCATTTTTGGATGGATGAGCTATCAGTCTTTACCGATCAGCTATTTACCTAGCGTGGACTATCCCACGATTCAGGTAACGGCGGCAAGACCAGGAGCTAGTCCCGAAACAATGGCAGCTTCGGTAACACGTCCCTTAGAAGCGCAGTTTTCTAGTATTGCGGGATTGGATTCGCTCAACTCCACGACGACATTAGGGAAAACACAAATCGCGCTGCAATTTAACCTCAGCCGAGGTATTGACGATGCTGCTCAAGATGTACAGGCTGCGATCGCGGCGGCTTCTGGACAAGTTGCTAACGATCTGCCAAATCCTCCCACCTTTAGCAAGGTCAACCCAGCCGATCAACCGATTCTCTATCTATACCTCTACTCTCCGACTCTGCCGCTCTCTCAAGTCGATAATTACGCCGAAACTTACCTAGCCCAAAAGCTCTCGACAATTTCGGGGGTAGCGCAAGTGAGCGTCTACGGTTCGCAAAAGTATGCGGCAAGAATTCAACTTGATCCGCAAAAGCTTGCCAGTCAAGAGATTGGCATCGATCAAGTGCAAACGGCTATCCAGCAAGGCAATGTCAACTTACCGACAGGAAGTCTTTCGGGCGATCATAAAAACTTTACAGTACAGACTAACGGGCAGCTTCAAGATGCCGCCGCCTATCGCAAATTGATTGTTGCTTATAAAAATGGCGCACCAATTTATCTAGAACAACTGGGACGAGTAATTGATAGCGTTGAGAATGATAAAGTTGCAAGCTGGTATAACAATACTCGCGCTATTATTCTCACAATTCAACGCCAACCTGGGACAAACACGGTAGAAGTTGTCGATACGATCCAGAAATTACTACCCAAACTGCGCGAACAGGTTCCTAACTCTGTGCAAATTGGCGTGCTGTACGATGCTTCACAATCAATTCGTGATTCCGTTGATGATGTTAGGTTCACGCTAGTTTTAACGATCGCCTTAGTCGTTTTAGTTATCTTCCTATTTCTGCGAAACCTTTCAGCAACGGTAATTCCCAGTTTGGCTCTGCCCGTATCGCTGATCGGTACATTTGCGGTAATGCACCAGCTAAATTTTTCCCTTGATAATCTGTCGCTGATGGCGTTGACCTTATCTGTGGGTTTTGTGGTGGATGATGCGATCGTCATGTTGGAAAACATCGTGCGACATATGGAAATGGGCGAACGCCCTATGCAAGCAGCGCTTAACGGGTCTAGGGAAATTGGTTTCACGATCCTGTCAATGACGCTCTCATTAGTCGCTGTATTCATTCCCATGTTGTTTATGAGCGAACTATTGGGGCGCTTATTCCATGAATTTGCGATGACGATCGCTGTTTCTATTCTGGTTTCGGGTTTTGTTTCGCTGAGCCTAACGCCGATGTTATGCAGTCGCTTTCTACGTCCTGTTCATCACTCAACACAAAGTCGCTTTTATCGGGCAACAGAGGCAATATTCGATCGCTTTCTCGGTCTATACGATCGCAGTCTAAAAACAGTAATGAAGTACCATCGCACCACGATGATTTTATCCTTTGTACTGCTATTTGCCACCATTGGACTATTTGTAGCTGTGCCGAAGGGATTCATCCCCAGTGAAGATACTGGACAAATTATCGGCACGACTCAAGCCGCGCAAGATACTTCCTTTGATGCTCTGGTGATTCATCAACAAGCGGTCGCTGAACTGATCAGCAAAGATCCCAATGTGGATGCTGTCAACTCGAATATTGGCGCAAATTCTGGTGGTGCTTCGAGTGCTAGTAATTCAGGAAGTCTATTTATTCGCTTGAAACCGCGATCGCAACGAGAGGCAAGCGCCGATGAAGTTATTCAAGAATTAAGAACAAAACTTGCTGATATCACAGGTATTCAAGTATTTTTGCAAAATCCACCTGCGATTCCCATCGGAACTCAGCAAACTACGGGGCTATATCAACTGGAACTTCAAAATACCGATGTGCAGCCTTTACAAGAATATGTGCCGAAACTAGTAGAAAAACTGAAAGCATTGCCTCTATTGCAAGATGTGAATAGCGATTTGCAGATGACTTCTCAAGTCAAAATTGACATCGATCGCAATAAAGCCTCTACACATGGGATCACCGCCCAACAAATTGAGAATTCTCTCAGAAGTGCCTATGGAGCCTACCAAGTATCAACGATTTATGCTTCTACTAATGAGTATCAGGTAATTCTTGAATTGGAACCAGAATATCAGCAAGATATCAAAGCTTTGCTATCTCTCTATATCACTTCCACTTCTGGTCAAGTCGTACCACTCAAGACCTTCGCAACAGTTTCCCAAGCGGTTGCACCGTTAATGGTCAATCATGCTGGGCGAATGAATTCGGCAACAATTTCCTATAACCTAGCGCCCAATGTGGCTTTGGGAAATGCCAACCAGCAAATCGAACAATTAATTCATGAGACGATCCCCGAAAATATTGCCACGAGCTTTACGGGAGCCAGTCAAGTGTTCCAAAGCTCCTTGCCTAGTTTAATATTTTTATTAGCGATCGCGATTCTGGTGATTTATCTAATTTTGGGGATTCTCTATGAAGATTTCATTCACCCCATCACAATTCTTTCTGGCTTGCCATCCGCAGGTTTTGGCGCTTTGCTAACCCTGATGATATTTCATGTAGAACTCAACGTTTATTCTTTCATTGGGATTATTCTATTAGTAGGCATCGTCAAGAAAAATGGAATTATGATGGTGGACTTTGCGATTGAAGCTCAGCGCACTGAAGCATTAAAACCTGCTACAGCCATCTATCAAGCTTGTTTAGTACGGTTCCGTCCGATCATGATGACCACGATGGCAGCCCTGATGGGAACGATCCCGATCGCGATCGGCTTTGGCGCAGGTTCAGAGTCACGCCGTCCCTTGGGTATTGCTGTGGTGGGTGGATTGATTTTTTCTCAAATCCTAACTCTGTACTTAACTCCTGTCTTCTATGTTTACATGGAATCATGGCGTAAGAAACTGAAAGGATTTAGTTTGCGGCAAATTTTCTCATTGTCTGCAAGTCGATAACCCAATCTAGGTAGGAAGTCAATTATTTGTAGGATGCGTTAGTGCAATGTAACGCATCAATTAGCTCAAAATGATGGGTTACGCTATCGCTAACCCATCCTACACTCAACCCAAAAACCTCGTAGGATTCTCTCCATGATTAGATTAAAGAACATGAGCAATATTCCTTATCACTCAACAAAACACCATCGACAAGGTAATCCTTCAAGGCAGATTTACTTGCATATTTCTAAAATATCTGCGGTGATGGTGGGGATTTGTCAGGCTGGAGTCGAACTCATCCATATTGCGAGTGTTGCTGAACAAATGGATACATCTATTGATGATTTTCTTGCATTAGATTCACTGGTATTCCTATTCTCCTGTGTTACGGCTTTTTATGCCTTGCGATCGCCTAATCTCCATAGAGCTTTACGAGTTGGAAGGATTGCCGAGTTTTCCTTTGCGATCGGTTTATCGATCATGGTAGTTATCTCTCTGTTCACAGCTTTTTCTAAGATTAATAGGGGGAGCTAATGAAAATTACCCTCCCCGCCCTGCGTTCTAGAAACTACCGACTATTCTTTGCTGGACATGGTATCTCACTGATTGGTACTTGGATGACCAAACTTTCTACAGGTTGGATCGTGTATCAATTAACAAATTCTGCTTTGATGCTGGGTTTAGTTGGATTTGCTTGTCAAATTCCTAGCTTTGTACTCGCTCCTATTGGTGGATTGATCGCCGATCGCTACAATCGGCATCGTCTGCTAGTAATTACACAAGTATTGGCAATGATTCAATCTTTAGCTCTGGCAATATTAACTTTAACTGGAACTATTAATATCTCGCTTTTATTGGGATTAGGTTTTTTCCAAGGACTAATCAATGTTGTGGATTATCCCGTAAGAAAAGCCTTTGTCTACGATATGATTGAACGCCCTGAAGATCGGATGAACGCGATCGCCTTGAATTCTTCTATATCAACAGGAGCGCAGTTAATTGGACCTGCGATCGCAGGAATAATCATTACCAGAATTGGTGCTGGCTATTGTTTTCTTCTTGACGGATTCAGTTATATTGCCGTGATTGTCGGGCTATTGCTCATGCATCTCAAGCCTCAACCCCTTGTTCTGAACTCAATGAGACCGATTCAACGCATTCAAGAGGGATTTAACTACGCTTTTCATTCGCTACCAATAAGGTCAATATTAATGATGATTAGCTTATTCAGCCTAATGGTGGTTGCAAGTTCGACCCTAATGCCAATATTTGCAACGCAAATTTTACATGGTGATGCTCATACTTTGGGATTGTTACTTACTGCATCAGGCATAGGTGCACTCATCGGTGGACTTTACATGAATACGCGATCGACAGTATTGGGCTTAGGAAAAGTGTTTGCCTATGCTCCAATTCTATGCGGTGTGGGATTAATTATATTTGCTTTGTCCCCAACTATTTGGCTATCGATTCCAGCGATCATGTTGGTAGGATTAGGATCGATTTTACATCTTTCGGGTGGCAATACCATTTTGCAAACTATTGTTGAAGATGATAAGCGTGGAAGGATAATGAGTTTATTTACAATGTCCTTCTTAGGTGTCTACCCCTTTGGTAGCTTGCTAGCGGGAAGTTTAGCGAATGCGATCGGCGCTCCAGTCACACTTATTATTAGTGGTCTTGTTTGCGTTATTAGTGGATTTCTATTTGTGAAGCAGTTACCAAAGTTGAGACTAATAGTGCGTCCTATTTATCTCGCAAAGAAAATTCTACCCGCCGTTCCTTTATAAGTCCCATCTACACTCATTCAGATAGAGTTTTCTAAATAATTAGCAGGTAATATCATGAATCTTTCTAAACTATTTATTACCCGCCCTGTCATGACTACTTTAGTCATGGTTGGTATTCTCATCTTTGGGATTCTTAGCTATACCTTATTACCGATTAGCGCTCTTCCAAATGTGGAATATCCCTTTATCAGCGTCTCAGCAAGCCTGCCTGGGGGAACGCCTGAAACGATGGCATCGGCGGTGGCTGCACCCCTTGAACGACAATTTACGGAAATCGCGGGACTGAACTCTTTTAACTCCACTAGTTCTACAGGTAGCACGAGTATTTCTCTACAGTTTGACTTTAGCCGCAACGTCGCTGATGCGGCTAAAGACGTGCAAGCGGCAATCTCGGCGGCAGCAGGACAACTTCCTGCAAATATGCCCAAACCACCAACTTATCGTAAGGTCAATCCATCGGTTTCTCCAGTTCTTTATCTTTATCTCTATTCAGAAACCTTACCAATTTCAGAAGTAGATGAAAATGCCGAAATCACGATCGCGCAACCCATCTCCGCCATCAATGGTGTGGCGCAAGTAGGAGTCTACGGTCAAAAGCAATATGCAGTCCGAGTCCAACTCGATCCACAAGCAGTGGCGGCTAAAGGAATTGGACTCGATCAAATTAAGACGGCAATTCAGCAAGGTAATGTCACCCTACCCACAGGCAGTTTGTCTGGCAAAGATAAAAGTTATCTGATTGAAGCAAATGGACAGCTAAATGATGCTGCAGCCTATGGTGAATTAATTGTCAGCTATCAAAATGGCGCACCTGTTAGGCTCAAGGACTTAGGTAATGTGATCGATAGTATCCAAAACAATAAAGTTTCCAATTTGTTTAGCGATCGCAAAGTTTCCAATCAGCCTTCGATCGTTCTAGCCGTGCAGCCTCAGCCAGGAGCTAACACTGTAAAAATTGTCGATGCAGTTAAAGCGATGTTGCCGACATTACAAGCGCAAATTCCTAAATCAATTGTAATGGGGATTCTCTACGATCGCTCTCTTTCAATCCGTGCTTCGATCCAAGATGTGCAGTTTACCTTAATTCTCTCTATTGCCCTTGTGATCATGGTGATCTTCCTATTTTTGCGAGATCTCCCTGCCACGATGATTCCCAGTATGGCTTTACCGATCGCCATCATCGGCACATTTGCCGCCATGTACGTATTAGGATTTTCCCTTGATAACCTGTCGCTGATGGCGTTAACTCTTTCTGTTGGTTTTGTGGTTGATGATGCGATCGTCGTGCTGGAAAATATTGTCCGCCATCGCGAGATGGGAGAGTCACCAATGACGGCTGCGCTAAAGGGCTCTCAAGAAGTCAGCTTCACAATTTTATCGATGACTCTCTCCTTAGTCGCAGTCTTCATTCCCATTATCTTTATGAGTGGGTTGATTGGGAAGCTGTTCCATGAATTTGCGATTACGATTAGCATTGCCATTTTGGTGTCAGGTTTTGTTTCTCTTAGTCTTACACCAATGCTTTGTAGCCGCTTCTTAAAATCTAGTGAGCGATCTCCCGATCATCGCCCCAGCCGTTTTGCAAATTTTCTAGAGAGTGCTTTCGATAATTTGCTCAAATGCTATGAATGGACATTGAAGCCAGTCTTAAAACATCGCCGCATCACGATGATTAGTTCTTTCATTTTGCTATTCCTCACCTTTTATATGTTTACCCTCGTTCCTAAAGGCTTTATTCCCACAGAGGATACAGGGCAACTATCCGCCAATACCAAAGCCGCCCAAGATATCTCCTTTGACAATATGTTAAAGCATCAGCAAGAGGTAGTAGATATTATTCGTCAAGACCCTAATATTGCGGCTCTCAACTCAACGGTTGGCGCATCGGGTCCTAATGCTTCCGTAAATAATGGACGGATTACGATTCGGCTAAAACCCCGTGATCAGAGACAACTCAGCGCCGACGAAATCATACAGGAACTTACACCCAAACTACGTCGTGTTATTGGTATTCAAACATTTTTACGCTCTCCTGCGGCGATTCCCATTGGTGGACAGCAAACCAATTCCACCTATCAATTTACCCTTCAGAGCCTAAATTTACAGGATCTCCGAGATTCTGTGCCAAAGCTCTTGGAAAAAGTCAAAACTTTGCCTGGACTGCGTGGCGTTGATAGCGATCTCCAACTCAGAACTCCACAGGTAGAAATACAAATCAACCATGATAAAGCTGCTCTTTTAGGAATTACTGCTTCACAAATAGAAAGGACTCTAGGCAACGCCTATGGTTCCAGCCAAGTTTCGACAATTTATACGCCAGATAATCAGTTTTACGTTATTTTAGAACTGAAACCAGAATTCCAACGAGATCCGACCGCATTATCAATGATTTATGTCAAATCTAATAGTGGGAAATCAATTCCCTTAAGTGCGATCGCAACAATTGTGCAAAATGTTGGGCCCCTCACCGTCAATCACCTTGCCCAACTTCCTTCCGCAACAATTTCCTTTGACACGCAGTTAGGAACATCACTCAGTGATGCCACCGAAGCAATTAAAAAAGTTGCTAAGGAAGTTTTACCAGATACTATAACCACTAGTTTTCAAGGATCGGCGCAGGTTTTTAGCCAATCTTTTAATGATTTGGGCTGGTTGTTATTAGTCTCAATTGTGGTGATTTATTTGATACTAGGAATTCTCTATGAAGATTTTATTCATCCGATTACAATTCTGTCTGGACTACCTTCCGCAGGTTTTGGTGCATTGCTAACTCTATGGGTGTTTCAAGTGGAGCTAAATCTCTATTCCTTTATTGGGATTATTCTTTTAGTAGGAATTGTGAAAAAGAATGGAATTATGCTCGTTGATTTTGCGATCGAAGCCCAGCGTCGAGAAAATAAGAGACCTCTAGATGCAATTTACGCAGCCTGTATAGTTCGTTTTCGTCCGATTATGATGACAACCATGGCAGCACTGATCGGTACATTGCCGATCGCTCTTGGCAGTGGGGTAGGCTCAGAGGCGCGTCGTCCCCTTGGCATTGCGATCGTTGGTGGCTTGGTGTTTTCACAAATTTTGACTCTTTATCTAACGCCTGTTTTTTATACCTATATGGAAGCATGGAGAAAAATGCTCGGTCATCCCAACCTCAAACATACCAATACTTTTAAGATCTTAGCAAAACTCTTACAACGGTTATTTATCAAACGCGCTACAAAAAATACCGTAGAGTGAATCCCCATGATGCGCGATCGCCCATCAAAAGTACTCGAAGTAATTGGTCTATTGAAACTGCGTAAATTTTTGCGGCAATTTATGCCATTTATTCCTTACTGGCGCAAAGCGCTGCCTCTCCTCTTAGACGGGAACTTTTTATGATTTGGCTTTGTCTTTCTGCAATGTGTCATTCATAAATAAATCAAGAAGTTAAACCATGAAAATTCAAGCTACTGTAATTGGGGTGATTTCCGCGATCGCATCATTAGCAGTTATATCACCAGTTCAAGCTAGTATTCAAACTCGCGAAGCGTTTTGTATGTACTTTGTAAATGGCTCTGTTACGCCTCAAGCGGCGATGCCCTGCAAGGTTGCTTCTAAGCTTGAAGTTTTCGATGCTGAGATCGTATGGCAAGATGGAGTGCGTCAATCCTTCAGAAATTATGATGGAGTAGCCTTTACTTATAGAGACGATCGAGGTGGCAAAGTTTATAAAAAGCTTGGACTTTACGATCCGAGTGAAAGATTTGAGACAGTAAGCGATCGGGCTTATCAAATGGAAAATGGTATGATTTACATTTGGTGGAGAAGGTAAATTCTAACAATGGCAATAATTATCGCGGGTGAGCGGAGTGGCGTAGGCAAGACCACAGTGACTTTGGCACTATTAGCTGCAATGAAAGCGCGATCGCCATCTGTTAAATCTCCAGTGCAATCTTTTAAAGTGGGACCTGACTACATCGATCCGATGTTCCATTCCTACATCACGGGGCTACCTTGTCGAAATCTCGATCCTGTCTTAACTTCCGAATCCTATATAAAGTCATGCTTTGCAAAACATAGTCAGAATGCTGAATATGCACTGATTGAGGGGGTAATGGGGCTATTCGATGGAGCTACAGGCAAAGACGACACTGCTAGCACAGCTCACATTGCAAGATTGTTAAACATTCCCGTAATCTTGATTCTCAATTGTGCTAGTACTTCCAGATCTATTGCCGCGATCGCACATGGATATCGTACTTTTGATCCACGTATTCACATTGCAGGAGTTGTGCTCAATCGCGTTGGTAGCAATCGCCATTTAGAATTATTAACCCAAGCTTTAGAGCCATTAAATTTACCAATTGTAGGGGTTCTTCGCCGCCAAGATAATATCTCCATTCCCGATCGCCATTTAGGACTAGTCCCCACTGCGGAAATGTCCGATCTTGATGGAATTATTGAGCGCTTGGCTCATTTAGGTGAAACTTGTTTTGATTGGGAGAAGTTATTGCCATTAATGGAAAGCCCTCACCCACCAACCCCCTCTCCCATGGGGAGAGGGGGAGAAGAAATATTACTCCCCTCTCCCCATGGGAGAGGGGCTGGGGGTGAGGGGCTCCGCATTGCGATCGCTCAAGATAAAGCCTTCAGTTTTTACTATGCCGACAATCTGGATCTATTTCGAGAAATGGGTGCAGAATTAATTCCTTGGAGTCCAATTAGCGATCGCACTTTACCTGAAAATATTCAAGGCTTATATTTCGGTGGTGGCTTTCCTGAAGTATTCGCCAATGAATTAGCCGAGAATAAAACTGCTAGAGAATCAGTTCACAATGTGATTAAATCAGGAATTCCTACCTATGCTGAATGTGGAGGCTTGATGTATCTATGCGATCGCATTGTTGATTTTCAGGAGCAATCTTTCCCAATGGTGAATATTTTCCCGACGGCAGCAAAAATGGGAAAGCGCCTAACTCTCGGATATCGACAGGCGATCGCTTTGCAAGATAGTCCTCTCATGAAAAAAGGCGATCGGATTTGGGGACATGAATTTCATCGCTCATCTTTAACCGAAATCTGCGATCAGCCCTTGTATTCTCTACAAGGTTACGATTCGCACTTACAGTATCCATCCGAAGGCTGGCAAAAATATCAAGTTCACGCTGCTTATACCCATCTGCACTTTGGTTCACAAACTCATTTGCTAGATAGTTTTTTGTCCAGATGCAGTCATTCTTACTAGGCTCAAAAGATTAAGGCAGCGCTTTGCGCTGCCTTAATCTTTTGGGGGACTTAATAAAATCTACAAATAGAACAAAGTTTGTAATCATGGCGATCGCTTAATCTGGCACTGGCTCACTAACCTCACAACGCTTTACGATACAATTTAGTTTGAGTGGTTCGATCGCAGCAAATGTCAAACGTAGAAATCATCGAAAGAAAACTAGATATTAAGCCTGAGACAGCAGAGAAGGTAGTTGTCGGCTTGTCGGGCGGAGTAGATAGCTCTGTGGCGGCGGCTCTATTGCATCGGGCAGGATACGATGTCACAGGTCTGACGTTGTGGCTAATGCGTGGCAAGGGACAATGCTGCTCCGAGGGAATGGTCGATGCAGCACGACTATGCGAAGAATTAGGGATTCACCACGAAATTGTTGATAGTCGTGAAGTCTTTGAACAAAGCATTATCAATTATCTCGTCACTGGCTATGCAGCAGGTTATACACCTCTGCCCTGTTCCCGATGCAATAAAGCCGTAAAGTTTGCACCGATGATGACCTATGCTCGCGAAAAATTGGGGATCAATAAAATTGCAACGGGGCATTATGCCAAGCTCAACTTCAATCCTGAATCAGGACGCTATGAATTGCGCCGCGCTGTTGACGATACTAAAGATCAGTCCTATTTTCTTTACGAAGTCGGACAAGAAGAATTAAGCTGCTGTATTTTTCCGTTAGGAAATACAACTAAAGTTGAAACTCGCAAAATCGCCGCTGAGTTTGGCTTAGCCACTGCTGAAAAGCCTGAAAGCATGGATCTATGCTTAGTTGAAGCCAACGGCTCTATGAAGGCATTTCTGGATAAATATCTCACGCCTGTTAAAGGCAAGATTGTTGATACCAATGGCAATGTCTTGGGTGAGCATGATGGCACTTATCACTACACCATCGGTCAACGCAAAGGCTTAGGCGTAGCGGCGGCAACTCCTCTGTATGTAGTTGCGCTCGATCCCATCAAGAATGAGGTTGTTTTAGGCGATCGCACTGAAGCCCATGATCAAGAATGCACGATCAATCAAGTGAACTGGGTGTCACTTGCCCCAACTGATCTGCCATTTCAAGCTGAAGTGCAAGTTCGCTATCGTACGAGTCCAGCCCCTGCGACCATAATTCCCCTCGAAGGCGATCGGGCGAGGATTGTTTTTGATGAGCCTCAATTCAGTATTGCTCCTGGTCAAGCGGCTGTGTTTTATCGCGATGACTTATTACTCGGCGGCGGACTGATCGAATCCAAGCAATAAAAAAAGGGACGCTTAGCGTCCCTTTTTTTATTGCCGAATACCCTTTTTTTTATGCGGTTGGTACTACTTGTTTTCTTAAAGAAGTTAAGCGGCGCTTAGCGGTTTCATTTTTTTCATCTAGCTTCTGCACTTGCTCATACATCTCGATAGCTTGAGGTAGCAACTTTTTCTTCTCATAGGCATGACCAAGATTATTAATGGCAGTCACATAGCCATCTTGTAAAGCGATCGCCTCCTTATAGTTTTTGATCGCCAAATCATACTGCTCTTGGGAGAAATAGGAAAATCCTAGTGCATTGTAAACTTCGGCATTATTTTCTCCCCCTTCTTTCAGCGCCTTATTAAACAGGGTAATTGCTTGGGCGTAGAGCTTTTTACGCAAATAGACGCTCCCAAGCTGGTAATAGTCTTCAGGTGTGCCTTTTTCCTTTTGGAGCTTAGGCTGTAGGTCAGAAATTACATTTTCTAAACTACGCGCTTTCAAAATCTGGCGGATAACTAACCAGCTAACCCCAGCTAGCAGCACAACTAATGCCCCAAGGTATGCGATCGCTAATGTACTATCCATAGGTATTTACTAAACTTTAATTAATTTTATTAATAGGGCTTTTACATCATTACACTTCAGCAATTTGTTTAGGTAGTTTAAAAAGTAATTTTTAACAAACTCCCCCCAAAAGCTACCTCGTACGCACAAGTCATAAAACTTAGCTAAGTCAACAATTAATCGCCCCCTAGCCCCCAATTCTGGGGGAACAAGAAAATAAAATCTCTTCAAAGTCCCCCAGAATTGGGGGATTTAGGGGGCTTGATCATAATAAAAGTCTGCGATCGGCAATTCTCATTATTCAACCGATTTTGATGTTTCCAGCGCCTTTGGCGCTGGAAACATCAAAATCGGTTTTCTGAAAGCTCGCCTAAGGCGGGCTTTCAGAAAACCGATTTTTATAATGAGAATACTTGCTTTACAACAAATTGCCAAAACCATAACTTTTGTTGTAGTATAATAAGCCGTGAAATTGTTTGGGCTAGTAGCTCAGTTGTATAGAGCAATCGCCTTCTAAGCGATCGGTCGATGGTTAGAGTCCATCCTAGCCTGTTTTTAATATGTAGAATTGCGGCGCAAAGCGCCGCAATTCTACTTTGGATTTTTAAAGATGAATCAATATTTTGCAACTGTGGCGAGAGGCTTAGAAGCACTGGCTGCACAAGAATTAGAACAGCTCGGCGCACATTCCGTTGAAGCAGGGTTTTGTGGTGTTAGCTTTGAAGGCGATCGCACTTTGCTTTATCGAGTTAATCTTTGGGCGCGTCTGCCATTTCGGATATTAATGCACATTGATCAGTTTGATTGCCTTGATGCTGATGATCTTTATAAAGGAATCAAAGCGATCGACTGGTCAGAATTTCTCACACCTGAAATGACCCTAGCCGTTAATGCCACGGGCAAAAATGAACATCTGAATCATACGCATTTCTCCGCCTTGCAAGTTAAAAATGCGATCGTTGATCAGCAGAAGGAGAAATTTGGTGAGCGATCGGATGTCGATGTGCAGGAAGCAGATGTACGAATCGGTGTCCATATTGATGACAATGGCTGTACCGTCAGCCTCGATAGCTCAGGCAATAGTTTGCACCGTCGTGGCTATCGCCCTGCCGTAGGCGCAGCACCGCTAAAAGAATCTCTTGCTGCTGCCCTAATTCAGATGTCAGGTTGGCAACCAGACCAAATGTTTTATGATCCCCTTTGTGGTTCTGGAACTTTGCCCTTAGAAGCAAGTTTAAAAGCGCTGAATATTGCTCCAGGAATGTTTCGCGATCGCTTTGGATTTGAGACTTGGTTAGATTTTGATCAAGAGCTTTTAGCTCGACTAATTCAAGAAGCGGATGATAATCGTTTAGATGCTCTACCTGCACCAATCTGGGGTAGCGATCGCAATCCTGAAGTGGTAGATCAAGCGATCGTCAATGCCAAGAATTGCGGTCTATCCAATCATGTCTATTTCTCGGCTTTAGACCTTTCAGAAGTGGTCGCACCTGCTGATAGTGGAGTTCTCTTCTGCAATCCTCCCTATGGAGAAAGATTAGGAAGAGATAGCGATTTGGGCGCTTTTTATAAGCAATTAGGGAATGTTCTTAAACAGCAATTTAAGGGCTGGACGGCTTTTGTTCTTAGTGGTAATAAGCAGCTATCTCAAACGATTGGTCTGAAATGTGCTGAACGAACAGCTGTATTAAATGGCGCTTTGCCTTGTCAATTAATGAAGTATGAACTCTATTAGGATTGGCACTGGTCAGCTAATCGGGGATGAGTGGTGAAACGCCCATTTCATGCAGACAAAAAAGGATACAAATATGTTGATTACGCTTTAGATGTCCAGTGCCTTTTAATATCAATTACGGATTAAGACAGGTTTGTTAGGGCTTTGGTGTTTGGCTTGGATTTTTTCGGTGATCGCTTTTTTGCGGACAGATCGCTCTGACAACTCACCTAATCTTTCTAGCCAATATTTGGGTTTATCATAACAAATTTATCAATTACGAATCATCAAATCAATATGTGGGATGTAGGGGCATAGCATTCCCGCCACAATCTATCAATTTCTAAACTATCTTGATTTGGGAATGCTTTGCCCAAAACCTCACAACGCAGGGACAAGCGATCGGTGAATGCGAAGAGGGTTCAGCATTTGCGTTTTGAGATTGTATCGGAGAATAAAAATATTGGCGCAAATGCTAAACCCCTACAGTTTTTACATTTTCTGTCTTGATGATTCTTAATTGCCCCAAATTCTATTCAGGACTGTTTGTATCTTTTTCTCAAATCTCTCGATTAGTTCACGGTTGGCGTTAACAAGAGCTTGCTCGGCTTCGATCTCAGCAACTATTGCTTTTTGGGTTTCAAGAGGTGGAACTGGAATCTCAAGATCTGAAAGTATTCCCTGATTCAAATTTTTCAATGTGACTCCAACTGCTTGCTCTTCAAGGCGATCTTTAATTCTTGGTGATGTAAGTTGAAAATACACAAAGCTAACATCGCAAACTGGCTTTAGTCTGATCACAAAACAGCCAGTCCCACAAAGCCATCCATTCATTTCTTTTGTCACTAATCCACAGCGCCCCATCTCTCCACGCCTAGCAATCAAAATGTCATGTTCATAAATCGTAAATTCTTTTAATCGATCTCTCGTTAATTGAGAAATAGTTTTCGTCTTATCTGGAATAATAATTCCATCGACTATGTTTTGAGGATTAATGACAGGAATCTCATCCAAAACATAATCACTTTGATGTAGAGATGTTCCAAATGGTCCCGTTAAAATACCTTCACATACATCAGATAGTTTTACCATTTCCCAATCAGGATCGATCGCTATATGAGGTCGATAATTATCAATGACTGCACGAGCGCCGTTGATGACTTTTTGATAGCCTTCGATTTCGGTGACTATTTCTTTTTGTATTGCGATCGGGGGTAAAGGGATTTTAGAATTTTCTACATAATCTCTTGGTACGCGCTGTAAGCCTCCTGTACCCGTCATTTGGGCAACTGCTGGATCTCTAAAAAATGGATGATTTATGCAGAAATAGAGAAATTCAGGCAGCACTTGATCTGAGGTTCTTAATACATAGAACTCACTAGAGCCAAAGCCAATTCCGTTAATTAGTCCTTTTGCAATACCCGCTTTTCCATTTTCAAAACATGGCGTAACTTTAGCAAATAGAACATCGTTGTCTTCAAAGTAGGTATAACTTGATGTCACTTCTGAAAGCAATTTTTCTGCAATAGGCTGAAATATCATTTGATGCTCGTTAATATCTGCCATTGGGACAAATGAGACGCGAGTATCAGGGCTGAGATCTGATAATTGATTCTTGCGTGGATTAATGGTGCAAATATCACCAATTCTAACTAATGGAAAAACATTACTGGTTAATGTACTTTCTCGATACCTTTCCCCACTCAAATTATAATCACCATTAGCCGCAATCCTAGACTTCGGCACAATCAAAACCCGATCATCACTCGTAATTCCTAATTCGTAATTCGTAATTGACAATTCGTAATTCGTAATTTGCTCCAACACAAAAGGCAAATCATCCCCCTCAACCGCCCGCCTTTGAGCGCCTAAACCAAATCCATCGTTCTCTACTTTAAAAAACACAATCTTATCCGTCTTCTTCGCCAAAGACTTATCAAGAATTAAAATCGAAGTCTTCACCCCAGAATAAGGATTAAAAACCCCAGCAGGAAGCGAAATCACCGCCACTAGAGAATTCTCAACCAACATCTTTCGCAAATCCTTATAAGCAGTCTGACTCTGGAAAATAATCCCCTCAGGCACAATAATCCCCGCCCTACCCCTTGGCGAAAGATGTTCCGCCATATAGTCCACAAACAGAACCTCACTCCGCTTCGCCTTAATCGAAAACCGCTTATGGGGCTTAATCCCACCCTTCGGCGACATAAACGGCGGATTCGCAAGGATCACATCCGCAAACTCATTCCACTTATCCTCAGAAGTCAAAGTATCGTACTCAGCAATTTGCGGACTCTTAAATCCATGCAAATAGAGATTTACCAACGACAACCGCACCATATCGGGCGAAATATCATAACCTCTAAAATTAGTCGCCATCAGCCCCTTCTCATCAGGCGTAAGCGTACTATTGCCCTGAGCATCCAGATTAGACAGCAAAATATGCTTATACGCCGAAATCAAAAAACCCGCCGTACCACAAGCAGGATCGAGAATTACCTCACCCTTTTGCGGACGCAAAACCTCCACCATAAAATCAATAATATGGCGCGGCGTGCGAAACTGTCCCGCATCCCCCTGCGAACCCAACACCGACAGTAAATACTCAAACGCATCCCCCAACCGTTCCGAATGATCGTAAGTAAACCCATCAATCACCTTCAAAAAACTCTTCAACGTCTCAGGATCGCGATAAGGCAAATACGCATTCTTAAAAATATCTCGAAACAACGCAGGAATCCCCGCATTCTGCGGCATCGAGCTAATCCCCTCACTGTATAGGTTCAGCAACTCATGCCCACCCACAGTCGGACTCATCAACCGCCCCCAACCAAACTTCGCAAATTCACCAGCAAAAAAACTGCGATCGCCCCCCAACTCCTCCACCTCCGCATCCATATCATCCATAAACTTATAGATGAGCGCGATCGTAATCTGTTCCACCTGCGACTTCGGATCAGGAACCTTCCCCACCAAAATGTCACGAGCAGTATCGATGCGGCGTTTAGTTTCAGAATCAAGCATTTTCAATTAATTACGAATTGGGGAAAATTACGAATTACGAATTACGAATTAATAATTGCAAATTGGTACAATATTATAGCTCCTGAGCAGTACCCCAATTCCTACGTCTAATTTGCGATTTTCTCACTCCCTAATTCGTAATTCGTAATTGATTAATTCGTAATTATTCATAATGCGTCCACATCCGAATCACCTTGACAACGCGATCGCTATCTAAAACTTGATAAACCAAGCGATGCTGAATATTAATCCTGCGAGAATAAGCACCAGCCAAATCACCAACTAACTTCTCATAATTTGGCGGCGTTTGGTAAGGATTCTCTTTGAGAATATCCAACAACTTATCAGCCTTAGCTTTCACCCCCGCCGACAATAATTTTTGTGCATCTTTTTGAGCTTGCTTCGTATATACAATTCTCCAATTCACCAGTCCAAATCCTCATCACAATCAGCGATCGAAGTAGCCAATCCAGCCTGAATCGATTCCCGCATATTTGGTATTGACAACAAATAAAGCGTCTCCTGAATCCCCTTCCAATCTTCCTCCGACAACAAAATCGCATTACCCCGCTTAGCCGTAATCAAAATCGGCTCATGGGACTGATTAGCTTCATCGATGAGGCGATAGAAATTAGCCCTAGCCTCACTAGCCGTAAAAGTTGACATTTTGAATTAACTTGAAAATATATTCAATTGTAACCGTACGTTATCAAGTACGTCAATGATTGTTTCAATTGTGTATAAGCGCAAATTACGAATTGTAGAATTGTAGGGGTTTAGCATTTGCGCCACAATCCTCAAACACTTCACAAAAAAATCATTCCGCAAATGCTAAACCCTCTTCGCTTTCAGCGATAAATTTTCCCTGCGATTTGAGGTTTTGGGCAAAGCATTCCCAATTTAAAAAAATCTAAAAATCAATAAATCTCTGCGGGAATGCTATGCCCCTACACGAAAAAAATAAATCCCCAATTCGTAATTCGTAATTCCTAATTCGTAATTAACCAATTAAACCCTCAACCAACTTCATCGGCAAATACAGCCTCATCGGATCTTGTTTAAATCTTTGAAATCCATACTTTAGATAAAAACTCGCAGCATCCTCATCCAAAGCTTCAGCAATAACAGCCAAAGATGCAATCTGATTTGATACTTCAAAAGACTTCATCAGCGCATCAATTAATAATAGTTCTCCAAACCGTTTCCCTCTTTGTTGTCGATCAATTCCCAAACGACCGAGCAAAGTAGCAGGTAATAAAGGATATCGCGGCAATGACTTTGCAAAAGCATCATCTAGATCCATCACCTCCACCACAAAAGCAGAGAGAGTGTAATAGCCTAAGATATCCGTTTCTAGTTCATCTTCTTGCGCGTCAACCAAAACAAACACAGTCGATATCTTCCTTTTGAGATCCTGTGTGGCTTGCTTGCGAAGGTAATTATCTAGACTATCTTTGCCACAACAAAAACTAGAGCGCCGATGCTTACGGCTATCCAAAGGCTCGATTTTGAGAACCATTAAGTCCTCATGGTTTGCTTATATCTGACAGCCGCCGCCTTTAGAGTCTCATTAGGCAAAGGTGGATTCAGCACAGCCTCCACAAAAAGTTCACTATCTTCTCGATTAAGCATGAGAGTTTGGTGCTTCGCAATCACCGTATAAGCAGCCTCCTGTAAACTAGCAATCACAAAATCAGTGAGAGTACGCCCCTCTAAATCAGCCGCTTTTTGCCACATAGCCTTAATCTCAGGGCTAACACGAGCTTCCAGCCTCGCCATTGTCTTCGCAGGTGTTGCAGATGTCATAACATTAATATTGAAATCCACAATAAATTATACGGCAATTAGACGTACATTAGTTATTTAATTACGAATTATTTAATTACGAATTACGCATGATGAGCAAACAAAGCAACACAGCAAAAAACGAGATGTAATGGCAATTCATGAATTGCCATTACATCTCAACATAGATTTTAATTCGTAATTGATAATTCGTAATTCGTAATTTAAACAGCAAACCTCTCCAAAGCAACAAACTCCCTTACATACGCAGGAATCAAATCACGATACGACTTTGGCACAGCCTTAAAACTATCAAGCGATAAAAACGCATTTGTCGCTAACTCAGCATAATTTTTTGCCTCAATGATTTTCCGAATCTGATCGTTAGTTACATAGGCTTTAAAGTAACTCTTAATCGCAGGAATTGATTCATCTGGCTGATAATTCTCCACAAACTTCTCAAACTCCTCCTCCAATAACTCATCCTTCAACTTAAATCTGGGGATTAAGCCAAAAATCTTTTCCAAAATCTCGCGCAACTCCAACCGCCGATCCACCGCCGCCGCCTTACGCAACTTTTCCAACGTATAAGCCTGCTCAGAATTATCAAAAAACTTGCTATTTACATAGGAGATCGCCTTTTCCCAATGCCCGACCTCAATCGCCGCCGCTAATTCTTGATCATTGCGAATCACCTCCTCAAAACGTTCAAAATATAAGCGATCGATCTTCATACCACCATAGGAGATCGTCTCTTCTTTGAGGCTCGTGATGATATCTGCACCAAGATGCTCATAGCTATTAATACCCCCAGTTCCACCCCCTGTTCCGCCAGCATTCTCATTTTTCGGCTTAGGCAAAGCCAACACCTCATCATATTTAAAATCTTTCTCAAAATATTCACAGTTCGCAAAGAAATCAAACAATTTAAAAGCAGTCTTCTCTGGGTGCTTTACCGTTGCCTTGAGATCCTGATCATGCAAATCAATCAAAAAATTATGCCTACGAGTCCCCCGTCCCTTAATTTGAATAAAATCTGTCGGTGAAAAAATCGGACGAAATAACCCTAAATTCAACAAATCAGGACAATCATAACCCGTTGTCATCATCCCTACCGTCACACATACCCGCGCCTTGCTAGTGTGATAAGTTTCCAAAAAATTCGCCTTGCCGCGTAAAATGTTATAAGTGAAATTACTCGTAAACTGTTGAGCATTCTCTTTAATTTGCGAAGTCACCTGTACCGCAAAATCCGATTCATATTTGTGGGGAAATATCTGATGTGCCATCTCATTTAAAATTTGCGTCAACTTCAGCGCATGGTGCTGACTCACCGCAAAAATAATTGACTTCCCAATCTCGCCACTAATCGGATCGCGCAAAGCCCTCTCTAAAAAAGTCTTACAAAAAAGTTGATTTGTCGCAGGTGAAAAAAAGCGCTTCTCAAATTGCCGAATTTTAAAACTCTCTTCTGTCTTTTCACCTTCCTCATCAGTAAACTCCACCACAAACCCATCCTTAGACAAAAGCTCGGTTGTTACCTCAGTCCTCGCATCCACAACCGTCGGCTGAATTAAAAAGCCATCTCTCACCCCATCATTCAAGCCATAGGCAAAAGTCGGAATCCCATCCTCACAGCCAAAAGTGCGATAAGTATCAAGCATCATCCGCCGCTCAGATTCTCGCGGATCTTTAGTCGTGGGCTTAGCTCGATCAAATTGCTTCAGATAATCCTTTGGTGTCGCCGTCAGTCCCAACTTATAACCAATAAAATACTCAAATACCGCCCGTGCATTCCCACCTATCGAGCGATGCGCCTCATCCGAAATCACCAAATCAAAATCTGTCAGTGAGAATTGATCCTGATATTTGTTATTCACCAGCAAAGACTGCACCGTAGTCACTACAACATCAGCAAACCGCCAACTATCACGATTCTCTTTATAGATAACTGTCTTATAGTCATTCTTGAGCAGGAGATCAAAAGCTTTCTTAGCTTGCTCCTCCAACTCAATGCGATCGACCAAAAATAATACCCGCCGCGCATTCCCCGTCCGTAAAAACAACTTAATCACCGCCGCCGAAGTCAGCGTCTTCCCAGTCCCCGTCGCCATCTGAAACAAAAATTTATCTTTCCCCGCTTTCACTGCATCCTGTAAAGCTGCGATCGCCTGTTTCTGATATCCCCTCAAAAAACGTAACTTATTCTTCAAAATAAAGTCATTACGCTCTATTGGATTAAGCCAACCCGCATTATCGCGATAATTAGGAACCTGCGTCAACGCCACATAATCATCATCAATAATTTCATCCACAAGTTTCTGGCGATCGGGCTTAGGAAGATCTTTCTGATAACCCATCACCGAGCTAGGCATCGGGAAAGCAGTAATGATTTCTGGATTACCCCGTTCCAAGTCCCAAAAATAATGCAAATTTCCATTAGAAAGAATCACAAATCGACATTTTTGAGACTTCGCATAATCCCGCGCTTGCTCCTTTCCTACCAGAGGATCGAGATGTATCGCTTTCGCCTCCAAAACAATAAACGGAACCCCCTTGTCATTCAGCAGCAAAAAGTCAATAAAACCCTTTCTAGTCTTCTCAAAATTCTCCCCAAACTCATCCAAATCCAAAGATGTAATCTCCGTCCCCGCCTCAAGTGCTATGTTTGCAGTCTGTCCCCCCTCCGCAAAAAACCGCCAGCCAGCAGCCTCAAGCAATCTATTGATCTTAATGCGGGCTGTAGCTTCATTATTTGCCATTAATAAACCCAGTGTTAACCCTAAATGCAGATTAATTTTTCTGCTTTATTTCATTATAAGACAAATAGCGATCGCAGTTTGCGATCGCAATCCCTTTGCTTTGTAATAGACCAGCATCTCAACAAACAGCAAATAAAGATCAGCTATAATTGGTTGCTGCCTTAGCGGTTCATCTAAAATCGAGCTTCACTGACTATGTTACGGATAACTGAAATTAAACTTCCACTTGATCATCCTGAAGATGCGATCGAATCTGCGATTCTTAAAAAGTTGCAAATCAAATCAGAAGAATTAACAAGTTATTCTATTTTTAAGCGTAGTTATGATGCAAGACGAAAGACAGATATTTATTTGGTTTACATCGTCGATATCGAAACACCTTTAGAGAAGCAATTAAGCGATCGCTTCTCTAAAGATCCCCATGTCATGCCTACGCCTGACACCAGCTATCACTATGTCGCCAAGGCTCCTAGCAATCTAAATACTCGCCCGATTGTAATCGGTATGGGGCCAGCAGGGATGTTTGCGGGGTTGATGTTGGCGCAGATGGGATTTCGTCCGATTATTTTGGAACGCGGTAAGGCGGTACGCGATCGCACGGCTGATACGTTTAATTTCTGGAAGGGAAGAGCCGAATTTAATCCAGAATCTAATGCTCAATTTGGTGAAGGTGGCGCAGGTACTTTTTCCGATGGCAAACTCTATAGCCAAGTCAAAGATCCCCATCATTACGGGCGCAAAGTTCTGCATGAATTCGTCAATGCTGGTGCTTCTCCTGAAATTCTATACATCAATAAACCGCATATTGGTACACTTAAGCTTGTTGGAATAGTCCAAAGTTTTCGCTCTCAAATTCAAGCTCTCGGTGGAGAAATTCGCTTCCAAAGTCGAGTAGAAGATATAGACATTCAAGATGCTAAAGCGAATGGCGTGACGCTAGCAAATGGAGAATATATCGCCAGCAATCATATTATTCTTGCGATCGGACATAGCGCCCGTGACACTTTTCAAATGCTCTACGATCGCGGCGTATATATCGAAGCTAAGCCGTTCTCGATTGGCTTTAGAATCGAGCATCCTCAAGATTTGATCGATCACGCCAGATTTGGTGATTATGCGGGACATAAGATTTTAGGTGCTGCCGACTATAAATTGGTGCATCATTGTAAAAATGGACGTTCTGTTTATAGCTTCTGCATGTGTCCAGGCGGTCTAGTTGTGGCGGCAACCTCAGAGGTCGGACGAGTGGTGACTAATGGCATGAGTCAATATTCCCGCAATGAACGCAATGCCAATAGCGGCATTGTCGTTGGGATTACTCCCGAAGATTATCCAGAACATCCTCTCGCAGGGATAGATCTTCAGCGCCGTTTAGAATCTCGCGCCTTTGAGCTTGGTGGTGGAACCTATGCGGCTCCTGCTC
Source organism: Pseudanabaena sp. UWO311 (assembly GCF_006937785.1). GTDB lineage: Bacteria > Cyanobacteriota > Cyanobacteriia > Pseudanabaenales > Pseudanabaenaceae > Pseudanabaena. Next base: position 84,661 of record NZ_SJEE01000012.1, read on the forward strand.
AGCTTGTTGGTGATTTTCTGGCTAATCGCCCTTCTCAAGATCTAGGCAAAGTACACCCTTCCTATGCTCCTAATGTCCATTTGGGGGATCTGAGTGAGAGTTTGCCAGAATATGCGATCGCTGCCATTCGAGAAGCACTTCCTGCCTTTAATAAACAAATTAAAGGCTTTGCAATGGATGATGCGATGCTCACGGGTGTAGAAACTCGTACTTCTTCGCCTATCAGGATTAAACGCAATGAGAAATATCAAAGCTTAAATGTGGAAGGGCTTTTCCCTACGGGTGAGGGTGCTGGCTATGCAGGAGGTATTCTCTCGGCGGGAATTGACGGAATTAAAGTCGCTGAGGCGGTGGCTTTGAGCATAGCTGCTAATACCAAATGAAGAAATGGCGTAGCCATTTCTTCATTTGAAAATCCTTCGGTATAAGACCTAAAACCCAAAAGGGATTTGTGGCGCGTAGCGCCACAAATCCCTTTTGGGTTTTAGAGCTATATAATATCATAGCTGCTCATTGCTATTTGGATAACTAATGCATCGTATCGCCACTATATCAGGAGGCTGGAACCAGTCCACCGACAGCGTTGTTTTTGTCGATCAGCAACCTGCACCGATCATCATCATCACCGCCGCCGATACGGATATCCAAACCCTCGCTGCTGCTACGGCAAGATTGCCCGAAGATTTCCCCCAAATCAGAGTAGTGAATGTATTGCAATTGCAGCAACAAATTGCGATCGATACCTATGCAGAAGAAGTCTTGGCAAGTGCCAAGGTAATTATCGTTCGATTGATTGGCGGACAATCCTATTGGAGTTATGGATTAGAAGTAGTAAAGGAAACGGTAGCAAATACGGGTGCAATTTTAATTGTGTTACCAGGGGATGAGCGTCCTGATCCAAATTTGACAAGTCATTCCACCACGACGCTGACTTTGGTCAATCAAGCTTGGCAATATTTCATCGAAGCAGGAGTTGAGAACTATCACAATCTACTGAAGTTCATTGCCTCTGAATTTCTTGAGTTTGGATCAGTTTATAAAACACCTCAATCAGTTCCACGCATTGGGATATATGAAGTTGCATATCCTCAATCTTCTGTCTCCATTTTAGAGTTAGATCCCCCCCAGCCCCCCTTGAGAAAGGGGGGAGAAGAAAATTCTTTCTCCTTTTTAAAGGGGATTGAGGGGGATCTTGGATTAGCGGTAATTCTCTTTTATCGCGCTCATTACTTATCTGGGAATACGGCAGCGATCGCAGCTTTATGTGATGCTCTGACTGAGTGCAATCTCAAGCCTTTACCAATCTATGTTTCATCATTAAAAGAACCTGATGTTCAAGCCGAACTAATTCGCTATTGTCTACCAGAATCTGGTCAAAAAGTCGATGTGATCTTGAATACAACTAGCTTCTCTTTGGCTAGCCTCAAAACTGATTCACCCCAAGTCGATCTTTGGGAGACTTTGAATGTACCAGTCTTTCAAGTGATTTTTAGCGGTGGACTTCGCAAAACATGGGCTAATGGTACACAGGGACTAACTCCCCGTGATATGGCGATGAATATGGTCTTGCCTGAAGTTGATGGCAGGATTATTACGAGGGCTGTTTCGTTTAAAGCTCTGCAAGGACAAAACTCGGCTTTGCAAACGGAAGTACTAACCTATGAACCCGTACGATCGCGAATTAATTTTGTCGCTGATCTTGCTGCTAAATGGGTCAAGCTAAAACATACGGAGGTAGGCGATCGCAAGATTGCGCTTATTCTGGCTAACTATCCCAACCGTGATGGCAGGTTAGCTAATGGCGTGGGGTTAGATACCCCAGCGAGTTGTTTAGAGATTCTCAAAGCTTTGCGAAGTTCGGGCTATAGCGTTGGGGAAATCCCTGAAACTAGCGATGAACTTATGAAGTTATTAACGACAGGTGTAACTAACGATCGCGAATCCTTTGGTATACGTCAGGTCTATCAATCGCTATCTTTAACCGATTATCAAAATTATTTCCAGAATTTGCCTGAACCTGTACAGAATGGAATTAGTACGAGATGGAATCAACCTAAGCAAGAACAGGAATTTGCGATCGCAGGAATGCAATTCGGCAATATTTTTGTCGGTATTCAGCCATCACGGGGCTACGATCTCGATCCGACTTTAAATTATCACGCGCCAGATTTAGAACCGACACATGACTATATGGCTTTCTATCATTGGGTACGCGACAAGTTTAACGCCCATGCGATCGCCCATATTGGCAAACATGGCAACCTCGAATGGCTCCCAGGAAAGAGTGTAGCTCTATCGGAAAATTGCTACCCTGAAGCAGCCTTTGGCGCGATGCCGCATTTCTATCCCTTTATCGTTAATGATCCTGGGGAAGGATCTCAGGCGAAAAGGCGATCGCAAGCGGTCATTCTCGATCATCTCACGCCGCCAATGACCCGTGCTGAGCTGTATGGCGGTTTGCATCAATTGGAAGGCTTAATAGATGAATATTACGAAGCGGAAACCCTCGATCCTTCGCGTTTGGGGATGATTCGCGATCGCTTAACAGCCTTAATCAAGCAGGAAAACCTCCATCAAGATTTGGGAATTTCCCTAGACCGTCTAGAAGATTCTTTGAATACGATTCTTACAACTGCCGATGGTTATCTGTGCGAAATTAAGGAAGCTCAAATTCGCGATGGTTTGCATATCTTCGGGCAATGTCCAGAAGGTCGGCAGTTAAGGGATTTGGTAGTAGCGATCGCTAGAAATCCTAATGCTAATCGGATGGGTCTAACTAGATCGATCGCGCAAGATTGGCAATTAGATTTTGATCCATTGACTGCGGATTTAGGCGAGTTGCTTGAATCAAGTTTGCATCCACGCTTAGCGAATTGTCGGATTATTGGGGATGCGGTTGAAGTTATAGAGGAATACGCGGCGGAGTTGGTGGCAGAGATTCTTGAAGAGATCCCCCCTACCCCCCTTGCAAAGGGGGGCGAAATTGCGACAGAACTAATATGGATTCGCGATCGCCTTCTCCCGTCTCTATATAAAACAAAGCAAGAAATTACCAATCTATTGAGAGGACTCAACGGTGAATATATAGCTAGTGGTGCATCTGGTGCGCCAACAAGAGGCAGACCCGAAGTATTACCGACAGGACGCAATTTCTACTCTGTCGATATTAGGGCAGTACCGACGGAAACTGCTTGGGATATTGGGCGCAAGGCTGCGGATGTTTTAATTGAAACCTATACTCAAGAACATGGCGAATATCCGCAAACCTTGGGATTATCGATTTGGGGAACTTCGACAATGCGAACGGGTGGCGATGATCTTGCTGAAGCTCTGGCTCTGCTTGGAGTGCAACCTGTTTGGGATGGCGTATCGCGACGCGTGATTGATTTTGAGATTTTGCCATTATCGATTCTTGGTCGCCCTCGTGTCGATGTCACCTTGCGGATTTCGGGATTCTTTAGGGATGCCTTCCCAAATCTGATCGATTTATTTGATAGTGCGGTGAATGCAGTGGCGAATCTTGATGAACCTGCTGATCAGAATCCCCTAGCGGCAAAAGTCCAAGAAGAATCAGCACATTGGCAAGCAGAAGGGCTGACCATAGAACAAGCAGAAGAGCGATCGCGTTATCGGGTGTTTGGGTCGAAGCCAAGCGCTTATGGAGCTGGTTTGCAGGGCTTAATCGAGTCACAAAACTGGGAGAGCGAGCAGGATCTAGCCCGTGCATATATCAATTGGAGTGCCTACGCCTACACCAGCAAGTCTGAGGGTAAATCGGCTCCAGAAGCCTTTAATCAACGGCTCGGTAATATGCAAATCGTTCTGCAAAATCAGGACAATCGCGAGCATGACATTCTGGATTCCGATGATTATTATCAGTTTCAGGGCGGAATGACGGCTGCGATCGCCTCGGTATCTGGCAATGCGCCAGAGGTATACTTTGGAGATAATTCACGGATGGCACAGCCCAAGGTTCGCAAATTGAGTGAAGAGATTGCACGGGTCTATCGATCGCGTGTCGTCAATCCCAAATGGATCGCAGGTGCGATGCGTCACGGCTACAAAGGCGCTTTTGAGATGTCAGCTACACTCGATTATTTGTTTGCCTATGATGCTACGACTAACTGCGTTTCTGACTTTATGTATGAAGGAATTGCGGAAGCATATATTTTCAATCCTGAAGTCCAGAATTTTATTAAATCTAGCAATCCTTGGGCATTGCGCGACATGTCCGAGCGCTTGCTAGAAGCGAATCAGCGCGGGATGTGGCAAGATGTGACTGCGGATATGTTGGATCGCCTAAAGGCGATCGCAAATGATGCTGAAGGTGCGATCGAATCGCAATCATAGTAATGAAGTCACTTCGATTAATTGTTAATACGGCACGGTTATCAGCGATCGCAAAGGCTAATACGTCTTCATCGGGAATCCTTTGGTTGGCTTTTCCTGCTTCTTGGACTGTCAGAATATCATGCCCTAGCTCGCATAGTAGTTTGACGACAATTCTAGGGAATTGCTCATCGGCGTAGAGACTTGCTATGTTAAGCTGCCTCTTTCTCGCCCATGAACTTCATCAATATGTGTTTCGGCAGTGTCATGATTTGTCTCTATCGGTAAGTCGCGCAAGTAGTAAAAGCGATCGCCTTTTTCTCCATCTCCCTTAATTCTTCCCAAATGCAGATACTGCCTTCAATAAACTTTTAATCATCACTTTGCTGATAAATACGAATGCGTCCACGTTGAATGATCCAGAGTTTGCCTGTAATATCTTCACGTTCTAATCCATTAATTAGAGTCTGAATCGCATCTGTCAGATCGTCTATAGTTGCTCTAGGAGGTAATCTTAAAACAGCTATTCCTTTGTATTGTGAAGGTACATATTGTAGAGGATTGCTAAAATCTATGTCGAGAGTAACTAGACAGCGATCTTCTTGCTGACAAACTTTTATGACAGTGGGATCTGAAGCTGAAATTAGTCTTTGCTCAAGGACAGTAGAAACATCGTAGCCTGCTTGTTTTAGCTGGTTTATGCCTCTTTGGCCAATATTCTCATCTAGTTTGAATTTCATGCTGATTTCTCAATGGGAATATCAACATAGCGATCGCTTGACATTGCTGCTCCGTAAGCAATACAGGCATAAATATCTTCTGGTTGAAGTTGAGGATATTCTTCTAGCAATTCAGGGATGCTAGTACCATTCGCTAGAAAATCAAGGATTAGAGATACCCAAATGCGATGTCCTCGAATACAGGGTTTTCCAAAGCATATATTTGGATTGACTGAGATACGATTGAGAAGTTCTACTCGTTTCATGGCTGTATTTTTCTTTGATTTTAATCAGACTGCATGAATTACTAAATCGCTATTGCTCTAATTATTTCACATAACATTGTTGCCTATCTAATCACCAAATTAACAATTCAGATCGCTAAGTCTCGTAGGTAGTAAATGCGATCGCCTTTTCTGACATCACTCTTATCTCTTCCCAAATATCCCGTCAATGGCGAAGAACTCAGGCTTTAGATTAGGCGGCGTAGCTATAAACAGGTGTCTGAATTACACGCTTTGGTTCTTGACCGTCCAAAACAATTTGTTGTAGCAACATCACAGTTGATGGCGCAAAAAATTGCTCTCCTGTTTCTTCGTTTACACGAGCAGGAACATTCTCAATTAGGATGAATTTGCCCTTTAGTTCCAATGAGTAGGTTACTCGCTTTTCGACAATAAGCAAATCGGCGATCAATACATTCATCCAAAAGAATCCTCATATTAGGCAGCCACACTCAACAAACTTCTTCCTAGCTCTTCCAAAAAGTAAATAACCTGTTCTCTCGTTACAGTCGGAAATCCATCCAAAAAATCATCAATCGATTCTCCCGCCTTGAGATAATCCAAAAGTGTCTGTACGGGAACTCTGGTATTTGTAAATACAGTCGTACCACCCATAACATCAGAAGATTTGCTTATAAACTTGGAGTCTCTAAACATAAATTTGTGATATTTAGATATATTTAATATTCTAGCAACTATCGATAAGCGATCGCTACACTCATAAACCTATCAACAAGTAAAAGGCGATCGCCTATGCCGCGAATCATTAAGTAGTGTCATAATATAAAGCATCGTAACCAATGCGATCGCCAAAGGTAAATTTTATGAACGCCAAACTGATTAATGGACAAACTAAGCTATCTATTAACGTCTTAGTCAAAAATGAAAAAGATGGCAGAGTCAGCGCTAGAGTATTAGGGCTACCTGAATATAGCGTTACTAGCAGCGATCGCAAATCAGCTATTTCTGAATTAGATCGATTAATTACTGCAAACTTATCAGAGAATGAAGTCGTATCTCTAGAACTAGAAATTCCTAAACGAAAACATCCTTGGCAAAAATTTGCAGGAATTTATAAAAATAGTCAGCTATTTGACTCCGTATTAACCAACATTGACTCTCATCGCCGTGAACTGGATTCTCAGACAGCAATTCAAGAGGAAAAAATCGCTTGAGTCTATTGATACTCGATACCGATCATGCTTCTTTATTTCTCAAAGGAAATACTCTAGTTTGCGATCGCATATTTCAAACTGAACCAGATGACCTTGCTATCTCAGTCATAACGGCTGAAGAGATTTGCCAAGGATGGCTTAGTGAAATTAATAAATATAGCCAAGCTAACCAGTCATCAAGACTACTTTTAGCCTATTCAGAATTCGAGAAATCTTTGGACTTCTTCCAAACTATACAGAGACTTAGTTTTGATACTAACGCTTATAATCAGTTTGAGATTTTACGTCACCAATTTAGGCGTTTAGGTACGAGAGATTTAAGGATTGCAGCGATCGCGTTATCTCTCAACGCCACTGTAATTACACGCAATGCAAAAGATTTTGGACAAATTCAAAACTTATCAATTGAAGATTGGTCTTAGGTATAGAGCAATCTACTTTTCGTAATGGAATTTACAGCTCACAATTATTAAAGAATCATCATTAATCTTATAGACTAAACGATGTCCATCAGAAATTCTCCTCGACCAACTGCCTTTTAGCTCGTACTTAAGCGGTTCAGGCTTGCCAATGCCGTCAAAAGGATTGATCAATCAAGCTAACAATTTTGCCATAGATTTTCTTATCCTCTTTTACTCAGTTATTAAAATCTTGAAATGCTTGTGGCTCAAATACGATATTTCTCATGCCATTCCTCAGCAGAAATTGTTACAGAGCTTTCACCTTTTTCTATATTAGAAATTGCATCTAATAGCCTTTTACGATTTTTCTCATTCGATAGTAAGTACTCAGTTTCATCCTGATTATCAACTAATAGAATTACCTCAACCTGCGTACCCTCAATCAACTCTGGCGTATAAAGTTCAATCTTGCCATCTTTACCGACAGTTCCAATTTGCTTAATTGCCGTAACCATTGGCTGCACCTAATTTATGTTCTCTATATTATAACTAACTTGACATCGGGAGATGTTCAAATTTTTATGGTAAGTCTCGCAAGTAGTAAAAGCGATCGCACTTTTTACCAGCCTCTTCAACTCTTCCCAAATATCTTAAGCTAATGAGAAAATATTAATCCCATATACGTGAAACTGGATAAGAATCAAAAGCGGTATCTTTGCTCACTAAGCTGAAGGAATAGTTTATTGCTTGGGCAATTAGTATGCGATCGAATGGATCTCGATGTTTTATCGGTGAATTTGGTAATGGAAGGCTAGAGTATATCTCAATATCCCTAATCGTAATTGGTAGAATTTGGATATTCATATATTGAAGTTCTATTGGTAATGCTTCAATAGGTCGATTTATTTGCAATTTACCAATATTAACTTTAATGGAAACTTCCCAAAGACTGATAATGCTAAAATACAGATTATTCTGTGCGTCTACGATTTCTTTTGCTTTGGTACTAAGTTTAGGATCTTCGCTCAAATACCATAAAATTACGTGTGTATCGAGAATATATTTCATATTACATATATTCCTCTAATTCTTCCAATGGCTCATCAAAATCACTTGACATAAAAATTTGACCAGCCCAACTACCATAGCCATGCTGTTGTTTTGCAGGTTGCTCATCAACGATTTTGACTATTGGATATTTGTTAAGTAGATATTCTGCATAATGCAAAAGTTCTGTTTTGAGTGTGTCTGGCATATTGATGACAACTTGCCATAAGGCGGTATCGGTATTCATAATTTCTCCTTTTTGAGGTTTGCTAAAAATATATTAACTTGGCAAGTCTCTCAGATAGTAAAAGCGATCGCACTTTTAGCCATCACTCTTATCTCTTCCCAACTATCTTAGGCTAATGAGAAAACATCAATCCAAATATCGATGTCTTTGGTGTATCGTGGATGTACATGTATGGCGACTGCATAGCCGCCAATGACTAAGTAGTTAACTTGGTTGCCGTTTAATAATTGTATAAATTCTTTGAAGTCTTGGTTGAGCATTGTATTTGTATTGATGATATTCTTGGCGAATTTGTTCGAGGGTTTCTAGGCGTTTTTGGGGTGTTTGTTGTTGCCAGTATTGAAAATCACTGACTTGTTGTTTGATGTTAGTTTTGATGATTACTTTTTCCATGTTGTTTCTCTTCGTTTTAGTCTTCTTATTCTATCGATAAGTCTCGTAAGTAGTAAAAGCGATCGCACTTTTCCCCTTTCTCTTCAACTCTTCCCAAATATCCCGCGAACGGTGAAGTTTGTTTCTATTATTTCCGTCAAACAAATGATTCAACAAGAGTAGAGTCCAAAAAGATAATCTGACTCATTAGATTGAAATACCTTCGACAGATTCAATTATTTCCAAAGTTTCTTTCTGCTCATCTTCACTATCCAATATAGCCCATGTTGTAAATAATTGATTGATTCTTTGTCGTCTAAGATTTTGCTTTTCTGGATTGCAGTTATTAATCTCACTCATTGCATCATCCCAAGCATTTGTCGATAAAGATTTAGTAATTCGCTGTTGTCGTGCCATGTTAAGCTGCCTCTTGCCTATGAAGGGCTGTTTCTATTTCATCAGGATGGGTTTCGGCGTAGCGCCATGCGTTTGCTAGGTCGGTTGCGGTGAGGGTGGGATAGTCTTCGAGGATGTAGGCTTCGCTTGCGCCTTGGTGTTGGAGGCTTACTAGCAGCCATACGGGTATGCGGGTTTGACGAATGCAAGCGTCACCACCCATGACTCTTGGATTTTTTTCGATGCCTTGCCATGTGTTGCTAAGACTTTGGACTAGGATTTGGATTGCTTGAGATTTTTCTTCGGGGGTTAGGGATAGTAGTTGTGGTTGTAGTTCTTTGAGTGTCATATTATGTCTCCTTTTCTATCGGTAAGTCTCGCAGGTAGTAAAAGCGATCGCACTTTTTCCCGTTCTCCTCTACTCTTCCTAAATATCCTGCCAATGGTGAAGAAAGCTCAATTAGTATTTCTTTTAGTTCTTCTATAGATAGATTCTGTGTATGTGGATTATTAAAAAATACTCCCTCAAGAACTTTTAGCTCTACATCGTTAGCTCTTCTTGAAGATAAATAGGTGCTAACTAAGCTAACAATCTGAGATCGTAGTTTGATCTCATTTTCAACTTTTTGAATATACTCATCAACCTTATGATCGGCTTGACCAGCTATGAGATACGGTCTAAGTTCGATTAAATTTATCGCTCTCGAATGTTTATGATTTAATTCGACTAATTTTTGTAATGATCTTGGGTTAATAATACTGATATTCTTTCTAATCGCTCTTCTTTGAATTTGTGGTGTTGGTTTACCCGCACCGATGATCAGTTTCTGAGCGTTGGCAACTATATGATCCTCAAGATGATCGTCACTTAGATTATCCAATTCGTAAACAGTATTACCAGGTATATTTTTGCCAGATTTACATTCTCCTATTAGTGGAAATGGCTTTGAGCAAAACAAATCTAACCCTCCAGAACCTCCAGCATGAACATGATCAACTGTAAATCCAATAAACTCCAAGCTTTTTTTAACAATATTCTCAAAATCTGTTCCAGCTTTTACATTACTCTTTTTTTCTAATGTTTCGATACTGCGATCGCCTAAAGTTGAAATTGTTTTTATCCAATCTGATTCAGCCTCATTCGGCTGTTCAATATCTGCTATTTGAGCACTTGAATTTTCATCAACTAAATCTACAGTAACTGTAGTATTTGGCTCTACGTCAATAAATCCATCTAGAAGGCTAGGATGTATATCTAGAAATTCATCAGCTATGATAGAAGTAGTCGAAATCTCGTTAGGAATAACTGATAAATCTATGCTTTGAAATTGTTTTTGAGCTTCTTGAAACTGCTCATCATTCAGAATAGGCATCCGCTCAATAATTGTAACTGCTTCTGATAAAGGGACAAAATTACCTGTTGCTTGCGGTTGAACTTGAATGGGATTAGGCAATTGATAAACGCGCAAAGATAATAGAAATATATTTGCGCGTTGTTGAAAGATGCTTTCTAATTCTTCGGTAGACAATGCTGTGAATTTTGAAAGATTTGATAAGGGGAAAGTATTATTAATCGATTCACAGTTTTTACATTCTGCCCAAAATTCGACATTTATTGTCTCTGAGTCTTGAACTTGTAAGTCGGGATAGAGTGCAAAGCATTTGTCGAGAGCAAGAAAAGTTTTAGAAAAAGCACCAACGATTTTTCCACTTTTCAAAGCATCTAAATTTGTTGCCGAAATGCGTAAACCGTTGGCGATGGAAATCATAAAATTTATCTGACTCTAACAAAAAAGTGGTGTTGGTTATTCAAGAAAACTATCGATATCAATATTAACTTCATCAGTAATATCAATAAAAGTTGGTTTTACTTCATTGCTTTCATTCTCAATTACTGGCTCAGCTTCACTATCATCATCAGAAATGATATTTGAAGGATTACTTAGGATTTCTTTAATCAGGAGATTATTGAAGGCGATTTGTGAATCAGCAATAAAAGTTGAAATAGCATCTTCGCTTACACCATATCCTTCGCGCTTGTCATACACAGCAAGAATCGCTATAAGTGGTTTTACTTGTTCAGCTTCTAGATGGATAAATTCACCACCCATCTGATCAAGTTTAATTCGCCAATTGTGTGCTTCCCAATATTTTTTGATCTTACGATCTTGTGAGCGAATCATGCAGCCACGAGTAAGCTTAAATGTGTCATACATTGTCAGCTTATTCATCCTTGAGCCGACAGTCAGCCCATGAGTATGCTGAATTACAGCAACACCGATCACCTCTTCTTTACCATTCTCCGTTGCAATAATCTTAAATTGAATCGATCTATTATTTTCTTTGACAGGCTTAATTTGATTTGTGACATCTTGAATCAGAACATTCTCAATTGTTTGTCCTCTGAGGGTCGTCAATCCAAGATAGATCGCTCTGGCGATAAGTTCACTGTCATCCAAGAAATCTTCACCATCTTGAGATAATTCTCTTTCATAGGCTTTTTGAATCAAGTCTTTCTGGTTAACAGGTTGTGGGGAGACTCTAAAGTTATCACGACACCATTTCAACAATGCTCTGATAGTCGGCTTTTCGCTTCCTAAAGATCTCAGTTTCTCTTCCTCAAAAGGAAACACAGGATTTGGTGGTACAAGGTTGTGAGATTGATAAAACTCTTGAAGCCATAGATCTACGATACTAACAACAGCTTCTCCATCTGCATATTTTAGGTCAAGAGGTTCTGGATATTTTGACGAGAGTCTATCTCCTATTCCCTCTACACCTGATCCTTTAAGAACATTGACAAGTTGTTCCCAAATAGTAGGAGGTATAACTGATAAAATTACAACTCCTTTCGTAACATCAGACTGTTGAATAGCATCAAATAAGTCTTTGACTAGACCTCCAACAACTTGAGATTTAAAGTAACCAGCCTCGTTAACCTCAGTGCCTTCTAGTTCGTCAAAACAGATTAAAATAGGGTTGTAATCAGAAGCTATGCTGATAATCTGTAGTGCTGCACTTAGTGCATCTGCCTCTAATAATTTGATTTCCCTAGTTGGATTTGGCAATCCAAGTTCTTTTGCCTTAGCGTCTGACAACTCTTTACCAGCAAGCCATCTAATCGCAAAAGGGGCATGGGCGGAGTCTCCCAATGTCCATAAAATTGCTCTAACGATATCAGGATCGCCGACTTTTGGTTTTGCTTTAAGGATGGCATTGGTGAGTTTATCAATCAGATCGTGGTTTTTTGCCAAGGCTAGGGGGAATTTTTCAACTAGCTCTAATGCGGGTTTTTTACTGGAAACGACTTGGTTAACCATCGCCGCAGCTAGCTCTTGCCACTGGGTTATGCCCTGTCCATTTGACTGTTTTAGGCTGTCAGCTAAAATCTGGCGAAATTGATAGTGAATCAAATTCAAATCACCATACTTATTTGCGTAGACAAAAAAAGCGCTTTTATCCGCTTGCAAGCGTTGGCGAATACGCCTAATCAAATGGCTTTTTCCCACACCGATTTCGGCTCTGAATGCTAAAGACGTTACCTTGGGTTTACCTGATCTGACTTGCTCAATCACTTCAAAAACTGCATCTGAGGCATGAGCGTTTAAAGTCGTTAAATCAGGAAAACTGCCATTCCAAATATCTTGACCTGTGACAATTGGCGGTACATCAAAGGGATTATTCTTATTGATTACTTTGTAAAGTTCATCAAATGATGACGGTGTAGACATTACAAACCTCTTTTTATTATTTTTTAATTTAATTACCTCGGATCTAATGATTCTCTATAGAAGCTTGGCATAGTAGCGCAATCCGCCTAATTCGGTTGTAATCGAGTCGCGTTCCTTGTCTGGAGTAAGGTCTGCAACTCCACCTGTTATAAACTGAAAAATTTCTTTGGCTTGAGTTTCTAGTAGCCATTTATCAAATTGAGCGCGTGTTACGAGATCGCCGATCGCTCTTCTGATTTGATAAATCGGCACAAGATTACTGAGGTTATAATCTCGGTTGAGTTGTTTATAGGTTTCGATCGCCACAACCTTAAACTCTTCGTAAGTCGAGATCTTAGGCGCGATCGCATCCACACTCACACCAACACCTTGGTTTTGCCTAAACCATCTCAAGGCAGCATTCGCCAACCGACTGCCCACCAACTGACCCTCAAACCCAAAATCCGCCGACAATAAACCCGCCGCCAACTGTTGCGAACCCGCATCCGTCAGCGACAACTTCGGCACTTTCTTATCCATCGTCAAAGCGATCGCGCCACTATCAGCAAGATCGTTCAAACTAACTTCATAAACAGCTTTCTTTTCCTTACCCTTATAGGGGCGCAAAAGCTCACTTTTCTTGACTAGCCCTTGCCCATTTCCCAAGCCCCACAAATTTAGAAGCAAACGAATCTCTGTATTAACTTTACTCATTGTTATTTCTTAGGTTACGAACCCGAACTATGTAAATATCTGCAAAGCAAAAACAAAACTGAAATCAAGCAACTGCACCCACTTTTTTTAGGATAATACTTTTCTGACCTGTTTTCTAAATTTCCAAGGATTAAATCGTTTATGGAAAAGCTTTCTAGCATTGCTAAATGACGTTGATTTGATTTGCAGCAAAGGGATCAAAGCCTAAACTGTAACTCTCAATACTTGAGAGGCATAGCCTAAATCATCATAATGTAAGGATCTACAGGAAGCGCAAGGTGAATCGCCTTGCGCCCTAAGTACCTCAGCATAATTAAAAAACCAGAGCCAAAATCTTTACCGCACGCGCAGCCTATGGCTTTGGGTTTTATATTTAATTGTGCATAGCTTTCTACAGCAATTTCAGACCAAAATAACTACAAAAAATTTTTTGAAAGTTTTGCTTATTAAAAATTTCAAAAAATTTATTGGTTATGGTTTGACCGCAAAGCGCTGTAAAAAAACATGCAGTGCCCAAAATAACTGCATTTAACTTTGAATATCCTCGTATAAGTACCCATAGCCTATGTTTTCGACCAATGCGATCGCCAATCACCTATCTGGATTGCAAATACCTTACACTCTACTTGCCACAGCCGAGGCAGACAATGCTCCAGTTATTTTGTCAGGGGTATTGCTCACCTTCATTGTCATTTACATCGCTAGTAAAGTTGGTAGTGAAATTGCTAAGCGACTAGACCTACCTCCTGTTTTAGGAGAATTAGTTGCTGGTGTGATTATTGGTGTATCCGCATTGCGCTTAGTCATCTTTCCTGAAGGTGGTTTTGCTGCATCGGACTCTTTGATCATGTCGGGCTTGCAGTTGCTCAACAACCTATCACCCGAAGCCGTTAATAGCATATTTGCAGAACAAAGCGAAGTAATTTCGGTAATAGCTGAATTGGGCGTAATTGTCCTTCTATTTGAGATTGGTTTAGAGTCAGATTTGCGCCAACTCAAAGAAGTCGGTATCCAAGCTTTTGTAGTTGCCTTTATCGGAGTGACTGCTCCCTTTGCGGCTGGGACACTCGGACTAATGTACTTCTTCCATGTTGCCGCGATTCCCGCTATTTTTGCAGGAGCGGCTCTTACAGCAACCAGTATTGGCATTACATCCAAAGTCCTAGCAGAAATCGGTCAGCTAAAATCCAAGGAAGGACAAATCATCGTTGGTGCTGCTGTCATCGATGACGTATTGGGAATTATCGTTTTAGCAGTGGTAGCGAGTTTGGCGAAAACAGGTGAGGTTGATATTACCAACGTCGCTATTCTCTTAATCAGCGCGATCGCCTTCTTGTTTGGAGCAATCTTGTTAGGTGGTTTCTTTAACAAAAGTTTTGTTGCAATAGTTGATAAGCTCCAGACTCGCGGCAATATCGTCATTCCTGCTTTTATCTTTGCCTATGTGATGGCTTTTATCGGGAATGCAATCCATTTAGAAGCAATTTTAGGAGCCTTCGCCGCAGGCTTGGTACTTGATGAAACGGATGCTCGCAAAGAATTAGATGAACTGGTTAAACCCATTGCGGATTTACTCGTACCCGTTTTCTTTGTGACTGTAGGAGCAAGAGCCGATCTCAGTGTCCTCAATCCGATGATCCCTGAAAACCGCAGCGGCTTATTAATCGCAGTATTTATGCTCGCAGTGGCGATCGCGGGTAAAGTCATCACAGGTTGGGTCGTTTTTGGCATACCCGATATCAATCGCCTAGCGATCGGTGTGGGTATGATTCCCCGTGGTGAAGTCGGTCTAGTATTTGCAGGGATTGGTACGGCTAGCGGTGCGCTCGACAAGCCTCTAGAGGTAGCCATTATCATCATGGTAATCATGACCACATTCCTTGCACCTCCATTTCTGCGGATAGCCTTTGGGAACCCCAAGGAACCGACAGCAAGTGGAGAATTAGCATAAAAAGAAAGGCGGCTCTTTGAGTCGCCTTTCTTTTTAAAACCTAAGAAGAGAATGGCGGCGCATCGCGCCGCCATTCTCTTCTTAGGTTTTAAAAGCAATAAAATTTGCTGGATCTTGATCGCGGCGATTTCTGACAGGAATGGGCGGACTTTGGCGATCGCCTACTAAAGCAGCAGTTCTCTCTAGAGCTTCTCTCAGACGCTTAGCAGCATAGATTGACATGTCGCGAGGTACGCTAATGCGATCGCGCAGATATCGCAAAGCAATATCAGAATCAGATGGAGGTATACATTCCTCATCAGTCATCATATTCGTTAAAGCACAACGCAAGGCAAGATCAAACAATTGATTGTCCGCAGGATTGACTTTAATAATATTATTGCGATGCTTGATTACTCTTTGCAGTGCTTCCTGCCGAGAGTTAGCTGGCTCAGGATAAGTCACATCTGGAAGTCCAAACCAAGAGCCATAATCTACTCTTTCTTTATTAATGAGCATCTGCGGTTCGCCATTCTCATAGCAGCCTCCCATCTGTGGCGGCAAGTCATGAGCATGGGTATGAAAGTCGCTTTGAGTGCCCCGATAGGTTAGACGGCTTTCCATGGCATCAAACCAAGCGGACATACGCGGATTGACTTCGCGCATGGAGTAGCCTTTGTAATAGTAGAGACTAGCATTCATCCGCTCTACATAGGGCGTAAAAATTACATCCGCAGTACCAAAATCTTCAAGAAAATAGGGGCTAGGTGTATTAGCTAACACCTCTTCTACTTTTTGCATAACCTCGATAAATTGTTGACGATGGCGTTGCTCTTGGGCTGCGGAACTGACAGGACGACAGAGCCATTCACACCAAGCTCTAAACAAGGTTCTTTCTAGTCTTCTAATCGGGATTACTTGAGAGTCGGTCATGCCATGACGAAGAGAGCCAAAAACTTTTTCTAGGGCTATTAAAATGTCATCGCTTTCAGTAATGATCTTTCCGTCTAATGCGATCGCAGGCAACATTCCTGAAGGAACAATCCGTTTGTACCAACTTTCCTTCTCGCCATAACAAAACATAGTTACTTTTTCAATGCGATAGGGAATCTGCTTTTCCTCTAGCCACAGCCAAATCTTTTGACAGTAGGGACACCATGCATGATGGTCGCGATACAGTGTCACGCGCACATCAGCTTCAGCATATCCAAATAGCCGTAAATTGGCTTGTGCATTAGTGGAGCCATTGACAGTATCTATTTGGAAGTCTGTGAGGGATTCTAGCTCTTTCCAGCTTAGGGATGCGATAGTCATAGAAAAAATGTAGTGATGAGAGCTGATAAGCTTAATAAATCCATCATATAGCAGTTTTCATTTTGCTATGGCAAAATGAAAATTAAAAGACCTTAACGGGATCAATTTTTTTGTTTTTAAGTGAGTATGTACTCATCTAAAAATCTCCATTACATAGAAATTTTTAATTTGTTGCTGGTGAGAATTTTACATTACCATTCTAAAAATCCAATAATTATCTAGAGTCCGACAATCTAAGGCTTTAAAACGCATATAGAGGTTTTTAAATGACCGATTTACTAAAAACATAAAAAATGTAGAAGCAATTCATGAATTGTTCCTACATTTTTTGTCCCATCCTCAACTGAAATCCTCAATAACTCAATTCTAATCAAGCGATATGGCGGTTTTCATGTTCACATAAAATTGTCGTAAACTATAGAAGAATATAGCCACTCTAAATGATTTGTGAGAATATGTTTTTTTACGACATATTCTCGCAAATCATTGCATCTCAAAAATGGATTAGAATTGTTATATTAAGTGTAATAATTATTTTATATAGACATATTAAGATTCCTTGAAACGCAACGAAATGAAGGTAAATATAGCGAAAGTAAGAGGGGAATAATTAGTCATGATACTCGTTACGGTCGGTACTGAGCAATATCCATTTAATGCCTTGATGGATTGGGTTGACTTATTAATTAAAGAGGGAATAATTAATGAGGAAGTAACCATTCAATATGGATCGTCAACACGATTTCCTGACGATGTTAAGGTAAGCAAAGTCATGCCTGAGTCGCAGTTTAGGAAATATATTGAGCAATCAAGCGCAGTAATCGCCCATTGCGGCGAGGGGACAGCTTTATTACTTGAAGACTTTGACAAGCCCTATATCTTAGTTCCACGAACATCAAAATTCCATGAGCATGTGGACAATCATCAGCTTGAAATGGCTGATGACTTAGAAAACCAAGGCGTATTAATTGCCAGATCTCCTGCGGATTTAGCGAAATTCCTAAAATTAATTACCATTTCCCGCAAGGCTCTAACTTTTGCTGAGGATAAGTATCTATGTGATTATTTGAGCGATCGCTATCCTAGTCAAGACTACGCCAAACTGATGTTGGTTTGCTCGTCGGGTGGTCATTTCAAAGGTCTTCAGGGGTTACGCCAATATTGGCAAACATATTCACAGAGAACTTGGATAACCTTTAAAACTGGCACGACAGCAACGGAACTAACCGAAGAAAAAGCCTATTGGGCATATAGTCCTACCAATCGTAATATACCTAATTTAGTCAGGAATTTATTGTTAGCGATTCGTTTATTACGTAAAGAACGTCCTGCTTTGGTGCTCTCGACAGGGGCTGGAGTGTCAGTCCCGTTCTTGGTGGCTGCTAAGTATTTATGTAAAAGCAAAATAATTTTTGTAGAGTCCAAGACTCGTATCCGCGATTTAAGCCTCTCCGCTCGCCTCCTAAGAGCATTAAAAGCCTTAGATTTGCTGATTGTTCGGGCGGAGGAAATTGCTCACCTATACCCTGAAGCAGTATTTATCCCGATGGGAAGCGATCATGAATCGGTGAAGGTTGGCTTACAGGATGTCCAAATCGCTAGTTTTCATGACACCATCTTAATCAGCACACCCCAAAATATATTTAATCCCGAAGCACGTAAATTAAAAGATGATTTTCGGCAATTATGCCAAGAGGAAGATAGCTTTCGCAAAATCATTATCGATATGTCGAAAACTAATTTCATCGATAGCTCAGGCGTTGGCGCTTTGGTATCTTGTTTAAAAGTCTTACGAGAAATGGATAGTAAGTCAGACAATCTCGAACCAACTGAACTCGTGCTTTGGAGCGTCAATGTTCAAGTTCTAGCGGTTTTAAAGATGACTAATCTTGATGAGATTTTTCATATTGAACCAGCTACGCGCACTAATCGTTTCCCAAGTCGAAAAAGCTTGCGATCGCTTCAAAACAAATCCCATCGGATTGCCACCACTTTTCATCGTGTCTATCAGGCACTCATTAATATCCCTGTAATCTGTGCGATCGCCTATGTGATGTATTTTTTCTATCCTGCGATCGAGCTAGATCCTATTGTACCTGTGCATCCATCAGTTCGTAGTTTCCCAAAACGACTCTTGGATATTGTAGGAGCTTTAATTGGCTTAAGCATAACTGCTATTTTGTTTGTGCCAATTGCGATCGCTATTAAGCTTGAGAGCCAAGGTCCGATTCTATTCAAACAAAAACGAGCAGGACTAATGAGCAAGCCTTTTGGGATTTGGAAGTTTCGCTCAATGGTAAAAAATGCTGAGATGTTGAAGCAAAAGGTTGCTAACGAAATTGCAGATTCTAGCACTGGGAAATCAACAGACAGAGATAACGGTAAGTTTTTCAAAAATAGTAATGATCCTAGAATCACCAAGGTTGGGAAATTCCTCCGAAAAATGAGCTTCGATGAGTTTCCTCAATTTTGGAATATACTGATAGGAGATATGAGCCTGATCGGAACCAGACCTCCAACTTTTGGTGAAGTTGGACTATATGAGCTAGAGAATGAGTATACTGACGAAAAAATGACTGAATGGAGTCGGCTTGATGTTAAGCCAGGACTAAGCGGAGTTTGGCAGGTTAGTGGCAGATCTTCTGTTCGGAGCTTTGAGGAGGTAATGAACTTTGATTTGACTTATAAAAAAAATTGGAACTTCGGATATGATCTCTGGCTTATCTGGAAAACTATTGCAGTCTTATTTGAAAGAAACAATGCCGCAGTCTAGCGATCGCAAGATCAAAACCAACAAAATGGAAGTCTTGGGAGCAATAGCGATCGCAACAATTGCGATTAACATTTTTGCTAGTCAACCTGTATCGGCTTTGCCTCTATCCCCAGGCGATCGCATTCGGTTGCTCATTCCAGAAGGTGAGTTATTTAATGGGATCTATGAAGTCGATACAGATGGAACAATAGCGATCCCTTATCTTCCAGCCATACCAGCTGTTGGTATAGAAATCCCGTTACTTCAGGAGCAAATTAAAAATCAGTTAATCGAGAAAAAATATTTTAGAGCAAGTTTTTTACAAGTCTCACTTACTCCACTAGTCTTGGCTCCAATCGAAGTAAATGTCTCTGGCGAAACTTTTCAGCCTGGACGGGTGCAAATCAATAACCGTAGTCCAGAAGTTCGTGCTCAGCAACTTTCTCAATCATCAGGAGACTATGCTCCTGAAAGATTTTTGACTGCGGCTTTACGAGCAGCAGGGGGGGTAATGCCAACTGCTGATGTTACTCAAATTACTGTTATTCGCCAAAACAAGAAGATCACTGTTGATTTTACAGGGATTTTCTCTGGGGAAGATGTGACAGATATACCGCTAGTTGCAGGTGATGTGGTCATAGTTCCGAAAAGACTGGCAATTGATCCAAGGATTGTGCGTCCTTCTCAGATTACACCACCTGGTATTTTGGTTTTTTTATCTAATTTATCGATACCTGCTAATAGTAATTCCACGGCGGGGATTAACAAGGATTCTACAGGTTTCCCCTATGGAGCAAGATTTTCTCAAGCTGTGGTTGCCGCAAACTGCGTTGGAGGTACAACAACAACTAATGCTGCTCGTCGAGCAGTTCTTGTTCGCGTTAACCGTGCGACTGGCGAAACTGTAGCGATCGATCGAGCTGTTGAAGATTTAATCCGCAATTCCAAAGATGATGTAACTAACCCTTTTTTAATGCCTCAAGACAGCGTTTCCTGCTATGATTCAACTGTTACAGAAGTACGAGGTGTTTTAGATTTTATTGGCGATATTCTTAATCCAATAAAATTGATTCGAGATATTTTTAGTGGGAGTAATCTATGAGTAAGGAACCTACTATAGAAAATATCGATCTAGAATCTCCTAAACAATCGCCAAGTTCGGGATGGTGGGTTTATTTGGTATTGGGATTAGTTCTCAATGTGGGGATTTGGGCAGGAGCGCTGTTGTATTTAAAAATAGCTAAGCCTAAGTATGTTAGTAAAATGGCAATTATTTTACCAGGAGGAAATGTGGGGGCTAATGTGAATCTACCAACCATCGGTCAAGCTTCTTCTTCCAGTACTGCTAATTCTGGGGGGTCTTCCCTAGATCCTCGGGCAAATTATCAATACATTCTCAACGATGAACCTGTATTAGAAGAAACGGCTAAATTTCTAAATATCAAGACATCAGAATTAGGAAAGCCCAAAAGTAAGTTAATTGATAATACTTCCATATTACAAGTAGAGATTGAAGCACCTACTGCTGAAGCAGCCCAAGAAAGGGGATTTGCGCTTCATAAGAAGCTCATGGAAAAAGTGAATAAGTTGCGTCAAGATGAAATTTCCAAGAGAGATGATGGTACGCAGGTAACGCTGGATTCAGCAAAAATCAAATTAGCAGAGACGCAACAGAAATTAGCGGCTTATAAAAGCCGATCTGGTCTAAGTACCACTGAGCAGGTGAAAGAAGTAGCTGTCAGCCTAGAGCAATTACGGAAACAAAGAGCGGAAATGCTTGCTCAAGATATATTATTAAGCGATCGCCTTCAGCAATTGTCTGACAGTCTAGGATTGAGTGTAAATGAAGCTAGTGATGCCTTTACATTACAGTCAGATCCAATTTATCAACAGAGCCTCAGAGATTACAGTGACTCAACTGCAACTTTGACGGTTCTAAATTCTAAATGGGGCGAAAATCATCCTAATGTGGTTAAAGAATTGGCCCGTCAACGCAATGCTAGTGAAGCCGTTACCAATCGCGCTAGTTTTCTATTAAAGCGGCGCTCAAATTTGCAAGAGCTTGCCAAACTAAATTTAAATGTGGCGGGGAGCACTGGCAAAGAAAGCCTCTATCGTGATTTGGTGGCAGTTCAGGCGGAGCAGAGAGGAGTGTCTGGTCAAGCGGATGAAATCAGTCGCCAAATTGAAAATTTTGACAATCGATTGCGTGACTTGACCCAAAAACAATTGGAACTCGATCGCTTACAACGGGATGCTCAAGTTGCCGAAGCTGTTTTCGCTTCTTCCCTTGCCAAAATTGATTTAAGCAAGTCTGATATCTTTACCGCCTATCCCTTAGCCCAACTACTTTCACCGCCCAGCTTAGCCGATGAGCCTGCATCCCCACAACCAAAAATTGTTTTAGCTGGTGCATTTGTGGGATCACTATTTGTATCCATAGGTACATTTTTGCTATGGAAGCGGAATTTGATGATCCTGAAACGCAACAAAGAGTTTGAGTATGGGGAAATTGACCATCCTGAAGTGAAGGAGTTACCCACTTTACGCGCTATCCCTAATAGCGATCGCAGCAAAATGGGATAGCCACTATGAACATCGCCAAAATTTTCCAGACCCCTGAACATTTAAGAATCACTCCAGAAAACCTCGAAGAGAAATTGGTGTGGTATGCGATCGTGGGAACTTTTGCGATTTATTTTATTGGTGGTCTATACGTCCTTGGTGCAGTTTTACCTTGGCTCTTATTGGGATGTTTATGCTTGCGTTGGTGGTGTCAGAATCCCAATACACCTTTATGGGAGCGTATTCGTGTTCCTGTTGGAGTTTGGATTTGGATTGGTGGCATGATGCTAATGCAATTGTCTCTAATCATGGGGCATCTAGATTATTACTTAGATATGGGACAGATTATTAAATCCTCCATTGGCTGGGCAAAGGGATGGGCGCTCTTGGCTTTGTTCCCAATGGCAGGATGCTTGCCAATTCGACCAAAGTTACTCTATCGGGCGGCTGCCTTGGTCTGTACGATGGTGTTTTTGTTCTCTCCGATCTTTATTGCCGCTTACTATGTCAAACTTCCCGAAAAACTATTTATTTCTCCATTGCAAGCAATCGGTGGCCCTGGCCCAGAATTTTTTGAATTCCGTCTCTATGAAATTGACCCAGGAGACAATACGCCACGTTGGCGATTATTTACCCCATGGGCTCCAGCATTAGGCTTTGTCGCTAACATTTACTTCTTTATGATCTTGCGTGAACCTTGCAAAAAATGGAAGTACCTCGGTATCGCTGGCTGCATTATGATGTGTCAGATTTCCAAATCTCGGTTAGCCTTGCTCTGTTTACCTGTAGTTTGGATTTTAGTAGAACTCCTATCACGAATTTCTCGAGCACTTTCGTTGATGATCACAGGAGCGATCGCAAGTACTGGGGGAGTTACTCTGCCCATGTTATCTGAAGGACTGGAAAAATTTTCGGAACAATTTACCGCCGCTCGTAAAGATTCTTCAAGGGTAAGAGCAGCCCTCGGCAGAATTGCGATCGAACGTTGGCAAAATGAAGCGCCAATATGGGGGCATGGCATCGTCGAGAGCGGGCCGCATATGGTGGAATATATGCCGATTGGCTCCCATCACACTTGGTATGGATTGCTTTTTGTCAAAGGGATAGTGGGCTTTGGGGCTCTAGCAATTCCAATAATCTATAGCTTTATTGATTTGCTGATCAAGTCTCAACGTAGTGATACTGCGAAGTTGGGCTTAACGATGTTGCTGGTAATTTTTCTATATACCTTTGGCGAAAATTTAGAAATTCTTGCCTATTTATACTGGCCAGGACTACTCGGGATCGGTATGGGATTTCTAGAGCGTCCTCTTGAGAAACCGATTGAAGCGATCGCCCAAAACACGAATAAAACTACTAATATAAATACGGAAGAATTGACCCCATGACATTGCCAACTGAGTTTAAGAAACCCAAGCCCAAAGTTATCCATCTACTTAGCGATCGCAATGTAGGTGGCATTAAAAGTACTAGTAGCAGTCTCACTAATTCTCGGCTCAAAGAAAAGTTTGAATTTCTATTTCTCTCCGAGAGCGAAGCCTTAGCTAAATTGTCAGAAATCAAACCCGATGTCGTAATTTGGCATGATCCCTGCTCATGGCGATCTCTATGGCGATTAATTCGCTTCCGCTTGGCGACTAAATTATTAATCCAAGAACACCATTACTCTGAAAGCTTTGAATATTGGAAAGTGCGATCGCCTTGGCGATTTCGCATCATGTTGCGAATTAGCTACGGGATTGCTCAGTTAGTAGTTGCTATTTCAGAAGGACAAAAAAATTGGATGCGATCGCATCACCTTGTGCAATTAAAAAATCTGGCAATGATCCAGCAATGTCGAACCCTCGATCAGTTTTTCTCTGTACCTGAAAAGCCTCGTAGCAAGATCCTTGTACTTGGAGCTTATGGAAGATTTGATCAGCAAAAAGGCTTTGACACATTGCTCAGAGCGATGCAACAAGTCAAAACCCCCGATATTAAATTACTAATTGGCGGTTATGGCGAACATGAGGACTTATTGCGATCTCTGGCGGCTGGTGATCCCCGTATTCATTTTGTCGGTTCTCTATCTGATGTACCTTCATTTTTAGCTCAATGTGATGTAGTAGTGATACCTTCCAACTGGGAACCGTGGGGTAATGTTTGTTTAGAGTCCAAAGCCGCAGCAAAAGCCGTGATTGTTTCGCAGGTCGATGGACTCAGCGAACAAGTTGCTAACTGTGGGCTGCTCGTACCTCCAAACGATCCAACATCTTTAGCTAAAGCCATCAATATGGTTGATGAAATGTCTGCCGAAGACTTGATTACATGGGGGAAGACTGGAAGACAGTTGGTCGTTAATGCTTGGGAAGATTACTTGATTTCTTGGGAGGGCTTACTATGTCGGCTATTAGCAAGTTAATAGATACAGTCAAACAAAAACTAGCTAGTCGATTCCTCCAAAATTTAGGTTGGCTAGGTTTATCGGAACTGTTTATTCGGATCTCAAGGTTAGCGGCTACTGTTATCCTCGCAAGACAGCTTTCTAAATATGAATATGGATTAGCAGCTTTAATTCTCACTACCAACACTTTTATAGAAGTGTTTACCCAAAATGGTATTTGGGATAAGCTAGTTCAAGCAGATGAAAAAGATATAGAAACCTTGTCTCAAACTTCATATTGCCTGAACTGGATCGTCTGTTCCGTTCTATTTCTTCTCCAATGCTTTATTGCTTTTCCTATAGCTTGGTTCTATCAAGATCAAAATTTGATTTTACCGATTTGTGCGATGGCTTTTGTTTATCTGCTAATACCATTCGGACTAGTCCAAGCTTCACTATCCCAGCGCGAAAATCGCCTGCATGTTCTAGCTTTAGCTAATGGGGTACAAGTTTCTCTTGACAACGTCTTAACAATTGTTCTAGCTTTTTGCGGTATCGGAGTTTGGGCAGTCATTCTACCCAAAGTCATTGTTGCACCGATTTGGGTGGCAATCAATTACTTTAACCAATCATGGCGACCTAGCAAGGAGTTCTCACTTAAAGGATGGCAGGAAATTATTCGTTTTGGTCGTAGCATTTTAGGGATCAAGACAATGAATACGCTTAGAAATAACCTTGATTACTTGATAGCGGGTAAATTCCTTGGGGTTGAGTCACTGGGAATTTATTACTTTGCATTTAATGCAGGATTGGGAATTAGTATGAGTGCGATCGAGGCTCTAGACTCAGCACTATTTCCCCATTTATGTGCTGCTCGTGGTGAACCAGATAAATTTAAAGAACGTTACTTTAGCAGCCTTAAAACGATCGCTTGGATTGTTGTACCACTTGTGCTCTTGCAGTCTAGTCTTGCACCAATTTATGTGCCAATCATTTTCAGTGCTAAGTGGTTGCCAGCTATACCAATTTTGATCTTGATTTGTCTTTCTGCTATTCCTCGACCTTTTGCTAATGCTGCTGCAAGAGCATTATGGGCTTTGGATAAACCAGATTGGGATCTTAAATGGAATATATTCTTCACGGGTTTCTTTGCGATCGCATTACTGATAGGCGTAAATTGGAATATCATCGGTATCGCTGTAGCTGTGCTTTTGGCGCATTGGCTCGCTTTACCAATTTATACTCTTTGGGTAAATCGATATGTTCGCTCTTTATAGCTGTCAAACCCAAAATAGAGTTGCGCCGCAACTCTATTTTGGGTTTGACCTCTTCAACTTGTATTTTATTAATTATTTTCTAAAAGGATGTTTGGAATATGGCAGGGCTATACGCAATCATTGGCGAACAAAATTCTGATCGAATTGTCAAAGCCGCAGAGCGGCTAAAGTTCTTTCCCAATGAGCAAATTGATATTTTTTCTGAACGCCACATTTCTATCGCTTGGGTGAGTCAAGATCCTCCACTTTTGTTTGCACCTGCTTATCACCCTGAGACAGGCGTGCGTATATTCACGTCTGGTCGTGTGGCATGGGATGAGCCAGACTGGCAGCGGGCAGAAAAAATGAGTCACCTTAAGGGCGGACTAAGCAATCGACTCATTCTCGATCGCTATCTTCAAGGTGACATCTCCGCCATTGAGCGGCATAACGGCTCGGCAATAGTTTTGGTCTGGAACCCGCGATCGCAGAGATTGCATTGCTTAAGTGATCATTTTGGTGGTCATCCCCTATTTTTATATTCACCCGAAAAAGTTGAGGGTTGCGTGATCTCCACTTTTGCAGATGCGATCGCATCTGATGCTGAAGTAAGAACTACACCTGATCATGTCTCCATGGCTGAATTTCTAAAAGAATGGCAAGCTACACCACCGCACACTTATTACAACGAAATCAAATACGCGGGAGCCGCCAAGCACCTATGTTGGGATTTAGCTAATACCACCTATTCCGAGAGTGAATATTGGAAACCTCACCAAGATGGATACTTTGACAACTTACAGGATACCGTCAACCTGCTTGCTGATACCCTAAGCAATGCGATTCGGATCCGCACATTACCGCGACTTGGCAAAACGGCTACTTTTATCAGTGGCGGTATGGATTCTCGGCTATTGGTATTTGCCGCAGCCGATCCCTCAACGATGGTGGGAGTTAATTTATACGATGTTCCCAATCGAGAATCAGGATTATCACAAAAGCTCTGCGAGTCCGCAGGGGTCGAATATATTGGCTTTGCAAGAGATAAAGACTACTATCCCCGTTGGATGAAAAAGGGAGTAAGTGTTTCTGGCGCAATGTGGTCTCTGGAAGACAATCACTTTATTGGTACGCATGAGTTATTACAGCAAATTGGAGTTTCGACAGTACTATCAGCTTGCTCTGCCGACATGCTATTTAAAGGTGAGATATTAGACAAAGAGTTTGTCAAGCTATTTGGAAAGTCACTGCCCTTCTTTCGCTATAAAAGCCAACGTGTAGAGAGCTTTCTTCCCTATCCTGAATACCAGTCTCCCCCCTTTCCTCCAGCTTTCAAAGCACAGATGAAACAACGATTTGCGAACTATTTTGAGGGCGTACCCACTCGGCTCAGATCTGATAGCGATCGCCTTAAAGTTGAGAATAAACGCATTCGTCCACTTTGTTATGTACCCGCAAGTTCAGGACAAACTATGTATCGGGCTTTTGCCTATGATGATTTTTTTGCTGATCGCGCGATCGCTGACTTATATAGCCGTATTCCCGCAAAATGGAAAATAAATCGCTTACTATGGGGCAAAGTTGTCGCTAAAATTTGCGGACAAGATATTCTTGATGCTAACTATGGTTGGCGACCTGGGGCTTCCACTATCGAAAAATTCCTTGTTTTTTCAAGAGACTGGTTTCGTAGGCGGTTAGGTGAAATATCAACAGTTGGGAATCAAGGACTTGCAACAGATGGCTCCTGGCCAAATCTAGGTTGGTATATTCAAAATAGTCCAACACTCAAGCAAACATGGGAAGAAGCTCCTTTAGAAGATCGTCAGCTACTTGCAGAATTATGGGGAAGCGATCCTTGGCAAATATCTCTCAATCAATGGGCTAAGTCGCCAAATGATTTTTTTCGTTTTATGACGCTACTCAACTATTGGGATATGCGTGATTAGGATAGGTGGACAAAGCGCCGCCTATCCTAATCCTAAAATTATCGGTCAATAACAGGAAACTATAGAAAGCCATGGTTAAAGCATCAGTGATTGTTCCAGTTTATAACGTGGAACGATTTATCAAAGAAACGATCGCATCAGTCTTAGCCCAAACCTTTCGAGATTTTGAACTAATTATCGTTGACGATCAATCTCCAGATGGCAGTATTGCTATTTGTGAGCAATTTGCTGATCCCCGCATCCAGATTGTCCATCAAAAAAATCGCGGCTTAGCAGGAGCGAGAAATACGGGCATTCGTCATGCAAAAGGGGAATATATTGCGCTGCTGGATAGCGATGATCTCTGGTTACCAGAAAAGCTGGCAAAACATGTTCAACATCTAGAATCAAATCCCAAAGTTGGTATTAGTTTTAGCCGTTCCGCTTTTATTGATGAGAATAGTAAATCTCTGGGTACATACCAAATGCCAAAACTAACAGGTATTGACGCTCCACATTTGCTCTGTCGTAACCCGATTGGCAACGGCTCAGCTCCCGTGATTCGTCGTGACGCGCTTGAGGGTATTAAATTTCAAGACAATCTCTATGGTGAAATAGAAGACTTCTATTTTGATGATCAATTCCGTCAGTCAGAAGATATTGAATGCTGGATTAGGATTGCTATTCAAACTAATTGGCAAATTGAAGGCATTCCCGAACCGCTCACGCTCTACCGTGTTAATCCTGACAGCTTATCTGCAAACATGACTAAACAACTAGATTCATGGGAAAAGGTAATGGCAAAAACCCGCACCTATGCTCCCGATTTATTAGCAAAGTGGGAATCTCTTGCCCGTGCCTATCAATTCCGCTACCTCTCCCGCCGTGCTATTCGCAACAAAGATGGCAAAGCGGCAGTAAACCTTGTAAATCGCGCCTTGGCAAGCAATTGGAAAATCTTAATTTATGAACCGATGCGATCGCTGCTCACAATTTTTGCGGCTTATCTGATGTGGATGCTGCCTCGTGGCTTGTACAACGGCATAGAAAATCTTGCTCTTAAGTTCACAGGTGATAGCCAACGCAAAGCGATCGCAAAAAGCAAGAAGTAGTCTAAAGCTAAAGCCCAAAAGAGAGTTGCGACACAAAGCACCGCAGCTCTCTTTTGGGTTTTAGGACAATATAAATCCCATGACAGTCCATAGGTTTTCTGTAAATTTTCAGGAAATCAGCGATGATAAAGCTGTATATTGGCTAGAGTGACATTTTATCGATACAAAATTTAAAAAACCTTGATTGCAACTCCCATTAAACCAACTGTAACGACAAGACGACCTGTATTTCCTTTCACCGCCGTGATCGGACAGGAAGAAATGAAGCTCGCCCTGTTGCTCAACGTCATCGATCCTAAAATCGGTGGAGTAATGGTCATGGGCGATCGCGGTACGGGCAAATCCACCACCGTTCGCGCCCTTGCCGACCTCCTACCTGAAATCGAAGTTGTTGCTGACGATCCATTTAGCAGCCATCCCACTGACGGCGACTTGCAAAGCGAAGAAGTGCGCCGCCGTGTTGCCAATGGCGAAACTCTACCAGTCACTACTAAGCAAGTCATCATGGTGGACTTGCCCCTTGGCGCAACCGAAGATCGTGTTTGCGGCACAATTGATATTGAGAAAGCTTTATCGGAAGGGGTGAAAGCCTTTGAATTAGGGCTATTAGCAAAAGCAAATCGCGGTATTCTCTACATTGATGAAGTCAATCTTCTAGACGATCACTTAGTCGATGTGCTGTTAGATTCTGCGGCTTCGGGATGGAATACCGTTGAACGAGAAGGGATTTCTATTCGTCACCCTGCCCGCTTTGTATTAGTCGGCTCTGGCAACCCTGAAGAAGGCGAATTGCGTCCGCAATTACTCGATCGCTTTGGCATGTATGCCGAAATTCGTACTGTACGCGAGCCAGAATTACGAGTGCGTGTAGTTGAAGAGCGCACTAATTTTGACGGGAATCCTCACGGCTTTCTGAAGGAATATTCGGATCGCCAAGAAGAACTCCAAGCCAAGATCGTGAGAGCACAAACTCTTCTCAGTGAAGTGGATATTCCTCAAGATCTACGCTTGAATATCTCCAGAGTTTGCTCTGAGCTTAATGTCGATGGTTTGCGCGGCGATATTGTCAGCAATCGTGCTGCTAGAGCGATCGCGGCTTTTGAAGGTCGCAAGGAAGTAGAAGTGGATGACATTAAGCGAGTCATCGGTCTATGCCTACGTCACCGTCTGCGTAAAGATCCTCTTGAGTCAATTGATACTGGTTACAAAGTTCTTAAAACTTTCAATCAGATTTTTGGGATTGAAGAAGAATAGAATTAAAAAAGAGTGAAGCATTGCTTCACTCTTTTTTAATTCTATCGCCAAATGCATTAGCACCTAAAAACCAATAAGAGAATGGCTGTGCGAAGCACAGCCATTCTCTTATTGGTTTTTGATTGAGTCGATATGGATTGTCAATTGATTGGCTGCCATCCATTTGGCTCCAATAAATGTAGGTTGCCTTGCGCGTCTCTACGGATAAAGAGTTTAACCTTGCGGTTTTTCTCTAAGAGTTGAGACTGTCCTTGTGGTCCCACCCATCCATTAGGTCGTTTTCCAGTTTTTCTATAAAGGACTTCAATGCTTCTTTTTGAAGTAAGGGTATTTGCTCTGGATAATTCTATGCGATTAACTTGGATTCGAGCCTTATATGAATAATCAGTCCCCATGTCTACTCTCACTTCTCTACTTTGAATGTTGGTCACAGTCCCAAGCACGACATAATCTGACATCGCTTTTAGGTGTTTATCAGAGAGAGGGGGAATCGCTGTGATAGCCATTTCAGGGCTTAACAGAGGTATCCCAAGCCCTATAGCGATCGCAAGTCCCATCCAGATTAGTTTTGTCTTCATCTTGATATATTGTAATTGTGGATTAATATTTGCAAACTTGAATAATAGATAAAATTGTATCTATCATTCCAAAATATGGCAAAGGCGAGAATTATGCTGATTGTGGGGTTGCTGGCGATCGTCTTTTATCATCATCAAGTGCGATCTCTAACAGAGCTTTGTAGACAAAAATAATCACTTCAAAAGTTTGCAAATAGGACTAATCGCGATATTTCTGTTATTCATAATGACTTTTACAAGCAGCAATTAGAATCTCTGTATCAGTTACTTGGTAAACGAGACGATGTTCATCGCTAATGCGTCTTGACCAAAATCCGCTCAGTCCATATTTTAGAGGTTCAGGTTTACCAATACCTGAAAAAGGCGATCGCTCAATATCTTTGATAAGTTCTACTATTTTGTTGTAAATTTTTCGATCCATTTTTGCCCATGTATTATAGTCCTCAAAGGCTTCTGCTTCAAATAGGATGCGTCTTCTCATGAGATAGTATCCCAATTAAGTTCTACGAGATTATTACGGTTTTGGATGTTTTCCACCGCAGTTAGCAATCTCTTTCTATTAGCAGGATTCTGTAATAGAAAAGCGGTTTCATCGCTTTCATATACAACTATCTCGATCTCTTTGTTTTGGAAAGCGGCTTTTAAGCTTTCTAGGAAATTGTTGTCAAGTTCGTTAGCGTTCAATCGATAGCTGATTTGCATTTTGGATAACGCCTAATAGCGTAGATTTATATGATACTTACCATAATATAAGACTTTTAAAGTTTTGGGAGCGATCGCCTTTTGACATTATCAAGCGCGATCGCTAACAGAGCTTTGTAGATAAAAATAATCGATTCAAAAGTCTGAAGATGAGTAAGGTAGATATGAGCGATCGCACAAAATAATCTCTACAAATGGTGATGAAGCTTTTACTCAGGTTCCATTATTTTTTGAAGGGATTCTGCGATGGCTTCATATTGTTGAGGTGTGAGGCTGCCACGATATGCCACAATGCGAGAAATATCTATTGCGCGAACTTGATCTAAAAGAGCAATTGATGGCGATTTTAATCCAGCTACTCCAGCCGAAAATCGCACATATAAATTAGGATTGATATCAGCCCATTCTTGTCCTCTGTCTGTTGTCATGGGGACAACGAAGACTAGAGGAAAGCGCAGTTTTCCTAATCGGCTGGGGATTCCTACAACAATTGCGGGTCTGTAGCCTTCTTGCTTTCTACCGCTAGGATTTTGACTAGGAAATTTTGCTGTTATGACATCACCAATTTGTAAAATATGCTCTGTCATACACCGATCCCAATTTCCCCTGTTTCTGCGATAAATTTAACGGGTAGTCCTTCTTGTAGTTCTCCTTCTTGCCATTCATAGGGTTCATAGTTGTCTAAACTTGATAAGTCGCTCTTTAGCCAGTCTGTGTCTTCTTGAGTACGTGAGTTTTCAGTTTGCCACACTAGATAGTTTAAAAAGCTAAGAACTTCTCGCAGCTTATCATCAGGAACAATTTCCAATCGTTGTACTATCTCGTTTTTAATTGCATTCATACGACTTTTCTCGATTCACACTCAAGTTAGTTTTAGTTTAGCAAACCATAACAGGAAAGGCGATCACACAAATAATCTCTACAAACGGCGATCGCCTTTTGTCATCATCAAGCGAGATCGCATTTTGTAGAAAGAAATAATCGCCTCAAACATCAAAAGTTGAGTAAGACAGAAATTGGAGATCGCCTTTTGTCATCATCGAGCGCGATCGCTAATAGAGCCTTGTAGATAAAAGTGATCGCTTCAAAAGTCAAAATTGAGCTAGGTAGAAATATGAGATCGTACAATATATAAATATTTACAAATAGCAAACATTAGCGTAACGAACTGACATTGATTTTAACTTTGGACAAAAACATGGAAAACTTAGACAAATACAGCAAATGGAAATGGCTGTCAGAGCCAACTACAATCGATAATTCTTATGGTAAAGGTGAAGAATCAGTAGTTAGTTGGCTGGGACGTTCCACTATTAAACGAGCGCAGATATTCAGACAGTTTTTGAAGAGAAACTTAGAGGAAATTCCATTAGAGTATCAAGAGCATTTCATAAAAGCGTTGCAAACTAGGTGGGATAGTACCTTTCTTGAATTTATACTAGCTAGAACTATTCAAGTTTTAGGCGGAAAGTTTTGTATAGAGTTAGAAAATTCAGACGGTAAGTGCCCAGATTTCCTTGTTAGCTTTGGTGGGCAGCAACTAATTATTGAAGTTGTTTCACCCAGTTTCGATAGTGAAGGAGACGAAGATCGAAAAAGAGATGAGAAACTTATTGAAATTATGAATGAAAATACGCCGACTGGTTGGAGTGTTAGCGTGATTCAACTACCAAATATTGGCTATGAAGACTCTAAAAAAGAATTTAGGCGCACATTTGTAGAAATGTGTGGAAACTTGCCAAAAAAACCTCAGGAGAGATGGCATGAGGAAAGTATAAAGATGAAATCGGGACTATTACATCTAGCCTTTTTCCCGAAAATACTGGGGCATAATCCCTGTGTAGGCAGTCGGATGTATCCCATTGACTATATTGGGAGAGCAGAGGATAGAATAAAACGTGCAATTCAGAAGAAACGCAAACAGGTAAGAAACGAGTCTCTGCCTGTCTTATTGGCAATACATGGCTCAGGTTATGGTGTAGAATTTAATGATTTTGATCGTGCTTTATTTGGCTACAAAACCATAGTTGAAAATACTAGGAATAATCTTCAGGAGGCTGTAATTAAACCAGATGGAATATTCCTAGAGTCTGGCAAAGAAGATAAAAGTCCCACATTTGCAGGCATTCTAGCTTTTAAGAGAGTAGATCTTTTTCGCCATCCTGATCCTGTTATCTACCATCACCCAAGATTCTTTGGGGAATTACCAGAAGAGATTATGCTCTTTGAACAAAGAAGGTTGCGAGACACGGCTATAAACATTCAACCTCCAAAACGCAAAAATGTTTTAGCAGACCTTGGTTTTACAAGTAGTGATTGTCTGTAATACTTTCCTACACAAAGCAACAATCATTCTCCTTAACACTCAATTTCAAAATCAAAGTTGTCAAAAATCATAGACTATAAAATAAAGATGATTAACCCATCGAGAAAAGAATATGGCTGAAACTGTTACTTTACAAATACCAGAAGCACTGTACCAACGCCTAGCGATCGCGGCAGGAGCAACCCAGCGATCGCCTAACAAAACACAAAAAGTCTCTAGTTCCATGACAAAATTAAAAGGTTTCATTTTATAGGCAATACAGGTTCATGGAAGCACGTCCACAAGAGGTGATCTTTTACGCTACCGAAGACGACGAGCGTCCCTTTGAGCTTTGGTTAGAGTCGCTAAGCGATCGCCAAGCAAGAGCTAGAATTAAAGCACGGCTTGATCGAGTTGAAAATGGAAACTTTGGAGACTACAAGCCTGTTGGTTCAGGAGTCATAGAACTCAGAATTGACTATGGACAAGGTTATCGAATATATTTTGCTCAAGCAGGAGAAACCATAGTTCTTTTGCTATGTGGCGGTGACAAAAACACCCAAAAGCAAGATATCATCAGAGCAAAGCATTACTGGGTAGACTTTCAGAGGAGAGAAAATGCCAACCTATAAAAGCTATCATTCCTACCTAATTGAATCCTTAAAAGATCCCTTAGAAGCCGCCGCTTATTTAGATGCAGTCTTAGAAGATGGAGACTTCGAGCATATTTTACTGGCTTTGAAAAACGTCGCAGAAGCTCAACAAGATATTACAAACAATTCAAAAAACAATAATCTGAATTTAGATCTCAGCTCTCAACTATTTCCAAACCAACAGCCCAGTGAGTTAATGACAATTGCTAAATTACTAAACCAATTAGGGCTAAAACTCTCGGTAACTGTTCAGGAAAAACAACCTGCGTAATAAAATGTTGGCGGCAAAATAGACCAAACCGCAAGCATCGTTTGCTTTGACTCCAAAACAATAATTAACAGGCGATCAGCACGCCAACATGAACCTATTCGAGAATCATCGCCAACAAATCACCGCATCAGAAGCACCCCTCGCCGATCGCCTACGTCCCCGCAACCTTGATGAATTCATTGGACAAGAACATATCCTTGGACAAGGAAGACTACTCCGCCGCGCCATTCAAGCAGATCGCCTATCATCACTCATCTTTTATGGCCCCCCTGGCACAGGC
This sequence comes from Pseudanabaena sp. UWO311, assembly GCF_006937785.1. GTDB lineage: Bacteria > Cyanobacteriota > Cyanobacteriia > Pseudanabaenales > Pseudanabaenaceae > Pseudanabaena. The sequence continues at coordinate 119,314 of NZ_SJEE01000012.1, forward strand.
AAAACCACCCTCGCAAGGATTATCGCCAACACCACCAACGCCCACTTCATCGCCATTAATGCCGTCCTCGCAGGTGTAAAAGAAATTAGAGAAGCGATCGAAACTGCTCAAACACAACGAGGCTATCACAATCAACGCACGATCCTCTTTGTCGATGAAGTACATCGCTTCAACAAATCCCAACAGGACGCATTACTACCTTGGGTAGAAAATGGCACAATCATTCTCATCGGTGCAACTACCGAAAACCCCTTCTTTGAAGTGAATAAAGCATTAGTCAGCCGATCGCGATTATTCCAATTAAAGCCATTAACCGAAGCGGATTTGCGGCGAGTACTAGAGCAAGCAATTAGCGATCGCCAAAGAGGTTACGGCAACCTCAAAGTAAAAATTGCCGAAGAAGCTATCGCCCATTTAGCCAATGTCGCCAATGGTGATGCAAGGTCATTGCTGAATGCCTTGGAGCTAGCAGTAGAAACAACGGAACCCGATGAGAATGACGCGATCGCTATTACTTTATCCGTAGCCGAAGAATCCATTCAACAAAGAGCAGTTCTCTACGACAAAGAAGGCGATGCTCATTTCGATACGATTAGCGCTTTCATCAAGAGCGTGCGTGGTTCCGACCCCGATGCGGCTCTCTATTGGTTAGCCAAAATGGTCTATGCAGGCGAAGATTCCCGATTTATTTTGCGGCGATTACTGATTTTAGCGAGCGAAGATATCGGACTTGCTGACCCGCAAGCCGTAGTAGTGGTAAATGCTTGCGCTGAAGCCTTTGACCGCATTGGCTTACCCGAAGGTCGCTATCATTTAGCCCAAGCTACTCTCTATCTTGCCAATGCTGCGAAATCCAATAGTCTCATGGGCTTCTTCGATGCGATCGCCGCTGTAGAGCAGGAACGGCAATCCGATGTTCCCAATCCTCTCAAAGATAGCAGTCGCGATAAAAAAGGATTCGGTCATGGAGCAGGCTATCTCTATCCCCACGCCTATCGCGACCATTGGATTGAGCAGCAATATTTACCCAGCAGTTTGCAAGGACAGGTATTCTATCAACCATCAGATCAAGGGGCAGAAGCTGCGATTAAGTTACAAGTAGAACGCCGCCGCGAAGCTCAATTAGCCGCAATGGTGAGCGGAGTAGTCATAGAATTGCCTGAAATCCTCACCTTTAGCCCCACTGATACTAAAAGCGATCGCTGGTTACAACGCACCATCGGACAGGCAGGTGAAAGATTAGCCAAAATACGCGATCGCCTATTCTCCAAATTATCGTTGCAACGCCATCATGTAGTTCTCAACCTAAATGCCGCAACAGGTTTAATGACATGGGAAGCATTGCGATCGGTTTCAGAAGGCGGAGTCTATGCATTGACTTATCAAGCATCTGAAGCGATCGCTTTGCAAGAACAAGCAGCAAGCTTACCCGAACTTTTGCGCCCAATTGTTTTGCATGGTTCGTTAATAGAGATTCCTAATGTATTAGCCTCTATGCAGTTTGAAGCGATTATTGGCTATAACACTCTGATGCGCGAACCTAACAAATTAGCTTGCACTCAGCAATTAGCCAATCTTTTACAACATGATGGGAAAACTGCTCTTTATGAATCAATTCCCAAACACACTCAACGAATCTATCGGTTAATTGATTTACCTGATGAATTTGGCGATCGCTGGATGCAAGCGGAAGAAGCAATCTATACCAATCCCGATGACTCAATGACAAATTGGGATATTGATGATTTGCGATCGGCTTTTGAGAAAGTGGATTTAAAAGTTGAAATAGAAGTAGAACGCATCACTACGCCGATGCAAATTTCTACAGCTTTATTAAACCGATGGTTTAGCAAGTCTCAGACAAAGCCTTCCTATGCTAGCTATCTAGCCAAGTTTCTCACAGATGACGAAATTGCGATCGCGCAACAATTGCTGACAAACAAACTATTTAATAAAACAGTAGATTGGGTAAGTTCAGCAGCAACGATTACTCATTGATCGCCAAATTAATCTGTTTCCACAATTCGTTAATCGTTAATTATCTATCTTAATATCCTCAATCTTTTGTCTTCTTTTTATTCATTCAACAAAGCCACTCAGATTAAATCTTTGCTCGATCAGGAAGAACTGTCATAGACTAATAAAACCCTTTGGCAATTACGAATATTCACAATTAAATGCGATACTTATTGCTTTGTATTTCTATCCTCAAGTGGTATAAGTCTAATGCGAAGTAAATTTGACCGATTTTGTATTTCCATCCTCAAGTGGTGTATGCCTAATACCGAGCAAATAAGACCGAAGTTCCTGCCAGGCGGTATCCTCTCGCCTAATCATCAGGTTGGCTATTTTGTCAATATCAATAATGGAATTGACGCGATCGATCTCAATGATGGTAGCGTGCTCTGGACGACTGATTTATCATCATATCCACTGTTAGCCACCAATAAGTGGCTAGTAGTACAAAAGAAATTGCCACCTCATTGGAATACTTGGTGCGCTTTTAAGATTGCTACACTCGCTCTGGATAATGGTAGTTTAATCTTTCAGTCAGCAACTATATTCTTTCCCCCTTGGGTCATTGTCCCATTCTATCCTCCTCGCTATTGGGGTGAAACTAATTTAAAGTTTCAACTACGGGCTACTACCAATCGTCTGTTCTTAGATTGGCAAGCTCAAGACTATTATCGAGGAGGAGCCGCCCCACCAGAAGGGATAGACGCTCTATACGCACAACGAAAAGATCGTGGCACAGTGCGAATCGACCTTAATTCTGGTGTTGTGAAGAGACTACCGCCAGAAGATCCTATCACTGACACCTCGGTTGAAGAGTCATTACCCTCTGGATGTTGGATTGCAGGACAGAAAATTGTAGATCTAGTTAGGGACGAGATTGATGGGCAAAAAGGATTACAACTGAGAATCCGCGACAGATATGGAGAGCAGAACATCGAAAAAATTATCGAGATAGGCAAAGGTGAGACGCTACATTATATTGTGACTCTCGATCAATGCTACATATTCGTTTGTCCTGACATATGTGATGTAGAGCAACCTTGGTGGATTTTTGCTGCGGAAACTGGAGAGCTTCTGACAACAGTAAATTACGATGCTAGCTATAAATCTATTGGTATTCGATCAATTGCAATTTTTAATTCTAAAATTTACTATCTTGTCGATCAGCGCATCAATCACCTGACACATCAAAGTGTCCTAAAAGTAAAGGATTTGAATTCTGGGAAATTATGCTGGGAATATTTGGTCGAACCACCAAAAACTCAGCCTCCAAATCCTTGTTAGTGTCTCTGAACAACGCCACGATTATTCTCATCTAGCTTTGGCATACTTAACATCTCATCAGTCAGTAATTCGATCTCATCACGATTGGTATTAGGTTGGATTGGTAATCTACAGGAGTTTGGGGTGATAAAGTCAGCATATAAAGTTGCTGCTGATAAAGGTGATGATTGAATCGATCCCCCCAGGCAAACCTTAACCACCAATAATTTCATATATTTTGGTTGTTATTTAGTTTTTTAGCCGTATATGCTTTAGAGTATAAACCTCAATTTTATTAACATAACCACTATGCGAAATTTAGCGATTAACCGCGAAATAGCAAAATCTTGCGATGTATGACAATACTTCGGACAGTTTCAGTTTTGAATTACCGTAAGATAATGAAGGCGATCCTAAAAGCATTAACATATGAATCTTGGCAAGCGCAATCGTTTCTCTGCTAACAAAATTACCGTCCAATTGCTACGCGAAGGCATAGTCGAGTCTGTACACTCTTGTCAAGCAGCCGTTGTTGATACAAGAGGTCGAATTCTCTCAGCAGCTGGAGATCCGCAGACGACCACCTTTGCCCGTTCTTGCCTTAAGCCAATTCAGGCTTTGCCAGTCTCGATCACGGGTGCACAGGATCGGTTTAACCTTTCAGAAACTGATCTTGCGATTATTTGCGGTTCGCACCAAGGTACGATCGCTCAAGCCAGACAAGTTTTCAGTATTCTTTGGCGATGCGATGTGGAGCCAAGTGCATTGCAATGTCCAGTACCAGAATGCCAAAAAAGTCCGCTTCAGCATAATTGCTCTGGCAAGCACGCAGGCATGATCGCTATATGTAAACAGCAAGGATGGCAGATTTCTTCCTATATGGATCGCCGTCATCCAGTACAGCAACTTGCGCTCAATACAATGGCTGATCTCTTGCATATGCCTGCTGCCGAATTTATCTGCGCCCATGATGATTGTGGAGTTCCCACTTATCTATTAGAAATTGGTCAACTTGCCCGACTCTATGCTCTACTATCCACTCATGATCAATTACACCTAGAACGTATTACCCGTGCGATGACCAGACATCCTGATATGGTGTCTGGGAATGGTCAATTCGACACGGAGCTAATGCGCCTCAGCAATGGCGAAATTATCAGCAAATCTGGTGCTGAAGGGGTTCAATGTATTGGACGGATTGGAGAAGGATTGGGTCTAGCGATCAAAGTTATGGATGGCTCTAAAAGGGCGAAAAATGCAGTTTCTATCCATTTGTTAAAGCAATTAGGATGGATTAACCCTACAGTCGCTCAAAGTTTAGAAGAATCATTTCTTTCTATTGGTAAATATAGCCGTCTAGAAGCAGTTGGAGAGTTGTCATTAGCATAACAGAGCAACCTTTTAAAGTTTATTTGCTATTATCGCTAATTGTCCTAACGGCGTAGCTTTTGCGTTTTATAACTGCAAAAATTAGAACTAGGAAAGTGCAAGTTCCTGCTAAATATAGTGGGTAACCATAGGAAGAAGGATGGTTTTGATTAACGACTAATCCTGCAATTATGGGGCCAAAGGCATTAGATATGCTCAGATAAGATGAGTTTAACCCTAAAATCGTGCCCTGTTCTTCAGGGCTAGTATTGAGGGAAATCAACGCACTAATCATCGGTTGCACAACTGAGTTTAGTAATGAGAAAAGAACGCAAACGGTGACAAAATAATGTACATCTTCCCAAATTGGCATCAAAACGAAGGAAAGACTACGGATGAATAATCCTAAAAAGAGAATCTGAACTAGTTGCAGATGTTTTGTCATTTGAGAAATGCCTAAAGTCTGCATAAGTACACCTAGAACCCCAAACAGCAAAAACATTAAAGCTAAACCATCGCTATTCTGTTTGAGAACTATCAGAAAATAGGGCTGAAATGCGAATGTAAACAGGGTAAATGTCATACCCGTTAGAAAATTAATGATCAATAAGATGCCAATTTTCGGCATGAACAAACCTGTGATCAGTTTTTCTAGTCCAAGGTCGAAGATATTTTGTGCTTTTTTTGCCTTGGTTTTGAGAGTTTCTGGCAGAAGAAATATTGTAAGTAGTAAAGCGATCGCAGCGATTGTTCCCGACACCAAAAAAGATGCCCCAAATGATTTGCCTAGAGGAGTATTCAACGCTACCTTCTGCGCAACCAAGCTGATTGCTGGTCCCAAAATAAAACCTAAACCAAAGGCAGCTCCATTAATACCAAAGGCTTTTGCCCGTTGCTCAGGAGGAGTAACATCAGAAATTACCGCTTGAGCAACAGAGGCATTGCCACCAGTAATTCCGTCGAGAAATCTTGCGAAAAATAAAAAGGTAGCACTTGGGGCAAGTCCTGCCATCAGATTTGCAACCACTGTCCCCGCTAAACTGATGATTAATAATGGTTTGCGTCCAAAGCGATCAGAGAGTTTCCCGATGATTGGAGTAGCAAAAAATTGAGCGATCGCGTAAATTGCAAATAGTAAGCTAGTCTGAAAATCATCTAATTTGAACTGTCTACCATATTGGTACAACACAGGGATCAGAATCGTAAAACTCAGGGAGTTGATAAAAGAAATGAGGGCAATAATCCAAAATTTACGATTCATTCGCTTTGGCGATCGCATATAGTCCTTGTCTATACTACAGCTCTATCACATTTACAGACAGCAGCATTAGAGCAACCGAACCCTAAAAACATGCGATCGTAAAGCTCACACACATATTTTTGCGCCTAGCTGTTTTAGTATTTGTAATACTTCATAAAGCTCATTACTAGGGTTTACCAAAGAAAATAGCCGTGAATTAGCATACTGATTTTGTGAAGTCTTCAAGAATAAAAATTCATTCCCATTGGTAATCATGCCAAATGTTGGTTGTGCGGTTTCCAAATTACTCAACATATAAGCTAAAGCTTGTGGAATCGCTCTTGTTACTGCAAAATCACTTCGTTTTGATTCAATGACTAATAACCAAAGCTGATTTTTGATCACTAATACATCGATCCGTCCTCGAATTATTGCTTCTTCATCTTTCATCTCTAAGGCAATAGCAGTTTCTGTCTCGATCCGAAATGGCTTGTGATAAAAGCCTGCGAGATCTAACAATGGTGCAAGCACTACCATCTTCACTGTATTTTCTAACATTGGTGGATCTTCCATCAATTCTAGAAAATTAGCTTTTACCCGATCTAATAAATGGTGCTCTTCTTCTCTTAATGGTATAAAACTATCCAACCATTCAGTAAAAAAAGTAGGATCTTGAGATATCTGAAGCCCAAAATTTTGCTTTAATTCTCTTAGCGTTACATCTTTTGCTGCGATCGCCTGAACCATGATGAATTCTAGGTAGGAGTAATAATCTTAATAGTAGTGCAAAAACAAAATATCCAACGCGATCGCCCACTCACCCCTCACAAAAAAACGATCGCCCATTCACCCACCCAAAAACCCGATCTCTCAGAGTCGTTTGATGTTAGTGAGTTAGAATTAGAAATATCTAGAAGATAGTTGTTAACAAATTTTGTAATAGTTAAGGAATTCTTATGATGGTCTTTCAGCAGATTATTGATTCTATTGAGGGTTTGTCAATAGAAGATCAGGATTATTTGTTTGAGCTAATCCGTAAGCGGCGAATTGAGAGTCGGCGGCAGGAAATTTTGGCTAATTCTGAAGAGGTGATGAGATCATTTAAAAATGGAACAGCAAAAAGAGGAAGTGTGGATGAATTGATTGCTGATTTACTGGGGGATGATGATGCAAGTTGTTTGGAGTAACGGATTTAAACGGTCTTTCAAAAAAATTACAAAGAAAAATCCACAATTAACTGAGGCAATTGTAAAAGCATTAAGACTGTTGGGAGATGATCCGTTTACACCTTCATTAAAGTCTCACAAGTTGGGAGGAAATTTAGCGGGGTTGTGGTCTTGTTCTGTTGCTTATGATTGTAGGATTGTTTTTAGGTTTTCCGAAGATGAGAAGTTGTTGGAAATGGTGATTTTTTTGGTTGATATTGGGAGTCATGATGAGGTTTATTAATTATTAAATAGCGATCGCCCAATTCCAACCCCAAAAACACGATCGCCCCCTCACTCAACAAAAACGCGATCGCCCAATCATCCCCTCAAAAACGCGATCGCCCAACAACTCACCATAAAAACACGATCGCCCAACAACTCACCATAAAAACACGATCGCCTAATCATCCCCCTCATAAAACACGATCGCCACACCCACCAAAACACGATCGCCTAACTACTCACCAAAAACGCGATCGCCAAATCATCCAACAAAACGCGATCGCCCAACCACCGCCAAAAACATGATCGCCCACTCATCTTCACCAAAAACACGATCGCCCACTCACTCACCAAAAACGCGATCGCCCACTCACCCACAACAAACGCGATCGCCCAACCAAATCATTTTTAATAACGCGATCAATAAATTCTTCAACTAATTTGTTATCTTAGTCATCAACTGATATTTGATTGACTATATCAATAATCTTGTTTAGCCTAGAAATTTCATTTTTAATTTCGGCTTCAGATTGAACTTCCGTCATAGTTCTATCATGGACAAAAGCATTTCTAATCATTTGTAATTTTTCTATATCTGCCACTAAGTCTTTATCTAAAAGATGGAGATGAAACAATTTACCAATAATTAGTCTAATTCTCCATTCGTCTGGAGCGCTAGGATCAGCCAAACGATATTTTGAAATTAAACTTTGTTCAAGAGTTTGCCATTTATGGATAAACTCGCCAATCAAAGTAAACTCTATACTTAATCTATTCTCTTCCTCACGAACTTCTTCTACAGTACTATCACTAGCACCATAAAGGCTTAGGAATCGGGAAAAAGGAATAATATGGAAAGACTGTTCATCAGAATTTCTTCGGAACTCGTCCACTAGTTCATATCGTGGATAAAGAGTTTGTTTATCAACTTTGTGCCACCAGTCTGATTTTTCTTCACCTGAAACAAAAATCACGCTTTTGCTATGTTTCTTCCCTATTTCAAGAATTGTATGCCATATAAGAAGATCTCCAATACCATCATCATCTTTACTAGAATCTTTGTAGCCTGGTGGTAATTTATGAATTTGCCTCTTCTTCAGATCATCCCTGATAAAACGTTCGTCATACTTAAAATCATAGACAACATCTTGGCTAAAAAGTTCGCTATATATGAGACTAACTGGATCGTTCCAACTCCAATTATGAACATGATCCAACACATTGCCGAGTAATTTCCTATACTGTTTTAACAGTTCATCTATCTGCTGTTCAATGATTACAGACTGTTGATATTCTGGCAAGGATTCGAGTAAGGGATATTTCCCTTTTTGTAAGTTTTGAGGGCTATTTCTTTTACTGCTTAACTGCTGAAATAATTCAGCTAGTTTGTTAGCTCTATTTCGAGCAAACTCTCTTGCAACTTGCCCTGGCAAAAACAATCTTTTTTCACTTACGAGCTTTTCATATGTTCTTTTAATTTGTTCAAGACCTTCTTTCCCAATACTGTAGGGAACAAGTAATGCGTTAGTATCAATTATGATAATGCAGTCATCTTTAATTTTATCAAGTGGTTTAGGGCTGTAAGTAAAAATAGGAGTAGCATCTGGGTAAACGGAGTTAGAGATAAAAATGTCAAATTCGTTGTTTAACTTTTTATTTTCACTGGGCATACATTTTTCCTAAAAGTTGAATTACTATTGATAATCTTTATTGGTCTACTTTAGCATTATCTAAAACGTTATAGCTGAATGATTTGAGACGATTATTACCCAAAAAGATATTAAAGTTTTTTGGGTAATATGTTCTCATAAGACTTATTTCAACCTCTCAATTAACCGATCGCCTACTCTTAGAGCATTAGCAATAATCGTCAAAGCAGGACTCACCGCCGCATTAGACGGAAAGAAACTGCCATCTACAACGTAGAGATTATCGAGATCGTGGGCGCGGCAATCGCGATCTAAAACGGAAGTTGCAGGATCGTCACCAAAGCGACAGGTTCCGCATTGATTGGCGACCACTTGCAACGGTGACTCAGAGCGGGGATGCAGGAAACCAGTACGGAAGCCATCTAGTGATTTTTCGATATTTTTTAAGACATCAGTCCATCGATAAATTAAGCGATCGTGGGCTTCCGTATTGTTGGGATTGTAATCGATATGGATTTTGTTATTTTCCCAACGCACCCGATTATTCGTGTCGGGTAAATCCTCCGTTTGCGCCCACCAGCCGATCGAATGGGTCGCTAACTGCTTCAGTCCAAAGTTGGGCATGAGCTTCGCAACAATGGAAAATACAGGCGGAGATTCCGCAAAAATGATGTCGGTGAGTAGTCCGCCCGAATTCTGAATATGTCCCATTGGATAGGGAAAATCTGCATCACCCCAATAGAAATCATTTACATAAATAGACTTTTGGAAGGAGCCGTTATTGGGCTTAGTGCTGAGTTGGACTACCGATGACAACAGGCTTTTCATCAAATTCCGTCCCACTTGATCGGAACTATTGGCAAGCCCTTTCGGATGAGTATCATTTGCCGATCGCAACAGCAACGCCGCCGAATTAATCGCACCACAGGCAAGCACAACAATATCGCCTAAAAACAGATAGGACTGTCCGCCCACTTCTGCTTCTACTCCCTTCACCGATCGTCCTGATGGATTGGTATGGAGACTGATTACTTTGGCTTGGGTTTTCAAGGTGACATTTGCCGACTTTAAGGAAGGGACGAGGCAACTTTCTTCAGAGTCGCTAGTGGGGTCATCCTTTTGACGGGTCAAGCCGAGGGGAATTGTCGATGGATGCAAACCTTGATTAGCGATCGCCTCATAGATCTTTTGCATCTCAGGTTCATTATTCACCGCAGCATAGGGATAATCAGTGCTGTGAGTTGGTTCGGTGCTATCAGAATTTGTCTCGCCATGCACCTTATAGAGATTTTCGGCTTCGGTGTAGTAAGGCTCAAATTCGTCATACTTCACGCACCATTCTGGCGAAATTCCCGCTTGATGGGTGACTTCTTCAAAATCCTTCTCACGTCGCCGCAATAGAGCCGCACCATAGATTTTGGTGTTCCCACCAATCGCATAGTTAGTCTGCGGTGAAAATGGTTCACCTGTGTGGTCATACCATTGTTCAGGAGCATGATAGCGATCGCGTTGAAAGATATCGATATTACTGCGATTCTGTTCTTCGAGGGGCATAAAATCACCTCGTTCGAGAATCAGGATTTTCTTACCTGTGGAAGCCAGTTTATAGGCAAGGGTTCCTCCGCCCGCACCAGTACCTATAATAATCACATCGTAATAATTGTCGTCGATAATCATTAGGTTTCTCTTGGGTTTACTATTGAGTTTAATGGTCAGCTTTATACTTAGTTTTCAGAGTTTATACAATTGGATGGCTACGAATATTTCATGAATACAACTGGGTAATTCTATGCTGGATTTCAGGCTGATTTTTTTCTACATTTTGCCCCGATTATTCCTCAATACGTTAGTAAGTGGGAGCATTTGTTTAATTGTCGGGTCGGCAGTAGGTTTGGTTGTCGGGTTATTACGACGACGCATTCAAGATACTTTATTCGTGAGCTATATCGGCGCTTTCTTTGGTTGTTTGCTGGTCTTCATCACACCTTGGATATCAACACCATACTACTCCCTAAAGACATGGGGAGAAGGTGGATTGGGAGCGATCGCAGTTTTGATAGGGCTATTTTTTGTCTTGATTGGTGGCTTTGCGGGTGGCGCGATCGCCAGTATTTTCTGCTTTCAGGAATTCCTAGCTCTTAGGAAGGAATTGGTAATCAATATTTTGGCTTGTATCTATGTTTTGCAATCCATCTCACTTTATTATCATTATTTCTCTTGGTGTCCGCGTGCTTCTTCCTACTGTACGTTTTAGGAGATGGCAAAAAGCTAATTGGTTAGTGTCACTAATTTTTCGCCACTTGTAAAATGTAATTCTATAATGCTTTTGCTGGAAGGCTTTAAAACATCAAATTTCTTTAAGGTGAAAAAATAAACACACTAACCTAATCGCTAATACCCCAATAATCATTGCCACACATAAATCAACGTAAACAACGCAATCCAAATCACATCAACAAAATGCCAGAATAGCGAAGTTGCCTCAATGCCATACAAACTCTTGTCATATTCATTGGGAAGGAACGATCGCACCAACATGATTAACTGCAACAGCACACCCGTTAAAACGTGCAAACCGTGAAAACCTGTCAGCAAATAGAAACTACCGCCAAACACGCCATCACCAAAGCCAAAGGCTAAACCACTCCATTCCACGGCTTGACCATAGAGGAAGTAACTACCCATAGCGATCGTCAGCAACCAGAAGGCACGAAAGCCCCAAAGTTGCTTTTTATGGAGAAATTTCTCAGCGATATAGATAGTGAAACTGCTGGAAACTAGAATTACTGTATTAATCGCAGGTTCGCGAATTTCTAAGCCTGTGACTCCATCAGGTAGCCAGTTGATGGATGTGGTTTTATAGACAATGTAGGCGGCGAAAAAGCTCAAGAAGATGACGCTTTCGGAAAGTAGGAAGACCACAAAGCCAAATAGCCGATTGTCGGGATGCTCACTATGGGCGGCGTGGGCAACTTCCAAAATAGAATTGTCGCCAACAGAAGTATCAACTGGTTGCATGATTTACCTCCAACTTATCAGGATTAGAAACTAATGGTTCATCTTTGCCATAGCCGTAGGGTTCCGAAATTACAATCGGTAACTCCTCAAAGTTCTCATGGGATGGAGGCGAAGAAATTAGCCATTCTAAACCGATCGCTCGCCAAGGATTTTTGGGAGCTTTTTCTCCCTGTACCCATGAGCCAATCATGTTGAGTAAGAATGGCAATGTCGATATTCCTAGTAGAAATCCGCCTAAACTGGCAATCACATTCCAGAAAGCAAATTCAGGATCGTAGGAGGCAACGCGGCGAGGCATTCCTTGTAAGCCGAGCGGATGCATAGGGAAGAAGCAGGCATTCGTACCAATAAAAGTCAGAATGAAATGTAGTTTGCCTAAACCCTCTGAATACATGCGTCCAGTCATCTTGGGGAACCAATGATACAGCCCTGCGTAGATTCCCATTACCACCGCGCCGTAAATTACATAATGGAAATGTCCAACCACGAAGTAAGTATTATTCACATGAATATCTACGGGTACGGAAGCAAGCATGATGCCTGTAATACCTGCGAATACAAACATCACCAGTGCACCTAATCCAAACAGCATCGCCGTAGTTAGTTTGATTTTGCCGCCCCAGATCGTAGCCACCCAAGCGAAAACCTTGATCCCCGTCGGTACAGAAATCAACATTGTTGTCGCCATAAATAGCATCCTCATCCAGCTAGGTGTACCACTAGCAAACATATGATGCACCCAAACCACCGCACTCAATCCCGTAATGATTAACGAAGATACCGCCACAACCTTGTACCCAAAGAGAGGCTTACGCGCATAAACAGGGAAAATCTCTGAGAAAATCCCAAACACTGGCAGGATAATTACATAAACCGCAGGATGGGAATAGAACCAGAAAAAATGTTGAAAGAGAACGGGATCGCCGCCTTTGGCTGGATCGAAAAAGCTTGTTCCAAAAGTCAAGTCAGACAACAACATCACCGCTCCTGCGGTCAATGCTGGCAATCCAAATAGTTGAATAATTTGCGCGGCGAGGACTGTCCAGACAAACACAGGCATTTTGAACAAAGTCATTCCTGTCGTCCGCATTCGGAAAATCGTAGTCACGAAGTTAATCGCGCCCATAATCGAAGCCACACCCGAAATGGCTACTGCAAGCAACCACAGGAACTGACCATTAACAATATTTCCTGTCGGATTTTGCAAACTTACAGGCGGATAAGCCCACCAGCCTGATTGTGAAGATCCCCCAGGAATAAAGAAGCTTGCCATCAGGATCACGCCAAATACGGGAACCATCCAAAAGGCAACGGCGTTTAACTTAGGGAAAGCCATATCACGAGCGCCGATCATCAACGGCACTAGGTAATTCGATATCCCTAAAAGTACAGGAAATGTCCAGAGAAACAGCATGATCGTGCCGTGCATCGTGAACATGGAGTTGTACACAGCGCGATCGACTAAATCCGATTCAGGGGTAATCAGTTCACCCCGAATCACCATCGCCAGAACGCCGCCAATGAGAAAGAAGAAAAAGGAAGTAACGATATACTGAATCCCAATCACCTTATGATCGGTACTAAATCCAAAAAATCGCCGCCAGTCTTCAGGCTGCTCAGACTGAGGTGGAAGATCGGCGATCGCATCAATAGAAATGTTTGCCATGATTGCTCTTGAGGAATTTAATTAGAACTTGAATAATTCACTACTGGCGGAGCCGCAGGGATAACTGTCATTAGCATCAGGATTGTAAGCAGATACTGGCTTAACATTAGAAGCATCTGCTAACCATTTTGAAGTGAATAAATTACAACATAAATAGGCGGCTATTATGTCTAAAGAGTTTTAAGACCGATTCATTCTTCACATGAGACAAGTGATCGGGCAAGTACGGCATTGTAATACTGTACATGTCGGCAGTTAATTCTGGGGAAATCTTAAACTCAATACACCAGTCTTTCTCAGGGTCTTCTTTAATATTAAAAACCCAACCATCAATCACCTCACCACCGTTTTTAAGGATTGTAGAAGCTCTATGTTTTGCCCACATGGTTTCAGCCAATTTGAATAGGACAGGATTAAAAAAAAGCGAAAACAAATTCAGTATCGCCAAACCACTCAACCCAAATCCAGCAAATTGGATTAGCAATGTAACTTGTGGCAAGTTCCAAATGTTTACTGCCTTTGCCAATTCAATTAGCCCTTGAGCTAAAATAAATGGAATTAAAATTAGCCCAACCACAAATAAAATCGGCATTTGAAAAGCTCTATAGACACCGTCCACAACCATTAATCGTTCTGGTAAACTGGATTCACCACGAATGAACGCTTGATTTTGGGGATAAAACAGTATGAGAGAATCAAACCCACTAACCATAGATAAACCCTAGCTTATTATTTTGTGTCCGGAACATTTGAATAATTCACCACAGGCGGAGCCGCAGGGATAACTGTCGCCCAATTATTTGCATTAGCGCGTTTAGCATATTCATTAGATGCACGATTATAGGCAGCTACAGGCGTAGCGATAGAAGCATCCGCCAACCATTTTTGATAGGCTTCAGGCGACTCCACTACCACATCCGTTTGCATCGCCGCAAAGTAAGTGCCGCTATATTGCGAATCTCGCAAGCGATATTTCCCTTCACGAATCGGTGTAAATTCAAAATCAATATCACGTCCCGGAATTACATCTTGCTTCACCCGAAAAGCAGGAATATACAAGCCATGCAGCACATCTTCCGAATGAAGTACTAACTTGATCCTGCGATTATTGGGTAAATGTAATTCTGTACTACTAACATCGATACTAGTGCCTTTGCCATAAACGAACTCCCACGACCATTGCCGCGCAAATACATCAATTTTTTCTGTAGTTGCAGTTTCATCTCTATCCATCGATGCCGCATCAGCCGATGCCACGATCTGTCCATGATGAGCGTGTTCCATGGGACCTAAGATCGACATCTTGTCATAGATTTGATAGCTATAGGCGGCAATCCAAATCACCAAGGCAAAAGGAATCGCTGTCCAGATGATTTCTAATTTGACATTGCCTTCGATATGAGGACCATCACTATAGTCATATTTTCCTGCGCGTTGAAACAAGATGGAATAGCTCAAAGTGCCAACTACACCAAGAAAAATAAAAGTTCCTAATGTCACTAAAAAGCTAAATAGGTTATCCACCAAAATCGATTCTGCGGAAGCTTGCGGCGGGAACCATGTATAGGCAGCTTGTCCCATCCAGAGACTGATGAGGGCGATCGCGATCGCAATCCCACCTAAAATTAAACCCGTGCGTAGTTTCATAGATCTCCCTATTTCAGTAATTGATTGAGATCGGCATTATTCCCCAAGCGCAACAGGCGATCGGCGGTGATATGTACGCCAAATTCCGAAGCAAGTTGTGCACCTAAAGTTCCATGAGCAAACATGATCACAAAAATCGCTAATCCAGCTAATAGATAGCTCCATTGCACCTGCTGTCCCATATCCTTGCGCCAGAGAAATCTCTGAAATCCTCTCCATACAGTCATGCCGACAATGAGGGCTAGCAGTAAAACGCCGCCCACACCATGCCAGATCATAGTTTCCATTGCTTGAAAACCCCAAGCACTCTTCACATTTGGATCAGGAGTGGCTAACAAGATCTCATAAAAGCCAGCAGCCACAGTAAAGAAGGTGATGATCGAAGCGGCGACCATGTTGTACCAACCGACATCAAAAAAGTTGGAACGTGCAGCAGGAATTGCAAGAAACTTGAAAAATGGCTTTTCCAGAACAAAAAACACACCGACAAAATCAAACCCGATCGCCACAATAAACAGACCCAAAGTCATGTGAACAAGATTGGGATGAATGGGAATTGCATAGGGTAATCCATTAACACCCAACTGACTACCTAATTGATTAATCAAGTCTGGATTCATTTTAAACTAGCCTCCCTTAAAGCTTCGACAACGGCAACTGTATGCAGTCCGTAGACCCAAACTAAGAGGTCTCCCAAATAAACTTGAAACAAAACCAGTCCAGTCAGTAATACACCTGCGCTAAGGAACGAAACAGGCAATACCTTTGGATCACGGATACGAATTACATAGCGCCATCCTGTAATCGCGGCGATAATTCCTGATAATGACCAACCAATAATGGTATGCAAGTTTAAAGTAGCTTCTACTGAACTATAAGGTTCAGCAAGTCCCGCTTCAATTTGTCCAAAGACGATCGCAATAAAGATAGAAATAGTGGCAAAAAAGTAATTCCACCAGCTAACTTCATATAGGCGAGGGTTGCGAGTGAAGTAGCCGATCGCATCGCATACTACCGAAAACAACACCATCGCAATCACAAAATGCACCACAATCGGATGAATTGTATCTGGATAGGGCAAATTATGGTCATTTAACGGTGGAAGGTATTCCAGCATAGTATTTTTAATACTCAATGAAGGATTGGATTTGCGTATGCTGTTATTTTAGTCTAAACATATGAGAATTAAACCTTGCGAAAAAAGAGAATTAGTCTTGTAAAAAAGAGAATGAGCCTTCGTAAATGTTTGTCTAGCATTTTGAAGAATATGTCTCAGATTTTGTTGTTATAAGTACCTCTGTGCAGAATAAATCACCCAAACCCGTAAGGTTTCGACCCTCAGGGTCGAAACCTTACGGGTTTGGGTGTGTAATTAATTAAGCGAGTCTACTTAAGCTTCAAATAGCCATTACTATTCCCAATTGTTGTTATCCTTACGCGAATAGTTGATCTAAGTCAAAAGACAACACGTCAAAGCTCAAGCGATATAATAAGTGTTTAAAGTTCTCATTTTGCTTATAGCAATGAAAGTTGTGTTTAGGACATAAAGCCCAAATAAATGAAGGCGGCGCTTTGCACCGCCTTCATTTATTTGGTATTTGGGCTTTGATTTGTCCTAGCTATCTCTTTCATTGCTATAAGCAAAATTTCTTTACGATTCCAGCCCAATGGTTGAAGTCATCATTTAGGTTTAGCTCTAAACTTGAAATAAGCAGATCAGTATAATTTAAAATCCAAAGCTAGAATCTGCACCGCCCGCGCAGCGGGCGGTGCAGATTCTAGGGTTTTATATTTAATTCTTCGCTAAAAGTTGATTATATACATCAGGAAATTTTAAGGATGGATACTTGGGAAAGCTTTCGGATGGCAGGCAAAACCCTTGCCGCTAATCGCTTGCGTAGCACATTGACAATGCTCGGTATCATCATCGGCAATGCCTCAGTAATTTTGATGGTTGGGATCGGTCAAGGCGCACAAAAATATGCTGCTGAACAGTTCCAGTCACTTGGTACAGACGTGATTTTTGTGATTACTGGTACTGACAATGCGCGACGGAATGTAATTGCACCGCCCAATCGACTAGTGCTTGCCGATGCCGAAGCGATCGCTACCCAAGTACCCACCGTTCGCAGTGTTGCAGCGCAGATTAATGGCTCCGAGCTAGCGATCGCAGGTAACAATACTAAACGTGCCACCCTGATCGGGACGACGGACACCTATGCGATCGTCCGCAATGCCGAAGTTAGCGCAGGACGTTTTTTTAACGAGGAAGATATCAAACGGAATGCGCGAGTCATCACAGTCGGAGCTGCGATCGCGAAAGAGTTATTCCCACAGGGATCGGCTATTGGACAGACGGTGAGAATGCGAGGTACTAGCTATGAAGTGATCGGCATAATGTCGGAAAAAGGCGCTTTTCTGGGTACGAACCAAGATGACACAATTTTTATGCCGATTACGACCATGTCTAGCCGACTGACTGGCAAAACTTCCCCCTATGGAGTTGCTGTCGCTGTAATTAATGTGTCAGCAACTAGCAACGACAATGTAGACGCTGCCCAATTCCAAATCTCAAATCTATTGCGATTGCGCCACCGTACCTCTGATGTCAATGCTGACGATACATTTACAATTCGTACCCAACAGGACGCGCTAGCAATTGTTGGGAATATTACAGGTGCTTTAACGATTATGCTTGCTGCGATCGCAGGTATTTCTCTCCTAGTTGGTGGAATCGGCATTATGAATATCATGCTGGTGTCAGTTACCGAGCGCACCAGCGAAATCGGACTTCGTAAAGCGATTGGTGCTTCACCCAGCGATATTCTCACCCAGTTCACAATTGAAGCGGTGATTTTATCATTGCTAGGTGGTGCGATCGGTACAGGTATTGGCGTTGGTGGCATTCTACTGATCGCCGCAGTTTCTCCATTACAAGCTGGTGTATCCATCAGCGCAATATGCCTTGCTGTGGGGGTATCTGGCGGCATCGGGTTATTTTTTGGCATATTCCCCGCCCGACAAGCTGCCCGACTTGATCCAATTGTGGCTTTGAGAAGTATTTAACACAAGCATGAGAGGCGGCGCGAAGCGCCGCCTCTCAT
>NZ_SJEE01000013.1 GCF_006937785.1 Pseudanabaena sp. UWO311
CACTTTGATTTTGGGTTTTATGTCTTAAGCGAACCTTTGATTACTATATATTTCTATATATTTCTATTAGAAACTTATCCCTGAATTGTCGTAAAGTCTGACTCATCGCCAAAATCTCGGAGATTGGAGACAGAATAATTTGGTATAGATACCGTGTGTTTAATATTATTTAAGATTTCCTGAGCTTCAGGCGAATTTACTTGTGCTAAGGCTCTCAAAATAGCATTGCGGACTGAGCGATCGCGGTCTTTTATTGCTTGTGAAAGATAGAACACAGCATCATGCGAGCCAATTTCCCCCAATGCTAATGCAGCATCACAACGCACATAGGCATATTCATCATCTCTCAAAACTTGGGCAAGCAATGGTACAACTTCCTCCATGCCAATATGCCCTAAAGTGCGAGCGGCAACACTGCGAGTATGACTAGAGGTGTTGTAGAGCATTTTGGAAACAGGCGAGATCGCGGGAGTACCTATATTCTTTAAAGCTTGTACGGCTTGAGACTGGACACTAATGTCATTGTCAGTAAGTAATCGAGCTAGAGAATTAGCCGATAGAGGCGATTTAATCTGACCTAGCGCCCAAGCCGCTTCAAAACGAACGGACTTGCTACCATTCTCCAGAGCATCGATAAGGGTGGTAACCGCTAAGGGGGAACTAATTTGCCCAAGGGAGTGAGCGGCATGGACTTTTACCATATCGTCATTGTGTTTTAGTGCCTCCACTAAAGGTGATACCGCAGGTAAACTAGCTCGTCCCAGAGCCTTAGCGCTTGCAGCTTGTACCTGAATAGATGGATGTCGCAATAACTTTATTAATGCCCCGATCGCTTCAGCACTGCCAATCCAACTTAGTGCTGCTGCTGCTTGCCAGTGAATTTGACGGTGGGGATTTTTGGTGGCGGCGATTAGCGGTGGGATTGCTATTGGCGATCGCAAATAACCTAAGGCGATCGCTGCTTTTTTGGATATAGCTATTTCATCGCTTTCGAGTCGCTCTAGCAAAGCAGGTAAGACATTATCGCGACAACGAATTATTTTTTGTAATGCTAAGGAAAATTGGTCAGAGCGCACAGCCGCATCAAACTCAGCTAAAATTGCGGACTCGCCACCTAGATCGGGAGCGGACATCGCATAGCGATCTTCGGGGATGGCATATCCTGGAGATACGGGAATCCGGTAATCTTCTAACTTTGGCGGGGTGATTTTAGAAGCGACAGGAATTGTGGGTAGTTGCGGATCTGGTGCGGTCATGGCGGCTGTTTCCTATTAAGCATTGGTGCATGTTTTTAGTCCCGTTACCCATTGCAGCAAATTTTAATTTTTAGTTTTGCTGTATTAACATTACATTTTACGAGAAGAGTCCCAAAAAATTTTAAAACGTACAGCACTTTATAAGCCTCTATAATTGTTAAGCTAAAAATTAACAAACTAGCAAACGCCTTAAACCCTAGAAATAAAAATGGCGGTTTGCGCCCTTATTTATCTCTGGGAATGCCAAATAGCGCAACTATGAATCAAATTCTCAGTGCCTTTACTTTGTTTTTGAGCCTCCTCGTGGAAGCAATCCCGTTTTTGTTGATGGGGGTTTTGCTGTCTGGAGTCTTATTAATATTTGTAGATGAGCGCAAGCTTATAGCTATTTTGCCCAAAAATCCTTTTTTAGGAGCATTAGCTGGAAGTCTACTCGGATTTATGTTCCCCGTGTGCGAATGTGGCAATGTGCCTGTGGCGCGGAGACTTATTTCTCAAGGCGCACCGATTTCGGTGGCGGTGAGCTTCTTAATGGCAGCTCCAACGATTAATCCTGTGGTAATTTGGGCAACTTGGACAGCCTTTCGCGATCAGCCTGAAATTGCGGTATTGCGAATTGTGCTTTCATTTGCGATCGCTACAATTGTTGCCATGGTATTTAGTTCTCAAAAAGATTTGCGAGCTATTTTGCAACCGAATATTGCCCTTGCTTTACCAGCACCAAAGGTTAAGGCGGGTGCTGTACCTGTGGGCACATTTTTCTTGGGAGAAGATCGCAATCAACCTTTAGACTTTGCGGGTTATTTATCGTCAAGTAATCAAATTGTCACTAAGTCTTTGCCCGATCGCTTAAATCTATTGCTAGACAATACGCTTGCAGAAATGCGTGAGCTAGGGGCAATCCTCGTGATGGGTAGTGCGATCGCCGCAATAATTCAGGTTTGGGTTCCCCGCGATATCATACTGGGTTTGGGGCAGGGGCCAGTTAGCTCAATTGTCGCAATGATGATCTTGGCGGCGATTGTTTCGATTTGCTCGACTGTGGATTCATTTTTTGCGCTGTCCTTTGCCTCCACTTTTACGGGCGGATCGCTACTAGCATTTCTAGTTTTTGGCCCAACGATCGATCTCAAGGCGATCGGCTTGATCTTAACTATTTTCAAAAAGCGCGCTGTGATCTATATGTTTTTACTCACGGCTCAGCTCACTTTTTTAAGCTGCCTATTTATCAATTTTCAGATTCGTTAGGAATGAAAATTTAATAAAATCCAAAACTATTGGGGCGGGCTTTGCCCGCCCCAATAGTTTTGGATTTTAATTACACGAGTTATTTATTTTCTATCCGTTAGTATATTAGATGGGTAACTTTTATGTTGCTCATGCTTCAAAGTCATTAAATCAAAGGTTGTCTGTGTCCGTGAGTGAAACTCTACTCGAATCTATTTCCGTCACATCTATTCCCAATGAATCTTTAGCAAATCTCGATCTGACAGATTTTTCGCTTTCCTTACCCGATCCCAATGATGAAGGACTTGCAGAAGGTCAATTTCTCGAAGAAGTCGATCTAGCTTGGCAAGTATGCGATCGCTTCGATTTGCAGACAGATATTTGGCGGGGTAGAATCTTGCGAACTGTACGCGATCGCGAGAAGGCAAATGGCGAAGGGCGCGGTACGGGATTCTTGAAATGGCTGCAAGAGCGAGAAATCAGTAAGTCTCAGGCTTATTCATGGATTCAGCTTGCCAATAGTGCTGACACTTTAATGGCAGATGGTCAGCTAGATGCTGATGATATTCGTCAATTTAGTAAAAGAGCTTTCTTAGAAACTGCCCAAGCTTCTTCAGAAGTACAGCAGTTAATTGTCGATGCCGCTAGAAATGGAGAAAAAATTACTAGACGTGAAGTGCGGCAGCTCTCCGATGAATGGACATCAATGAGTTCTGATCATCTTCCCGATGAGCTAAAAGAGAAGGTTGCCGCTCACACTATTCCGACCCGTTATGTCGCGCCACTAGTTCGCGAAATTGACAAGCTGCCTGAAGCTTATCAAAAACCATTAAAAGAAGCGATCGCCGATGCCTCTGATCTCGATAATATTAAGCTCGTTACCGCTGATGCTCAAAGGTTGACCAAATATCTTTCCAATACGGGACAAGTACAAGCGATCGCAAACCGTTCTGTTAACATCGATCTTGCGCTTGAGGAAGCTCTAAGACTTGGATGCCTCAAACTCGCATCTGATCTGGTCAGCCAAGCCTCACAACTTGAACAGGCGATCGCTAAACTCTACGGTATCTGGAAGCGCGTTGCTACATCCGCCGATCAGCTATATGTGGAGTCGGGTGCAAGCACTCCTAATTTACTAGATCTACTTAATTCTCTTGATTCCTTAGCCAGTCAAAATGTCACTGTCCAGATTGGTAATGATCAGTCAGGACGAACTATTCGCTTGCAAATCACGGAAGAAGATCAATAGATGCAAAGATTGAGATCTCCGACTTTTTCTGTGCAATCATAGATCGTCTTTGTTAGTCACAGAAAAAGTCGGAGATCTGGGCATTTATTAGGTTTCTTTTAGGGAGTTAATCCCCTTACCTGAAATTTACCAATCTAAAACAGCTATGTCAAACAGTGATTCTTTGCAGCAGGCGCTGAAGCAATATTTTGGATATGAATCCTTTCGGGCAGGTCAGCGCGAGATTATTGAAGCAAGTATGGCTGGTCGCGATACCTTGGCGATTATGCCAACTGGGGGCGGTAAGTCGATTTGCTTTCAGTTACCAGCATTGCTCAAGACTGGAGTGACAATAGTCGTGTCCCCTCTAATTGCACTGATGCAAGATCAAGTTACGGCACTCAAAGAAAACGGTATTGGCGCGACATTTCTCAACAGTACGCTGACAAATAGAGAAAGCACTCAGCGATCGCAAGCAATTCTCAATGGTGCGATCAAATTAGTTTATGTAGCACCTGAGCGCCTATTTGCGGAGCAGTTTCTCGAATTCCTGAATATCATTAAAGGGAAAATGGGTATCGCAGGGTTTGCGGTGGATGAGGCTCACTGTGTTTCGGAATGGGGACATGATTTTCGACCAGAATATCGCCAACTAAGTCGAATTCGCCAACTCCATCCTGATGTACCCGTGATTGGCTTGACCGCTACGGCGACAGAGCGGGTGCGCGAAGATATAAGTCAGCAATTACAACTGAAGCAGCCATACATCCATGTAGCGAGCTTCAATCGGTCGAATCTCTACTATGAAGTTGTTCCCAAACAAGGGAATGAGCAAACCTATGTAAATCTTTTACAGCAAATTAAGCGACTGCAAGGATCTGGCATAGTCTATTGCCTCAGTCGTAAACGTGTCGATGAAATAGCCAGTCGCCTGAGAGAAGATGGCATCGAAGCAATTCCCTATCACGCAGGATTAGGAAATAAAGAGCGGGAAGAAAATCAAACTCGTTGGATTCGTGACGATGTGCAGGTAATGGTGGCGACAGTTGCCTTTGGCATGGGCATTAATAAACCTGATGTAAGATTTGTGATTCATTACGATTTACCCAAAAATATTGAAGGATATTATCAAGAATCAGGACGAGCAGGACGAGATGGCGAAGATTCTCACTGTACATTGTTTTTAGGCTATGGAGATTTAGAAACGATCAAGTTTCTCATAGCTCAAAAAGTCGATCCTCAAACCAATGAACCATTGGAAGCAGAACAGAGAATTGCGCAGCAGCAATTACGTCAGGTGGTGGACTATGCTGAAGGAGTCGCCTGTCGCCGCACGATTCTGCTTCGTTATTTCGGCGAACATTTCCAAGGTGATTGCGGCAACTGTGATAACTGTCTTTCCCCGAAGCCAATGGAAGATTGGACAGTGGAGTCTCAAAAATTTTTATCCTGTGTAGCTAGGACAAAGGAGAGATTTGGAGCAGGGCATGTAATTGATGTGTTGAGAGGTTCGCGCAAAGAGAAAGTACTCCAACATGGACATGAGAACCTATCGACCTATGGCATTGGTAAAGATCGCAGTCTGGATGAATGGCGACAACTTGCGCGATCGCTAACTCATCAAGGTTTTCTAACCCAAACTACTGATGGCTACGGTATTCTCAAGCTCAACGATCGCAGTTGGGAAGTAATGCGAAATCAGCGTAATGTGCTATTGCCAATAGAACGTGATGCTGAGCATGCAAAAACTACTGATCGGGAAGGGTCAAGAGAAAGACCTGTTGATGTGGATATTCTCTTTGAGAGATTACGGCTGTTACGCAAAAATCTTGCTGATGAGCAGGAAGTCCCGCCCTATGTGATTTTCAGTAATGCCACGCTTAATCAAATGGCAGAGCAGCAACCAACGGATCGAAAAGATTTCGCGAAGCTGTCAGGGGTTGGCGCAAAGAAATTAGAACAATATGCCGATGATTTTATCGCAATTATTCTCGACCATCATCTCAAATATCCTCCAGCGGAAATCACCGAATCAACTCCCTCCAAAGTCAAACAGGAAGCCACGCCAAAATCAAAATTATCAAAGGCAAGTACACAACGCGAAACCCTTGCAATGTATGAGAATGGCTTAGATATTGACGATATAGCTCGCGATCGCGGACTTAAACCCGCAACTGTCTGGACGCATTTAGTCCAACTAATTGAAGCTGGCTATGCGATTAACTGCGATCGCCTTGTTGCTCCAGAGCGTCAAACTGTAATTTATGAAGCATTAGATGCGATCGGCGGTGATTCTTTACGCAATCTCTTTGATCACCTGCGTGAGGAATATAGCTACGATGAAATCAAGATAATTCGCGCCATCTGGCAAAATGAGAAGGAGCCTCTATAGCAATCAATCTAAAATCACATTCTAAACTAAAACCAGAGAGGGCGTTGGCACTGGCTTGTTGTTAACTATTAGCTACTTATATTTCAATTTCTGCTAGATTATAGATCAAGGAATTCAAAAAATAGGAGTCCCTAGAACTTATGCCACAGATAGCTAATTCAATGTCAGAGACATCTACAGAAATATTAACTGATGTAGCGCAACCACATGTTGTCTTGAATTTGTCTCTCTCCTATCAGGATCTTGTTGAGGTCATCACTAAATTGGGGCTGAGAGAAATTATCCAATTAAAGAGATTACTCGATCGCCAAATCAATCAGTCTATAGAAATTTACACAGGTGATGATGAGTTAATCTTGGATGAAATTGAAAGACAACACCCTGCTTATAACGTCACGATGACTCAAGCTGTGCAATCCGCTTTAGATGAGTCTCAAAACCAAAAATTTACAAACGGGAGTGATTTTCGTGACTGGCTTGTTTCCATTTCAGATTGAAGCATCAAGTAAATTTCAACGCAGCTATAAACTTTTACTAAAACGCCATTGTAAAGGTGACCGTCAGAAAGAAACTTTTATCGATACCATCAGTGAGCTTATAAACCGCCTCGCTTCTAATCCTTATTTGTCTGATGCAAATCTTGAACCATTACCAAAAGGATTGGTGATATCGGATAGCTGGAAGTTTTATAAACTTAGGTTTCGGATGCCGAGTCTCGCTGGCGCATCTGGGCAGGGGAGGCTGATGTATCTAGTGAGTCAAAATCAAAAAATCATCAAATTAGCTTGGATTTATACTCATGCTGAATATGAGAAGCGACCAGAGGAACAAGAATTAAAAGCTTTAATTAGAGAACTATTAGATTAAAACCTAGTCGAATGAAAAAACTCCAAGATCGATTACTTGATCATCTCCAAAAAATTGTTATAGAGCGTAATCCCTACTATGCATCAGCTGGACATTTATTTGCTAGGGAATATATCCGATCGCATTTTGCTAAATTTGGTGAAGTAGTCACCCATGAGTTTGAAGTCAATGGTAATAAGCATCAGAACTTGATTTTAAATATTGCTGCTAATAACCAGAAACAGCGATCACCTTTGATTATTGGCGCACATTACGATACGGTTCCTGCTTGCGTGGGAGCGGATGACAATGGATCTGGGGTTGCCGTACTGCTCGAACTCGCTGAATATTTTTCGACAAATCCAATTAAATATCCGATCCAATTAATCGCCTTTGATATGGAGGAATATGGCTTGAGTGGAAGTGCCGCTTATGCGAAAAAACTCAAAGATGACAAGCAAAAATTGCGGCTGATGATTTCTCTGGAGATGTTGGGATATTGCGATCGCAGTCCAAATTCGCAACATTATCCCGCAGGCTTAGACAAGTTCTATCCTAACACTGGTGATTTTATTGGCTTGATCGGGAGTATTCCGACAATTCCCGATCTGATCCATTTACAACATCACATGAAATCAACTGTGCCTTGTGAATGGCTTCCTGCGGGTTGGCGTGGTTTAGTTATCCCCGATACTCGTCGTAGCGATCATGCGCCTTTTTGGGATGCTGGTTACAAAGCTCTGATGATTACTGATACTGCGAATATGCGAAATCCTCATTATCATAAAAGTAGCGATCGCCTTAAAACACTAGATTTAGAATTTCTCACTAATGTTTGCCAAGGTCTAATTGTTGGCATAAAGGCTCTAAAGTGAGCCAAAACCAAAGAGTGAGTCGCCCGCTACGCGGGCGACTCACTCTTTGGTTTTGGGCGCAAAGCGCTGTATGATGCTTTGAATGCGTTTAGGTTAAATAAAAGTTCGTGTTAGACATTAAGCTCGTGCGATCGCAGCCAGAACAGGTGCAAGCTCGCCTCAACAGTCGAGGCAAAGGTTACGACATTAGTAGATTGGTCGAACTAGAGCAGGAAGTCCGTGCACTTGAAACTCAGCGATCGCATTTGCAAGCCGAAAGCAACGACATCGGTAAGCAAGTTGGCATCAAAATGAAAGCTGGTGCGCCAGAATCAGAAATCCAAGCACTAAAAGCGCGATCGCCTGAAGTCAAACAACTGCTAGCGGAACTAGAACCGAAGGAAAGAGCGCTCCGAGAAGAAAGCAATGCCATTTTGATGACTTTGCCAAATTTGCCTAGCGAAACAACTCCCATTGGCGCGAATGAAACCGAAAATGTCGAAGTGCGACATTGGGGTGATGAATATAAAAGCGATCGCACCGATATTTTGCCTCACTGGGAAATCGGCGAAAAATTAGGGATTCTCAACTTTGAACGTGCAGTCAAAATTGCTCAAGCTCGCTTTGTTAACTTAATCGGAGCAGGAGCAGCCCTTGAACGGGCGCTCATTCAGTTCATGCTGAATACCCATACTGCCAATGGTTATGTCGAAGTTGCACCACCGCTATTGGTTAATACGGCAAGCTTGACAGGCACTGGGCAACTACCGAAGTTTGCTGATGATTCATTTAAATGTATTGACGATGATCTATGGCTGATTCCTACTGCTGAAGTGCCTGTTACGAATCTGTATCGAGATGAAATCTTTGATGGAGAGAACCTACCAGTTCATCATTGCGCCTATACTCCTTGTTTTCGCCGTGAAGCAGGTAGTTATGGACGCGATACTAGAGGCTTAATTCGCTTACATCAGTTCAACAAAGTCGAACTCGTAAAATTTGTCCTTCCCGAAAACTCGGCTGAGGAGCATGAAAAACTAGTCCGTGATGCCGAATCGATTTTGCAAGCCTTAAAACTTCCCTATCGTGTTGTCGAACTTTGTACTGGCGATATCGGCTTCAGTGCAGCCAAATGCTATGACCTCGAAGTTTGGCTACCGACCGCAAATACCTATCGCGAAATTTCTAGCTGCTCGAATTTCCATGATTTTCAGGCTCGTCGGGCAAATATTCGCTTTAAGAGTAAGGGCAAGAAGGGAACTGAGTTTTTGCATACCCTCAATGGCTCAGGCTTAGCCGTCGGACGCACCATGTCCGCCATTCTCGAAAACTATCAGCAGCCTGACGGACGCATCTTGATTCCTGAAGTACTGCAACCTCTCATGAACAAAGAATATCTTTAAATGGAAGCACGCTAAGCGTGCTTCCATTTAAAGCACGCTTAGCGTGCTGTTAAAAAAATATAGCGCGAGGCGCAACCATGGCTACGATTCACAAACTGCATCCTGACAATCCACAACCACGGACGATCGCCCAAATCGTAGCCGCTTTACGCGATGGCGCGATCATGCTCTATCCCACGGATACTGTCTATGCGATCGGTTGTGATCTGATGTCAAAGTCGGGTATAGAAAGTGTGCGCAAGCTCAAGCAGATGTCGAACGATAAGCCGCTTACATTTTTATGCTCATCGCTATCGAATATTTCTGAATATGCGATCGTCTCTAACGCTAACTATCGAACTATGAAGAGTCTTGTGCCAGGACCTTTTACTTTCATCTTGCCTGCTACCAAGCTTGTACCAAAATTGGTGTTAAATCCCAAGCGTAAAACTACAGGGATTCGAGTTCCTGATCATGGCGTATCGCAGACTCTTATTGAAGCGCTTGGAAATCCGATCATTTCTACTTCTGCTAATCAGTCGAAAGCAAATCTTGATGATGAAGATTTTATGCCTCAACCCAAGAATGGAAAACAAAGTAATGTTTGCGAATTACCTAAAATAGAACTCTTCGATCGCTTTTATAAATTAGTGGATTTGATCATTGATGATGGTTCTGACCGCACCTATGAAGTATCAACAATCCTCGATTTAACAGACGATCTCCATCCTCAGATTTTGCGCCAAGGCTTAGGAAAATTTGAACTTTCTTGATCAACTTAAGGCTTGTCAAAGAGCCAAGAACTCAAGTTCTTGGCTAAGAGCTCAAGTCCACTGAAGTGGACTCCATAATATATGTTGATTAACCTAACCCGTTTCAACGGGTTTGAGATTTTAGCCTGCACTCAAGTGCAGGCTATTGCACGATTATGTTTCATGATGTAGTATGCATACTACATCATGAATTTAAGATTATGGCTTATCAACAGTTAAATATCTCAACGCCCAAGCCCGTCTTGTCTTGGGCAGATCATGCACTTGGCCATGAAGAAACCAAAATGGCGAAGAATGTCGCTTCCTTACCATTTGTGTTTAAACATGTAGCCCTAATGCCCGATGTCCATCTTGGCAAAGGCGCTCTCGTCGGTTCTGTGGTTGCGACTAAAGAAGCGATCATCCCTGCGGCTGTAGGAGTGGACATTGGTTGCGGCATGGCGGCTATCAAAACTCCATTTCGTTATCAACAACTAGAAGGGAAGCTCAAGCAAATTCGTCTTGAAATTGAAGCTGCAATTCCCGTGGGCTTTAATGACAACAAAGAAGTCGAAAAGCCAGTGCTCAACTGGCAAGGATGGCGAGAATTTGGTGATTTACATGATGGGGTTCAGCACCTTGAAGGTAAAGCCATGAAGCAAATGGGATCTCTCGGCGGTGGAAATCACTTCATAGAAGTCTGCATAGATACTGATAATCAAGTGTGGCTGATGCTGCATTCTGGTTCTCGAAATATTGGCAATATGCTAGCCCAAAGACATATCGAGACAGCTAAGGAACTAGCCAGATTAGCAGGAACTTCTCTGCCCGATAAGGATCTAGCCTATTTTGTTGCTGGTACTTCTGAATTTGCTGCTTACTGGCGCGATTTGCAATGGGCGCAGGAATACGCCCGTTTTAATCGAGATGTCATGATGGCAAGATTTAAGAAGATTATCGAGAAATATGCTAGTGGCGGTAAGCCCGTAAAGCCATTACTGACTGTAAATTGCCATCATAATTATGCAGAAAAGGAAGTTCACTTTGGTGAGGATGTATATGTCACTCGCAAAGGTGCAGTAAGGGCAAGAACAGAAGACTATGGCATTATTCCTGGTTCAATGGGAGCGAAGTCTTTCATTGTCAAAGGAAAAGGAAATGCTGAAAGTTATTGTTCTTGCTCTCACGGAGCTGGGCGATTGCTATCGCGGAGTAAGGCGAAGGATCAATTCACATTAGATGACTTAATTCAACAGACTCAAGGAATTGAGTGTCGTAAGGATACAGGAATTATTGACGAGATTCCTGCTGCTTATAAACCGATTGAGCAAGTGATGCAACAGCAATCGGATCTAATGGAAGTAGTCGCTACTTTGAAACAGATTATTTGTGTAAAAGGTTAATACTGAACATCTTAAAACTGATGTTACGTGGAACTCAGATGATAGATCTCTTGCTGCTAGATTGACAGGGCAAGCACGGGGGCATTGCCCCTACCTGAACAATTTAGATTTGGTAGGGGCTGTGCCCCCGTGCCAGCCACAGTCCTATGCCGTAAAAGGAATTCCTTCCATTTAACATCAGTTAAAACCAGAAAAAGCCACGCTCAGCGTGGCTTTTTTCACCTAAGGAGTTAAGGCGCGTTGCAATCGTGACAATGCTATACCTTTGCGATGGAGTAAGACAAAGGTCGGCAAGATCTCGGGACCATGTAAATCGCCTGTGAGGGCAGCCCGTAGGGACTTCATCAC
The DNA here is from genome assembly GCF_006937785.1 of Pseudanabaena sp. UWO311. Lineage (GTDB taxonomy): Bacteria > Cyanobacteriota > Cyanobacteriia > Pseudanabaenales > Pseudanabaenaceae > Pseudanabaena. The sequence continues at coordinate 11,689 of NZ_SJEE01000013.1, forward strand.
GACTCCTTTTTTGACACCTTGAGATTTCATGACCGTTTTAATGACTTCTCCTGCGCTATCCGCATCTAGTTCTGAAGTTTCTTTTAGTGCTTCGATTAGTGCTGTGATAATACCCGCGATCGCATCGCCTTGGAGAGTAGTTTTCGCCTCATCGGTATAGTCTTCAAACTCAGTGAAGAAGAACTTGCTAATCGTTGCGGCATCGGTCAGCAGCGTTAAGCTTGGTGCAATTAGTTTAGTGAGATCGAGCAACCATTGGCGATCAACTGATTCCAAATCATAACCAGCTTCCTTGAGGAATGGCGTGAGGCGATCGCAAACATCTTCTGTCGGCAATGAGTGCAAATATTGGCTATTAATCCAATTTAGTTTGTCCCAATCAAACTTTGCGCCTGCTTTATTGACGCGATCGAAGCTAAAGATTTCCGTGGCTTCCTGCAAAGTGAATAATTCCTTGCCATCGCTAGGCGACCATCCCAACAGCGCCATGTAGTTATTAAAGGCTTCGGGAATATAACCCATGTTCCGAAATTCCCAAACGGAAGTTGCGCCATCTCGTTTGGAGATTTTCGCGCCTTGCTGATTGAGAATGAGCGGTGTATGTCCGAACTGAGGTGGTGTTGCGCCTAATGCTTCGTAAATCAAAATTTGCTTGGCGGTGTTGGCAATATGATCTTCCCCACGAATGACTTGGGTGATCTCCATATCGATGTCATCGACAACTACGGCAAAGTTATACAGAGGTAAGCCAATATTGCCCTGTTCATCGACACGGGCGATTACCATGTCACCGCCGAGGTCGCTGCTGCTCCATGAGACAGTGCCGCGTACTAGATCATTCCATGCAACTGTGCGTGGCTCTTCGATTATGAAACGAACTACGGGGCGACGACCTTCGGCTTCAAAGGCTTGGCGTTGCTCGTCGGTAAGGTTACGATGGCGATTGTCGTAGCGTGGGGCTTGTTTGTTGGCTTTTTGCGTTTCCCTCATTGTCTCTAGCTCAGATTCTGTGCAGTAGCAAAAGTATGCTTTTTTCTCGGCTAGGAGCTTCTGTACGGTGGCAATATAGCGATCGCTACGTTGTGTTTGAAAAAATGGGCCTTCATCAAAGTCGATCCCTAGCCATGCCAAGCCTTCTAAGATATTTTGGGTGTATTCGTCCTTAGACCGTTCGCGATCGGTGTCTTCGACTCTCAGGATAAATGTCCCTTTGTGATGACGGGCATACAGCCAGTTAAATACGGCGGTACGGGCTGTGCCGATATGTAGGTTACCCGTGGGGCTTGGTGCAATGCGAACTCGAACAGACATGAATTTGTAAACGTTATAAAATCCAATTATCCTTCATATCACGTTACTGTGTCGAAAAAAGCTGAAAGTGTGAAGGCTCAGATCTCCGACTTTTTTTGTGATTAGCAGAATTGTTCTGTAATAGCAGAGAAAAAGTCGGAGATCTTGAATGCGATATTACTTAGATTCTTACGCGGCGCTTGGTGGTGAAGTTCCAATATGTGGTGAGGATTTGATGGCTATTTAGGTTGTGGATGCAGATAACTTGTAAGCCTCTCAGGGCATTGGTGAACTTAGCATAGGGGCTATGTTTGAGTAGGCGATCGCTAAGTGTATAAACGGTCGCACCATGATTATCAAAGCGCTTTTGACCATAGGCAATCGCTATTTGGATCATATCGTTACTAATGGCGCGTTGCTGTTGACGGCGTTGAAGATGGTTAAGGTCTTTTAATTTACAGATGGGGGTAAAGTCAACTTTTGATGTTAGGCGATCGTCATTGGCGGCGATCTGTTGGATTTGTTTGTGGGTGTTCATAACTAAGTTGAGTTCGATGTGCTTAACTTAGCGTTTGTAATTGTTGAAGTGAAGGACATTTGAGGGAAGATAATATCTGTCTTAAATGTCGTTATCTGTCCCCACTCAATCATTTGTTTTATGGAGTCGCAACCCAAGAAAATTCGTGAATATACAAAGTCTGATGGATCGCGTCCTTTTACTCAATGGCTTGATAGCTTACGCGATCGCGTGGCACAGGATAAAATAGCGGCTAGACTTAAAAGAGTAACGCTCGGAAATTTAGGCAATTACAGATCTGTTGGTGAGGGTGTATGCGAACTCAAGATCGATTATGGTGCGGGTTATCGGATTTATTTTGGACAAGTTGGCTCTGTGGTGGTGCTGTTGCTGTGTGGTGGTGATAAGAGTACGCAGGATCGAGATATTAAGTTAGCTAAAGAGTATTGGAGAGATTATGCAAAGCGTGAAGGTTCCGACTAGTAGAGATTATCAAGAGTATTTAGTTAATTCGCTCAAAGATCCTGATAGGGCGGCTGGCTATATTGCGGCAATTTTGGAGGAATCTGATCCTGAGCCTGAGTTGTTGGCTTCAGCGCTTGATGATGTGGCGATCGCTTTGGGTGGTGATGGCGATCGGCAATGGGTGCAAGATTTTGGCACAAGTGATAAAAGCCAAGCAGTGTATGAGTTTGCGGCGTGGCTGGATAGTTTGGGGCTAAAGCTAACGGTAACGGTTAAACCTTAGATATTGCTTATTTGTCCTTAACTGTCGTTATTCGTCCTTCCATGTTTAAGTCACTTGTGACAAGCTTTGAGTATTGATTTAGTTTGTTAATTTCTACTGCAACTATGAGACAACAACGCGATCGCAGTTTACATTTCTCGCCCGAAGGTATTGCTCTCATAGAAGAAGCGATGCAAGGAAAAGATTGGGATAAAAATCAACTTGCGGAACAAGTAGAAATTTCCTATGAATCAATATGTAGGTATTTGCGGGGTGAACGTCCTCCTCAAAGAAAGAATATAGAGATCATCGCAAAGCGATTAGGACTTAAGCCAATCGATCTAGTCAATCCTGATGAATGGATTTCATCAACTAAAGCGAGTGAGACAAAAACAAGTTTAGTGGATTGGCGAAGCGTGAGTAAGGGAATGCTAGATAATTTAAAGAGGCTGACGACTGAGGCTTTAACTGCTGGGGATGGGATTCGCTTTGACTTTGATGATATTTTTGTGCCTTTGGGCGTGGTTGAGCGTCAACAAAAAACTAAACGGAAAGAAGATGATGGTGCGCCCGATCGCGGATCTGAGTTGTATGAAGAAAAGGTAACGCCGATTACGCATAAAGACTTCTTTGAAGATGTACTTTTGCGGGGTAATACCAAAAATAGCAACGGTAAACGGATTGCGGTGATTGGGGAGGCGGGAGCAGGGAAAACTACGCAGTTACAGAAAATTGGTTCTTGGTTGCTGGAAGAAAGTGATGACATTCCAATTTGGATTTCCTTGACTGATTTAGGAACAAAACCTTTAGAGGAATTTATATTTGAAAATTGGGTGCGTAATGCTTCTGGGAAAAGAACTGCGCCGCAAGAGTGGAAAGATTCGCTTGAGGACGCGATCGCTTCTGGGAAGGTTTGGTTATTGCTTGATGGTGTTGATGAGATGACGGATAGCAATCCGCTTTCCAATCTGGCAACTCAATTAAAAGAAGGCTGTCTCAATAATGTGCGAGTTGTTTTGACTTGTCGGGTGAATGTTTGGGATAGTGGTAAAGTTCTGACAGGTTTTGATGTTTATCGAAATTTAGATTTTGATTATCCTAATGATGTATATAAATTTATTGGTAAGTGGTTTGTTCATGCTCCAGATTTGGCTGGAAGTTTAACGCAAGCTTTGGAACAGTCGGGGAAAGAACGCATTCGCGATATGGTGAAAAATCCTCTGCGGTTGACTTTGCTTTGTTATAGTTGGCAGTTGAAGCATGGGGAACTACCTGAAACTAAGGCGGGGCTTTATGCGTGGTTTGTGGAGGCATTTTATAAATGGAACAAGGGCAAAGCTCAGATTGAACTTTCTCGCAGTCAGGAAGAGAAACTAAATCAAGCTTTGGGGGAGTTAGCAAAGCGAGCTATAGATGGGGAAACTTCGCGATTTCGTTTGACTAAGACTTTTATTGAGAATGTTTTTAGAGATTTTGATATTGATCTATTCGATCTTGCGCTTAAACTCAATTGGTTAAATGAGATTGGTGTTGCCGCAGAAAACCCTCTAGAGACTGTTTATGCTTTTTATCACCCATCATTTCAAGAGTATTTTGCTGCTTTAGCGATCAATGAACATAGCTTTTTTCTCGAAAACAAACCTGATGATGTAATTTCTGGCTGTTACAAGATCTTTGAATCAAAGTGGTTAGAGGTTGCATTATTCTGGATTGGAACATATTCCAAAGCTAGGGACGAGAAAAACAAATTAATTTGTGAACTGGCTGAATTTAAAGAGAACAATTACTGTTTTATTCAATTTAGAAAATATTTTTATGGCTATCAATCTATAGCTTTAGCAGCGAGATTAATGGCAGAGTATATAGGCTGTTCTCAGGATGACATAAATAATGTCATGTGGCAATTGTGCCAGTATTCATTTGGATTCTTTGATGCTGAAACTCAAAGTTGGATAAGATTCTTATTACCTATTCAAGAATGTGCGACACAAGCCTTAATCTATTCTAATCATACAAGAGTTAAAGATGAGTTAGATTATATCAAGAATCTATTATTAAAAGCTATAGAAATAGATAATCATGATGATATTCAATCCTTCCTTGAATGCAACTTAAATTGTTATGGATCAAGTCCATCTATGGCACATATAAGATTTTCACTAGATAGCATTGATAAAGACGAAACAGTTGAATTTTTGGGATCTATAGTTTTTGAAATTGAGCAGTTGCTTGGGCAAATTGATGGTATAAATGTTTACACAATATATAAATCTTCTAACCCAATCGAGTCTAATCATCAAATAGATAAAGTTATTGAATCACTAATTAAAATTGATTTTACGAATCCCAAAGAAATCATTAAACTTATTGATTCAATCGGAGATGATGAAATCAGAGATGATATACCATTTTATGAATGGTTTGACATCAATCCTTACCTGATTAATTACTGTATACCAAAAACAACTAAACCATCATTAGTTAGAGCAATAGTTGGCGAATTTTCAAAATGGTTTTTGACTACACTTGAAGATAGATCTTCTGAAGCTGATTGCCTTGCATATCATTTCCTATGGCGATGCTCAGAATTGATGAATTATAAAGATTTTTACGATTCATGGCATCCTAAACTATTTAAGGCGATATTAGATTTAGGTTGTTTAGAGAGTCAGCTAATTGATCGTGATGCAGTTCAAGAAGAACTTGACCGCAATACTGTCCATCCCGAAATACGCTGTTTAGTTGTCGATATCCGCCATCTTGAACAAGAAAGCAATCCTAATGTAATTGCCGAAGAAATAGCCATCAAAATCTTTGACTCTTTAGGGCGCAAGATTCCAGAAATTCAGCGAGTCTCCAGTTTAAAGCGTGAATTACTTAATCTAAAGTTTGAGCTTGGTTTTGAGAAATTAGCGATCGCCCTTTATGGCAAAAATGCTAATGAGGCGATTGCCCAACTCTGCCAAAACCTCACAGATTCAATCCCAATGCGCTCATTCACAGGAGGACAAACCACCGAAGAACTTATCAGTCAAATCAATGCTTGGCTATTGGAAATGTAAGACAGGAGAAATAAAATGAACACTAAAGAAGCGATTGCCCATGAAATCGAACAAGTACCTGAACCATTATTAGAACAAGTACTAGAATTTTTACTATCCCTCAAATCTCAATACCAACAAGAGAAACTAGAAATTACCATGATGAGCGAATCATCTCTAGCAAAAGACTGGCTTAGCCCAGAGGAAGACGAAGCATGGCAAGATTTGTAAAAGGAGATATCGTGATTGTCCCTTTCCCATTCTCTGACCTATCGCAAAGCAAACGCCGCCCAGCCTTAGTAATCGCAAACTTACGCGGTGACGATCTAATCTTGTGTCAGATTACCAGCCAAAATCTTACCGATTCCTATGCAGTAGCTATCAACAACAACGACTTTGAGACAGGAAGCTTAAACAAACCCAGTAATATCAGACCCAATCGCATATTTACCGCCGATCAGTCGATTATTTTATCCATTGCTGGACATCTCAAATCTATCAAAACTAATCAAGCGATCGCTAAAGTTATCGAGATACTAAATACCCCATGAAAGACTATCACATCAACATTTTCTACAGCGAAGATGATGAAGCCTATATTGCTGATATACCTGACTTGAAATATTGCTCAGCGATCGCAGAAACTCCTCAGCAAGCACTCAATGAAGTAATTCTTGCTAAAACTGCATGGTTAGAAGCCGCCACAGCAGAAAACAAAACAATTCCAAAACCACATCATTTCGATATAGGTTCAAATAGCAACGATCCGAAACCCTTACTAAAGAGTTAAGATAACCTTCTATTAATATTCATGGTTTATGATTAAGCTTTTGGCGAAATTATTAGATTGAGAAAGTGAATAAAGAATGCGATCGCTTGCACCCCTCATCAAAACTTGCTTACTTGACCTAGAAATCAAAGTAAATATCACAGTCAGGCAAAAGCGTAAAGAATTACATATCCTGCTAGAGTCCACAAATTTTGGCGATCGCCAATTGTTAGTAGAGGCGATCGCCAAATGTTGCTATGACTTTGAAGACCGAAATTTTAACGCGGCGCGAATTTATGCATTCTGGTTTGGGCAGCCACTACCACTCTGGATCGAAAGAATTGAGTTCGAGCAAGAGCAAGTATCAATAAACATCCCAGAGAAAGAGCTACAAAAGCCAGCTATAAATTTAGGCTCAGATCACGAGAGCGCATGCGATCGTTTTATCGTTTGTGGCTTGGGCAGCCTCGGACAGCACTCTGTATTTAACTTAAAGAAATTTGCCTACCGTGAATATGAAGTAAAAATTTTTGCAATCGATCGAGTCCAGCCAGAGATCATGGAATTCGATAACTTCTCAGAAATGCTCGATCAACCCATAATTGTCGGAGATTGTCGGCGCTCTGAAGTATTGATCAAAGCAGGAATCGATCGCTGTCGAGGGATTTTGCTAGTTACTAGCAACGAGAATGTAAATATTGAAACAGCGATCGCCGCCCGTCGTCTCAACCCCAATGTACATATTGTTGTGCGCTCTTCTCGTCAAAATCTCAATCAGTTACTAAAAGATCAACTAGGAAACTTTGTTGCCCTCGATCCTGTGGATCTTCCTGCGGCTGCCTTTGCGGTAGCAGGCTTGGGCGAAGGCACATTAGGACTATTTCAATTAGGCGATCGCAAATTACGGGTAGTAGAACGCTCTATAGAGTCAGACGACTATCGTTTTTTGAGAACGCCTGCTTATCTGTTACACAAAAAAAATGCGCGGCTTTTAAGTATTGCCGATCCTAATTCTGAGCGCTTATTCTTTCAATGGGAGCCTGACACCATTGTCCAAATTGGTGATAAAGTCGCCTTCATTGAATTTGTCGAAAATGATTTCTCCACGACTAGCCGCCAATATTCAGAACTAACTGAGCGTCCTTTACATAAGGGTTCATCCTCTTTTCAGAAAATCAATCAGCTAATCCAAAAAATTACAGGTTCAGTATTTTGGAAGACTAAATGGCATCAGATTGTCGCTTGGTTTCAAGCAGTTCGATCGCGCCGCCTAATTCTATGGGGAATTATTACCGCAATTGTACTTTGGGGAATTAGCTCAGTAGTTTTATTCTTTAATGTGCCGAATATTTCATGGCAAAAGGCAATTTCCGCAAGCATGATTTTGTTGCTAGGTGGATTTGGTGATGTCTTTGGCGGACTAGGCGAAGACCAAGTACCTTTGTGGGTAGTGATATTTTGCTTGTCGATTACTTTGATTAGCTTACTCTTCGTTTTGGGTGTAGTCGGATTGATAGCCGATAGCATTCTCAGTTCTAAGTTTGAATTTTTTAAGCGATCGCTACCTTTGCCGACCCGCGATCATATTGTCCTGATCGGGTTTGGGAGACTAGGACAGAGAATTGCCGATCTTCTATTTAAATTACAAATTCCATTTGTGATCGTCAGTGAGAATCCTCACGACTGCGATCTTGCGGATAAAGTGCCTTGGTTCACTGGCAATATCATCGAAGAATTATCGAAAACCAATCTTGCCAAAGCAAAAAGTATTCTCTCCGTCACCGACGATCAAATGCTCAATCTTGAAGCGGCTCTATTAGCTCGTGATGCAGCCAAAAAAATCAATGGGCAAATGAACCTCGCGATTCGCACCTACGATCGCTACTTCAGCGAAAACTTAGCAGAGCTTTTGCCAAGTTCTCAATCTTTTTGCGCCTATGCCCTTTCTGCCGAAGCCTTTGCAGGAGCAGCTTTTGGCGAGAATATGTTGAGTCTGTTTCGCCTCAATCAGCGTACGGTCTTAGTTGCTGAATATATCATTGTAGAGAATGATACATTGATCGGCAAAAATCTTTCGCAAATCGCCTATGGCTATACCGTTGTGCCAGTTTATCTCAAGACGAGCGCCTCGAAAGCAGATGGACATCGTGAGTTTTATATGCCTTCCGATGATGAGGTGATGAAAGTAGGCGATCGCCTAACGCTTTTAGCTTCTATCTCAGGACTAAGGCGCATCGAGTTAGGCAATCTTCATTTGCCAAAACGTTGGCAGTTACGCGCCAAGCCCCCTCTTAATTCCAGTGTGTTGCTTGATGCTGGGAATAAGCTAAAAAATATTTCAGGTTGCGATCTAGAGCTGGCTCGTCGCTTTATGCAAAGTCTCCCTGCTGCGATCGAGTTGCCAATGTATGACACTCAAGCCTATCGACTAGGTCAAGAACTGATGCGACTCCTCCCAATTAAAATCTATCCTTTATAAAACCAAAAAGAGAAATTACGGCGCGAAGCGCCGCAATTCCTCTTTTTGGTTTTATGTATGTCTGGCGACAGCCATATTACGAATTTAGGGAAATAGCAATCTGCTGCTTTTCCTCGTTTGGTGATTGTAAATTAGGTAGTGGAATCGCTTGAGAATTTTCAGCGATTGCAGGAATATCATTCTTGGTTGGTAAAGTCATTTCCGTAGAAGGATACAGCCACCAAGCAAATAACCTTGTCATCTGGGGCATCAGCAGATAGGTCATCGTGGGCACTGCGATCGCGGTCACGACTGCCACACGAGGCACTAAAGGCAACATCCCCAAAAACTGTTGAAAAATTGCAGAAATCATTGTAATTAAAGGGAATACAGCCAGCCAAGTCACTAAAGCCATCTTATAGCGAGGCGGTGGTGCGATCGCGGGTTTCCCTGGAAGCGTAAACCAAGTTTCTAAACCAGTTAACACCTGAATCTGGGGTGGACTCACCGTGAGAGGCTCAGCGATCGCAAACCAGTGCTGGCGTTCTGCCGAGGCTTCCCAATGGCGTAAATTACTTAAGCGATCGAACTTAAAGATGATGCGATATTCTGGGTCATCAGCATTGACTGGACGAAATACATTGCTGCCCAGATAGCCAGAAAATTGTCCACAAGCATTGGTAACTCCAGTCAAAAAAGCTTCAAATTCATCTTTGCATTCTGGTTTAACTCGTCTAGCGATCGTTACCGTAACAGAAGGATCATTAAGTTTATGTTGAGTTTCCGACATACAGTTTCAATTGGGTTGAGCGTTTAGCTTGTAGTTGCAAAGCTACCTTGTACAACAAGTCTCTCTGTCTTCGTTTCAATGTATCTAAGCCCCCTACCCCCCCCAATTCTGGGGGGCTTTGAAGGAATGTTATTTTCATTTTCCCCCAGAATTGGGGGCTAGGGGGCGATTAATTAATGTTCAATCAATCGAACCACAATAAAAATTTAAAAAGTGTTGCTTTGCAACACTTTTTAAATTTTGTTGTTTCGGGTTGGAGCGCCAAGCATTGTTATTTTTCTAGGACTTCAATTTCAATTGTTCTAGATTCCACAATGCTCCCGTCACGCCAGTACTACCAGCTAGTGCCGATGGTTGCGCATTCTCAACGCGATCGCGTACAGCAACCAAATAAAGAGGCATCGTTAAATGGATTAGTGGTAATTGTTCCTGAACTAATTGTTGATATTCGGCATAGATAGCCTTACGCTTAGTTTCATCTAGTTCCTGTGCTCCTTGGATCATTAAAGAGTGAATTTTCTTTTCCCAATCAGCAACTTCACGCCCTGGGAAAGGTTGCTCATCCCCAACTGGCCCCTTATTAAACATATGGGAATCACCATCAGTTGCCCAAAGATTAATCGCGCTATTCGGTTCAGCACCTCCAGTAAAGCCAAGAATCGTCGCATCCCATTGCTTCGAATTGTCGAGCTTATCGGAGATAATCCGAAAATCAACTGGAGTGAAGTCAATCTTCATGCCAATTTTTTCTAAATCGCTTTTAATTTGTGCTCCCATCGCAACCCTACCTCCCGCAGGAGCCAGCAAAGTAAAGCGCACCAGATTACCTTGAGCATCCAGAAGTTGTTGTTCAGAATTATATTTATATCCTGCTTGCAAAAGAATCTCTTTTGACTTTTCAGGCTGATAATCATAAACTTTTAGTCCTTTTTCGGGAGGGAAGAAATAGGGGCTAGGGATCGAAACTGGTGAATTTTGAGTCTGGGCTAAGCCTCTCGACAGATTGGTAATTATTGCTTCACGATTTATCGCATAGGCGACAGCGCGACGGAAGATAACATCGTTAAACCATTTTGATTTTTTTGGATCGACAAAGGGTTCATTAGTTTTAGGATTTTTGCCCTTATTGAGGTTGAACATAATGAAAGCCTGACCTGTGGCGGGGCCAGCATTATAGATTTTGTAGCGATCGCGCTGTTCAAAACGCTTTAGCAATTGATAGTCTTCACCGCGTAAGCGATACATATCGAGGTCTTGCGATCTGAATCTTAGCAGCGCAGTATCTGGAGATTCCACAATCTGCATGACAAATTGTTTGATATATGGCAATCCCTTTTTCCAATAGTAGGGATTAGGCTTATAGATGATGCGTTCCGAAGGTCGATATTCTTGGATTACATAGGGCCCATTGCCAACTAGTTGATTTACAGGTGTCGTGAGAGTCCATGTCTCTAAAAACTTTAGCTTCTGATTAGGAACTTTCGGATCTTCCTTGAGAGTGGGTTCAAAAACATGTTTAGGTAAAATACCAATCCCGCCGATGGTGCGTAAAGCAGGTGCAAAGGGTTCGCTCAAGAAGAAGGAAATACGGCGATCGTCGAGCTTCTCAACTTTGGGAAGAGTTTGGGATTGTCCAATTCGCAGGACATCACGAGTGCCATTGGGAATTTTCTCATTGAAGATCACATTTTGATAGGTAAATAAAACGTCATCAACAGTGAGGGGTTGACCATCTGACCATTTCAAATCAGGGCGCATCGTGAAAATTAGTTGTTTACCTTCCTGTTGAAATTCCCATTTTTCCGCTAGTTCTGGTTCAACCTCTTTGGTAAGTGGATTCTCAGTGAGCATCCCAGTAAGTGTATAGCCGATCGCAATGCCACTATAAGCTTCCTGAATTAAGACTGGATTAAAGGTTTTAATGTCGCCATCAAGGGGCACAACCAAGCGATTTTTTATAGTTTCAGGTGCGATCGCACACCCCCAAAGCAGTAGGGAACAGATACTAATCAGTAGTAGTAATACCAATGCCTTCCATTGCTTGACCTTTGCTCGTTTCTGAATACTTTTTCTCACGATCGCCATCTTCCCTAAAAATTCAACAAAACAAAGTAATTTTTTAGCAGTTGTGTTGCGGGCGCGAAGCGCCCGCAACACAATTACATTTAGCCATTAGCTTTTAACTAATAAAACTACAGCGTGAACTGCGATCGCTTCTTTTTGCCCGATCGCATCCATGCCTTCGTTAGTGGTAGCCTTGACGCTGACACAATCAATCGGCAAATTCATTGCTTGAGCTAGGCGATCGCGCATTGCTTTAATATGTGGTTTGAGTTTGGGCGCTTCGGCAATCACCATTGAGTCAAGATTATTCACGCGCCAACCCTGTGCTCCGATTAGCTCCTGTACTTGTTGCAATAGCATGATGCTATCGGCTCCTGCCCATTTGGGGTCAGTGGGTGGAAAATAATGTCCAATATCGCCAAGGGCAAGCGCTCCCAGCATGGCATCCATGATCGCATGGGTCAGCACATCGGCATCGCTATGTCCTAGTAGTCCTTTTTCGTAAGGAATTTCGACACCTCCAAGAATTAGGCGGCGATCGCTAACGAGTCGGTGTAGGTCATAACCATTGCCAATGCGGATATTCATAGATGAGTAGCTGAGTTTTACTATTCATAATATAAACCCAATTTCACGCGGTGTTAGTTTTGTCTTTACGTAGGCTTTCCAAAAAATATCAAGAAGAATAATTAATGTTGCGAGGCTTTACCTCGCAACATTAATTATTCTTCTTTTGTATCTGGGCGCACTTTAAGCAAAGTCTATTCATTAATTAATTAACTTATACAAGCCTGTCAATTTCATGACTTACGCAGTATCCCTGCGCTCAAGTGCGCTAAAGCTTAAACCCGTTTCAACGGGTCACTAACAGTATTCTGTAGTCCACTTCAGTGGACTTGAGCTTTTAGCCAAGAACTTGAGTTCTTGGGTTATTTACGCAAGCCCTAAATTTGTTACTCCAGCAGAGAAATTCCCGTGACTCAACAGGTAAACCCTATTTCCGTAACTGATTTTACATTCACCCTCAACGGTGCAGCTTCTCGCGTTAAAGACATTGCGCCCACGACCACACTGCTGCACTATTTACGACAAAACGGCTATGTGGGAACCAAAGAAGGCTGTGGTGATGGTGACTGCGGTGCTTGTACTGTAACTATCGTGGGTAAAGATAGTCATGGTAAGCCCCAGTATCAAGCAGTAAATAGTTGCTTAGTTCCCATCGGCGCGATCGCAGGACGAGAGGTGATTACTGCCGAGGGTATCGCCAATGGGCAACTGCATCCAGTCCAAGCCGCGATGGTAGAAACGGCAGGATCTCAATGCGGATATTGCACGCCTGGCTTCATCATGAGTATGTTTGCGGCTTACTACAATGGCAGCCTGAGCAATGATATCTGCATTGAGGGAAATCTCTGTCGCTGCACAGGCTATATACCGATCCGCAAAGCAGCGCAACAATTAGCGACAACAATTCCCGATGATCAATTCCGCACTGAGCTAGCTCAAAAAAATTCTGATTTGGCTGCGATCGCCTATGTAAATGCGCAGCAGCAATTTTATCGCCCCACAGAGCTGTCAGAAGCACTGCAACTACTTCAGCAATATCCCGAAGCGACTTTGGTGGCGGGTGCAACAGATTTGGGCTTAGAAATGAGTTGGCATCGACGGGCTTATCCAGTGCTGATTTCCTTGGAAGCAATTGCCGATCTAAAGCAGATTCACCAAACCGATGACTATGTTGAAATTGGCGCGGCAGTTCCCCTCAGCCATATTGAAGACTTGCTGCATGGCGTTTTTCCTAGCCTTGATGAAATGTTGCATTGGTTTGCGGCAAGGCAGATCCGCAATCGGGCGACCTTGGGCGGCAATATTGGCACGGCTTCTCCCATTGGCGATTTGCCACCTGTGTTGTTAGCCCTTGATGCGACCTTGAAGTTAGTTAGTGCCGAAGGCGATCGCAGTTTGCCTTTGGCTGATTTCTTTAAAGGCTATCGACAAACAGAACTGAAGCAAGGCGAAATTATTCATTCTGTGACAATCCCCAAAGCGATCGCCTCTGGGGCAACTAAACGTCTCAGTCAGTCCTATAAAATTGGCAAACGCGGCACTGACGATATCAGTATCGTGGCAGCAGCTTTTGTGATTGATCTAGATGCTGATCAAAAAATTCTCCATGCCCGTCTAGCCTATGGTGGTGTCGCGGCAACTCCAATTCGAGCGATCGCAGTCGAATCGATGCTAGTCGGTCAGCCTTGGACAATGGAAACTGTGCGATCGGTGAAGCCTGCTCTGCATGAAGTATTTACTCCTCTTAGCGATCTGCGTGGAAGTGCTGACTATCGAAAGATGCTAGTAGGGAATCTATTTGAGAAGTTTTTTGTTGAACATAGTTGAAGATACCAGTTGAGGCAAAGCCTCAACTGGTATGTGATGGATTTTTTGTAGATATGGAAGGAATACAAAATGACGATTACAGATCAAAAAGTCAGTAACAAAAAAAGCCACGAAAGCGCCGCAGGTCACGTTAGCGGCAGCGCCGTCTATACAGACGATCAACTCCTCCCCGCAGGAATGCTTTCCCTTTATCCTGTGCTGTCGCCCCATGCCCATGCCAAAATCACCAAGCTTGACTGCACCGCCGCCTATGAAATTGAAGGTTTAGTGACGATCTTGACGGCGGATGATGTAGCTGGAGAGAACAATACGGGTGTAATCATTCACGATGAAGTATTGCTGCCCACCGATGAGGTCAGTTATTGGGGACAGGTGGTAGTTTGGGCAGTCGGTGAGACTGAAGATGCGGCTCGTCAAGCTGCTGCCAAAGTAGTTGTCGAATATGAGCCTCTACCAGCAATTGTCACTATTCAAGATGCGATCGCGGCGGAGAGTTACCATCTTAAAAAACAGGCGATTAAACGCGGTGAACCTGAGACGGCTATCCAAAATTGCGATCGCACCCTCGAAGGTGAACTAGAAGTCGGCGGACAGGATCATTTCTATTTGGAAACCCATACCAGTTGGGCAATTCCTGATGGAGAGAATGGCTACAAGGTCTATAGCTCCACCCAACATCCCAGTGAAACTCAAGTAATCGTAGCGCGGGTTTTGGGATTGCCCAGCAGTCATGTTGTTGTCACCTGTCTGCGGATGGGCGGCGCATTTGGCGGCAAAGAGTCTCAAGCTAACCCCTTTGCGGCAGCGGCAGCTTTGGCAGCATATAAGACGGGTCGTCCTGCCAGAGTCAGTTTACGTCGACATCAAGACATGATTGTTACAGGCAAGCGGCATAACTTTTTAGGCAAATATCAAGTTGGCTTTACTAACGATGGGCTAATTACGGCGCTCAAAGCTGAGCTATACGCAGATGGAGGTTGGAGCCTTGACCTGTCACCACCCATCATCATGCGGGCGATGATGCATATCGATAACGCCTACTACATTCCTAATTTAGAAGTACAAGGATGGATTGCCAAAACCCATCGAGTTTCTAATACTGCCTACCGTGGTTTTGGGGGACCACAGGGCATGGTCGTATGTGAAGAAGTCGTCGATCGCATAGCACGTAACCTTGGTTTGTCGCCCGAAGTCGTCCGCGAACGGAACTTCTATCATGGGACTGGCGAAACTGGCACTACTCACTATGGACAGGATATAGTTGATAACCGCATCGATCTGGTCTGGACTGAAGCTAAAGAAAAATCGAATTTTAGCGATCGGCAAGCCCAAATCGCCCAATTCAATCAAACTAGTCCCTACAAAAAACGTGGCATAGCGATTACTCCTATGAAGTTCGGGATTTCCTTCACCAAAACCGAGTACAACCAAGCAGGTGCACTAGTTCTCATCTATACCGATGGCAGTATTCAGGTAAATCATGGTGGTACAGAAATGGGTCAAGGGCTGCATACTAAAATGCTCCAAGTCGCCGCCAAGTCCCTTGGTGTCAAACTTGATCGCTTTCGGATCATGCCCACAAGTACCGATAAAGTCCCAAACACTTCCGCAACAGCGGCTTCCAGTGGCTCCGATCTCAATGGTCAAGCAGTTAAAGATGCCTGTGAAATCTTGCGGAAACGCATGTCTACCGTAGCTGTAAAAATGCTCAATCTTGATGCCCCCGAAGATCTTGTTTTCGAGGATGATTGGATTTATTGCCGCACCTATCCCAGCGCAAGGATCGCTTTTGAAGAAGTAGTAAAGCAAACCTACAACGAACGGATTAGCCTCTCGGCAAATGGCTTCTATCGCACGCCAAATATTTTTTGGGATGCCAAACTGAATAAGGGTCGTCCGTTCTATTACTTCTCTTACGGTGCGGCTGTGAGTGAAGTAGAAGTAGATGGATTCACGGGTACATTTAAACTGCGACAGGTGGATCTTGTCCAAGATGCTGGCGAATCGATTAATCCATTGATTGATAAAGGTCAGATCGAAGGTGGCTTTGTGCAGGGGATGGGTTGGCTGACTATGGAGGAACTAGTCTGGGATAAAATCGGTCGATTGCTGACCTACGCGCCAAGCACTTACAAAATCCCCACCGTTAGCGAAATCCCCGAACAATTCAACGTCAATCTACTAGAACGCGCCGCTCAAGATGGTGTAATTTTTGGTAGTAAAGCGATCGGTGAGCCTCCATTTATGCTGGCGATATCCGTAAGAGAAGCCATTCGCAATGCTGTCGCCGCTTTTGGTAATGCTGACTATGTGCCCTTGGCGCTTCCTGCTACACCTGAGGCGACCCTCTGGGCGATCGAGTCAGTGAAGGCGGCTTCTCTATCTGCCTTGCAAGTATGATCTACGATGAGCTTCTATCATTACTTAGTCAAGACGCTGTGGTCGTGGCAACGGTAATTAGCACTAAGGGTTCTGTCCCGCGAGAGGTGGGCGCGAAAATGCTAATTACCTGCGATCGCTGCATTGATACGATCGGGGGCGGTGCAGGAGAGGCTAAGGTAATCGCGCAGGCAAAGGAAGTTCTACAAACTGGAGAAAAAAGGCGCATAGAAATCGACCTAACTGGATCGCCCAAGCGTCAGACTGAGGGAGTTTGTGGTGGTTGGATGGAGATACTTTTAGAGCGATGGCAGGGAGATGCGGCGATCGTGATCGCGCAGCAGATAATTGCAGAATTAAAATTAGGGCGTTCTCTTACTTTGGTTACTCCTTTTGGTGATGGACATCCCTACTTACTCAAGGAGAAAGGAAAAAGGAAAAAGGAAAAAGATTCGGTAGCTTTTATTGAGGTTTTGGAGCCTGTGCCGATATTGTTGATCGTGGGTGCGGGGCATGTGGGTGAGCAGCTTGCTAAGGTCGCCCACTTAGTCGGGTTTCAGATTGCGGTTCAGGATGATCGTCCTGAATGGGCAAACTCAGAGAGATATCCACAAGCTGCTTTTATCTACTCCAATATCGAGCAAGCTTTGGAAGCATTCTCAAATCATCTGAGTCTCCATGTGGCGCTAGTCACACGCGGCTATCGTTATGATTTGGATGCTTTAACGGCTTTACTAAATCGCGATTTACCCTGTGCTTATATCGGTATGATTGGCAGTGAGAGGAGGGTGATGCAGGTGTACGAGCAAACTAAGTTAATGGGAATCTCTGAGGATAAACTTAAATCTATCTATGCGCCGATTGGTCTAGATATCGGGGCTTTAACTCCTGCGGAGATCGCGGTTAGCATTGGCGCGGAGTTAATCATGCTGCGGCGTGGCGGTACTGGGCGATCGCTATCGGCAAGTTTGCGTAACCCCAAATAAGAGTGGCGACGCAAAGCGCCGCCACTCTTATTTGGGGTTTTATGTCCCGATCAAACCTTTTACACCAATTCACAAAAGTGTTGTCACACTTATGTGAATTAAAAACCAAACCCCGTAAGGGTTTTAAAAGCACAAAATGGCTATGCCATTTTGTGCTTTGAGATAAAAAGCTGCCATAATTGAGCTTAACTACAGCCTAACTTTATGAGCGATCGCCTTCCAATCGATTCCACTAAAAACATAGACAAATCTCTTGAAATATCAAGTTTATGTCATTCCTTAGATGGCTGTGTGTTGGTTGTCGATGACAATCCCACCAACTTGAGTGTGTTGGTGAACTTGTTGCGAGATGTGGGGCTGCGAGTCTTGGTGGCAACCGATGGCGAAAGTGCGATCGAGCAGACTGAATATGTCAAGCCCGATCTGATCTTGTTAGATGTGATGATGCCAGGTATCGATGGCTTTGAGACTTGTCAAAGGCTCAAGAGCAATGCTGAAACCGTAAAGATTCCGATTATTTTTATGACTGCGCTCTCAGAAACAGTGGATAAAGTGCGCGGTTTATCCTTGGGTGCTGTGGACTATGTGACTAAACCTTTTGAGCATGAAGAGGTTTTAGTGAGAATTCGTACCCATTTAACGATCGCGAAACAGCGCCAGACTATCGAGTCTCAAAATCTGGATTTGCAAGCTGAAATTAGCGATCGCAAACGGGCTGAAGAATCCTTAACAATCTTTCTCCACGCAGTTTCCCATGACCTACGGAATCCTGTAACAGGTTTATTGATGGTATTGGATAATTTAGCGAAGACAGCAAGCAGCGCTGACACAAATATTCTGTTGTCAAAATCTACGCTTGAGAGAATGCAACAAAGTGGCAATCGACAGTTAGCATTAATCAACTCATTGCTGGAGTCCCATGTGAATGATGTCCATGGAATTATCATTCATCCTCAGCCTGTGGCGATTATGGAAGTCATCCAAGCTGCGATCGATGATCTGCAACCACTTTTAGATAAGGAAGAAGCGGAAGTTGTTGTGCAAATCTCCCCTGAATTACCACTTGTTTTCGCTGATGCTGCTCATGTCTGTAGAGTCTTTCAAAATCTGATTGCTAATGCGATCAAACATAATCCACCAAATCTCAAACTCACAATTTCGGCAAAGATAAGTCCTGAGAATAGTCTCCTTTGCGAGGTTTCTGATGATGGCGTAGGTATGACAAATGAACAAAGTGAACATCTATTTGAACTTTACGCTCAGGGCAAGCATCAAACTAAACTTAATCGGCGATCGCTCAGTCTTGGTTTAGGGCTGTACATTTGTCGCCAAATTGTCCAAGCTCATGGCGGTGCGATCGGGGTAACTGGAGAGATTAATATCGGTTCGCGCTTTTGGTTTACATTACCAATGTCATAAAGAACCAATTTTTGTTGGCGTGGCTAAGCCACGCCAACAAAAAATTGTTACTAGTTTCTTAACGCATCGACTCGCGATGAACTTTGACTAACCTAACTTCATCTTCTTCAGCAAGATACTTATTCATCATGTAAACAACATACTCAGGTTTGAGATTGCTGTCTGGCTTGCAACTACCCATGAAATGAATTTTCGGAAACTCAGGATCGGGATTAGTGACATTAATTGCAAAAATACGATCGCGTAATTCCAACATTTGATTGCGCCCCGATTTTGAAACTTTTGGCATTTGGATCGAAGTTGCGGCGAGGACACAGTAACCTGCGCCTTCGAGTAAATCCATGATGTCAGCAGCATTGCGCTCTTTGGGCGTAATAAAAGCAAGCGTTAACGTATATTCCGCAACTTCAAGAATAGAATCTAAGGATGGTGAATGTACTTCCACTTCCTCGATCGCATAAATTGGTAAATCATCATCAAGTTCTGCACTAAAACGTTGCTGAAACTCGGCAATGGGAATATGCGCCGTTAATTCAAAATCAACAAATTCAGCATTGCTGGTTTGACCGAGGGGCAGAGCCTTGGCTATAGAAATACGCGGTAAAGGATTAAATCCCTCTGTATGAGCGACAGGTATCGCTGCACGACGAGCCGCACGTTGGAAGAAGCGATGTAAGTCTAGATGGGAAATCAAACTCATATCGCCCAGCTTGCCAAACTTCAGACGAATACGCTGGACTCTGGGAGGAACAATCGGCTTCTCTAGGGAAATGGCAGGAATTTCGGGTGGTGGAATCACGATGTTATGTCCAAAGGCGGGACCACAAACTCCACAAGCTGAGCAGCCACCAAAGGAGCAGTCAGGAACAGTTTGAGCCGCGATCGCCCTTTCCCAGTCTTCAATTAGCCATTGTTTATCGATGCCAGTATCAATGTGATCCCAAGGTAAAGGATCGGGGATTTTTAAGGATGGTGCATCCCAAACTAGATCGGCTTCCGAGATCGCCTGAGTCCATGCTCCAAACGCCTTCTCCGTATTCTCAAACCATGAATCCATACCCGCGCCCAGTTGCCATGCCCGATACACGACTTTACCCAAACGGCGATCGCCCCGTCCGACAAAATCTTCCATCGCACTGATACGAATATCGGTATAGTTGACCTTCACTCCACTCAAGCGGCGAAACTCTTGGCGCAATAATTTCTGCTTCTGCACAAAGTCGCCACTAGACACAGTATGCCATTGGAAAGGGGTATGGGGCTTGGGAGTGAAATTAGAAATGGTGATATTCACCGATAGTTTCTTGCGCCCTTTTTCCGAACATTCATTCTGCAACCATGCCACAGTATCGACAATCCCAATTACATCTTCATCGGTTTCCGTCGGCAAGCCAATCATGAAGTAAAGCTTCACTTTGTCCCAACCTTGGGTATAGGCAGTTTTAATCCCTTGCAGCAGTTCCTCATCGGTCAAACCCTTATTAATCACATCGCGCAAACGCTGTGTACCTGCTTCAGGCGCAAAGGTCAGCCCCTGCTGTTGACGACCATCTCCACTACGAAGCATATGCGCGATATTCTCATCAAAGCGATCCACTCTCTGGCTCGGCAATGAGAGAGTTATATGCTCATCTTTGAAGCGATTTTTAATCTGTACGCCCACCGATGGCAGCGCCAGATAATCGGAACAAGAGAGAGAAAGTAAAGAGAACTCGTTGTATCCTGTCTCCCGCAATGCCTTCTCAATCGTATCCACAACCTTTTCAGGATCGACATCACGGGCGGGACGAGTCAGCATCCCTGGTTGGCAAAAGCGACAGCCGCGTGTACATCCGCGTCGAATTTCGATGGTTAGGCGATCGTGAACAGTTTCCACTAAGGGAACAAGTCCAATACTATGTTCTGGCATCGGAGTGGCGACACGGCGCAGGGCGCGAGGCGAGACATCATGACGATTGGGTGCGATCGCGCCAGTCTTGATATCCATGTCATAAAATTCAGGCACATATACGCCATCGACTTCATTAGCAAGCGCTAACAGGGTTTCGCGGCGATTTTTACCTGCTAATTTGGAATCTTTAAGAACTTCACCAATTTCAGGTAATAATTCTTCGCCATCACCAAGAGCAAAAAAATCAAAGAAGTCAGCATAAGGTTCAGGATTAGAAGTCGCCGTTTGTCCCCCTGCAAAGATTAAAGGACATTCTTTAATACTCAATTCACTGCGTTCTTGCCATGTCATTGGAATATTTGCCAGATCCAACATTTCTAAAACGTTGGTTGCGCCTAGCTCATAGCTAAGACTAAAGCCCAAAATGTCAAATTCCCGTAGCGATCGCTTTGACTCAACGGCAAATAAATCAGTTTTAGTTTCGCGTAATTTTGCGGATAGATCGGGTGCGGGTAAATAGGCGCGATCGCATAGCTGACCATCTTTAGAATTAATAATGCTGTACAGGATGATATGTCCTAAGTTGGACGCGCCCACCTCATAAATTTCAGGATAAGTCAGCGACCAACGTACGAGTGCATCGTCCCAAGGTTTGCGCACTGCACCAAACTCGTTGCCAAGATAACGGGCTGGTTTAAGGATTTCGGAGTTAAGTAACTGTTCTACGGGTACGGGCATGGTTTCACGACAATATGAGCTAAACCTATTTTACATTTAGCGCGATCGCGATTAGCTATAATCGTTTCATAGTCAATTTTTAGGAGGTAATCGCATATGGTTTTAGCAGCTACTAAGCGATATACCGCGTCAGAATATCTAGCTCTAGAGGAAAAAGCCGAATTTAAAAGCGAATTTATTAACGGAGAAATTATCCCAATGGCAGGAGCTTCCGCAAATCACAATAAAATTGCCTTAAATTTGTGTCGGCTATTACCTCTAGCAATTGGTGAGCAAACCTATGAGATATTCATGAGTGATATGCGGCTATGGCTTCCTGAATATAGTCGTTATACCTATCCTGATGTGATGGTGGTTGCAGGTGAGCCAGCTTTTGTTGATCAAAGACAGATGGAAGTTACTAATCCCTGTTTGATTATTGAGATTCTATCTAGCTCCACCCAAGCCTATGATCATGACAGTAAATTTCGTCAATATCGCTCTATTCCTAGTTTTCAGGAATATATTTTGGTATATCAACATGGCTATGAAGTTGATCACTATGTCAAGGAGTCGGAGGATCGATGGGTATTGATGACCTATAAGGGAGAAGAATCTATGATTGAGTTGGTATCAATGCGGATAGGAATCAGATTAAGAGATTTGTATAAGCGAGTGAAGTTTGACTGATCAACCGCTTTGTAAATCCGTAGAGTAGCTGTAAGTAAGTATGAGTCATGTATTAATTGGAATATCAGGAGGCATTGCCGCCTACAAGGTTTGCGAAGTTGTTTCAAGCTTGGCAAAACGCGGTATTGAGGTGCGAGTGATCTTAACGAAATCAGCAGCAGAATTTGTTGCTCCGCTTACTTTTGCCACACTCTCACGCCAACCTGCCTATACCGATGCTGACTTTTGGCAGCCGAGCAATGGTAGACCATTACATATTGAGTTAGCAGAATGGGCTGACATATTTTTGCTAGCACCAGTAACCGCCAACACCTTGGCGAAACTCTCTTATGGAATGGCAGACAACCTGCTCACAAATACAGTCCTAGCTTCTACTTGTCCGATTCTATTTGCTCCTGCGATGAATACGACCATGTGGCTCCAACCCTCTGTCCAAGAGAATTGGCATAAGTTATTACAAAATATTCGATATACAGCGATCGCACCGACGGATGGGATTCTCGCCTGTGATGCGGTTGGCACTGGAAGAATGGCAGAACCAGAAATAATTTTGGAATATTTAGAATCTTTTCTATTTACAAAGGGAAAACAAGATTTAAAAGGAAAGAAGATTTTAGTGAATGCTGGCGGAACTCGCGAATTTATCGATCCTGTGCGTTTTATCGGCAATCCATCCACAGGTAAGCAGGGATTTGCGATCGCTAAAGCAGCCATGCATCGTGGTGCAAATGTTACGCTCATAACTGCCTCTAGTATGACTCTCTCTATGGGAGAGGGGCTAGGCGTGAGGGTAGTTCGCACAGCCGCAGAAATGCACAAAGCTATGCTCGAAGAATTCCCATTAGCTGATATCACGATCGCAGCCGCAGCTATCGGTGATGTGCGATCGCAATTTCAGAGCGATCACAAGTTACCCAAATTAGAACTTCCTTTAAATCTAGCGCTAGAATATATTCCCGATATTGTTGCCGATCTTGCAAGCCGTAAACGTTCTGATCAATTGCTAGTGGGCTTTGCGGCTCAAACTGGAAATGAGTCAGAGATCTTATCAGCGGCAAAAGAGAAGTTAGCGCGAAAAGGGCTAGATGCGATCGCGGCTAATGCAGTTAATAGTTCTCAAACAGGTTTTGGAACTGATACTAATCAAGCCACATTTATCCATAAGAATGGCAATACGCAATTCACGCCCCTCTGCTCAAAATTAGAACTTGCCCATTGTCTATTCGATTTCCTGATCTGTGCACACAAGTAGCCAAGAACTCAAGTTCTTGGCTAAAAGCTAAAGTCATCTAAAGATGACTAAATAAAATCAACCCATTTCAACCCGTTGAAACGGGTTTTAGCTCTTAGCCCGCACTTGAGTGCAGGGCTAATTTGGTGTCGTCGCTGGTTCTAAACCTGTTGCTTTCCCAAATTTGCGAAGGCGATCGCTTTCGGGTTCCATCCAAGCATAGACAAAATGACTAATGCAATTAATCTTTGGCTGTCTAGCCAATATCGCCCTCGTTTGGATTTCAAAACTAGGATGTCCATCAAATCCCTGTCCCCAAGTTCCCGCCAGAACTGGACAAACCAATGTCTCAGGTGCTGATTGGCGGACAACTTCAGCGACTTGATCGGCAACGCAGCTACCATCACTACAAAGTGCATAGGTCATCGGATGCCGCTCCATGTAATTTGGGAAACGATCCCAAGGCTGCATTCTTGCCTCAAATTTGCCTGACTCAGCGCGATTGCCATTGGGGAAGAAAACCGTGCCAATGGGAACATTATTTTGCTTAAGAGGAGCCGTGATTGTGTTTACAAAATTAATCACACCTTTATAGACATGGTTTGTGGCGATATTCCAGAGTAAACCTTCCGCGATCGCAGCAGTTTCTCTAGGATTTTTAATATTTGTCGGTCTCACCTTAATGTTATCTGTCAGCTTCTTCTCAGTCTGAACCACATCATCAGCCGTCAGGTCACCATTTTGGAGATAGATATCCATGAGTTCTCGAACAGTTCTATTGTCAATACTATTCAGCAAAGCTGTTCGCGAAGCTTTTCCATGAATCCATAGCTGCTTGACGTTATCAATCAACTCACCAGTGGAATTAGTGGGATAGCGTACATAATCAAATACCATTCCGTCGGGATTGCGTTGCATCAGCGCTTTGACTACAGATGTCAGATCAGCTTTGGCGATCGCATTGTACGGATCGACGAATAGATGATCGACCTCATAGGCATCTTCATAAAAAGCTCGCCCATTACTAACTAAGTTGCGGTCAAAATTGGTATTGGCAATACTATTTTCACCTCGACCATTAAGTGCTAAGGCTCCCGAACGCCCCTTGATTTCGCTATAGCCATAGCCAAAATTCATTGTAAAAGACCAACCATAAACTTTGATCCCCCTAGCTCTGCCGATTTCGATCGCTTGTTTCCACAGATCATAGTCCGCAGGTACTTCCCCCGCCTTGACCGACTCTTCCATCACCGATCGCCAAGGCGTAGGATTATCGGCAACTGGCAGTAACACCCGCCCATCATAAAAAACTTCGATAAAAACTTGGTTATAGCCGCGATTTGCCATTTTATCGAAAACATCTTCTAATACACCTGCTTTGACATCATTGGGATATAGCCGCAACCAAGTAGCTTGAGTTTGGGGTGTATTGCGATCGCGACAGGCTTGCAATTCTGATTTGTGTTTTTGAAGGATCGCCTGATATTGAGATTGGGCATTTGGATCGCGAGGACTTATGACTAAAGCTGATTTTCGCAGTTCATGTTTTCGCAAAATTTCCGCAGTACCCACGTCACAGGTGGGCTTGCCCCATAAAATCTTGTCAGGTAATGCACCCGCGATCGCATTCCCAGTAAAGACTGTACTTAAACAACAAGCAAAAGAAGCGATCGAAAGCAAATTAAATTTATTAAGCTTTTTATTAATCTTTTTCTGGTTTATTTTATATTTCATAGACTTGAGAAATAGTAAGGTTCGGGATCAGGAAATCGTATAGAAACAAATCCTATCCCATCTAAGTTTTTATAGACGAACTAGGCTTAACAATGTGGCAAACTGACAAGTGTATTTCCGACTCTCCTCACCATGCTCCATAACCCTGCCAGATTTAAGCCTAGCCCTATCGAAGATGATTCTGAGGAAAATGATGAAGAATTAGAGTTTTATGACTTCAATGAACCCGAACCAGGTAGCCCACCTGGAACCCTAATCATTGATGAAGATGCGACTATTCCCAATATTTTCTTGATTGATTACAATACCGATGAAGCCCTAGGAGTTCAGCTTGCGACTCCTGAAGAATGTTTTCCTTATCTAGATACCCACTCAGTTTCATGGGTTGATGTACAGGGTTTAGGTTCTGAAGATGTACTAAAACGTTTGGGGAAAGTGTTTGGACTCCATGAGCTTGTGTTGGAAGACATTGTTAATATTCCTCAGCGCCCCAAGGTTGAGAGTTTTGAGGATCAAGAATTGATCATTCTGCACATGGTGACTAGTCGCGAAGACGGTCGAGGTTTTTATGATGAGCAGGTGAGCTTGATTTTGGGAAAAAACTATGTACTGAGCGTACAAGAAGAACCCGAAACTGATGTATTTGAGCCAATTAGGCAGCGTATTCATCGCAATCGTGGTGTAATCCGATCGCAAAAGGCTGATTATCTTACCTATGCCCTGATTGATGCGATCGTGGATGGATTTTTTCCTGTGCTGGAGGACTATGGCGAACGTCTTGAAGATTTACAAGATGAGGTGGTTGATAAACCCACCCGCCAAACTCTCGATAAAATCCATAAAATCAAGCGTGAACTGTTACTATTACGGCGTGCAATTTGGCCGCAGCGCGACGCAATTAATTCGCTAATTCGGGAAGAAAGTCCAATGATTGATCGCGAGGTGCGCGTGTACTTACGTGATTGCTATGACCACACTGTCCAAGTTATGGATATGGTTGAGACCTACCGCGAACTTGCAGCCAACTTGATGGATATTTATCTGTCATCGTTGAGCAATAGCACCAACGAGATCATGCGTTTTTTAACTGTGATTTCCACAGTGTTTATTCCGCTTACCTTTGTGGCAGGGGTATATGGCATGAATTTTGATACTGAATTAGGAAATATGCCCGAATTGAAATTACCGTATGGTTATGCTCTCTGTTGGCTACTAATGCTATCGATGTCTGGGGGATTGTTATTTTTCTTTTGGAAAAAAGGCTGGCTATTTAGCCCAAAATAAAGTTACTTCAAAACATAAAATGGCTATGCCATTTTATGTTTTGAAAACCCTTACAGGGCTTGGGTTTTAATCCACAAAACGTCATACTTTTGTGGATTGATATAAGATCCGTGAAATTCAATAATCCACATAATCCGCGATTCTGACTTTATTGTGTTACTTCCTCAACCTCACAAGCGCAGACTGCAAAGGGTGACCTTACAAGCGCATCAAGTCTCACCAGTTTTACAAATTAATAGCGAGATCGCCCTCACCCCAGAGCAAAGACATTACCTATGCAATGTATTGCGTTTAGAATCTGAATCTGAATTTATCGCCCTCGATCGCCAAGGTGGATGGTGGTTAGCCCAATTGTCAGCAGATCTAGATAATGCCAAGATTATTGCCAAGCTAGAAAATAATTCGGAATTATCTGCCCAGATTACCCTTGGCATCGCCATGCCCAAAGGTAGCAATATCGAGTCAGTAATTAGGCAAACTACGGAATTGGGAGTGCGACAAATCGTGCCGTTATTTAGCGATCGCACGGTCTTGAAACCAGACAATCAAATTGGTAATCAAAAACGCGATCGCTGGCAACGCATTGCCGAAGAATCTGCTGAACTTTCGATGCGTACCTACGTGCCTGAAATAAATAATCCAACATCATTAACTTCTTGGTTTGAGCTTCTCGCTAATTCGCCATCATCAAGCTTGAAATATATTTGCGTGATTAGTCCCCATGTGACGCATCTACTTACGAGCTTACAAGGATCAAGTTATTCATCAGACTTTGCTGAAAACAAAGGGCAAATAATTATAGCTACGGGCTGCGAAGGGGGCTGGACTGCTAGAGAAGAAGAAATGGCGATCGCATCGGGTTTTGTCCCTGTGTCATTAGGCGATCGGGTGTTATCTGCTGTCACTGCACCAGTAGTAGCTTTATCTATAGTCAGCGCATTCAGTGACTGTAGATAAGGTGTAACCAAACCAGTAGCTTGCGCCCCTGCGGGGCGCAAGCTTATGTAACCAAACCTGTAAGATTTCGCCTCTGTGGGGCGAAACTTATGTAGCCAAACCTGTAAGGTTTTGCCCCCGAGGGGATCAAGCTTATGTAACCAAACCCGCAAGGTTTCGCCCCTGCGGGGCGAAACCTTGCGGGTTTGGGTTTGTGTGAAAAGTGCTATGGCAACGCCATTTTGAATATGGGTATTATTTATGAATATCTTCCTTTACTCCTTCTTTTTTTATGCTAAATTCTAGTAAAACTTGCTAAAAAATCTTTACTAGAATTAACCAATTCAATGCAACAAAAGACGCTATTTCCTCCAATTACTAGGTTTGACACACTTATCAACCCAATTGCAGTAAAAAAAGAACTTGACACGCAGTATTGGAGTATTCGCAATATCTCACAAAGTGTTGATTTATCGGCATGGCGCTCATTTCTTCGAGATCTCCCTCCAGATCCATATGTGGAGTCTAGATTTAAGCGGATGTCTTGGTTGCATATACTGAGAGACGGTAGCGTCCAAGATATGGGTGAATGTGCTATGGCGCAGGGTGGCAACTACAACGATGCTTGTACGATGGCAAATAAGAATCGCTACTACCAGCCTCTAGAGAGCGCTTTCATTGAACGAGAGGATGTGCAATCATTTGTTGCCGATTGGGCGAAGCTTTGGGGAATAGGTGTAGGGGAGCCGATTCTGATGCAGATCACGGGTGTTAGAGGGAATGGGCAAATTGACCCTTTGCAAGGGCAGGGTATTCATGCGGACGGATGCACAGCATTGAGTATTGTTTTACTTTCTCGCGAAAACGTATATGGAGCAACTAATTATCTTTACAATGATAAAGAAGGTACTCAGCCAATTGCCACAGTTGTTTTGAATGCAGGCGATATTCTGCATTTATGTGACGACAAATTGTTTCACAATGTGGATAGAATTACTGAGCAATTTCCAGATGTCCCATTTGAACGCTTTGTTATTATCATCAACAGTCGCTTTGTCGATAATTTCCAAAATGATGAGCTACGAAAATGTTTCCCCAGTGCAGTTCTTTATGGTGATAAATGTCGGAATTTGGACTTAAACACAACGCTCTATAAATACTATGAGTCCACGAATTATGACTACAAATCAACAACACACCGTGCAAATGTTGCAGCAGAACATAGTACTGCACACCAATGGCAAAAAATTGCATAACATTACCCGCCAAGTGGAAGCAGTTTTAGACCAATCTGGGATAAAGATAGGGCTATGTAATGTGTTTTTGAGACATACCTCAGCAAGTCTAATTATTCAAGAAAATGCTGATCCTGATGTGTTAGCAGATCTAGAAACATTTTTTGCGAAACTGATTCCCGAAGATGCCAGTCAATATCGTCATATCTCGGAAGGGGTTGATGATATGCCATCCCATATTCGCAGCGCCCTAACCAAAACATCAGAAACGATCCCGATCGCTAATGGTAAACTTGCCCTCGGCACTTGGCAAGGAATCTTTGTCTGGGAACATCGCAATTTGGGGCATACCCGCGAAGTGCTGGTACATATTACAGGATGCTAAATGAAGCCCTCAAAAAAGCCACCAGCAAATCGATATCGTCCAGCCGTTAAAAGAAAAAAGTGGCTGAGAGGGTTTCAGTGGTTTTTACCAGGACTATTTGTCAAGCGATGGTTACTAGTTAGTATCATTGGCATTTTACTAATCGTTTTAGGGATTGCCATCTCCGCTAAGCTAACCCCGATCTTATTTCTATCACGCCTGATTGGTAACGCGATCGACACCTTGGTTGCCATATTGCCACGCAATATGAGTGGGCCAATCGCCTTTGCAATTGGCATCGGACTATTATGGCTGGGACAGAAACGAGCGCTCGGCTCGATCACCCAAGTTTTGATGCCCAATCAAGACAAAGAACTATTAGAGTTGCTAGTCTCCCATCGCAAACTCAATCGTGGCCCCAAAATTGTTACTGTGGGCGGAGGTACTGGGTTATCAAACTTATTGCGTGGACTCAAGCAATATAGCGCCAATATTACCGCGATCGTCACCGTTGCTGATGATGGCGGCTCCTCTGGACGGTTACGCCGCGAGCATGGTGTATTGCCTCCAGGTGATATTCGTAATTGTCTTGCCGCCCTTGCTGATGAAGAAAAGTTAGTGACCGAGCTATTTCAATATCGATTTAAAACGGGGGAAGGTCTATCTGGGCATAGTTTCGGCAATTTATTTCTTACGGCGATGAGCGAAGTAACAGGTGATCTGGAAAAGGCGATCGCGGCTAGTTCACAGGTATTGGCGGTGCGCGGTCGCGTTCTGCCAGCAACTCTTGATCACATGGTGTTATGGGCCGAATTTGAAGACGGACGCTATGTAGAGGGAGAGTCGAATATTCCTGAAGCTAAAGGTAAGATTAGGCATATTGGTTGCAAGCCAGATAATCCTAAGGGGTTACCTCAAGCGATCGAAGATATCAACGAAGCAGATCTGATCGTCATTGGGCCTGGCAGCTTATATACGAGTATTATTCCTAACCTGCTCGTACCTGAAATACTTCAAGCATTAATTGATCGCAATGTACCATCGATCTATCTTTGTAATATTATGAGTCAGGTAGGTGAAACAGACGGCTATGCTGTATCTGACTATGTAAGAGTTTTAGATGAGATAGCTGGTGTGAGACTGTTTGATGTAGTTTTAGCCCAGAAGCATCCACCTTCTGAGCGATCGCTACAACACTATGCCTCATCTGGGTCACATTTTACGGTTCTAGATCGTGATAGTCTCGCTGCTATAGGTTGTCCTGTTTTGATTGCCAATATCATGCGAGAGAAACCCAACGGAACAGTATGTCATGACTCAGAAAAACTTGCAGGTGTCTTAATGCGCTGGTATAACCGTCAGTAGTTGGATTTTTATACAAAAATGTCAAAATGTCAAAATGTCAGATTATTTAGAAAGTCAGTCAGATTAATTCATCAGTGTTAGAAAAATACCACATTCAAGTTAACAGTGATATTTATGCTCTTTCTAAATTGCAAGAGTGGTTTCAGCAATTTCAAAATTTATTACCAAAACCAACTTGGATGCAATGCAATCTCGTGCTGGTTGAAGTGTTTACCAATGTAGTGTCTTATGCACATGAGGGACTTTCTGAAGAAACGCCCATCGATATTGAAATTATGATTAATGTTGCTGAATATCTACTAGAAATGAGGATTTGGGACTTTGGTGAACCTTTTGATTTGCAATCAGAAATTGATCGGGCTGCTTTAGAAGCGCAAAAGAGCCAAGATTTTGAAAGTATTGATGATATTCCCACAGGTGGGCGAGGTTTAATGATTGCAAAGACAGTTGCTGACAATATCAGATACGAGACTTTGCCTGACGGTCGTAATTGTTTTGTGATGAGCAAAAGTTTTTCAAAGCTTGTTTAAATGAGAGGCGACGCAAAAAAGTGCGGACTCTCATTTAAACAAGCTTTGAATTAGCGCTTAAGCCATAGTACAAAGGCAAATAAACCTACGGGTAAAGTAATGGCATATATTGCGATCGCATTCATTACATCTACTGTCAAATTATTTGTCAATAAGCCCCAAGTGGGTGCAGCATATTTAATTACTGCCGACGCGATCGTTGAATACACAAATAATCGCAAAATAAATAAAATTTGTTGCCACATAATCTCTTCTCAGTTATACCAATTCACAAAAATGTGGCGACACTTTTGTGAATAAAAAGCAAATCCCGTAAGGGTTTTAACAACACAAAATGGCTACGCCATTTTGTGTTTTGTATTAGTAATCGGTGCGCAGCTCCGCCGCTTACCCACAGATATTTAAACAAGAGCGGCGCTTTTTACGCCGCTCTTGTTTTAGTTTTTCTTTTTGCCGCCTTCTTTGTCTTGGATTTCACTTGGCACAGGGAACTGCTCAATCGGCTGCCCAGCTAGGGCTCTTTCCATAAACTTACGCCAAATCGGAACCACATAAACACCGCCTGTCACACCATTTGCCATCGGTGAATAATCATCATTACCGATCCAAATCGCAACTGCTAGCTGTGGTACATAGCCTACAAACCAAGCATCTCTAAAGTCTGAAGTTGTACCCGTCTTACCCGCTACAGGTCGCCCGTCACTCATTTGCGCTTCGGTTGCCGTACCGTTGGTAACCACTCCACGCAAGGCATCAGTTAAGTAAGAAACTGCGATTGGATCAAGGATTAGTTCAGGTTTGGGTGTATTATCCAGCACCAAATTGCCATTGCGATCAGTGACACGGGCAATTAATGTCGTTTTAGATTTATAGCCACCACTGGCAAATACTGCATAGGCTCCTGCTACCTCCATTGGAGTTACATCGGCAGCACCAAGCGGTAGAGAAACAACAGGGAGAATCGGACTATTGATCCCCAATTTTCGACAAAGAGCTACAACATTTTCATTACCAAATTCTATCCCTAACCTAAGCGCAGGAATATTTCGAGAAACGGCGATCGCTTGACGAATGCTCATGGCTCCTGAGAACTTATTGTCATAGTTTCTAGGTACATAAGGTTCATCACCGTCAGGAATAGTCATTGGACTATCATCAATTATTGAGTCAGGAGTATAGTTACCTGATGCAAAAGCAAGATAGTACACAAAAGGTTTAAACGAAGAACCTAACTGTCGTCTTGCTAAAACCGCACGATTAAATTGATTTTTGTCAAAGTCTCCAACACCACCTACTAAAGCTTTTACAAATCCTGTGCGTGGATCAACAGCTACTAAAGACAATTGGTCGGCATAGGCTCCGCGATCAACTAAATCCTTGTGACCTTCGGCAGCAACTTCTTCGGCAATACGCTGCATCTTTAAGTCAATCGTTGTCTGGACACGCAATCCACCTTGAAGAACGACATCACGACCAAATTTTTCTTCTAGCTCAGTCGTAACAGCCTGGGACACATAAGGAACGCGACTAGCTTCGTAAGAGATCCCCTGCTTACGAATTATTATTTTCTGTGCCTTGGCGGCTTTGACTTCAGCTTGGGTGGCCCATCCAAGCTCTAGAAGTCGATCAAGCACTAAACCCTGACGCTTCTTGGATTCACTAAAGTTGTCTACTGGATTGAATACTGAAGGCGCTTGAATCGTACCTGCTAACATAGCAGCCTCTCCAAGGGTCAAATCAGCGGCAGATTTACCAAAATAATTCTGTGAAGCGGTTTCAGCTCCATTCGTATTTTTTCCCCAAAATACTTGGTTGAGGTACATCTCAAGGATTTGCTCCTTAGTAAATACCTGCTCAACACGCATTGCTAAAACTGCTTCGGCAACTTTGCGATTGAGGCTACGCTCGTTGGACAGAAACAAGTTTTTAACTAATTGTTGCGTTAAGGTCGATCCTCCTTCTACGGTTCCTCCTGCATTAAAGTTAGCTAAAATTGCGCGTCCAACACCACTGGGATCAATACCCTTATGGGTATAGAAGTATGCATCTTCCATGGCTAGAACCGATCGCTTAAGATGTGGTGAAATGCGATCAAGCGTTACGACTTCACGGTTGACATCACCATGCAAACGGGCAATTAAGCCACCGTTAATGTCATATATATAAGTGGTTTCAACTGGTACATAGCCTTTAAGGACTCTGACATCGGGCAGATCTCGAAAACTTAGCGCTAAGCCAACCAGACCACCAGCTACTGCCGCACCACCAATCATGATAATGCCCAGCAGCGTGCCACCAACAGCTTTGAGAGTGCCTTTTAAAATACTGCCTGTAAGAGACTGAGAACGCTCTACACTATTCGATGCCACAGCTATCTACCCTTTGATCAATTCATAGGTAATCTTACTGCATTAATTAAGTATTGCGTACTAAAAACTTAAGGTTGTGACAAGCACAACCTTAAGTTTTGACTTTTAGCGTCGTTGCGCAAGTTTGTCATATACCAATTGCAGATCAACATGGTGATGCGCGATCGCTACTAACGTGTGGTAAAACAAATCAGCGACTTCTGATGCGATCGCATCAGGATCATCATCTTTACAAGCCATCACAACTTCAGCAGACTCTTCACCAATTTTCTTTAAAATTTTGTTATCGCCACCTGCGAATAATTTACAGGTATAAGAACTTTCTTGCGGATTCTCGCGGCGATCGACAATTACTGCAAATAATTCTGAGAGTGGATCGTTCATAAAATAAAAATATTTATAAAAAATAATTGTGAGACGCAAAGCGACTCACAATCTTAATAATAAAGGCACGCCCCGCGTGCCTTTATTGTTTTTGAATGTTCTGCAAAACAGAACATTCAAGCAAGCTAAATGTTGCCAACAATTACTTGATGGAAACCTTACCACCAGCTTCTTCGATTTGCTTCTTAGCAGCTTCAGCATCAGCTTTAGGCATAGCTTCTTTGATGGTCTTAGGAGCAGACTCAACCATATCCTTAGCGTCTTTCAAGCCCAAGCCTGTGATTTCGCGAACGATCTTAAGAACAGCAATCTTCTTGTCAGCAGGAACTTCATCAAGTACCAAGTCAAAAGCAGTCTTTTCTTCTTCTACTTCAGCAGCAGCAGCGCCAGCGCCAGGAGCAGCCATCATCATGCCACCAACTGGAGCAGCAGCCGAAACGCCGAAGGTTTCTTCAATAGCTTTGACCAATTCAGAAGCTTCAAGAAGGCTCAAAGACTTTAGTTCTTCAATGATGCTATCGATTTTTGCAGACATAATTTTTCTCTTTAATTAATTAGATTAGGTTAGTAATTCGTAATTGATAATTCGTAATTCGTAATTGATAATTCGTAATTCGTAATTACCAATCCTTCTACGCAGCTTCTTTCTCAGAAACAGCCTTGACAGCTCTGCCCAGAGATTGAGGAACCTCTTTGATACCGATCGCGATTTTGGCGGTAACAGAATTGATTGCACCAGCAATTTGCGCAAACAGTACTTCCTTGGAAGGTAGATCAGCGATTGCCTGCAAGTCTTTTGCAGTCAATGCCCGACCTTCTAAGACACCGCCACGAAGTTCGGTTTTCTTAGATTCCTTTTGGAATGCTTGATATGCCTTAACAGCACCACCAATGTCATCTTTAACAAATAGGCAAGCCGAAGGTCCAACTAGGAAACCTTCAAGAGGCTTCCATTCAGGAGTTCCAGAAATTGCTTGCTTGAGCAAAGTGTTTTTGGTAGTTCTGCACACCGTTCCCGTGGGACGGAGTGAGCGACGGAGTTTAGTAATCTCAGCAACTGACAAAGTTGAGTAATCGATTACCATGACCATCTGAGTTCCTTCAAACTCTTTGGACATTTCTCCGACTAAAAATTTCTTTTGGTCTAGGGTCTTACCCATATGGTTCTCACCTCCTTGTGTTTGGGGCTAATTAAATGGCGCGATGCGCCATTTAATTAGCTATGTAATCTTTAAAGTCATTAAAAAAGCCTCGTCTTTTCACAAGCCGAGGCTAAAAAAGTATTCTTTCAAGAATCTTTTTTAAAACACCTCGGCAGGAAATTAAGCCATGAGCACCTGCTGTCTATGGAGATATTCAGTTGTCGAAATTTCTTTCTAGGCTTATTACAACAATTAGACTTAGCTTTTACTTTTTCTTGTGGACTGTCCACTCAAGGCAAACAGTCTACAGTTAAATGACTTTGAAAGGCTTTGATTACGAATCTGCGAACTTGAGATCACGCAGAGCTGTAACATCAACTTCGATCGCGGGTCCCATAGTTGCAGATACATATAGCGAGCGCCAGTATCTACCCTTTGCTCCCGAAGGACGATTGCGATCAATCGTTTCTTGCAAAGCTTTCAGGTTGATTAGCAAGTCTTCAGCAGTGAAGGCAGCCTTGCCAAATTGAATATGGACGATCCCTGTGCGATCGGCACGGAATTCTAGCTTACCAGCTTTGAATTCATTGATTGCAGCACCTAAATCAGTAGTTACCGTACCACCTTTAGGTGAAGGCATCAACCCTCTTGGACCAAGCAACTTACCAAGCTTAGCCACTTGAGGCATCATGTCAGGCGTTGAAATCAGCAAATCAAAATCCATTCTTCCCTTGCTGATTTCATCGATTAGTTCCTCAGAACCAGCGATGTCTGCGCCTGCAGCGGTTGCTTCGGCAACTTTTTCACCGCGAGCAATAACTGCTACACGAATTGTTTGCCCCGTTCCTTTCGGTAAAGTTACCGTTGTCCGCAATTGTTGATCGGCGTACTTCGGATCGATACCTAGTCTGACGTGTGCTTCTACCGACTCAGGGAACTTAGCAGTTGCAGTGACCTTAACTAGTTCCAACGCATCGATTGGTGCGTAAGGGCGATCCTCAACTTTGCTGAGAGCTTCCTTAAGACGTTTTGAGATTTTCTTTGCCATGATTGCTCCTACGGGGTGCGATCGGAAAAATTAATTCCCTCCCCCAACTAAAATTTTTATTTGAATTTTATAGATATTGAAAATCAGCAAAATTAGCAACTAAGCGCTAATTGTAACGCCCATGTTCTTTGCCGTGCCTTCAATAATCTTCATCGCTGCGTCGATATCATTTGCATTGATATCAGGCATTTTGGTTTCAGCGATTTGACGAAGTTGATCTCTGGAGATTGAACCTACTTTTTTACGGTTAGGCTCTGCTGAGCCAGAGGTGATACCAGCCGCTTTTTGAATCAAAACTGATGCTGGTGGTGTTTTGAGAACGAAGGTAAAGCTTCGGTCTTCATACACAGATATTTCTACAGGAATGACCATGCCTGCTTGATCAGCAGTACGGGCGTTATATTCCTTGCAAAACATCATGATGTTGACACCATGCTGACCTAGAGCTGGACCAACTGGTGGAGTTGGGCTAGCCTTACCAGCATTAAGTGCCAACTTGATAATTGCTGTAACTTTCTTAGCCATTAATTTTAGCCGTTAATTTTAGCCGTTTAAGAAACTACAAACCTGCGTTTGAGTGAATTAGTTTTGCTTTTGCACCTGAGTGAACTCTAGTTCAACTGGTGTATCTCTACCAAAGATTGAAAGCAGTGCTTTAAGTTTGCTACGTTCTGGGCTAACTTCCACCACTTCACCTTCAAAGTCTTTGAAAGGTCCATTAAGCACTTTGATCTTGTCGCCTTGAGCCATGTTGATTTTGAGAACTGGCTCTTGCTCGACGGTGACACGGAAAATTCTTTCAACCTCTTTTTCGGTAAGAGGACGAGGTTTAACATGTCCTCGACCGCGACCGTAGTGACGTTTTTGTTCTGTGCCGACAAAGTTAATTACATGGGGAGTGCTTTTGACAGCAAGCCATGCATCATCATCAACTTCTAACTGCCCGATTTCATTTCTGACAGTTTTGATCTGAATCAGAACATAACCAGGGAAAATCTTTTCCTCAGATGTTGCTCGACTGCCATCCTTTCTCAGTTTGACGGTCGCTGTCTGCGGAATTTCAATTTGCTTGATCCTATCTTCTACATCAAGGGTCTTGATGCGTTGCTCTAGGCTCGACTTAACCTTTTTTTCGCAGCCCGAAGCAATTTGAACGGCATACCAGTTAAAGAGTATGTCTTCATCTTCTTGGCTACTAGATGAGTGGTCGATATCCTCGGTAAACATTATTGAAACACCTGCAATGCGATCACCTTAAACAAAGCATCTATCAAATAAACAAAGGTTGCTACTGCAACGATCATCAAAAGAACGGACGCAGACTCACTAATGAGCTGTTGGCGCGTGGGCCAAACGATCTTGCCGAATTCGGCTTTGGATTCTACAAAAAGTTTAGCTACTCCAGTTGGCTCAGATTTTGCATCTGATTCAACTTTAGAAACTTCTTTTGGTTGCTCTTTCAGGTCGTTTTTCGTCATAGCGGCAACTCTTGCGATTCCTTTGCA
This sequence comes from Pseudanabaena sp. UWO311, assembly GCF_006937785.1. Taxonomy (GTDB): domain Bacteria; phylum Cyanobacteriota; class Cyanobacteriia; order Pseudanabaenales; family Pseudanabaenaceae; genus Pseudanabaena. The sequence goes on from NZ_SJEE01000013.1 coordinate 48,948, forward strand.
ATCTTTGTAAATGCGATACGTTTAAGTGCAATTCTCTAAAATGGTGAAGCGCGCCCTGGAGGACTCGAACCTCCGACATCAGGTTTTGGAGACCTGCGTTCTACCAACTGAACTAAGGACGCACGTAATGAAAACACGATTTCGATACGCAACCAGTTATATGTACTGTATCAATTGCTATATAAAAATAGTATTTGATACTTAGTATAACTGTAGATGGATCTATAGTGGGCGATCAAATCGTTGTTTAAGACGAGTTGCTTTACCAACTAGGTCACGTAAGTAGTAGAGCTTAGCACGACGGACTTTACCACGACGAATCACTTTGATGCTTTCAATTTGAGGAGAATGTAGCAAGAAGGCTCGCTCTACTCCGATCCCTTGAAATACTCGACGGACAGTAATGACAGAGTTAATGCCAGAACCACGTCTCGCGATGATTACGCCTTCGTATGGCTGAGTACGTTCTTTGCCGCCCTCTTTAATCCTAACTCCAACCTTGACAGTATCTCCTACATAAATTGTGGGGAGATCCGTTTTGATATATTCCGCTTCAATTGAGCGGATGATTTCAGAAGCGTTCATGAGGAATGCCAAAAAAGTCGCGATCATCTATGTTAAAGCATGAATGCTTCGATGTCTATAATTTTCGCAAAAAAGTTTAGATATAGCGCTTAGCGCTATATCTAAACTTTTTTGCGCAGGCTGGAGCTGGGGGGAAGTTGGCTATTGTTTTGTTCGGCTTTACGGATGGCGATGATTTCGGCGGCAGAGCTTTGTAAGGTCTGATCGCGATAGGGAATCGCCGCACGAGTTTTTAAAAAAGCAGCCTCGTTTTCGGAAATTGGGGGTAATGCTGTGGGCGCAAAGGCGGCGATCGTGCTGGGGGATTTGCGTCCGATGGGGGAGATCGCACCAATTTGCAATCCTGCCATAAGCATGGCGGCACGGACGGCGGCGGACGAGGAGTAAGTAACAAGATAGCCGTCAGGTTTGAGGCTGTTGGCTAAAAGCTGGATAAATTCTACTGTCCAGAGTTGAGGACAATGGGGCGGGGAGAAGGGATCGAGAAAGATGGCATCAGCCCATTTGGATGGGACTTGGCTAATGGTTTGCCTTGCGTCACCGATGAGTAATTGCAAAGATAAATTCTCGGTGGTTACGGTTTGAGTTGCGGCAGCGATTTTTAAGATTTGGGCGATCGCAGGTTGCCAGATATCTACTAATCCTGATGCGATCGCTTTTTGGGGGACTTCGAGGTTGTTTTCGAGGGCGATAATGTGGAGGTTGGCGGCGCGATCTTGTAATTCTGATACACAGGCGATCGCGGCGGCGGTGTTGTAGCCTAAGCCATAGCAAACATCAAGGATGTTAAGTTGAGTTTGGGTGCTGGCTTTTTCGGCGATTTTGGCGGGTATGACAAATTTAGCTTCGGCTTCGTGTTTTGCGCCGTGAGAGCTATGGAATGTTTCTTGAAATGTTTCTGACCAAAAGGTGACTGAGCCGTCTTCGGTGGGAAAAAGTGAAAGCTTATCCATTAAATTCGATCAATACTGACGCGATCGTCAAACACAAAACATTCACCTTCCCAAACACTTTCTTCGGTCGGAACTTCTTCAATATATTTAAGAATGCCTCCTTTGAGATGATATACCTCACTAAAGCCTTGAGAAAGCATATAGGCACTAGCCTTTTCACAACGAATTCCGCCTGTACAGAACATAGCAACCTTTTGATGCTTCTCTGGATTTAGTTGCTCTTGCACATATTGAGGGAATTCTCCAAAGGTATCTAGATTTGGATTGATAGCTCCTTTAAATGTGCCAAATTCTACTTCGTATGTGTTGCGCGTATCAATGACGATCACGTCAGGATCAGCAATCAATTCATTCCAATCTTTAGGTTCTACGTAAGTGCCAACTCGATACCGTGGATCGATGTCGGGAACGCCCAAAGTGACGATCTCTTTTTTGAGTCGTACTTTCATTTTTTGAAATGGAACTCCTTGGCAATAGGATTCCTTATGCTCTAAGTTCTGAAGGCGAGGATCTTTTCGTAAATACACTAGTACGGCATCGATCGCATCACGACTACCTGCGATCGTGGAGTTAATGCCTTCTTTGGCAAGCAGGATCGTGCCTTTGAGTTGATGAGCGTCACAAAATTCTTTAAGCGGATTCCGCAATGATTCATAATCTGGCAATTCTGTAAAATGATAAAAAGCCGCGACAACACAAGGTTCCATCGCTTCTTGCTGATTAGCTTGAATTGCTTGATTAATTTGTGCTTGCAGACGGGTTACTTGTTTAATCCTAGTCATTTGCCCAGAAATTTGCCAGAAATTTATTTAAAAGGCGATCGCTTTTTTATAACTCCAATATAGCGCCTTGCGTTCTAGTTATCCTAATCACCATCGGTTGAAAATCCGCTAAAAAATTGCAAAACCCTTATGGGATTTTGATTACTTCGCTCAGCCCAATATTTACAGCATTGTTCGATCAAACCCGCCACAAGAAATGGCGCAGGGTAAAGCCCCGCAATGGGTTTTATATTCTTATTCGTGGCGGGGTTGAAAGCAAATTGCTGTAAATATCCCGACAGAGCTGCTGTGGTAACTGTTCAAGAACTCGCTGAAACGGGGCGAAATCTCTCAAACCATGCGACAAAATCAAAGCTCCCTGCATACCAATCATCGCATCTTCGCCGCGTTCCTTTGCCAATTTTTCATCTAATCCTGCGGTGACTAGAACCTTGGCGATCGCATCAATCCATAGCGAAAAAGCACCTCGAATCTCTGCGTGAAATAAGTCATCACTCGACTGCTGCATCACCAAAACTGCCCAGAGGCAAGAATTTTGTCCCTCATTAAAAAATTTGCCCACTTCCTCACTCATGGACTGAAATTTAGCGATCGGTGGTTCGGGGCGATCGAGAATTTCCAAAATGCTCGTCTCTAGCCAATTGTTGACATGCATAAGAGCTGTCTCCGCCATTTCTGCCTTGCCTCTAGGGAAATGGTGATAGAGACTAGCTTTCCCCAGTCCCGTCTCTTGAGAAATTTTGGAAAGGGTTACACCTTCATAACCAAACTGACGAAACAGCTTGAGCAAAGTTGGTACATGGGTTTGTTTGGACATAGATTTGTTTGTGTAGCCCCTAAAGAATGATTAGCTCTGCTAATCATTCTTTAGGGGCTGTTTTTTGCGAGAACTATATTTACCTATTGACACTATACCGAACGCACAGTACAGTATCAATATACCGAGCGAACGGTACAGTAAATTTAACTTTGCTCCTCACAAAAAAAATAGGCAAATTAATGATTAAGCTATATGGTCACGAAATCTCTGGGAACAGCTACAAAGCGCGTTTAATGTTGTCACTACTCAACCTTGAGTACGAATGGGTGAGAGTCGATCTAATGAAAGGAGAACATAAATCTCCAGAATATTTGGCAATGAATCCATTTGGACAAGTACCTTTGCTGATCGATGACGAAACTCAACTTGCTGATGCTCAGGCGATTTTGGTTTATTTAGCAAGAAAGTATGGCGGCGAACAATGGTTTCCTACAGATGCATTACCAATGGCGCAAGTGGTTCGTTGGTTATCTACCGCTGCGGGTGAAGTGCGGCAAGGCACAGAGAATGCCAGACTTTTCTATTTATTTGGGGCAGGAACTAAGATAAATATTGAACGCGCTACTGAAAAATCTCATTTCATTCTCAAGCAACTTGACCAACATTTGAGTACTAGAACTTGGTTAGAGTGCGATCACCCTACCATTGCCGATGTTGCTATCTATCCCTATATTTCACTAGCCAAGGATGGCAAAATTGAACTTGATGCTTACTCTCATGTTTTGAGTTGGATGGAGAGATTTCAGAAACTTTCTGGCTATGTTCCTATGCTATAAAACTAGGGCATGAGCGCGATCGCGAATTCCGATCATTAGAACCAACAATATTATGAAAATCTTGGCAATATCTGGCAGTATTCGCGCTAAATCTTCTAATTCAGCTATTTTGCAAGCCATGAAAGAATTAGCACCCGATATTGTGAATATCGAAATTTATGATGGTATTGCCAATTTGCCACACTTCAATCCTGATATTGACAGTGAAAACGCCTTAGTCTCAGTGATTGATTGGCGATCGCAGATTCAAAATTCTGATGGCATAATTTTCTGTACACCTGAATATGCTCACGGCGTACCTGGGGTTCTCAAAAATGGCCTCGATTGGATCGTTTCATCGGGCGAGTTTATGCATAAGCCCACGGCTGTAATCAGTGCTTCTCCTTCCATTGATGGTGGAGCCAAGGCAAATGCTTCTCTTGTTCAGACACTTAGAGTGATGATGGCAGCAATCGCCGAAGATACAATACTCTGTATCCCCGCTATTTCTGCGAAGCTAAACCATGAGAGTAAATTAATTGATCCTGCAACAGAAATTGCATTGCGATCGGTTTTAGATGCTCTTGTTTCATTAATTAATCAGTCAAATTCTCAGTAATCTAGCATGGAGTAACTAGCTTTATGTGGAAATGGTTTGCCAATCTCTTTCAGACTAATTTGTGGGATCGATCAAACAGCACGATGGAATGTCAACAGTACCTTCAAGAACTCCATAAGTACACAAGGAATTAAACCTATGCCCAGACAATTTGGCACGATCGCTTTCACTCCAGCCGTGAAAGCCATGCAAGAAAAAATGGGTTCCCGTGAGAACTACGAGCGCTTTGTGGCGAATGGGGCTGACAATAATACGGTTACTCCCGATGTTGCTCAGTTTATCGCGAGTATGGAAGGATTTTATCTCGGTACTGTTACTTCCAATGGCTATCCTTATATTCAGTTTCGCGGCGGTAAGGCAGGATTTTTAAAGGTTCTGGATGAGAAGACATTGGGCTTTGCTGATTATCGCGGCAATGTGCAGTATATCTCGGTGGGCAACCTTTCAGAACATGATAAGGCATTTCTATTTTTAATGGATTATCGGAATCGCCGCCGTTTGAAAATCCTTGGTCGCGCAAGGATTGTGGAAGACGATCCTATGATCCTTGCTCAAGTCCAAGATCCTGACTATGCAGCTACTGTAGAACGTGCGATCGTTTTTGAAATCGAAGGCTGTGATTGGAACTGTCCGCAACATATTCCCGTTCGCTATTCCCAAGTAGAGGTAGAAGCAATGCAAGCTAGAATTAGTGAATTAGAGCAACTTCTAGCCGAGGCTAAAAACTCATGATTATGAAACTTCATGCAGATTTGAGTCAGCGCGTTGTCATCGAAAGTGAATCCCTCGATTGGGTGGATGCTCCTATGTTTGGTGTCCAGCGCCGAATGCTCGAACGAGATGGCGAAGAAGTGGCTAGAGCAACATCAGTCGTGCGCTATGCTCCAAACAGTAATTTCTCCGCGCATACCCATGGCGGCGGCGAAGAGTTTTTGGTCTTAGAAGGTATTTTCTCCGATGAGTATGGCGACTATCCTGCGGGAACCTATATTCGTAATCCTGTTGGGTCAACCCATACGCCTTTTAGCAAAGAGGGTTGCACAATTTTAGTCAAGCTCTGGCAAATGCATCCTGATGACCAACAACGAGTTGCGATCGCCACGAAGCAAACGCCTTGGGCTAATGGACTAGTCAAGGGATTACAAGTAATGCCCCTGCATAGCTATGGAACCGAAAATGTCGCCCTAGTTAAATGGGATGCGGGTACTCAGTTCCAGCCTCATATGCATTTAGGCGGCGAAGAAATTTTTGTGGTTGATGGAGTCTTTGAAGATGAGTTTGGCGCTTACCCCAAGGGTACTTGGTTGCGGAATCCTAGTGGTAGTCGGCATACTCCGTTTAGTAAGTCAGGCTGTCTAATTTATGTCAAAGTTGGACATCTGAGCTAATCTATTTTCTGTGCTTGTCACTGCTTTTAAAAATATGAAGACACAAAGTATTCTTTCTAACATTGTTCTATATGGTCGCTCGACATGGCAGATAATGCGATCGCGTCTTAGTCCTAAAAAAGGGATAAAAGATATTCTGAACTATCGATATATCTCGACCAATTTAGCCACAAGCGGTCAGCCAACTGCCGCAGAGCTGGAATTAATTAGTCAAGCTGGCTATAAGACTATTCTCAATTTAGCACCCCCGACTGCGTCCAATGCTCTGCCAGAGGAACAGGCGATCGCAACTAGTTTAGGAATGGATTATATCAATATCCCCGTAGTTTGGGATAATCCCACAATGGCAGACTTTAACCAGTTTTGCGATGTGATGGCAAATCATAAAGACCAACCAATTTTTGTCCATTGTGCGATGAATATGCGCGTATCAGCATTTATGTATCTCTATCGTTACTTGAAGCTAGGAGTCCCTGTATCAGAGGCTCGTGCAACCATGACGACCGTCTGGGAACCCAACGCTACTTGGCAAAACTTCATCGAAACTGCGATCGCCTCTAATTAACGCATCTAATTAACTTTTACCTAAATCTTAAACATCATGGAAACTAAACCACCACTGCCACCATTTACCCTAGAAACTGCCAAAGCCAAAATCCAAGCTGCCGAAGATGCTTGGAATACTCGCGATCCCGATCGCGTAGCTCTTGCCTATACCGAAGACTCCGAATGGCGTAATCGCAATGAATTTGTAAATGGACGCGATGAGATTAGAGAATTTCTCAAGCGTAAATGGGAGAAAGAACTTGATTATCGCTTGAGAAAAGAACTGTGGTGTTTTATGGATAATCGGATTGCGGTGCGATTTGAGTATGAATATCATGATAAATCTGGCTCTTGGTATCGTGCCTATGGCAATGAAAATTGGGAATTTGCCGAAAATGGTTTGATGATGCGGCGCTTTGCTAGCATTAACGATCTGGCTATCCAAGAAAGCGATCGCAAGTTTCGCTGGGAACGTTAAATTTACAGCGCTTTGCGCTTAAACCCAAACCAAGAAAACATTTAAAAACATTGCTTAGCAATGTTTTTAAATGTTTTCTTGTGGTTCGTTTGGTCGGTAATTACTGTAAACGAAAAAGCCGCTCTCAGCGCGGCTTTTTCGTTTAAGGATTTGGTGGACACCAGAATAGATTTTGACTAGATATACCAAGAGATTCGAGAATCTCCTTCATGGTTTTAGTACATTCCATCCAATAGTCTTGGTTGTCATACATCCAGTCGGGACTGAAGTGAAGATCGTAATGGAGTAGATTGGGAATATTCGCAAACTCGTCAGATGTTTGCTTGGAAATAAGCAATACTCGGAATGGCTTGCCCTTGCATTTAATCGTTAGCTTCTCGATCAGGTCTAGCACATAGTCTCGATTAGTTACGCCAGTACGCACAAATAAAACTTCATCGCAATGATCCAGAGTGTATAAAAATCTCTTTGCCCGCGCCGAATAGCGAACCCGCATTCTTTCATGAATCGGCTGCATATTATTCGCAGGATCGTCAGTGTCTTCGACTTCATGACCAAAGGATAGACCAGACCATTTGGAATGATAGACCCTCCCCTCTTCAATATTATAATGAAGATAATCAGGGTTCCACATGTCTCGGAAATCATTCATTACCATATCTGACACATCGCCTAGATTTGTGGAACGCGCCAAATCAAAGGGGAACGCTGGCCCATCATATTCCATTTTGTACAGGAGCATTCTCGCCGCACAGCGATCGCCTAATGGCAAAATGGCAATACGGTTAATTTCTGATAGTTTACATTTGTATTTGAGCAACATTGTCGATTTGACTGGAGCCTTGACTCTGCTCTCTAAACCTTGCTCGCCAATCATCATTGTCCGAAATGGTGCTTCTGGATTGGCAGGATCGTGATAAACTCCCGCAGGCATAGCAGCTAACGCCGCCCGAATTTCTTTCCACATCGGATGGATGTTATATTCTTCTTCAGATTCATTGATAATACGGATTGTGCGATCGCCTTCCTTAAGAATACCTAGATGTCCATCATAGTAAAGAATTTCTGCGTTTTGAGGAGCAAAAAACTTGAGCGCAGAGCAATATTGCAGATCGACTCCAATTGGAATTTTAACTGTGTTCTCAATTGTTCCATTAAATCCCACTGAAAGCAATGGAACTGTGCCTAGCTCATCATTTTTAGCAATATACGTCGTACCAAAAGTTAAATCAGCTTTACGTTTCAGGGCTTCTTGTAATTCCTTCCAAGTTGGAGTGATGTTGTAATCATGTTTGGAATTGTTAATGATTCGTAGAGTCTGAGCTTCGGGGTTAGCAAATACTTGAAATCCATATTTATCGACATAGATAGCAATTTCGGTGTTACTGCTATGGGATTTGACAGCTTGCTCTTGCGATCGCTGCTCATGATTAATTTTAAAGATATCGAGGTTGATCGCTTCAAACATCAGTTTATGACCAGCAGTATTAGGATGTGCGACATCCAGCGATATGCCAGATTTCCATCCTCCATAGCCATCATCTAAAGCATCTAGCCAGTCGAGAATCGGAACGCCCCATCGCAACATGCGATAGTGGGTATCCCGCAAAAGCCAGTTATGCTCAGGGTTATAGTCTCCATTGGGGTATAAACCTCCAATCACAGGTATCGCCCCCAAATCTTGGGTCATTTTAATCAGTTGCTGCAAACCGCTTTCGAAGCGGCGCTGGACGGCACGGCGATCATGGGGACGGCAGTAAGCTAGTCCTTCGTTTCCTAAAGAGAGCGAAATAATTACCAGATCTGGTTTTTCAGGTACAACGACTGAAGCGAAGCGCTCAATTGTACTAGTGACATTTGCACCCAATTGCGATCGGTTGATCAATTGATGACCAAATTTTTCCTTTAGGACTTGCCCTAGTTGATTTGCCCAACCCTTTAGCAACCAAGCACTACAACCCATAGCCACAGAACTGCCGAGGACTAATACTTTGAGCCCATTTTGTGAATGTGTTTCTGGTTTTGCCTCTGACTCTGATGCGATCGCATTTTCTAAATATCCATAGGGGAATGGGTGGACATATCCAAATGCAAGATCATCAACAACGATTGTCGAAGTTTTGGAGCCAATGTGCTCTATCTCAATGGGAACCCAGCGATTGATTTCTTTTTCGCATTCCCATTGAGCTTTCCCATTAGCATCAATTCGCACATACTTATATTCAATTTTCTCTTCAGCATCAGTCAAGGTGTGCGGATCAATTTCCACATCTACCCACCAAATTGGGTAGCGATCGCCTGATGTCCGCAGAGGTAAATATTTTTTGATGTCCCATGATCCAAATTGAGAAATCGAGCCGACGATACCAATCATTTCCCCATTTTGAGTGGGTGCTTTTACCTGAAATCGATACATAGATTATGTCTTTTGTGGATAGGGACTGATTAGTTCCGCCAACTCATACCGAAGCACGAAATGGCTACGCCATTTTGTGCTTTTAAAACCCTTACTGGGTTTGGTTTTTAATTCACAAAAGTGTCATCACATTTTTATGAATTGGTATAACAACCGTTAGCATTTTTAGCGATCGCCTTAAACTTGAACTATTTTTGAACTTAGCATTAAGTTGCACTTGAAGTCTGTTTTAGAAACTACAGCTAGCAATCGAAAAAGATCGTTATTGAATTGCAAAGCAAATTATTAAGTAGCTACCTCGTATTTTTTGGGGTTTAAACTGGACGGAATTCGGTAAAATTATTAAGACATAGTAAAAAAGCAACTTTATATACTACGAGTATAAAAAATTTATGGCGAAGAAAAGTCTTGCAAGTTTGACTGCTGCGGAATTAGCAGGCAAGAAAGTTTTAGTAAGAGTTGATTTTAACGTTCCTCAAGACGAAACTGGCAAAATTACAGACGATACCCGTATTCGTGCAGCACTACCAACCATTAAGTACCTCACCGAAGCTGGCGCTCGCGTAATTCTCACCAGTCACTTCGGCAGACCCAAGGGTGTCACTGAAAGTCTTCGACTCAATCCTGTAGCAGTACGTCTATCTGAGCTACTTGGTCAGCCCGTTGTCAAAACCGACGATTGCATTGGTGACGCAGTTGCGGCTCAAGTTAATGCTCTTAACAATGGCGATGTCGCTTTGTTAGAAAATGTACGTTTTTATCCTGAAGAAGAAAAGAACGATCCTGAATTCGCCAAAAAACTAGCATCTTTGGCTGACATTTATGTAAATGATGCTTTTGGTACTGCTCACCGCGCCCATGCTTCCACAGAAGGCGTAACCAAGTACATCAGCACCTCAGTTGCTGGTTTCTTGCTTGATAAAGAATTGCAATACTTAAGTGGTGCGATCGACAATCCTAAGCGTCCTCTGGCTGCGATCGTTGGTGGCTCTAAGGTTTCTAGCAAGATCGGCGTAATCGAAACCTTGCTCGATAAGGTTGATTATTTGTTGCTCGGCGGCGGCATGATCTTTACCTTCTACAAAGCTCGTGGCTTGAGCGTTGGTAAGTCTCTCGTTGAAGAAGATAAGCTAGACTTGGCTCGCGCCCTTGAAAAGAAAGCCGCAGAACGTGGTGTCAAGTTCTTACTCCCAACTGATGTTGTTGTTGCTGATAACTTCAAGCCTGATGCTAATGCTCAAACTGTTAGCATTGACAATATTCCTGATGGTTGGATGGGCTTGGATATTGGTCCTGACTCCGTAAAGGTATTCCAAGCTGCGCTTTCTGAATGCAAATCTGCAATCTGGAATGGCCCAATGGGTGTATTCGAGTTTGATAAGTTTGCTGTTGGCACTGAAGCGATCGCGCATACTCTTGCTGATCTTACAGCCACTGGTACAATCACCATCATCGGCGGCGGCGACTCTGTAGCTGCGGTTGAGAAGGTTGGTGTTGCTGATAAGATGAGCCACATCTCAACTGGTGGTGGTGCAAGTTTAGAATTGCTCGAAGGCAAAATCCTCCCTGGTATTGCAGCTTTGAACGAAGCTTAATATATTTCCATTAAAAAAAGAGGGGCGCATCGCGCCCCTCTTTTTTTAACGAAAATTATCAGGGTTGAGCCTTCTGCCTCCAGTAAAGCCACTATTGCTTATGCTAGTACCAGTGCCCCCATCACTAGGATCGAGGAATGGCTTCAAGTACAAGTTGCCACTACGCACATTAGATACAGGACGGCTTGGAGATATTACCGAGCCAAGGACACCATTAATTCCCTTGAGATCTATGCCTAAACCAAGATCGCCAGTGATGTCATTTAAAGTGCGATCGCGTCCACGATAGGTATTTACGGCTGTGGTTGCTTGACCACTATCAGCAGTGGCAAGATTTCCAAATACGCGATCGCGAGTAGCAATCGGGTCTTGTCCATTGGGAACAGTCAGAACAATCCGACAAGCAGCGTTTTTATCGGTAGTAGCACAGATCACGTTGTACCCATTTTCAGTACTGGTTCGCATTTCCACTAAACCATCGGGGCGGTATGACTCCAACCGACGGCTAATTTCATTGCAACGCTTTTCAGGTGACCAGCCATCACCCATCGCACTAGGAGCAGCCCAAGGGAAATATTTTTGGGGTTGGCTCTTGGGTTGATAGACAACAATATATTGACCATCACGCGACTGGCAACTAAAACGTGCCGTTTTGTTGTCAGTAGGATTGGCAGCTTTATCGTTGGGATTTTCAGATGGCAGTCTTGAAGGATTTGAGCTAGGGGTTGTCTCGACAGGGATAATCTGAGCGAGGCTCGGACTTGCTAATAGGGGTAAACCTAACGCGATCGCCGACAAATAGCCAAGCTGTTTTTTTAAAAATTTTGGTAAATTTCTGGTTAAGTAATTCATAGGATTAGTGGGTGTGTGAGGATGAGTAAACAAATAAAAGCGTCCCCCCAGATATATTTTGCGACTCATGCGTGCTTACGCCTATGACATTGAGCCTGACTTTAACTATAGATCTTACTAAATATTTATGACCTAAGTGTCATAGCATATGTTCCCGCTAAAAATTTAAAAAGCAAAACTTCTTGTCGCGTCAAAATTTTTGATCAAACAAACCGATAGAGTTTTTAAAAGTGTTTCTCTGTAACACTTTTAAAAACTCTATCGGAGGTTGAGCGCAAAATACTCTGTTACTATTCGTTAATTTCGCTTTCTTCAGGTTCTTGCTCAATCGGTAAAGGCGATCGCAAGATTACCGTGTTATGCAATTTACCAATCCCCTCGATTTCGATATAAATGCGATCGCCTTCTTGCATTTGCCCCACACCTTCAGGCGTACCTGTGAGAATAATATCTCCTGGAAGTAAAGTCATGATTTGGCTAATGTAGGAAACGATATAGTCTGGGGAAAATACCATCTCCTCAATTGAGGTTGACTGAAAAGGCTTTTTAGTATCATTTACAAAAGTTTGTAGCATCGCAGTAGGACTGATTTCGCGCACAATCCAAGGACCCAAAGGACAAAAAGTGTCAAAGCCCTTCCCCCTAGTCCATTGGCTATCACTTCTTTGTAAATCCCTTGCTGTCACATCGTTGGCGATCGTATAGCCCCAAATAGCTGCGATCGCTTGATTGGGTGTGACATTAAAACAAAGAGAACCAATCACCAGTGCTAACTCACCTTCATATTCCACTCTTTTAGACTGCGGCGGCAAGGCTATTTTAGCTTCAGGAGCAATAATCGTAGTAGTAGGTTTTAAAAATATAATTGGCTCTTTGGGGACTTCTCCACCCATTTCTGCAGCATGTGCCGAATAGTTTTTACCCACAGCAACAATCTTGCTCGGCTCACAGGGAGCTAAAAGTTGATAAGTATCTGGCGCAAGTAATTCACCATTTGGCTCCCCTCCCAGCCAAGGTGCTGTACTGAGTAGCCTTATAGATTGATTCAACTCTAACAGCCCGTAACAGACTTCCCCTTGGGAAGTTTTCACGCGAACATAACGATCCGCCATAGCATCTTGTTTGTATCTAAATATTAAGAGGGGCAACCTAGCAGACTTGATTATATAGCAATCATTAAGTACCGCAGCATAATTAAAAATCCAGAGCCAAAATCTGTACCGCCCGCTATACGGGCGGTACAGATTTTGAGGTTTTATTGCGATCGCAGTTCATTTTGGACTTTCTTTTTTGTCTGGCTAAGTTAGCTTGATCCCCAGATCTGTAAGTTTTTTGCTGTAAGTTTTGTATGGCAGTTTTTACATTAGCAATTTGGAATATGAATCTATCTACTTTTATTCTCATTTCACTAGCATTTGGTGTTGCATTTGGGACTTTGTTAAACACAACTTTTCCTGAGAATATTGAACTAATCAATCAAAGTTTTTTAGCTCCAGTTGGTGAATCTTTTTTAAGGCTGATTCAGTTTGTGGTCGTTCCAATTGTTTTCTCTTCACTAATTATGGGATTAACCAGAATCCAAGGAGCTGGACAAGTTGGCAGATATACAGTTAAGTTAATGACCAGCTACCTGATCACCAGTTCAATCGCTCTTTGTGTGGGTATGGGGACTGCCTATTTCTTGCAGCCTGGTAGTGGCGTAAAAGGCTTCTCAATCTCAGAGAATATTAGTATTACTGAAGCACCATCTTTAATATCTTGGCTCGTTAGCCTAATTCCTGTAAACCCATTAGAAGCTCTTAGCACTGGCAATCTATTGCAAATCATTTTCTCAGCAGTTCTATTGGGGATAGGTGTTCAACTTGCTAAAGAGAAAGCAAAACCTTTCGTGGAATTGATTGAAAGTATCTATCACATTAGTGAAAAGACTTTATCCATAATTTTGTATGTTGCGCCTTTGGGAGTATTTGCACTAATGAGTTCCACAATCGCCACCCAAGGATTAGAACTAGTAGCAAAATTGTTTCTCTATGTTTTTGGCTTAGTAATGGCTTCTTCGATCATGATTTGCTTGGATATGTTAGCTCTGTTTACGCTCAAAGCTGATCCTGTAAGATTTTTGCGTAGTCTTTCAGAAGCGATCGCCTTAGCCTTTGGTACGGCTAGTTCTAATGCCGCTTTGCCAGTAGTATTGCAAAATATTCAAGAGAACTATGGCTTACGTGAAGAAATAGCCAGTTTCGCGATCCCTCTAGGTACGGCTCTTAAACGTGATGGCGCAGCGATTTTGCAAGGATTTAACGCTCTATTTGTCGCTCAAATCTATCAAGTTCCCTTAACCCCTTCTCTACTAACTGCGATCGCTGTTAGTAGTTTACTGGTTTCATTTAGTACCCCTGGAGTGCCTGGCTCAGCATTGATCACGATGGCAACTGTGCTATCAGCCTCAGGTTTACCCTTAGAAGCGATCGCCTTAGTCGCAGGGATTGATCGCTTAACCGATGGATTTAAAACTGTCGTTAATATTATTGGGAACAGTGTGAATGCAATTATTCTCAGCCATTGGGAAGTTGAACAAATACCCGAAGCAGAGCAAATACCAGTTAGATGAAAACAAACCACTACTGTTGAATAACTATATTTCTGTATAATAGTTATTTAAAAAACGTCTAAATGAGCATTTCTCGCAAGCGATCGCCATTCACAAAAAATATTCCACTTAGCTCGGTGCTAGTTGGGCCATTTGTGGCAATCATTGTGAGTACAGTGGGACTAGTTGGCTATCTATCTTACCAGAGTGGTCAACAAGCAATCGAGAATTTGGCTAACCAACTATTGAGGCAAACTTCAGAACGAATCAGCGATCGTCTCAATAGTTATTTACAAATTTCACAACAGGTTGTCGCTACAAATGATTTGGCGGTAAAACAGGAAACGCTCAATATTAATGATCAAGAAAAATTAAGACAACAACTCTGGCAGCAGATGTTGTTAAACCCATCACTGCCCAACAATATTTATTCAAGCGAGGATGGGAATGGTATTGGCTATCTGCGAATTAGCTCTGAAGAATTTCGGAAACTTGCAGAAACAGCCACAGGCAAAAATATTCCCCTTGGCTCTATTTTTTTTCACAAAATTGTTCCCAACCAGCGTCGGTACTATTCAACTGACTCCCAAGGCAAACATCTTCAACTATTTTTACAATTCGATGATGACTTTCGCACTGTTAGTTGGTATAGGCAAGCTAAAGATATTGGTAAGCAAGCATGGACTCCAATATCTTTAGCACGAGTTCTTCCATTATTACAAACAGTTGCGGTTGCACCTGTCTATGATGTCACGGGGAGACTATCTGGTTTTTTCTCTAGCAACTATTTTCTGTCTGATATTAGTCTATTTCTCATGCAGTTAAAGTTCACTCCTGCTGGACAAGTATTTATCATTGAGAGATCGGGAGATATGGTTGCGACATCACTAGCAACAGAATCTTCAGGGCTGAGACGAACCGATAAAAAATTTTCTCGAATACTCGCTTCGGAAAGTCAAGATGACCTGACGAGGGAAGTGTCTAAACAGCTCCGTCAGAAATTTGGTGATTTTAATAACCTCAAGGAATCTAGACAATTAAGTCTGACGATTGCAGAACATCGCCAATTTGTGCAGATTACTCCCTATCAAGATAAATACGGCTTAGACTGGCTTTTTGTAATAGCGATCCCTGAGGCTGACTTTATGTCAGAAATTCAGAAGAATGTTTATCGCTCGATTCTATTATGTGGATTCTCTCTAGTAGGTTCCATTGGTATCGGTATTTGTACATCTCGATGCATTTCTCGATCACTATCTCATCTCACTCAAGCCACTAAGTCTTTTTCTGAAAATCGTCTGGAACAAACAATTCCAGATACGCGCATTACTGAAGTGCAAATTTTGAAAGAAGCTTTGCATCAAATGATGATTGATCTTCATGATGCAGATCAAATGCGCTTAAACTATGCCCAAGATTTAGAAAAACAGGTTGCTAAAAAAACAAAAGATCTCACTGAATCTCAACGCATTGCGAGAATCGGTAGTTGGGAATTTGATGTAGCTAGTGGAGTTAGTCATTGGTCAGATCAGCAATTCCTTATTCTGGGATTTGATCCCAATGTGCCACTACCTAAATATGCCAACTTTTTTGACATTCTTCCCCTTGATGACCAATCCAAGCTTCGCGTAGTCGTGGAGGAAGCGATCGCCCATGGCACACCTTACATGGTGGAACACGGGATCATTCGTCCTGATCGCTCAATCTGTCACGTTATCAGCCGTGGTGAGGCGATTTGCGACGATCAAGGAAAAGTAGTGAGGCTGATTGGTACAATTACCGATATTAGCGATCGCAAACGATTAGAAATAGAGCTAACCCACAGTCGTGATTTACGAGAATTAATCTTTAATGAGTCTACTGATGCAATGTTCTTAGTCGATAGTAAGACTTCACTCATAATAGACTGCAATCAGCAAGCTATAAAACTATTTGAAGTTGAAGATAAAAATGACTTACTTAATATTGAAGGGCGCACTCTTCACAAACGACAGTTTACTAGGCAAGAACTCGATCAGATTGACCAAGAAGTTAACCAAAATGGCTTTTGCAGCATCGAGGTAGAATATCTCACTCTCAAAGGACGCGAATTTTGGGGAGATCTTTCTCTTAAGAGAATTACTTTTGGAGAACAGCGTTATAGTTTAGCGCGAGTAGTGGATATCACTGTCCGTAAGCAAGCAGAAAGCGCCCTAGCTAAAGCGAAAACAATTGCCGAAGAGGCTACTAGAGCAAAAAGTGCATTCTTAGCAAATATGAGTCATGAAATTCGTACACCGATGAATGGCGTAATGGGAATGACACAACTTCTAGAAACAACAATCCTTACAGAAGAGCAAGCAGATTTTGTAAAAACAATTAAGGATAGTAGCGAATCTCTTTTGACAATTATCAATGATATTCTTGACTTCTCTAAAATTGAATCGGGAATGCTATCAATAGAAGAATGGGATTTCAAGTTAGAAGATGTAGTTAGTGGAGTTTCTCAACTGCTAAATAGTCAAGCAATAGCTAAACAAATTGATCTCCAATATGCGATCGCACCTGATATTCCTATAGTAATTGGAGATTACGCTCGGTTGCGCCAGATCTTACTAAATTTGGTTGGCAATGCTATTAAATTTACCCAAAGTGGTCAGGTTTCCATTTCAGTTAGTGGAAAGCCCCTAGAAGAAGAAGTGGAGGGCAAAGAATCAGTTCCCGATGCTTTTCTGGATGAAGAACTAGGGGTAAAAAAGAAATATCAATTAAAATTTGCGATCTCTGATACAGGTTTTGGCATCAAAGGCGATCACATTGACAGACTATTCCAACCCTTTACCCAAGCTGATGCCTCCATTAGTCGAAAGTATGGTGGTACTGGATTAGGACTAGCTATCAGCAAACGACTTGTCGAGTTAATGAATGGTACAATCTGGGTAGAGAGCTTTGGTCAAGTTGGAGGCAATCCTCCCGCAGATTGGCAACCCTTGATTGATACCCAAGGTTCAATATTCTATTTTGAGATCGTGGTCTTAACTCGTCCAATGAGCGAACAACCTTTGGGAGTAACCAACCAAAAACCTGCGATCGACAGACACTTTGCCGAAAAATTTCCTTTAAAGATTCTCTTAGTGGAAGACAATAACGTTAATCAAATGGTTGCTAGTTCTATACTTAAAAAACTTGGTTATCAGATTCATGATATTGCTAACAATGGTCTAGAGGTTTTACAAGCTTTACAAAATAATACCTACGATCTAATCCTAATGGATTTACAAATGCCAAAAATGGATGGCATAACAGCCACAAAGATTATTCGCACTGAATTAATGAGCCAAGTGCCGATTGTTGCAATTACTGCCGATGTACTGCCCGCAGATCGCCAAGCTTGTTTCGATGCAGGTATGAATGATTACATTAGTAAACCGATTAATATTCAAGAAATTATGCGCGTAATTTCGGCTCTGGACAGTTAAAGCGTGATCGACGTATTTGCATCTTTTTAGTCGCTCTGAAATGCCCATTTCAGCACCTATCTCCGATTAGCTGACCGTTGCCATAATTTCAGGAGTAAGTACCTCAGCATAATTAAAAGCCTAACAATCTATACCGCCCGCTATGCATGCGGTATAGATTGTTAGGCTTTTATATTTAATTTTGCCTATACAAAAAAGTCGGGAAACTCAATCTTTGCATCTTCAGAATTTTAATGTCTAATAAAAAAAGTAAATACTTAACAACTCATGACTACAAATCCTAAAGATGTATATACCCTTGCTCAATGGCTAGCAGGTGATCATAGTAATTGGGAACAAGCGATCGATAATCCGCCATTTTTTGCCCATATTCGCGTTGGCATTCGCGCCTTGCCCAATCCCATTACCGACGACGGTGTATGGCTATTTCTCGAACAAGCCTATGACTACGAGCTAAATCATCCCTATCGCACAGCAGTTTTACATCTGATTTTTCAAAATGATCGCATTGAAATGATCAACTATCGTCTTAAAAATGCGGAAACTTTCTTTGGTGCAAGCCGCGATCGCGATCGACTTAAGATCTTGGATATCGATGCGATCGAGCAGCTACAGGGCTGCACTCAATGGGTGGATCGCGCTGATCACCAAACATTTAAAGGAGCAGTCGAACCAGGAAAAAAATGTTGCATTAATCGTAAAGGTGTCGATACCTATCTATCAATTGAGTTTGAAGTCACGGAAAACACATATAGCAGCCTTGATCGTGGCTATGACCTCGTAACCGATGAAAGAGTCTGGGGTTCGATCGCGGGAGCCTTCCAGTTTGTGAAAAAGACAAGCTTTAGCAACGAAATTACCATAGGATCTACTCCTTAAGAGCTACTCCTCAGGTATAATTGATGCCTGAATGATAAATATTCTTGAGATTTATAGTCCTGCTTTAGCAGTACGTTATTTCTTGAAAATCTGATCATTTGGAGTTTTCTCATCATATTTTGCAAATGAGTAAAGTCCAAATAATTATTTAAAAGCCTAACTTAGCAGGAATTTTAAATGATTATTTGGGTTTGATGAATGAGCAAAGCTGTTATAGAGAAAGCAAAATTAGTGTGAGTATTAAAGGTGTAATTTGAAAGTCCTCGTAGTTGGCAGTGGCGGTAGAGAACACGCCCTAGCTTGGAAACTTCTGCAATCTCCCAATATTGATCGCGTCTTTTGCATCCCAGGAAACGGCGGTACAGCAACTATGCAAAACTGTCAGAACGTTTCCCTTAGCATTGATGATTTTGAAGGGATTTTACGGTTTGCCCAAGTACAAGGTGTTGGTTTTACAATAGTTGGTCCCGAACTGCCGCTAGCACTTGGCATTGTTGATTATTTTCAAGCTGCTGAAGCGTTAATTTTTGGTCCAACTAAAGAAGGTGCTCAGATCGAGGCAAGCAAGTCATGGGCGAAAGCGCTGATGAAAGAGGCGAATATCCCCACCGCTGCCAGTGCCACTTTCACAAGTCTCGAAACTGCGCAAGCCTATGTGCAAGAGCAGGGTGCACCGATCGTGATCAAGGCTGATGGGTTAGCTAGCGGCAAAGGAGTCACTGTAGCCATGACTCTGGAAGAAGCCACTGAAGCAATCGATCGCATTTTTGCTGGACAGTTCGGCTCCGCAGGCGAAACCGTTGTGATCGAAGAGTTTATGACAGGACAAGAAGTCTCCGTACTCGCAGTCACCGATGGCAAAACTATCCGCTCCTTAAGCCCTGCTCAAGATCATAAGCGCCTCGGTGATGGTGATACTGGACCTAATACAGGTGGTATGGGAGCCTATGCTCCCGCTCCGATCGCAACGTCTGAGTTAATGGCAAAAGTTCAAACACAAGTTTTAGAGCCCACGATTTCAGCGTTGAAGTCTAGAGGCATCGATTATCGTGGTTGTCTATACGCAGGTTTAATGATTAGTCCTGAAGGCGAGCCCAAGGTTGTGGAGTTTAACTGCCGATTGGGAGATCCTGAGACCCAAGCTGTATTGCCATTACTTGATACTAATCTTGATGATTTGCTCTTAGCCTGCATCAAAGGAAACTTAGCTGATTTAGAACCTCTGAAATGGAAAAAGCAATCAGCTGTATGTGTAGTAATGGCGGCAGGTGGCTATCCAGACAAGGTAGATACTGGACAGTTTATTACAGGTATTGGCAAAGCCGAAGATATGGGTGCACTTGTATTCCAGTCAGGAACAAAACTCAAGAATAATGCTTTAGTTACTAATGGCGGTCGAGTGCTTGGGGTTACGGCTTTAGGCGATGATATCCAGAATGCGATCGCTAATGTATACAATGCCATTGAGTTTGTTGCCTATGATGGCATGTACTACCGCAAGGATATTGCTAGCAAAGCAATTTAACCTGATCCCCCAACCCCTTGTCCTAGCAAAGGACAAGGGGCGCAATATTTTTATCGTCCCCCTCTCCTTTGCAAGGATAGGGTTTAGGGATGAGGTTATTAGTCAGCCATGCTGAGATTGACTGTAATCGTTAATTTCAACGAAGAGTCAGTGTTAGAGTCGTGAATTTGTTGCCAATGGTGATTAATAGGGCGATCGCCAATAGGTTCAGTCAAAACCCGTGCTAACAATTGCAAAAGCTTAGAAGCTCCATTACTAATCTCCTGACTAAATGACTCTGTGGCGGCAGGTAAATTTACAGGTGATGACATGGCTGCAATCATCTGAGAATTAATCGTAGATGGATAATTTCCCAAAGAATTAGTATTAGCATTAACAGATCGGTTGCTATAGCGACGCAAAACCACTTGTAAATTATTTTTAGTTACGCGATCGCCAAAAGCTTCTGATAGTAATTGCCATAATTTATAGCCAACATCACGAATATAAGCAGCATCATAGCCAGCTTTTTCCGCGATCTCTGAATAGGTTTTACCCTCCCAAGTCTGGCGAAATATAGCCTCTTGAATTGTACTGAGGCTCTTATTTCCCAAAACAGAATCTACGATATTGAGTGCGTCTTCAATAGTCATCTTTTTCCTCACAGTTCACTAATTATTTTTATTTAGATAAGCTCTCTAAAAAACTAGCGAGTCAAAATGTTTTTAATAATACATTTATTCTGATTTTTAATTCTAAATCCTGACATTAAGTGGGAACTTTCTAATTAAATCTCCATCTAATTAGGCAAACAAACTCATAGTTTGTACTCAACACATTTACCAATACTTTTCCCAAGTCATTTTTTAATTAAAACATTAGAACTTATTATTCAATTCACAATTACTCAACACCCTTCCGTTAGACTCGCCAAAAAGTTTTAGAGATGAATCCAAAAATCAATACAGATAACAACGCAGAAAATAAAATATTTTGTATGTTGTTGCTGTTGACACAGCTAAGTTAGCACAGTTTATTTAAACTGGTTATCTAAGGTAATTGTATAGATGTAACCCTCAAAAACATCTATTAGCAAGGTTTTCAGGGATTATCATATTTTTTTAATCTAGCTGTAACTTGTTTTTAACGATAAAAATTATGATGTTTGATGACATCAATCAAGGCATTAACAAACAAGTTCTTGGAACGGAAAAAGTATGGTCTTTTTTTCTAGCATTTTCTGACAAAATCAGAAACTCAATCTCAAATATATGGCGGTACGTAGTTTAGGCATCAATTTGGGATTTATATATTTGCGCGAAAATCATGCAAAATATTCTTTTTGGTGACATGTAAAGCAACATGGCAACTATTGCAAAGCAAGAGATAGCTAGAACAAATCAAAACCCAAAATATAAGTGTCCGCGCGAAGCGCGGACACTTATATTTTGGGTTTTATGTTTTAAATAGAGTGACTATGGCTATAAAAGTCAGTAAAAGCTATCGGTCAGGTGTTGGCTATGACTTTGTGCCATTATGTTTTGTCACAATTCATCATGATTCAAGGACAAACAAGGCTTGTGATATAGTTTTTTGTGTCTTACCCATCACTCCACAAAACAAATGACTAAAGTCAAAATTGCTTCAACTTCCGATGTCATTTCCGATAAAGTCCTGAAAACTAAAGCCAATGGACAATCTGTTATCGTCGCAAAAGTTGGTGATAAATATTGCGCGATCGCCAATAAATGCCCTCACTTTGGACTACCTTTAGCAAAAGGCAAATTTGAAAATGGGACAATTACCTGTCCTTTTCATGGCTCCAAGTTTGAAATTTGTACTGGCAAGAATACTGAATGGGTAGATTCCTTTGTTGGTATTCCTTTACCTGATGTTGCTAGAAAAATGATTTCCATGGGCAAAACTTCTACTGACGTGAAAAGTTTCTCAGTCACACAAGAAGGCTCAGATCTATTCATCGACGCATAACAAAAACAAAAAAAGCTGCCGCGCTTTGCGTGGCAGCTTTTTTATTGTTTTGATAGGGTGCGTTACGCTCCGCTAAAGCACCATCGTAATACCAAAGCACAAAATGGCGTAGCCATTTTGTGCTTTTAAAACCCTTACAGGGTTTGGTTTTTAATTCACGAAAGTGTAGCCACACTTTCGTGAATTGGTATAACTACTGGTATTTTTTGAATACTAACGTTACATTGTGACCGCCAAAACCAAATGAGTTAGAAGTCGCAACATTGATCGTCATTGGACGAGACTTGTTAGGCACATAATCTAGATCGCAATCTGGATCAGGATTTTCTAAGTTCATCGTGGGCGGCGCGATATCATTTTTTACTGCCAAAACTGTCGCCACTGCCTCAATGCCACCAGATCCACCGAGCAAATGACCTGTCATCGACTTAGTGGAACTTACGGCAACCTTGTAGGCATGATCACCTAAAACTTTCTTAATAGCCTTAGTCTCAGTACTATCATTTGCGGAAGTACTCGTACCATGAGCGTTGATATAGTCCACCATCTCAGGTAAAATATCGCCATCCTTGAGCGCAAGAGTCATCGCTCTCACTGCACCTTCACCATTTGGAGAAGGCGAGGTCATATGATAAGCATCGCAGGTGCAGCCATAGCCCACGATTTCTGCATAGATTTTTGCTCCACGCGCTAGAGCATGTTCCAGATTTTCAATAATCAAGATGCCTGCACCCTCACCCATCACAAAGCCATCACGATCTTTGTCAAAGGGACGGGAAGCATGAGCTGGATCATCATTACGGCGAGACATGGCTCTTGCTGATGCAAATCCTGCATAGCCAAGGGGAGTAATCGCTGCCTCAGTCCCACCACAGATCATTGCTTGAGCAAAACCACTTTGCACTAGACGAAATGCATCGCCGATCGCATTAGAGCCAGCAGCACAAGCAGTCACGGTACAGGAGTTGGGACCCTGAGCACCCGTATGAATTGCCGTCAAACCTGCCGCCATATTGCCGATCATCATCGGAATCATAAATGGACTACAACGGCTTGGACCCTTAGTACGAATAATTTCATGCTGATCTTCTAGTACTTGCAAGCCACCAATTCCAGTACCTAGCAAAACCCCAATTTGAGGCGCATTAAGTGGCGTTATTTCCAGATTAGCATCGCGTAAAGCTTGGATACTGGCGCTCACACCAAATTGAGCAAAGCGATCCATTCGCCGAGCTTCTTTGGCAGGTACATAGGCAAGCGGATCAAAATCTTTTACTTCGCCACCAACTCGACATTCGTGATCGGTCGTATCAAAGCGAGTAATTTCTGTAATTCCGTTTTTGCCATCGACTAGACCTTGCCAGTATTCTTCGACCGTGTTACCGATCGGTGTGATTGCACCTAGTCCAGTGACAACGACGCGAGAGAGGGGCTGAGGGTTTTGCATTTCGTTTGGAATCAGTATGTCAAAAATTTTAAGAACATAAAAGCTTTGTCGCTGAGCAACAAAGCTTTTATCTAAAACAATTGCTTAAGCAGCTTGTTTACTGTCAATGTAATCAACGGCGTTCTGCACGGTGGCAATTTTTTCTGCGTCTTCGTCGGGGATTTCAACGCCGAATTTTTCTTCCAATGCCATAACCAATTCGACGGTATCGAGAGAGTCAGCGCCAAGGTCGTTCGCAAAGCTAGCTTCAGGCTTAACTTCGGCTTTATCAACGCCTAATTGTGATGCAACGATGTCTTGAACTTGCTCAAAGGTACTCATTTACTTATTCTCTGCTTACAACCAATAAAACTTTTTAGCGTTTTTAATTTTATCGGATAAAGGTAGCTGTATATACACGATCGCAAATAACTATCGAAAAATTCAATTTTTAATCAAATATTTCGGCTGACTTTCACTAAACGTAAACCCAAGATCTATACCGCCCGCGTAGCGGGCGGTATAGATCTTGGGTTTACGTTTCTTCGCGCCCTAACCCTAAAACATAGTTTTTAATCTGTCGGATTAAAAATATTCCTGAGACTGAATTACCAGTCGCATCAAGAGCAGGACTATAACAGGCGATCGCTGCTTGAGCAGGAATAATCGATAGTAAAGCACCGCTAATACTGGACTTGGAAGGAACTCCTACATTCTGAGCAAATTCTAATGACGACTCATACATGCCGCATTGGGTCATAATCTCCAGCACGATTTGGATATTAGGCGATTGCTGAGTATCAATTAATAAAGTCCCAATTTTCGCGAGATCTTGAACATTGCCTCGCAAACAACAAATTTCTTCATAAACTGCAAGTGCTTGAATAGGATTAGCAATTATTCCCAGATTTTTAAGCTGATCGGCGATCGCTAAATTTCGACGATCAGCAATTGATCGCACTGAAGCTAAGACTTCCAAATCAAGCTTTAAATCTGTGCCCAATCGCTGATTAAGCCAATTCTGGAGGGATTCACTAGATTCCAATAGCGATGACAAGGCGATCGCGCCGCTATTAATCATCGAATTTTTGGGTTTCCCATCAGGAATCGCATTAAACGGCTCAGATGTTGCTTGACTATCAACTAACCGAAAAACCTTTTTAGAGCCTTGTGTCTCTAGCAAATAAAGCAGCAAAAATGGCTTAATTACACTCATCAATGGAAAAGTTAACTCTAAGTCACCAGCCATCAGATGATCACCATTAATTTTTTGGATGGCGATCGCGATCGCCTGTGGATCAGCCTTAGCTAGGAAGGGAATATAGTTTGGTAGGTTTCCCTTGGCTGATTCTTGTCGTGCTGATTTGAGCCATTGTTGAAGATCATGTTCGAGCATTAAAATATTTTTTCCAATAAGTTATTGCATCTGCACTTAGTTTTGCCTTGCCAAGTTTCTTTGTAGCATTGCCTCTAAATCTACTTCTCCAACACAACGTCGCTCAGAACAATAGGTCATTAAATAAACACCATTATTCATGCGTACCGTACTCGCCCGCACACGAAAATCATCAGTAATAAACCAGCAGCGCTCTTGCCCCTGATTATTGTCATATTCAGTATCAATAGTCAAAATGCCATCATCACCAAACCAATAGCGGCTGACAACAGGGATTCTTTCGACATAGCCTTGACTTCGCAATAATTTGCCCGATCGCCCCGTCACATCATCTGGTACATCGACTAAAATTGCGGCGTGGTCAGGATTTGGCTCCGCACCACCCTCCTCATGGGCTTGCCACATAAAGCTAGCACCACAGGAGGCGATCGCTAAATCAATGCCCTGTGAATCACAGATTTTTTGTATTCGATCATCTTCTTTTGTGACCAACTTGACATGAATCTTTGACTCCCCAGATTCGTCAGCGACGCTATCAAAATGATGTACGGTGCGGTGAATGAACCAAACTCCTTCACTTTTTTTAAAGAAGTCCATCATTGTCATCGGTGGTACAAGCACAGGGGCAACTCCTTAAAAATAAAATCCAATAATCCTTACAAAGCTTTGTTTTGCAACGCTTTGTAAGAATTATTTGTCATTGCTTACTTTAAAGAAAGTTAGCGTAAATTGCGATCGCAAAATCCAGATTTTTGCTTAAACCTATGAAGAACCAATTTTTTGTGCCGTGGCTTCGCCTCACCACAAAAAATTGGTTCTTTGTTTTACTGCTAGTTCAGTTTATGATCATTTTTTTAGAGTTTTAATAAAAATTTGAATGATTTCACAAAATTATGTCCAAACTTGCTCAAGAAGAAGTTTTAGCAGCCATCAAAGCAGGTACTCCTTTAAATAAAAAAGACTTATATCAGATCGATCTCAGTGGATGTGACCTCCAAAAAGCTGACCTGCAAGAAGCAACTCTGATCCGCGCTAATCTTAGTTTGGCAAATTTAAGCGAAGCCAATCTTAGTGGAGCCGATCTGCGTAGTTCTGATCTTCATCAAGCCTTACTTCAAAAAGCCAATCTACAAGGAGCTTATTTATATCGTGTCAATCTGAGTGGGGCTGATCTCAGTGAAGCAAATTTGACCGAGGCAAAGCTGCAAGGAGCAAGATATGATAGCGCAACTATTTTTCCTGAGAACTTCGCTTATAAATCCTCTGGTGCGATCGGGCCCAGTGCAAGCTTGAATGGTGCAGCACTTAATACGGGTAATCTCAGAGATGCAGATTTAAAAAATGCAAATTTGATGGGCGCTTACCTTGGGGGCGCAGATTTAACAGGAGCTAACTTAGCAGGGGCAAGACTTGTTCAAGCTGATTTAAGAAAAGCTATTTTGACAGGTGCTTATTTACAAAAAGCCAGATTGAATGGGGCAAATTTAGCTGGATCTGATCTCCGCGCAGCCGATCTAACTGATGCTGATTTTGAGAAATTTGAAAGTATTGCAGGGGCAGATTTCACTAATGTTCAAGGACTAACTGATGAGATGCGATCGCGACTGCTTAATCATCCGCGACAAGAGCTAGAGACACTCAATCAATTGACTCTCAAGACGACATTAGCTAGCCTAACCAAATAAAAATCAAAATCAAACTAAGGATAGAGGGTCGATTTAGCCTCAACATCCTTGGCTTGATTTTAAATATCAGTCCAGCAATTCTCATTATAAAATCGTTTTTTGAAAGCCCACACGGTAGGCTTTCAAAAAAGCCAATTTGGGTGATTCTAGCGTCGAAGGCGCTAGAATCACCCAAATTGGCTTAATAATGAGAATTGCTAATATCAGCCAAATATGCCTTTGACATCTAAGGCTAAGAAGTTTACGCTTATGTATAGGTGTAGTATGAGGATGGTATTTAGATGTTTAAGGTAAAAAGTTATTCTGTTGGTTTAGCTGGACTGTCTTTCTTAACAGCTCTATCTGTGTCTCCAATTCTCAGTCATGCGGAAACAACGACATCTTCCGCAAGTGTTGACGCGTACAAGGCTATTCAGCTAACCCCTGCCACTAAGCAAGCTCAAAATGTCACATCTGTTTCACAATTAAGTGATGTGAAACCAACGGACTGGGCTTTCACAGCTTTGCAATCTCTTGTCGAACGATATGGCTGCATTGCAGGATATCCAGATAGAACTTTTCGGGGCAAACAAGCCACAAGCCGCTATGAATTTGCCGCAGGTTTGAATGCTTGTCTCGACAAAATCAATGAAATCATCTCTGCAGGGCTAGCTGACAAAGTAAGTAAAGAAGATTTAGCTACTTTACAAAAGCTTCAAGAAGAATTTGCGGCTGAACTCGCTACCTTGCGTGGTCGTGTTGATGCCCTTGATGCCAAAACTGCCAAACTAGAAGCACAGCAATTTTCGACCACGACAAAACTCACTGGAGAAGTGATCTTCTCAGCAACAGCAGGTAGTGGCGGTCCTACCAACGCTACATCAAACATTACTTTAGGCAATCGTACTCGCCTTGTCCTCAATACCAGCTTTACAGGTAAAGATTTACTGAGAACTCGTCTCGAGGCAAGCAACAACCTTGCAGCAGCTAGTACGGGTAACTCAAGTAGCCTTGCCTCACTATTAGGAACAAACACCGCCAGAATTGGACCGGGTCCAGCCAGTTCCTTTATAGACAATTCATTTGCTCTCAGCCTTCTTGATTATAAGTTCCCTATTTTTGACAACAAGGTAACTCTTTACGTTGCCCCTATTAGCTTCCCTGATGAGTTCTTTACTGTCCTCTCACCAGTAGCAAGCAATGGTCAAGGATCGATTTCTCGTTTTGGTCGTTTTGATCCCCTGATGCGGATTGCTGGCACATCTTCCCTATTTGCCTTTGATTGGAAAGTTTCCGATCAGTTCAAAATCCAAGCTGGTTATGGTTCATCCAATCCAGCTTCTCCATCACCTGGTGCACAGGGTGGATTATTTGGTGGTTCTACAATTGCTCTAGTTCAGCTTTTATTCAAGCCTGCCGAGAATCTAGATGCTTCTGTTACCTATGCGAATACCTATCAGCAGTTTGGAGGTAATGGCAGAAGTTCTCTAGGTACTGGTCTAACCAGTTCTGAATTTATTACTACCGACGGTACTAATGCTGTAAATGGTTCAACTAGAGCTAACTCGATCGCGGGTAACTTGGCTTGGAAAATCACTCCCAAAATCTCTTTCCATACTTGGGGAGCCGTGATTTTTGCAGATGCAGTTAATACTTCTGCCTCGACAACCTTCACCAGTTGGATTGCAGGTTTGACTTTCAATGATTTATTCAGTGAAGGTAGTGCAGGAAGCATTCTATTTGGACAACCGATTAATCGCACGTCTGCTAGTGGCTTGGCAACTTTAGGTTCAGTTAACTCAACTCCATATCATCTAGAACTTTTCTATCGCTATCGTCTCAGCAAAAATATTAGCATCACCCCTGGTGTTTTCTGGGTATTTAACCCTGAAGGTGTGAGTACTAATCCGACAGCAACAGTCGGTGTCATCCGCACAACGTTTTCTTTCTAATAAATTTAAAGGCACTCTAAGCGTACCTTTAATATAGCAATCCCAAATAATTTATGAGTGTGCGTCTCAAAGGGGCGCACACTCATAAATTATTTGACCTCACAAATAAATAAGGATTACTATATTTATTGTGATAATTTGATTAAAACTTTGATGGAGTAATCAGCTATGACCACGATCGCAAGCCAAGACCAAAACCTTGCTACGGTAATGAAAAATGATGGTGTTGCCAAAGCTAATACCCATGACAGTATCAATCGTATTTTTAATCGTTTAGAAGATATCAAAAAAGAGATGGGGGAGCCATCTTGGTCAGTGCGCCTCATTTATACCGACATGATGAGTGCCGTCATGATCTGTCAAAAGCCAGGGGAAAGCAATCGCACTCACTATCATGCTAACGAGGATGAGTGGTGGGTAATCATGGAAGGCGAACTAGAGTGGGATGTGGATGGACATGGAGCTTACCGTGCTACTAAGGATGACATCATTTTTGTACCCCGTAAGGTAATTCATAATATTCGTGTTGTTGGTGATAAACCCTCGATCCGTTTAGCAATTGGGAAACCTGATGTAAACCATATTTTTGTAGAAGATCACGTTTTTGCTCACACTTAAAAGGAATGAAGTGTATGCTAAGCGCGGCACTTCATCATTCATAAAACACTTAAATTAGTTGATTTAGCTTATGACTAAACCCCATGAATTCCCCCACGACTTCAAGGGAAAAGTCGCAATTGTTACTGGGGCGAGTAGCGGTATTGGTCAAGCCGTATCTGAGGCGATCGCACTTTATGGAGCGCATACCGCGTTTATCTCTCGTAGTGGCGCTGAGGCGATCGCTTCAGAACTAAATGCAACAGGTAAATCGGCATTGTCAATTCCCTGTGATGTTTCTGATGAAGATCAAGTCAAAGCTGCGATCGCTACAGTTTTCCAGAAATATGGGCAGATAGACATTCTAATCAACAATGCAGCGATTAACCAAATTGCCAAGATAGAAGATATTTCCCTTGAGGATTGGAACAAAGTCATGGCAACAAATCTCACCAGTCAGTTTCTCTGCTGCAAACATGTAGTCCCCATCATGAAGCAGCAAAGAAGTGGGAAAATCGTCAATGTCTCATCGATCGCAGGACATTTTCGGAGTAAATTATCAGGCATTCATTATGTGGCTTCTAAGGCAGGGTCGATAGGCTTTACGAGGCAACTTGCCTATGAGCTAGCCCCTTTTCAAATTAATGTAAATGCTATTTGTCCCAGCCAAACCTACACGCCGATGCTAGCGGCAACATTACCACCAGAAGCAGAACAAAAGTTAATTGATTCAATTCCTTTAGGTCGAATCGCCTCGATGGAAGAACAAGTAAATGTAATTTTATTTCTAGCATCACAACTATCTAGCTATATGACAGGTGCGATCGTTGATGTAAATGGTGGACAGTTATAAAATGCAGATTATAGATATCTTCGACTTTTTCTGTAGCAACAACAAATAACTATGTCTCTTCTCGAAAAGGTCGGGACATCTGTAAATCCACACTTTTCTCTATTTTTCCTACCTAATAAACACTCACCTCTTTTTCAGCTTTCACACTTAGTTCCTATGGTTGAAATTTTATGTTCACTTTAGAAAACCCTCTCGTCATGCTCTACGTGAGGTTAATTGGATGGACTCTTTTGGGGTATGTCTTAGGCAAACTCCTCCCAAAGATTTTCACCACTTACCTCGGTAAAGCTCTGCTGTTTGTAGGAGTTCCGATTAGTATTATTTCTTTCCTCCGTCAAGCAGATCTATCGGGATGGATCGTGATTGCTCCAACTACAGCTTGGGTTGCGATTCTAGTAGGGGCTGGACTAGCTTGGATTTGGATCGATCTTGGTGTAAGTGACGAAAGATTTAGTAAGTTATCGAGAGGAATTACTTCTAGAGAAAAAAATCTTGAAACCTCGCCAAGTATGGATGCCACTTTAGAAAATGACAGTGCTTGGTCAGGTGCAACTCAAGGTAGTTTCCTGCTTGCTATGACCCTAGGCAATACTGCTTTTATGGGATATCCCGTCAGTCTTGCTCTCGTGGGTCCACAATATTTTGCTTGGTCGTTATTTTATGATTTGATTGGCTCTACGATCGCAGCCTATTCCGTTGGGATCGCTCTCGCTAGCCGTTATGGCAGCATGTCTAGCGGTCAGAAGAAGCCCAATCCATTTGTATCAATGGCTAAGACCCCTGCATTATGGAGCTTGCCGATTGGAGTAGGGATGAGATTTGTTCCCTTGCCTACAATAGTTTCGGGTGGCATGAGCACAATCGCATGGACAACTGTGACTTTGTCATTGGTAATGATTGGGATGCAACTAAGTCAGTTAAAAACCCTGCGCAATGTCAAAAAAGCTCTTACTTGTCTATCGATCAAAATGCTACTTACTCCACTTGTAGTTGGGACAGGGCTAATGTTCTTTGGCGTAACTGGAGAACCACGTATGGCTATGGTTTTGCAAATGGCAATGCCACCAGCCTTTTCGACTCTTGTAATTGCCCAAGCTTACAATTTGGATCGTGACTTAACAGTTACGACCTTAGCTTTTGGTGTAGTTCTTTTACTGTTTACTATACCTATTTGGTTGTGGCTATTTTCTTAGAAATCCTAAACCGAAAAATATTTATTTTACCTAATCTTTATGTGAAAAATAGTTGAATATATCAGCCATAATTATGTAGACGTACGGAGAAATTCTTGACAGAATTGATAAAGTCAACCTAGGAACCAAAGAAAATATGCCCAAGCTACTGATCAGTACTTCTTCTTTTGATGTAAAAAGCAATCAGGTATTGCAAAGTCTCCAAGCTCAAGGTTTTGAAATAGTTTTAAATCCCTATGGTAGAAAGCTCAAAGAATCAGAAGTTTTAGAACTTCTCAGCGGTGATGTCGTTGGAATGATTGCAGGCGTTGAACCTCTAACTCGAAATGTT
This sequence comes from Pseudanabaena sp. UWO311, assembly GCF_006937785.1. GTDB lineage: Bacteria > Cyanobacteriota > Cyanobacteriia > Pseudanabaenales > Pseudanabaenaceae > Pseudanabaena. The sequence continues at coordinate 80,569 of NZ_SJEE01000013.1, forward strand.
TTAAACTCAACTAAGTCTCTCAAGGTAATTTCGCGATGTGGAATTGGAACCGACAGTGTTGATTTAGTAGTAGCTGAAGAATTGGGGATTCCTGTACATATTACGCCTACAGCTCCTGTAATTGCTGTTGCCGAGTTGACAGTGAGTCTGATTCTTTCCGTGTTGAGGCGCACCTCTGAAGCCGATCGCACTTTGCGAGAAGGAAAATGGAATCCTTTGATGGGTAGACTACTTGCCTCTCAAGTAGTGGGGCTGTTGGGCTATGGAAGAGTCGGCAATCGAGTAGGACAGATTTTGAAGGCTTTTGGGGCAAAAAGAATTGCCTATGACATTTTTCGTGATGATTCGCTATTCGCAGATACAGTTTGTATCTCATCTTTAGATGAATTTATCGCACGTTCCAATGTAATCACGATCCATATTCCCTACAACAAAGACAATCATCATTTAGTTAATCGCGACTTTATCAATAAGATGCAAGCAGGTAGCATTTTAATTAATACTTCTAGAGGGGGGCTGGTTGATGAACAAGCCTTGTACGAAGCACTAGTCTCTGGGCATTTGGCAGGCGCAGCCCTTGATGTGTTTGAAGAAGAACCATATTCTGGTCAACTCCGTACCTTGCCTCAGGTTATTTTGACCCCCCATATGGGTTCTTACGCTAAGGAAGCGAGAATTCAGATGGAGCAAGAAGCTGCTCAAAATCTATTTGATAGCCTTGTAAATTTGGGCTTAGCTAAGTGAGCCAAAATATAATGAACGAGATCGAGACTACAGGTATTGCGAAAAAATATGATGCGATCGTATTTGATTTTGATGGAGTCTTAGTTGAATCTGTCGATGTCAAAACTCAAGCTTTTGGGGCTTTGTATGCAGAATATGGCGATCGCATTGTAGAGCAGGTTAAAGCCTATCACCTGCTTCATGGAGGAGTATCGCGATTTGAAAAATTTCGTTACTACCAAGAGGTTTTGCTTGGCAAAGACTTAACCAAAGAAGAGGAGATGCGGCTAGGAGATTTATTCTCACAATATGTTGAAGATGCTGTGGTGGATGCGGTTTATGTTTTAGGAGCTTATGAGCTTTTAGAAAGAAATTATCAGTCCACACCTTTATTTGTGGCTTCAGGAACTCCCGATCAAGAGTTGAAACGCATCGTCTCAAGGCGAAATATGGCTCATTATTTCGTCTCTGTGCATGGGTCTCCAGCTAAAAAGGGAGATATTATCCAAGATATTTTGTCAAAATATGATTTTGAGCCTGATCGCGTATTGATGGTTGGCGATGCGATCGCTGATTATGAAGGTGCGATCGCTGCGGGTGTAAAATTTGTAGGCAGAGTGATGCAGTATCCTGAAACTTATCCTTTCCCCACAGGGACAATTGTTCTCCCAGACTTAGTTGAACTCGTCACATAGGAGACAAGGTGTACATAGGCTTGGCGATGTACACCTTGTCTCCTGAAGTTTACATTTTTGCTTTATTTTTTAATCTTAAAAATTTATGCGTCGTCGTCAGTTTAATCAGTTATCTCTATCTTTAGCAGGTTTAGGTTTGGCAGCCTGTAGCGATTCTGCCGTCTTAAATTATCGGGCTCCCGAAAAAAGCTCCAAATTTCGGGTTTGGTGGATTCAAAGCTTTTATCCTGCTGAAACAGAGGCACTTTCACAAATTGTTGCCGAGTGGGAAAAAAAGAATAATACGAAGGTGGAAATCACGTTCTATAATGACGGGTCTGTGAATCGTGACGCTGAAAATGCTCTTAATAATGGGAATCCTCCCGACATCTTATTTAGTAATACCGCTGAATTTGCCCTCTATCCGAAATTAGCTTGGCAAAATAAATTAGTAGATGTTTCTGATGTTGTAGAACCTGTTAAAAATTTATTCAGCCCAATCGCCCTTAAAGCTGTCGCCTATAAAAATAGTCAAAATCCTAATCCTGCTTTCTACGCTGTACCGATCGCCCAGCTAGCTGCTGGGCTGCATTATTGGCGGGATATGCTTGTAGATGTAGGACTGAGTGACACCAATATTCCTAAGGATTGGAATGGATTTTGGGCATTTTGGGAAACGGCTCAAGACCGCGCAACGAATAGAGGCAAAAAAGACATCTTTGGAATCGGCTTACCAATGTCTACTGAAGCTACAGATGTGATCTTCATGTTTGAGCAATTCCTCACAGCTTATGGAGTACAGCTACTAGATGAGAATGGACAACTAAAAGTTGAGAATCCCCAAAATCGCCAAGGGATTATCGCCGCATTAACAAAATACGCTGGCTTCTATCAGAGTAAGCATGTACCTCCTACCGCTTTACAATGGACAGATGCCGATAACAATCAGGTGTTTCTTAGCCGAAACTCATTCATGACGGCTAACCCAGGATTATCTATCCCAGCATCTCAACAGTTTGATCAAGAGGTTTACAACAAAAAATTAGTGACCACAGAATGGCCGCTTTCTCCCGACGGTAAGACTCTTAGCCATTTAGTAGCGGTAAAACAGGCGGTTATATTTTCTGCCCCCAACGTTAAAAAGGCTAAGGATGATGTTGCTAAGGAACAGGCAAGGCAAGCTCTTGCTAAAAGTCTTTTGTCTCATATTATCCAACCTGATAATTTACTCACCTATTTGAAAGGAGCAGGAGGAAGGTATTTCCCGACTATGCCAAAATTATTAGAAGATCCCTATTATAAGGATTCCAAAGACCCACATATTTTGGCAGCAACTAAGCAATTTCAGAATACTAGTTCTTTTTATACAGCCCAGAATCCTGCTTATTCAGAAGTGGGTGCTAAAAAAGTATGGGGACAAGCGATCAAGTCCGTAGCTTCAGGTAAAAATTCACCTGAACAAGCAGCTGATACTGCGATCGCCCAAATCAAGGCTATTTTCACTGAGTGGAAATAATTAGAAGGTAGGATAGGCGGCGCGAAGCGCCGCCTATCCTACCTTCCAGACAACTATTGTTAGTTAAGTGAGTATAGAAGATGATCAACCTATTTAAGAAACGCCTGCTGATGCAACTTGTGGCATATTTTTCGGTTCTGTCGATTGTCACAGTTTTAGTAGTTGCGGTAAGTGCCAATACTCGCAGTCGTGATGCTCTTAGAAAATCAGTGATTGACCGATTAGCAGTTGCCACATCGCTCAAAGAATCGCAGGTGAATCAATGGGTTGATAATCAACGCCGCGATGTAATTTTAATGACGCAGTTGCCAGATTTGATCTTTAATTCTGAAATAACTTTTACGAAAGAGCGAGAATCTCCAGAATTCAAGGCGGCTGTTGACTCTCTGCAAAAGTTTATGGCGAATATATCCGCAGTCAAACCAAATATTCGACAGATTTCAATCCTTACAAATAACGGGATTACGGTTGTTTCCACAGACAAGCAAAAAGAAGGCAAGTACCAACCGCTCGGAAATACCACTACTTACTTTACTCGCGACCAATCTCGGATCATTGTGCCTAATTTCTATATCTCACCAATCACTGGAAAGGCAGCAATGACTTTTGCGGCTCCTTTAACGAATAAAGCTGGCGATCGCATTGGCGTGATAGCGGTTGATCTAGATCTCCAAGGGGTGGATGACATCATTCGTGAACGCACAGGACTAGGTAATAGCGGCGAAACCTATTTAGTGGGCAGACTAGCTACTAAGAATGTCCTAATTTCAGGAGCGGAAGGTGATAAACAGGAGCTCGCCAAAGATATTAAAAGTGATGGTATTTCTGCGGCGGCTTTAGGAAAAGATGGGGAGGGTTTATATAAAAACTATAAAACTATACCTGTATTAGGAAGTTACATTTGGATTGACAACCTCAATCTGGCGTTACTTGCAGAAATATCGCAGGCTGAAGCTTTTGAACCTGCCGATCGCCTTGCTCGTGATATTTTGCTGATTGGATTGAGTTCCGCAGGTATTTTGTTGACAGCTGTGTACTTAATTGCCAGACGAATTTCTCAGCCAATTTTGGCGATCGCTGATGCAGCAAACCAAGTCTCTGGAGGTAATCTTGATTCACAAGCACCTGTTCTCACAGAAGATGAAATTGGAATTTTGGCGATCGCATTTAATCAAATGACATCACAACTTAAAGCTTCAGGAGAACAGTTAGCCGATTACAGTCGTACTCTGGAGCAGAAAGTCGAACAGCGTACCAGTGAGATCAAGGCGATTATTGACAACATGGTGGATGGCTTGGTGGTAGTTAATGGAGAAGATCAGATTACCCAATTTAATCCAGCGCTAGCAGGCATGATTGGGATTAGCAGTAAAGTGATTGCTAAGGCTAAGAGTTATAGAGAAATATTTAAATCTGAGGAAATCGCTAATCTCGTTACAAGCACAAGAGAGAATCCGAAACAAGTTTTTAGTGAAGAGTTTGCCCTACCTGATCGCCGTATTGGAAAAGCAGTTGCAACTTCAATCTTTGGAGAAGCAAGTATTTCGGAAGAGGCTCTATTAGAAACAAATTATTTAGGTACTGTAATTCTCATTCGTGATATTACTGCCGAGAAAGAAGTAGATCGGATGAAGACAGACTTTATCTCAACGGTATCCCATGAATTGAGAACACCGCTTACATCTGTATTAGGTTTTGCGAAATTGATTCAGAAAAAGTTAGATGAATCAATATTTCCACTTATCCAGACCGATGACAAAAAAGTGAATCGAAGTGTCCGTCAAGTCACTGAAAATATTGAGATCATAGTATCTGAGGGGACTCGGCTCACCAAACTAATTAACGAAGTCCTAGATGTTGCCAAAATAGAAGCTGGTAAGATGCAATGGAATATGGAACCTTTGGCAATTACCGAAGTAATTGATCGAGCCTTTTCGGCAACTTCTGCGCTCTTTGAGCAAAAAGCATTAATACCAGTAAGAGAGATTGAAGCAGATTTACCCGATATCCTTGGTGATAAAGATCGCTTGATTCAAGTCGTAATCAACTTAATTTCCAACGCTGTGAAGTTTACGGATCGGGGAAGCATCACTTGTCGGGTTAAGCTAGATGATCAATCAATTATGGTCAGTGTAATCGATCAAGGAGTAGGAATTTCTGAATCGGATCAGCCTAAAGTGTTTGAGAAGTTCAAGCAGGTTGGGGATACTCTGACCGATAAACCACAAGGCACAGGGCTAGGACTACCAATTTCCAAAGAAATCATCTCTTATCATGGAGGGAAGATTTGGGTAGAGAGTGAAATTGGAAAGGGTAGTACATTCTCTTTTACACTTCCAATCAATCCAGAAAATGAGATTCCTGCAATTAATTTTGACATTTTGATTGATCAACTCAAGAAAAGATCGGTTTCGCAAAGTCAAACGCAATCAGACGGTCAGAGTGTGATAGATGAACCTAAGAACATTTTAGTCATTGACGATGATGCGAGTATTCGCAACCTGCTGAGACAAGAGTTGGAAGCTAAAGGATATACTATTCGCGAAGCTGGAAATGGACAAGAAGCGATTGTCAAAGTTCGTGAAAGTCGTCCCGATCTAATCACCCTTGATATTGTTATGGATGGTATTAGTGGCTATGATGTAGCAGCAATTCTCAAATCCGATCCTGCGACTTTGGATATTCCCATTATTATTGTCTCAGTATTAGATGACAAAGCTAAAGGTCGCCATCTAGGTATTGATAGTTATGTGACTAAACCTCTAGATATGGTGCTATTGTTGCGAGAAGTTGATATTCTTCTATCTAGTAAGGCTTCTACTGGCAAAAAGATTTTGGTAGTGGATGACAATTTTGGTTCTATCGATCTATTGATGGAAATGCTGCAAAACCAAGGCTTCTTACCATCTAAAATCATTAATCAAGACGATTTACGAACTACTGTGATTGCTTCTCAGCCAGATGTAATCATTGCTAGTACCAAGTTAGCGGATCAAGTGCAATCTCTCCGTGCTGAGCAAGGTATGGAAAATATTCGCTTTTTGTTAATTGCCGACCAATAGAAAGAGGATTGTCTGTCGTTATAAAAGCAGGGGCAATTCATGAATTGCCCCTGCTTTTTGTTTAATGTAAGAAATGGCGAACGCCTGTAAATACCATAATTAAGCCAAGCTCATCAGCTGCCTTGATCGAATCGGCATCACGCATACTTCCTCCTGGTTGCACGATCGCAATAATTCCTGCGGCTGCGGCAGTTCGCACAGAGTCGTCAAACGGGAAAAAGCCATCACTAGCTAGGAATGCTCCTTTCACCTTCTCGCCTGCTTGATCGAGAGCAATTTTGATTGAGCCAACTCGATTCATTTGACCAGCGCCAATGCCAATTGTAGTGCAGTCTTTAGTAATGGCGATCGCATTAGACTTGACATGACGACTAATTTTCCAAGCAAAAATCAACTCCTGCAACTGTTCTGGGGTTGGCTGCTTTTCAGTCACAACTTTCCATACATCAGGATTAACTGCTTCATCATCAGACTTCTGGACTAGCATCCCTCCAGAGATCGTCTTCACTGTCTCATGGGAACCATGCTTAAGATCAGATAGAACTAGCACCCGTAAGTTTTGCTTTTTCCCCAGAATTGCTGCCACACTGGGGACACATGCAGGAGCAACGACACATTCTAAAAATGTTTTATTTAAAAGCAGCGCAGTTTCTTCGTCAATCGGACGATTAAGGGCGACAATACCTCCAAAAGCAGAAGTGGAATCTGCTTCAAAAGCTTTTTGATAAGCTTCGGCAATAGTAGGTGCGATCGCAACTCCGCAAGGGTTGTTGTGTTTGATGATTACCGCACAGGGGAGATCGTCACTAAATTCAGCGATGATGCTCCGTGCTGCTTCTAGATCGAGCAAGTTATTGAAGCTGAGTTCTTTGCCTTGCAATTGTTGGGCAGCAGACCAACCTTTGGGCGTTGCACCAACTTGATACCATATGGCGGGTTGATGGGGATTTTCACCATAACGCAAAGGTTTAGGATTATTGCATAGCAAAGTATAGGAAGAAGCGAGCGTATTCGGTAACCCTAGTGCTGCTTTCTGTTCCTTTTCTAAATAATCAGCGATCGCTTTGTCATAGGATTGTGTATGTTGAAAAGCCGCGATCGCTAGTTTTTTGCGAAATTCTAAGGTTGTTTCGCCATTATTCGCTTTTAGCTCCGCCAGAAATTCTGGATATTGGCTAGGACTGGACAATACGGCAACATGATTATAATTCTTTGCCGAGGCGCGAATTAGAGTTGGGCCCCCAATATCGATATTCTCGATCGCATCTTCGAGGGTGACATTGGGCTTTGCGATCGTTTCTGTAAATGGATAAAGATTAACCACCACAATCCGAATTGGTTGAATCTCATTGTCAGCTAGGTCTTGCTGATGTTCAGGTAGTTCGAGTCTTGCAAGAACCCCGCCATGAATTCGCGGATGCAGGGTTTTCACTCGTCCACCTAAAATCTCAGGTGCGCCTGTATAGTCGGAAACCTTGGTAACTTCAAGCTCAGCCGCTTTGAGTGCCTTGGCAGTTCCACCACTACTAATTAGTTGAAAGTTATAGTTGGTCGATAGTTCGCGGGCAAGGTCGAGTAGTCCTGTTTTGTCAGAGACACTCAAAAGCGCAAGGGGTTTCATAAAAAGCTCCATATTCGTTATTAGGAGGATGGCAACACAAAGTGTTGTCATCCTCCTGTACCATTTTATCGCATTATTAAAACCAAAAATTGTTTAGGCGGGCTTCGCCCACCCAAACAATTTTTGGTTTTAAGGAGTAATCACGATCGCTTCTTGATCGGATGTCCATACAGGAAACTTTTGCATCACAAGTTCGAACATGGCGCTAGTTTCATGCCACTTCAACCATTGTTGCAAGCGCTCATAACAACTCGATAGGAACCAATCTATATCCACATTGGCAAGCTGTCGTACAAAAGGGAAAATCGCAATGTCAGCAAGAGTTTGCTGATCACCAATTAAAAAAGCTTGAGCTTCACCAGTTAGCGATCGCGACTGAAGTTGAAGTTCTAAAACTTGGAGAAATTCTTCTGCTTGTTGACGATAATCTTCCTGCGATTTTTCAGGGAATCGGTTTGGGTACTTATAGCGATCAAGGGCAAGTTTAAACTCGCGATCATTGGTATTGATAAGCTGTTGTGCGATCGCTAAAGATTTTTCTGGCAAATCTTTCCAATTGAGGGGATCATGCTGCTCCAGCGCCCAATGCATAATATCGAGACTTTCTTCTAAAACAATAAAATCTTCCTCCATAAAAACCTGCATCACTGGCGTTGTTCCCTTTGGCGAAATATCGAGCATCTCTTTGGGTTTATTTTTTAAAGTAACTTCTCTAAGTTCATAGCTAACACCAGCATAAGCAAGAGCCATTCTTGCGCGAATTGCATAGGGACAACGCCTGAAAGAATAGAGGATTGGAAGATGCATATACCTAAACAAGAGATAATAATTAGCATATGTTATTACTTACAGAAATCCGTGAGCAAGAGAATCACAAGAAATTTGTTAAAAGTGTTGCTTTGCTCCACTTTTAACAAATTTCTTGTTTCTGGGCTTCATGTAAAGCGTTGCAAAAACTGTAATTAGCAATACCTTTGTCTCATGTGCGATCGCCTTAAATACAATAGTAAAAAGGTATAAAATATCTAAAATATAACTACATTAATTTATGGGAATACTCACTAATAAGGTTTCTTCTATAGTTTCTTTCAAGCTTTTATGGGCTGCCATGCTAGTGGGAATATTTGCTGGAGCTTGTAACAGTACTCCCACAGCTCCTACAGCTTCAACCACTGCACCAACTACAGCAACTACTGCGGCAACTACAACTGCGACCGATGCGAAAGAATTTAAAGCAGCGATGATTTTAGTTGGGCCGAAAAATGATTCTGGTTGGAACCAAGGTCATTACGAAGCCTCAAAATATGTAATGGAGAAGCAATCTGGCATCCAGTTTGACTATGTAGATAAAGTCAACCCAGGCGATCGCCCAAACGTCAAAGCCTCTCAGGTGGCTGACGATCTTATTGCTAAGGGTGCAAAGCTAGTAGTTTTCAATTCTGACGATTTTAAAGATGATGCCCTAGAAACCGCGAAAAAGCATCCTAATGTGTCCATAATTCATGCAAGCGGTGACTATGCTTGGAAAGAAGGCAAAAATTTCAAAAACCAGAAAAACATTAGCAACGTCATGCCTCAAATTGAGTATGGCCGAATGATCTCTGGATGCGCAGCGGCTCTCAACTCAGAGACAGGCAAAATCGGTTTTGTGGGGCCGTTAATCAATGACGAAACCCGCAGGCTAGTATCAGCAAGTTATTTGGGAGCTAAGTATTGCTGGCAAACCTACCGCAAAAAAAATCCCGAAGATTTGAAGTTTAAGGTGGTTTGGATTGGCTTCTGGTTCAATATTCCTGGACAGACCCTTGACCCGACTAAGGTCTCTGATGATTTTTACAACAGTGGTTTTGATGTGGTGATGAGTGGTATTGATACACCTGAAGTGGCGGTGCAAGGAAAGAAAGCTGCTGAAGCTGGCAAGAAGGTCAAATATCTACACTACGGGCTCAAAACTGGCTGTAATGCTGCTCCAGAAATTTGTATTGGAGTTCCCTATTACAACTGGGGCCCAGCATATCTCGATCAAGTCAAAAAGGCTAAGGAAGGTAAATTTACAGGAGAATTTATTGCCGCAACGCCTAATTGGAAAGACTTGAATAATCCTGACACTTCAGGAGTGGGATTTGAGAAAGGTAAGGCTTTGACTCCAGAAGGCGACAAGTTCTTGACGGAATTTATTACTGGTTTGGGAGATGGCAAGATCAGTCTTTTTAAGGGACCTCTGAACTATCAAGATGGGACTCCTTTTCTCAAGGAAGGAGAAACTGCAACTCCACAGCAGATTTGGTACTTTACCAGCTTGCTACAGGGTATTGAAGGCGCTAGTAAATAAGGTATGAATTACCCCCTTTAATTCCCCCTTGCAAAGGGGGAAAACTAGAAATCTTGTTCCCTCCCCTTTGCAAGGGGAGGGTTAGGGTGAGGTAAATTTTAAATGAGAAAAAGCCTTATGGAATAAACATGAAAGTTGAACTAAGCCATATTTATAAATCCTTTGGGAATGTCAAGGCAAACCATGATATTTCCATGACGGTTGAGGCTGGAACTGTATATGGTATCTTGGGCGAAAATGGCGCAGGAAAAAGCACTCTATCTAAAGTCCTGAGTGGATTTATTACTAAGGACTCTGGCAAGATTGTATTAGATGGAATGGAAGTTGACATTAAAACTCCTGCGGATGCCATCTGCGCAGGAATTGGGATGCTGCATCAAGATCCTTTAGACTTTCCTTCTCTATCGGTACTTGATAATTTCATGGCTGGGAGAAGTACTTTAGGCAAAAAAAGAACTAAAACTAGCAACGATCGTGGTGATTTAATTAGAGAACTTCGGCAGCTATCCGCAACTTTTGGTTTTGACTTACCTCCTAACGATCGCCTAAGTAATCTGACTGTAGGAGAGCGTCAGCAGTTAGAAATACTTCGACTTTTGTCTCTTGGAGTCAAGACTTTGATCCTTGATGAGCCAACAACAGGTATTTCCGCATCCCAAAAAACTGCTTTATTTACAGCGGTCAAGCAATTGGCTGCGGACGGGAAATCGATTATTTTTGTATCGCATAAATTAGAAGATGTAGAAGAACTATGCGATCGCTTGATGGTAATGCGTCAGGGTCAAGTAATAGGAGAAGCTGAGGTTAAAGGTCGAGAATCTAATGAGTTAGCATCGTCTTTAGTGGATATGATGTTTGGTCGAGAGCTAGCCATACCCGCAAAACATGAGATTAACATTCAGCAAACGGAACCCGCTTTAGTAATTCAGAACTTGCAGATTGATGGCGATCGCTTAAGTTTACAGATTGATAAATTAACGGTTAATGAGGGCGAGGTGATCGGGCTGGCGGGATTGGAAGGCAATGGACAACAATTGCTATTGCTAGCCTGTGCTGGTTTACTCAAGCCGAACGCTGGCAAGATTCGCATTAGTGATGTGGATATGACTAGTCGCGCCTATAGTAATTTCTTGAAGGCAGGAATTGGTTATTTGCCAGCCGATCGCTTACAGGATGGTTTGATTCGCGGTCTATCAATCCATGAGCATTTCATGTTGCGTCAATCGCATTCAGGCTTTTTAATCAATTGGCGGGATACACGCAAGTTTGCACATGAGGCAATCGAGACTTTTAATATTCGTGGGAAACCCTCTACTAAGGTTGAAAGATTATCGGGAGGTAATCAGCAGCGCACCCAAATATCACTTTTACCAGATCATTTAAATCTACTATTAATGGAACAGCCAACCAGAGGATTAGACATCGAATCCACCCTATGGATTTGGAAACAGATGATGGCACGTTGCGAAAAAGGAATGATGATTTTATTCACATCTTCCGATCTTGATGAGATTTTGCAATATAGCGATCGCATTCTCGTATTTTGCGGCGGTAAAGTCTCACAGCCCATTGATGCGAAAACTTTAACAGTCGATAAACTAGGTCAAGCGATCGGAGGAAAGTTTGCATAGTCCCTTACAAAATTTCTCACAAAATCTTCAAATTCTCAAAAAATTCCCTAAAGTCGTCTACTTTCGGATTGGGGCTTTTGTGGCGGCGTTATTGTTCATTGCGGCGGTGATCTTGCTATCAAGTGGCTCACCACCTCAAGTCGCCATGGGCATGTGGAATGGGGCTTTTGGTAGTAGCGATCGCTTTGCTAGAGTCATTTCTACCCTTTGTCCTTTATTACTTGCCTCCTGCGGTTTGATTTTTACCTTTACCGCAGGTTTATATAACTTAGGTATCGAAGGTCAAATTACGGCGGGTGCGATCGCCTCGACATTATTGCTCAGACTTATTCCCGAAGGGTTTCCCCCTGCGATCGCGATTGCGTTTGCCATATTATTTGGCATTGTTGGCGGCGGCTTATGGGGCTTACTAACTGGACTGCTGAATATCTATGGCAAAGTCAGCGAGATTTTTGCTGGTTTGGGCATGAACTTCACCGCACAGGGATTAGCTCTTTATCTAGTCTTTGGCCCGTGGAAGCGATCGGGAGTTGCCTCAATGAGCGGCACTGAGCCATTTAGCGATGCCTTAGCTTTACCTACTGTGGGCAATACGGATTTTAGTCCGATCGCTTTAGCGATCGCTATATTTGCTTTGATTGTAACGGCGATCGCAATTAGAGCTACTTATTTTGGGTTGAAGCTAAAAGCGGTGGGTAATAATCTACGGGCAGCTCATGTGTTGGGAATTCCTGCGATCGCGCAAATGCTGAGCAGTTTTGTCATCTGTGGTGCATTAGCTGGTATCGCTGGCTCTTTGCAAGTAGTCGCGGTATTCCATCGACTCATTCCCAATGTTTCTAGCAATTTAGGATTTTTAGCTTTGCTAGTAGTCATGCTGATTAATTACAATCCCTTTTTGGTTTTGCCGATCGCATTTCTATTTAGCTCTCTTAATGTTGGTAGTTTGGAATTACCGCTATCTCTAAGTCTAGATTCTTCTCTTTCTGGGATTATTCAAGGAGCATTGCTACTTTTCGCTATTCTTGGCGAAGGTTTAGCAAAGTTATCCAAAGAAACATGATCTTTCTAGACAATTCGGAGGGGCAGGTTTAGACAAAATTTAACGTGTTAACCACAGATTTATTGCAAAACCTGCCCCTACAGGGATATTTATAAAAATCACCAACCCAGATGTAAGGGCAGGTTTAGACAAAATTTAACGTGTTAACCACAGATTTATTGCAAAACCTGCCCCTACAGGGATATCTACAAATATTTCAATGAATTCTTAAATTAATTCAGTCATAAATTCATGGATATAATTACAATTCTGGCTACAGCGATCGCAACTTCAACACCTTTAATTTTTGCCAGTATTGGCGAAACTATTACCGAACGAGCAGGCGTGATCAACCTATCTGCCGAAGGCACAATCATGATGTCAGCGATGACAGGCTTTGCGGTAGCGAAGTTCTCTAATAGCTTGATATTAGGATTTGCATCGGCGGCGCTAGTTGGCGCTGCGATCGCATTAGTCGTTGCAGTTGGCGCAATTACCCTAAAGCAATCTCAAGTGTCAATTGGATTTGTATTGGCTCTGATGTGTAGTGATTTATCTTCTTTTTTAGGTAATCCCGTTGTCAGAGTTGAGGGAATTACGGTTCCGAGCTTTAAAATTCCTGTTTTAGAGAGTATTCCTGTTTTTGGGAAACTCCTATTTCAAAGTGATCTATTAGTCTACAGCAGCTACATTTTAATTCTGGGTTCATGGTTCTATTTCTATCGTACCCAAGGCGGTTTGATCCTACGGACAGTGGGTGAACAACCATCTGCGGCTTTTGCTAGAGGCACTAATGTGATTAAAATGCGTTACATCTATACGCTCCTCGGTGGTGCATTAATGGGGATCGCAGGAGCCGCTTTCTCGTTAGATTTTAAAGCTGGATGGAGCCACCGCCACACCGCAGGTTATGGCTGGATTGCCTTAGCGATCGTCATTTTTGGTGGTTGGAATCCTCTGCGTGTAGCCTTAGGAGCATATCTATTTGGAATTTTGCAATCTTTAGCTAGCGTCGCTCAGAGTGCCATTCCTGAAGTGCCGACACAGGTATTTAATACGGCTCCATTTGTATTGATGATTATGATGTTGGCGCTGACTTCAGGAGAATGGCTCGATCGCTTAATATCAGCCTTGCCGCGATCGCTTAAACAAGGGATATTAAATACAGTCAGAACTACACCACCTGCGTCATTAGGAAAAGTATTTGATCAGGACTAATACCAAAACACAAAATGGCTAAGCCATTTTGTGTTTTGGTATTAGGTAATTGATTTACAGCGATCGTACGTTATTGACTTTGATGTATTTTAATAGCGATCGCTCGATATCTTTGATATTAATTGGCTTACTCATATAGTCATTCATTCCCGCGCTCATACAGGCTTCATAATCTTCTGGCAGAGCATCAGCCGTCAGGGCAATAATCCAAGGCTGAGTTTGTAATGATGAACTTTGACGAATCGCTCTAGTTGCAGTTAGTCCATCCATGACAGGCATCTGCACATCCATGAATATGATGTCATAGGCTAGATTGGACTCCTGATCGGCTATGATCTCCACGCATTCACTGCCATTATTAACAGCATCAGCCTGACATCCTAGTTTTTTCAACATGAGGACAACTATTTTTTGATTGATAATATTATCTTCCACGATCAAAATTTTGACAGGAAACTTCTCGAAATTGATTTTATTCTCATTGGATAGAGCGGCACTAAGATTATCATCAATTGCTTTAACTGTTGGAATTGCTCCAATTACTGGTAAGACGATCGTGAAATGGAAAGTGGAGCCTTGAGTATTATCGTTAGATCTGATTACCCAATCTGGTGGAGGATCGCCACCGACATTACCTCGACTTTCTACCCAGATCGTTCCGCCCATTATTTCTACAAGTCGTTTCGAGATTGCTAAGCCCAGTCCAGTGCCCCCAAACTGACGGTTAATCGAGGCATCGGCTTGAGTAAAAGGTTTAAAGAGTTTGTAAATGCTATGGCGATTGATGCCAATTCCTGTATCTGTGATCGAGAATCTAAATTCGTAGGTGTTAGCTGTTATAAACTTACGGTTATAGCTGATGGAAATATAGCCTTGTTCAGTAAACTTAATCGCATTACCAATTAGATTGATCAGGATTTGTCGCAGCCGTGATCTATCTCCTATAACGGTAGTTGGGTTTATACTATTAACGTGGCATTGCAGATTAATACTTTTGTCAGAAGCCTGTTTGTTTAAGAGATTACAAACAGCATTGATCGTATCTTCAAAGTTCAATTCTTTCTGCTCTAGCTGGAGATTTCCAGATTCAATTTTCGAGAAGTCTAGAATGTCATTAATTATCGTTAATAAAGCATCTCCACTATCTAAGATAACCTTTACAAAATCCTTTTGGTCTTCATTCAAGGGTGTAGTAGATAGCAGTTGCGCCATGCCAAGAACTCCATTCATTGGCGTACGGATTTCATGGCTCATATTGGCAAGAAATTCACTCTTAGCTTTATTGGCAGATTCGGCTAGTTCTTTGGCTTTCTCTAATGATTGTTCAGCGAGTTTGCGTTTTGTAATATCTCGGCAAATGCAAAATTGTAAAATATTATTATCCCAATCGACAGAATTGGCGCTAATCTCAATATCACAGATCGATCCATCTTTTTTACGATGTTGAGTTTCAAACAGGACTTTTTTTCGCTGAAGTTTAAATTCTTGAATTCCCTTATCTAATTCTTCTTTTGTCCATCTCACATCAATATCATAAATACTGAGATTAGGTATTTCTTCTAGAGAATAACCAAGCATCTCGGCGAAACTTGAATTACACTCAACAAGATTTCCCATACTATCAATGATCACAATTCCATCAAAAGAATTAGTTAAAAGTGTTCTATTATAGATTAATTGTTTCTCAAGAGTGATTTCTATCTGTTTGCGATCGCTGATATCTGAGACAGTTCCATACCAAGCCGTATCTCCATTTTTTCGCCGCTCTGGGCGGAGATTACTACATAGCCATTTAATCTTGCCAGATGGGGTAATGACTCGCCATTCGTGCTGCAAGATTGATAGTGTCTCAAGACTAATGCCAACAGCTTCCCATACATTCGCTACATCATCAGGATGAATCTGCTCAAAACAAAGTTGAGGATTTTGCATGACTTGTGCAACTTTTAACTCATGAATCTCCTCAAAAGCTGGACTTAAATATTCAAAACAAGCAGAACTATTTGCATGTTGCACAAAAATCTCGATAATCACTGGAGATGACAATGCTACTTTTTTGAGTTTC
Source organism: Pseudanabaena sp. UWO311 (assembly GCF_006937785.1). Lineage (GTDB taxonomy): Bacteria > Cyanobacteriota > Cyanobacteriia > Pseudanabaenales > Pseudanabaenaceae > Pseudanabaena. The sequence goes on from NZ_SJEE01000013.1 coordinate 96,453, forward strand.
TCCTCACTTGCAAATAAGGCAACTTCAGCGCGACGGTGATCGCTAATATCACGGACAACTACAACAGCAGCGTTATTATCTATTGGGATTACTCGAACTTCCTCATAGTGCACCCCGTCACTAGCCTGATAAGTTTGATTGATGGTTAACATTTCCCCAGAAGAGACAGCCTGCTGAATTGTTTGAAGTTGATTTGTCGCAAGTGTTAATGGCAGGAGATCTACAATATTCTTCCCAATCGAATGAGTATGATCGGGAATGAAATCATAAGAAGGTTTATCCTGTTTGGATTCAAGATAAGTACCATCTATACTGATTAAATTGATAATGTCTGGAATCCCATTTAATATTGAACGCAACTTATGCTCACTAGCTTGAAGTGCGGATGTCTTATTTTGGACTTGTATCGTTAAAGAACCATTCAGGTTTTGAAATTCCTGATGGATTTCAGCCTGTTGAATTGCGATCGCTAATTGCACCGATAATTGCTTAAGCAACTTAATTTCATGGTCTTCCCAATCACGGTTTGTAGAACATTGATGAACAATCAGTAATCCCCATAAAGTTTGATTGTTCTGGTGATTATTTGGCTGATTATTGAGTTGTTTATTTGAAACTGAACTATTAATACTTAGAGGTTCAGCTAATAGAATTGGTAAAACAACATTTGCCTGAACCTGAAAGCCTTCCAACATCTGCACATGGCATTCCGAAAAATCAGCGCTATGTATATCAGAAGCAGCAAAAAACTTGCCATCTAAGTAAGCGTTCACTTGCGCTTCAGAAAGACACATACAACCATTATCAGACTCAATGTTTAGACAAGAAGAAAAAGGCGGAACTACTGCCTCAGCAATAATTCTGCGGCTCATAACCTCATCAAATTTATAAATAAGCGTGCGATCGGTTTGGAGAAATTTACTAATTTCTTGAACCACAGTCTGACAAATATCTTCTAGATTAATAAACTGAAGAGTATTTTGAGCGATTTGAGAAACTAGCTCTTCCCGTCTGCGAGACTGCTCTAGTTGGCGGTTTAGGCTAAGGTATTCAAGTAAGCTACAGATACTCCGTTGTAATGAATATTTGGTAATATCATCTTTAGTCAAGTAGTCATACGCCCCCAAACGCATTGCGCTCACAGCATTTTTTGCATCTTCACTTCCAGTAATCATGATTACTGGAAGTTTGAGATCTATTATCTGTTTACTTGACTTACTTTGAATATCGACACGAATAGTCTCAACTAAGACTATGCCATTGCCATCAGGCAAACCGATGTCAATTAATACAACATCAGGGCTTTGTGATCGCCATAATTCCAATCCTTGCTTAAGAGTTTCAGCTTCTAAAATACGATAGCTATTTTCGGGATCACATTCTATATAGTTACGACAAAGTAAGCGATCGCTTTCATCATCATTCACTATCAAAATAGTTTTCGCATTAGACATAGCTTAAAAACTCATTTCGCAAGATCTTAACACGAAATTTGCAGTGCTTTTTTAGGGTAATTAATGTGGTTTTACAGTATAGTCATCAAGAATTTCTCTTCCTCGCCGAGTAAGCGTTTCAGAACCTTCTAGCATGAGCAAGTATTGTCCGCGCTCTAAACAACTACGACAGGAAATAGACAGGCTACTTTTAAAAAACCAGCCATATAAAGTACCAATAACACCACCAATGAAGATCCCAATCAGTCCAGAGGTTGAAGCGATTGTCAATAGAGCTTGATGCCATTCAAGATTGGGCAATTTGATATTGAAGATCAGATACAAGATAATGCCCATTACGGTGCTAATTACACCTACCCAAAACATTCCTCGCTTGGCATAGCGCCACGCTGTGAAAGTGGGATTAAATAAGCCCACACTATCGGGGCTGCTATAACCTTTTCCGACCAGAGCAAGATGCTCTGGCGAGATGCCATGACATTGAAGCAATCGATATGCTTCAAAAGCTGAAGATTCGTCAGGTAAGACAGCAATCATCAGTCGAGAATGTTTAGAGCGTGTGTGAGTCACAAGTGATGCCTGCTATCAACTGAAGGTTTGAGTCAGAACGTAGAAATATACGTTTCTAGATTCTACAAAATTTCAGACGTTTAAGGTCATTTCTTAAAGATTCATTCTAGTTTGGCGATCGCCTGTCTGTTGATTAGTACCTGATCCGTCAGCAAATCGCTCACGGTCGCTATCAAAACTCGCCGATCATCGATTTCAAAATTTACAGTAATGCGATCGCTTCCTAACTGTCCTGAAGGATCGAGTCGCGCTATGCACACTTGATCGACCTCTGATTTTTTACTATTTGCGGCTAGCGATCGAAAATCCGATTGTTTCAGCAATTGACTGCTAGTCATGCGTCCAAAACTGTCATAGGTAACTTCAGCCTGCGAAATATCGGCAACCTCACCGATATCCAGCCAAATTTCGGTTTGTCCCGCGATCGCTGCTTGCAAAATTAAAGGCTCAGGGCGTTGGCAAGGATATTTTGTGCCCTTCTCAAACAAGGTATAGAAGGAATATTGATGCAGATAAGGTTCCCAAAGGCGAATCGCATAGCTATGCCGCAAATGATCTACAATCGCGATCTTCTGACCTAGAACTAAAGCCCCATGAGCGACTGCCTCAAATGGTTTGCCAAACTTGACTTTGGATTTGCCGAAATACGATATGATCAATTGCTGAATTGCCACAATCTGGCAGCTACCTCCCACTAACAGAATTTGCTCGATCGCCGCTTTACTAATACCCCGATTTAGTCCAATAGTCAGAACTTCATCAATAGCTTCGCGCAACTGCTCAAGCATCTGATTTTGTTCAAGAATTTCCGTCAATTCTTCTTGATTAAGCCTCAATTCGTGAGAAATCATATTCTCATCCAGCCAAATTTCCGCGACTTCCTGAACCACTGACAATTTGATTTTGATTTGTTCCGCTATTTCTAAAATACTGAGCCAACTAGCTTCCCTAATTTGCGATCGCGTTCTTCCCAATTGCCGTAAAAAATACTCTGCGATCCATCGATCAATATCAATTCCACCAATATAAGCATCAGATTTGGCAATCGCTTCAGCTTTGTTAACTTGTTTAGGATTGGTGGCGTTAGCGATCGGTGCAGTGCGTACTAAACTCAAATCTAACGTGCCACCACCAAAATCAATCACTAATACCAGCACATTTGGACGAGTAATCGCATAGCCTAGAGCGGCAGCAGTAGATTCATCGATAATTTGGAAGTTATTAACTTTTAGTCGTTCGGCGAAGTTCCTAAACCAGTTGAGATATGATTCAAATGCGCCAACTGGCACTGTAAATATTAATTGTGTTGGGTGGATATCTTGCAATATTAGTCGCTGCCATAGTTCTTTCAAGAACAGTTCTGCGATCGCTTCGGCATCATAAAGCTTGTTATCAATCTCACGCGCAGGTGATCGAAAACTAGCGACAATATCCCGCTTAAATCCTTGGAACATTCGCTTTGATTGATTTTCTAATAAATATTGCGATCGCGCTTGCTCTCCAAATAGAAATTCACCATAATCCGTCTGGGAGCCAAGCACATAGACTAAGCTAGGCACTAGCCAAGCAGTTCCCTCATCCACCTCAAAACCGTGAGAGATATTATCAAAATGCAAAGTTTTTGGTGTAGCAATATCGTGATCGCTGTCTGTTATAAGAATTGCGATCGCAGTATTACTAGTTCCAAAGTCAATCGCAACAACAGTCATGTTTACTCTCTTCCCAATGAATAATTAGTGGTACGAGATAAAGCCACGCACCACTAATTATTCATTTATAACATCTATCCTTTCCACCCAAGAATGAGTGGCGCTGAGCGCCGCACCACTCATTCTTGGGTGAGAGGGGAGTAGCTTGAGTTAAAGTAGAGATAGGCTCTATGTTGTGTTCTGAAATCTTAAGGAGCATAAACCGATGAAACTTATCATTACTGCGATCGCCGCGATTGGGGCAATCACTACATTTGCAGGCTCAGCACTCGCTGATGTCACCATTAACATCAGATTTGGATCAAGCCCCTCAAGCGACACCTATCAAACCTACGATTCCTATAACTCTAATCATCAGCACACTTATTACAATCCTTACCCCCAAAACTACAACCACCATCAAGATGTTAACTCTAGGGTGATTGTGCGGGAGATAGTCCCAATCCATAATTACGGCAAATCATGGAACTATCCTTCTGCACCTAGCGTGGTCTATCCTGCTAATTTTCCTGCGGCAAATCAATCGGTCTATAACCCATATAATGCCAACCTTGGAGGATATAGCAGCTATCCTACGTCAAATCCATCGATGATCTATAACCCTTATAACTCTAACCTTGGCGATCGCTATATTATCGAGCAACGGATCATTCGTATTCGTTAAAAAAAAGGAGCCTGCGAATGCAGGCTCCTTTTTTAATTTTTTAAGCAGGTTGCTTAAGGTTTTCTTCGCCTTTAATGATCGTTATCGATTCAATGCGATCGCCGACTTGAATTTTTTCAACTAATTCCATGCCTTCGGTTACATAGCCAAATACAGCATAGGATCCATCAAGAAAGTAAATATCATCAAGAGCGAGATAAAACTGGCTAGATGCAGAATTAGGAGACTGTGATCTCGCCATAGCGATCGCGCCTTTGTTGTGACGCAATTTTGGCTTTTGGGTAGGTGGTAAAATTTCGCCATAGACAGGCTGTTTTGCGCCATCAGGCAAAATTTCCAGAGGAATATAACGAGGCTGTGAAGTTACAGGATCAGTGAAATTACCCGTACCATTGCCAAGGGGATCGCCACCCTGGGCGACAAAGGGGGTTGGATCTTTAACCACTCGATGAAAAGTTAAGCCGTTATACAACCCACGCTTGACTAAATCGGCAAAATTCCCAGCGGTAACTGGTGCATTAACCCCATCAAGCTCGATCTTAACGGTTCCAGACTTTAGTTTTAATTCCACCGTTGCTGAGCCTTTAAGCTGCACAAATCTAGCAAGTGCCGCATCTAGTGAGTTTTCAGGACTGGCACTAGGCTTAGGCGATGCTGGGGTCGCAGCTGGCTTGCTGCTTGCGGCAGGCGAAGTAGTAGCTGATGTAACTGCCGAAGCAGTCGGCGAAGCACTTGCGGAAACACTACCGCCATTTGCGCAACTTGTGAGCAAAACACTCATTGCTAAAAAACAACTAAGAATCCAACGCAACATGTTTAACCCTTGATAACTAAAAAAACTACCTAGATGTAGGGTGTGTTAGCGCTAGCGTAACGCACCCAATAACCGCAATGGTACTTTAAGGGTGCGTTACGCTGACGCTAACACACCCTACTATAACTAGATGCGATGCGGCGCTTTGCGCCGCATCGCATCTAATTACAGCCCTTCCAATGGCACTGCCAAAAACTTGGCAATTTCTGCGGCTCGATCTTCGAGAGCAGTTAAAGCGATCGGTTGACCAACCTCTGATAGAGGTAAGTCACCTTTGCCCTTAACTCGCAAATATAATGCTCTCTTAGGGTTTAGTCCATTGCGAATTTCCACACGTACTGCCTGCACATCAGCAATCTTGTAGGTCAATTCAATGTTCTTGCTCTTACTACGTCCTTGCCGAAAAAGCGTCACCTTGCCACTGTTGCGATCAAACTCGTTGTAGCCGCTTCCATAATCGATCGCCATTACATAAAGCAGGTATAGCTCTAGCAATGTGCCAGCTACTCCATAAAAGGACAGCGCCAAACCTTGAGGCACAAATTCCAACTGTAGAGGCTCAGAAAACGGCAGCAAATTAATCTTTAAGAAACTCGATATTCCTGCTAGCAAAAAGCCCGAAGCCCCTATGGCAACAATAACCGCAAAGCAATAGTTACTAAAGCGCCGTGACCCGACAATGTCATATCGCAGAACATTGGATTGAGATTTTGTAGTTACCATCGGTTGAAACAATATTAAAAAAATTACTATGCTAAGGAACAGTATATAGCGGCTTGCAGTCTCTAGTATGTGTAAACTACTCGTAAGTAGCTAATCAAAATTAAAAACCCAGAGCCAAAATCTGCACCGCCCGCGTAGCGGGCAGTGCAGATTTTGGGGCTTTATATTTAATTTTGATTAGCTACTCAAGCAGCAATTCTCGTTCTCAAAACCAATTTTGAGATTTGGGATCAATGACCAATAGCTTTAAATACGGAGAGTTGCTGGATATATCTATGCTTCAGGCTGATCGCGATCGCAATCAGTTGTATCCCAAAAGATTTGCTAAGAAATGATGCGTAGAGTATCTTGATTAGACAAGTGACTCAAGACTAATTTCCAACCGTTACTTACCGACAATTACCTTTCCAAATTAATCGTGAAAAAATCACTCAATTATTCCTTAAAGCAAAGCCTACTCGCAGCGATCGCCGTTAGTTGTGTTGCGGTTATGTCAGCTTGTCAGCAACCACCAGCACCAAAAGAAACTGCGGCAACCACTAAACCCACAGCCGCAGCAACGGCAAGTCCTACTACCACCGCATCAGCATCTCCTACCACAAAGACTCCTGAATCTGCACCAGATAAAAGCCCCGCAACCGCTGCTAGTCTTGACAAGGTCGCAGGTGAATATACAGTCGTTTTAGACCCTAAAGTTTTAGCTGATGCTGAAAAAGAGGGTGTTAAATCCGTTACAGGTAAATGGACGATTAAACCTGAAGGTACTTTTGAAGCTACCCTCAAAGCAGTCTCTACTAAAGATGAAGTCCAAGAAATCAAGACTGCTGGCAAAATTTCAATCAAAGATGGCAAGGTTGTTTCTCAAGTTGAATCCGTTAATGGAGAAAAACCGCCCCAAGCTCCTCCCGAACAGCCTTACACCTTGTCCGCAGATGGCAAGGAATTGCAAGCTGATGGTCAGCCTGTAAAATTGGTCAAACAATAATCTTTTTAGGCAAGCAAGATCGCACTGCGATCTTGCTTGTTCTTTTAAGGTTTTGGATAAAATCAAAACCAAAAAGAGAGTTGCGGCGCGAAGCGCCGCAACTCTCTTTTTGGTTTAGCAAATACCGATCAAACTCGCTACAAAATGTATAACAGTTTCTACTCATCTCACGATCACATTTATAACTTTGAAGAACTAGCTTTCCCAACGGAAGGTGTGGAATTTGAGCTGAATGCAGGCGATCGCCCCGCTAAGCGTCCATATATTGCCTTCAATATGGTGTCTAGTGTCGATGGAAAAGCGACAACCTATCAAGGGAAACTTACAGGCTTAGGCTCGCGTCCCGATCGCCTATTAATGCAAAGACTGCGATCGCAATTTGATGCTGTTTTAGCTGGAGGCACGACGCTACGCCAGGATGCCTTTATCCCTACCGTACCTCCCGACCTATTAGAGGAACGTCAAAAAAACTTTTTGCAGCCTCAGCCTCTCGGCATCGTGATTAGTAATTCGGGTAATCTGCCTAGCGACCATCGGTTTTGGAATGCTGGGAAAGATTTGCGAATTGCTTTGCTGGGACAAGATACTTCCGTCGAACCTTGGCTCGAGGAGAAAGCGCAAATTTTTCGATTTCCCACCAATGATCACCAAATCGATATAAAACAAGTATTGGCAATGCTTTTTGAGAAACTTGGAATTCAGCGTCTTTTAGTGGAAGGTGGCCCCGCCCTAAATTATTCGCTAATCTCTCAAGGTTTAGCTGATGAGTTGTTTTTGACGTTATCTCCTCATATAGTTGGCGGAGCTGACAATATGACCGTTGTTGGCGGTTCAGGTTATGGGCTTGGTGGTACTGATTTACCCAAACTCAAGTTGCGATCGCTATACCACCATGAATCAGAGTTATTTTTGCGCTATCAATTTTAGGGCTTATGCAAACAACCAAAGAACTCAAGTTCTTGGCTAAAAGCTCAAGTCTGCTGAAGCAGACTAAAGAATAATTCCAATTAACCCGTTTCAACGGGTTTGAACTTTTAGCCCGCACTTGAGTGCAGGGCTACGCTATCAATTTGTTAATGCAAACCTTTAAGTTGGCGCACAAGATGAATAATTTCTGGCAAAATTAGCTGCTCGATCGCTAGTTTCACGGCATTACTCGAACCTGGCAGCGAAAAGACTAGCTTGCCTTTATAGATTCCTGCCTCCGATCGCGAGGCGATCGCTCTAGATCCCACTTCTTGCCAACTCAGATATCGAAACATCTCGCCAAATCCTGGGAGTGTCTTTTCCAGCAAAGCAGCGATCGCATCGTAAGTTGTATCTCGTGGCGCAATCCCCGTCCCGCCATTGAGAATAATCGCATCAAGATCAGCGATCGCGGCTAACTTATACATTTGCTCGCGAATCTCGTCGGGTTCGTCTTTGACTATGGTGTAGTAGTCCAGCAGATGCCCAGCATTAGTCATCGATTGTTTAATAAAATTGCCACTTTTGTCAGTTTCTGGTGTGCGGGTGTCGCTGACAGTAATTACTGCAAAATGGACTTGATAGGATGGTGGATCTGGACAAGGATTTTGAGAAGGCTTCATAGTTTTTAGTTAAGTATAACCTTGCAGTGTTTTAGCATTTGTGCCACTATCTGCAAACTCGTCACCAAAAATCTCCATTTGGTCGATCGCATTACTTATCAAAAATTTGCGATCGCGAAAACTTTGCCCTAGACATAGATCTAGACCATCCCAACGCCATTGCAGCTCAAGAGGAACAATTTCTACATCTAGTGTCTGCTATGATGCATAGTGGAAATTTAAACACTAGATTTGTTTATGGTGGCTCAAATTAAGACGGCTCAGATTAAGACGAAACCAACAAAAAACAACCAGAATCAGACCAAAACTAATCCAACAGATCTCAAATCGCCTAAAAGCGCATCTATCGTGACCCCAATTAAAGGCAATGTGCAGGTGTTTATCGCGCCCCACCGCAATCTCTACGCTGATATCATCGCGCAAGGCTTGCGGGTAGCGGGTCAAGGCACACAGGTATTACTAGTACAACCATTTCAAACAGGCATTAATCAAGGGTTGAAAAATCCTCGGCGGCTAGTCGAAAACTTGGAATGGCTCCGTTGTGAAGCTCAGCGGGACTTGTCACAGGATGATATCGAATTGACGGATGTCGAGAAATTGGCGGTACTGGAGCTATGGGAATATGCCAAGGTTGCGATTAAGTTAGAACATGCAAGTTTAGTTATTTTAGACGAAGCGAATTTGCTCGTAGCGCGATCGCTAATCACAGAGGAAGAATTGCTAGAGGTGCTAGAAACGAGATCGTCCAAGGTCAATGTTATCTTGACAGGCGCATCAATGCCTTCTCGCATTGCCGACTACGCTGATCAAGTCACCCACCGACGTAGTTAGACTACAAAAAAACTTTAAAAAGTGCTGCTTCGCAGCACTTTTTAAAGTTTTTTTGTTAAGAAAGCTCTCTTTCTTAATCATGAACCAAGCTTGAAGGCTTCTAGAAATAGTCCATATACCAAGCCTAACTTAATAGAATTCAATATTTCAGTAGTCAGTAGTCTTGGGGCTAAGCTTCCATCAACAGAAGTTACTCTTTTAGTACTATAAACATAGCGATTAGTAAGCTCCACAATCAAAACTACAATGGCTGCGCTCACGATATCTTGCTCAGATTTTGCTCCAGAAGCAGTGGAGACCACTGATGCTAAAAAGAATCCGAACAACAGACTAATCAGTATAAAAGATGTTCGCCGCCAAGGGTTCCGTGACCATTGCGATATTCTTGTAACGCTACCACTGACAATTGTACTAAGACGAGTATTTTGCATAAAAATCTCTCAACTGCTCTATATGTCAAGGATGTGCGGCGCAAAGCGCCGCACATCCTTGATACTTTAGCTAAAAACTAGTTTGTCATCCTCAACCGTAATCGAAATCTGATGACCTTCCGCAAAAGTTCCTTCTAGAATTTTATTGGCGATCGGATTTTCGATCTCCCTTTGAATCGCTCGTTTTAAAGGACGCGCACCATAGGAAGGATCATAGCCAACCGCAGCAATATAGTCTTTCGCTTCTTCGCTTAGTTTTAAAGAAATCTTGCGATCGCTAAGTCGATTTTCAATACGTTTAATTTGCAACGTAGCAATCGAGCGAATTTCATTGCGCCGTAAAGCATGGAAGATTACGGTTTCATCAATGCGATTGAGAAATTCGGGACGGAAGTGATTGCGAAGGACATCAAGGACTTTATCGCGCATTTCATCATAGCGAGAGTCGCCATCAAGATCGCTGGATAAATCCTTTGACACTTCGAGAATGCGATCGCTACCGATATTACTGGTCATGATGATCACCGTGTTTTTGCAATCTACCAAGCGCCCTTGACTATCGGTAATTCTCCCATCATCAAGAACTTGTAAAAGAATATTAAATACATCAGGATGCGCCTTCTCGACCTCATCAAATAGTACTACTGAGTAAGGATGGCGACGCACGGCTTCTGAAAATTGTCCGCCTTCCTCATAGCCAACATATCCAGGAGGCGCACCGATTAATCGCGAAACCGAATGTTTCTCCATATATTCCGACATATCGATCCGCACCATCGAGGCATCGGAATCAAATAGAAATTCGGCAAGGGTGCGAGCCAGCTCAGTTTTGCCCACGCCCGTGGGACCCAAAAATAGAAATGAACCAATTGGACGATTGGGATCATTCATACCCGCACGAGCGCGACGAATTGCTGAAGCTACCGAAGTTACCGCTTCTTCTTGACCAATAACGCGATCGTGGAGATGTTTTTCTAAAGTCAGTAATTTCTGCCGTTCTGAAAGCAATAATTTGTTAAGAGGAATTCCCGTCCAACGCGCTACAATTTCGGCAATATCATCTTCAGTAACTTGCTCGCGAGACAGAGATCCTTCAGAACCCGCAAGGCTAATTTCTAACTCAGCTTCATCCAGATTTTTCTCTAGCTCAGTTAATTTCCCATATTTGAGTTCTGCGGCTTTATTAAGATTAAACTCGCGCTCCATCTGATCGATTTGCTGCTTAGTTTGATCGATTTGTTCTTTCAATGAACGTAAATTCGTCACGGCATCTTTCTCAAGTTGCCAACGATCATTGAGACTGGTAAAGCGATCGCTGAGTTCATTCATCTCATTGTCAAGGCGTTCCAGTCGATCCTGTACGGCTTTACTGCTCTTGTTCTTATAGACTACTTTGCCATCTGCTTCCATTCGTTCGACAGCAGTGGCATCTTTTTCTTTTTGCAAAGAAAATCTTTCCATCTCTAGCTGTCTGATCCGACGATCAATTTCATCTAGCTCTAGTGGTCGGGAATCCATTTCCATTTTTAATTTGGCTGCTGATTCATCCACAAGATCGATCGCTTTATCTGGCAAAAAGCGATCGGTAATATAGCGATTAGAAAGGGTCGCCGCCGCTACTAGTGCTGAATCAGAAATAGTTACGCCATGGTGTAATTCGTAGCGCTCTTTTAGACCACGCAAAATCGAAATTGTATCTTCGACTGTCGGCTGCTCGATTAAAACTTGCTGAAAACGACGCTCTAGAGCTGCATCTTTCTCTATGTATTGACGATATTCATCTAAGGTCGTTGCGCCAATACAGCGCAATTCACCTCGTGCTAACATCGGCTTGAGAATATTTCCTGCATCCATTGCGCCTTGCTGTGTGGCTCCTGCACCCACCACGGTATGCAATTCATCAATGAATAGCACTATTTTGCCATCGGAATTGAGAACTTCTTTTAGAACTGCTTTCAGGCGATCTTCAAATTCCCCCCGATATTTTGCCCCTGCAATCAGCGACCCCATGTCCATACTAATAATCGTGCGATCTTTAAGAGACTCTGGTACGTCGCCACGAATAATACGCTGGGCAAGTCCCTCTGCGATCGCTGTTTTACCAACCCCTGGTTCACCAATCAACACAGGATTATTTTTAGTCCGCCGCGATAATACCTGTACCACCCGCCGAATCTCATCGTCACGACCAATCACAGGATCGAGTTTGCCTTGCTTCGCCTGTTCTGTAAGATCGCGGCCATATTTTTCCAAAGCAGCATACTTTGCTTCAGGATTTTGATCGGTGATGGTCTGGCTACCCCGTAGTGATTTGATTGTTTCTTCTAATTTTTTGCGATCAATGCTTAAATCCCGATATAGCCGCTTACCGATGCGATCGTCATCGGCTAAGCCCAACAGCATATGCTCAACTGCCATAAAGTCATCACCAAAGCCCTTGCGACTCTCCTCAGCGCGATCGAGCCATATCTCCAAGCTGCGCCCCAAATACAACTGCTCTGGACTCGCCACACGAGCCTGTCGCCGCAAAAATTCTTCAACCTGTCGCCGCGCCCGCGCCATCGGTACGGACATCGCCGCAAATACATTTGTGGTTAAGCCATCTTCTTGCTCCAAGAGCGCCATCAGCAAATGCTCGACTTCAAGTTGTTGATGCTGCGATCGCCTTGCGACCTCTTGCGACTTGACGATCGCTTCCCATGCTTTTTCGGTAAATTTTTTCGGATCGGTTGGTTGCATTGACTTTGGTTACAGCAGGCTTAAGTGTGATTGCTAACGTTAGTTAAAATAAGTTTACAATATAGTTTCTTGTCTATAGCAAACCTAAATAGTTTGTGAGACTATGCGACGAAAGGGCGTACTCTCTTAGACTAGCTTTATACAAACTTAGATCGCGATCGCTGTTACCATCATTGATAATTTCTGGAAAGGAGAAAGCCTTCGATGTCCGTAGTCAATCAGCAAGAAGTTTTGGCAAGCTTTAAGGTTTTGGTAAGCATGGCAAAAGCCGACGGTAAACTGCTTGAAGAAGAGTTTTCCAGTCTTGCCGATACTTTTGAAGAAATCCATCTACCTGAAGGCGTTACCGTTGATCGCCTCTTGAATGAAGAAGATGAGCCAATCGATACATTATTGACCCAAATCACTAGCGAGATCGCGCAGGAGATGGTTTATCAGTCTGCCTATGCGATGGCAAATATCGATGGTGAGTGCAGTTCAGAAGAAAAAGAGCTTTTAGATAAAATTGGTTCAACTTTCACGAGTTCTAGGCTTTGGGGCAAACAAGAATGGCTGGAGACCCTAGAGCGTCGCTCCACCAAATCTTCTATCTCGGAACAGGTGCGTCAAATCGATGATCCTGATAAACGGGCAGCCGAGGTTGAAAGTGCGACTACCGATGCTTGTTTTTTGAATGCAGTTTTAGGTGCTTTCCCCATCCCTGGGATCGCGATCGCCTTCGATATGTTGATCTACTGGAACCAACTTGATCTCGCTCAAGCGATCGGTCAAAGCTGGGGCTACGATCGCGCTAACGAAAATCTTCGCAAAGCCCTTTTTGGGAGTTTAGGAATCACTGGTACAAGGATCGCAGTTAGCAATCTAGCTAAACTTGTTCCTGTTTTTGGCATGGTAGTTGGTGCAACTACTGCTTATGCAAGTACATGGGCGCTTGGCAAAGTTGCCAACGAATACTATGCATCTGGTGGCGAAATGGATAGCTTTAGTCTCCGTCAAGCTTTTAAACAAGCGAAGAAAGAGGGTGAAGCTGTTTACAAAACTAAAGCTGATGAAATTGCAGCGAAGAAACAAGCGATCGAGCCTCAAGTTCAGTTGCTAAATGAGGAGCTGAAAGCAGGAAGTATTACTCCTGAAGAATATCAATTGAAGCTCAAAGAGCTGCTGTAAAAGAAAAAGGGGCGAATGCGCCCCTTTTTCTTTTACAAGAAACCACCGAGGCGAATTCCTGCGCCCAAAATAACAAATAGAACAGCTAGTGTCGTCACTCCAACAATGTGATAAGCCAAGGAATTCAAAGTCTCTTTAGTAAGATTTGGAATGATAAAAAAGCGTGCATGAATTGCCAAGGCGATCGTACCTGACAGAAGTAATAGTTTGATGCAGATATAAGTTGACAGATAAGAATCAAAGGCTAAGAAGTTCTGGAAATTCGGAAAATAAATCCATGTGAGCCATAGTCCTGTAGTCACCTGTAACAACAGTGCAGTCAGTCCAAATCCTTCAAAATGTTCTTCAAATTGATGAATGCGATCGGGATCGCGGTGCTTGAGTGCTTGAGGCAGAACGGTTACAGCCAATACCAGATGACCACCTGTCCAGACTGTGGCTCCTAAGATATGCAAAACAACTAAGATTTTAAATAACATTTTGTGATTTACAGGTGTAACCTGCCTTAGTCTAGGTTTCAAAAATACTGCGATCGCTTAATTCTGATTAGCTCTGATTGGCTTTGACTTGCTCTAGCGCGATCGCTTTAGGAAACAGAATATTGTTTTCCTTATGAATATGTTGATGCATATCTTGCTCAAAGTTCAGCAAACCATCCAGCATGGCGCGATAGGTGTTGCAAGCCCATTCTGGAGGATTGTAATTATTAGTGAGTTGACACAACTGACCGAGGGCAACACCAGCTTCATCATGTTCAAATTCCATCTGATGCACAGGATTTACGATAGTGCCGCAATGGAGAGAGGGAACTGTGGTGCTAGATTCTAACTGACGGATCATCGGGAATAAAATCTTCTCTTCTTTCTGCAAATGCGTTTCCAGTTCTTGGGATACAGCAAGAAATATATCCTTGATTTGGTGCAATCGTGGTTCCTTTTCACCATGTACTGCCGCAACTTTAGTTACCATCTTTTCCAAACGAGGTAGCTCAGTATGCAGATAGGCATGATGAGTTTGTTCGATGTGGTCAGCTAGTTCGGTGAGGGATAAATTTGCTACGGTTATCTCAGGATCTTCGGTTGAATTAGCGATCGCTTGGAGTTGGGAAAGAAATACTTGCGGATCAATACCTTGCTTATGACAAGCTTCCTCCAGAGACTTCTTGCCGCCACAGCAATAGTCAACTTTGGCTTGTTCAAACAGACGAGAAAGGGAAGAGCGATCGCGAACAATTTGACCTACGGTGTCACTGATTTGCAAAGTTGTCATATCTTTAAAATCTCAATTAATCTCATTTTTTATAAGTTCAAAGTGAGGCAAAGCCGCACTTTGAAAAAACATCTAGCCGTTCAAGACATCTTTTTTATGTTGAGGCGCTGCCGCCACTGCTGCTACTTCTGCCAAGAGGTCATCATTTACTCCCATCTCTTTGAGGGTAATCATCAAATCTTCGGTAACAGCCTCAAAATGATCGCTATTTAGACCCTGATTACTCACCAAATCTTTATGGGCTTGACGCATGTGATGACCGTCATATTTATCAGCACCGCCAAAAGCATAGGTGAGAAAAGCTTTTTGGTGATTTCTTTGCTTCACCATATCTGTATTTGCGAAAAAGTGTTTGATGCGATCATCCTGTAATACTCTTTCGTAGAATCGATCTACCGCTACGGCAACTGCTCCTGCGCCGCCGAGTTTTTCAAATAATGTTGTCATTTGGTTTCTTTTTTGTCTTGTGAAACCAGCATAGGAGAAGATTAACGAAGAAGCCTTTGACTTAAGTCAAATCCGACTTATATATACTTCCTTCCCAGTCTAAAAATAGACAGTCGGCCTTACATGGTATTAGATCTTAAGGTAGAAAATATCCGAACTATATCTTGAATTTTAAAGGGCTTGCTCAGGTAATAATTCATCCCTGCTTCCAAACAAGCCTTACGATCCTCTGGCATTACATTTGCGGTTATTGCCACGATCCACGGTTGATCCATAGAATTTTGGCGAATATGTCTGGTGGCGGTCAAGCCATCCATTTCTGGCATTTGTACATCCATTAACACCAAGTCGTAAACTTTTTGTTGAACAGCCGCGATCGCCTCTAACCCATTGTTAGCAATATCGGCTTGATATCCTAATTTTTTAAGAGTAATACTGGCAATTTTTTGATTGAAGAGGTTGTCTTCTACTAACAAAATGCGGAGAGGAAATTTCTCAGACATATGGGTATCAATTTTGAGTTCATTGCTATCCAGTTTTGCGGTGTGAGGCGTTGAGAAGCTAGGCAATAGATCGATCTCAAAATGGAAGGTAGTGCCTTGTGAATCTAAGGTGGGTAGCCAATTTAATGGCGGATTACCACCAACATGACCGAGGCTTTCTGCCCAAATTGTACCTCCCATTAATTCTACTAAACGTTTAGTAATGGCTAAGCCCAGTCCTGTACCACCATATCTTCTACTGATCGAAGCATCGGCTTGAGTAAAGGCTTGAAAGAGTTCCGCTAGATATTCGTGCTGAATGCCTATGCCTGTATCACGCACGGCAAAGGTGAGTTTGTATGGCTCAGTTTTGTTATTAGGCGATTGACCACTAATAGCGATCGCTACATGACCACTTTGCGTAAATTTAATGGCATTGCCAATTAGGTTTAGTAGGATTTGGTGGAGTCGCGTACTATCACCAATAAATTTGCTGGGAAGATGGGAAGCGATCGCATAATTGAGTTGGATCTGCTTATCTAAGGCTTGTTTGTTTAAAAGCTTGCATACAGACGACAAAATATCATCTAAAACAAATTCCTTAGCTTCTAGTGTCATCATCCCTGCTTCGATTTTAGAGAAATCAAGGATATCGTTGACGATCGCTAGTAAGGTATCTCCACTATCTTGAATAATTTGGACAAGATTTTGCTGTTCTGCGGTCAAATTAGTGGCGGAAAGTAATTCTGCTATACCCAATACACCATTCATCGGTGTCCGTAGCTCATGACTCATATTTGCCAGAAAATTACTCTTAGCCTTTGCCGCCGCTTCTGCATCTTCCTTCGCTTTGGCGAGTTCTATTTCGGCTAGCTTGCGATCGCTAATATCAATACAGGAACCGATATAACCTAAAAATTCTCCATTAGCATCAAATCGCGGTACACCTGTATCTAGAAGCCAGCGATATTCGCCATCAAATCGTCTGAGGCGATACTCCATCTCAAACTTTTGACGGGCTTCAAAGGCTTGGACATAGGTATCTAAGCAAAATTGCAAATCATCAGGATGCACACCCTCAGCCCACCCATTCCCATATTCCTGCTCTGTCGTTCGCCCAGTGAAGTCTAACCAACTCTTGTTAAAGTGGTAACAGAGCTTATCTAATCCAGCTAGCCAAATTAAGACTGGGGCATGATCTGCCAATTGTTGAAATCTAGATTCGCTTTCACGCAATGCAATTTCATTTTGCTTTCGCTCCGTAATATCTCTAGCAAATTGAATCACTTTATCTTCAGATATAGGTGAGATATTGGCATCAAACCAAATTTCTTTACCATTAATATCTAAACTATATTCACAACTTACGATTTTTTTGGTTGCTAAAGCTTCTCTAGTTGCCTTCACAATAATTTCAGCGACTGACCAAGGAAGTTCTTCATAAATAGACTTACTTATCACTTCTTTAAGAGTGCCCAACAAATTTGTGGTTTTAGTAGTAACGACTTTGAGACAAGTTCCTTCAGCATTACGAACTAAAACCACATCACTCATGGCTGCAAATAGCGCATTCTGCTCCTCATAGGCTTCTCTTAGTTTAGCTTTACTTTCTTTTAAGGCAAATTCAGCACGTTTGCGATCGCTAATATCCACATGGGTACCAAGAAATCGCAAGGGAGCGCCATCGGCGACGCGACTAATAATCTTTCCCCTTGACAAGATCCATTTATAACTACCATCTTTGCATTGAAGACGATGTTCGATCTCGAATTGGCTGGTTTCACCAAGAGAATGTTTATCAATCTCTGCATAAGCATTCTCAAGATCTTCTGGATGAACGCGAATATGCCATTCGTTAAAATCGTTATTAATTTCGCTATCTTCAAATCCAAGCATAGCTTTCCAGCGAGGAGAGAAGAAGACCTCATTAGTTTGTACGTTCCAGTCCCAAACGCCGTCCCCACTGCTTTCGAGCGCAAACTGCCTACGTTCGGCATCAACTTTGAGGATATATTCTTTCTGTTTACGCTCGGTAATATCTTCAAATATGTATAATCTGCCAAAATATCGATCTTGGAGATCGCGAATTTGCTTAGAAAAGCGGCGAATTATACGCTGGTCTACAAATGGAATTTCATCTTCAATAGTGATGCGATTTTCTTCACTCTGTAACGGTTTACAGGATTCAATAAAAGCAGATAAATTAGCGATTAAGGGAATGCAATCAGGAATAATATCGTTGTTTTTCAGTTCCCCACTTTGCATTCTCGCTTCTAAATGCTCAATATTCCAAATCTCACAAAAATAATGGTTAAAGTAGAGAATCTTATCAGTGCGGTTGTCTACCACAAAAAAGGCGAGTGGCGATGCCTCGGACATTGTTTGTAATAGGACTTCTTGCCAGAGTAGTTCTGGCTCAAATTGGCGATATTCTGTCGAGTTAGATACTGACTGCGTAGTTGATAAAGGGATTTTGGGTTGGTTTGTGATTAATATCTGAAATTTGGAACTCCCTAGCGCGATTCCTAATTGAGTTGCGATGTTATGGAGTAGACTGATTTCTGAAGGTTGCCAATAACGGGGGCGATCGCATTGATGGACAATCAGCAAACCAAATAGATGCGGTTGCGAACCAACCAAGATTGGCATAACTAGATTTGCTCTTACCTGCATCCTTGCTAACAAATTTGCATAACATGGCTCCATTAGCTTAGTATGCGTATCTTCGATAACGCTAAATTTACCTTCTTGATAAAGCTGAGCATATTTGCTGGCAAAGCAAGGATCGCCAATTAATTCCCCAACAATTGCAGTCCACCCCTCACCCACTGACTCAGCCATCACCACGCCATCGCCATCGGAAAGAAACTGATATATTAATGCGCGATCGCATCCCAGCAGATCTCTTGTCTGTTGAACAACAACGTTCAACAGATCGTTCAAATTTGAGGCATTACTAATCTCTAAAGATAACGATATAATACGCTCTAAAATTTCTGCTAAATGATTTTCAGTCGCATCGTTTAATGGCATTGTAACGCCCATCACGTAGCTGTTTCATACTTAGACTATACCAGATATTCTCTATCGCGGTTTTCATATCACCTTTTCCTTGAACGCTTTATTTGATTGCTAGATTTAGACCTTACCTTGATTAAATCTCACCCTGATTTTCATAAGCTTTGCTCTTATAGCTCCATTTCTAGCTAACTTTGTCCTTAGTATTGATTTACAGCAATTTCTGATCAAACGAACCACGAGGAAAAATCTGAAAGCTTTGCAAAGCAATGTTTTCAGATTTTTCCTCGGTTTGGGTTTGATCGCAAAGCGCTGTAAGCTATGCCATAAATTTTTGAATGAAATGTTAAATAGAACAGAGTTAAGTAGTTGGCTTCAAATGATTCTTATTTTTCGAGGATTGTCATCGGAGCAACTGATGCCTTTAGCCCAAATCGCTCAACTGCAAAAATTTCAAAAAGGAGAGATGATCTTTTTTCAAGATAGTGTGGCGACAGGATTTTTTGCAGTCCAAACGGGGCGGGTCAAGGTATTTAAAATGGCATCTAATGGCAAAGAACAAATCTTACATTTGCTCAACATATGTGATTACTTTGCTGAGGTTCCCGCCCTTGACGGCAAAGCTTTTCCAGCATCAGCGATCGCATTGGAATATACAGAATTAATCTTCTTTCCTCGGCTTCCATTTCTGGATTTACTTCACCAATATCCTGCGATCGCTATCAATATGTTGATGAGTCTAGCGAACCACGCACGCAAACTAGCGCATATGGTCGAAGAACTATCATGCAAAGATGTACCGCAAAGACTAGCATCCTATCTATTAGATTTAAGCGATCGCGAAAATCAGGCTAATGTCATTACTTTAGATGTCACTAAAACTCAACTAGCTGCGACTTTGGGGACAATTCCCGCCACCCTATCTAGAGCATTGTATCGCCTGAGCCATGAAGGATTAATTGCAATTAATGGTTCACAAATAGAATTGTTAGATCGAGATCGTTTACAAGATGCCAGCGATTACAGACATGAAGCTTAAGCATCAAAAATAGAACGAACTAGGCTCTTAACTACCCAAACATCGATATCATCAGTTCTTACTGCTTCAGCAATTTGCTGAGCGCGATCTAGATCAGGCGCGATCGCAAATACCGTTGATCCTGAACCTGACATCATTGCGCCAAGACATTCTTGATCGAGCAATTTATTTTTGAGATCTGCGATCGCAGGATATTCAGGCAAAACTACGCGTTCTAAATCGTTATACAACAATCGTCCGATTTTAGTTGGAGCAGACTCACCACCAGAGGCGATCGCTGCCACGATTTGGCTAGACAAATTTTGGTTTTTAACTTGACTGGTTGCCAGCAAACCTTGCTTGCGGAAAGTTTGGTATGCCCATGCGGTAGCGATCGCAATCTGACGTGGTTTACAAATTACTAATACTAAATCTGTGAGATCAGGCAAAGGCGAAAGAACTTCGCCTCGACCTGTAGCTAAAGCTGTGCCACCAGAAACGCAGAAAGGAATATCGGAGCCTAACTGGGCAGCAAAATCACAAAGCTGTGACTGGGTGAGTCCCAAATCCCAAAGGCGATCAATCCCCACAAAAACTGAGGCGGCATTTGCCGAGCCACCAGCTAAACCTGCCCCCATAGGAATCTGCTTATCGATCGCAATTTCCAGCCCCCCAATCTCTGGATAAATACTCTGCATCAAAGCTGCCGCCTTGTAAGCCAAATTAGTGCGATCACAGGGCACTTCAGGATTAGTACATAGAACTTGAATTTCATCAGTCCCAATTTTACGAATATCAACGCGATCGCACAGATCGATACTCTGCAAGATCATCACTAAATCGTGATAACCATCAACACGATTTCCCGTAATCTCCAGATAGAGATTAATTTTTGCGGCAGCTTTAAGAGAAATACGCGAGGTCATTGGGAAAAAGTTCGCTTATATATGTGCTGTAAATTTTTTTGTTCATTATCAGTCCCACTGCGCCGCAGAGATCTCATTTGGTTTTCGACCATGAGCTTGGCATCTGCTCGCGAGACAGGCTCAAACTGAACTCCGTCAGGACTAGTAGTAATTAGGAAAAACAACCTTTGTGCGTAGAGTGTTGTGAACAAACTACGAAACTCATCTACTCTACATAAGCGAGATAGCAAGCCAAAAGTGGGATGATTTAGATAATGTTCGGACATTTGGCGGGCTTGAAAAATTTAGTAAGTTGGATGAACTAGGAGAGATGAATTTTTTCTGTATCGTAAACAACATGAGTTTAACGAAACTATCGGGATTGGGGATTTATAAAGAAGCTTAAAAATCCCTAGAAATTAGACAATACAACCTATTCGATAATATTACGATTATTATTTTGATATGTTTAGTGCGATTAATCAGGAAATGTTATCAAACCTTAACGACTTTTCCTCCCGAATTCGATCAAATTATGACTAAAATTTTTAATTTTCATATTCTGGCAAGACTAGTTTTAGTTATTGTGCTGATATCCAGTCTTTTCTCAGTGCCCCGATGGGCGATCGCTGCTGAACGCCGTCCTGTGATCCCAGCTAATGGTCAGCCGATTCTCAGTGGCAATATGCATGGATCTGACTGGATGGCTGCTTCCAATGATTCTAAGCAAGCCTATTGCGAAGAAGCCTTTGCAGCTTTTCGTGGCTCTGCGGCTCAAAGCTATATCATTAGTCACAATATTCAAAGCCTTAGTCCAGAAGGACTATGCGATCGCATGGATCAGTACTATAGCCTTGAGGAATACGCCGATGATCGTCTCGGATCGGCAGCTGCGATCGCTCCAATTTTATTCGCCGATACACCTCTTGGGACTAAATACTAAGACTTGCGGCAATTTGCGATCAAATTAATCACAATAAATATCTTAAAAGTCATGCTTTGCAGGACTTTTAAGATATTTATTGGTTTGTGTTTAGATGCAACGCGCTGTAAAAAACAAAAATTTTACAAAGCCTAGACTTTCATTTTGGAGCTAGGGAACATGTGAATTAATCACTTTGTCTGTGTACTAAGTGACAGTTACAACTAATTCGATCCGTATAATTACTCATTAGATATATTTATGGTACACAAAAATACACATGACATAAGATAGAATCTGAGTTATAAGATATTTTTGTTGTTTTCGTGGTGTGATCGCAACGTTTTCAAACGTTTTAAAGGAAGTATGAGCAAACAAACTGAAGCCCCATCTAAAGAGATTTCTAAATTGAACGTAACCGCTAAAAAGTTATATTCCGAAGAAGTTCAGGCTGAACTTGCGGAATTGCAATCAGATATCGATGTTCTTTTCCAGCAATTGCAAAGCTTAAGCCGTCAACGCCTGACCACCGTAGGGAGTGCTCAGTAGTGGTTGCCATACAAAACTCTTCACACACTCTTACCCCTGAGACGACCCTCCGCGACATTATTAAAACTATCCCTTCTGAATACTTTGAGAAAAAACCTCTCAGAGCTTGGTTGAGTGTTTTATTCTCATTAACAACTGCTGCGCTTGGTTATGCCAGCATTGCGTTTTCTCCTTGGTACTTATTGCCTTTTGCTTGGATTTTTACAGGTACGGCTCTAACTGGCTGGTTCGTAATTGGACATGACTGCGGACATCGATCTTTCTCAAATAAAATTTGGGTTAATGATCTTGTTGGTCATATTGCTTTCTTACCATTGATTTTTCCTTTCCACGGTTGGCGATTCAAGCATGATTATCACCATCTGCATACCAATAAGATGGGTGAAGATAATGCTTGGTATCCATTTACCATCGATGAATATGAGAAAGGAAAAGGGCTTATTTCCAATGTTTATCGATTGATTCGCACCCGTTTTTGGTGGACTGGCTCGATTATTCATTGGGCAAACTTACATTTTAATGCCAGCATCTATCCTGAGCGCCAGCAGTCTCAAGTCAAGTTTTCCTATAGATTGGTAATTGCCTTCGCGGCGATCGCATTTCCAACTTTGATTATCACCACAGGATTCTTTGGCTTTATCAGCTTTTTTGTAATGCCTTGGCTTGTATATCACTTTTGGATGAGCACTTTTACGATTGTTCATCACACAATGCCAGATATTCAATTCAAAGATAAGGACAAATGGCACGCAGCTACCGACCAGCTAACAGGAACTGTCCATTGCGACTATCCAGCTTGGGTTGAGTGGTTATGTCACGATATAAATGTGCATGTCCCTCACCATGTTTCGACTGGTATTCCCTCGTATAACTTACGCTTAGCACATAAGTCTCTCGATGAGAATTGGGGTCAGTATATGTACAAGACTAAGTTCTCTTGGGCTTTAATGAAGGATATTGGTGATCGCTGTCATATCTACGACGCGGAGAAATGTTATAAAAGTTTCGATGAAGTTGATGCTAAATCAGCTTAGATAAAAAAAGAGATGCAGCGCAAAACGTCGCATCTCTTTTTTTTGATCTAATCGTAAAATGCACTAGATGTAGCGCTTTGCGCTATAACCTGTGACTAATACTTTTAATCTGGAGATGCAAAATATGCGTACAATACGAAAATTGCCTATCCTATCTCTTGCTCTAGTTTTGGTTGGTTATATTGCCTATGGATGGCTACTTTCAGTACACAAGGCTGATTGGCGCATCTGGATTCCCGCTGGGGCGATCGCCTTTGGTGTGGATTGGTTATTCTCTGTAGGATGGGCGATCGCAGCAGTAATATTTGTGTTTTATCAAAAGTCGCAGTTTCTATTGTCACTGGGGATTAGTGTAGTTTGGGTGCTACTGATATATGTTGCGAGAAATGAGCTTCGGGCTTTCATGAATAATCGTGGCTGGAATTTCTTTGTTCTTGCTCTAATCGCTGGGGCTGGGCTGGGGCTAGGCTGGTTTACTGATACATTGCCCACAATTCGTACTTTCGGCGAATCGTTAGTTAAATGAGATAAAAAAATGCAGCGCTTAGCGCTGCATTTTTTTATCTCAAATCGCTGTATTCAATGCACTTGTTACTAGCGCTACTTTTCCAAAGCTCTAGAAGTTGCTTAATGATAATGGAGATCACTAAAGCTATCGTTAATTTTTCATGCGTTTGGAACAGTTACAAGCATTTTTGGCAGTTGCTGAAACAGGAAACTTTCAGCAAGCTGCCCAAAAATGTGGAGTTAGCCAGTCAACCATCAGCCGACAGGTACAGTCTTTAGAGGCAACTGTCGGTATCTCGCTGTTTCATCGTCAGGGGAACGCGAAGCTAACAGTAGGCGGCGATCGCCTGTTAATCCATGCTAAGAAAATTTGTCAAATTTGGTCAACTGCCGAACAAGAATTACTCGATTTGCAGGCAGGAAAACAAACAGAGCTATGTGTGGCAGGGATTCCTTCAGCC
This sequence comes from Pseudanabaena sp. UWO311, assembly GCF_006937785.1. GTDB lineage: Bacteria > Cyanobacteriota > Cyanobacteriia > Pseudanabaenales > Pseudanabaenaceae > Pseudanabaena. The sequence goes on from NZ_SJEE01000013.1 coordinate 120,741, forward strand.
TGTGCTTATCAGCTACCACCAATATTGCAAAAGTTTTCTAAGGCTTATCCGAATGTCCAGCTCCGAGTGACAACCTTGGGAAGCGATCGCGCTCTTAAAGTTCTTAAAGATGGATTGATAGACATTGCGATCGTCATGAATAATCCATTTTTAACCGCAAGTTCCGAAATGGTAGTTGAGAAACTCTATGAAGAAAAAATTCAACTTTTGCTGACTGTTAATCATCCCCTTTGCCGAAAAGAATCACTTACATGGAAAGACTTACATAATGTCCCCCAAGCCGTATTTAAAGACGGCTATGGATTACAGCGTCTCGTCCAAGACCAATTCAATCGTCAAGGGCTGCGTTTAAATGCAGCTCTTGAGTTGAATTCCCTTGAAGCTTTTCGCGGTGTAGTTAAGCAAGGTAGTTTGGTTGCCTTGCTTCCAGAAACTTTTTTAGTGGAGTTAACTCACGATCCAGACTTAGTAGTGCGATCGCTCAATGAACCATGCCTAACTCGTGAAATAGTCTTAGTCACTACGAGCGATCGCATCCAAATTCCCCCAATTCAATATTTTTGTAAGCTTGCTGCCCAGATGATTCAGCAGGAAATTCCTGTGGCTTTAAAAAGTGCCCTGTAAGGCTAGAAAGCAGAGACTATCTACTTTCTAGGCTATAATTCAACATCTAACCGACTTTTGCATTAAATTTACCCTTAGAGTAATGAGTAAAGAATTTCGCGAATTTTTGCGTAAAGTTGGGAGCGGTACACATACCAGCAAAAGCTTGACGCGCCAAGAGGCTGAAGCTGCCACGATCATGATGTTACAGGGAGTTGCAACTCCTGCTCAGATTGGCGCATTTATGATCGCCCATCGGATTAAACGTCCAACCAGTGAAGAATTGGCAGGGATGCTCGATGCTTATAAACTTTTGGGCGCAAAGGTCGCGCCGATCGCATCGACAAAACAGGTTTTAGTGCTGGGATCGCCCTACGATGGCAGATCGAAGACTGCACCAGTTAGTCCTGTGACAGCGATCGTCTTAGCGACGGCGGGTATTCCTGTGTTGATGCATGGAGGCGATCGGATGCCTACTAAAGAAGGGTTACCTTTTATCGAAATTTGGCAAGCATTGGGCTTAAATTGGCAAGATTTCTCCATTGAGCAAGTCCAACACAACCTCGAAACTCAAAATTTTGGATTTGTCTATTTGCCCAAGCATTTTCCACTTGCTCAAGGACTAGTCGCCTATCGCGAGCAAATCGGTAAGCGCCCACCCTTTGCTACCCTTGAGTTAATGTGGTCACCCTATCAAGGAAAACAATTTATAGTGTCAGGTTTTGTGCATCCACCTACCGAAACTAATATCCGCGAAGCCTTTGCTCAGCATGGCATTACCGAATTTGCTACTGTTAAAGGCTGGGAGGGAAGTGTAGATTTGCCGCGATCGCGTACTGCGATTATCGGTATCAACCACAGTGATCAATTTGAGCGATTAACCCTATCAGCAAGGAATTATGGATTTAGCTCCGAAGATCCTGCGATCGCAGATGCATCAGAAATGTCTATCAAAATCATTTCTGCTCTCAAAGCGGAACCTTCTGAATATCTCAACTCGGTATTATGGAACTGTGGATTCTATCTCTGGCTTTATGGAATGCATGACGAAATTGCTGATGCGATCGTTCATGCTCAAGAAATCATCAACAGTGGTAAAGCGTTACAGAAGTTAGAAGATTTACGAGCTTAACCTCTCGAAATCAAAATAGTTATGGCGATCGCAGATTATCAGAACTGTGTTTATTATTGCAATCTAATGAAGTGCGATCGCCTTGTCATTTCATGGTTAAGTACGTAGGCGATCGCTAAATCTATATTTGACTTGTTATATAAAATTTTATATAATTTGTGAGTGTTTAGGAATATGTAATCTAAAACTATGTCGATCAAGTTTTACGAAAGTCCGTTTCATGCGATCGAAGTGCTTCTATTAAAATCCAAACAAGAGATTTAGCTAAAGACGATTAGTCATTACTGATGTTACGTGGAACTCAGATGAAGAATCTCTTGCTACTAGTCAAGCAGGGCAACCACGGGGGGATTGCCCCTACCAAAATAATTTAGATTTTGTAGGGGCTGTGCCCCCGTGCCAGCCACAGACTCTCGCCATTGGTAGGAATTCCTTCCACGTAACATCAGTCATTAAAGGAAAATGTGTAGATAGTTGTTCAAAAGCAAATTAATGATAGTCCTGATAGGGATATGCTTTTGGCTGTTTTGAGTTTCTCGCCTATTTTTGTAGCGATGGGTGATCTTGCTATGTTCTCTAGGACTGCTGTGAAAGTCATGTTGCTTCAAGAAATTCTTAGGGTACTGGATATTTCCCAATACTGATGAGTTGTTCACGTTCGATAACACGTTCTTGAAGGTTAAATTGGAGGATTTTAGCAGTGACACGCCCTTCAGGAGTAAGTGGGAGAATGGTTCCTCCTTGTAGGCAAAAGTGATCTGACCATTGCTGAATACGGGGATTAAAAAATGGAGTTAGCTGCTTTGTCTCAGGATCAATAGAACCGAGGTCAGTGCCTTTGAAACGATTGCAGCAAGGACAAGCTAAAGCCAGATTTTCAGCTTCGGTAATGCCATCGTGTTTTTCAGCAATGATATGTTCTATTTCAAAAGTAAAGAATGAAGCTGCTTGAGGATATCGACAATACTCGCACTGTTCTTCAGCACGTTGGATGACTAGCCGACGTAGGGGAACTGATACATAGCTCATGCTGCTTTCTGTAATTGTTTATATGCATGGGCTTTAGCTAATCTTACCCAATGCTCTAAGAGTAAGTAGCGATCGAGTTCGGCTTCTTCGGTTCGGGAAAGGCTTCCAGATTTGTTGCGTTCGAGTAGTTCGCTCATCCGCGCTTGTAAGGCTGGTGTGGGACGGATGGCGAGGATTGCTTCAGGACTGGGTTGACTGGCTAGAAGCTCGACAATTTGGCGATCGTCTTGGTAAGATAGCGTTTCTGTGGTGGGAATGTCTTGAAGTAGGCGATCTAGGGTTTCAGGGAGTTGATCGCCTAGTCGTTGTAGTTTTTCTCCGAGGCGATCGGGGACTTCTAGTATGATTTGCATGGTTTGTGATTTGGAGATTGTGAGTTGTGTTTATTGTAGCAAGCTTGTTATGGGCGATCGCCAACTAATTCTATAGTTCAATCAATCCCAAGCTAATTTGAATTGCATTATCCACATATCCCATGAGGTGATTGGAGATGATACCCATTCTTTTGACTAAGCGTTGTTTGTCAATAGAACGAATCTGATTGAGAAGCACTACGGATGTCACGGTTAGTCCACCTTCAGGAGAATTGATTAGAACTTCTGTGGGATAGGTCTCAGGGTCGAATTGGGATGTGATGGCAGCAACGATGGTAATGGGGCTGTATTGATTGGAAATATCATTTTGGAGAATGAGAGCGGGTCTAGTTTTCTGAATTTCTGAACCAACTGTAGGGTCAAAATTAACCAAATAGATTTCGCCTCTCTTGGGAAATTCTATTTTCCGTTTTGCCATGATTCCTCATCGATATTAAACCAGTCTTGAGTAATCCCTAAGTCTCGATCTGCGCGACGCAATGCGCCCTGTTTGAGCTTGTCCCGTAGATTTTTCTTGGCTTCGGCGTTGATGTAGTACTTAATGGCTTGGTCAATGAAGTGACTGCGATCGCCTTTGGGTGCAATGCGATCAAGTAGCTGTAGGGTTTCGTTGGGTAATGTGATGTTAATGCGTTGATACATATATGGGTACACATTGGCTATGTGTATTATGCTAACTCATATTGTTGATCAAAATTTGTATGAAACTGCTAAACGATAGGCTATGAGTGATTCATCCAGTTTGTATGTTTGAGATTTTGCATGATTTGGAAATGCTTAGTATTTGCGGTGACGAGAACTAGATCATGCTGTATTGCTGTAGCACCAATAAAAATATCAATAGTAAGTGAGTATAGAGAATGTTAGTTGATCGAAGTATTTTTGGTGTTTTTCCAGTTCTGTGATTACGGATGGCTCACCACGCAAGAAGTAGGAAATCATGTTGGAATCTAATAGAACCTTTTGCCTCATGGAATGAGTCTTTGTAAATCTAGTTCACGGTTAATTTCAATGTCTTTTTCAATTTGTTGGAGGGTGTGGCTTTCTGGCTTTGCGATACCTGCAAAACGCATGAAACCATGCTTAGAGATAGAAGTTGATATGGATGTTTTTTTGACTTGTTGCCAAAGTTGCATTAGTTGAATTAAGGATTCTTCGGAGGCTTGACCGATCTCTTCGATCATTTTTTCTTTAATTGTCATTTGTTGCCTCCAGTCGGGTTAAGTCCTATTCAGTACAGTTTAACACGGTGAATATTGAAGGTAAATTTATAACTGATCGCCTTTGGTTGCAATGCGATCGAGTAGCTGTAGTGTTTCGTTGGGTAATGTGATGTTGATGCGTTGATACATATTATGAATACACATTGTCTATGTGTATTATGCTAACTCATATTGTTGGCTAAGGGTATAGGCGATCGCTAAATCTTTACCACTATATTCATCGGCTATTCGATAGGATATAAGATAGTAAATCTAGCCTACTAAAACATTGTTATGAATGAACTGCTATCAGTTACTTTCGATGGGTCGGTGCTTACACCAGATAAGCCGCTTAAACTTGAGCGAAATAAGCGCTATTTAATCATGATTGTTCCTGAAGAAGTAGCTCCTGTTCAGAATGCTTGGGATTTGTTAGAGAATTTGACGGGAACGGTTGAGGCTCCTGAAGATTGGTCGGCGGAGCATGACCATTATTTGTATGGAACTCCTAAACGACAGGCTGAGAATGAGTCATGAGAGAGCGATTATTGCTAGACACGTCATTTATTCAGGCATTGCTGAATTCTAAAGATCGGCATCATCAAAGGGCAAAGGTTCTATTACCGAGAGTTTACAATGCGAGAGAGGTATGGGTAACTGAGGCGGTGTTGGTTGAGGTGGGAAATGCTTTTAGTGCAATGAATCGTGGTGCTGCTTCTCAATTTATTCGACAGTGTTATCAAACTCCAAATATTAGGGTGGTTACGGTGGATACGGCGTTGTTGGGTCGTGCTTTGGAGCTTTATAGTGCTAGACCAGATAAGGATTGGGGTTTGACGGATTGTATTTCTTTTACGGTGATGTCAGAGAATAGTTTGATTGATGCGGCAACGGCTGATTTTCATTTTGTGCAAGCGGGATATCGGGCTTTATTGTTAGAAGCAATCTAGACGGGAAAACCGCTTGATATTTTAGGTCACATCGCCCAATTGTTGAGGTTTTACGCCGAAGTGATCGCTTAATCTACATTAGACTTGTCGGGAAACAAAAGCAAGGTATAGAGGCAACTTCACATTTATTTCTGCACTTCAATCCCTAATTAAACAAACACACGTTCATCGAAATAAATTGAAGCATAACAGAGATTCAATTGCGG
>NZ_SJEE01000014.1 GCF_006937785.1 Pseudanabaena sp. UWO311
ACCCTAACCCTCCCCTTGCAAAGGGCAGGGATATTTCAAAAACTAGGTAATTGAAGATAATAAGAGTAAATATACTTCTCAATATTTTCTTTATACTATTTGACTCAAAACAACTAAATTTAGCTAATTTCTCTGATCGGCGTTAGTGCTAATCAATGTCTCAAATGGCTAAATCTCGTTTAAAGTCTGAGACTTTAATCAAAAGTTAAAGACTAAATTTAGTCAAATAACAGTAAATACCAGAATAATCAACATTGAAAGCTATTTATCAATCCCTTACTCTGATTTACTCATTTTTGAAATAGCCCTGCCTTTGCAAGGGGGAATTAAAGGGGGTAAGTCCGCCTTGCAAGGGGGCGGGGGAGCTAGACCATTCTTATACCAATTTCTGAAAGTGTGGCTACACTTTCGTGAATTAAAAACCAAACCCTGTAAGGGTTTTAAAAACACAAAATGGCTACGCCATTTTGTGTTTTGGTATTAAAGGTCGCTTAGACTTTGGTCAACCAGTGATGATAATCGGGTAGAAGCCCTTGGACAGCCTTGCTGTATAAGTCGCGGAGCTTCTTTGTGATCTCACCGATAGTTCCATCACCAACAGGGCGATGATCGAAGCTGGTGATTGGCGCGAGTTCCGTAGCAGTACCGACAAAAAACGCTTCATCGGCAATATATAACTCGGTGCGATCGATCGTACGGGATACAGTCTCTATTCCTAGTTCTTTTGCCGCTAACTCCATTACCGAACTACGAGTGATACCTTCGAGAATATTGTCAGTAATAGAACTAGTGATTAGTTTTCCATCTCTTACCAAAAAGAGATTCATTGCACTTCCTTCGGCAACATGACCTTCATTAGTTAAAACCACAACATCATCAAAGCCAGAAGCATAACCATCAGTTTTAGCGAGAGCTGTATTTACATAAGCACCATTCACTTTTGCCCTAGCAGGGATAGCATTGTCATCTAAACGTCGCCATGAAGACACACCCACTTTGATACCATTGCTAGTATCAAGGTATCCATCCATCGGCACAGAGAACAGGCAGAAATCATCATGGGTATGAGGCACTTTAAGAATTGGTCCAATCCGAAGGTCAGCTTTGTAGATAATCGGACGAATATATGTAGCTGAGTTGCATTGATTACGCTGAATTAACTCAGAAGTGAGATGAATCATCGTCTCAACATCGAGAGGATGTTGTAAGCCAATAATGCGGCAACTTTGGATCAGTCGTTGGTAATGCTCTTTAAGGCGAAAAGCCGCCATACGGTTTTCTTCTGGTAGCCAATACGCCTTGATACCTTCAAAAACAGCCGTGCCGTATAGAAATGCGTGGGTGCGAATATTAATAGTGGCATCTTCGAGAGGGACGAATGTTCCGCGTATATAGGCGTACTGTAAGGTCATGGTTTAACACATCTTGATCAATTATTTTTCTATCATATAACTAGGATTAATTAAAACTCAGAAAATTATCGGCAGCAATTCGCGCCGTGCCTGAAAAAATAGAGATTAATCGTGGTTTAAAGCGCCACAATTAATTGCCGCAATGCACACCACAAGGACATAAATCTGTGAATACTGTTGACTACCTTCGCATCAGTTTGATCGATCGCTGCAATTTTCGTTGCACCTACTGTATGCCTGAAGGCGCAGAAGTTGATTATATTCAAGCGCAGGAAAGCCTCACCAATGATGAATTAATCGCATTATTAAAAGAGGTATTTATTCCCCTTGGCTTTAAGAAATTTCGACTAACTGGGGGTGAACCTTTACTGCGGCGAGATTTGGTGAGCTTGGTAGAAGCGATCGCAAATTTACAGGGTGTCGAAGATTTGTCGATGACCACTAATGGTTTTATGCTAGGCGAATTAGCAAAACCTTTGTACGAAGCTGGGTTACGGCGAATTAATATTAGTCTTGATTCCCTCGATCACGATGTGTTTCGGCAGATTACAGGGCGCAATCTCTGGGAAAAGGTATGGGGAGGAATTTTAGCGGCTCACGAAGTGGGTTTTGATCCACTTAAGTTAAATGTGGTGGTCGTGCCAGATATGAACGATCGCGAAATATTAGATTTAGCGGCTTTGAGTATCGATCGCAATTGGCATATTCGGTTTATTGAATTTATGCCGATCGGTAATGACAGCCTTTTTACCCATAAAGGTTGGGTAGACTCAGCAACCTTGCGCCAACAAATAGGCGATCGCTATGGCTTAGATGCTGGTAATTGCAAAGGCAATGGGCCAGCCGATGTATTCAAAATCCCAAATGCGAAAGGGACTTTGGGCTTTATTAGTCAAATGTCTGAATGTTTTTGCGAACGCTGCAATCGGATGCGCCTCTCTGCGGATGGCTTGTTGCGTCCATGTTTATTAAATGAAGCTGGACAAATTGATCTCAAAACGGCATTACGTCAGGGTCAAGATTTTACTGAGCTAAGAATCGCGGTACGTGATTTGCTGAATCTCAAGGATGAAATTAATTTTAAAGAACGCGATCGGGGAACTGGTGAGCAAAAAAGTTATCTTCGCACCATGTCTCAAATTGGCGGCTAGCAGCAATGGTTTTTGCCGCGAACCCCTATTACTAAAAATAAAGCTCGCGATGCGAGCTTTATTTTTTATTTGGTTTTAGAAATACAAAATATCCCTTCGGCATCAGTAGCCACCATACCGTATGTGTAGCGGATAGCTTTAGGTCTACTAATTTGCGCTTACCCCTTTCGGAAGTAATTGCCATTTCGGGGATACCAGACCCACACGGGGGGGAATAGGATGGGTCTATTGATAATCTATCCTATTTCCTACTTATTTGCAATAGTTTATGACAAATTTTTTTGGAGGTTGGCTAAAAGCTCAGTAAAACAAAAAACAAAAGGCAGTTGCTGTACAAAGTACCGCAACTGCCTTTTGTTTTTTGTTTGAGATCGCAACAATTATCAAGAGATGATAACTTTTGTAAGGGTTTACCGCATAAACCATTAGGTATGATTAAAGATTGGCAGCTTTGCAATTGTTTGGCAATTTTTGGTGGCTGCCAGTATGGATGTGACCAAAAATTGCATTCTCCTCTAATTATTTACTTTATTTATGACTGCCCAACTGAATTATCTGATGTGTGCCCCCGATCACTACGACGTAGACTATGTGATCAATCCTTGGATGGAGGGCAATGTTCACAAATCTAGCCGCGATCGCGCTGTAGTGCAATGGCAAAAACTGCATGAAGTCCTCAAAGGCTTAGTAAATGTCGAGCTAGTGACACCTGCTAAGGGCTGGCCAGACATGGTATTTACCGCCAACGCTGGATTGGTATTAGGTGACAAAGCGGTATTGAGTCGTTTTTTACACAAAGAGCGTCAAGGCGAAGAACCTTATTTCAAAGCATGGTTTGAGTCTAAGGGCTTTACAGTGTTTGAACTGCCCAAGGATTTACCTTTTGAAGGTGCAGGTGATGCCCTATTTGATCGCAATGGTGGTTGGCTATGGGCTGGCTATGGTTTCCGTTCAGAACTAGATGCTCATCCTTATTTGGCGAAATGGCTCGATGTCGAAGTTCTTTCGCTACGTTTAATCGACAATCGCTTTTATCATCTCGATACCTGCTTCTGTCCTCTTACAGGTGGCTATTTACTTTACTATCCCCCCGCTTTTGATTCCTATTCCAATCGTTTGATTGAGATGCGTGTTCCATCTGATAAGCGCATCATCATCGAAGAAGCTGATGCCGTTAATTTTGCTTGTAATGCAGTTAACGTCGATCGCAATGTGGTCATGAACAAAATCAGCGATCGCTTAAAACAACGCATTACCAATGCTGGGTTTACGGTGATCGAAACGCCTCTTACCGAGTTTCTAAAAGCAGGTGGAGCCGCTAAGTGCTTGACTTTACGAACTATTGAAGTTCCGATCAGTAGCGAACAGGAGGCAATTGAGCCAAGTGGTGTAGAAGCTCGTATTGTCGAGTTAACAGGACATTTACTCGACTCAGGCATTATCAATCGCGCTCTTGATTTAGTAACTGATAATGGTGGCAGTTTCCAAGTACTAGAGTTCAACCTTGGTGAACAGAGACAAAGTACGTCCCTAGCTCGAATTCGCATCTCTGCGCCATCTCATGACCTCATGGAAACGATCATGGGTGAACTGATTGAAATTGGTGCAGTATTGCAAGATCGTGACACATGCGCTGCCAATCTTGAGCCTGTATTACAAGATGGAGTCGCTCCTGATGATTTCTATGTCAGCACGATTTATCCTACTGAAGCCTGTGTTGATGGCGAATGGATTCGTTGCACCAATCAGCGTATGGATGCCGCGATCGCAATTAGTGCCGATGGCTCTGCTAACTGTAAACTTTTGCGCGATCTCGTGGTCGGCGATCGCGTAGTTGTTGGATATGACGGTGTACGGACTGTCCGTAAACCTGAAGCTAGAGATACTGCAAAGAAGGAAGAGTTTTCCTTCATGGGTGCGGGTGTGTCCAGCGAACGTCGCGTCGAACTTATTGTCGAACAGATCGCATGGGAACTTCGTCAAATTCGCGATCGCGGTGGCAAGTTGGTTGTCTCCTGTGGCCCTGTCGTTGTACATACTGGCGGCGCTCCTCACCTTGCCTACTTGATCCGTGAAGGCTATGTACAATCAATGCTAGGTGGCAATGCGATCGCTGTTCACGACATGGAACAATCATCGATGGGTACTTCCCTCGGTGTTGATCTCAAGCGTGGTGTCAGCGTCAAGGGAGGACATCGCCATCACCTGAAAGTGATTAACTCAGTCCGCCGCTATGGCAGTATTCATAAGGCTGTAGAAGCTGGTTTTGTAAAAACTGGCGTGATGTACGAATGCGTAACTAATAATATTCCTTTTGTCCTTGCTGGCTCCATTCGCGATGATGGTCCCCTGCCTGATACCGTAATGGATTTGCTTGAAGCTCAGCGACTTTACAGCGAACAGATTCGCAATGCCGATATGATTTTAATGCTTTCTTCTATGTTGCATTCTATCGGTGTGGGCAACATGACTCCTGCTGGTGTGAAGATGGTTTGTGTAGATATCAATCCTGCGGTTGTGACCAAACTATCTGATCGCGGTTCGGTGGAGTCTGTTGGCGTGGTCACCGATGTTGGTCTATTTCTCAGCTTGCTGGTTCAGCAATTGAAGAAGATGGATAGCCCTGTAGCAGTTGGCGTTTAGAAGACTAAATTGGTGTAAGCCAAAAAAATGAGTAGAGGTGCCAAGCACCTCTACTCATTTTTTTGGCTTTATTTTTCTACAGCATTTTATGCTTTGACATACAACAATTGCCGATCAAACGAGCCACAAGAAAAAATTTAAAAGCGTTGCTTTGCAACGCTTTTAAATTTTTTCTTGATTTGTTTTTGAGCGCAAAGCGCTGTAATACCAAAACATAAAAAGGCGTAGCCATTTTATGTTTTGGTATTAGTCTTCAAAATATGGTTCGACCGTAACTTCGAGTTTGTCGATCGCAGTCATTACAAAAAGGCGATCTTTGTAACGGAAGATAAATGATGTTGGGCTTAGCCAACGCATAAACCTAAATCCAGAGATTTCGCCAGCGAAGCCAAATTTTGCAGAGAAATTTTTTATATCAAACCGCCGTACGCTTGATACTTTTTTGCAGCAACCTTCTATACCAAAGGTGACCTGCTCAATAAATACACTGTTATATATATCTTCAAGAAGAACCACTACACGGTATGCTCGACCCTTAACCTTTGCATTGACATCGCTCTCAAACCAATCAGTTGGACTTTGGGAGAGTTGTACGATCCAAGGATAGTAATTTGTATTTGCAGCAGGTGCTGTTTTGATAACAATGGGCTCTGCAAATGCAGCACTGGGAATTAATGATAAAAACAGAACTGCTACAAGGTGAAAAGTTGATTTCATTTTGCGGCGTTGGCTAAGGAATTAAAATGAGGCGTAATGACATTGCTTGAAGAAACGTTATCTTTAAAATATATAGCGATCGCAATCTCAATATAACCCTATGAATCAAAACACTTACGAAATCCTGAGTCAAACCCAACGGCAGCGTGTTGGCGATGGCGCGATCGCCTCAATTCTTGAAGGCTGTGAATCTGCGCAACGCAAACTAATTTTAGTACTACCCCAATTAGGCGATTTTGACAGCCTTGAATATATTTGGTGGATGCAAAGAGAAATCGATCGCATTAAATCAGCAGGAATAGCTATTCGCGCTATTGGTATTGGCGATCGTCAGTCGGGAGAATATTTTTGTAAATTTACAGGCTTCGATAAAAATTGGTTGTTTGTCGATCCTACAGGTGAATTACATCGTCAATTAAATCTCTATTCAGGGTTAACCACTAAATTCCCTCTCCTTTCATCAGGACAGAGCGCTTGGGTGAATCTAATGTTGATGTGCGCAGGGATTGGCAGCCAAGGCACATTAGCTGAAGTATTTCGCGGCTACCGAGGCGATCGCAATGCACCACAACTAATCGGTGATGAAGAAATTATCAAAGCCGCACCATTACCACCATTAAAGGGTTCTTTCTTTAAATGGGCTGGTGGTAGCGGATTTCAACGTCCTTTTGAACTCGCAACATTGCGACTGCGAAATATGGCTGAGGTTTTAGGCAATTGGACAGCCTATGTTCCTGATGCATCGCACATGACACAGCGCGGCGGCACTTTTCTGTTTGATGCTGAGAAAAAATTAACCTACGAACATAGAGATCGCGGCATTTTAGGATTTTCTGCTAATCCCAGCTATCCATTAGCGTTTTTATTTTCTGATCAATTTTCTGAACAATCATCTACGCAAAAAGTAACCTCTCCTTAAACTTTTTCCTCAAAGTCAGGGGCATAAGCTTGGAGTAGGTTGCTTAGCTGTGAAAGGACAGAATCTTTATTGACAGAGCCAAAACTAGAGCGATCGGGGAAGAATTCTGGACGATCTAGATTGCGATCGATCGCTTCTTTAACCTGCTGCGCGATCAAATGCTGTAGATCGGCAAGAGCTCTGTCCCGTTGATAATTAGCCCCTTGCTCAGTGGTGGCATACAAAGGCGGTAAACGGTTGAGCGCATAAGCGGCAATATCCCCCAAATCCAAAACTTTATTAGTATTGGCTTCGATCTCAGCGACTCTTGCCACAGCTTCACTCAAAACCAATTCTTCCATGACATTGATAAACTGCTTGCGAGGTACAGCAACGACTTCCCCCGTAAGCAATGCACCCATCAGACGATCAAGAGCCATATACTCTTCAACTGATAGCTCAAACGCGCTATCGCAAATCCGCCCCACTTCGGCTTCCATCGCAGGAGTTAGGTAGCCATCTTGTAAAGCCTGTTCGACAATCGACTCAATGCTGGTTTTTACTATCTTTTCCACTGTTATCTCTTTAATAACGCAACACTAAGGTACTTCAATAGGAATAATCGTATACTCAGGCAGAGACATCTGGAAATGCTCTTTTTGGCTGAGCAAGATCACCAGTCGTGCTACAGACTGGGGCTTAACAGCCAAATCGCTCCAAGGTATAGCAACTTCTAGGCATTGCTCAAAGCCTATTTTCGTATGAGTTGCGATAGTTTCCCACTGAAATTGTTCTGTAGATTCTTGAAGCTGGACTGACTTATCAGCAAAATTGATCGTTAGGTGATGGCGAAACAAATAATTTAGCGGCGACACATCAGGCATGTCAAGAAGTTGCACAGGACTGTTGGGATGAATCCGACTAGGATAAAACCACAACAAATGTAGTTTACTTTGAGCGACGCTCTCTAGATTACTAAATTCTAGGCGCAAGTAGCAATAAAAATGATCGTAACCGTACCATAGTCGCTTGACGGGCGTATTTTGATGCATTGCCCCCCTTGCCCCACTAACTTCAATTTTGCCAGCCCCTTGCCAATCATCATTTTCAAATCGGCCATTAATCATTGGCTCAATGAGGCTAGTAGGTCGATCGCTAGTGGAGACATCATGAGGCTCAAGAGGATATAGCAATGCGTGGGGTACTGGCTCATTGAGAGCACGATAAATCACCTGCAAATGCTCACGAAATAGGCGATCAAACATCGCGTCGTCATTTGAACTATGTCCTTCGCCAAACCACCAAAACCAATCCGAGCCTTCGGCTGCCATTAGGCTTTCCCATGCTTCAGGATTATTTTCTGGTGTAGCTTCTGCGTGCATAGCCAATATTTGCCGTGCTTCTGCAAGTAACTCCCAAGCGCGGTTTTTAACTGGATCGCCGATCCATGTGGTAAAGCTAGAGTCAATCCATGAGCCACTATGCAACTGGTGAGGTGGGATTTTTTCAGTGGGTGAGAATTTCTCTAGATATTCAGAGGGTGTAACCAGTTTTAGATTTTCATTGTTGGAAAGATTTTCGTAAAGAGTTTGCAAGAATGGGTTGCCATCTTGAGGATAAAATTCCCAGCAATTTTCGCCGTCAAGGGCGATCGTCACTAGCCAAGGCTTTCCTTCAGGATGCTGTGCGAGATATTCATTTTGTTGCTTTTGAATAGTCATCAAACGATCGCACAAATCATCGCTAGCAGCTTGAGGCAAAAGTGCACCATAACTAAAACCGATCAAATCCGAGAGTAGGCGATCGCGGAAAATAATTGCTAAGTCCCCATGAATTGTTTCAAGTCGATAGGGTTGATAGAGCAAATGTGGTGCATCGATCGCCCCGCGCTCATCTCGTCGGAAATAATGTCCAAGACTCCAGCCTAATACACCTTCGTCAGAACATAACCAAGAAAATCCTTGCTTAGAAACATGCGGCAAGATGGCAGGGCTAACAGACTGCTCTGAGGGCCATAAACCTCTGGGATCGCAGCTAAAGTGTTGGCGGTAAACTTCTTTTGCTTTTTCTAGATGTAGCGTAATGTCTGGCTCATGGCGGAAGCGATGATTGGGCAGATACATCTGTGGCACAGCGATCCTACCTGCTTGCGTATCGGCTAAAAGCGGCATGATCGGATGCGTGTAGGGCGTGGTGGTAATTTCTAGTTGCCCATTTTTTTGCATTTTTCGATGCTGCGGCAAAATTCGGGAAATAATATCTCGCTGCTTACTATAAATTCTTTGTCGATCAGCGAGGGTAAAATCCTTGCCGCGATCGTACCATTCAGCAATTTCAGGATCGGCATCTCGGAATAGAGGATCAATCCATGCCAAGTTATGCAATGCAAGTAAATCGCTAAAATCTGGTGCTAGCCAATTATTGACACACCACTCAATCCCACAGGCTTGTTTCTGAGCTAATAGATCGGCATAGCGATGATATGGCTCGATCATCGTCTGATGATTAGCATCAAAGAAATGCTCGACTATGAAATGTTTTTGCGATCGCGTTAATGTATCGACAGGTGTTAAAGTCAAAGCCAAGTAAGGATCAAATGCATTTCCTTCAACATAATCCTGCAATTGCAGGATCAGCGATGGCACAAGATTGATCGTTTGATGTAGCTTAGGATATCTTGACAACATCAACGCTAAATCCAAATAATCTTTTACGCCATGCAACCTCACCCAAGGCAAATGATACTTACCTGCGATTGCGCTTTTGTAGAGAGGTTGATGTTGGTGCCAGATAAATGCGATATGTAGAGGATATGACATAGGATGACTGGCAATATGACTGGCGATACTTCTAGAAATTGTGACACACCTAATCATAGTTCGATCCAAACACTTTGTATAAAGCTATGTACGGTTAGCCTCTATCTTTGTTTGATGGGCTGTGCACCTGTATCTAGTGATACAGCTAAGAACCCCACAGCATCAGAGATACCCGCGACATCATCTCCACAAACGATCGCACCTCAAGCTAAACCCAAACTAGTCTCAGAACTGGCTCAATATTTGCCAATTACTGCCATAGCGACAATTTCAGGACGCGAAATTCAGCTTGAGGTAGCCAATACTTTCAAGGAACAAGAAAAAGGGCTAATGTTTCGTCCCCCATTGGCTGACGATCGCGGGATGTTGTTTGTTTTTACGCCTGCACGTCCCGTAGCCTTTTGGATGAAAAATACCCCTTCACCTCTTGATATTATTTTCTTACTAGATGGCGAAGTTAAGGCGATCGCCCGCAACGCTACGACTTGTAAGAGCGATCCTTGTCCTGTTTATCCTGAGGGAGGCGTAGTTGCGGACAACGTACTTGAAGTGAGAGCGGGGCTAACCCAAGAAATTGGCTTGAAGGAAGGCGATCGGATTACTGTTAAATTCTTGTTGCCAAAAAATCAATGACCACTATAATTCTATAGTCCGAAATTGTTTGCAAATTCAAAGATATTGCATGGCAATATTGAACAAAAGTAAATAAATTTCAAAATGTTCAAAACTACTTAGTAATTTCTCCCTGAAAGTGCTAAAAGTAGCAGTGGTGAATCTTGAGTGAAAGAAGAGTAAAAAAAATGACAGCTAGCAGAGCAAGAAGCCCTGAACCACAGAGATACCCGCAGCCTCTTGATCGCAAGAATAAACTTCGGCAGGCAAGTCCCCAACCGATCAAAAATCGCAATGTAAAGCGGTTGCCTCGTACTAACTCATTTCCTCTGCCTCTGTGGTTGCGGGTCTTGATGACCACTCAAAAGCTGTCTATCGCTGCGACTGTAATCCTCACTATTTCAGTATTCGCGATCTACGGTTGGACTGTATATGCCCAAGAGCAGTGGAATCAGCAATATAAAAAGCTCGAACAACTCCAGCGTCAAGAGCGTCAATTAACAAATGCCGCAGGTTCATTTGATAATGAGATGCTGCAATCAATTCAAAAGAAGCCGGGGGATTTGGTTCGCGAAAGTCCCGAGAAGTCAATTTTTTTGCAAGCTGCTCCTCTCCGCCCAAAGCGTGAAGTCCCGTCTACTGTGTCTGAGCTTCCAAAGAAAAAGCAAAATGAAAGCCTAGGATATTAATGTAGGAACTTCACATGGTTAAATACGATCATGATTCCTTGCGCGATGCGCAAGGAATCATGATCGTATTTATCTCAACTTGACATTATGTGTGGAATTGTTGGCTACATCGGACATCGCTCGGCAAATGAAGTTTTAATCTCAGGGTTACGCAAACTCGAATATCGCGGCTATGACTCCGCAGGCGTTGCCACAATTCCCTTACTTGATCACCCAGCCGATCGCCCAATTGATCGTTATTTACATCGGGTCAGAGCCAAGGGCAAGCTAATCCAACTAGAGGAAAAGTTAAAGGCTGATACCGCTCCTCAAGCATCGATTGGTATTGGTCACACACGCTGGGCAACTCATGGCAAGCCTGAAGAGCATAATGCTCATCCCCATACCAATACCATGGGAAATCTTGCGGTTGTGCAGAATGGGATTGTTGAGAACTACCATATTCTTCGCTCTGAGTTAAAACAGCTTGGTCATATTTTTGTCAGCGAAACTGATACAGAAGTAATTCCCCATATGATTGCCGAATTTCTAACTCAGTTGGAAAAGCAAGGCAATATGATTCCTGACAAGTCTCCCTCAGTGCTGTTTGAAGCAGTAAGACTGACGATCGCAAAATTGCAAGGAGCCTATGCGATCGCAGTTATTCATGCTGATTATCCCGATGAAATAGTTGTTGTACGTCAGCAAGCGCCGCTAGTCATTGGTATTGGCAAAGATGAGAATTTTTGTGCTTCGGATACGCCTGCGTTAGTCGCCTATACGCGCACCGTGATTTCTCTGGAAAATGGTGAAATTGCACGACTGACTAGAGAGTCGGTACAAGTCTATAACTCCAAAGGCGATCGCCTCCGCCGCGCACCCCAAACTCTCAACTGGAATCCCACGATGGTGGAGAAGCAAGGCTTTAAGCACTATATGCTCAAGGAAATTTATGAGCAACCTGGGGTGTTTCGGACAGGATTAGCAATTTATGTTAGTGAGACTAATAAAGTTGATCTAGGACTACCCACAGGTTTCATCGAGCCGATTGAGCGGGTGGAGATTATTGCTTGTGGAACTAGTTGGCACGCCTCTCTCGTAGGCAAATATTTATTAGAGCAGCTTGCAGGTGTACCAACTAGCGTTCAATATGCTTCTGAGTATCGCTATTCGCCGCCGCCTTCTTTAAAGAATACCCTTGTGATCGGTGTAACTCAGTCGGGCGAAACGGCGGATACTCTGGCTGCGTTGGAGCTTGCCAAATCAAGAGGCGATCGCTGTCTGGGTATTACCAATCGTGTGGAAAGCTCCATAGGACGAATTTCGGATGCAGTAATTGATACTCAAGCAGGAATTGAGATCGGTGTGGCGGCGACAAAAACCTTTGTGGCTCAATTGCTGATGTTCTATTTATTAGCATTAGAGTTTGGTGCTGCTAAAGGCACATTAACCGAAGCGAGAAGTCAAGAATTAATTGAAGGATTACGACAACTTCCTGCCTATATGGAACGAATTCTCGAAGGTCAAGAACGCTATATTGAAGATCTTTCGCGCCAATTTACCCATACTAAGGATTTCATCTTCTTAGGTCGTGGGATTAACTTCCCGATCGCTCTCGAAGGTGCACTCAAGCTTAAAGAGATCAGCTACATTCATGCTGAGGGATATCCCGCAGGTGAGATGAAGCATGGACCGATCGCATTGCTTGATGAGGATGTACCTGTAGTTGCGATCGCTACCCCTGGGTCGGTCTACGAGAAGGTTCTTTCTAATTCACAAGAAGCGAAAGCGAGGGATGCGAAATTGATTGGGGTTGCGCCTCTTGATGATCCTGCGGCGCATGAGGTATTTGATTACATTTTGCCGATTCCTGTGGTTGATGAGATTTTCTCGCCAATTCTGACCGTAATTCCGTTGCAACTGCTGTCCTATCATGTGGCTGCACATCGTGGTTTAGATGTCGATCAACCCCGAAATCTCGCAAAATCTGTCACGGTTGAATAGATTAAAAAGACAGTACATTGCGCCGCCTTAAAACTCAGAGAAACTTGTAAAAGCTACGTTTCGCGTAGCTTTTACAAGTTTCTCTGGACAATTTAAAGCCTCAACAGGCTAGGACAATGAAAAAAATTTATGGACAAATATAATCGTCGAAAATTTTTACTTCATGCTCGGAACTTGACCTATGCTGGAGCGGCAAGTTGGCTTTGTAGCTGTGGCGGTGCATTGAGCAACTCTGATGATCGCTCAGTCAATCCATCGCCAATGGATAGCGAAGATAAACAACAAATTATCGTCATTGGTGCAGGGATTGCAGGAATCACTGCGGCAAAAAAATTGCAAGCTCAAGGATATCGGGTAATTATCTTAGAAGGTCGCGATCGCATCGGGGGGAGAATTTGGACAGATAATTCTTTAGGCTTTCCTTTGGATCTCGGTGCTGCGTGGATTCATACCGTTGACGGTAATCCTATCTCGCCATTAGTCAAGCAATTTGACATTCAGACTGTCATCTCAGATCTTAAATCGCAATGGAATTATAAGGGTGTCAAGCAACTGCTAAGTGAATCTGATGAACTGCTTATAGACAAAGCTTTTCAATCATTTATGAATAGAGTTAACCAGCTAAAAAAAGACCCACGATCATCGCAGCAGATAACTCTAGCAGATATCGCTCAACAAATAATTGAATCAGAAGAACTCACAGGAGTCACTCTTAAAGGATTTCGGGCAACCCTAGCTTCGACGATTGAGAGTGAAGTTGGCGATGATATTGCGAATTTAGGAGTCAAAGGTTTCGATGAAGATTCCGAATTTTCTGGCGCAGATGTAGTTTTTCCGCAAGGTTATAAGCAGATTGTACAGGCTCTATCCAAAGATTTAGATATTCGGACTAAGCATCTTGTGCAGCAGGTTGACTATGATGACACTGGCGTACAAGTGACCACTGATCGCGGAGTTTTTAATGGCTCAAGGGTGATTGTCACTGTTCCTTTAGGTGTATTGAAACGTGGTTCTATTAAGTTCTCGCCAGAATTGCCAGATGCAAAGATAGCAGCAATTGAACAATTAGGTATGGGAGCTTTAAATAAATTAGTATTAAAATTCCCTAATCAATTTTGGCCATCACAGCCTCACACCATGGCATATATCAATGGCAATATTCCCGATCGCTATGTTGAATTTTACAACTGGCAGAAATATATTCAGCAGCCGATTTTAGTCGCTATGTTTAGCGGTAATTTTTCGCGATCGCTCTCACAAATATCTCAATCTGAAGCAACGCAGAACATTATGTCTGATTTACAAGCAATGTTTGGTAAAGATATTCCGTTGCCAACTGCTACAATATTGACCAAATGGCATGATGACCCATTTGCCTATGGTTCCTATTCCACCTTCTCAATCAATGGTTCCATTCAAGACTGCGATCGCCTGGCGGAACCTATAGGCGATCGGGTGTTTTTTGCGGGTGAGGCAACCTATGGTAAACATATAGGAACTGTCCATGGAGCTTTATTGAGTGGAGAGAGAGAAGCTAATAGAATCGCTACTAAAAAATCGTCCCTCAAGTTTTAACGGATGTTACGTGGAACTCAGATGATGAATTTCTTGCTGCTAGCAAAGCAGGGCAACCACGGGGGGATTGCCCCTACTCCAAAATCTAGAGGTTACCGTAGGGGCTGCGCCCCCGTGCCAGCCCTAAACCTATGCCATTAAAGGAATACCTTCCACGTAACATCAGTTTTAAGCTCAAATAGCGATCGCAATCTAATCTCAAATCAACAGCGATCGCATTCAGTTGTAGCGTGTGTTAGCGAAGCGTAACGCACAAATAATTAGCATAAAAAAGACTTGAGTTCATTACATTCTATTAATTCACCATATTGGATAGATTTTTAGATTTAGGAGCTATTTCAAAAGTTGTAGCATATCAGTTAACACTTTTTCTGCTGAGAAAGCGTTGTATGGCGACCAAATTTCATAGTTTTTTCCATTTTCGAGAATATCTGAGGTTTGTTCGTCTTTAGTTAGTTCTGTTGCTAAAAACTGGATGGCTTTAACCTTTTCAAAGTGGGATAGCTTTTGTAGTGATGGCAAGATCTCTGTTAATGTCATAGAAATACAGGAGAAATATTAGCTAGATTATAGTGCGATATTTTATAAACTCAAAAAAACATCCCTCAAGTTTTAATTCCGAGGGGCGCGAATCGCAATCTAATCTCAAATCATTCAGTTGTAGCGTCTGTTAGCGAAGCGTAACGCACCAATAATAATGTGACGATCGACAAATCGCTTAGGGGCATAGCATTACCACAGCCATCTATCAATTTTAAGATTCCCTTGATTTGGGAATGCTTTGCCCACAACCTCACAACGCAGGGACAATTTATCAGTGAAAGCGAAGAGGGTTATGCATTTGCGAATAAATATGGTCATGGTGTGTTGAGAAATTGTGGCGCAAATGCAAAACCCCTACATCCGTGAAATCCATTAATCCGTCTAATCTGTGTTCTAGCGGCGAGAGGGGAAAAGAGAAAGAAGGGTAAAGTGAAAGTTGTCCTTACGACAAGACAGAGGCAACAACCCGAAAACCGGCCTTGATGACCACCCCGTCATCCGCGTGCCACCTACGACGATGCGCAGAACGACAACTGAACGCATAGTATTTAAAAGAACCACCACGGAGAAGCCTTTGACCCTGTTCACCGCCATCTAGCCAAGCAGAGCCATCTTGTGGGATTCCATTATAGTTTTCATGCCAGATATCTTCGCACCATTCCCACACATTACCATGCATTTGATATAAACCCCATGCATTTGGTGAGAAGCTCTCAACATTAACAGTCTTTTGGCGATATTCTCCTTTTGGCGCATCACCATAAGGAGCATTACCGTCATAGTTAACTAGATCAGGAGTAATCGTCTCGCCAAAATGAAAAGGAGTAGTTGTGCCAGCACGACAAGCATATTCCCATTCAGTTTCACTAGGCAATCTAATCGATTTTCCTGTTTTCTCCGAAGCTTTCTTGCAGAATTCTTTAGCATCATCCCACGAAACGCCTACCACTGGCTGGCTATCATATTGTTTTGATGGCTTCGTTCCCATTATCGCTTGCCACTGAGCATTAGTGACAGTATATTTCCCCATCCAAAACTCTTTCAAAGTTGCTTCATGGATAGGCTGTTCAGTGGAATATTCATTGCTTCCCATCATGAATTTCCCCGTAGGAATCCGCACCAGAACTAGAGTTACGCCATTGGCTAGATTTTCTCGAATATATTGCGCTTTTCCTTTTTTACGCTCTAACTCAACTTTAGTTTTCGTGCCAAGCCCCAGAAAACCACTACTTTCTTTAACCAAACGGACTTTGAGAATTTCAAATTCAAATTCTGGTTGAACAGGTTTACTCTTGCGTTCAGCTTCCTCTCGTTGACGTTTTCGCCGCTCTTCCTCTTCAGCTTGTCTTTTCAATTGCTCCAATAGAGAAAGCCGATCCTGTTCTTGCTTCTGCCTCTCCGCTGCTGCGACTTGTTGCAATCTCAATTGTTCAGACTCTTCTTGCTGCCGATTCAATCTTGCAGCCTCAGCAACCTTTTTCTGTTGATCCTCAAACAATCGATCATGTTCAGTCTGTCTTGGTTCAAAAATGCGTTCCTTAACTTCTTTAATATCATTTGGACGCAGACCAAAATCAATCTCGCAATTCTCTATTTCTAATTGTGTGATTTCGCTAAAGGGAAACTCATGTTTAATCGTTTCCTTAATAAGACTTTCATAGGCTTTGAGGTTGTTGTCATATTCTATAAAAGGTTTTAAAATTTCTTGTTCAATCTCTAGAGCATCAGTCTCAACGATTTTATATTTGAGCTTTGCATTAATGATTAACTGACGAGTAGCGGGAAATATTTTACCGTTTCGGAAAGAAATAATTTTAGTAATTTCCTTCCGAAACTTAAGCTTGGGATCATCTTGAGCAGCCCTTGCTAATACGATCCGATGTCCCTCTTTTACTGGATAAAACTCTGGCGACATATTATTATTCGCACTCTTCACCTTATCCCGCACATACTCATACAACTCATCCACCGATACATGCCCATCATCATCTCGATCCGCCGCACCTGTCCGCAATCCTTCTACCAAAAAATGCGTATAGAGCGACAACTCAAAACCCTCTTGCTCAAACGCATATTGAGTCGAATCCGAAGCCGTCAAAATCGCCCGACCTTCACCACCCAACTTCGGCAACAGATTCGCCATCCCAATATCTTTTGCCGTCATTCCCGTAGGAAACGCCCCACTATGGCAACAGTCCAAAATCACTACTTGACGCTTAGATCGGCTCTGATTCATCAAACTGTGGACATAAGTTGATGAAACTGCTGTTGGCGGCAAAGCATCCTTGCGCGTTTTTGTCCCTGTAAAATAAAAATCATTCCGACTGTCAGTCACCCCATGTCCAGAAAAATACAAAAGCAACAAATCATCAGTTTTACGATTAGCGAATAGATCGTAAATCGCTGACTCGATCGCCCCTTTCTCTGCATCCACCAATACCGCCACATCCAACTCCGCAAAGCCACCAATTTCAGGATTAACCAAAACTTGCCGCAGAGCCTCAACATCCTTCGCTGCACTAGGCAAAGGCTTAAGATCGACGGTGTAATTACTAACCCCAACTAGCAATGCATATCGTCCCATTATGCAGCCTCAATAAATTCCTTAGCCTTCTGCATCGCAAACTCCAACTCTTCGCGGCTACTAGCACTCACCTTCAGTTTCTTGCCATTGCCCTCCACCTCAAACGAGATCGGCTTATTACCAAGGCGATCGCCTAAAAAGCCCAAAACTTTTTTCGCATTCGCCACACTCACTTCCGCCATCAGCACTCCCACCAAAAAAGCACCACCGCTCTTATTGCCATCTGGTGGATTGGGGTCACGCACACGGTCTACTGCATCAATATCACTACGATCACTTAATTCTTCCAGCAACCTTACTACCTCATCATCTCGCTCTTCACTCTTCAAGTCTGGATCGGTAAAGGTAATCGTCAAAGCGATCGTGCCAGTATTGTTCTCAGAGTTAATAACTTCAGTAGATTTTTATTGATTGGCGATTATTCTATAATATTTCGTAAAATCCACAAAGACGCATGAAATGGTTTGACAGCCTAGCCAACACAATTACCAACTCTCTTTGGCAAGCAAGCTGTCCATTGTGCAAACGCCCTAGCGATCGCATTTTATGCAAAGACTGCGATCGCCAAATAGCCGCCTATCAATCACCAGATTTTTTGCAAAAAGATTACCCCATTACACCAGAGATTCCGCTTTATAGTTGGGGGATTTATGACGGCGCATTAAAACGGGCGATCGCCGCTTGCAAATATGACAATCATCCTGAAATTATGGAAGCGATCGCTGAAAAAATTGCCGACACATGGAAGCGATCGGCAAATACTAAAACCCCAAGTTTAAAAAAAATTTCCGTAATTCCCATTCCCCTTCATGCAAACAAATTAAAATCGCGAGGCTTTAACCAAGCAGAACTGATGGCACGTCGTTTTTGTGATTTGACAGCAATGACATGTAAACCGCAATTGTTGCGGCGAGACAAGGATACTAAGGCGCAAATGCAAACCAAGAGCAAACAAGAACGTGAAGAGAATTTATCTAAAGCTTTTACAGTTCCGTTAAACCAACAGTCCAAGCCCCAAGATGTAATTCTATTTGATGATATTTATACGACTGGCGCAACTATCCGCGAAGCGATCGCCACTCTCGCCGCCAATAACATCAAAGTAAAAGGAGTTATCGTCCTAGCTCGTCCCCAATTCAAAAGCTAAAAGCTAATAGCTAAAAGCTAATTATGAGGTTCAAGTTCAGATTTCATTTTTTCGAGCGTAATATTCATCTGCTCAAACATTTGCTGAGGCGTGATCCCAAAATTACCTAACTGATTTTCCAATTGCTTTAGGGTCATCTGCGCCATAAAATCATCGGACAGCTCAAATCGTTTCATAAAAATCTTATAACGATCCATCATCTCTTCCATTTTTTCGATAAAGAGAATTTTACCCTCGCGATCAAACTTGCCATAACTACCGCCAAGCTGAGTTAGAGCTTGATAATCTTGAAATAGATTACGAGCCTCGTGTTGAACGATTTCAGAATCAAAAAATGCCATTTTATTGCTCTGCTTTCTTTACATCTATTCTAATTTTACAATCTAGGTCAACTTTACAGAAGTTAACTGAAGTGGAGATATCCACCCTTACAAAAAAGTCGCGCCGTGCGCGACTTTTTTGGATTAAGTCATGATTGGAACAGCGCGATCGCGTTTTCGCGGCAAAAATCTAACTGAAACTCGCTTTAGTCCAACCTGAGATTCAAGCTCATGAACGTAGTCTACTGCTTCACCTTTATGTTCACGGTCATCAAGAGCTTCGAGTAAACTCAAAATCTCGGTATCCAAGCCTGGCTGACCGATGAATAAGTGCATTAGGGTTTCGCAATTATCATCGTCAGGATAGATCGGAATATAGTAAATGTAAGGGGTTTCCATAATCTCCATAGTACTGCGTAGATTTAGACACACTTTAAATAATCTAAATTTTTGTAAATCTTAGATCGAAGTTATGGCAGTTAAGCCAACTGCAACAAACATACAACATTGCATTAAAGCGTAAACTAGAAAACTACAATAGATATACAAATACACGCCAAATCAGCAAAGGCGATCTCCATACAGCAATTTATGATCATCTAAATCATAATAAATTCTTAAAAAATGTTGCAAAGCAAAGCTTTTAAAGAATTTATTGATTCGGGTTTGCAATCAAAGTGCTGTCGGTTGCCTAAGCAAACAAAGTGCGATTCATTTAATCATGCTCAACCCAGACCCAAATTCCATTCAACTCACCCAAGATGACTACGAGCGCTACTCGCGTCATCTGATCTTGCCTGAGGTTGGCGTAGAGGGACAAAAAAGACTCAAGGCTGCCAGCGTACTCTGTATCGGCACGGGCGGCTTGGGTTCCCCTTTATTGTTATATCTCGCTGCCGCAGGTGTCGGACGCATTGGTATCGTGGACTTCGATGTGGTGGACACATCTAACCTCCAGCGTCAAGTCATTCATAGCACTAGCTCAGTCGGTAAACCGAAGATCGAATCCGCAAAGGCGCGAATCTTAGAAATCAACCCTTATTGTCAGATTGATCTATATAACACCCATTTATCTTCAGCCAATGCGCTGGAGATCATGGCTCCCTACGACATCGTTGTCGATGGTACGGATAACTTCCCCACACGCTACCTTGTCAATGATGCCTGTGTATTATTAAACAAGCCTAATGTCTACGGCTCAATTTTCCGCTTTGAAGGACAGGCAACTGTCTTTAATTATGAAGGTGGCCCCAACTATCGCGATCTCTACCCAGAGCCACCACCTCCAGGATTAGTGCCCTCCTGCGCCGAAGGCGGCGTTTTAGGTATTCTGCCTGGAATCATTGGTGTAATCCAAGCTACTGAGACTGTCAAAATCATTCTTGGACAGGGAAATACTTTGAGCGGACGTTTGTTACTTTACGATGCCCTCAAGATGACCTTCCGAGAGCTAAAGCTCCGTCCAAACCCAGTCCGTCCTGTAATCGAAGAATTGATTGATTACCAGATGTTCTGCGGTATTCCCCAACAACAAGCAAACGAAATGGAAGCACAACAGGCGATCGCCGAAATTACTGTTACCGAACTTAAAGCAATCATTGACGCTGGCGCTGAAGACTATGTGATCATTGATGTTCGTAACCCCAACGAGTGGGAAATTGGCAAAATTCCTAACACAGTTCTAGTACCTTTACCAGAAATTGAAAATGGCAATGGTGTAGAGAAAGTTAAGGCTTTGCTAAATGGACATAAGTTAATCGCCCATTGCAAAATGGGTGGGCGATCGATGAAGGCTTTGGGCATTCTCAAGCAAGCTGGTATTGACGGGATCAATGTACAGGGCGGCATTAATGCTTGGAGCGATCAAATCGATCCTTCAATTCCCAAATATTAACTGATTTCGCGCGGAACGAATTCCTCTAATAGCCGAGGTTTAGGGCTGGCACGGGGGCGCAGCCCCTACAAGTCACAAATTCTCAGGTAGGGGCAATCCCCCCGTGGTTGCCCTGCCATGCTAGTAGCAAGAGATTTATAATCTACGTTTTAAGGAAAATCAGATTTTAAACCGATAAAGAAAGGGCGCTGAGCGCCCTTTCTTTATCGGTTTAAAGTTAATTCTTTTTTATTACCTAAAATTCCCTGTGGTCGCCAGACCATTAGCAAAATTAAAGTAACACCAATCAGCATTAACTGAATTGCCTCAAACCTGCCACCATCAGCACGAATTTGTTCGGGCAGAAATCGAGGAAGAGCATTGTAAACCTGAAAAATCACCGCACCGAGAATTACGCCAAGATTATTACCTGCGCCACCAATGGTAACAATCGTCCATGCTTGGAACGTAATCAGGGGAATAAAATTATCGGGATAAACTGTGGTTAATTGCCAAGCGTAAAATGCTCCCGCTAAACCACCGATCGCACCACCGATCGCAAATGCTTGGAGTTTGTACCAAAATACATTTTTGCCCAGTGCCTTGGCAACTTCCTCATCTTCCCGAATTGCCTTTAGCACCCGTCCCCAAGGCGATCTCACGAGCCACTCTAAGCGCCAGTACACTACAGCCACGACCACCAATAGCAAAGCAGCTAACACAAAAGAATAATATTGCCGTGAGACGAGATTAACCAATGGCAGTGGGAAATCCTGAACGCCCCTTGTACCTTTGGTCAGCCATTCTTCATTGTTGACAAATAGACGCACCATTTCGGACACGCCGATGCTAACGATCCCTAGATAGTCTTCACGCAATTTTAAGGCGGTGCTGCCGATAACTATGCCCAGCAACCCTGCGATCGCTGCTGCGATCAGAAAAGCAAGGAACCAAGGCACACCATTGAGACTGAGCAACACCGTTGTATATGCCCCAACCGTCATAAACGCCACATGACCAAAGTTAACTAAACCTGCAAATCCCCATTGCAGATTTAGCCCCAGACTAAACAAAGCAAAGATTGCCGCGTTAATGAAAAGTGTTGAGATGTATTCGATCATAAATAAATTTACCCAGCCATAGAATTAGGGCATGTAAAACATCCCTTAATTCTATGGGTTTGCTATAAATTGACTGCGCTAGCGATATAGTAAGTCTAGACTGGTACGCTTGAAAACACCATGAGTCTATGCATTAATCCTACTTGCCCTATCCCAGATCACCCTGATAATGATAAGTACCCAACTTGTCAAGGATGCGGCTCTGAATTATTGATTGATGGTTGTTATACGGTCACTAAACTATTAAGTGATTCTGGTGGCTTCGGCATGATCTATGAAGCTACCGATCGCGCAGGCAATCCCAAAATCCTCAAGATCCTTAAACAGGAATTGAATGAAGATAGTAAAGCTGTGTCGCTGTTTCAGCAAGAAGCTTTTGTCTTAGGACAAATAGAACATGCAGGCATACCCAAAATTGAGACCTATGTACATCACAATCTCGAAAATGGGACAATGCTGCATGGCATTATCATGCAAAAAATTGAGGGGCTAAACCTCGAACAATGGATCAACCAGCGCGATCGCAAACCGATCGCACAAAAGCGGGCGATCACTTGGCTGCGGCAATTGGTGGAAATTCTCGCCTTAGTTCATCGCAACAAATATTTTCATCGCGATATTAAGCCCGCAAATATTATGTTGTCCCCTTCAGGACAGCTAGTTTTAATTGACTTCGGTACAGCTCGTGAAGCTACGCATACCTATCTTGCCAAGATTGGCGGTGTACAGGGCATTACGAGCATTTGCTCGGTGGGATATACAGCACCCGAACAGGAAAAAGGCTTTGCCGTCCCACAGTCCGATTTTTATGCTCTCGGCTGTACGATGATCCATTTGGTGACAGGAAAATATCCTCTCGATACTTACAATCCCGAGCGCGACACCTTTGAGTGGCGATCGCACGCGCCTGAAATTTCGGACGAGTTAGCCGATTTAATTGATGCGCTGATTGCGCGTAAGCCCAGCGATCGCCCAATTAATTGTGACGCGATTTTAAAAGTTATCAGGGAAATTGAACTAATTGATAAGCTTGCGCCAAACGATAAGAACAAAGCCAAGCGGAAATCAATTAAACAATCGATTAAAGACTCAACCCGCAAACCGACTTCACCGATTTTATTAACTATATCGGTAATGATTGCTGCATTTGTAGGACTGGGCATCGGTACAGTGATTAAGGTTTCTACGATCGGCAATTTTGATGATTTTAGTATTCAACTGCCAGTTTTCCAGAAAAAGCGCCTGACTCCGACAAAATTTTTGCAAAAACATAGTGATGCGGTTCAAAGCGTAGCGCTTAGTCCCGATGGCAAAATAATTGCTAGCGCTAGTGATGACGGAACCGTTAAGCTCTGGGAATTAGAAGGAGATAATACTAGTCCGATTAAGGAAATAAAAGATCAAGGCGGATGGGTACGAGCAGTAGTCTTTCTATCCAATCGCCAAATCATTACTGCTGGTCAAGATAAAAACATCAAAATCATCGATATAGCGACTGGGAAAGTAGTCAAAACTCTGAGTGGTCATACAAATCTGATTAATAATTTGGCGATCGCCCCTGCGAGTGATCTACTAGTTAGCGGCAGCTATGACAATACGGTAAATCTCTGGCAAATCTCTACGGGCAAACTACTGCGATCGCTAACAGGACATACTGATAAAATTTGGGGGTTAGCCATTTCGCCCGATGGTAAGCAGGTTATCAGTGCCAGTCGCGACAAAACAGTACGCATTTGGGATGTGAAGACAGGCGAAAGCTTAAAAATTCTCGAACATCCATCAGGAGTTACCTGCGTATTAGTAACTCCTGATGGTAAGCGCGTAATTAGTGGCAATAGTGACAACTTAATTCGAGTATGGGATCTGGCTTCAGGTAAAAAGCTATTTGAATTAAGCGAACATAAAGATGCGATTGGTGCGATCGCTATTACTAACGATGGTAAATATCTCTTTAGTGGCGGCAAAGACAGTCAAAATTCTATCCATTTATGGAATCTGCAAACGAAATCTCCCATATGGAATTTGATTGGTCACACAGATTTGGTAACGTCTTTAGTGATTACTCCAGATAATCTCAAACTAATTAGCAGCAGCCAAGATAAAAATATTAATATTTGGGAAATACCTGAACTTTGAGCAAGGGTAGTTTATATATAGAGAATTCTTAACAAATGGCAAAATGCGTAAAAAATGCTGCAAAAACAAAAAAAACTAAATCTAATTTTTATTTCTTTCTTGGGAATTCTCATTAATGTCTCAGGAACAATCTTACTACCCCCAGATCAGCAAAAGATAGAAGCTCAAAGAGCGATTCAAGTTCGGACTGACCAATGGTTAAAAGTTGAACAAGTGTCGGGAAATGTCACTTATCACAATTTGTACAATTATGCGAACCGACCAGCAAGGGTAGGCGATCGCTTACAATCGGCAAGTGATGAAATTTCTACGGGCGCAAATAGCTCCGCTGTCTTGAGCGTTGATACTGGTGTTGGGTCAATCTATGTGACAGAAAATACAACTATCCAAATCCGTTCTTTTCGGATTGCCTCAGATAATGGGCGGATCACCAATCTGTTTGTGCCCAGAGGTAAGGCAAGACTACAGATTCGTAAATTTACAAATCGTGGTTCTCAACTCAATATACAGACTCCTGCGGGCATAAGTGGGGTACGGGGTACAAAGTATGTTGTGCACGTCAAACCTAACGGCAATATGCTTCTGACAACATTTCAGGGAAGCGTGGCAACAGCAGCTCAGAATCAAACAAAAATAGTTAATGGGGGGTTTCAGAATTTGACAGTTGTTGGTAACCCGCCATCCAATGCAGTACCAATTCGCAACGATGCAAGCTTGAACTATGTAATTAATAAAAAAACATCAGGTTCAGGACGTTCTATTGTTTTATCTGGTTACACTGATCCTTTTAATACTGTTAAGGTAGATGGGTTGGAACAGTCTTTAGATAGTAGCGGAAGGTTTTCTCTACAATTGCCTGCCACATCAAATTTAAAAGTAAAAATAACAGTGGAAACTTCTTTGGGGAAAGTACAAATCTATGAGATTCCGATTCTCTGAATTTATTTCTCAACTTTTTCCTAAAAAACTTATAAATCAAAACATAATTTTTTTTGCTTTTCTAATGTTCATGATCGATATATCTGGGATTTCTCTATTATCTCAAGAACATCAAAAAGTTGAAGCTCAACAAAATATTCAGATTCGGACTGATCAATGGTTAAAGGTTGAAGAAGTGACAGGAAATGTCACATATCGTAATTTTTACAGCTATGATAACCGTCCTGCAAGAGTAGGAGATCTTTTACAAATTGCTAGTGATGAAATTTCGACAGGAGCACACAGCTCGGCAGTTTTGACCGTAGATACAGCAGTAGGCTCTATCTATGTCGGCGAAAACACAACTATCCAAATTCGTTCTTTTCAGATTGCCTCTGATAATGGGCGGGTTACCAATTTATATGTACCACGCGGGAAGGTAAGATTGCAGATTCGTAAATTTACCCATCGGGGATCTCAGATTAATATCCAAACCCCTGCTGGTATTAGTGGCGTGCGGGGCACACAATATATTGCACTCGTCAAGCCAAATGGAAATATGTTGATTACCACAATTGAGGGGAGTGTAGCGACGACTGCTCAAAATCAGACAGAAATAGTTAATGGTGGATTTCAAAACATCACAGTTGTTGGTGAACCGCCTTCGACACCTATTCCTTTTACCGATGATGCAAGTTTGAGATATATAATTAATAGACAAGTATCAGGTTTAAGCCGTTCTATAGTTGTGTCGGGTTACACCAGTCCTTCTAACACCGTTAAGGTAGATGAATTGGAACAATCTTTAGATGGCAATGGAGAGTTTTCCCTAAAATTTCCTGCAACTTCAAGCCTAAAAGTTAAAGTAACAGTGGAAACTCCTACGGGAAAGATACAAGTTTATGAGATCCCCATTCTCTGAGTTTATTTCTCGATTATTTCCTAAATTGTTAACAACTTACCAAACTAAACGCTGGCGATCGCGTTTAGTTAGTTTGATGTGTCGAGCCTTGCCCACTCTGTTTGCAATAATTGTCATAATTCCCATGGTTTACCTAGGGTTTATACAAACAATCGAATTTTGGGCATACAACAGTTTTACTAACTGGCGCGGCGATAGACCTTGGGATGAGCGCGTCATAATTATTGCCATTGACGATAAGAGCCTCAGTAAAATTGGCAGATTTCCGTGGACTCGCAATCTATATGTGCAGCTTATCCAAGAGCTTGAAAAAACTGAAGCCAGTATTGTGGGTTTTGATATTTTATGGTCTGAATCAACTCTTGCTGATCAGCAATTAGCCGCTGCAATTGCTAGATATCAGAAAGTCGTTCTAGCTATGGCTTGGGATAAGTCTGGGCAGCCACTACTGCCGATCGCACCTATCAATAATGTAGGTGTGGCAATTGGGCATATTCTTAAGCGTGAAGATACAGATGGAGTTGTGCATCAAGTTGATTTGCAAATCAAAAATATTCCAACTTTCGCTGTGTCAATATTGCAAGCCTATGACTTAACAACTGCCTCCAATACTTTATTGCCAGAGCTGGATCAAACATTAACTATTAATTGGACAAAGAGAGCCAAAGATACACCTCAAGTATCATTTAGTGATGTCATTGATGGCAAAATCCCTGTTTCAACCTTCCGCAATAAAATTGTCTTGGTTGGCGTAACAGCTTCAGGCCTAGATGATTTAGTAACTCCGCTTGATCGAAACCCTCCAGCAAGTGGAGTCCATTTACATGCAATGGTTTTGCAAAATCTACTGCAAAAAAATTCTTTTGGGGTTGCTAAACCTATCAATGTTTGGAGCATTGCTCTATTAGGGAGTCTGATTATTGGCTTGATCTTACCAAGACAAAATTTATGGACTGGAACTATAAGTGCTTTTGTTCTATCTGGGCTATGGCTGATCGTTGCTTTTATCGCTTTTAAAGCTAACTACTTAATTGAGATTGCTGTTCCCATTCTGATGTTTCTATTAACGGGTTTCGCGATCGCTTTGCAAGAGCGTTGGCAAATGCAGCAATCGCTAAAGATTGCCAATTCTCAACTTCAATACGAATCTACCCATGATCATTTAACAGGATTATATAATCGGACTCTGATCGAAACCCGTTTGCAAAATCTGCTTCATCCCAAAGATTTAACCTTTCAAAGCGGTGACAGCCAAAATCTTATAGCTATTTTTTGGATTAATTTAGATCGCTTTAAAACCATTAATGACACCTTTGGTCATCCTGTTGGCAATCTGATCCTAGTTACAGTCAGCCAATGTTTGAGTAATTCTATTCCTCCTAACGCATCGATTGCTCGTTTTGGCGGTGCTGAGTTTGTCATCCTCCTAGAAAAATTAGGCGATCAACAAGAGGCGATCGCGATTGCCGATCGCATTCAAGTAAACTTGCAAAATCCTTTTACGATCAATGACCATGAGATTAAGATTGAGGCTAATATTGGCATCAAGTTTCATCAAGTTAATAGCATTGACGAACCTGATTATCCTGAAATAATTTCTGCTGAGATTCTCCTCAGAGATGCTGACACAGCGATGTTTTATGCAAAAAAGCTGGGTAACTCATGCAATAAGGTCTTCGATATTTCTATGCGTGAACGTGTGCTCAAACGATTAAAGCTCGAAAAGGATCTCCGAAAAGCGGTTTCTTTCTGTCAAGATCATAGCAATCAAGACGAGCAAGAATTTCTAATCTACTATCAACCAATTCTATCTCTCAGTGATATGGAGATAGTTGGGTTAGAAGCATTAATTAGATGGAAACATCCTGAACGCGGCTTAATATCACCAATCCAATTTATACCTTTAGCCGAAGAGACAGGGCTAATTATTTCTATTGGAGATTGGATTATGCGCAATGCTTGCTTGCAGGTAAAATCTTGGCAACAACGCTTTCCTAAAGCCAAAGATATAACAATTAGTGTCAATCTATCTCCCAAACAATTAGCACAGAATGATGTATTAGAAAAATGCCTTTGCATTCTCCAAGAGACACAACTATCTTCTGAATATCTCAAAATAGAATTAACGGAAAGCTCGATCATGGAGAACCCCGATTTTGCAATAAGTGTACTCAGTCAGATGCGGCAAGCAGGGATTAAGATTTATATTGATGATTTCGGCACAGGATATTCATCGCTTGCCTATTTACATGAGTTTCCTTTTGATGGCTTAAAAATAGATCGATCTTTTGTCAACAATATCCATAAAAATTCAAATGGAATGGAAATTCTTCAGGCGATTATATCCTTAGCACATAGTGTCAAGGCTCATATTGTCGCAGAAGGGATTGAGAACTTAGCTCAGTTAAATTATTTGCAAGATTTACTTAGTGAAGAAGGTGATGGTCAGGGATTCTTTCTATTCCGTCCTCTTGATGTTGATGCGATCGAAGCAATTTTTCAAACGACATGATGATAATCATGTAGGCTGTGATTACCACAAATCAGAATCATCATAGAACCTTATACTCAAGTAAAGACTAATTTTGGAATCCATATAGTGCTCCTACAGCAATTACCAAAAAAGAGCCATAAGACAAATTTTGAAAGCTTTGCTTTGCAAAGCTTTCAAAATTTGTCTTGGTTTAGATTTGAGCACAAAGCGCTATACCAAAACAAAAAATGGCGCAGCCATTTCTTGTTTTTAAAATCCTTACTAGGTTTAGTTTTTAATTCACGAAAGTGTTGACATACTTTCGTGAATTGGTATAACAGCTTATTTCTAAGAGATTTTAGGAATTAAAGCTATAGTAAATTATTTAGAGTTACTATAAAAGCCTAAATGATTTGCATATTTTTAAGTAAGTATGAGAGGCTAACCCTTACTGGGAAACGAATCATTAAGTGTGCACAGCTTTGCTGCGCACACTTAATGATTCGCGGGGAAGGGAGTAACTATCTTTGGAATTGCTATATATTGATTAAAATGCCACAAACTTATCCAGTAGTTGGTATATTAATCTAAGGTTCTCAGTTGTACACTTCATCGCTACATTCAATTCTTTGCATTTACAAATGATCAACAATATCTCTTGCCAAAACTTATGGAATAAAAAGTTTTTTGGCATTCTTAGCTATGGTAGTGCAGCCTTTATTTTGGTGCTATCGGGGAATGTTGACCTTAGTGATGCCCAATCTCAACTACAAGTAAAAACAAACCGATATTTGCAAGTAGAACAAGTTAGAGGCAAAGTTTTTTTTCGTAACCAAAATACTAATCGTCCTGCGCGTAAAGGCGATCGCCTTTCAACAATTGGTGATGAAATCGCCACAGATGGAAAATCCACAGCAGTATTAAGTGTTGATACAGGCATAGGCTTTGTCAATGTAAGCGAGAAAACAGTAGTTCGCATCGATAAACTGCAAATTACTAGCGATGATGGAAGAATTACGATTTTGCAAGTACCCAAAGGACAAGTACGCTTGCAAATTAGACGATTCTCTAATCCTAGTTCACGATTTAATATTCAGACTCCTGCTGTCGTTACGGGAGTTAGAGGCACAGAATATGTATTAAATGTGAAAGATGATGGTCGCACGATCCTCTCTACCTTTGATGGTGCAGTTATGACTGAAGCCCAAAACACAGAGGTTTTAGTGGATAAAGGATTCCAAAATCAGACTATATTAGGAGAACCACCTTCTCAGCCAGTTCCTATTCAGGACAATAATGATCTGGAGTATCAAGTTATCAAGCAATTTGAAGAAGGCGATCGCAAAGTGATCCTAATTGGAAAGGTAGATTTTGCAAACACAGTATCAATTGATGGAGTTGAGCAAAGTGTTGATCGAAATGGTCAATTTAGGGCTGTATTAACCACCAATTCAATCTATAGAGCTGAGATCAAAGTCATCGTCTCCAACCCTTTGGGCAAACAACGTACCTATGAACTGGTTATTTTCTAAACGAGTAATAAAAAGATCTATTCCTTGGACAGTCTCAACGGCAATCGTCTCCATTTTATACAGTTTCGGCGCTTTTCAACCCCTTGAACACTTTGTCTATAATCGATTTACCAACTGGCGTTTTGATCGAAATTGGGATGAGCGTCTAGTAATTATTGCTATCGATGATGCGAGTATCGAAAAATTAGGACGCTTTCCGTGGACACGCGATCGATATATACCCTTAATCCAAAAGCTCACAAAAGCTAATGCGAGTACAGTTGCCATTAATTTAATTTGGTCAGAGCCTAGCTCTGCTGATACATTGCTAGCCAAAGTAATGTCTGACAATAGACATGTTGTTTTATCTCAAGCTTGGAACACTCAGGGCAAAATGTTACTACCAGTTCCACAACTTGGTGAAGCAGCGATCGGTACAGGACATATTCTTGAGCCGAAAAGTAGTGATGGGATTGTCCGACGGGTAGAGTTATATAAGGATGATGTGCCCTCGCTAGCAATGGCGACCCTACAAGCCTACAACCTAGTTTGGGGAAATGTACCAATGCCAAACCCAGATTTAGAATTCGGCATAAATTGGACATATCGTTCTTCACAAATGCGCCAATATTCTTTTGTTGATGTAATCGAAGAGCGTATTCCTCTAGATACTTTCCAAAACAAGATTGTTCTTGTGGGCGTAACTGCTACTGGGAATGATGCATTGGTTACACCTTTTGATGGAAATGATTCGGCTCACAATGTCCATTTACATGCCAACATTCTCCAAAATCTATTACAGCAGAATCAGTTACGAGTTCCTGAAATACATTGGACTTGGTGGGTACAGCTATTCGTTGGGATGGCGTTAGCTTGGATACTTGGGCAAAGTAAAATTTTTCAACAAATAGTAATAGTGATAGTCCTTTCTGGTGGTTGGGGAATCTGTACTTTTGGATTCTTCATACTTGGCTATTGGTTGCCAGTAGCTATGCCTATCACCTTAATCATGTCTATTGGATTATTCAGTATTGTTCAAAATCAAATTGAATCAAGGCAGCATCTGCAACAAATGAACTCTAAGCTTTCCTATGAAGCTTTTCATGACCATCTTACTGGCTTAGCCAATCGCATTTTACTTATCGATCGCATTAATCATGCGATTTCTCTCTACCAAAGACATGGTTATCTATTTGCAGTTATTTTGGTGGATTTGGATGGATTCAAGGCTATTAACGATAATCTAGGTCATTTAAACGGAGATCGCCTACTGATCGAGGTGGCAAAACGCTTAAGTGCATCAATTCGCACAGGTGATACTGCTGCTAGGCTTGGAGGCGACGAGTTTGTGGTTTTGCTAGACAATCTTAAGGAAAAGCAAGATGCAATCATTACGATTGAAAGAATTCAAGCAGCCATGGCTCCAACTTGTTGTCTTGATGGCAACAAGATCAACATTTCCATGAGTATGGGCATGGCTTTTAGTATTGAATCCTATCAAAGTCCAAAAGATATCCTCGCTGATGCTGATATTGCCATGTATCAGGCTAAATCTCTTGGTAAATCCTGCTATCAAGTTTTTGATAATTTAATCTAATATCATCTGATAGCAACTTCAAGTTTGTGCTGATTCCAGAGCTTTTGATAAAGCTGAGACTCAGCGAGTAGCTCAGCATGAGTGCCAGCTTGGACGATTTTACCAGCATCCATAAGGATAATCCGATCGCAAGTTGATGCAGCAGACAGATTATGGGTAATAAATAACACCGTCTTATCCCGAGGAAGATTCCCCAAAATCCCTGTAGCAGTTTGATTGTCCACACTTGAGAGCGCATCATCTAACACCAAAATTGGGGTGTCAACGAGTAAGGCTCTGGCGAGGGCTGTACGCTGTCTTTGTCCACCTGACAGAGTAATTCCTCGCTCACCGACTAGCGTGTCATATTGTTGCGGGAACTTGAGAATCTCTTGCTCGATGCGGGCTTGATTGGCAAAGTTTTCCACTTCATGATCGTAGGCTTGGGGTTTGCCGTAACGAATGTTGTCACGCATCGTCGCACTAAACAAGAAACTATCCTGCGGCACGAAAGAGATAATCTCTCGCAAATCTGAGATCTTCATTTTAGTGATGTCTACACCATCAATAAAAATTTGATCTGATGGAACTTCCACTAAACGCATTAAGGCGCTCGCAAAAGTAGATTTACCAGAACCAACAGTTCCTAAAATGGCGACTGTTTCAGATGGATAAATTGTAAAACTAACGTGATTAAGAGCAGGTTGACTAGAGCCGTCATAGGTGAAAGTAAGATCGCGTGCTTCGATTTTGCCTGTAACTTGATCTTTGGTGAGTGCGATCGCATCGGCTCTATCAACAATTGCTGGGGGCATATCGAGAATGCCCTGAATTCGGCCAATGCTGACTAGTCCGCGCTGATAAGTGACCATCACAAATCCCAAAATCGCAGTGGGGAAAATTAATCGTTCTACATAAATAATCAGGGTCAGCAAATCGCCTATTTTAAAGGTCGTATTCGCTGGATTAGCTAACTTTTCGCCGCCAAACCAAATTAATACTAGGAAGCTAATACTAGCAATTCCGCCCAATAGTGGAAATAGAATATTACGGCTACGCGCCATTCTAAGATTGGCATCGAGTAAGCGATCGTTTAACTTCCCAAAAGCGCCCCGCTCATTGTCCTC
The DNA here is from genome assembly GCF_006937785.1 of Pseudanabaena sp. UWO311. Taxonomy (GTDB): domain Bacteria; phylum Cyanobacteriota; class Cyanobacteriia; order Pseudanabaenales; family Pseudanabaenaceae; genus Pseudanabaena. Next base: position 32,751 of record NZ_SJEE01000014.1, read on the forward strand.
CTGAGCATATGTTTTGATCAATGCCATGCCATTGAGGTCTTCTTGCAAGAGCGAACTTACATTTGATAATTCTTCTTGAACTTCCAACTGTTCATCACGCAATTGGCCGCTAAATCTCTGTACAATCACTAGCATAATCGGGTAAACAGAGACCGATAGCAAAGTCAACATCGGATCGATCGCTACCATCGCAGGTAGTGTCAGGCTATACACAAATACTGAGTTGATAATGCTGAGCAGTGCAAATCCCATCAAGCGGCGGATATTCTCCACATCACTAGTAACGATGCTAATAGTTTCGCCTGCGGAATTGTTGGCAAAATAGCTTGGCGGCAATTTGAGTAAATGTTCAAAAATTTGTTGCTTAAGGCTGTACTCAATTTTGCGACCGATTCCAAAAATCCAGACGCGGGAGGTCATACGGATGATCCACATCAGCGACGACAAGCCGATAATCATCCACACATATTGCATTAAAGTATGAATATCGCCAGATGTAATCTTGTTAAGATCGTCAACTGCGGATCTAATCAGCCAAGGGATATATGTACCAAGACAGTTTGCCGCTAGTAGGGCAATTGTGCCAACGGCTAGGTCACTCCAGTAAGGACGGAGATAGTTTTTGAGGTTTTGAAATTGCGATCGCGCCATAATATATCCATACTACTTTATTTTGTTAAAAGCTTTCTTAGTAAGCTTTTATAGCCATAGTCAGAGAAGTTAGGACAAAAATTAAACGCCAAAGAAGAGTTGCGGCGCTTCGCGCCACAACTCTTCTTTGGCGTTGGGGATTAATTTCCTCTTAGACAGCCGCTGTTAGAGTTCCCCGATCGCATATTCGATCAACTTTAACAGTGACTTACTCATTTGCTCGAAGCCTTGACGCTTGAGGGCAGAAATCGCGATCGCATCGGGATATTGCTCTAGAATTGCCTTGGGATCTTCAACCGCATCGATTTTATTAAAAACTAATAAAATTGGACCCACAGCAATCGGCATATCTTTGAGGATTTTATCCACTGATTTGAGTTGAGCTTCCCAAGAAGAATGAGAAGCATCGACTAGATGCACTAACACATCAGCTTCTGAGACTTCTTCGAGCGTGGCGCGAAAAGCATCAACAAGAGATTTTGGCAGTTCATGAATGAATCCTACAGTGTCAGTAAGTAGAACCGTGTGGATTTGGTCATTTTCACCAGTGAGTCTGAGGCGGCGTGTAGTGGGGTCGAGGGTGGCGAATAACTTGTCGGCTGCATAGACATCGGCTTTAGTCATAGCATTTAGCAAAGTCGATTTGCCAGCATTGGTATAACCGACGATCGCAACTGTGGGAACCTCTTGATCAACGCGCTTTTGCCGAATGCGCGATCGCTGTGCTTGCAGATGATTAACTTGTTGCTGAAGGAACGTGATGCGCTTCTGGATCACACGGCGATCAGTTTCTAATTTGGTTTCACCAGGTCCTCTTGTGCCAATACCACCGCCGAGTCTGGATAGTGCTTGTCCATGCCCTGCTAAGCGCGGTAACCGATATTCGAGTTGGGCTAGCTCAACTTGTAACTTCCCTTCCGAGGACTGGGCACGTTGGGCAAAAATATCGAGAATTACTTCCGTGCGATCGCTAACTCGTAAGCCGATCATTCTTTCAATATTACGAGTTTGGGAAGCCGTAAGTTCGCGATCAAATACTACTAGATTTGCACCTTTCGTTTGAGCAGCGATCGCTAGTTCTAATACTTTGCCTTCACCGAGAACGGTTTGAGGATGAGGTCGTTCGCGTTTTTGCCAAAGAGCATCTAACACTTTGCCGCCTGCGCTTTCTACTAAATGACCGAGTTCGATCATTGCAAAGGGCATGGAGTCGGATTTTTCTTTTTGAAGCATCAATCCTACTAGCATCACCCGATCTTGATTATCGTCAGTAGCAAGTCCAGCAAAATTACGACTAAATTCTTCTTCTAGCCCTTCTACTAATTCTAAGAAATCTTGCTTAGACAGCGCCTCCACCGCCATTAGTTTGGACACGCGCCAAGCATTCTGTTGTTCGGGTAATTCTGTATCAGTAGCTGGCAATAAATGCGCCAAATAGCCACGTTCAGTATGACCTTTAAGATTTACAGACAAAATCACCAACGCATCAAGGCGTTGCATCAACATCGCCGTTAAGTCGGTGGGATTGGGATACTCCGCATCTGGACTTGCACAAATACAGCGCAATCCACTAAGGCGATCGCTACCATAGCGAGGCAATTCCAAAGGTGGGATCTTGGTTTGATTTGGAGTACCAATCGCAACACGGATCACCTGTCCGCGTCGATTGACATAAATGCAGATAGATTCCTTTAGCTCAGCACTGACTGCGGCAAGGCGTTGAGCTAATTCGGGTGTGACAAGGCTATCTTGAGGCAACCGCGATCGATATAGCCGATCTAATTGCTTTAATTGATGAGCCTTCAGTCCTTGGGTTTTTCCGTAAATAGTTTCGATATGCGTTACTCAGTATAATTATTACTACAATTATACTGAGTTTGATGCGATGAAAGCCACAGCCCTTTTTTTGGTAACCCATGGCAGTAGCGATCGCCGTTCATGGACAGCATTGCAAAATTTAGTCACAGTAGCGCGATCCCAAAGTGATCGCTATATTGGCGGCGGGTGTCTGGAAGGTCAAGAACTCAGCCTATCGCAGCAATTAGAACAATTTGCTATTGAGGTAAACCGAGTCGGGATTTCAGAAATAGCTATTTTGCCTTTGTTTTTACTAGAAGGGTTTCATGTTAGCGATGATATTCCCGAACAAGTAGCTATCGCCCAAAGCAATTTACCAAAGATGTTTCCTGAACTACTGCCAAATAAGTTTGTATTTCGGACAATGGCTCACTTGGGTACAGCTTTTCAGATTCCGAATATACTATTACAGCACTTTGAGAAATATACTGAACATAGCAACTTAGAAAAGCAAGGACGCATTTTAATGTCGCATGGGAGCCGTCGGGCTGAAGCAAATCAGGTGGTTGAGGACTTGGCAACGCATAGTCAAGCGATTGCTGCCTACTGGGGAGTAGAGCCAAAAATTGAGACTCAAATCGAACACTTAATATCACAGGGAATAAATAAAGTGACTGTGCTGCCGTATTTTTTATCTGAAGGTGGGATTACTGAAGCGATCGCCAATAAACTAAAAGCATATAGCGATCTCATTCAGATTCAACAGTTACCTGTACCATTATTGAATGAGCAAATCGTAGATTTAGCATTGAAATTCGCCTAGTAAGGTGGGCAATGCCCACCTTACTGATTATCGATTTAGCATTGAAATTCGCTTATTAAGCCCGACAAGGTAAAAAAAGTTGGCTGAAAGATATAAACATCTTAATCCTATATATCAAGAGATCCTCAAGCAAGAGCGTCTCAAAAACTTGATGCGAATAGCTAAATGTATTGAGAATAGTACAGTTGGTATTTTTGAGACATCTTTAGATGACCAAATTCGGGGGATTAGCGTATCTTTTTGTGATTTGTTAGGATATAGCGCTGAGCAAATCTGCCAACTTAAGTATGAGCAGATTTGTCATCCAGATGATTTATCCGCTTACTATTTTCTCAAAGAGCGATTACTGTCAGGAGAAATCGATCATTGTTATATCAATGTGAGATATATTCGTGAAGATGGTCAGATTGTACAAGTTCTCCAAAGTACAGATCTTGATATTAGTGGATCGAAAGAACCTCATTTTGTAAATCGATTTGAAGATATTACTGATTGGGAACAGACGGCGAAAAATCAGCAAGATTTTGAAAATCGGACTCGCTATTTATTCGAGAATAATCCTCATCCCATGTGGATCTATGATCTGGAAACACTGGGATTTTTGGCTGTAAATCAAGCCGCAATTAATCACTATGGCTATAGTGAAGAAGAATTTCTGTCGATGACAGTGCCGGACATTCGACCTCCTGAAGATATTCCAAAACTCTTAGAGGCGATATCTAAAGTGTCAACTGGATTTACTGTACCTGAGGTATGGAGACATAGCAAAAAAGATGGTACGCATATCTTAGTGGATGTTTCAGCACATACATTGGACTATCAAAATCGAAAATGCGAACTGATTCTGGTAAATGACGTTACTCAAAAAATGCAGGCTGAAGAATCCCTCAAACAAGCTGAAGCAAGGTATCGCGGTATTTTTGAACATGCTATTGAAGGGATTTTTCAGTCCACTCTTGATGGAAGATTTTTAATTTCCAATCCAATGCTAGCTGAAATATATGGATATGCATCTCCAGAAGATTTGATTGCTAATCTTACGGATATCGAGCATCAACTCTATGTTGATCCTCAACGACGGTTGGAGTTAATCAAACTTTTGGAAGAACAAGAAGATGTTAAATTTTTTGAGTCTGAGGTTTATCGCCAAGACAAATCAATCATCTGGACTTCAGAAAATGTTCATGCAGTGCGGAATAAGGCTGGGAATATTCTCTATTTTGAGGGAACGGTTGAAGATATTACGGCTAGTAAGCGGGCTAAAGCCGAGATCGAACATCTTGCTTTTCATGACTCTCTCACCAATTTGCCAAATCGCGTTCTCTTTCGAGATCGTCTTTCAACCGCTTTAGTAAATGCCCATGATCATCTACAAATAGATCTTGATCAAAATAGTTTCATCGAAATTAAATCCACTTCTCCAATACTAGCGGTAATGTTTCTTGATTTAGATCGCTTTAAGTTAGTAAACGATACGATGGGACATGCCGCAGGCGATCGCCTGCTGATCGAAGTTGCTAAAAGGCTGACCGAATGCATGTTTGACAACACTTTTTTGGCAAGAATGGGTGGAGATGAGTTTATGATTCTTGTGCCTGAATTGCAAAGTGTGGAGTCAATCCAGCAATTTGCCCAAATGATTTTACAATCCTTTGAAAGTCCTTTCTTTGTCGAAGAAATGCCGCTTTATATCGGTACTAGTATTGGGATAAGTCTCTACCCCAATGATGGTCAAGATGAAGAGACCTTGATGAAAAATGCTGATACCGCAATGTTTCGCGCTAAAGAGCGTGGGCGTAATCATTATCAACTCTACAACCATGCGATCGGAGCAAAAGTTAAGGAATATGTGGCGATCGAGTATGGGATTCGCCAAGCTCTTGAACGTTCAGAGTTTCAGGTATTCTATCAACCACAAATGAATCTTGTCACTGGCGAAATTGATTGTATGGAAGCTTTGGCACGTTGGCTACATCCTGAACTCGGATGGGTTCCCCCTAATCAATTCATTCCTGCTGCGGAAGAGCATGGCCTGATAGTCCGCTTGGGCGAATGGGTGCTAAGGACAGCCTGCAAACAAAATCGGGCTTGGCAAATACAAGGATTACCACCAATTCGGATGGCTGTGAACTTCTCGGCAAAACAGTTTCAAGTGGTCGATCTTTGCGATCGCATTATGCAAATTCTTGTAGAAACTGAGCTTGAAGCACAATATTTAGAATTAGAAATTACCGAAAGCTTGGTGATGCAAGACCAAAATACTACGATTACGATGTTGAAGCAATTAAAATCCCAAGGCATGAGTATATCGATTGATGATTTTGGAACTGGATATTCTTCGTTGAGTTATTTGCGATTATTACCTGTTAGCAAGGTCAAAATTGATGCTAGTTTTATTCGAGAAACTCCTCAAAATCAAGATGATGCTGCCATTACATCAGCAATTATTGCCATGGCTCATAATCTCAACCTGAGAGCGATCGCCGAAGGAGTAGAGCGCAAAGAGCAATTAGAGTTTTTGAGATCGCATGATTGCGATGCCGTACAGGGCTATCTCTTCAGCCGTCCCGTGCCTGCCCATGAAGCAACTTTGTTACTGCAAGCACAACTCAAATAAAGGCAGTGCAAAGCGCCGCCTTTATTTGAGTTGTGGGGTGGATAAGAATGGCAATAAATTTTGAGCAAGAGTCACAGGATCAACACCCATTTCCGTGCGCTGACTAGCTAGCCAGATCGCTGTTTGAGAATGCCAAACTGTTGCGGCGATCGCAACATCATTTGCCGTAAGCCCTTGCGCTAACATCCCGCCGATCAGCCCTGCTAAAACATCACCACTGCCTCCTCTTGCTAAGGCTGGCGTACTTTCTGGATTGATCCATATCTGTGATGTGGTGTCATGAGGGAACGCGATCGCTGTTCTTGCACCCTTAAGCAAAATAGTTGCTTGCGTTTGATTGACAGCAGTTTGCAGAGCTTCTAATCTTTCAACTTCACGCAAATCTGGAAATAAGCGACAGAACTCACCCCAATGGGGTGTCATAATCAGCGCACTAGTACGCTGATTTAATTTTGGGGTGATTTGAGATTTACCCATACTCGCTAAAGCATTTAATCCATCGGCATCCAGAACTAAAGGGCGATCGCTATTGAGCACCTGTTCCACAATTGGGAAAGCTTCCGCAGAAAGACCACAACCACAGACGATCGCTTGATACTTTTGTAAGTCGAGATCAGGAAGTGAAGAGATAGCGCCAGATTCCGTTTCAGAGCAGCCAATCACGAGAGCGTCAGGAACTTGGGCAAGCATCAAAGATTTGAGCGAATTAGGAACTGCGATCGATAACATTCCCACACCTGTCGCCTTAGCACCCATAGCGGCAAGAAGTGCAGCACCACCATATTTCTGAGAACCCACAACTAGCAGTAAATGTCCAACTTCATATTTATGAGCTACGGGATTGCGAGCAATAGGAAGGCGATCTCGTATTACTGATTGGGGATTAATTCGCCATAATCGATGTTGCTCACCAAGAATTTGAAGTACAAATTTTTCGGGAATATCGAACCCGATTCTTTCCAACTTCCCAACATAGGGCGTTGCAGATTCTGTCAGCAAACCTCGCTTCCATAAGCCTAAACAAAATGTATTAGTAGCACGAATCGCCATTCCCATTACATCGCCGCGATCGGTATGGATTCCCGATGGGATATCAATACTGAGAACTGGAATTCGCCAATTATTGATTGTGTTAAATGCGATCGCGACATCGCCAACCACATCACGCTCTAATCCAAAGCCAAAGATGCCATCGATTAGCAAATCACAATCTTGCAATACTTCCAAACTAACAAAAGGAATACCTAAACTTTTGGCATAGCAGCCATGAACTCGCGTTAAGGGTTTAGATTTTGGGAACGGTGCATAAATTTTGACTTGTCGTCCTTGATGATGTAATTCTCTAGCGACGACTAAGGCATCGCCACCGTTATGCCCTGAGCCAACTAGTACACCAATACGCGGATGGGATTTAGCAGGATAGAGTTCGGTTAACCTTTGAGTGATCCTCAAGGCAACTTTTTCCATTAGGGCTGCTACGGGCATACCCGACTGAAAAATCAAATTCTCGATCGCTTGCATTTGTGTAGCCGTTGCGATCGCCTGCGCAGAGAGAAAGTCATTCATGCATTAAGGGACAAATCTCTGGAGATTAGTAGGTAAGTTTTGACGCACCCAATTTTTAACTTGAGGAAACTGCATCGCAGCTAAGCCGCTACCCAAAATCAGAGCTACTAAAATCAAAATGATAATAAAAGTACTATTGGTTTGCTTCGGCACTGCAAATTCTGTTTTTGCCGAATTTATATCAATATTTTTACTCCTAGCTCTGACCTCAAACTCGGTATCTTCTGAGTCGGTCGATTCTGATGATGTCAATGCTAAAGCTCCTGCTGGATCTCCAGACTCAGGCTGAATATCTTCAGTATCAACATCTTCTTCAGCAGTATCAATCGATGCAGGGATATTATTTTCGATTACTAGCTCCTCCTCATCGGCGGGTGCGAATCGACAGCGCATCAGTGCAACCGTAATATTGTCATGACCATTAAGTTCATTTGCCTTATCAATCAGATCTTGGCAACTGCGGTCAAGAGGCTTATTTTCATTTACAACTGGAAGTAGATAGCCTTCATAAATCTGATCGACCCGATCAAAATCACTCAACCCATCTGAGCAAAGCAGCAAGAGACAATCTTCATCGATAAAAAACCTTTGCACACGAGGAATCAACATATCAGAACCTCTTGTGCCTAAAGCCTGAATCAAAGCACCGCCATCAATGCGTTGGGATGAATAGGCATAAAAGTTATAACCCAACGTGGTTTCGCGAGTAGCTACATCATCATCAAGGGTAACTTGACGCAAGTTGTCTTTGGTGACGCAGTAGAGGCGGCTGTCGCCCACATGCACGACATAGACCTCATTGCTGTTATTACCGTTAGGACGGGGCATAACTGCCATTACCAAGGTTGTGCCCATGCGTTGCTGTGCTTGACGCTGCTGTTGGTCATTGATGGCAACAATTTGATTGTTAACAACGCGAGCCACCATTTCCAGTTGGGCAATAAAGCCCTGAGCCGAAAAATCGGGATCGTTTTCGGCTTGTTGTAATAAAGTTTTCAGTTGTTGTTCGAGGGTCTTGATTGCGAGAGAGCTAGCCACCTCGCCGCCTTCATGTCCTCCTAGACCATCACAAACGATCGCAAGGCGATCGCGAAGACTATCAGCTTGTTCAGAGCGTTTTTGTCTCTTCACGTCAGGATAGCAAGCATCTTCGTTATGTTCGCGCTGCTGGCCTACATCAGTGGCACTGGCAATCCGCACCGTGAGTGGCTGATTTTCCATGACCTTAAGTGACATTTGATCGAGATAGACGATCGCACTATTGATGTCATATTCGCCACGACCAAGACTATAGAAAAATTCAGCGATCGGTTCAGCAATCTCAGGCTTAGCCAGATCTAACCACTGCACCCAGATATCACCCAATTGCGAAATATGTACAGCGGCAACATCCGCCTGCAATTCCAACAAGCGTACCCACATGCCATCGACCCGCACTAATTTGGGATCGATCAAGGTACGAGCCATATTTTGCTCAGCAAGGGGTTGCCAGAGGTTTAGGACTTGCCAGAGCAAGTTAATTTGCCGTAAAGCTGATGCTTCCGCCCATACCTCAGTTAGGGTCGGGCAAAGATTGCCGTTGCGATCAATCGGCACATTTTCTAATAAAAATATTTCAGAAAGACTTAGTTCTTCCCCCATCAGCAATAAGCCGTAAGGGCGGGGCAAATGTAAGCTCAGCCTAGATAGCTTCAGATAAGACACCACATAAGTCTGGAATTCAAGGGGTAACTCTGGCAGGGAGTAAGCATCCGTATCAACAACAATTTGTGAGGAGATGACACGATAGCGATCGCCAATCAGCGCATTGGGCGGAAATGCATCGGTATCAAGACCGACTGCCCAAAGATATTGCTGCTCAACTGCCGTAGCTTGCTCTTGTTTTTCCATGAAGATTATTGATCGCTTGCCAAAATTGTGTGGTGGACTTAGGGAAGAATATAGCGAAAAGCTCAGGTGTCTTAGAATTTATTTACAGTAACAAATTTAAGGTCAGGATAAGCAGCTCTGAGCGATATCCACCTATAAATTAGAAGATTTGACCTGTTTGTTCAAGAGACATTTGGCTATTGTAGCGAAACGGCGGGATTATTTTTATGGATTTGCATCTTGATTTGGGGCGCTCAAAACTGCAAATGTTAAATGACTGTACAACTTGTTACCAGATTTCTTTAGAATCTGGTTATTGTAGTAACTAGTCTCTAATCAAAAGCTTAATTTAACAGTAAAAATTTAATACTTACTTTTTAATACTTACTTTTTTTCTTTCGTTTATTTTTTAATTTGTTTTTTCGATTTTTATCAAAACCTTTTTTTATAAATCTTTCAACATTATTTCACTGCCGTAACCTATGAAGCAACATCTCACCGATCGCGAACAAAAAGTTCTTTGGGCAACTATCGATCACTATATTTTAACGGCGGAACCAGTTGGTTCTAAGGCTTTGGTGTCAGGTTATGACTTTGATATTAGCCCTGCCACGATTCGCAATGTGATGAATATGCTCGATCGCAGTGGTTTGTTATTTCAGCCACACACATCTTCGGGGCGCGTCCCCTCAGACTCTGGCTATCGAGTCTATGTCGATGAGTTGATTGATCCTGCAAGTGAGCTCACCTATAGCAAACACCAGTTTTTGGCGAGTAAGAGCGATCGCCTCGGCAAGTCCAGTCTCGACGGGGTGATGCGTGATGTTGCTCAGATTCTAGCGACCCTGAGCGGTTGCATCGCTGTAATTACATCTCCGAATATGCAAACGATGCGGATACGGCATTTGCAATTAGTAATGGTGGATGATTGCAAAGTCATGGCGATCGCCGTTAGCGATACTTATCACACTGCCTCAGTAACGATGGATTTACCCACCGAAACTAAGCCCGAAGTTTTGGAAGGCGAATTAAATATTCTTAATAATTTCTTGAATGAACATTTGCGTGATAAGAACTGGTCGGAGCTAAATAGCGCTTTGCAATGGGACGATCTCGATCGCCAGTTTCAGAATTATGCGGTGTTGTTACAGCAGTCTTTGCAGCAACTTATGAAGCTATGCGATCGCACTGCTCTAGGACAAATGTTTATTAGTGGCTTAACCGAGCTATTACGCCAGCCTGAGTTTTCTAATCTGCGTCAGGTGCAAAATATTGTGCAGTTACTGGAAGCAGATCGCGCTTCGTTAATGGCGCTAATTATCGATCAGCCCACTCCTTCCGCAAATTCCGTAAGCATCAGAATTGGTTCCGAAATCTCGATTGAGCCAATTCAAAACTGTACATTTATTTCTAGTACCTATCTCTGTGATGATAAGCCCGTAGGGACAGTGGGCGTATTAGGTCCAACCAGATTGGGTTACACAAGGGCGATCGCTTCTGTACAGGCGGCAGCATTACATCTAACCGATGCGATTAGTAAATGGTAGATCAACAGGCAAAGCACCTGCTAAGCAGGTGCTTTGCCTGTTTGGATAAAAAAATGGCTACGCCATTTTTTTATCCAAACAGGGTTTGGTTTTAATTTACAAAAATGTGACGACACTTTTGTGAATTGGTATTACTTAATTGCTGATTTCAGAGATCGCCTTACGAGCAATACTTGTCACATATAGAGTCACAGCAACTGTGGCTATAAAACCAACAATCCGAATTACCCACTGAAGAGTGGAGTCTGTAGGTTGATTTTCACTACCAATACGGGCAATATCTCCAGCCAGAGAACCAATATAGACATACATCACTGTTCCAGGGAACATGCCCACTGAGGCTAGAGCATAGTCTTTGAGCGTAACTCCCGTGACACCAAATGCATAGTTAAGTAAATTAAATGGAAATACTGGGGATAGTCGCGTTAAGAGAACTATTTTGAATCCCTCATGGGCAACAGCTCGATCAATCGCAGCAAACTTTTGATTGCCCTCAATCTTTTTCCCAATCCAGTCACGAGCTAAATATCGCCCAACCAGAAAAGCCGCGATCGCACCCAAAGTCGCACCAACAAAAACATAAAGAGAGCCTAAGACAACGCCAAATAGCACGCCTGCACCTAAAGTCAAGAGCGAACCTGGAATGAAGGCGACCGTAGAAACGATATAGATGAGCATAAAGACAAGCCCGCCAATATAGCCTAGGCTTTCTACCCATTTCAAGGCTGAGCGTAGGAATTCTTGGGGATTGAAGCTTTGGATCGCGGGATCTTGTGCAAAGGCGGGACTAACCATAAATCCATTGCTCAATAACAATGCGATCGCTACAAAAAGACATAGCATCAAATACGAAGATCTGTTGAATTCTTGTCCCCCTCTCCCTCTGGGAGAGGGGAGAAGAGTGAGGGGATTCTTATTCATTAGCAACACCCACCACCGTTATAGTGCCAAGTCGAATCCGTAATAATCACTTCTTGAGGAAATTTGTCAGCGAGTTTTGCTGCGGTCTTATCGCATACAGAAAGTGGATTGCCTCGCTGTAAAACATGTCCAGCGTGGTCGTCTAGAGATGATTCAGAGCCACTATAAACTGCGGTTTTACCTGTAAATACACAGGCTCCATCACTGGGAATGGGAACCTTGAATGAGACAGAATCTAAACTCTCTAACATTAATGGTGATTCTAACTCAAAGCTATGGGTGTCGAGCAAACGATAGGGACGACGAGCCCGAACTTCTATCTGTCCAAATCCTACTTCAATGAGATAATGGATATATTGATCATAAGTCAATGCTCCTGATAAACACATGGCGCGGAGACGTTCATCAGATTGGAGGTTAACTGGAATTGGACGAGTTGCGATCGGGTCACTCATAATTAATCTTCCCTTAGGCTTGAGAACTCGATAGACTTCTTTTAAAGCTCGTTGTAAGTCTTGAGGCTCAAAAATATTAAATAGACAGTTTTGGGCTACCACATCAACCGAGGCATCGGCAACTGGTAAGGCAAAAGCATCTCCTTCTAGGATATTTACAAAATCAGGATCAAACCAATCATTCTCTTGAGCCGCTAATTGCAAATTATGTCCAGCAACTTCGCGCATCGCCGCAACAGGATCGACGGCGATCACACCTCCTTTTCGGCGACAGAAATACGCAAATTGAAGAGCCTCTAAACCACCGCCAACGCCAATATAAAGTACTGTTGGGTTTCCGCGTAATTCTGTAGGATGGATGGTTGTCCCACAGCCATAATTCATCTGCTCAATGATTTGAGGGATTTTGAGATTTGGATATTGCATTGGTGGTGTGCTGATGCAGCACAAACCAACTTGAGGAGTTTTTGCGGCTTCCGCATAAAATTCGGCGGTAGTTTCGAGATAGCTCATGAAGAATTGACTCAAGAAGAATGATTGGATCTACAACAACAAATTACTGCCTTAGTTTAGCTTTTTTCCATGTTGCATCATCGTCGCATAAGCCCAAAAAGATGAGAGGCGGCACTTCGTGCCACCTCTCATCTTTTTGGGCTTAAAGAAGTTCGGTAGAACGTTCTGCTAACTGAGAGCGTTCACCCTTACTGAGGGTAATATGCCCCGCCAGAGGATCATTTTTAAATCTTTCAACTACATAGGTTAGCCCGTTACTTGCAGCGTCGATATAGGGATTATCGATTTGTTCAGGATCACCTGTTAGCACAACTTTTGTCCCTTCGCCAGCACGGGTAAGAATAGTTTTAAGCTCATGGGGCGTGAGGTTTTGGGCTTCATCCACAATCAGAAATTGCTGAGGAATAGTTCTTCCTCGAATGTAGGTGAGAGGTTCAATCTGAAGCAGTCCTCTTTCCATTAGATCTTCATGTCCTCGTCGAGTATGGGGATGAAGACTTCGCTTTTCTTTAGGATCTTTAGGAGACTGCGAGCCAAAAATCAAATCAAAATTATCGTAAATCGGTTGCATCCAAGGCGTGAGTTTTTCTTTGATATCCCCTGGGAGAAAGCCAATATCTTTACCCATTGGAATTACAGGACGTGAGATCAGCAGTCTGGTATATACTCGCTCATCGGCAACTTTGTGCAATCCCACCGCGATCGCTAACAAAGTCTTCCCAGTTCCAGCTTTACCAACGAGAGTCACCAAGGGAATTGCATCATTGAGCAAAAGATCGAGGGCAAATTTCTGTTCGCGATTACGCGCATTGATGCCTACAATCCCCGAATTGACCAGCTTATTGATGGTTACGAGCTTGGTCATATTTTGGCTACTACTAATGGCGATCGCTAGCGCAGTATGAGATGGATTGAATTGATCAATCAGCATTACTGCTTGATTAGGGCAGAGTTCGCCATCAATTGTAATCGCGTCGTTTTTAAAAAGTTGATCGATTTTTGTCGGATCTACGGTTACTTCAGTAATACCTGTATAGAGTTCTGAAATATCAACCTTATTGGTTTCATAATCTTGGGCTTCCAGTCCTAAAGCATCGGCTTTGATGCGAAGGTTGGTATCCTTGCTGACCATGACGACTCGACATTGGCAACTGCGCTTGAGTTCGAGCGCAACTGCGAGAATAGCATTGTCATTGCGATCGCCTTCAAGTTCAATAGGCAGGGTTTTTAAAGTTTCGCGATCGCATAGGGCAACTCGTAGTACCCCCCCATTTTCAAGCTCAATTCCTTGGAGAATATTCCCCTGAAGACGTAACTCATCCAAGGATCGTGAAGCTTGACGTGCATTACGCCCGATCATCTCAGGCTGCTTTTTAAAACGATCAAGCTCCTCAATAATAGTCATTGGTAAGACGACTTCATTATCCTCAAAGCGCCTCATGGCAGATGGATCATGCAACAGCACATTAGTATCAAGCACAAAAATCTTTTTCATATCGGTGCCTTTTAAATTGTTGTAAAACAGACGTTTCTTTACGCTTTCTGTCCTTACAGTTCAATCTTGACACCTTCGAGAGCTTCTGTGGGATTTGTGTAGCGATCGCTACAATGCTTAACTCAATGCAATCTACTCCAAACCAATAAATTTTTTAAAAGTGTTGATTTACAACACTTTTAAAAAATTTATTGGGGTTCTTTTGATCGAAAATTACTGTAATACCAATTCATAAAGGTGTGCCGACACTTCTGTGAATTAAACCCCAAACCTTGTAAGGGTTTTAAAAACACAAAATGGCTACGCCTTCTTGTGTTTTTGTATAAGACTTCAGACCCAAAAGAGAGTCTCGGCGCTTTGCGCCGAGACTCTCTTTTGGGTTTAGCTTTAAAAATCTCACTGGGTTTAGTTCTTAATTCCCGAAATTATAATTTCGGGAATTAAACTAAAAAAGAGACGCTAAGCGCCCCTTTTTTAGTTAAAACAAGGTCGAAATGCCATTTGGACGCAAATCTTTGAAATCTAGAATCTTGCGAACTACGTCGAATGTAGACTGTGAGTCAGTAATAGGAATTACTGACGCTAGCTGCCCAGGTAGAACTTGCATTACAGGAGGCATGTCTTGAGTAAACACGTTAATCGTACGATTAATTAGTGAATAGTCACCTTTGGTAAAAGCATTAGTATAGGTAGATTGATTGGTTGCTTGGGGTAGCCCTGCAACATTAAACAAACCGATGGGAATACCTTGAGATGTTGTCAAAAAGCGGGCAACTGTTTGAGTGAGAACAGTTGTCGTCTGAATTTGAGTGAAGTAGTCATAGACTTTCACATTGCGATCAATTTTGCCAACGCGCTGAGAGTCAATACCACAGACGGTACGAATAGTGCCATAGGCTAGTGGATCACTGGGCAAAATCAGACTAATAGTTGAGAAGTTCTTTAGCAGTTGCACTTCGCTATAGCCCAGAGGACGATTATTCAAATCGAACAAACGGACAATTAGGCGATCGCCTGGATTCAATCCACGGATGAAAGTTGCTCTCTGATTAATATTAAAGCGATAATCACCGACAAAGCGCTCTACGAGAAATCCGTTAGAACGCTTTGACCTGATCGATATCCGCGCAATTACCTGAGATAGACGTGGCTGGTTTTGTAAAATGGCAAGGCTAAAATGCCCACGATGAGGATTCTTCTTGGATAGCTCAACGCCATCACGCTCCTTTCGTTCTTTGCGATCTTTTCGGCTACGGTCATCATAATCATCATCTTCATCGTCATCCTCATATTTTTTGGAGACAACAATGGGCTTCATTGGTTTAACAGAACTACCTGTCTGGACATTTGTATTTTCAATGACCACCGTTTGAGTAGACTGTGTAGTCGTTGATTGCGAAGTATTTGTAATTCCTAAGTCGCGATCAGAAAGTACGGCATTATTAGAAGAGTTGTTGGATATATTTGTAGAAGGGTTACTGGTATTGGTATATACCACCGAAGAAATTCGTCCAGCTTTTACCTCAGACGCACTAGCTGTGACAATTGATGTAAAAGATTTTACTTCTTCGATTTCAAATCTTGCATCTTTGACCCCATTTGGTAAGTCATAGCGAATACTAGTAACTGCCTTGAGATCCCCATTGTAAATATCATCAAGGGAGATTTTTTCGCTCAGCGAACTTAGAGAAATCATTTCTACAGTCGTAAACTGTCGCCCTGCATTTTTGGAGAGCAATCTTGCGCCTGAATTGGTATAAACTTCGCGCCATTCCCCAGCGCGTTTTACGTAAAGCTGATACACCGCATTTGCGTAGGTAGTCGAAGGCTTATTGGCAATATCTAGTAAAATACCAATGCTTGAAAGGTTGCCAGAGTTGTCCAGCAAACGCAATAGCTGTACCCCTGTTTGCCAGTCCTGTGGAACTTGAGCAACTATTTGGGGAACAGATGGAGCTGCGATCGCTTCTATAGTACTTAGAAAAGATGCTGAAGTAAGAGAAGTAAGAGTTGCTGCTAGAAAACATAGAGATGTCTTCTGGAATCTATTGCTTATTTGGCTACGAAGTTTTTTACTGACCATATTCATCGTTATTTATTCCAAAGCTCGATCTCTCTAAGAGACGAGCTTCTTAATTTTTTGTTCCACCACAAAAATAGGGTTTGCACTAAATAAGCCCAGCATAACTATAAATCAAACCCAAAAAGCTGTGCCGCAAGCTAAGCTTGCGGCACAGCTTTTTGGGTTTTCAGTTTACTTATGCCAAACTACTCAGATTTGATTGAAAAATCAAGGCTCTATCAGAGAATTTTGAGGATTTTACAGAAATCGCGATATTTGAATTTGCGCCCAAAAATTTTGGCAACGATCGCCTAAACTCGCGATTGGAAATCTTGTTTGCGATCGCCATTTATCCAATAATAAATGCCCCATTGGTGTCAGCCGAAAACTATCAGTAATACCCTGTCCATCAACTTCGCGGCGCAATACTCCAACTTGGATTAACCATAACAAATCATTTTCCGTACTGATTAAATTCGTAGGCTTGGTTGAATATTGATTTTTGATCCCCTCATTACCTGCGATCGCTCTGAGATTTACACCCTGTATTGCCATATTCGCAAACAACTTCACCGTAAATGGAGCACATCGTAAAGCCACTTCGGCTCTTCGTAATATTTGCGGGGGGTATTCAGCAAAATTTTTGCTGTTTTGTTTACTTAAAGTATCCATTGACATAGCAATTTGTAATTACTGATATAAATAGGGAGACATAATTAAATATAAAAACCTAAAAGCCTTATTCTGAACGCTAAGCTGGCAGGATAAGGCTTTTATTCTATTTTTTGGGATTGAAACAACTAGTTTAATATTTAATAACTAATGTTAGCAGCACTATCAGTCACTAGCATTAACCTTTCGATATAAGAAAACTTAGTTTTTTTTACCTACTAAATTCAAATTAATTGTATCTATTAGGATCTTTTTTCTCTTTCTTTTCAGAAGGATCTTTCTTAGGTTTTTTGGTCTCTTTATTGCCCTTTTGTTCTTTAGACATTATTTTCTCCACTGTCGATAAAAAACGAGAATAAGCATTATTTAATAACGCCTACTACTATTATTCTACCTTAATCCTAAATAATCTGTGAGCTTTATCCCGAAAGCAATGCAATCCAATAGGGTGAAGTGTAATCAATGAAGATCGCCATATATTTGAATCAATAGTTGCAAGCAGCTAAATGTCTAAGCTAGAGAGCGATCGTCATGATGTCCATTCAAGATTCTAAAACTCATCACTCTCCCACAACTAATGCCCTTGCTATGGGAATGGCTGTAAAAAAAATGTATGAGATGGGTCGCAAGGATTTTGACTCAGAAAATTTTTCGGGACTGAAATTATCCTGCTGCAAGCTATCATCTATTAGCTTTACCAGTTCAGATTTGCGAAATGCTGATCTTGATCTAACTGATTTAAGTGAGTCTGACCTGAGGGGTGCAAATTTGGAGCGGTCTACTCTTAATTTTACTAACCTGACTAATGCAGATTTGAGTAACGCGAATTTGAAAGAAGCAAATCTGGGGGGAGCCGATTTGAGTGGGGCTATTTTGAGGGGGGCGAATCTGAGCAACGCAAATTTACGGGGTGCAAATTTGAGTAATGCTCGTCTTGAATTTGCTAATTTACAGGGGGCAGACTTAACGGGGGCTAATTGTTTTGGTTGCGATCTAAGCTTTGCAAATCTAAAACATGCGAACTTGACTGAAGCATGTCTGGATAGTGCAAATTTATTAAAAAGTAATTTTGAATATGCTCTGCTAGATGGCACAACGCTAAGCAACGCCAGCTACTAAAAAAGTGTGGAGCGGTGCTTCGCACCCTCCACACTTTTAGTAGCTGGCGTTATTTTATTCGATACCGATCGCAAGTCTTGTATATACAGTAGCCAATGCATTTGCATCACCTACATTCCCAGGAAATAAGACAACTGGTAAATCGGGGAAACGAGGATGATCTTCGGGAGTGCGCACGACGGAACAACCAGCAAGAATTTGTCCTAATAGTCTTGCGGTTGGTAAATTCAAACCCGTACTCAAAACATCATTGGATGTAATGCCACCTTTACTAATTAGGAATCCAATATCTGCGGGTAATTCCTGCACGATCGCCATCAAAAGAGCCGAGACTGCCTGACCAAAAGCAAGACGGGTAGAGGTATCGGCAAATTCCAATTCTTTTCGACTGGTAAACACCACAGCGGTTTTGCCTGATGCGTGGGCTTGCTGAACTTGGGCTAGCGCTTCTTGTTTAAGCATTGCTGATTGAGCATCGGCATCATTTAATAGACGCGAGACATCAATCTCCACAGCAAATGTATTGGGTGCTTTGAGCAAATGTTCTAACTGCTCAGTAGTTTTTTTGACATGGGAGCCAACGATCGCTACACCCGCCTTGTGCGATCGCATATATTTCGACATGTCCTCGGCAGCGATCGGCTGGGGCGGTAGCTTCGCAAGGGCAGTCAATAAACTGGCAGCGCTGCGGAATAAAAACCTTTTACCAGTCGTTGCCACTGCCAAAATATCCGAGGCAAATTGATTAAGATCGGCTTGGTTTTCTGCATCTACCACACCGCACTGGTTGTCATGTAAGCGTGTTAAGCGCTGACGTACACCTGCACGAATTTCTCCTAATAAAAATCGCTGGACATCTGCAGCAAGAATTTTTCCCTTGGTTTTTTCTTCGACATAATCAGGCAAATAGCTGTGCGTATAGCCAAATACAGAGTCCTTGGCAAATTCAGTCTCATGGACTGGTGTTGGTACACCATTGACGACTAAATAATGCACACTCGATTTGGTAAAGCGCCCACCTTCAAAAAATGCTGGCACAAGAAAATGTGCGTCAAAATTACCTAGCTCTTCAGCGATCGCATCCGTCTCGATGGGATAATGCCCCCTCAATGTCGAGTCAGAACGACTAACGATCATAAATTCTTGGATGCCCTCAGCTTCGAGCGCAGGCTTAAGGTTGCGACAAACTTCGCGAGTCACACTGGTGGCATCTTCGGGCGTAAGTGATCGCGTATTTGTCAGCACAAACATAATCGGAGAAGCATCGGCTAATCCAATCCGCAAAGTTTCCACATCCCATTTAGTTAGCAGTAGGCAGCTATGCACAGTTTGCGAACCCGTCGGATCGTCATCAAGAACAATAATCTTAGGCTGTCGGGAAGAAGTAGCTGCCATTGCTTATCTATATGAAAACTAATGTTTGTAGAAGCTTATCTTGATTTACGTGAAAATAGCCAATCTTTACAATAGTGAAGTGTAAAGCCTTTATCTGAAATTTCTATAATTTTTTTATGCCGCACTATTATTGACTAGATTTAAATTGAGCGCTTCTACCCAAAGCTACACATACCAATACCGCCGACGCAAAACCCAATGTGATGAAAGTCATTGGCTCTCCTAGCAAAATCGCTGAGGCAAGAATGGTCAGAAATGGTTGAAAAAGTTGTAGCTGACCAATTCGAGCAATCCCTCCTAAAAATAAGCCGCGATACCAAGCAAAAAAGCCCAAAAACATACTGAAACAACTGATATACAAGAAACCAAGCCAAGCATTGCTAGATATATTTGTAAAAGAAGATGGCAAATGTTGTAATACGATTGGAAGCACGAGCGGAAACGAAAGTACCAACGCCCAACACACAACCTGCCACGACCCAAAAGTACGCGCTAATACCGTTCCTTCTGCATAGCTTAAACTTGCGGCAAAAACTGCTCCGAGTAAAGACAAATCCGCAAAACTAATATTTCCTGTCCCCGATATCAGCGCAAAAGTAATCACCAATCCACTACCCGCGATCGCAAAAATCCAAAATTTTACTGATGGTCGCTCTCCTGCTCGTAAAACTCCAAACAAAGCCGTAGCAAGCGGCAATAGACCAATAATTACAGCTCCATGGGATGCAGAAGCGTCGCGCATTGCTAATGTTGAGAGTAATGGAAATCCCACAACAGCACCAACTACGACAACAGCAAAGTTGGGTAGAAATCGCCAAGAGGGGATTGGTTGCCTTGTAGAAATCAATAAAATTAATGACAACCCTGTAGCAATTACTGCTCGCCCTAGCCCCACAAATACTGAATCGAATTCGGTTAGAGCAATACGAGTTGCTGGCAAAGTGATGCTAAAAATTATGACACCTAGAAGCCCATAAACAAGTCCCATCGTCGCGTCTTTAGTTTGCGGACTAGTCATTTTGCCTCGACGTTTAACTTGATATTATCCCAAAACACAAAAGTGTGGCGACACTTTTGTGTTTTGAAAACCAAATCCCATAAGAGTTTTATAGCAGTTCAAACAAACCAAGATGGCTTTTGGTTTGGGATTGAAAAGCACTGTAGCTTTTTAATAGAAAGGTTTGATGGCTTGTAAAATTACGGCAGCAGCGCGTTTAGCATCTTCGGGTTGATCTAGAGTTTGGCTTACTTCAGCTAGCCTCGTTTCAAGGGCTTCGACAGTTTCATAAGTTTGAAAGATAAGCTGAATCAAATCATCAATATCGTAGGTGTAGAGCGCAGACCAGTCACGCTCTTGCGGGCTAAAACGATAGTTTAGGGCTGAGAACAGCAGTATTTTGGCATGAAGCGGACTGACATTTCTCGAAATATCAGCTCGCAAATCAAACAGATTCGTTAAATACTTAATATTGTGTTTATGTGGAATCGTATCACTCTCAGTTTTCTCAACAGCCTCATTTTTAGCTACAAGAGATCCATTTTGAGAGCCCAAAGATATCTCAGGATTTAAAAAACTATGGGGTAGTTTTCCTTCATCACGCAGAGTATAGAGAAACCCAAGACAATCGATAATGTTGTCAGCAGCAAGCAGATAGTCTGACTGTTTGCTCAGTTGCTTAACTTGGCTGTTTAGCTTGTGCTTGAGCTTATTGAGATCGGGAAACATGATCATCAATTCTTGGACAAGCCGACGCACATGCAACGCTTTAACTTCGTTGACATCATTTGACCAAGAATCACGACAGGTAAAGAGGATCAGTCGTTTGATGCGAAGAACATTGCTGTCTTGCTCCAAGCTATCTATAACTTCCTCTAGAAGATTTAAATCTTCCATATTTTTGTTAGGCGCTGCAATGCTCAGTTGACATATTGATTGATCGAGGCAGTTTAAGTCAAGAATATAGCTAAGGCATAGTTGCGCCGCTAAAGATTGTACCAATGGTGCTAGCGCCACTCATCTCGGCTCTGGTCAGTACCGCATCAGTAAAATCGGCTCCATCGAGATTGGCTCTGACTAAATAAGCGTCAACGAGACTAGCTTGACTAAGATTGGCTTTGTCTAGTAACGATCGCGATAGATCACTACCATTAAGTATTGCCTGAATCAGACCTGCATTACTTAATGTTGTCATGCTCATATTCGCTTTAGTTAGATTAGCCCCAAATAAGTTGGCGAGGCGCAGATTCGCATTTTTGAGATCGGCTTTAGTCAGGTTTGCACCTTTGAGGTTTGCCTCTGTAAGGTTTGCATTACTCAGATTAGCCTCAGTAAAAATTGTACCGCTCGCGATCGCACCACTCAGATTAGCTCCTTGCAAATTCACTCTTGAGAGAGTCGCTTCACTAAGATTTGCACAGGAAAGATCAACTCCCGTGAGATCTGCTCCACTTAGGTTTGCCCCTCGCAAATCGGCTTTACGTAAATTTGCACCACTCATGTTTGTCGGAGGATAACCCCTCTCTTCGCGCATGAGGGTCGCGCTCAAGATTGCACCTCGTAAATTTGCGCCACGGAGATTTACGCTGCGTAAATCCGCCTCACTAAGATTTGCATCCATTAAGTTGGCAAGGGAAAGATTTGCTCCAAATAGATTCACCCTTTGCAACATTGCCCCATGCAAATCCGCCTCGGATAGATTGGCACTCATCATGATTGCTTGGTTAAGAGTTGCGCCACCGAGTTTTGCACCCAATAAATTGGCATGATTAAAGGTGACCTTGTTAAGAAATGCAAATACAAGATTTGCCCGCCTCAGGTCTGCTTTGGTCAGGTTAACGCCAATTAAATCGCTATTAAACAAATTGGCATTAGCTAGATTTAAGCCAGCAAAGTCTCGCCTACCAGAAGCATATTCTTTCAGGAGTTTTTCTGCGCTCATGATTTAGTTGTGAAATTGCTCATAGCCTTACAATCTTTATGTTGGAGGGTTTATACCAATTCACAAAAGTATGAAGACACCTTTGCGAATTAAAAACCAAACCCTGTAAGGGTTTTAAAGCCACAAAATGGCTACGCCATTTCGTGGCTTTCTATTAGATATGGTAGCTTGATCGTAATCCATACTCCACCAATATCTGGATGGTTTTTGGCAGAGATCGCTCCTTTATGTAATGTGACAATCTGACGACAGATCGCTAGCCCTAAGCCACTCCCCCCACGATCCATCCCCGATCTAGTCCGTGATGGATCGACTTTATAAAAGCGATCAAAAATATGGGGTAAGGATTCTTCAGGAAAACCTTCGCCTGCGTCAATTATCTCTATTAGTAGGTTAGAGTCTATCACGCTGGTTTTGATTGTAATCGACTGAAGCGCTGGACTGTGTTTAATACTGTTATCTAATAGGTTCAGCAAAAGCCGATAAATGCGCGATTCGTCAAGTAGCCAGAGTAATTGTTCGTTGCCAATGTATTTGAGCTTGACTTGTTTACGATTGGCTAATGGCTCAAGGGTTGCCCAGACCGATTTCACTATTGACGATAAATTTACTTCACTTAGATGCAGTACAGACTCAATTCCCACATCCATCTGCCCTAATTCGAGTAAATCTTGGACAAGTTTGGTAATCCGCTCTATTTCGCTGAGCAAACGCTCTACCCAAATTCTTGCCGCAGGATCGACACGGGGTTCGAGCGTCTCCGCGACCAGACGAATCGAGGTTAGAGGTGTTTTAAGTTCATGGGCAATGTCAGAAGTCCAGCGATCGCGTTGCTGAGTAATTGCTACCGCTTCTTGACGATCTATCAAAAAAATGCCAATTTGCCCATACCCCAAATAAATACTAAAAGCTCGAATTGGTCTACCTATCTGCGGCACTGGATCGACAGGATCAGGTATGGCAGGATGAAATACCCAATCAACTTGGGAGCCTAGACTAAGCGATCGCGTTTGTTCGACAAGATGATCAAGTTCATAAGAACGAATTAGTTGCAGCAAAAATGGCTTGCGAATTAATCCTTGTCGATGGTTAGCGATCCCCATCATGTTTGCGGCTTGTTGATTACAGATTACTAAGCGGTTATCTTGATTGACTTGGATATAGCCGATGGGAGACAGTTCAACAATTTTCGCCCAAAGTAAGCGCTCGTCTCTATCCTCTGTAGTTTCAATTTCCAGTAATTGAGCATTAAATTGCCCACTATAGTTTTGCTGAATATTTTTTTGGATGTTCTGCGCCCAAGACTTAAAACTACGGATCGATTTTGCTTTAAATACATGACGCGATCGCTTTCGCAACTTACGATTACGTCTCTTCTTGGCATAATTCCAGCTAAACCAGCAAGCGCCAGTAGCGATCGCACCGATGCCAATTCCGACAATCAACCAGAAAAATTCCATTTTTACGCTTAAGCAGTAGCAGATTTAATTACAAATAAAAATAAAGGCTCGCTAAGCGAGCCTTTATTTTTATTTAGGTTTTAGTAAGTTTCAACGTGCCAACGACCGTCACGCTTCATTTGCTTCTCAAAATCCTTCCAAACAGCTCCATTCTTTTCAGCAGTCTTAGTCATGAATTCCGAAATGCCGTCTTCCATGCCACGCAAACCACACATATAGGTATGGGTAGTTGGCTTTTGCAGCACTTCCCACAACTCGTCAGCATATTCAGCCATGCGATTTTGGATGTACATCTTTTCGCCCTTGGCGTTCTTTTGCTCACGACTAATCGCCACATCGTAACGGAAATTACGCTTGTGTTTGTAGGCTAGCCATTCAAGGTCAGGCTTGTACAAAACTGTTGTGTCAGTTGGCACACCAAAGAATAGCCAAGCTAAGCCATTAAATTTATAATCTTCATGCTTTTCTTTGAACATCCGCCATAGGAACGCACGGAAAGGCGCAATACCAGTTCCTGTAGCAATCATGATGATTGTGGCATTGGGATCGTCTGGCAACAGCATTTCTTTGCCAACTGGGCCAGTTAATTTGACATCATCACCAGGTTTGAGATCGGTCAAGAAGTTAGAGCATACACCTTTGATGGTCTCACCTGCTTCGTTTTGATACTCTAGACGCTTGACGCTTAAAGATAGGGTCTTACCATCAAGATCATCTCCAAGGCGGGTTGATGCGATCGAGTAGAGACGAAGTTTGTTCGGTTTACCATTTTTATCTTCACCTGGAGGGACGACACCAATACTTTGACCTTCTAAGTAACGAAGGTCTCCTCCAGAAATATCGAACTTGACGTGACGGGTATCGCCAGCAGCACCTGGTCTGACCAGTACATCATTGGAAATACATTTTGCTGTAAATGGATTAGCAGGGCGGTAGATATTGACGGGAATATCTTTGTCTGAATTTGCACTCATGAGAAGTTATATGGACGCTATATGACAGAAGAACACGAAGTCATTATATTTTCAAATGTGACTTGTCTGTATTTTGTAGCTTAAAGATCTGTTTAGTGGGGCAAACATTACATGTTTGTTAATATTTCGCACATTTCTGACCCAAACCCAAAAAATGAGTTGCGGAGCTTCGCGCCGCAACTCATTTTTTGGGTTTGGGTTTGTTTCTGGCTAAGTAACATAGACAAAATTTGAGGTGGACTATGCTTTTTCTAGCAAATTTTGGATAATCAAGACATTGTTCTTAGCAGCTTTGGGGCAGCTTGTCTATGTTATTATCGATACAATTGCTACAAATTATCAACTTAAGGTACTTGCTACAAACTACTTGTTCGTAGTAGTGAGCGAAAAGTATCTGGAAATGCTTCAAAAACAAGTTTTGCTTAGATCGCGAACAAGATCAGTATGAGTCTAGAGGAGGCTACTTTGCGAACAACGGGTGCATTTGCTCTCATCGATAGTGTGAGACGACAGGGTGTTAAGCATATTTTTGGCTACCCTGGTGGAGCAATCCTGCCAGTGTACGATGAAATTTATAAGTCTGAGGCAAGAGGGGAAATTAAACATTACCTCGTGCGTCATGAGCAAGGAGCCGTCCATGCTGCTGATGGATATGCTCGTGCCACTGGAAATGTGGGTGTATGCGTTGCGACTTCAGGTCCTGGAGCAACCAATCTGGTGACGGGTATTGCTACAGCGCAAATGGACTCGATTCCAATGGTGGTGATCACAGGGCAAGTTCCTTCCTATGCGATCGGTACTGATGCATTTCAAGAAACGGATATCTGGGGCATTACTCTTCCAATTGTTAAGCATTCCTATGTGATTCGTAGAGCTGAAGATATTGCGCGGATCGTTACTGAGGCTTTTCACATTGCAGGGACTGGTCGCCCCGGCCCCGTATTAATCGATATTCCTAAGGACATTGCGCAGCAATCATTTGAATATAATCCTGATGTGAAGATTAATTTGCCTGGTTATCAGACCAAGGTCAAAGGATATTTGCATCAAATTGCAGCTGCGATCGCGTTGATTCGTGAAGCCAAAAGACCATTACTTTACGCAGGCGGCGGTACGGTACTTGCCGATGCCCATGTTGAGCTTGCTGAATTAGCCAAACGCTTTCAGTTGCCTGTGACCACTACCCTGATGGGTAAAGGTGCTTATGACGAAAATAATTACCTTTCCGTTGGCATGTTGGGAATGCATGGTACTGCCTACGCTAACTTTGCCGTACAGGGTTGCGATCTATTGATTGCTGTTGGGGCAAGATTTGACGATCGCGTTACAGGTCGTCTAGATACATTTGCGCCTGAAGCTAAAGTTATTCATATAGACATCGATCCAGCTGAAGTTGGTAAAAACCGCAAACCTGACGTGCCAATCGTTGGCGATGTGAAGGAAGTATTGCAGGCGATTCTTGAAGCCACCAGTTACGAAGAAAATATTCAAACCAAAGATTGGTTTGTTCAGCTTGATGAATGGAAAGAAGATTATCCTCTCGAAGTTCCTACCTATGACAATGTGCTATCACCGCAACAAGTCATCTATGAATTTGGTAAGCAAGCGCCCAATGCTTATTTCACTACTGATGTAGGTCAGCACCAAATGTGGGCAGCCCAGTTAATTAAAACTGGTCCTCGCAAGTGGATTTCAAGTGCTGGTCTTGGCACGATGGGCTATGGAATGCCTGCGGCGATGGGAGCAAAAGTTGCTCTTCCAGATGATCAAGTGATCTGTATTAGCGGCGATGCTAGTATTCAGATGAATATTCAGGAGCTTGGCACATTGGCGCAGTATGGCATCAAGGTCAAAGTGATCATTATTAATAATGGTTGGCAAGGCATGGTGCGTCAGTGGCAAGAAAGTTTCTATGATGAGCGATACTCCTCTTCTAATATGGAAGTGGGTATGCCTGATTTTGTGAAGCTTGCTGAAGCCTTTGGCATCAAGGGCATAAAGGTAATTGAGCCAAGCAATTTGCAATCTGCGGTTGCAGAAATTCTGGCTTATGATGGCCCAGTGTTTGCTGATTTCTGTGTTAAGCGCAATGAGAACTGTTATCCGATGGTTCCCCCAGGAGCAAGCAATGCGGAAATGGTTGGCTTGCAAACTCCTAAGCGGAGACTAAGCCAAGAAATGACAGAGCCTGTGCCTCAGTTGGAACGAGTCTTAGTCTAGGACTACGCCTCGCAGATAATTCAGCAAGTGATGCAAAGCATCACTTGCTGAATTATCTATGGGTTTAAGCACAAAGTGATGTAATACCAATTCACAGAAGTGTTGCCATACTTTTGTGAATTAAAAAACAAACCCAGTAAGGGTTTTAAAAACACAGAATGTCTAGGCCATTTTGTGTTTTGGTATAAGAGAAAATCCTCGCACTGAGAGCGAGGATTTTCTCTTTTTGATGAAAATTAGTGACGGTGCTATGCTTTTGCTTTGTTTATGTGAAAATCTATGACACCAGAAAAATCTTATCGCCCAAATGTGGGGATTATTGTTTTTAACCGTAAAGGTGAAGTGCTAGTCGGTGAACGTGTTGGTGTGCCTGATTCATGGCAATTTCCGCAGGGTGGAATCGATGAGGGTGAAGATCCTCAAGCAGCAGCTTTGCGTGAACTATATGAAGAAGTAGGCATAAATAATGCTGTCTTGGCTTATGTACATCCTGAATGGTTGTATTACGATTTCCCGTCAACCTTAAAACTATCGGGAAAATGGGCAAACTATTGTGGACAAAGACAACGTTGGTTTGCTTTTTATTGGGATCATCCTGCGTCTGACTGTAAGTTAGATATCCACGATCGCGAGTTTCGAGTGGTGCAATTTATGGCGATCGATAAGACTCTCGATTCGATTGTAAGATTTAAAAGAGAAGTGTATCAACAGGTAGTTAAAATCTTTACGCCCGTAATTCGCGATTACATTGGGAAACTACCATAATGATAATTAAGCTCAAGAATTAAGAAATCTGAAGCCATTGAATTAACTAGATAGGTATTCCTATAGGCTTACACTATTGCCAGAAAGTAATACCGATCTTGCTCTGGTTTTAGGAGTATAAAAAGTGAATTTTTCTAAATATATACGCTTTACTCATCTAGGGATAATTTGGCGTAGATTTGCTCTGTTTTTGATTACTATGTTCGCTGTGATTGGCTTACAGCATTTTATTGTTGAGCCTAGTTTCTCTGCTTCTAGTTCATTGTCTAATGCGATCGCTTCGTCTTCTCTAATTACCAAAAACAATAGCGATCGGCTCATTGCTCAGGATAGCAATGTGGATTCACCTAGTCTTAGAACTTACGACTCTCTGAGTGAAGAAGAGAAAGCACTCTTTAACAAAATCATACTTTTTGCCAGCATCTTTGGCTTAGTGGTTTATGTTTTCACCAGTTACTGTTTGATGAAAATTGCAGATAAGCTGGAAATCCCTAATAGTTGGCTGGCATGGATTCCGATCGCTCAAATCTGGGTCATGGTTCGTGCTGCGGGTAAACCTGGTTGGTGGCTAATTTTATTCTTTATTCCGCTTGTTAACTTTGTGATTGGCTTAATTGTCTTCTTTTCAATACCAACGAGCCTGAATAAATCATCTCTCTATGGTCTATTACTTTTTGTGCCGATATTAGGTGTATTTCTCTACTTTGGTCTGTTAGCCTTTACCTAAAAAGAAAGGGACGCGATGCGTCCCTTTCTTTTTAGGGGCTAGTAAAGATTTCAGGCATTGCTGACCAATTGCCAGAGGGTATAAAGGCTGCCCAGTAGTAAGGATATCCGTATTTTTTAAGCAAATCTAGCTGAATTGTTTTGAGGGACTGGCTGCGCCCTTGATTTGCCTTGAGGTTTTTGTAGTAGCTCTCGACTAACTCCCTCGAAACTTGGTCATTGACTTTCCAGAGGCTCATCACTTGGCTCTCTGCTCCAGCGAGAGTAAAGGCGCGACGCAAGCCATACACGCCTTCGCCATTGGTGACTTTGCCTAGCCCTGTTTCACAGGCGGAGAGAAATACGAGTTTAGTTCCTCTGAGGTCGATAGTAGTGACATCTTGAGCGGTGAGTAAGCCGTTGCAGTTGGGATCATCGCCGCAGGATTGGCGCTGGTTGAAGTTGGCAAGCACTAGCGCTGACTGCGAGAGGGGATTTTGACGGATCGGGGTGTCGGGATTGGTGTTAGGTGGATCGGGTAGGAAGAAGCCGTGGGTGGCAAAGTGGAGAATGCTAGGGTTGCGAAGTTTTTTGGCGGCGGATTTGGTGGCTTGGGCTTGGCTCAATAATTGCGCCTGCGGCAATAGATTCTGAATGGCGCTAGTTTCGGCGGCGACGTTGGGGAGTTGACAGAATATTTGGTTGGCGAGGGAAGTTATTTCTTCACCTCTAGCAGCTATTTGGGTTGGGCAAGGATTGCGACCAATGCTGGCGATTAATTTGTCTGAGGGTTTGCCATAGTCAGGGTCGGAAAAGAGAACAGGATTTTGGAGATTGATGCCCTTGCGGTTTGGGCGGAGTAAGTCTCGTCCTGACGAGAGATAGGTGATGTCGTAGGTTTCGATGAGGAAGCGATTTTGCTGGTCAACAAGGGCGGCGAAGGGGATGAGGTTGAGATCGCTATCGGGTGAAATTAGTAAATGGCGGGCGTTGCCTAGCAAGGGGCGGATCGGTTGCATCAGCTTTTGGTCAAGTTCACGGGCAGTTTGTTTGACTTGGGCTACTGTTAATTGCGGATCGACTTCGCGATCGGGGTTTGTGGGTGGGCGGCTGATGGCTTGGCGAAATGTTTGAATTGATGGCTCTAGGGTTGCGGCTTCGCCGAGGTCTACCCATTTGGGTTCGCCTTGATTCTGAAGGATATAGGCAACATAGCGAGGCTTGCCCCATTTGTCTTTATCCAGTGCGGCTTTGGGGTTGAATGGACTGTAGCGAAAGAACTCAATCAGGACTGCCTCGGTGGGGATTTGTTTTTGGACGGCTGCGATCGTGACGGTTTCGTTAATTGCTTGCAGTTCGGCACTTCGACGGTTGAGGTTGGATTCTAGTTCTTCGGCTTGTTGTTGGATTGGGCGATATTTGTCGATGGGGGTATTTTTGAGGGCAAGGTTGGCGAGTTGGCTTTTGAGGGTGAGCCATTGGTCAAATTGCGGTTGGATGTCGGGGGTGATGTATTGGCGCAGGGTTTGCAGGTTGGTTGATAGGATATCGAGGAGACGACCTTTGCGTTGCAAGATGGCGGTTAGGGCTAGACGAGTGGCGGCGGGGGTCGTGGGTGCGGCTTGGACGTGGAGGGAGACGGTGTAATTAGTTGTGCCCGAAACAGTTTGTATATAAGCCTGTTTTTGGGTTTCTGTGCCCGATCCTAGATTGAGTTTTAAGTTATATTCTTCAACTTCAATGCTTTTTTGTCGGAATGTAATGGCGGGATCGATATTCCCCTGTGACTGATACAACCCTGCAAGATTATTGAGGCTCGTGCCGACATCGGGATGATCTGCTCCTAATGCTTTTTCAGAGATCGCGAGAGAGCGTTTATAAAGTGGTTCTGCGGCTGGGTAGTTCCCCTGTGATCGATACAACTCTGCAAGACTATTGAGGCTATTGGCGACATCGGGATGCTCGGCTCCTAATGCTTTTTCTCGAATCGCGAGGGAACGTTTATAAAGTGGTTCTGCGGCTGGGTAGTTCCCCTGTTTTCTATACAACTCTGCAAGATTATTGAGGCTTTGGGCGACATAGGGATGCTCGGCTCCTAATGCTTTTTCTCGAATCGCGAGGGAGCGTTTATAAAGTGGTTCTGCGGCTGGATAGTTCCCCTGTGAATCATACAACGCTGCGAGATCATTGAGGCTATTGGCGACATAGGGATGCTCGGCTCCTAATGCTTTTTCTACAATCGCAAGGGCTCTTTTATAAAGTGGTTCGGCGGCTGGATAGTTCCCCTGTGCGAAATATAACCCTGCGAGATTATTGAGACCAGTAGCAACATTAGGATGCTCAGATCCTAGAGTCTTTTCTTTAATTGCAAGGGCTCTTTTATAAAGTAGTTCGGCGGCTGGGTATTTCCCTTGCTCGACATATAACCCTGCGAGATTATTTAGACTAGTGGCGACATCAGGATGCTCAGATCCTAATGCTTTTTCTAGAATCGCGAGGGAACGTTTATAAAGTGGTTCTGCGGCTGGGTAGTTCCCTTGTTCGACATATAACCCTGCGAGATCATTGAGACTATTGGCAATATCGGGATGTTCGGCTCCTAATGCTTTTTCTAGGATCGTGAGGATGCGTTGCGCTGGCGGAATGGCAGCTTGATATTTTCCCTGTTTGCGGAACTGAACCACCTGTTGATAGAGTTCTTCTGCCTCCTTCAAAGCTGCCGATCGCTCTGAAGCATCAGAATTTGATTGACTAAAACTCGGGGCAACCAAAGGAACACCAAACATTCCCAACATCAAAATCAATCCAATCCGACTCACCGCCACACCAACTTTACGCATCATTTCAGCCTCTCCTTTGCATTCGGGAGTTTCTAATAAAAACATTCTCACATTTCCAAGTATACAGATCCCCGATTTTTTGCTTCGCTATCAAATTTTAGCTAGAATGTCTGTACGCAATAGTTCATTAGCGATCGCGCAATTTGCCCATAGAAAACACTATGCTACAGACAATTCAAGGAATATACAAAAACGGCAAAATCGAATTAGCTGAAGTCCCTCAAAATATTTCTGAGAGTCAGGTTTTTGTGACTTTTTTTAAACCGCAGTTAGTTACCCTGTCCAGTCAAATTATGTCCTTTGGGATGTTTTTAGGTTCTCAGCAATCTACTGATTCTGATTTTAAAGATGCTGAATTTAACGGCGATCCTGATGATGGTCTTGATTGGTCATGATTCTAGGATTATGAAATACATCATTGATACCCATGCCCTAATTTGGTTTTTAGAAGGAAATTCTCGTTTAGGTGCGATCGCCAAAGAGATTCTTTCTGATGCGGGTAGTGAATTAATTTTACCTGCGATCGCTCTAGCCGAATCAGTATGGATAGTTAGTCGTGGTAAAACTTCGATTCCTTCTGTCGAGGCATTATTAAAGGTGGTCAAGGATGATGAACGTGTCTCTATCTATCCACTAGATTTTGATGTGATTGAGAGAAGTATCAAGCTAATCTCTATCAACGAAATGCATGATCGGCAAATTGTTTCAACAGCTTTAGTAGTAGAGAGTCAAGGGAACCAAGTGGCTATTTTGACCTGTGATCAGAATATTTGTGCGGCAAAGGTGGTTGCTATTGTTTGGTAGAGCGATCGCTTAAAACTCAACCTCCCGCCCCACAGAGCGATCGCGCAATCCCGCAAAATCTTCATCAGTGAACACAATATTTTCTTGCTGTATTCTCTGTCTAAACCTTAAAGTCATATCCCAAAAGCCATCTTGACCATTATCTAAAATAATTTGCGTCATATTAACTCCTCTAAATACATAGATGATCCCTGTAGGGGAAAAGTATTCCCACAGAAATCTATAAATTTTCAGATAATTTTAATTTGGGAATGCTTTTCCCTAACCTCACAACGCAGGGACAATTTATTGGTAAAAGCACAAAGGGTTTAGCATTTGCGTTTCAAGACTCTGGTGGAGAGTATAAAAATATTGGCGCAAATGCTAAACCCCTACGAATTTGTGTTTATAAAGACAGCGCAAATAATTCATGACGTTAACGCAGCGATCGCTTTGGAGACTTTGCAGTTTTTGGCGGTTTAGTACTAGTTTTTTGCAATTTTTGGACTTGTTTGAGGCTTAATCCAGTAATTTGCACAACCAAGTCTATAGCAATATTAGAGCGCAACATATTTAAGGCAAGCTGCTTAGTAGTTTCAGCAATGCCTTTAGCTTCGCCTTTAGCAATGCCTTTAGCTTCACCTTCAGCAATACCTTCCCGCAAAATTGCTTGATAGATAACTGACTCTTTCATGATTTCGCTCCTTAGTAATCTTTGGATGATTTCTTGGCTCAGGGCTATGCCTGATATTATAGCGGTCGATGCAGCTACGTTACTTTGCACCTGCTTATCGGTAATATTTTCGATTTGCTTAGCAACTTGTCTTAACGTTTCTTCAGGGTTGTCGGTTTGTGACAGCGTTGCAAAGGGTAATAGTCCACGATACTTTTGAAATATCTCCGTGGGCTGTTCCCAGAGTCTAATCACATTAAATTTATGATTTAGCTCCCCAGCATTGAAAGTGTTTTCATATACGAAGGGCGATTGACTGGGGGTGAGGTAAATGACGACTTGATGTATCTCTGTGTCTGCAAATTGCCGATACAGCCGCAGTCGATAATCTGCCATACGGAAAGGAATATTTTTATTTGCCTCGGTCTGAAACTCAATGTGGAGAATGATTTTTGATGACTGGAGAAAAATAACCGAGTCAGCGCGAATCGGCTCAACTGAGAGTTCAGAGGGTTTGAGTGTCGTCAGAGCGATCGCTTCCCCTAAAAGCCAACTGGCAAAATCGGTGGGGAAGGTTTCAGCTAAGAACTTACAGATATTGTCGATCATGACTTCATTTGATTGCTGGCAATCCTTTCAAATCGCCGAACTTGTGACGCACCAACCACAATTCCCACTCAGACTGAATTAGGCGATCCTTGGGGTTACTTCGGCGTAACAAATCTAAGACCATCAAAGCATCATACTCAAACGCTCTATACCGCTCCCATAAAGTCAACTGAGACGGAGACTTAGCATCAACAAACGTCACTCTTTGCAACTCACCCACCACAAAATCATCTTTACCACGATCTTCAGGACTGCAAATGATACTAAATTCCCACTTGTAGCTTTGCCCCATCGCAAGCTCTTTGATGTTTGGGGCAGATGGTAATACCACTCGCAAAATCCCTGTCTGACCTGACAAACTAAAAGTCTGACGATAAATCGACTTGAGATCGCGATCGCGAATAGAAAACTGCACCTGACGCGCTGTTGTGGTTGGTACAAAAAACAAAAAAGTAGGATAGGCAGCCGTGGTGATCGCCTTCTTCGACACAGGCGACAATAAATCAGGCGCAAACGTCGAGCAATTATTACCGCGTATCGTCGGATCGGTTGGTGGTGGTGGATCGTAAGTGGGGATAGTTTGTGCTGTTAGTAATTGGCTTGGCATTGCCGCGATCGCACAAGCCATCAATATCATTGTCCTAAGAAACCTAGTCTGACTAAGAATTTTCATGAATTTATGGAGTGTAATCCAGCACAAACAAGCGATGTAATTTACATGATCTTACGATGAAATATAATTTTCGCATCACAACCCCTCCCGATGTCCAATTACGCGATACACCTCCACCGACTGCGCTCTGCCCTTTAAAAATATCGCTCCCCAACTTTCCACATCATAGAGATTCTCTAAATAATCCAGCGTTTCCTGTGCGATTAAAATGCGACAGTCTTCATCTTGACGTTCCTTCTCACAGGACTCCAACCGTGAGGCAATATTCACCGTATCGCCAATTACCCCATATTCCAACCGACTCTTACCACCCAAACTACCCACCATCACCGTCCCCGTAAAAATCCCCACCCGCATCTCCACCTTTGGCAATCCCTGTCGCTCAAAACTCTGATTTAATGACCTTAGCGCCGATCGCATTGCCAAGGCACAAGCCACCGAGCGCCGCGCATCCGTGGCAATCTCCGACTGTTGCTGAAGAGCGATCGGCACACCAAACACCGCCATCACACTATCGCCAATAAATTTATTCACCACGCCCTGATGCGACTGCACCACATCCGCCATCACCGTCAGATATTCATTGAGCCAGCCCATCACCCGTTCTGGAGATTCTCCTTCCACAATCGTACTGAAACTCTTAATGTCCGTAAATAGAACTGTTGCGGTCACATTTTGCCAAGGTAATCGACCAGACTGCAACAGGCGATCGCGTCCTTCCCAAAGCGCATTGGCAATCTCTGGTGAGGTCTGTTGACCCAATAGCCGCATCATCATCTGTTGCTGTTGTTGAAGCTGATATTGGCGATCAATCAACGTGGTAATGCTCGCTAGCCCAAACGCCAATGCAGGAGTCACCACAGGAATCCAACCCTGTTGCAAAAATAGACCATAGCTAAATCCAAATAAGACTACTATCAATAGAAGTTCAGTGAGGATGAGAATAATCGGGTTGCGAATGATCCAAGTTAAGCTAATCCCTGCGATCGCCCAAATCAACATCCATAAAAGCTCTTGCCACTCCGCCCAAAACCAAAACAGGCGATCGCCATCTAGCACCGCACCAAGCAATTGACTGGTAATGTGAGCTTGCACTTCCACTCCTGCCATTCTCACAGTTCCCTTATCTGTCGAACTATAGGGAGTTAAAAAGACATCCTTGAGACTAGGCGCACTTACGCCAATCAGCACAATTTTCCCTTTAATCAAATCAGGATTCACTTCCTTTTGCAAAACTTGAGAGAGCGTCACTCGCTGCAATGATTGGGAAGAACCGCGATAGTTAATCAGAATCTGATAGCCGCCACTATTAATCGTTTGGTAAGCTCCAGAATCTGACTTGAGAAGCGGAAATTTCACTTCTCCTAATTGATATTCTTTTTGGGAATTAAAAGATGGCTGGAGATTTTGACAAACTAAATCTTGACGTTGGGGGCGATCGCTAGGACAGTCTGCTCGCAAATAAGCATTGAGCAATTGAATCGATAGAGAAGCGCGATTGGTAAACAGCAGCACCCGCCGCATAAACCCATCAGGATCGGCAGGCAGATCGACTAAGCCAACCTGTTCTTTCGGTAGCTCAATGGGCGGATCGATGCGATCATTCTGATTGTTGCCACTACTAACTGCGGCAATCACATTGGGGCGACGCAATTGGGCAATTAGTTCACTGCGCTCTGGCTCAATGGAAATATTGCGCTGAAGGTTGAGATCTACTGCGATCGCGGCGGGTTGATGCTGATTTAGCTCTGATAGGGTCTGCGCGACAAGGCGATCAGTTAATGGCCATTTGTACTGTTTGATATCGCTTTCGGTGATCGTTACCACTAACAATCTGGGATCGGTTACTTTGTCTGGACGCGATCGCATCATCTGGTCAAAGACTAATAACTCTAATTGTTGCAATCCCCCTAGTTGCCTGATTCCATAGAGCAAGCCCAAAATTACCGTACTGCCAACAAGTACAGACCTAAATCTAACTAGTCTTAGGGATGTCAATTTTGGTAATTGGTATTCAGGAAGTTTAGGAAATAAAAATCTTAACCCTTGAAATTTTTGCGGCATTAGGATGTATAGAGATTAAATATGCATGACTCTAATGGTTTGATCGCATTTATAGCAATCGCCATATTCATGAATTAGATGATGTCTTTAGATCTTTGGCTTCTCGTCCACTCTCTCCTATGTTTTGATCATCGAAAAACTGGCTTCTGGAGCTAGTAAAGCCCCACGTCTTACAGGAAGAAGATTTAGGTCTGGATTGCTGAAACTTAACTTAGTATTAGTTAAAATCGTCGCCAAAATAATCTTCATTTCAAATTGAGCTAATGCCATTCCCAAACAACGACGACTACCACCACCAAAGGGGATAAACTCATAGGGAGAAAACTGACGCTCCAAAAACCTTTCAGGGTGAAACTTCTTGGGCTCAGGATAGAGATCTTCTCTCTGGTGAGTGAGAT
This sequence comes from Pseudanabaena sp. UWO311, assembly GCF_006937785.1. Taxonomy (GTDB): domain Bacteria; phylum Cyanobacteriota; class Cyanobacteriia; order Pseudanabaenales; family Pseudanabaenaceae; genus Pseudanabaena. The sequence goes on from NZ_SJEE01000014.1 coordinate 69,356, forward strand.
AAATCGAAGCGAGTACTTCCGTACCAGCATCTAACATTTGCCCCGAAATTTTTACGGGAGTTTTTACCTTGCGTGAGAATGTAGTCATACCCACAGGATAAAGCCGCAAAGTCTCATTACAAAATGCGGTCAGGTAAGGCAGCTTAAATATTGCCATCGGATCGGGGCGATCACCTAAGCTTTGCAGTTCGGTCATTAATTTCGCATATACATCTGGCAACTTATGCACCCAATACAAAGCCCAAGTTAGAGCTGTGGCGGTGGTTTCATGTCCAGCAAATAGTAAGGTCATTAACTCATCGCGTAAATCTACATCTTCTAAATAATTACCTTCTTCATCTTGGGTAGCAAGCAATAGATTGAGAATATCAATACGCTCAGGATCAGGATGCGATCGCCTTTCACTAATTTCGGCATAGATTAACTCGTCGCATAGTCTCTGTTTCCGCATGACACGCCCCCAAGGACTCCAATCCCCCAAATCTTTACGCAAAAAAGGTAAGAAAATAAATAGTGCTCCCAACTTGGTTGCGCTCACCTCTAACCTTGTAACAAGGCGTTTTTTCAACAGTTCTAAGCGATCGCCTTCATGCAATCCAAATACAACTTGCAAAATCACCCGTAACGTAATTTCTTGCATCGTTTCTCGAACATAAAAAACTTGTTGTGAGCCAATTTGGGCAAATACTTGGTCGGTAATTTTAGTAATGATTTGACCATAGCTGACAAGGCGATCGCCATGAAAAGGAGGCATTAATAATTTGCGCCGACGTTGATGCTGTTCGCCACTCATCAAAATCACAGAGCGATCGCCAACTAAAGGACGGGCAATCTCATTGGATTCTCCTGGTGCAACTAGACTTGGACTGGTTAAAGTCACTTGCAAAGCCTCTGGATCGCTGACCATCACAATTGTTTTTAGCCCAGCCCACCGCATCGTAAACATTCCGCCAAATTCAGCAGCATTGCGCTCCATTACCCCTAGGGGATCTCGCACCCATTGTAATAATTGCAGCGCAGGATGAGTTTTTGTCCCAGCAGGAAGAGGCATGACTTTCTCGCAATTAATTAAAGTTAATGGATATTTTAAAGCTATTTTTCAGGAAAAGCTTTGAATCTAAACGATCATATCTGTAGCAAGTTTATTTGCGATCGCCTCACCTTGCAAAATTTCCGCTAACTTCAGCGCAAATGCCATAGCTGTCCCCGCGCCACGACTGGTCACCACATTGCCATCAACGACCACAGGAATTGTCAAATATTCCGCGACTTGCATTTGATCTTTAACCGATGGATAGGATGTGGCGCGTTTATCCTTGAGTAATCCTGCATCAGAAAGAACAGTGGGCGCAGCACAAATGGCGGCGACAAGTTTATTTCCTGTGGCATGGGCGATTAACATTTTGGCAATGCGTGGATCTTCTCTCAAGCGAAACGTGCCTGAACCACCAGCAAGAATGATCGCATCAAATTGATTCGCTTCAACTTGATCGAGAAGTGTATCGGCAATAATGACGATCGCATGAGCGCCCATCACCGTTGTCGTTACCAAGCCAGCCGTAACTACCTCAATCCCTCCACGACGTAATACATCGATAATCGTAACCGCTTCGATTTCTTCAAAGCCTTCAAAAAGGGGGATAAGTACTTTGGTCATGATATTTATTGGTTTTACGATTTGGATGGAGATGCTATTGTTCTGAGTCTAATGCGATCGCACATTGATTACGACCATTATGCTTAGCCTTATACAATCCTCGATCCGCGTGGGATAGTAAGTTCATGCACCTTAGATCAGGCGGTGTAAAAAGGCTAAGACCTATACTAATCGTGACACTAATCAGTGTTCCATCAGTTGATTCAATAGTCTGCCCAGCCACATTCTCACGAATACGCTCAGCTACATCATAGGCTTCTAGCAAGTTTGCGTTCGGCAACATCACCACAAATTCCTCACCACCGAAACGGGCTATTACATCATAGGGGCGCAGAGTAGATTTACATTTTTGAGCAATCTCTAGGAGAACGATATCGCCAGTTGCATGTCCATAGCGGTCATTAATCGACTTAAAATTATCAGCATCAATCATCAACAACGACATTGGCTCATTTGAGCGCAAGGCTATCGTTGATTCAATTTCAAGACAATCAATAATATAGCGACGACTATGTACCTTTGTTAAGGGATCGTAGTTAACCATTTCTAAAAGTTGGTTTTGTAGATCCTCAAGCTCAAACAACAGTTGCACAACGAAGCTGCTTGCTAATGGTGCAACAACAGCGGGGACAATGACAGCAACCTGTAATGATTTGAGCAGTAAATCCAGTCCTTCCCACCACAACAGTGTCATTATTCCGAAAGTGATCACTGCCGACGACAGAATGGAAAACAAAGTGATGGCTAACACTGAGCGAAAATGTCCCAGCCCTAATAGGACTTTTCGCCAAGTATTTCCACTTTGAATGTTTTTGTGAGACATAACATCTAGTCTGTTCCCTGTTGACATTCGCTACAGAGTCCAAAAAATTCAAGAGTGTGATAGTAAATTTGAAAAGTATGTTTTTTCGCTAGTTGATTACCCAAGTCATGGATAGGACAAGAGTCGATGGGTAATGACATACCGCAATTGAGACAATTGAGATGATGTCTATCAGCAGGAGTGACACTATAGACGGTTTCGCCATTGGGTAAAGTCAGCGCTTTGATTAAACCTTGTAGCTTGAGAGTATCTAGCGATCGATATACTGTGGCTAGACCTACACTGTTTTCACTATTACGCAACTCCGAGTGAATATCTTGCGCTGATACAGCGCGATCATTGTGTTGGAGGAGATGGAGCACTCGTTCTTGACTGCGAGTGAGTTTTTCTTTCATGCTTTTAGGGTTTCTTAAAGCAAGCTAGCATACGCCTAGCTTGTCTTAACTTAGTTCAGAACTTAAAAGGATTATAAATCAGACATGGTGTAAAGCATTTTTCTAATCGTTCACAAGTTTCTGAATTGATTTCCGTAATCCATTGCTTTTGTAACAATTCAGAAACCCTCTGAGTGCCATAAACCAAAGCCGACATACCTGCGATTGTGGCGCGAAAGTCGATCGCTAGATTTCCAATATCGCAGTTACCATAGCGTTTGACCGTAAGCTGACTACAATCGCCATTAAGATCACTACAAATTCTAAATACACCATCATTCCAATGACAGTAAGGATCGCTAAGGGCAAAAGTAAAAGGCTCACAGGCGATCGGTAAACCATGCAAAGCACCAACAATATCGATCGCTCTGACCATCCAAGGCTCAGTCATCGATGAATCTAAGCGTCCTGCATTACTGAGCCATGTATGGACATTTTCACCTAAGGGGACGGGCATTTTTAAACTATGAATTTGATCGCGATGGCTGGCGAAGAATTGCAATAGGCGATCGCGAGATTCGATATCCGTCCAAAATATTGATGAAATTTCAATCTGGCGATCGCGCATCGGCAAATTGCCACTGCTATCGATCGCATAGATGGCGATGGCAACAGGTTGACGCTCGCGTTTGATCACTACGCAGAGCTTTTGGCGATGCAAATGCCACCACTGGTCATAAGTAAAATTAGTAATGACGAGCCCATGACTATGGGGCTGAAGAGTCTGCGATCGCAGGTTTTCGTAAAGGAAATTAGACAAAATATCTTTTACTTCGGTTGCGGGAATGCGATCGCAGGTCAAATTAGCTGAATTTGGTAATCTTAAATAATTTTCTAAAGACGAGACTGGAATATTAATTTCATGAGTGGCATTGGCGATCGCATAGCCCAAGGCTCCATAAAAACTCTCCTTGAATGGCGTAAGCATACTCACGCAAATTCCCTGCATCCGCATTTCTAAAAATGCACTTTTCATCAGAGCTTTTACACAGCCCTGATTGCGATATTCAGGATATGTCCACACGCCACCGATGCCACCCATCGTTTTCAGATTGCCACGCACCGACTGCTGAAAACTAAAACACTGCAACGCCGCGACAATCTTGCCATCAATTTCCGCCGCCAATACCTCCTCAGGATTGATCGCTGTCAAATGCGATCGGGGCAAATCTTGATTAGTCCAGCGTGAATAAGCATACAAATCCCCCTTAAGAATTTCTAGGCGTTCACTATTATTAATTTTGCGAATTTTCATGAAACAGTTGCTTTTAGAGTGATGCGGCAGTGCAAAGCATGTTTACTTACTCTGTGGTTTTATGTTTGCGGTGGCAAGTATGTACAATAGTAAATTATTATTTAAGATAAAGATTTTAAACATCACACATTTAGAGGACTGTTATGGCAGGTACTACTGGAGAACGCCCATTTTCCGACATTATTACTAGCGTTCGTTATTGGCTAATCCACAGCCTTACCATCCCTGCGTTGTTTTTGGCAGGTTGGCTATTTGTAAGCACAGGCTTAGCTTATGACGTATTTGGCACACCACGCCCCAACGAGTATTACAGTCAAGATCGTCAGACCGCACCTCTTGTAACTGATCGCTACAATCCCGCCAAAGATATCCAAATGGGTAAATAGCGCTTGACTCAAAGCATTTCGTTAATTTTGTAGCTATAAACTTAAGCTCTAATTTAACGACTCCAAATTAACGACCAAAATCAACGCATTCACTAATTAATAACTATGGCTAGCAATAATCCTAATCAACCCGTTCAATATCCCGTATTCACTTTCCGTTGGCTAGCAGTTCACGGTCTAGGCGTTCCTACCGTGTTCTTCATTGGTGCGATCGCAGCGATGCAATTCATCAGCCGCTAATTGAAACCCATTTCAGTTTTGCTTTTTTAAAACAAAACTTTTTACCTTTATCTTTTACCTTTTACCTTCCCCCTACCTATGGCTCCTAAAAACCCTAACAGCCAACCTGTAGAGTTGAACCGTACTTCTCTCTTCTTGGGACTACTGCTGATTTTCGTGACTGTGCTACTTTTTTCCAGTTATTTCTTCAACTAGTTTTGCAATTCATTTCATAAAAATCATTTTTATCAGGAGGTTTAATTCATGCTTCAAAATGGACGTATTCCGCTTTGGGTAGTTGCCACGGTTGCTGGTACTGGCGTACTGGTTGTTGTCGGTCTATTCTTTTATGGTTCATACGTAGGGCTTGGCTCTGCTAGCTAAATTTCCATAAAAAAAGGGGGAGCGCATTACGCTCCCCCTTTTTTTATTCAATACCTAAAATTGCTTTTTTGTATGCAGGGCGATCGCTAATCCGTTTCATGTAAGCATCAATCGCAGGATAGTCCTCGTAGGATATTTTGATAAACAAAATCGCATAACCGAGAATTGCAGCAACTGCCACATCTGAGACTGTGAAGCTGTCGCCTGTGATATAAGATTGATTTCCAAGAATTTTGTTGATGCCCCCGAGCAATCTTGGTGTTTCTTTTTCGCGATTCTCTTCGCCAAACAATCCAGGTCCAAGCGTAGCATTTGCAAACAAGACCCATTGAGAGGCGATCGCTCTTTCTTCTAAAGTTTTTACCTCTGCATATTTATCGGCAATATATAGCAAAATTGCGCCAGACTCCCATAATAGAAAGTCACCATCTGCGATCGCAGGTACTTTGCCAAAGGGATTAATTGCTAAGAATTCGGGCTGTAAATGTTGTCCAACTTGCATGTCAAGCAATTGAAACTCATGAGGAGCTTGCAATTCTTCTAGATACCATTTGACGATTGAGGCGCGACTTCTTGCACCACCATAGAGTTTAATCATTGTTTTTTACCTGTTAGTTCTAGAAGATAGGGTTAGTAATTTGCGATACATCTATCTTCAGATAAGCAATCGCCAGTATATAAGATCGAGGGGACACAGCATGTTCCCCAGATCGTATGAAACCCAAAAGAGAGGTAGAGCTTCGCTCTATCTCTCTTTTGGGTTTCATACGATCTATCACTATAAATTGCGTAATGGAATTTCTTGACCGTAGATAAACTTCTGCTCTAGATTGTTACATATCAACCATAGAGCGATCGCGACCGCCATAGGAATAGAACTTAGCAAAATCACTAGCAAATTTGCAGGAGCAAAAAAGAAGCCAATTAAGGGGCTGATTGTCCATGCGATCGCGGCGACTATCTTACTGATCGTTTTAATCTTACGAACATTTCGTAGAGCTTGACTGCAACTCGCACATTTAGAAGTATGGGAATGATAACGATCTAGAAGAACTGTTTTGGATAAAGGAGCTTTCAATCTCTGCTCAGCGAAGAGATCGGCTTCATAACGGGTTACCCATTTCCGCAGTTCAGAGACATAGGTATCTGCTGGAGTTGCCAGATAGAATGCTTTAGCATAATTTCCATCAACCTCTGGTTTGGCAAGTGCTTGCTCAAGATATCGCTCTTGATAATGCAAAAATATTTGATCGTCTTCGAGAATTCCATTCTGTCCAATATGGGAATACCAGCGAGGTGTAATCCCAATAAAAAACCTAGGAATTGCGGAATTAAATTGAAAAGGGAATCTTGCAAACATACGGCATTCCCCTTTGCGAGTTGGAGTGGCATAAACCACAGTCATTGTGCGCCCAAATTGTTTAGAAGTAAGATCATGCCACATCAACGAAGGAGCAATGAAAGTTGTATCTTGTGGACCTAATTTTCCGCGTCGAGGGCCCTCTTCCCATTTGCCTTGAAAGCCTTGCTTATTAGTTTCTAGAACTTCTAAAACCATTGGCGCAGCATTAGCACGATTACCAACGGATTTATGATGGGTAAATGGCAAGTGACTAGCGTCAAGGACATTTTCCATCAGAGTGAGCGCATCGTAGGGTAAATCGCGAAATGTGCCAAAGAGTGTCCATTTCCCTGTGTCAGTTTCGAGTGGATCGACTATCGGAATTTTGACTTGAGATGCATTTTCTGGGCTGCCTGCGTAAACAAATAACATGCCTTGGCGTTCGGCAGTGGGTAAAGATGCTACACAAGCACGTTTAGAGGTATGAGCGATTCCTCCTTCAGGTTGCTGAGGAATGCGATCGCAACTTCCATCACTTTTAAATGCCCAACCGTGATAGGGGCATTCTAATAAGCCATCCTCAGCAATTCTACCTTCCGATAGAGGCACAAGGCGATGGGGACAGCGATCGTCAAAGGCTTTCCATGCATTAGTCTGACGATCCCACCAAATCACCAGATCGCGTTCTAACAAGGTGAATTTTGAGGGTTTAGCTTTGTCTAAGTCTTCGATATAAAAGACTGGATACCAGACCTCTTGCCAGTCAAAACGTTCAGGATCTAGTCCGCCCGGAGGTAAACTTTGCTCTTGGGAGTCGTTAGGATAAAGATTTTCTCTCAGTAAAGTATTTGCAGTCATGGCAGCCAAAGCGATCGCATTGTAAAGTTATGTATAGTTTAGCCTGCGATCGCCAATCTTGTCTGTGTAGTAAACCCAAAAGAATGAGATGGTGCTTTGCACCATCTCATTCTTTTGGGTTTACTACATTTGCCATGCTTTCATTTTTTCAGGGTTCATGAGTCCATATGGATCGACCATGCGTTTGAAGTTTAGTTGTTCATAATCAATAGTCTTCATACCTCCATCTTCGAGAATATAGGTGTGAGGATTGGCGATAAATACGCCCTGCGATTCGTGATATTCAATAATCGCATTCAGGCGATCGCTATTGGTAAAACGGACAATCTGAATCGCCGCAGGAATGACGACTCCATTTACTTTAATGAACTCAAGATGCATGATGACTTCATCGCCAAAATACTCATGCATCTGCTGCACAAGCTCAAGTTTTGGATCATTCAAAAATAGGCTCTGGAGATAAGTGAGTGATGAATCGGCAGCACGAGCATGTAGGGTTGTGTGATTCCATGTGAACTCAACTAGACTGATACCTTTGCTAGCTTCTTGAGCACTTTTCTCATAGCAAATCTCGCCCTGAAATTCTTGGACTAGGCTTAGAAATGGCTCGCGATCGCTCTCGGCGACTAGGACTAAAGCACAATGAGAACCTGTCGGAATATAGCTTTGCAAAGCCGCAAAATAGCTTGGAATCGGCGCAGCATGAACGCTAATCATCTTTTTAATGATACCGTCGCTATTGCCAAGAGCTTGACCAAATCTGGCGGCAGTCATGAAATCGGTGAAGCTAACAATGCATTCCATCCATGCATAGGCAGGCGCAAGGGGAACTTCCAATTCGGTAATAATGCCATTAGTTCCATAAGCATGATTGACCTTTTGAACATCATCTCCTCGTAATTCAATGACGCGTGGTTCATCTTCAAGGGTGACTACCCGCACAACTCTCAAGTTACCGCGATCGCGCAATTGTCCATACAAAACAGAGCCAATTCCACCACTTCCACCAGCAATAAATCCACCGACTGTAGAGATTCTATATGTAGATGGAACCATGCGTGATTCCCATCCAATTTCTTGAGCTTGTTTGTCGAGTGCAGCTAGTTTCACGCCTGTCTCTACACGAGCTAATCCAGCTTTAATCCATTTGATTTCTTGTAGGCGTGAAGTTTCTAAAATTATTCCGCCTTTGAGTGGTGTGGATTGTCCATAGTTCCCTGTTCCACTACCACGCAATGTAAGAGGGATTTGATGTTTTACAGAAGCTTTCGCAATTCTCAATACCTCGCTTTCATTTTTGGGTCGGACTACTAAATCTCCTACTTTGCCCGTCAGTAATGGAACAAGCACTGGACTAAAATGAAAATAATCCTCTGAGAGCTTTGCGACTTGGGTCGGATTTGCGATCGCTTCGATGCCAGATAGTTCTTCTAATAGATTTTCTAAAGATATTTGCATATTTACTGATTTTTGTTATCTCACTATCCTAATACCAATTCTTTAAAGTGTAGTCACGCTTGAGGGTTTGAGCGCAAAACGCTTTAGATACGTTTATGTCCGACCAAACCTAAAAGAGAGTTGCGGCGCGAAGCGCCGCAACTCTCTTTTAGGTTTTACAGCGCTTTGCACTCAAAACCAAACCAAGAAAAAATTTGAAAGTGTTGCAAAACAACGCTTTCAAATTTTTTTAAAGCTACACAATCTAGCTATTTATTTGGAATAGTTTTATCTGTCCTAAGCTACAAAAAATCAATGCCGTTTTGAGTAATTTAGTGATCGCGATCACTAAATTACTGTGATCAAATTCAAACTAACTCAATGCTGACATCACCACCAGACTCTTAAAAAAGCTCGATACTAATTACATTAAAGGTTAAGGAAAAAAGGAGCAAAGCAATGTCAGTATTTCACTTCGGCGGATTTATCTTCAAGTTCTACGCTGGTTCGATCGCCGTTTTAGTTTTGGCAAATGCAGTCTCAACCCTTTAATTCTTCTCCCCTGTAAAAATGGATATTTTTCAAATCTTGATTTTTTCTTTTAAGTTTTTGGGTTGTGCGATCGCCATCTTTATCGCCACCAACGCCGCTTACAGCTATTAAATTTTCTCCTTAAAAAATGTCAAAGCACTCTAAGCAATATGGTTAGAGTGCTTTTTTCTCGCCAATGAGATTACAGTTTTATAGCTGTATAGTGAATAACGACCAATAAAAAAGCGGCGCAATGCGCCGCTTTTTTATTGGTTGAAGGAATTGAAATTACTTAATGAAAAGCATTTCTTGGTAGGTAGGCAATGGCCATAGATCATCGGCTACTTCGCCTTCCAAGGCATCAACATAGCCACGGATTCCGTCCATCAAAGGTCGTACAGTATGCGAGAGATACTGCATATGATCTTCAACAGTAGCAAAATCATGTTTTGACAAAGCATCACTGAGCTTGCTAACTCCATCGATCGCAAGCTTAGTTAAAGAAGCAACTTTCTCAATGGTTTCCTTGTCGAAATCAACTCCAATCTCCTTCAGACTCAGAGAAGTATTGCTAAGATCAGCAAGATAGCGGGTTGCAGCAGGATAAATCAAGGTTTTCACCATGCTGACCACAAGCTTAGCTTCGACTTCAATCGAGAGAATGTACTGCTCAGCGTAAGTCTCAAAGCGGCTAGACAACTCAACAGGAGTTAAAACGCCCTCTCTGCTAAATAATTCTTCGATGTAAGATTCCTTGAGAACAGGCAATGCATCAGGGGTAGATCGAAGATTGGCTAAGCCGCGTTCAGCTGCGAGCTTATGCCATTCTTCAGAATAGCCGTTACCATTGAAAATTACTGCTCCATGAAGTTCCATTACTTCTTTAAGAACTAAAGTAATTGCAGCATTCAAATTAGCACCCTTAGCCATTGCGCCTTCAAGCTTTTCAGCCATCCAGTCGAGAGACTCAGCAAGGATCGTATTCATGGCGACGAGGGGTCCAGCTACGGATTGATTAGAACCCACAGCGCGGAACTCAAAACGGTTGCCAGTGAAAGCAAAAGGAGAAGTACGGTTGCGATCGCCTGGATCTTTTGGCAAGATTGGCAAGGTGTCAACACCAATATTCATCGAACCTTTGGCAGATGAACTCTTCAGGTCACCTTGAAGAATTTGCGCAAATACATCCTCAAGTTGTGAACCAAGATACATCGAGATAATCGCAGGAGGAGCTTCGTTTGCACCTAAGCGGTGATCATTGCCAGCAGTTGCTACTACGGAGCGGAGCAGAGGTCCATATTTGTGAACCCCACGAATGACTGCACCACAGAAGACCAAGAATTGGGCATTGGCGTGAGGTGTATCACCTGGGTCAAGCAAGTTACCTTGAGTAGAGTTGCCAACTGACCAGTTAACATGCTTGCCAGAACCATTAATGCCTGCAAATGGTTTTTCATGGAGTAAGCACATAAATCCATGTTTCTTTGCTGTGAAACGAAGAAGAGTCATGATCATTTGTTGGTGATCAGTCGCTACGTTAGCAGCTTCAAAAAATGGCGCAATTTCAAATTGACCAGGGGCAACTTCGTTATGGCGAGTTTTAGCAGGAATACCAAGGCGATACAAGCGCTCTTCAACATCTTGCATGAAGACTTGCACACGCTCAGGAATTGCACCGAAGTAATGGTCGTCAAACTGTTGACCCTTGGCGGATGGCTTACCAAATAGGGTGCGACCAGTCAGCAAAATGTCGGGACGAGCATTAGCAAAATTAGCGTCGATCAAGAAATATTCTTGTTCAGCACCACAGCTAGAGTTGAGGGGAGCAATGTCTTTCTCTCCCATTAGTTTTAAAACTCTGGTGGCAGCTTTATTCATGGCTGCATTTGATCGCAACAATGGAGTCTTCTTGTCTAGAGCTTCACCAGTCCAAGAAACGAAAACTGTAGGAATACAGAGGGTGGAACCATTGTCGGTTTCCATGATATAAGCAGGGCTAGTTACATCCCATGCTGTATAGCCACGTGCCTCAAAGGTAGAACGGATACCGCCGTTGGGGAATGAAGAACCATCGGGTTCACCTTGTACAAGGACTTTACCTGCAAATTCGGTGATCGCCGAACCATCGCTCTGAACTGAGATAAAGCCATCATGCTTTTCAGCAGTAATGTTGGTCAAAGGATAAAAGACGTGGGCGTAGTACAATGCACCTTTGGAAATTGCCCAATCTTTCATCGCTAAGGCGATCGCGTCAGCTACTGAGCTATCAAGAGTTTCACCAGTGAGAATCGTTTTCTTGATCGATTTGAAGACTGTCTTAGGAAGACATTCTTGCATCTTGCTCAGAGTAAACACATCGGTCGCCCACATTTCTTCCAAGCGCTTTGGTGATTTCTTGGGCATTGGCTCGCGATTGGTGATCTGATAAATGGCTTGAATGCGCGACTCGTTTCCGCTCATGATTATTTTAAGGATTAATTATTGTCAGATTTCTCCAATCATACTCAAGATATATTTATCAAATGGCTAAAAAAGATACCGAATTGATTGCACATGATTGGTATAGCAACGCACAAAAGTTAATGCTGTAATGATTAAGTAGCTAGCCATAAGTAATCTTAAAAACCAGAATCCTGTCGCTTCCGCTGCGCGGACGCAACAGGATTCTGATTTTGGGATTTGATTATGATTAGCTACTTAGACTATGGTCAATATTGCTTGTGATGGACAAAATATGATGAATGCGATCGCCATTGATTTTGGTAGTAGTAACACTCTGATTGCGCGATGGAATATTGCTACAAATCAGCCTGAGACCTTGATCTTTGCAAATCTTAATCGTCCTGCACCATTGAATGGTCTTGTGCCATCGTTGGTATATGTGCAAAATGCCCAAGCAGAAATAGTCGAAATCGGACAGCGGGTTATCGATCAAGGTAAAGATCGCCCTCAGCCCAGATTGTTTAATCAAATCAAACGGCGATTAGTAGCAAATGCAAGTTATGTCCCTCAACTTGATGGTGTTAGAGTCACGCCTGAATGGTTAGGCAATCAGTTTTTGCGAGAACTGTCAAAGGAACTGCGATCGCAACAAATTTTTGCATCGGAAATAATCTTGACCGCTCCTGTCCAATCCTATGAGAAATATTTGCGATGGCTAGAGGAATCTAGTACTGAGATATTTGCACCCAATCTGCCAACAGTACAAATGCCTAGGATTCGGATTCTTGATGAACCGACTGCGGCAGCTCTTGGATATGAGGCGATCGCTCCTAGTGCACTAGTATTAGTAATCGATTTTGGTGGTGGCACATTAGATTTATCACTAGTGCGATTACCGAAGAGTGAAAACATTGCCAAATGGGGAGATCAAATCGGTGTCAATCGTAATGAATGGTCAGAGCATAAAGCCGAGGTAATCACGAAGACAGGTTATACAATCGGCGGTGAAGATATCGATCAATGGTTGGTCCAAGATTATTTAGAAAGTCGTGAAGAAATTACTGATACAAATGCAGATAATAATTTAAGCATTCTGAAGTTCTTGATGGAACGGATTAAAATTACACTTTCAGAAACAGAAATAGCTTCTGAAATCTTTTTTGATCTGACTACGCAATCAGCGATCGAGATTACCTATACTCGTCAACAATTAGAAAATTTATTAGAGGCAAAAGGATTTTATCGGGTTCTCCAATTAGCGATCGATGAATTAATCAATCGTTCTTTTAATAAAGGAATTCTCAAAGGGGATATTAAACATATTCTTTTAGTTGGTGGTTGTACGCTGATCCCCTCGGTGGTTTCATTTGTTGAAAACTATTTCAAAATGGGAAAAGTATATAGTCATAGACCATTTGAAGCGATCGCTCATGGCGCTTTGATGCTCAGTCAAGGTTTAGCTCTTCAAGATTATCTATTTCATTCCTATGCGATTCGCTATTGGGATCGCAGTGCAAAGCAATGGAAATATCAGCAACTATTTCGACGTGGGCAGGTCTATCCCACTCGCCGTCCCGTAGAGTTATTACTCAGAGCAACTCAACCAAATCAACCTGAAATTGCACTCACTATTGGCGAGCTGGAAAGCCGTCCCATCGGTGCAGCAGAGATAAGTTTCGATGGCGATCGCATAGTCATGCAATTCGGGCAAAAAGCTAAAGACATTTTTCAACCATTACAAGATGATGCTAATGGCTTAGGAATGCCACAGGCGATCGCTTTACTCGATCCTTTAGGTCAGCCAGATTGCGATCGGCTCAAAGTTTTATTTAGCATTAGCGATAAGCGGGAATTACTAGTTACTGCGATAGATCTACTCACTCAACACCAATTGTTAACCGATTATCCTGTCGCAAAGCTCCGATAATTGTTTTTGGTGGCGCGAAGCGCCGCCAAAAATGATCGTTAGAGCGCTAGCTCAAACAAAAAGCCTACACGACTGTCATAGATTAAAGGCGATCTCCTCCATTCTATTTTTGTACCCAATCGGAGATTCTTGGTAATTGCATAGCTAGTCGAGAGCGCAGTTGTACTCATTTCCAGATTGTTACTGGGAGAAGTAAAAGTGTGACTCAGCCGTAAATCCGAATTATTGGGGGACAAAACCAAAATCCCCAGCAGTCCCACATCTAGACCTGAGATTTGTGGACGATCTAGCTGATTGAATTGACGATATCCGACTATTGGCGAAACATTCCAATATGAGCCCAACGGTAAAACATAGTAACGAATATTTGCCTGCAACTCACTTTCTCGACCACTAAATTCTGTCTGATAGCTGCCACTTATCGTCAAAGGTGACTGTCCCACAAACAAATCCTCAACCCCAGCTTCAAACCCCAAAGAATTATTGCGCGAGGTAATACCAATCCTGATCTTTTTATTAAAACTAGGCGTATTGTATATATCTTCTAAAAGATCTGGTGGTTTCTCCAGCCATCTTTGCAGTACAGGGCTACTTTCGATCACTTGGCGATCAATCTCTAAATCATTGGCACGCCGTGACATTTTGGCATCGCCATAGACTGCGGTACTAATACTAAAGTAAGAAATTGCAGCTATCGCGATCGCCCAAGGTTTTGTCATAAATTTTGAGTTAACTAGCGTAGTTTAAGTAAAGTGGACGCGCCTATAAATTAATTATGCACAGATCTTTACGTATTGAGTCTCTAGATTCAACCGCCAAAATACTTTTATAGCGAACCACAATAAAACTTTTGAAGGCTTTCAAAAGTTTTATTGGTTTAGGTGTGAGCGTAAAGCGCTGTAGGTCTACGACTATAGTCGCTGTAAAGCTGAGAAGTTTTTGATTATGCTAGTAAATATGCGGTGTAAAGTCCTTTAGGCAGTAAATGGAAATAAAAATGCGTAGGTCAGGTTGGTTTGTCGGTGGGATTCTGTTAAGTCTGTCTACTAGCCCTGCAACTTGGGCATTAGACAAATCAGTTGATCGCCAAGGCATAGATGCCCGCATTTTACAAAAAACACCCTATAACCTCACTGGCAAAGACGTATTTATTGGGCAAGTTGAGCTAAGTCGTCCTAGCCGTTTTGCTGTAGATAAAGTCTCCAATAAACTTTTGCAACTCGATCGCATCATTGTTCAACCCTACGAAGTCTTTTTTCGTGACGGTAAAGCTATCCCAAATCGCAATGTCGATGATCATTCCGCACAAGTTGCCGCTGTGATCATCAGTCAACATAAAATCCGTCGCGGGGTCGCACCAGGTGCCAAGCTGCTATCTTCAGCTTATTCGCAACGCCGCCAAGATGGACAACCTGAAGCCTGCATCGCGGCTCAGCACGTTGCCCGTCAATACAACGGCACTGTTCGCGCTATTAATTTCAGCTTTGGGGAACTCCTCAGTGAAGACCCTCGCCCTAACGCCAAACTCGATGGCGATGCTTTATTAACTCTATGCGTTGATTGGATCGCTGCAACCTATAACACTTTACCGATCGTTGCTGGAAACCAAGGCAAAGGTGGTATTCCCATCCCCACGGATCTATATAACGGTTTTACAGTCGGATTTACCCGAGAGGTTGATGGAATATACCGTCAACTTGATCGCGGCAATCTAATAGACGAGCCATATCTCGATCGCAATAGTAATGGCAAATATGATCAAGGTGAAGTCTTTACCGATCTCAATAAAGATGGCAAATGGACATCAGGAGTCGAAAGCCCCATCGATGGTAGACGCTCAATGGCAATACTTGCACCAGGAAATAACCTTAAACTGCCGACATTGCAGGGTAAATTTAAAAATGCTAATGGTTCCAGTTTTGCTACTCCCCATGTTGTTGGGACGATCGCGCTCTTACATGAATATGCTAATCGTCAAATTGCAAGTGGCTACTGGAGTATTGATGCACGTCGTCATGAATTAATTAAAGCTGTGCTAATTAACTCTGCCGATAAGCTCAAAGATATTGGCAATGGCAAAATTCTCGGCATGTCGAAGACCATTCTGGATGCTTTTGGTAAAACATGGATCGACACCGAAGCCTATTCTAGCCGTGAGATCCCCCTCAGTCGAAGTCTTGGTGCAGGTCAACTCAATGCCAATCGAGCTTTTCAGCAATATCAAGCAGGGCAACAATCTCCTAATAATGGATCAGCTAATATCTCAGCGATCGGCTGGGATACCAATATTGTCGAAGTTGATAAATATCAAGAGTATGTTTTTAGTGAGCCCCTAGTTGCTGATAGTTTTATTTCGGCTACCCTAACTTGGGATCGTCAAGTCAAGCTCAACGACAAAAATGGAAATGGATTATTTGATATTGGCGAAGAGTTTAGTGATGAAGGTTTTAATAAACTTGAGTTGTATTTAATGCGATCGCAAGATACCGATATTGCTCAAAACATCTGGTCATCCGTCAGTCAGATTGACAACTTACAGCATATTTTTATAAAAATACCGATCACTGGCAAATACAAACTGAGAGTTGTATTTAAGTCTCCCCAAGCAAATTTAGTCAGTCAGCGCTATGGCTTAGCTTGGTGGGCAAAATATCAAGATCGCTAGAAAACATTCAAAAGGGCGATGCAATGCATCGTCTTTTTTAGATATGGTGCAGTACCAATACACAAAAGTGTGACGACGCTTTTATAAACTAAGAACCAAACCCAGTAATAATCAACACACAAAATGGCTATGCAATTTTGTGTGTTGATTATTACATCACGTTATCAATTAAGCCCAATCAGCTATGCCCCAAACATCTCGTAATTCATCGCAGCCACCTAAAAAATCCAAAAGATCTAGTTTTTGGCAAGAAACTGCTCAAACTGTAGGATTAACTATTGCTCTAGCATTTGGCGTTCGTGTTGCTGTTGCTCAGGCTTACTATTTACCGCCTTCGGGCTCAATGGAGCCAACTTTGCAAAACTACGATCGCGTTATCGTTGATAAACTGAGCTATCGATTCCAAACACCACAACGCTTTGACATTGTGGTGTTTGAGCCAAATGAAGCAGTAATAAAAGGTTGTGGACTATCTGCCGAAAAGCAAAAAAGTTCGCTGATTAAGCGGGTGATTGGTCTGCCAGGTGATCGTGTGGAGATCAAAGAAGGCGTAACATATATCAATGGTAAGGCGCTATCAGAACCTTATTTAGTTAAAGCCCCTGAGTACGATTTGCCTCTAACGATAGTGCCTGCTAATTCCTACTTTGCTCTAGGTGATAATCGCAATAATAGTTGTGATGGTCATATTTGGGGCTTTGTGCCAAAAGAAAACATCATCGGCAAAGCGACCCTGCGATATTGGCCATTAGACCACTTTGGCAATATTGATCGGAAGGACTAACTTGTTATGGATAAACAGGCTGTAAAAGCACTCACGGATGTAGATATCGATCGCATTGTCGAAATGGCATGGGAAGATCGCACCACCTTTGATACGATTTACGACCAATTCGGCATTTCTGAATCGGAAGTGATTAAAATCATTCGTAAGTCAATGAAACGTTCATCTTTTTTGATGTGGCGAGAAAGGGTAAGTGGTCGCAAAACGAAACACGCAAAGACCTCTGAGGCGCAAAGATTTCACTGTAGCCAACAAGATAAATTCAAATCTCACTAAGCGTATTTTGTGCATTTGGGCAGAATAAAGCCTAGCATCTCTTGCCAATCTCGGTAAGCGCAATCAGTATCGATCAGAACTTATACCAAAACACAAAAAGGCTATGCCAATCTGTGTTTTAAAAACCCTTACGGGGTTTGTTTTTTTTATTCACATAAGTATTGCCAAACTTTTGAGAATTGGTATTACTAAGAGTTGTCAGACTTTTGCGAATTGGAATTAAATGTAGTATGGGAAATGCTTAATCTTATTGCTAAATCAATTCGTAAGTAGACTGTTACCCCGTGAAGATCAATCTGCCCATCCCCCCTTCACCTCGTAATGAGAACGGAAAAATAGAAAGGGAAAAGGAACATTTCTTATGAAGACTATTCAATGGATACGTTTGATTTTCTCCAGCATTTTTATTTTGCTTGGGTTGATTTTTGGCACATATTTTTATATTAAAGAGCACCCGTCGGTTTCAGTCGTTCCACAAGGCTGTATCGTCAGGATTTCACAAAAGAAACAACGTGACGACTATTCCTTTTGGCGCTCCAGAATGACCACAATAGCGATCGCTATTTCGCAAAACTCACAACAGCTTGTGAGCAAGTAAACCCCAACAAATGCTTTAAAAGTATTGCTTTACAGTACTTTTAAAGCATTTGTTGGTTAGGATTGGAGGGTAAATTGCTGTAAAAAATGAAAAAGCTATAGATGCCTATCTTTAGCAGGATTGATATTTCAAAATATCCTGTTACATTACTTAATATAAAGAAGCCCAAAGGTAAAAATAAAATGATTTTAAAATTTATTGTACTTTTGCTTACCACTAAAGTTTCTCGTAAGTACAAAGTAATCCCACAGGGAAAATAGAAAGAAGGACGGATAGTTGTTAATTGCTATATCTACGACTACTTTCAATATCTGAAAGTTGTAAATATTACCTTCTATATTGAGATATCAGAATGCGCTAAGCATGTATTGATGCGGATAGAGCAAGCTAAATGGAATTTAGGCTATTAATTTTTACTGCGAAGGGATTCGCCAAGATTAGAGGATTCACAGTAATTGTTTGATCATATTGATGTATGACACATTGGGTCAAGAAGCTTCTAATAGAATCAAATTAGATAGGTTGCAAAATTACTTCTTCGGGAATTGAAACCCAAACACTAAACTTATCGGCATCACATGTAATTAATATAGCTATACCCAATTCCAAATCACTTCTACATTCTGCGATCGCTTCGTTAAGAGAGTTGCAAACTTTATGATCTACAAAAGTTTTGCCTAGAACCGTAATTGCTTTTTCGGTTCCAAAAATGGTGTTGATGGCGATTAAGCGAACTTGATTTAGTGAACTGAAAAGCATTGTTTTTGCCTTAACTCTATAGATACTAGTATCGCGCTCACCCATTATTTAGGTTGCGATCGCAAATCTATGTCTATGTGATCTTAAAGGTAAAAAATTGCGATCGAGGTCACATATCTATAAAAATTATTTCAATAAATTGAATAGATTTTTCAAAAGCATGAGGCGGCGCAGGGTGCCATCTTCATGCTTTTTGTTTTTTGAGTCGTTTAGGATGGGATAAACTTTAAATAAGAGATCAGAATTATTCATTTGAGAATATTTTAGCGATACTCTCGTGTAATCTTGCTGTAATTTATTGCGAGAAAAACCGTGGGATATAACAAAGGGGATAATTATGAGCAAAATATTTTCGACTTATTGACATCAAAAGGGTTAATTGCCACTGGATCAGCTAGAGGTGGGGCAGGAAATTCAACAGATATAAAATTTCTACACAATCTTCAGGAATACAATCTAGAGGTTAAACTCGATCTCGATGCAGATTACGGACAGAAAATGTTGCGCTGGAATGATGGAATTTGGAGTTGGTGTGTTGATGATGCTGTGACTTCTTTTTATACATCTGTTGGAGTTTTGGATATTGTCAATGCTAAAAACTTCCTTCCTAATCAATATTCCATCCCCAGAAATGAAATTACTGTGCAACAGAAAAAGCAAGATCAAAAAGCTTTTGAAGATAAAGTGGAAATCGATATTAATAGTTTATACAATTTTTATAGTGGTAAAGATTGCTACTATATCCAGATTGGAGGGTACGGGTTTTATCATCTCAAACAAGATATTCTCTCATTAGGGACACCGCAATTTGATTGTAGAATGAAGTTGAGATTGAGAGCTAAAACCATCCATAGTAGTCCAATCTATAAGTATGGATTCTATGCAGTTCTGAAAGTAGATAAAAAGGAAAAGCCAAAAAAGTCTTGTTATGATCTTGAACAAAAAGATGGGCGTGAATTTCCTCCAATCATTTAGTTTTGACGTGTTCTGCAATTCAAAATAGTACAAGCTGAGTAGATTTCGATTTATCAGGCTGTTTAGATTTATTAAAGGCATTTTCTTTATAAGAAAATGCTTTTGCTCTAATCGATTGAATATCTTCAATTGAGTTAGTTATTTCCATATTATTTTTCATGGAATCCAACACAAGTATTGCCTCACCTAGAGCTTTTGCCAGAAGCGGTGGGACGGCATTGCCAATTTGCCGCCATTGTTGAGTTATAGTGCCGCAGAAAAAATAATCAGATGGAAAAGATTGGATCGCGGCTGCTTCCCTAGGCGTTAAATAGCGATTTTCAACTGGATGATAGTATGTGGTGCGACTGGTGTTAATTGTATTTGCACAATCGTAGCGATCAAGTCGATTTAATTTGGCTTCTCTAAATCTCTCTTCATGAATATTTTGCCAATCGACATCAAACCGTAGATTCTCAGGTAAATATGCTAACTGATCTTTTTCGTATCTAATACTTTTACCTTCAGGAATATGGCTAATTCTTTCTCTTTCTAAATCATTGGCTATTTGCGATCGCTTAATATCATGATTAAGGATTTCAGCATTTAATTCTAGTAAATTATCAAAAGCCCATCCAACAGTTCGAGGTAAAGGCAAATCTTGATAATCCTGCGCTGAATCCTTGAACATTTTATCTGGATAAATATTTTTTACGCCAAAGCGATTACCTAAAAATATTGTCCGTCTTCTCTTCTCTGGAACTCCATAGTGATGTGCTGATAGAACTTTGACATCTATTGTGTAACCCAAGTCGGTAAAACTTTTAATTATTGCTTTTAAAACATTTTCATTTCTTTTTGATAACAATCCTGTTACATTTTCGACAATGATGTAATCAGGTTTTAATGCTTCCACAATTCTTAGAAATTCAAGAAATAGAAAGTTTCGCTCATCTAGATGATCGTTTTGTCCAATTGTCGAAAAGCCTTGGCAAGGTGGCCCGCCACAGATCAAGTCAACTTTTTGATGTTCGATTATTGCTTGAATTTGCTGGTTAGATATCTCCCGAATATCACCAGAGATCGCATGAGACTGTGGATGATTATATTGAAAAGTTTCAATAGCGGCGCGATCGTGGTCAATTCCTAACAAGCAAGACCAACCTGACATTTCCAATCCGCAAGACATTCCGCCTGCGCCAGAGAACAAATCTATAAATGTCTTTTTCATACTCATATTAAAGCAGCTAATTAGCTCCTTGTCAAATTATATACTTAGCTATGGTATATTAGGGATATTAATTAATTACTAAGTTAAAGATGGCGCAAACACAGAGGAAGCCTGTATATATTTTGCCAGAACATCACGATATTTTAAGACGCATTGCTTATGAGCAGCGTTGCAATCTATCGGATGTTTTAGATGCTGTGCTAGAAAATGCTGATTGGGAAGTAATTGAAGGCAATGCTAAGAATAAGCCGTTGCAAAGAGCCAATGAGAGAGACAATTCTTATAAAGTTTGATCGTACTTCTTTATCGAGTAAATTATGAAAAGACTAGAAGTTGAAACGAGAACAATTTTGCTAGCTTTGACGGGATCTAGACTATATAGAGTCCACAATGAGAATAGCGACTATGACTACAAAGGAATCTGCATTCCAACGCTGCCTTATTTTATTGGCACACAGAACTTTGAGCAATTAGATAGTTTCTCTGACCCAAATTGTCTGTATTCAGCTTTGACCGATACCGATAGTAATATCTACAACATCAAAAAGTTTTGTCATTTGGCAACACTCAACAATCCCAATATTCTTGAATTGTTATGGATAGATAGAAGTGACTATCTGATTCTAACTAGATTCGGTGAATCTTTAATTGAAATCCGTGATGCTTTTTTAAGCCAAAAAGTTTTCTATAGCTATTCTGGCTATGCTCACGCCCAAATTAAAAAGGTGCAGACCCACAGAAAATGGTTACTGCGGTACAAAGAAGACCCAGATTTTTTCTCGTTGCCACCAAATCCCAAAGACTATGGACTAGAGGAAAATCCCTTACGCAAAGAACAGTTAAATGCTTTTCTTGAGTTTCTCTATATTTTAATTAAGGATGCTAGCCAATATAGCGAAGTGGCTACCGAATTGCTAACCCATGTTGATTACAAGGGGTTACTCAAGCAATATCCATTAGCTGAAGAATTGCTTCCCGCAGTGCAGTACTACACGAGGTCAACCAATGAATTTATTACCTTGCTGCACAATACTCAAACCTATCGGCAAGCACTGCAAGAATACGAAGCTTTTCAGTCATGGCGCAAAAATCGTAATTCAAAACGCGCCGAAATAGAGGAGAAGGTGGGATATGACAGCAAGCATTCTGGGCATTGCTATCGCTTACTCAAATCTGGTATTGAGATTTTGAATGGTGATGGTGTTATTCCTAATCGGGAAATAACTGGCGATGCCCAATTCATCCGCCAAATCCGCAACGGAGAAGTCCCCTATGACCACCTAATCGGAGCGGTAAGCAATCTTGAAGCCGAGCTTGAATTAGCTATGAAAAATACAAAACTACCTAAATATCCAAATCAAAAGCTGATAGAAGAAAAGCAGATTGAGATTATCAAGGAATATCTTAATTTTTAATTGCAGTTCCAATCAAGTAAGTTGTTGGAATTAAACGTAGGATGGGTTAGCGATCGCGTAACCTATCATTGCAAAATAATTGATGCGTTACGCTGAACTAACGCTTCCTACATTTAAAGAGATCTTTTTATGAGCATATTAATTCGACAAGGCACGATTATTTTGCCCGATCGCCAAACATTGCTAGGTGATGTTTATCTGCGGGACGGAAAAATTGCCGCGATCGCAGAAACTCTTGATCCTAATGATCTAAGCGCTGATGACCAACCTTTAGAAATTATTGAGGCTAATGGTCTGACTTTGATGGCTGGCGTGATTGATCCGCAGGTGCATTTTCGGGAACCGGGGCTAGAACATAAAGAGGATTTGAGAACCGCAAGCCATGCTTGTGCGAAGGGTGGTGTGACTAGCTTTTTAGAAATGCCAAATACGCGACCACTCACAATTACGCAAGCAGCGCTGGATGACAAACTTAGTCGGGCAGGTAGTAAATGCGTAGTTAACTACGGCTTTTTTATTGGTGCAACTGGTGAAGTTTTGCCAGATTTGCTCAGCGCCAATCCCACCTGTGGCATCAAAATATTTATGGGATCGATGCATGGAGATTTGTTGGTCGATCAAGAGGATTTATTAGATAAGATTTTTTCACAGGGCGATCGCTTAATTGCGGTTCATGCTGAGGATCAAGCCAGAATTGCTCAACGCCGCATCGAATTTGCCGATAGCAAAGATCCAGCTAAGCATTCACTAATTCAAGACAATCAAGCAGCGCTCAATGCGACGAAACTAGCCGTAAAGCTTTCTAAAAAATATCAGCGACGGTTGCATATCTTACATATGTCCACAGGCGAAGAAGCAGAATTTTTGCGTCAAGAAAAACCAGAGTTGGTAACTGCTGAGGTAACACCGCAACATTTACTGATGAATATTGGAGCTTACGAGAATATTGGTTCTCTAGCACAAATGAATCCCCCCTTGCGATCGCCCCGCGATCAAGAAGTCCTTTGGCAAGCTTTGCTTGATGGTGTGATTGACTTTATTGCTACTGACCATGCACCGCATACTTTGGCAGAGAAAGGATTTGCAGCTAGCGAAGATCTACAATCTCCTCAATCCGAAAAATCCTCAAAGGATACCGTTCTATTAGAACCAGCCAACGTCCCATCTGGAATGCCGGGAGTAGAAACTTCACTGCCATTGATGTTAACCCAAGCGGCAAAGGGACGTTGCACAGTCCATCAAGTCAGTGAATGGATGAGCAAAAACGTTGCAAAGGGTTACAAAATTGCTAACAAGGGTGAAATTCGGTTCGGTTGGGATGCTGACCTAGTACTAGTCGATTTGAATAACTATAAGCCTGTCAAAAATGAAGATTTGTTGACTAAATGTGGCTGGAGTTCCTTTGCTGGATGGGAACTCACAGGCTGGGCAGTGACTACGATTGTGGGGGGGCAAGTAGTATATGCAAATGGGAAAGTCAATTCTGAAGTGCGTGGTCAAGCATTGCAGTTTGGCTAGATTAGCGACACAATGGATAGTCATTAATGAGTAAATTTAAAAGCCTTGCTTTGCAGGGCTTTTAAATTGTCTGGGTTTGATTAGAACGCAACATCACGCAACATTATGTTCCACTCTCGAAAGCTATCGATTTTATTACTAACAGCGATCGCGACAGGCTTTTTTACAGCCTGTGGTAATTCTGGTACTAGTAATAGCAACAATAATTTTTCTATGCCAGCAAACGATACTACGAAAGTTTCCCCTACGCCTACAACTACTGCAACTGCAACTACAAGCCCATCACCAACTGTTTCTCCTAGACCTAAACCCACGATCTCGCCCATTAATTTACCCGAACTAGAAATAAAAGCACTCGAACCTTACAAACACCGTTCGAAAATTCTGGAAATGGATGTACCGAAGGGTTGGAAATTAATCGATAAGAGTCAAACGGGCGAATTACTGTTGACTTGGAATGAACAGGCGGGAAGAGCGACGATTTCCGTAAATATTTTTGTACCTCCAAGCGAAATCCCTGAGAATCGTCTAGGCGGTGTTTTTGCAGCAATTATTAAAGAAATGTATGGCAACCAAACAGATTTTGAGATGAAAGGGCCCGTAACTGAGACAACAGGAAATATTGTGATTGAATGGTCATCTACTGTGGCAGTGGGTGACAAGAAAATTAAATTTCAAGCTAATAGCAAATTACAGCGCCGTAATAACAAGCTAGTAATTTTAACCTATGGAGCGATCGAGCCAAAGTTTGCCGAACTAAAAGATTACTTTTTTAAAATAGCTAACAACCAAGTTGTAAATGCTGATATGGAAATTCCTTAATATGTAATGTGTTGGCATGGCTTCGCCGCACCAACCAGCATTAAAACAGTGGCGCGGCTTTGCCGCGCCACCACAAAATTCGATTTTTTAAAACTATATGCAATTTGAGATCGCAATTATTGATGCATTCACCAATCAAACTTTTCGCGGTAATCCTGCGGCAACGATATTAGTTGACCAATTTCCCGAAGAAGCTAAAATGCAGCAAATAGCCTCTGAGATGAATCTCTCAGAAACTGCTTTTGTTAAACCGTTAGATAAAAATTCCTCTCAGAACTATTTCCAGTTGCGATGGTTTACGCCGAAGCAGGAAGTACCTCTTTGCGGTCATGCTACCCTGGCGATCGCCCATTATTTGCGCGAACTAGAAGTAATCGATCCCAAATCACCACTCATTTTCTCTACGCTAAGTGGTGATTTAACCATTAGCTTTGAAGAACAGCTAATCGTTATGGATTTTCCTGCTACTTTTTATCAAACTTGCTCGGAGCGATCGCAACAATTATTAGCAGAGATGTTGAGAGATCAGCCTTATGAAACTCTGGGGCAAGCCGAAGATTATTTATCAGTTTTATTAGAGTCTGAGTCCGCAGTCCAGAATTTTCAGCCACAATACGAACGCATTGCTGGTCTAGATGGTTTTGGGTTTATCATCACTGCGATCGCCGATCCTGAACAGCCCTATGATTTTGTATCGCGTTTTTTTGCGCCAAAAGCAGGAATACAAGAAGATCCTGTGACTGGCTCTGCTCATTGTAGTTTGACTCCCTATTGGGCAAAGCGGCTCGGTAAAACCGATCTCAGAGCAAAACAGTTGTCATCGCGGACTGGCGAACTCATAGTTAGCGATCACGGAGTTAGGGTTTTACTAAAAGGTGAAGCTATGACCTTCTTGCGCGGCAATATCAATTTAAAATCCATAAAATAAGTGGCGACGCTTCGCGCCGTCACTTATTTTATAGATTTTAAGTCCTAATTTGGCTGAGTAAAGCTATATAAAAGATTCTGAAAAATACCACCACTGAGAAAGGTAATCGCCCTCATCAACAATGATTGAGAGCATTCCCAAATCTAAGTCCTGCCGACAGGCTGCGATCGCTTCTTGTTGATTTGCATGAATATTGATTGGCAAAAATGTCTTTCCTAGATAACTAATCCCTTTCTCATGTCCCCAAGGCGTTGGGAAATGAGTCGATTGAATTTCAGATAAAGATAAAATAATCATAACTAGCTAACATAGAACGCTCTTCACATCTCCTATGTTTAACTAATTAGCTTAAGAAGTCTGTGATGACTAGTTGGGCTTAGTGTGACAGGTCAGATACTTCAGCGTGACCACAGCACTTTATGGGAGTGATTGAAATCACAAATTTATAGCGCTTTGCGCTCAACCCATAACCAACTTTTTGTGGCGCGGCAAAGCCGCACCACAAAAAGTTGGTTCTTTTACTTGCGACTACTTAATGGCAAAAAAGCTCTGACAACAGTTATCTCATAAGGAATGCTCTCAATTTCCAACCTCCCACCATGTAGCTCAAGCAATCGCTTAGCGATCGCTAACCCCAACCCAGTCCCCTGCTGAATATAAAGCTTTTTCTCAAACTTCATATATGCCCCAAAATTAGCAATCTGCTCTGGTTCAATTCCCTGACCATGATCAGTAATAATCAGGCAATAGTCCTTATCATCACAATTGCCGACAACATCTACAGTAGTTCCTTCCGAAGAGAATTTGAACGCATTATCCACAAGTTCCTTAACGATTACATTTAAATAAGAGTCTGAGATTTGAATACTGCCGCCATCATTAATATCAACTTGTAAGTCAGAGACGCGATTATAGTTTTCAGCTATTTTTTTGGCACAACTTGAAATCTCAATATCAACAAAAGTTGCTTTACTATTACGTGTTTGATTAATCCATTCAGCATTATTCTCCGTGGACTCTAACTCAGCATACAGCAGAAATTTTTTCACCATTTCATGCATATCCCGCCCTGCTTTGCGAATACGCTTACCAATATCTGGGACTTCATGGGCTTGCATAGCATGATAATTTTTAACTAAAATATCCGCCAAACCCATAACCTCGATCGCTGGAAACAACAACTGGTGAGGTAGAGACTTAGATATGTTGCCTCGTAAGTTAGCTAACTCTTGTTTGTAATAACTATTAATGATTTCTTGTTTTCTAAACTGAGCATTGATTGCTCCTAATAGTTCATCTCTGGTAAAAGGTTTGGTTAAATAATCATCTGATCCCAATTCCATCCCTTGTCGAAGGTCATTTTTGTCAGACTTAGCACTCAAAAATATAAAAGGAATTGTCGTTGTTGAGGGATTTTTTCGCAGCGCCTCAATAACTCCATAACCGTCTATTTCAGGCATCATAATATCACATATGATCAAACTGGGAATATGTTGCTGGGCCATCTCTAATCCAACACGCCCATTGTCAGCACTGATGATCATATATCCTTCAGCTTGCAGCATTCTGGTGGTATTTAGCAAGACGTTCGGATTATCTTCGATGAGGAGGATTTTTTTCATACTAGCTGGCTTGTATCTTTATGCAACATTATACCGATTATGAATTTAAAAATCATTAAACTGGAAATACTCCATCAGAAATTGGCAAAATCACTATAAATTTAGTACCAATATCTAACTGGCTCTCTACCGATATTGAACCATTGTGAATATCAATACAGTTCTTAACAATTGACAAGCCCAATCCTGTCCCAGGTAGTATCCCTACATTTTTACCCCGATGGAATGCACTGAATAGATTTTCTAAATCTTCTTTTGGAATACCAATTCCATGATCACTAACCACAAACTTCACCTGTTCTTGTTCCACAGTAATTTGAAACTCAACCTTTTTATTGTGTGGAGAATACTTAATTGCATTTGTCAGCAGATTAGTCAAGATTTGGCGTAGTAATTTATCATCCATTTTCACTAATAAGTTGGGAAGATCATCTTGAAGATGAAAACTTTCTATAGATGTATTAGTTGAAGATATATACAGAGATGAATTTAGTGCATAATCAGATGCAAAAGTTCTTTGCATCTGACGTAAAAGTTGACTACAAAAGCTTAAAAGATTAAATTTAGTAAG
Source organism: Pseudanabaena sp. UWO311 (assembly GCF_006937785.1). Taxonomy (GTDB): domain Bacteria; phylum Cyanobacteriota; class Cyanobacteriia; order Pseudanabaenales; family Pseudanabaenaceae; genus Pseudanabaena. The sequence continues at coordinate 97,194 of NZ_SJEE01000014.1, forward strand.
ATTTAGTTTCACTTTATTAGTATTACTTCGACTCAGAAATAATACATCTTCCATCAGAGCAGTCATATGCTTAACTTCCGACTGAATTTGATGCAATTGTTCAACCTGCTCTTCCTTTGACCATTCGTAATATTCGAGCAATTCTGATGCACTTTGGATAGTTGTTAGCGGTGTGCGAAACTCATGGGATACGACTGATATAAAGTCAGTTTTCATTTGGCTAAGTTCACGTTCTTGCTTAAGCGATCGCGATAAAACTTCAGCCGATAGTTGTAATTGTTCATTTTGCTTTTGAAGTCTTTTTTGTAATGAACATAATCGCAAGTGAGTTTCGATTCTAGCTAATACTTCAATCAATTGAAATGGCTTGCTAATATAATCTACTCCGCCCACAGAAAATGCTTCCACTTTCTCAGATGGCTCTTCTATAGAACTAATAAATATAATTGGCACATCTTTAGTTGCTGGATTTGCCTTTAATCTTGTACAAACTTCATAGCCATTAATATCAGGCATCCGAATATCCAGCAAAATTATGTCGGGCAATTGTTGATTAACTTTATCTAAGGCTTCTAATCCACTAGTAGCTTCTTGCACCTTATAGCCTTGTCTGATTAACATCAAGGATAAAAGTTGAATATTATAAATTGTGTCATCAACTATAAGTACAGAAGCATTTTGAGGATTTTGATAATCATCAAATATTTCAGTTTGCTCAGATTGATTTGAGATTTGACTATTCATAGAAAACATACTTTTAATATTTTTATCATAACATCGCGATCGCTGTAGAACTCCTAAATGGTTTGTGTAAGATCGCCTTTTCCAATGAATAATTAGTGACATGCGGCTTTGCCGCACATCACTAATTATTCATTGGGGAATGACTATATGCGCTTATCTATAATTCTGCCCTGTCTCAATGAAATTCGGCATGGGTATTTAGACCGAATTCTCACGAATCTAATAGCCCAATTAATTCCCCCAAATTTTGAAAAAGAAATTATTGCTGTAGTCAGTACTAGTGAGGATGGGACAGATCTAATTTTGGATGAGTATGCGGCACGATCGCCTGAAATTCAAGTTGTGCGATCGCTTGCCAAAAATCGCGCCCAGAGACTAAATGAAGGTATTGCCATCAGCACAGGCGACATAATTTTGTTACATCATCCTGCAACGCTCTTACCAGAGCAAATTGCCCTACAGCTAATTGAGAAAGCTTTTGAATCAGGATGTAAATGGGGCGCATTTTGCCATAGCTTTGACTTTTCGCATTGGTTATTGCATTTTACGTCTTGGTACTCAGACAATATTCGTGTAAAGCAAAAAGGGCTTGTTTATCTCGATCATTGTCCGTTTATTGAGCGTCAATTATTATCTGAAATTGGGAATATCCCCGATCTCGATATTTTTGAAGATACGGTGTTAAGCGATCGCCTATGTCAATTCTCAAAGCCAGTATTGGCTCAAGGCAAGGTTATTACCTCTGCAAGGCGTTTTCGCCAAAGAGGCATATACCGTCATGCTATGCTCAACCAGTGGTTAAAAATGTGCTATCACTTGAACATTGACCCGAAATCACTGAATCGTTTGTACGAACAAAAAGCTAGTATTAACGTCAAGTATGGTGATTAAATATCAGATTGTGGGCTTAGTCCGTAATCTCATATTCTGACTAGATTATTTAGTGAGGAGTTTTTAAGGGTGATTGGTTCCCAGAAGTTTGGTAAAAGTAAATACGCTCTATTAGGTAATAAAAAGAAATGTTCAGAACAAAAATCTTGGACATCGACCTTATATCGTGCTGGGGATATCTTATTTGCAACTTGGGTAGGGTTAATTTGTGCTGTGCCACCTTGCTATATGCAAACCGATTTTCAAAGACCAGCCGAAGCTGCGGAACTTAAACTTGCTCAAGCCATTGCCCCAATATCTCCGCGTGCGGTTAACCCTCTCACCCTTGATCTCACCGATGATCTATTAGAGAGCGATCGCCAAAATCTCTTGCAAGCGATCGATCATAGTATTCAATACATCCGCACCCCATCTGCTGCTAAGCGTTACCCGATCGCAGGAATTAGTCAAGATCTGATGGAGCGTAGTTTGGTGAGATTTCGTCGGCTTGTCCAAGTGTCTCGCACTGCTAAAGATCTCCAGCAAGCCGTAAATCGTGAATTTGATCTTTATAAGTCAGTTGGGCGTGATGGCACAGGCAGCGTTCAGTTTACAGGCTATTACGAGGCATTGTACAAAGCCAGCCGTACTCGTACTGATGAATTTAAATACCCGCTTTATAGTTTGCCACCAGACTTTGCTCAATGGCAATCGCCCCATCCTACTCGCGCCATGCTTGAAGGCAGCAAACAAATGGCAGGGCTAGAAATTGCATGGTTAAGCGATCGCTTTCAGGCTTTCTTAGTGCATGTCCAAGGCTCAGCAAGATTTGAGTTGCCAGATGGCAATTTATTAACTGTTGGTTATGCAGGTAAAACTGATCAACCCTATCGGTCAGTTGGCGCAGAGCTAGTTAGAGATGGCAAAATGCGTCTTGAAGACGTGACATTGCAGACGCTGATTGAGTATTTCAAAAAAAATCCTCAAGATTTAATTAAGTATCTCAATCGCAACCCTAGCTTTGTCTTTTTTCGCGAAACTAATGGCAAGCCTGCGACTGGCAGTCTTGGTGCGCCAGTTATCGCAGAGCGTTCAATTGCCACTGACAAAAAAATCTTTCCCTCTGGCGGCATTGCACTGATCCGTACTGAAATTCCGTTTGAGAATCCCACCATAGGTAAGCTTGAATTACGTCAAGTACAGCGTTTTGCGCTCGATCAAGATACAGGCGGTGCGATTCGTGGTGCGGGACGAGTAGATATCTTTATGGGAACAGGCGATCGGGCTAAGCAACGGGCTGGATTAATCAAAGGCGAAGGTGAGTTGTATTATCTTGTTTTAAAAAAATAGCAACAAGTAACTTTTAGTGCCGCTTATTATAGTTGGAGAAGTTTATGCCACAAGTCAATCCTTTTACGATCAGAATGCAAGTTGCAAGAATGTTTGAGCAAGGTCAATCACTCTTTGCGGAACTCAAAGTCCAAGACTGGCTAAAGGAACGTAATCATAATCCTAAAGATTATGTAATTCGCTTCCATCAAAAAATGGCTCCAGTTGGTTCCAATTCCTCCGTAATGGTAGAAATAGAACTCATCCGCAAAGATGGTCAACCCGTTGATGAGTGGCTATTGCAAGAAATCAATCGTCAAAGTTAGAACTTACGCAAAACTATATTGAAACCCTTATCGCAATGCAGGAGCAATTCATGAATTGCTCCTGCATTGCGTAATTTTGCATAATACCAATTCAAAAAATGGCGTTGCCATTTCTTGAATCTCAAAACCTTATACCCATTCTCGAAAGTATGACAACACTTTCGTGAATGGAAACCCAAACCCAGTAAGGTTTTTAATTCATTGAAGTGTTGGCTCACTTCAGTGGATTGGTATTAAGAAACCATTTAAGAATTGTAATCTTAGCCCCCCCTAGCCCCCCAATTCTGGGGGGAACCAGATTCAAGTCACCCAGAATTGGGGGATTTAGGGGGCTATTGGTAGACTTTTAAACGAAATTTTATGTGTCATGTAATTCTTAAATAGTTTCTAAGCCCTTCGATATTGAGAATTTGAACTTAGAAAATATGCCAAATCCACCTTTAGAACAACTTTTTTACTCCAGTCTAGTTACAGAACACATAGTCCCTAAAGGTCGAGACTTCGCATTTAAACGATGGCACCATAACTTAGTAGAAACCTCAAAGCAATATGACGGCTTCTTACGTTGCGATCTATGCCCGCCGCTTAGGTGTAAAGATCCAGTTGTAAAATGGTATTACATATTCCATTTCGATTCGCCAGAACATCTCAATCAATGGATGGAGTCAAGCGATCGCAAGCAACTATTAGAATCTGGTCAAGAAATATTTTCCGCCTATCGATTTAAGTCTTTTACTACAGGTCTAGAGGGATGGTTCTCTGCGCTGTCAGGTAACTCAGAATATAAAGGGCTTGGCCCCCCGCGATGGAAACAAATCCTCGCAGTAGTTTTAGGACTTTATCCAGTCGTGATGATACAGACGATCGTATTTTCTATCTTAGGGCTTATGCAATCTTGGTCACTAGCCAGCTCAATGATTGTGAATAATCTAATTACTTCCACAATCCTGAGCCTATATGTAATGCCTTTTGTCTCAAAACGTTTAAGATTTTGGTTGCAACCTGCCTATCGACCAGTATCACTCAAGACAAACTTAATCGGGACTGCCTTGGCAATAATCAGTTTGGCACTAATGGTACTCCTATTCAATGGAGCTTGGGCACTGATTAAGTCATAGTTATAGTGGTTTTCATTTTGCCTACAGCAAAATGAAAACCACTATAACCCTACTGGGATTGTTTTTTGGTTTTCAAATGAGTTTACACTCATTTGAAAACTGCTATATCAAGTTTGTAATACATTAAAATATGTAAAAAAACTATATGTCAAATAGTTCAAGCGATCGCAAACAACGAAGCTCTAAACCAAAAAAGATTTCTAAGACTAAACGTTTTTTTAAATGGTTGGAATCGCGATTTGCAACACCAGAATTTATTGGGGGAATGTATACCTCTTTAACGCTATTCTTCTTTATGGCAGCCACCAATACCCTTGCAGGTTGGCTATATGTAATTAGTGGCGTGAGTTTGGCTCTATTGATTGTGGGGGCGGTGATGCCAAAGCGCTTACTAGCAGAAATGGTAGTGACGCGATCGCAAATTGATCCAGTTAGTGTAGGCGACGATCTATGGGTAGATTTGACGATTCAAAATGCTGGGCGAACTGAAAAAAGGTTACTGGAAATTCGAGATATTTTGCCAGAAAATCTCTCGAATATTTTGCAACAAGACTTGGTGATTGAGTTGATTGCACCACTTCAAGAATATCACTGGAAATATGAAGCTAAAACCACAAAGCGTGGTGTATTTTTATTCCGATCCACCGAAATTGCCACCTCTAGTCCCTTAGGATTATTCCGCAGTCGCCGTGCTTGTCCAGCAGGGCAGAAGGCGATCGTGTATCCAACAGTACTTCCACTTGATCGTTGTCCCTTAGTTGATCAATTGGGAAGTGATACAAGTCCGCGCCAATATAGTGATGAGCACAACTACAGCAATGCAACGGAAGGTTTAACGAAAACATTGCGTCCTTACCGCTGGGGTGATCCGACCAGATTAATTCATTGGCGGACGAGTGCTAAGTTTGGTGAATTACGTGTACGGGAATTGGAAGTTACCATTGGCGGTCAAGAAGTAGTGATCGCCCTTGATAATTCCATAGGATGGGAGCCAGAAGCCTTTGAGGAAGCTGTAGTGGCAGCGGCTTCTCTCTATTTTTACGCACAAAAATCCAAGCTAAGTGTCAGACTTTGGACAAATGATACAGGTATTGTCCAAAGCGATCGCGCCGTATTAGAAACCCTAGCGGCGGTGAATATTTCCGAGAGTGCCGCAGATATCCTCAAGGATTTGCCAGATATTCCTGTGGTATGGATATCTCATCGCAACGATAGCATTGCCTACTTGCCCCTTGGGAGCCGCTGGTTACTTTGGCAATCATCAGGACAAAAGATATCTGTTCCCAATCAGCGATCGCTAGGTCTAACGATTGAAACAATCTTAGATGTTGAAGATGTAAGTCATAAATCTTTGCGATCGCAGCTTCAAGAATATCTAACGCTTTAGCTTTCCCAACCCCAAAATCATTGCGACAGGCTTTATCCGTCAGAACAATTTTGGGTATTCTCCCTCCAAGCAAGTCTCTAATACCAAAGCACAACATGGCGTAGCTATTTTGTGCTTTGGTATTAGAGACTTGCTGGGTTTGGTTTTTAATTCACAAAAGTGTGGTCACACTTTTGTGAATTGCGATAAGACTGCCTAACGATTGCTATACTTCTTGATATCGCGTTAACTTCGCAATTTTTACATTCGCAGCGACTAAAAAACTGGTGGCATCTTATGGCACTCAAAATCGGCAGACTAGAGCTTGGGTATCGATTGCTAATTTCTCTAACCGCGATCGCGATCGCCTATGGATGGGTAGGCTCTCAGTTAAGCATCTTATTTCATTTTGGCGACTATCTAGGCTTAGTTCTTTTATTTGTGCTTGCGGTAGCGGGCACATTTGCCATCCCTCTGAGTGTGGGAGGTTTGTTGGCGGCGATCGCGGCGGTGATTACAGTCTATTGGCAAACCTCTGATATTAACTACAGTTTGATTACTGCGGGTGTCTGCCTAGGACTGTATTTGCTCGGCTTTCAAGATGTCCGTTACGATCCAGCACCAGAAAAAAAGCTATCTATCCTTGAAATTATCGCCACAGTGATCACTATTGGATTTATGGTGCAGATGTCATTACTAATTTTACAGACTCCATCAAGTTGGTTAACTAGCACTGCTATTGGTGCGATCGCTGCCGCAATTACTCTCATTGGTCGGCAATTCGTCTATATCGATCTACCTCAAAAATTGATTTGGCAATTATTTGGTGGCGTGACTATTAGCAGTCTAGCGATCGGCTTTGCGATCAGAGCGATCATATATGCAACCACTAGACCAATCCAATTGTTATAAGAAGAAAGGCAACGCAAAGTGTTGCCTTTCTTCTTATAACAAAGCACAAAATGGCTACGCCATTTTGTGCTTTTAAAACGGTTTTTAATTAACAGAAGTGTAGCCTCACTTTCGTGAATTGGCATTACTGCCAATACAGTCCAACTAAACCATATTCAAAAAATGCAGACATTGAAGCAATTTTGATAATAGTTGAGTTTGCGATTATAAAAGTTAAAATTGGTGCAAAATAGCTTCCACGATTGAGAAACTTGTCAGCCAAAAATGCGATCGCCAGAGTATTAGCAGGATAAATATAAAAAGCAAATCGGGGCAAAAACTTGGTCGGACTCCAAATTTCTGACTGAGCTGCCACAAAAAACATAGCAATTAACATCACAGTACAAAAGCAAGCCGTAATTGTAAATAAAAGTGGAAAAAGCAGTTGATTCTCGTCAGGATTTGCGGCATTTTTTTTCTGGATTGCTAGATAAATTAATAACCCTGTGGATGCGATCGCACCAAAGATCATGCCACCATATAGATAAGACATAAATCCATTGGATAAAAACTGCCAAATTCGACCAAAATCTAAACTTAAAATTGCTTTAGTCCAATTTTGAAAACTATAGGTAAGATTACTAGAGGGACTACTAAGACTTTGAATATTTCCTAATGTGCCTAATATTTGTTGAAGCGAAATATATTTCCAACATACGTTTAATGCGATCGATAATAACGGAATTAAAACACCAAGCAATGGACGTTTATAGATAAACAATAAAATCGAACTGATGAGAATTAGTGGGTAAATATCATAAACTAAAGAACCAGATATAATTAGAAGTATTAGCAATGGATCATTAAGAAATTCATCGCGAGTCAATTCGAGAGTTGCCCACAATATAATTGAGGCGAAAGCAAAAGCTGTCATATGTGGTGAAGGCTGGGCAACAAAATGCACAAATCCCCAACTTGATGCACAGCACAGCATCGCGATATTCCTCATTCTTTCATTTAGATTAGCAATTTCTCCAATCCGATATATCGCCACACATGCACTTATCCAAAGAAAAATATTGACGCTAATACTCATAAACCAACGATGCCCCGACATACCCACCAATGAATTGAAGTAGCCATAAAAGAAACGATTTAAGAAGACAGAAAAGCTAGCATCATAACTTGTCTCGGTAAATATCTTTTCAGATGGAATAAAATGACGCATATCGCAATGCACTGGCAAGCTAGTATCTTCGTAAGAACATTCCCAAGTAAGGTTGTTATCTTTCCCCGCTATGTAGTTAGAAGGTAATTGGCTTAGAAGTCGAAAAGAATATGTGAAGGGAGAATCTAGGAATAAATGTGTAAAAGAATTAAAAAGAATAATTGTAATTGCTAAACCTACAACTATTAATTGCTTCCGCTGTCGAAAATATTCAAAAATCCTATATCCTATTAAGCCAACCATACTAAGATAGAGAGTCCAATTCAAAATCTCTAACTGAGGTGCGATCGTAACAGGCAATCTTAAGGTTATTAAGAAACCCAATAGGAAATACCATCTAGAATATTGAATACTAAGTGATGATTTGGTAAACCAGTACCACAATCCTAGAAAAACTAAGGTTGGCAAAAGATTTAATAGTCCTACTTTTGTAGAAACAAAAATACTTGTCCACCAACATTGTGCTATTACTGCAACTAAGATGAGCCCAATATCTTTGAATATAAATATTTTGGAAGTATCAATATCAGAAATCGTTGAGATTGTGGGAGACTGTTGATTCATGAATGCTTCTTCTCGAAATAATTTACAGAAATGGCGCGATCTTAATATTTATTATTATCAAGATATTGAAAGATTTTATAAAACTTTTATTCAGAAAGATACTAAAGTTTTAGAAGTTGGCTCTAATCTTGGATATTTACTTAATTCTTTGCAACCAAGCTATGGATTGGGAATTGAGCAAAATCCAGATGCAGTAGAGCAAGCTCAAATTCGCTTTCCCCAATTAGATTTTATAGTCTCGGATGTAGAATCTTTTTGTTCGTCAGAGATATTCGACTATATTTTGCTTGCTAATACTATTAGCTATATTACAGATATCCCTCAAGCTTTAAACAACCTATACCAATTATGCCAACCATCAACACGCCTAATCTTAACCTTTCACAACCCTAGTTGGGAAATCATTCTCAAATTGGCTTCTTTAATTGGGCAAAGGATGCCTCTACCGCAACTCAACTGGCTTAGCTATGGTGATGTTGAGAATCTCTTATATCTTTGCCAATTTGAGGTTGTCTATCATAGTAAACGTTTATTATTCCCAAAACAGGTTCCATTATTAGCTTGGTTTTTTAATCATGTACTGGCTCCATTACCTCTATTGAATCAATTCTGTTTGAATGAATATATTATTGCGCGTCCGATCTTCCATATTCCCACTACTCTCCATTGCTCTGTAATCATTCCTGCACGTAATGAAGCTGGAAACATTGAATCGTGTATTGCCGATATGCCTTGGCTCGGAGACAATACAGAGATTATTTTTGTCGAAGGAGGGTCAACAGATGGAACTTGGGAGGAAATTTTGCGCGTTCAGCAAAAATATAGCGATCGCTTTAATATTAAGGCGTACCGTCAATCAGGGCAGGGCAAGAAGGATGCGGTATGGCAGGGATTTGAGATTGCTACAGGTGATGTGTTGATGATTTTGGACGCAGATTTAACTGTGCAACCTAGAGATTTGGTCTATTTCTTTGAGGCGATCGCTTCAGGAGCTTGCGAATTTGCCAATGGCTGTCGTCTGATTTATCCACTTAGCAAAGCCTCTATGCCTTGGCTCAATCGCATTGCTAATCGCATCTTTGCTTTTTTACTATCCTATTTACTCAATATTCAAATAAAAGACTCGCTATGCGGTACAAAAGCAATCTCGCGGCAAAACTACCAAAAGTTGACAGCAAATCGAGATTTTTTTGGAGATTTTGATCCTTTTGGAGACTTTGATCTACTCTTTGGGGCTGCTAAGTTAGGCTTAAAGATTATGGATATTCCTGTTCGCTATTTCCCCCGCACCTATGGCAAATCCAATATTAGTCATATTCAAGGAGGGCTAATACTGCTAAAAATGTGTTTTCATGCGGCAAAGAAAATTAAATTCATTTGATCAAAAAAGTTTGTAATGCCTCATATTTATTGAATTAAAACATTAATCCAGCATTTTCGCCAAATTGCTTAAGCGATCGCAAATCATCCATCAAAAAACAAAGTTGAACAGCAGTCTCGCAAACTTTTAAATCGTAGACGAGACTGCGCTAGAAAAATTATTTTATTCTTGGACTTTAGCCGCGATCGCCTTAGCAATATCTCGTAAAGCCTTAGCCGAAGCAGACTCAGGATGACCTAATACGATTGGCACACCTCGATCGCCACCTTCGCGCAGACTAATTTCCAAAGGCACACAACCAAGCAAATCCACACCAAGCTCGTCAGACGTTTTCTTCCCGCCGCCAGAGCCAAAAATGTCGTATTGCTTATCAGGCATATCAGGTGGAATGAAATAGCTCATATTTTCGACAATGCCCAAAACAGGGATACCCATATTCTGGAACATCTTCAAACCCTTGCGTGAATCCAAAAGCGAAACTGTTTGTGGTGTAGTCACAATTACAGCCCCTGCCAATGGCACAGACTGCGTGAGCGTCAACTGAGCATCACCTGTGCCTGGAGGCATATCCACAATCAAATAATCAAGTTCGCCCCAGTTTGCTTGGTATAAAAACTGACGAATTACACCATTCAGCATTGGACCACGCCACACCACAGGCTGATCTTTGGCAATTAAAAATGCCATAGAGATCATTTTTACGCCATAGTTAAAGGCTGGCTCGACCACATCAGCACCATTTTCAGCCTTGACCACCTTTACTTGCGCCAACTCCATACCCAACATCACAGGTACATTTGGTCCATAGATATCTGCATCAAGAATGCCAACCTTTGCACCCATATCCGCAAGGGCAACAGCGACATTTACTGCGACCGAAGTTTTGCCTACACCTCCCTTACCACTGGAAATTGCAAGGACGTATTTAACGCCTTCAATACCTTTTAATAAACTTGTGGGAGCCTCTGGAGTAGCGATCGAAGGACTATTGGCGATTACCTTTACCCAAACATCACTGACGGAAGCGATCGCCTTAATAGCGGTTTTACATTCTTGGATTAAAGGATCGCGGTTAGGACTATTTGGATCATTTAGTAATAATGTGAAACTGATCACCCCATTGGACTTGATGGCGATATCACGCACCATATCCAGCTCGATAATACTTTTTTGGCGATCGGGATCGATAATCGGTGCTAGTGCATCCTCAATCGCTTGTAAATCAGGTAAACCAGCCATATATTTAGAGAATTTATTAATTAAAACAATTGTTTAAGTATCTCAACACAATTAAAATTTAGATTCAAAACCTTTTGTGCCCGCGCAGCGGGCGCAAAAGGTTTTGAGATTTTATATTTAATTGCACTTACTTACTTAATAGTGACAAGATTTCATTAAAGCCCAAATAAGAGCAAAAATAATCGATAAAGATTTATGCTTATGTTAGAGCGTTCACTTAAAACTTGATAACTAATCAGCATTCCTGTAATTATTAAACTAAATCGTTAAGCCAAGAAAAAATTCATGAGTAATCAAGTAAAAATTATCCAGCCTTCAGGAAGGTTAGATGTTACAACTGCGGCTGATTTTCGTCGCCAAGTTAATGACATCGCCTCAGTCCCAAACCCTCCCAAATATTTATTAGTTGATCTTCAAGAGATTACTTTTATGGATAGTTCTGGTTTAGGTGCACTAGTCTCAGCTCTCAAGGCAATCCGTAATAGTAGTGGAGATATGGTGATTTGTGGGGCTAACGATCAAGTTCAAATGCTATTTGAACTTACTAGTATGACCAAGATTTTTAAAATCTACCCAACAGTTGACGAATTTAATGCAACCTTGAATTAATTTTAAAAATAGAGAGGGACGCAAAGCGTCCCTCTCTATTTTTTTATATGTGAAATTCGATTTCTAACAGAGATAAATCATCTTCAAAGGGACGGTTATTTGCTGCGGCTTTGACACAAGTTAATATATGCTCAATTCGTGAATTGCGATCGCTAGAAGTTCTAATGAATGTATCAATCAGAGCGTTAAAACCCCAAATATTGTCATTTTCTTGGGTAATCTCGTAAACCCCATCACTAAACAGATATAGCCTGCTACTAGTATCAATATCACAAACTTGCTCTTGATAATTAATATCAGGCATCATCCCAATCGGCAGACCAGCAGTTTTGAGTAACTTAATCTTAGGGATATCTTCATTAGAAATGAGAACAGCAGGAGGATGTCCGCCACTTGAATAAACTAGCTTATGGGTTTGCTTGTTATAAACGCCGTACCAGATCGTGAAGTACATTTCATTGTGCACCGACATCTGAAAAGTATTGTTGAGATCGCTTAATACTTCGCTGGGTTTATAAAAATTGGTCGTGTCTTGAGATGTTCTACTATGTTTTAAACTGCGAGTACGCATCAGATTTAAAACAGATACAGATAACAATGCTGAGCCAACACCATGCCCAGAAACATCTAGTAAGTAAAGAGCTAAGTTGTCATCATCAAGCCAAAAATAGTCAAAACTATCTCCCCCAAGCTGCGTTGATGGCAAAAAGCTAGATTGGATAGAAACTTCTCCTTCAAGAGGTTCGGGTAAAAGCGATCGCACATATTGCGAAGCCTGAGCTAACTCTTGCTCAATTAATCGTTTTTGCCTTTGAATTTCCTCAGTTGCCTGATATAGTCTTAATCCCGCTCTTACTCTTGCTCGTAACTCATTAATCCGTGGTGGCTTACCCAAAAAGTCATCTGCTCCCATTTCTAGACCGCGCACTAAGTCACCCTCTTGGTCACGCGCAGTTAGTAAAATGAGGTAGATATTGGCTAGATCTGGGTTGCTCTTAATCTGGCGACATACCTCCAATCCATCAATGATGGGCATCATCCAGTCGCAAATAATTAAAGATGGATGGATTTCTTTAGCCTTAGCCAATCCTTCTTCTCCATCGTTAGCTACAATCGCATCATAGCCTTGACTCTTCAGAAATCTCTGAAGAGTCATTCTGATCGTAGGATCATCATCAATGACGAGGATTTGAAGCATATTGATATTGCAGGCTTATAAAGATATTTACTTGTTATTCGCCAATACTGAAAGACTTTGCAACTCGAGCAAACAAATCTTTGACTTTATTCCAACGTTTCTCAGAGCTAGAAATGCTTAGGGTGTAAAGGTTTCCACGATTGGTAGATACCGTTACTAGGTCATGGCGAGGTTCGCCTTGCAGACGCTGAACTGCGTATTCAAAGATGTAATAGTTGCGATCGCCTGATTCTCTCTGAGTCGCACTAAGTAACTTTGCTTGACGACCAGAACCTTCTGGCGCAACAACACGTTCCTGTACACGCAAACCGATCGCTTCGGGTTCGCCAATTTCTTCAAGAGTTTTTACTGTTTCTAGCTTGCTAATGGCAACAGATACATTTTCTGAAGGTTCAATAATGTCGTGAAACAAAATATCGATCGCCGAATTACCTTTTGTCTCTGTCCAGCCATTTGGATATAAAAATCGATAGCCATCTTTACTATCTGAAAACGGTACGAGACCACTCGTAGGCGTATTAGCGCAACTGGTAAGAAATAAGGCAAATACTACAAGCAGGATAGAAACGGCGCGTTTAAGCATGATTAAAGGAATTAAATGAAATTAAATAAAGAAAATAGCGAAAATCTTAACAAAAATATTGGAATATCTTATCAAAAAGTAGCCAGAGCAAACTTAAATAACCACTGTATAAGACTTACCAATACTACAATACAGCACAGCCGCAACCTCTGGGGATTTCAGATCAGGCTCCAATGATTGTTAAGTATTGCATCAAAAGATTACGCTTCGTATCTAGACATATCTGCCAAGAACGGCTGTATGATAAGTTCTATATCAAAAGTTATAGAAATAACTTATCTAATCTCAATCAGACGAGAGATTAGTCTTTAAAAAATCATATTTAGTTTACATTCACATAATTAAATGAGAGGTAACGCGGTGACTAGTAATAAATCTGTAGCGCTCAAACAAATTGATGTTCAAGGCGATCTGAGCGACTACGTCGCACATTTACAGTTACATATGGCGTTGCAAGCCCGTAACCTCGTCCCGAATTTAAGTGGCGATCGCAATCCTGATAGCCGAAGCAGAATGCTATCAAGTACTCAAGCTGATTTTGAAAGATTAGCTTCTCGCTTGTAATTTAAAAATTGCAATTAAAAAAATGAGGTGAGTCGCACCTCATTTTTTTATCGAAACAAGGGGCTTAAGCCCCTTGTTTTTTGATTTTTTGGCACAATAGAAAAGTATTATCAACACAAGTACAGCGCTTTGCGCTTAATTAAAATCCAGAGGAATTTTTAAAAGCGTAGCGGAGCAACGCTTTTAAAAATTCCTCTGGGTTATTTAAACCAGAACCATAACAAATTTTTTAAAGGTGTTGCGAAGCAACACCTTTAAAAAATTTGTTATGGTTCTGGTTTGAGCACTGGATGTTGACGAATAAAAAGCTATTTTGAGGTGTCATGCAAGCTGAGACGTTAGATCTGTTGGAATGGAATCGTTTATGTCAGCATTTATCAACATTTACAACGACAAAGCTGGGTGCGATCGCCTCGGCACATTTGCCAATACCCGATCGCTATGAAGATACATTAGAGTTACTCACTCAAACTAAAGAAGCCTATGCATTGGAAGAGCGAAATGCAGGCGTATCTCTAGATGGGATTCAAAATATTACAGAGGCGGTATTTCGGGCTGAGAAACAGGGGATTGTGTCAGCTTTAGAGCTATGGGCGATCGCAACGACTTTGGCTGGGGCACGAAACCTGCGCCGTCAGCTAGATAACGCTGATTACTGCCCAAGTTTGCAGATACTAGCCAGTGAGTTGCGGACTTATCCTGATGTTGAGCAGGAGATCTATCGCTGTGTTGATGAAGGCGGAAATGTTTTAGATCGAGCCTCAATACGATTAGGGGAAATTCGCCATGAGCTGACCTCGGTGCGCGACCAAATCATTACCAAGCTGCAAAACATCATGCAGCGCAACGCTAGCTCTCTACAGGAGCAGATCATTACGCAACGTAGCGATCGCTATGTACTGTCAGTAAAGTCACCACAGCGCGATCGCGTCCCTGGAGTGATTCACGATACTTCCAGTACGGGGATGACTTTATTTGTAGAACCAAACTCGGTAGTGCAATCTAATAACCGCTTGCGCCAACTGTTAAAAATGGAGCAAGCCCAGATTGAGATTATTTTGACTGAACTTAGTGCCAAGATCACTGCGATCGCTGAAGATTTACAAAGATTGCTGATTATTGTTACAAAGATTGATCTAGCTGTGGCAAGGGCACGTTATGGCTATTGGCTAGGCGCGAATCCACCGCATTTTCTGGAGAGTGAAGCGATCGTTTTGCGCCAATTGCGTCACCCTTTACTGGTATGGCAACAAAAAAACGAAGAAGGTCGCGAAGTCATACCTGTGGATGTGTTAATCTCGCCCCAGATTTCCGTAGTCGTGATTACAGGACCCAATACGGGCGGTAAAACTGCGACATTGAAAACTTTTGGCTTGGCGGCTTTAATGGCAAAAGCGGGAATGTTTATTCCTGCCAAAGAGCCTGTGGAAATGCCTTGGTTTGATCTTGTGCTTGCTGATATTGGCGATGAGCAGTCATTGCAGCAAAATCTATCGACTTTTTCGGGACATATTCGCCGTATTGGTCGAATTTTAGACTCACTTTCGCCCCAGTCTCTAGTTTTGCTCGATGAAGTTGGCGCTGGCACTGATCCATCCGAAGGCAGTGCGATCGCAACGGCTTTACTGGAATATCTGGGTGAACATACGCGACTTGCGATCGCTACAACTCACTTTGGCGAACTCAAAGCCCTTAAATACCAAAACCCCAAATTCGAGAATGCTTCCGTGGAATTTGACGATGCTTCCCTTGCTCCTACCTATAGACTTTTGTGGGGTATCCCTGGACGTTCCAATGCTCTAGCGATCGCAGGACGTTTAGGCTTGTCGCAGGAAATTATCGAAGCAGCGCAAGTGCGAGTGGGCATCGGTTCTACGGAAATGAATGATGTGATTGCCGAATTGGAAGCCCAAAGGCGTGAACAAACTCAAAAAACTGAAGCCGCTGCAAATTTACTTGCTGAGACTGAACGTTTGCATAATGAGATTTTAGATCGGGCGGAAAAAATGCGATCGCAAGCTAAAGAGTTGCGTGAGCGTCAAGAAAAAGAAGTCAATGCAGCGATCGCTCAAGCCCAAAAAGAAGTTGGTCGTGTAATCCGCAAACTCCAAAAAGGTGAACAACTAGGCGAACAAGTGGCTGCTGATGTGCAACGTACCGAGCAGAGAATCGGAGAACTAACCAAGCGTCATCTACCTATTGTCCCTGAAGAAAAAATTGAGGTACAGCTTAAGGTAGGTGATCGGGTGCGGATTCCCAAATTTGGCAAAATCGCGCAAGTATTGACGGTTCCCAATAGTTCTGGCGAGTTTTCAGTACGTTTGGGAACGATGAAACTAACTGTCAATATTACGGACACTGAAAAGGTTTAAAGTAAAATTGAAACGATTTAAATTAAAGGCGGCGCGAAGCGCCGCCTTTAATATTTGGATTTTAAAAATATGCTGCAATTTTTTGAGTTTGAAGCCGATTTTGTCGCTGCCTTGCGTTGTATCCCCATGCAAGTACGTTACAAACTAGACACATGCGGGATAAAGCTCAAACTGCAACATTGGCATAGTTTTTCCACTATTCAACGTCAAAAACTAATTGATTTGCCTTGTGAGACTAACAAAGAGATTCAAGACTATCGAGAAAACTTGCGATCGCAGGTTTTTGAATATTTCAATACCTATCCTAGCGATTTGCCAATTGATAATGAACCTGCATGGATGCAAATTGAAGTGATCCCCATCAGTGTGGTGCAGCACGCACAGGAATTAAATTTTGCGATCGCCATCACCCAATGGCAAAGCCTCACTCCATTGCAACGTTTTGCCCTAATTAAGCTAAGCAACTCTAATCACGAAAACAATAATTTTTTGCCAGCTCTACAAGAATTTGGGCTAATACCATAAAGAAAAAGGAGTGCTTTGCACTCCTTTTTCTTTATGAAAGTTGACTTAAACGATAGCCAACACCGTGAATCGTCTCGATCAAATTGTGAGGAGCAGCAGCACCCTTCAACTTGTTCCGCAGACTCTTGATCGTGGCATTGATCGTGTCCTCTCTAGGTGGATCTGTCAAAGACCAAACATGCTCCACAATCGTGATTCGCTTCAGAACTTGACGACCATGATGGAGTAACAACTCTAGAATGTTGTATTCCTTAGGAGTCAAGTGCACAGATTGTCCTGCATAGGAAACCTCATGCATTCCTGGGTCAAGTTGCAGTTCCCCCCAACGTAAAACCGTGGGTTCAGCAATTTGAGCGCGGCGGGATAAAGCACGAATACGAGCCATTAATTCAGGGGGATCAATTGGCTTGACGAGGTAATCATCAGCCCCAGCATCTAACCCCTGAACCTTGTCGGAACTCATATCGAGTGCAGTCACCATCAGAATCGGGATATTGTTACCATGAGCCCTCAAACGGCGGCATAGGTTAATGCCATCGAGTTTTGGCAGCATTACATCTAACAAGATCAGGTTGTAATCGTCAGCTTGAGATTTCTCCCAGCCTTCTTCACCATCTCTCGCGATATCTACAACACAATGCTGACTGGTTAGCACTTCAGCTAAAGTGTCAGCTAAGTTAGCATCATCTTCTACAAGGAGAATTCTCATTGGCTCGATCAAATCTCAGTTATTTAAGCTTGATAGGTGCTTATTTTTATGTTAACGGATACCTTTACAGGTTTATGAAGAATATGAACTTTATAAATCTCATTAACACGATTCACCCCTATCTATTTGCATCATATACGAAAGATCGAATGCTTTTTCAGAAATGCAAAAATTTTAAGTATTATTGCGGCCACAACAATTTTGCTCTTTTTTGTTTCAGAAAATACAGATATAAAAATCTTGTTTGCTAAGAATTCGCGAAGGAACCAATTTTGGGATGGTACGGCTTCGCCGTACCATCCCAAAATTGGTTCCTTACTTTCTCATGGAATTTTGTGCCGCTTGCATCATTGCTAAGTTAAATTGAGTCTAGAAAGAGTCAAAATTCCTAAAATAAATCTTCGTTAAAAAATGACTGCGAATTTATCTACCTTTAAAACAACCGCATCCCAAGAAATTTTTGCTAAAGCAAAACAATTAATGCCTGGTGGTGTAAGTTCCCCCGTCCGTGCCTTCAAATCAGTTGGTGGTGAGCCAATCGTATTCGATCACGTAAGTGGTGCATATGCTTGGGACATCGATGGCAACAAGTACATTGACTATGTCGGTTCATGGGGCCCTGCGATCGTTGGACATTCCCATCCTGAAGTCATTGAAGCTTTACATAAAGCCCTTGAAAAAGGCACAAGCTTTGGTGCGCCTTGCGTCCTTGAAAATACGCTCGCCGAAATGGTGATCGAAGCCGTGCCAAGTGTGGAAATGGTACGCTTCGTTAATTCTGGGACTGAAGCTTGCATGTCTGTATTGCGCTTGATGAGAGCTTTTACAGGACGTGACAAAATTATTAAATTTGAGGGATGCTATCACGGTCACGCCGATATGTTTCTTGTCAAAGCAGGATCTGGCGTAGCTACCCTCGGCTTGCCCGACTCTCCTGGTGTACCAAAGTCTACAACTGCGAATACGCTGAATGCACCCTACAACGATCTTGAAGCTGTCAAGGCGCTATTTGAGGCAAATCCTAATGAAATCTCTGGGGTAATTATTGAGCCAGTAGTTGGTAATGCTGGTTGTATTGCGCCTAAGGAAGGATTTTTGCAAGGATTGAAAGATCTTTGTCATGCGAATGGCGCGTTACTAGTATTTGATGAAGTCATGACAGGATTCCGTGTTTCCTATGGCTGCGCACAGGCTCGTTTTGGCGTTACACCAGATCTAACTACGATGGGCAAAGTCATCGGTGGTGGGTTGCCCGTGGGAGCTTATGGTGGTCGCAAAGATATTATGGCGATGGTTGCACCTGCTGGGCCTATGTATCAGGCTGGGACTTTGTCAGGTAATCCTTTGGCGATGACCGCAGGCATTAAAACCATGGAAATCCTCAAACGGGCTGGCTCTTACGAGTACCTTGAACAGATTACCAAGAAGCTTGCGGAAGGAATGTTAGCGATCGCCCATGAAACTGGACATGCAGCTACGGGTAACATTGTTGGGGCGATGTTTGGAATGTTTTTCACCAGTCAGCAAGTTTATGACTATGAAGATGCCAAAACTAGTGACACTGCTAAGTTTGCCAAATTCCATCGTGGAATGCTAGAACATGGTGTCTATCTTGCACCTTCTCAGTTTGAGGCTGGTTTTACATCACTAGCCCATACTGATGCTGACGTGGAAGCGACATTAGCCGCAACTCGTGCAGTATTGTCACAAATTGCCGCTTAAAACAATTTTAAACAATTTTGAGGAGGTGAGTAAAGCTCATCTCCTCAAAAAAAGTTCATGTTGTAACAGCTTTCGCAAAAAGTCATTTACAATGTTGGTTAATTATTTCTATGCTGATTGGCTTAAGCACATTTCGCAAGCTAATTGGCTTAGATCATCAAAGCATTGAACTTTCTCCTACACAAACCCGATGCTGACAGAAAACTCAACTGCTAGTACTAAATCTATTAATGGTAATTACAACGGCTCCCCTGCGCCTTTACCAAGAGCCGATTACTACATGAGCTTACACAAAGAGCTAGACCATCTTGAAGAAATGGTGCTGGAAAGTGGCCCTCGCGTGATGGGACATACCGTCATTGACGAGGAAAAGCTATGTCAGCAGATCGATCGCGTGAGGCTCTCTGTACCTGAGTCGATCGCAAAAGCTGAAGAGATTCTCATTTACAAGCAAGACCTAGTTTCTGAGGCTCAACAATATGCTGAAGATTTAATTAAATCTGCTGAGTTAAGGGCAAGTCAGCTATTAGAAGAATCGGTAATTATTCGCCAAGCAGAACAAGAGGCTAATCAAATCCGCCGCGAATTGCAGGAAGAGTGCGAACAAGTGCGATCGCAAACTCTCAATGAAGTCAATCAAATGCGCCGTCAAGCTCAAAAGGATCTTGACTTGTTGCATCAGAGAGTGACTGGCGAAGTCCAAGATATGCAGCGCGGTGCAGATGAATATAGCGATCGCGTATTAGGTAATCTTGAGACTCAGTTAATTGACATGATCAAAATTGTCCAGAACGGGCGAAAAGAATTACGCCTCTAAACTCAATATCTATCAAAAGAAAAACACCCCCGAATGGGGGTGTTTTTCTTTTGATAGATATTTACGATCGCGCGATCCCATTGATTGAGGATCATGGTAAGTTAAGTTTAGTTAAGAAATTATTTTGAACATCAGGCTCTTTGCTATATGAAATCTTCTTGGAGAACTGCACTGCTGTGGTTACTGCCCATAGCGATAATAGGCTTTTTTGGATGGCAGACATTAGTTGCTCGTCCCGCACCTAGCCGCCCCACTGTAAATGCGGCAAATACCCGCATCGCCTACGGAAGATTCCTTGAATACCTTGATGAACATCGGGTACGCAAGGTTGATATTTTTGATGGTGGTCGCACGGCGGTAATCGTAGCAACCGATCCCCAAATTGAAGGCAAAGAGCAACGCGCTAGAGTTGATTTGCCATTATACGCACCTGAGCTGATGGATAAGCTCAATGAAGGCGGTATAGATTTAGCAATTTACCCACCTAGCAACAACGGTGCAATCTGGGGCTTTATTAGTAATCTAATTTTCCCAGTTGCCCTAATCGCAGGTCTATTCTTTTTATTCCGTCGTTCTAATCAAATGGGCGGTCCTGGGCAAGCGATGGACTTTGGTAAATCCAAAGCGCGTTTTGCGATGGATGCTCAGACTGGCGTAATGTTTGATGATGTTGCTGGTATCGAAGAAGCCAAAGAAGAACTACAAGAAGTAGTTACTTTCTTGAAGAAACCAGAACGCTTTACTGCTGTTGGTGCAAAGATTCCTAAGGGCGTGTTGTTGATTGGTCCTCCTGGAACTGGTAAAACTTTGCTGGCTAAAGCGATCGCTGGTGAAGCTGGCGTTCCTTTCTTCTCAGTTTCTGGTTCTGAATTTGTAGAAATGTTCGTTGGGGTTGGCGCATCCCGTGTGCGTGACTTATTTAAAAAAGCCAAAGAAAATGCTCCTTGTATCATCTTTATCGATGAAATTGATGCTGTCGGTCGTCAACGTGGTGCTGGTATCGGTGGTGGTAATGACGAACGCGAACAAACTCTCAACCAAATCCTCACCGAAATGGATGGCTTTGAAGGTAACTCTGGCGTAATCGTCATTGCGGCAACTAACCGTGCTGATGTGCTTGACTCTGCATTACTACGTCCAGGTCGTTTTGATCGCCAAATTGGTGTTGATCCACCTGACATCAAGGGTCGTTTGCAAGTTCTCAATGTTCATGCTCGCGACAAAAAGATTAGTCCTGAAGTTTCTTTAGAAGCGATCGCCCGACGTACTCCTGGTTTTGCAGGTGCTGATTTAGCTAACTTGCTCAATGAAGCTGCGATTCTTACTGCACGTCGTCGTAAGGATGCGATGACGATGGCAGAAATTGATGATGCTGTGGATCGTGTTATCGCTGGGCTTGAAGGGAAGGCCCTAGTCGATAGCCGTAACAAGCGCTTGATTGCATATCACGAAGTTGGTCATGCGATCGTTGGTACATTGCTCAAGGATCACGATCCTGTCCAAAAAGTTACCCTGATTCCTAGAGGTCAAGCGGCTGGTTTGACATGGTTCACTCCCGATGAAGAGCAAACTCTAGTTTCTCGCGGTCAAATTCTCGCTCGGATTACGGCAGCCCTTGGGGGTCGTGCTGCGGAAGAAGCAGTATTTGGAGCTGCGGAAGTTACGACTGGTGCTGGTGGAGATTTGCAGCAGGTAGGTGGCATGGCACGTCAGATGGTGACTCGTTACGGTATGTCGAATATTGGTCAACTTGCCCTCGAAGGTCAAAGCTCTGAGGTGTTCCTCGGACGCAGCATGGGAGGCGGTTCTCAATATTCGGAAGATATTTCCGCAAAAATCGATCAACAAGTTCGCGAAATTGTGCAGAAGTGCTATCAATCTGCGCTTCAGATTGTGTACGAAAATCGCGCTGCGATCGATCGCGTTGTCGATCTTCTAGTTGAAAATGAAACTCTCGATGGCGATGAATTCCGTCGCATTGTTTCTGAATACACATCGCTTCCTGTAAAAGAACGCTTTGTTCCTCAAATCTAAAATCTATTTCTAAAAAAGGTAGGGGCAGTTCATGAACTGCCCCTACCTTTTTTTGTCCAAAAATTATGGCAGATAGAACTAATACCAATTCACGAAAGTGTGGCTACACTTTCGTGAATTAAAAATCAAACCCTGTAAGGGTTTTAAAAACACAAAATGGCATAGCCATTTTGTGTTTTGGTATAATCACATTAAGGAAATTAAAGGTTTGGTTGCATTGATGTAAAGGAAGCGATCGCCTTCTTGCTCCTTAACCACTGTGAATCCAAAACTGGCGATCAAATCTAGCAATTCTTGCTTTTTATCTGTCCATCGGCTGATGGTTTCGGCAATCAATAAACTGCCGCCACCTTTGAGGGTGCGATGGGCTTCTTGGAGATAGTCGGCATAGTTTAGACCCATGAGGGATAGGGAAAATATGGCGACATCGAGGGTTGCATCTGGGAGAGGTGTGTGGGAGATGTCACAGGCTTGTACTTTTGCGTTGATGGCGATGTGGTCGAAGGAATGGACTTGATGATTGGGAAGTAATTCAGCGAGTTTGGCTTCACCGCAACCGAAGTCACCGATCTGGAGATTGTTGTAGTTTTGGAGTTTTTCGGCGATTTTTTCGTAGGGGATTTCATTCCATTTTTCACGGGCGGCGCGATAGAGTGTATGGTATTGATACCATTCTTCGGGGTTTGCTTTGAGGCGATCGCCTGTGGTTTGGCTATAGGAATTATTGAAGCGGTTGTTCATTGCCGAGAAATCACCAAAGCGGCGTTGGAGGATTTTGGCGATCGCTTCGGGTAAGGGGACGCGCAATTCTTCACGGTTGATTTCATAGATATCGCCACTTTCGACGCGATCGATCCATGTTTGCAGGGCTTCTCCTGCTTTTTTGAGGACGACTTTTTCCGATGCGAGTTCACCCTTGGGAATTACACCATCGATCGCGGTGTCAGCGAGGGATTTTTTCCATTGGATGCGACTCCATCGGTATTGGCGATCCCATGACCAGATATCGCCTTGATGATCGAGAATGACTTGGGGAATGATTACTTCTACTTTGTCGAAGGATGATTTTTGACGATAGATGCGCCCGACTAGTTGCTCGTATTCGGCATGAGTCCAAGGGAGGCTGGCGATAATCAGGCGATCGCATACATATTGCAGTCCATCTACGCCTGTACCGATGGGAGCCGTGCCGATGAGAATGTCGATTTCTCTAGCGATGAATTTCTCTTTGGCAGAATTACGTTCTTCGGTTTCTTGGACTCCCGTGTATAAGCCCACTTTGTAACCTGCGGCGGCGATCGCTTTGCGGAGTGGTTCGACCATGCCATCGACATAGTGGGTATAGATGAGGGTTCCTGTTTGGAGATGGGCGATGATAGTGTCGATTTTGGCTGAGAGGAGGATTTGCTCGACAGCGAGGGGGCTGGTTTTGATGGCGGCGATGAGTTGGGGGCGTAGGTGTTCGCCTGAGATTTCGGGAAAGCTTTCGGCGATCGCAATCTTGTAATTGGGGCGGTAGCGGATGCCATGAAGCATCAGTTTTTCGTGCATGGCGAGGGCGTTGGCGATCGTGCTGAAGGTTTTCAATTCGTCAAATTCTTCGCCTCTTGTCATTTCTAGCAGTGCTTTGGCTTCGTAGAGGTTGTTGATGACGGGTGTGGCGCTCATGCCTAAGACGCAGAGTTCAGGATTTTGGCGGGATGCTTCGGAGAGGAGGTAGTTAAGGGTTTTGCGGCGTTTGCTTTCTTTGTTGGGATTGGGATCGCGTTGTTTGACGTTTTGGATTTCATCGATGACGACAAAATCGATCTGGTGATGGTTGAGAATGTTGCCGACAAGTTCGGCGGAGTAGGGTTGTTGGAATTTCTCGAAGTTGAGGATGAGATAGTTATGTTGGTTGCGATCTACGCTGATTTCGCCGCGTTCTTTTTGGTAAATGATGCTGTCGGGATAGACTTGGGCGATCGCTTTTGCCCATCCTTCGATGGTGCTGTTAAAGGCGATAACGATCGTGAATTTGGCGTTAATGACGCGACTGGCAAAGATTGCGGATATGGTTTTCCCTGCGCCAACTCCTGACCAGTTGCCGATTCTTCTTTCCGTGAGGATGCGATAGGCGGTGAGGCGTTGCATCAGGTTGGGTGGATATGGGAAGTTATAGCCGTTGGGTATGGTTAGGTTTGCTGCGCCATCGTATTGACTGAGGAAGCGATCGCGGATTGTCTGAAAGTATGTGCCGCCTGTTTCGTTGCGAAGTCTTTCTAGGTCAAAGCTAAGATCGTTGTTTAGGCAGGCTTGCCATAGGGCGCTAACGCGATTGCAGATTAAAAATTCGATGGTTTCATGATCTGAGGTAATTCCTGCTTCTACAAGTAAATCGACTGCTTTGAGGGAGTCAAAGGATTTTAGTTGAGGTAACTCGGTATCAATAGCTTCAATTTCATTAGGGACTAAATCAGTTGCTACTTCCTCGTCATTATTTAAGTTTTCCTCTATCAATAAATTATCAAATTCAATTTCATCGGATTTGTTATTTCCCTTACCGAGTTCTTCTTCGACATGAGTAATTAGGCTGTTATAGTCAGAATCCAGATTGTTTGAGGAACACAGATCTTTGATGCTTTTAAGAAGTTCGGTATCTTTTCTGCCATTACTAATAGAAGCAATCATGCCATTTTGTCTCAAGATGGAGTATAGTTCTGAAGGTTCTAGGTTAGATAAAACAGGCTTTAAGCTATACAGGAAATTCAAAATCACATTTTGTGTCCATCGGTTGATAATACCCAACCAATCTCCCCATCCTGACCATCCTTTACTTTTATAGACTCTTTCTGGATTAGCAGGAATATTCTCAGGTATTTGTCCATTTTTTATCGAATTTGACCACTCTTCTCCACTTCTTATTTGAAGTTTATGCACAACGTCACGAGCTTCTTCATACGAAAGATAAACACGGTTTTGAGGTGCAATTGTCCCAGTACCAAGCCAGTCTCCAAAACCATTCCAACCTTTATCTTTATAGGTTCTTGCAGGATTGGCAGGAATATAATCAGGGATTTTATCATTTTTCACCCATTCCCTCCATTGCTTTTGATTCTTTAACTGGAGTTTATGTACAAAAGCACGGGCATCATCAAACGGGAGAAAAACACGATTTTGGTTTGCAATCGAATCTGTACCAAGCCAATCCCCCCATCCTAACCATCCCTTATCTTTATATGTTTGAGGAGGATTAGTAGGAATATCATCAGGCTTTTCTCCATTTTTTGCCCAAACTATCCATTCTTCTCTGCCTTTCAACAGAAGTATGCGAGCAAAAGCACGAGCTTCTTCAAATGGACGATAAATGCGATTATATGAAGCAATCGTGCCAGTACCCAACCAATTTCCCCATCCTGACCATCCCTTGCTTTTATAGACCCCTTCTGGATCAGCAGGAATATCATCAGGTTTTGCCTCACTTTTTGCCCAACTTGCCCACTCATCTTTACTTTTTAACTGGAGTTTGTGTGTAAAAGTACAAGCTTCTTCAAACGGACGGAATACTCGATTAAATGGTGCAATCGTACCAGTGCCAAGCCAATCTCCCCACCCATTCCAACCTTCATCTTTATAAAAATGAGAAGGAGCAGCAGGAATATTATCAGGGATTTCATCTTTTTTTATCCAGACTTCCCATACTTTCCTGCTTTTTAACTTAAGTTGGCGCACATAAATTCGAGCGTCTTCAAACGGACGATAATCTCGATTAAAGACTGCAATCGTGCCACTACCAAGCCAATCTCCAAGACTTCCCCAACCTTCATCTTTGTATACATGAGCAGGAGCAGCAGGAATGTCATCAGGTTTTGCTTTGCTTTTTGCCCATTCCCTCCATTCTTTCCCATTTTTTAACTTAAGCTGATGTACAAAAGCACGGGCTTCTTCAAACGGACGATAATCTCGATTAAATGGTGCAATCGTACCTGTGCCGAGCCAGTCCCCAAAACCTATCCATCCGCTATCTTTATAGACTAGCGTCGGATCAGCAGGAATATCATCTGGTTTTGCGGTAGTTTTTGCCCAATTCCTCCATTGCTTTTGATTCTTTAACTGGAGTTTATGTACGAAAGCACGAGCTTCTTCATACGAAATATAAATACGGTTTTGGTTGGCTACCTTATCAGTGCCAAGCCAGTCTCCAAAGTCCTGCCAACCCACATTTTTATAAGTTCTATCAGGAGCGGCAGGAATATCATCAGGTTTTGCACTGATTTTTGTCCAATCTCTCCATTCTTTTTGATTTTTAAGTTGGAGTTGATGAACAAATGCACGAGCCTCTTCAAATGATCGCCAGTTTGATTTCCCCATTTGATAACTCTTTCACACCAGATAAACCACTAACAACAATTATAAACAATTCACTAAGCGGCGATCGTTGTTTGATTTGAGGAAATAGGCGATCGGGTTTGTGGTGGTGAGGGGCGATCGCTGTTTGTTGTGGGAAATAGGCGATCGGGTTTGTGGTGATGTGAGGCGATCGCTGTTTGATGTGGAGTTTAGGTGATCGGGTGTTGGGTGATGAGGGGGCGATCGCTGTTGGGTTTTGAGGGAATAGGCGATTATTCATCTAATCATAAATTCCTCTGCGATGTCCGATTTGATGGATAGTGACACTTTTTTGTGATTGCGAGATCGCATAAATAACTCGATAATCTCCAACACGCAGCTTAAAAAAGCTTGATAAATTGCCAGAAAGCGATAGAGGCGTAATTTGTTCAAAATTTTCACCCAACCACTTGATTTTACGAGCTATCCGTATTTGATTAGTGCGATCAATTTTCGCAAGATCAGCGATCGCCTCAGAAGTAAAATCAATGCTATAGCTCATCCCAATTAAGCCCTAATGATTGCATAGCTTGAACCGCAGGAATAACATTTGGTTGCTGTTGTTGTCGTAATAAACGTTCCACAACCGATTTTTTTAACTTCTTACCTTCATCTAGATCGATATATTCTTCTAGCACTTCAATTACAACTTCACGAACTAGTAAACGAAACTGTTCGGTAGTGAGTTCTTTTATTTGCATAATATTACGGCTCTACTACTTGTTTTGCATTAATTCTAACGTAATCGTCAATATAAATTAGCAAGGCGATCGCTGTTTGATTTTGAGATTTAGGCGATCGGGTTTGTGGGTGGTGAATGGCGATCGCTGCTTGATGTGGGGGAAAGGCGATCGGGTGTTGGGTGTAGGTGGCGATCGCTGTTTGATTTTGAGATTTAGGCGATCGGGTTTGTGGTGATGTGAGGCGATCGCTGTTTGATGTGGAGTTTAGGCGATCGGGTTTTGTGGTGGTGAGGGTGCGATCGTTTGTTCCTGGTGCGGAGGGCGACCGGGGTTATGAGCGGGGATTGGGCGATCGGGTGTCAGGTGTTTAGGGGAGAGAGCTTGTTAGTTTTGGCGAGTAGGTGTTCACGTGTAGACCTCGAGCTGCCTATGCGCGGTGTGCTTTG
>NZ_SJEE01000015.1 GCF_006937785.1 Pseudanabaena sp. UWO311
CAATTACTATGGCTATTAATTCTATTACTGATGAAGATGCTCTTAATTGGTTTCATCATTGTGGTCTCTGCTTCGACCCTTTTAGTTAGCTTCTTTTGTGGCGGGTTTGATCGGTATTTGCTGTAAGATAAAAACTTGGTGGTTCGTCATTTTTTTTATAACCATACTTTCTTAGCATTAAACCGATCGGCTCAAATGATTGATAACGTTTGCAAATTCCTTGCAGAAAGCTACTCCAGCGACTTTGCCAGTTGGCTACTAGGCAAACCAATCACCCTAACCAAAATTGAACAATCTGAACTCGCAGTCGAACCAATTCGCGCTGACTCCGTAATATTTCTCGAATCAGCCGAAATCATCCTGCATATCGAATTTCAAACAGAGCCCAATCAAAATATCCCTTTCCGCATGACCGACTACCGACTGCGGCTGTATCGTAAATATCCCGAAAGAAAAGTCCATCAAGTCGTCATCTATCTCAGCCCCAGCAAATCCCCCTTAGTCCATGAAACCACATTTAGTCTCGAAGAACTACGCCATAAATTCAACGTCATCAGACTATGGGAACAACCAACAGTAATATTTCAGCAATATCAAGGGCTATTACCCTTTGCCACCCTATCCCAAACCAGCACCCCCGAAGAAACCCTAAGGCAAGTGGCGAGACAAATCGAAAATATTGCCGATAAGCAACTCCAAAGTAACGTAGCCGCCTCGACCGCTATAATATCTGGTATAGCCCTAAGCAAAGAAATCATCAAAAGATTACTCAGGAGCGACATCATGAAAGAATCAGTAATTTATCAAGAGATATTACACGAAGGTTTAGCTGAAGGTAAGGCTAGAGGTTTAGCTGAAGGTAAGGCTAGAGGTTTAGCTGAGGGTTTAGCTGAAGGTAAGGCTAAAGGCTTAGCCGAAGGTAAGGCTAAAGGTTTAGCTAAAGGTAAGGCTGAAGAAAGAAATCAAATTGCCCTGAATATGCTTTGCTCTAACATTGCCGTAGACGTTATTGCTCAAGTAACTGGACTAACAGTTAAGCAGGTACAAAAGCTTTCTGCTAAAAAGTCTCAGAAACCTAAAAATTAGTAGCGATCGCAAAAGAGCATCAACAATTCATGAATTGTTGATGCTCTTTTCTGATGTTGATTGGCATTAAACCGATCGCGTCATTTGTACTCGATAGCGTTCTTTTTTAGTAATCATAATTTCGCCAATAGTGACTCGTCCTTTGCCGCGAATTGCGATGAGGTCGCCTGCTTTGAGTTGAAAATTGGGCGAAGATATAGTCTTCCAATTGACACGGACATCTTCGCCGTTGATCAAGTCCACCATTTTGCTGCGAGACATTCCGAAACCAAAAGAAGCGATCGCATCTAGTCTCAATGAAGCTTCAGTGGAAGTGAGTTCTTTAGTTACAGGTATGCGAATTTTGAGTTCTTCCCAAGCGATCGCATTTACCTTAACGGGAACTGTGCGGACTTGAGTGAAATGGAGTTGCAAATATTCCATCAACTCAGGTACAACGATCGCCTGTGCGCCTTTTTCACCCAAGACATTCACATCACCGACCTTTTGGCGCTCGATGCCACAGCCCAGCAAAGCACCTAAAAAATCGCGATGGGTAGCGGTATCAAACAAAAAATTACCAGAAATCGAGATCGGGGTGAGGCTGACCATTGATACATCAAGGGGCAACTCACTACGAGCGATCGCTAATCTTTGGCGTTCCGCTTGCTCGTAACCACCCCATGCTAAGCATTGGATCTCGGTCATTTTGCCAAATACTCGCAATGCCTCAGCAACTTCGGGCGGCGACAAAAAATCGCTGCACACGACTTCCCAAGTCTGGATAGCGCGATCGCCTAAATCCAATAGTCGGCTAATCGTTTCTCTGTTTTCAACATGATTAAGGAGGTCACGGGGTAGCATTAGATCTCGTCAAATTCCTCTTCGGGAATGCGTTGTTTGGACTTGTCAGGAATCTTGGTTTCACCCCAAGCATCACGGATTTGTTGTTGGGTTTCGTTACGAAAATTAGGCTTAGTGTCTAGATAATCATCTTCAAAATCATCGTAATCGTCATCATAGTTGTTGATCGACGCTGGTGGCGGTGCGATCGGGCGAGATGGCTCTGGGCGAGCTTCGGCTCTGGCTTGACGACGTTGGGGTGGGTTAGCAGGGACGCGCTCCTCTGCCCAGTTATCGCCATCATCCCAAGATTGCTCTTGGCGATAGACGGGGCGTTGCTGCTGTGGTGGTGGCGAATAGGTGCTTCTAGTACCTGATGACAGGGCATTGTCACGAACTGTTGTCGATGGTGGCATGTAATCATCGTCGAAATCGTCTTCCCAAGGAGCTTTACCAAGTCCTAAGCGCTCTAGCAAGCCTTTGCTAAGTTGGGTCATGCGATCTTCCATGCCCTCTGTGACGATAATGCGATCGCGTCCTACAGCGATGATTTCATTCACATCCAGCTCATAGGTACTGATTAAACTCGCTGGAATAATCGGATTGCCGATGGAGGCAACGATTAAAAACTGTAAACTACCTGTCTCAGGCTCAAACTTAAAGTCTCTGACTTTCCCCAGTAATTCGCCAGACTCAGTGACGACCTCGTTATTAATTAGGTTGGTGTAGCGCTCGGTAATTAAAATATCTTCGAGGATCGACTCGTCATCTACCAAAATCGCATCTGGGCCCAGCAGGTCAATGTTATCGAGGGACATGAAAAATGTGTCACCAATGCCAATCGGTGTTCCTGGGACGAAGCGCTCAGCGACAGTCATACCGACAACTCGCCTCTGATCGACATCTAGCCAGATTTGGGTGACTATGCCAAGCCGCACGGCTGAGCGCTTGCTAAAGACTTGCAAACCCAAGACGGCGGCACGTTGACGAAGATTTTCCGATTGCATCATGGCGGTGACGTGGCTCTAAAAGATTCCCAAATGATCCCCAACGAGTGGGGCATGAACTAAGTAGGAGGGTAAATACCTAGCCCTGATTCTAGCAGACTAGATCCCCGTCGGTATCTTAACGTTTGTTCGGTCGATTGTTCGGGCGATCGCATTTTCTGATCGTATTTTCTAAATACATTTTCTAAATATTAGTCTTCAGGTATAAGTTGCTAATATGTATGGGAGTATCACCTAAATCAAGATATGACTACTACCGCACGAGAGCAATATATTGTGGATGCAAACGGAAGTCTATAAGATCACTTTCCAATAGCCCTGCACTCAAGTGCGGGCTAAAAGCTCAAACCCGTTGAAACGGGTTAATTAACAGTATTCTGTAGTCCACTTTAGTGGACTTGAGCTTTTAGCCAAGAACTTGAGTTCTTGGTTTATTTATGTCCTAAGGGATTGATTTACGGCATGGGTGCAGAGATTTGTTTTGATGGTTATTTAAGGTCAGTGGTAAGCGCTTATCAGCAGTGGTGGCGCTTGTATACGCTGACGGATGCGACGGGACGGGAATCGCAACGGGTGGAACGCGATCGCATTGCACCTGCTTTTTTTGATTTCGGCTTAATGGTGCAGACGGTGGAGCCGCCAAAGGCTGAGCAGGAAAGAGAATCAGAAGGCGATCACGAAAAGAAAGAAAAGATCGAGCGGTTGCCTGTGTTGGAGGGGATCTGTAAGTATGCGGCGGATCATGTGTTGCTGGTGGGTAGACCAGGCTCGGGGAAGTCTACGGCTTTGGCGAGGTTGTTGTTGCAGGAGGCGGAAAATGCGTTAAGCATCGCAAGAGCCAAAATTCCTGTGTTGGTGGAGTTGCGGTATTTGCCCTCGGAGGCGAATGAGTCGTCTGTATGCGATCGCATTCTTGCTTTTATTCACAAGCACGATCCTGCTTTGGAGTTGGATGAGGCGGGGATTAAGCAGCTATTGCGTCAGGGGCGGTTGTTGCTGTTGGTGGGTGGGGGGAATGAGTTGCCTTCGGATCGCGGTCGCGCTCAGGCAATTAAATTTCGGGAGCTTTATCAAAAAACTTGCCCGATGATCTTTACAACGCGGGAGTTGAGTGCGGGTGGGGATTTGGGGATTGCGAAACGGTTAGAGATGCAGCCTTTGACGGAACCGCAGATGCAGCAGTTTGTGATGGCGTATTTGCCGACGCAGGGGGAGAGGTTGTTGCGGCAGTTGTCGGGACGGTTGCGGGAGTTTGGGCAAACGCCTTTGTTGTTATGGATGCTTTGTTCGTTGTTTCAGCAGTCGGAGCAGATTCCACCGAATTTGGGTATGGTGTTTCGGGCGTTTACGGTGGGCTATGGGGACAGGATTAAGCAGGATGTGACGCTATCGAAGGATTCGCGGGCATGGTGGGGGCGGTTGTTGCAGTATCTAGCTTTTAAGATGACCTGTGGCGAAAGTCTGACGGAATTGCAGGTGGCGATTTCTCGGCGGGATGCGGAGCAGTTTTTGGTGGAGTTTCTGCAAGATCAGGTGCAATATCCTACTGATTGT
This sequence comes from Pseudanabaena sp. UWO311, assembly GCF_006937785.1. GTDB lineage: Bacteria > Cyanobacteriota > Cyanobacteriia > Pseudanabaenales > Pseudanabaenaceae > Pseudanabaena. The sequence continues at coordinate 4,470 of NZ_SJEE01000015.1, forward strand.
GCGGTGCGGTGGTTGGAGGATTTGCTGAAGCATCATTTGATTCAGATTAGCAATGACCGCATTGAGTTTCGGCATCAGTTGATTCAGGAATATTATGCGGCGGAGTGGTTGTTGGGGCTGTTGCCGAGTTTGAGTGATGCGCGGTTACAGCAGGGCTATCTCAATTATTTGAAATGGACGGAATCTTTGGCGTTAATGTTGGAGTTGGTGGAGGGTGAGGAGCTGGCGGTGCGGGTGGTAAGGCTGGCGCTGGAGGTGGATTTGCGGTTGGGGGCGAGGTTGGCTGGGGCAGTGAAGTATGGGTTTCAGGAGAAGACGGTTGGGTTGTTGTTGAGGGAAATAGAAGAACGGAAAACCCCTAAGTTATATGCGATCGAGCTTTTAGAGAAAACAAGATCTGATTATGCGATCAAAATACTGATTCAATCACTAAAATCCAGATATGATATTAGAGTAGTAGAAGCATTAGGAGAGATTGGCAGCAACAAAGCCATCGAGCCTCTAATACAATTTTTCAGAGATCAATCCTATTTTGAACGGAGTGTGAGAAAAGATGTTGTAAGAATATTAGGAAAGATTGGCAGTGATAAAGCCATCGAAATTCTTATTCAAGCCCTCAAAGATGAACACTACGAGATTCGTTACGAGGCAGCAGAAGCATTAGGAAAAATTGGGAATGACAGAGCCTTTGAGCCTTTATGTAAGTCTTTCAAGGATAACCACTATACAGTTCGTGAGTATGTAGCAGAAGCATTACGAAGAATTGACAATGACAAGACCATTGGATTCCTCATGCAAGCACTCAAAGACAAAAATGATGATGTGTGTAAGAGTGCAGCCGAGGCTTTAGGAAAAATTGGAGGCAACAAAGCTATAGCAGCTCTTATTCAATCTCTTAAAGGTAAAGAGGATAGTTTACGTTGCGAAATAGTAATTGCATTAGGCAAAATTGGCGGTGACAAAGCCATAAAAGCGCTTATTAAAATCCTTAAAGAACAAGTCGATTATGCGAGTGTAGAGGCAGCAATAGCATTAGGCAAAATTGGCAGTGACAAAGCCATTGATGCTCTAGGTCAAGCTCTGCATCAAGGCTACTATCTAGCTGATGAATCGTCAAAAGCATTGCTCAAAATTGGTAGTAAAAAAGCAATTGATACTCTCAATCAATCTCTTAACTCTTCAGATTATAATGCTAATGCAATTGTTGAATTAGGAGTAGCATTAGGAGAAATTGGCAGTGAAAAAGCTATTAAGCTTCTAGTTAAAATTCTTAAATCCCACAGTTCTTGGAATACTTTGTATACGGATCAAGAAGCAGCGTTACTAGGGAAAATTGGCAGTAATAAAGCCATTGAGTATCTAAGTCAAGCTCTCCAAGATGAAGAAAAGTGGGTGCGTATCAAAGCAGCAGAGTGGCTAGGGAAAATTGGTAATGACAAAGTCATAAAGCCTCTAATTCAAGCTTTCCAAGATGAAGAAAAGTGGGTGCGCGTCACTGTAGTAGAGGCTTTAGGAAAAATCAAAAGTGAGAAAGTTGTCAAAACACTCATCCAAGCTCTTAAAGATCAAGATGATGAAGTGCGTTGGAGTGCAGCGAAAGCATCGCTAAAAATCAATAGTGAAAAAGGTGTCAAATCTCTTATTCAAGTTCTTATTCAATCACTCAAATCTCAAGAACCTTATGTAGGTTCAAGTGCAGCCGAGGCTTTAGGGAAAATTGGTGGTAACGAAGCTGTTGAAGCTCTAATTCAAGTTCTTAAAGATCAAAACCTTAATCTATGTGGGAGTGCAGCCGAGGCTTTAGGAAAAATTGGCAGTGACAGAGCTATTGAAGGTCTAATTCAGGGTCTCAAAAATGGAGATGATCATGTTCGTAGATGTTCAGCAGAGACTTTAGGGGAAATTAGAAGTTATGACAAGGTGGTTGAACCTCTCATTCAAGCCCTAAAAGATTCAGATGAGTATGGGCGAAGGACAGCAGCAAAGGCATTAGGCAAGATTGGCAGTGAAAAGGCAGTAGAACCTCTTATCCATGCTCTCAAAGATGCAGATAATGATGTACGAAGCAATGCAGCAGAGGCATTAGGCAAGATTGCTGAAGCCGATCGCAACTTATCCATTCTCACCCAACAACTCCCCCATCTCATCACCCTCATCCCCACAGAAGCCAGTCAACAAGCCATCTCAGTCATCACCGCCATCCAAGCCCGATGCAAATACTACAACTATGACATAGCCCAAACACCTTTGCAGGAAGAAAACACTTCAAATATCACCTCATCAGGTAATACAATTGTCAATATTCAATCTGAAAAAATCTATATGTCAGACACATCTAAGCCCAACATCTCGATTAGTATTTCAGGCGGTCAAATCGGTGAGTTTATCACTGGCGACAAAAACGTTCATGGTAATGACATTGGCACACAAAACAACTACTACGGCATAGACGACCCCAACACTCAACAACTAGCCAAAGAACTCGATGAAATCCTGCTAGGAATCGTCCCTCAAATCTCCGATCCCACCAGCGAAGCAGGTAAAGAAATCATCACCGCCGCCGCAATGGAAGAGATAGAAAACAAACCAACCCTTAAAGATCGTCTAGTTGCTGCATTTAAAGCAGGAGCATTTGAAGCCATCAAAAAAATTGCCAAAAATGATTTTGTTGAAGTCTTCCTTACCGCCTTCAAAGCAGGACTTGAAGCCAAACCTAAAAAGTAATGATGCAATCATTCAATAACAAATCACTGAAATAATTATGCCTAAACGAACCATTACCTATCTATCCCCACTCGATGCACTCATCGCCGTAGCCAAAAGACTTAGCATCTACGAAAATCAACACAAACTCGACTCTGAAGAATTTTTCCATCAATATCGCCAAGGAAAAACATCAGATGAAATTGAATTTATCGAATGGGCAAATGACTATCAACACTATCTCGCCTTGCGTCAGGAAGTAGAACAACATCTGAGCTATGCTGCCTAAAATTTTATCTGATTATCTAGATCGCGTAGAGCGAGAAATCGTAAAGTGCAACAAAGCTTACATTGAAAATTATGACGAAGAAGTTTTAAGCTCTAGTAGAGTCAACTTACGCCTCAGATTACGTTTTAGCCAAAATCATTTACTAGAAATCAATGAGGCTATTATCGTACAAGGCAAAAGTTTAAAGTTTCTTGACTATCGTTATCATTTTCAAGATGGGAATAACCAACTAATTTTTCGCTACGACAGCACACCACATTTTCCCAACCTGCCTAATTTTCCATATCACAAACATTTATCAAACGATGTAGTTAGCGCAGATAAGCCTGATATAGCCCTCGTTATCATAGAGGTGAAAGAGATTCTAAGTTTAGTAGACAATTAATTTTGCATTAGACACATGGATAATCAACCGACTAAAAGCAAACAACGCCCAAAATGTATAGGCATGGGCGACAGTGACATGACCAACCTATCCGAACGAGTTGACGAGCTACTTTACGCAGAGCATCAAGCCCCATCTCCCATTCAAAAACGTCGAGTAGGTATATTAAAAGGTACATTCGTCTTGCCATTACCCGATGACTTTGATGAACCCCTAGAAGACTTTCAAGAATATTCATGACAGTTCAAATCAAAAAATAAATCATCATGAAAACAGCAACCATCTCCCGCCATGTCACCCGCAATCCTGAAATCCTCTCAGGCGAACCAATCATCAATGGAACCAGAACACCCGTTAGAGCGATCGTTGAAAACTGGCGCTTAGGAGTTAGACCAGAAGAGATTCCATTACACTTACCACATCTTAATCTCGCGCAAATCTTTGATGCCCTTAGCTTTTACCTAGACAACCAATCAGAAATCAACGAATACATCGAACGCAATCACGTCCCCGATGAGCTAGTGCATCCACTTATCAAAGCTGATTGTTTATGAACCTATCGCTGAAAAAAAAGTTCTCAAACATGCTCTTATGGTCAGTCTAAAGTATTGCAAAGCCCTAAAAAAAGCGGCGCTAAACGCCGCTTTTTTTAGGATTTACTAGCTGTGAGATTTAGCGCGATCGCATCTTTAATGCGCTGAATCACAAATGCTTTATCCAGATAAGAAAGCAAGCTTCCCGCCTTGGGACCACGCTCCTTATTTAAGAAAGTGTAATACACTGCGGCAAATGCACTCTTTTGAGAAACTTCAACTTGCTTGGAAGTACTGAATAGCAGCGTTTGCAGTTCTTCGCCTTCCCAGTTAACATCACCAGCGAGATTAGTCGCTAATGCTTCAAGATAAGTTATTTGCTCAGTGGTGAGAGTTGATGCTTTCTCAGGCATCGAGTCTAGATACAGAACTAGTTTCTCTTCTTCATCAGCATAGTCTTGCAACCATTTTTTACCTGCACGGATGCGATCGCGTACTACTTCCCAGTCGCGATCGCTGAGGGGATTGGCACTTCTGGCAGCAATCTCGGCTTCGAGGTCGAGGTGAGGAATTTGCAGCAAGGAAATTAAGGTACTGAAATCAAAGGCTTGATAACCTGAGACTTGCTCATCTGTATTCAATTGCGAATAGATTAAAGGAACTAAATCTTCTAGAGCCTTTTCATCTTTGACTGTATCAGACTGATATTTGTCAATCAAGGTGTCGTAGTCACGGAATAAACGAGTAATGGTCTCGTAATTAGGGGAGAAATTGATCACACTGCGAGGCTGTGTCCGCAACATTAAGAAGCGGAGTAGTTCGGGTGGCAATAAATCAGCGATTTCCTTAGCACTGGAACCGACACCTTTAGAAGAACTCATCTTGGTTCCATTCACCAAAATGAATTCATAGGGAGCATGGGTAGGTGGATTCTTTTTGAGAACTTTGCGACAAATGGAGTTCGCCACATCGCGAGAGCCGCCCTTTTGGGAATGGTCTTTACCAGCGAGTTCAATCGATACACCAACGACTTCCCATTTAGCAACCCATTCTACTTTCCAAGGCAATTTGCCATTGCCATCAAAGGGCGAGATCCAGCCTGTATGACCACAACCTTTGACGTACTCCATCGCGTTGGGCTGACAGGTGTAAAACACTTTGTCGTCTTGGTAGTCAGTGACAACCGTAGTCGCGATCTTGCCGCAGTTTTCGCAAATGGTTTGGAAGGGATACCAATTGGAGGGGCGATCGGCTTTGCTGACTTCTTTGTATGCTTCGCGCACAAGGTGAGCATTTTTCAAGAATAAATCAATATATTGATTCATCTTGCCTGAACGGTAGAGATCGCGCAGGTAATAAACTTCAGGACGCACGCCTAGATGCTCGAATACTTCTAGAAATTCGCCCATAAAGTACTTGGCATAATCGGTCGCCGTATCTTCTGGAGAAGGGACATTACAAAGAGGCTGCCCCAAATAAGGCGCAAATTTAGCTTGATCTAAATAGTAGGGTACAGTGTCGAGTGCATCGTAATCGTCAACACCGTAGGTGAAGGTGACGGGTTTACCTGCGTGTTTGAGGGCGCGATAAATGGCATCGTGAATCACAACCCCGCGCAATGAGCCGACATGAACTCGCCCAGAGGGGGTTTTGGAATCGTTAACTATAATGCGATCGCCGCTTGCATCTACTGCAAATTTATCCGCCCAAAACATAGTGGTAATTATCCGAAGGTCTTTCAAGAGTTAAGTTTATGCATGAAATTACTTGTTTAGCAAATTTCGCGCCTTATCTAGTCTAACAGGATTAAAATTTTTCTGACTCCGAATTTTTTTGACCTAACAATAGATAAGTAGTCATTTCTCCTTTTCCTTTGATGGTAATTGCACCTCTTTCCTCAAAGTTATAATTTTTTTTCAGGCGATCGTAGGTAGCTTCGCTAACTTGGATTTTGCCTGCGATGCCATGAGATTCCATTCGTGAGGCAGTATTTACTGTGTCTCCCCAAAGATCATAGGCAAATTTTTTGAGTCCGATTACACCAGCGACAACTGGCCCAGTGTGAATACCAATGCGAATGCTGAGATTTTTGCCTGTCTCTTGATTGAATTCATCCATCTCTTTTTGCATATCAAGAGCCATATTGGCGATCGCTTCAGCATGATCAACTCGTGGATAGGGAAGCCCTGAAACGACTAAATAAGCATCCCCAATAGTTTTAATCTTTTCTAGTTGATGAATTTCGACTAGGCGATCGAAACGCGAGAAAATTTGATTGAGGAAGTCAACGACTTGATCAGGAGGTAAATGGCTGGAAAGTTGCGTAAATCCGACAATATCTGCAAATAAAACTGTGACATCAGTAAAACTATCAGCGATCGTATTCTCATCGTCTTTGAGTCTTATCGCAATCGATTCAGGCAAAATATTTAGTAATAGCTTTTCGGAAGTACTGCGAGCATAGAATTCTGATTTTGCTAATTTCTCATAGAGATAGACAGAGAGATTACTAATAAAACAAGTCCAAAAAATATTAATAAGCCAAGAAATAGCAGGTATATCATCTGGAAATATTTCTATACCCAAGGCACTGTTCACAGAAAAATAATATGCTAATCCGCCTAATTGAGAAATGAGATGAAATCGCCAACGTACTGGGACTAAAGTTGCTTGTGAGAAGAATGTCACCATCCACCAAATTAAAATCATGTCTGGTTTAACTTGCTTGCCAATGGTATCGACTAGTTGAATTAAGATCGTGATCGTCCAAGAAAGACTCAAAAAAATCAGTGAAATTTGTAAAGGTGGACGTAATTTTTTAAGATAATTTAGTCCATATATTAGCCCCGTCAAACTCACAAGAATGGTAATCAACCAAATTTGAGAAAATTGCGTGGATCTAACTAACAAATAGATAAGTTGTTCCCCCAGTAAAGTTGCAAAGTAAAAGAAAGCTATTCGCATTCCTAAACTCAGCCTCTTTTGCATAAACTGCTGTCGCCATAGCTTATATTCAGGAGTTAGCAAACCACGTTGTCTTTTTAGAAAGCTAAACATCATGTTTTGCGATCGCGCAGATAGTATATTAACTTGGGATTTTATCGCATAAAGTAAGCCGAGAGAGCTTATGCATCTCTTTCCCTACAATGCGATCGCAAAATACGCCTATTCCTATATTCATAAAAAAATACATTCGTTCTCTTTGTAACAAAAATTAAAAAATGATCGGTTACCCTAAATAAGCCGAGATATATTGTGGAGATCTCAATGACTGTCAACAAAAAAAGTCACTTGTCTTAGGACAAATCAAAACCCAAGAATTGGTTGGCGGCGCGGAGCGCCGCCAACCAATTCTTGGGTTTTATGTCCTAGTACACTTGGCGACAGCTATAGAAATGAACAAGGTAGATCAATAAATGATACAAGGGCTTAAGCCCCTTGTCTGAATATTAAACTTTGGGCAATTGATACTGAGCGATGATTCGCTTAGCAAATTCGGGGACATGGGCTTCTAGCTTTTTGGGATAGTTGCGGCGCACGTAGAGATAATTGCGGACAAAGTGGGAATCAATGGAAAAACGCCCATATTCCAATCCTTTCGGCCCAATCTTATTTACCACAAAGCTAATAATCCAAGCCAACCAAATCGGTAATGTCACGGCTTGGTCATATGCCGAGATACCCTGTTGTACTGCTGCACGCCGATCGCCACTAGAGATTACTGGCTGAGTTTGCAATTGATCCTTAATTAACTCCAGCATCTCTTTGCCAGTCTCGTTCCGCACCACGATCCATTGCCAGCCAAAAGTTGCGCCCATGTAGCCAACCACGATATCCGCGAGCGCATTGGTATAGTCAAAGCAGGTCATGCAGGATGGGGCAAATACATCCTTGAGTTCTTTTGTATTTAATCCGAAAAATGGCACTAGCTCCGTCGAACCATCAGAATGATTGAAATGCACATTAAAGTCCTGCATGAATTCATAATGCACGACGGTTTCAGGCGATCGGCTAGTGGTGTCGAGAAATTTCTGCAATCCCGATCGCGTCACATTGTCCGTACAAGGCGTACCTAATACATAGAGCTTTTCTAGTCCAAGTTCTTTCTCGACAGTACGCAATGCTTGAATTTGACAACCTACTCCGATCGCTAAAAGTCTCTTGATCCCCGACTTCTCGATCTGCTCTAGCACCGAGAGATTCGGGGAAAGAGTTGGTTTATTGACCCGCGCTGCCAAAATTTCCTCACGGGTACGAGCAATGACAGGCTGAGGTTTAAAGCGATCATCTTTGCTTGATTGCACACAGACCACCCCTTCAACTAAGCCACGCTCTAGCATCTCGATCGCTAGTGTTGACACAATTCCTGTCCATTGTGCGCCCTCGATCGGCTCAGTTTTACGGGCGGCGATCATTTCTTGATGTACGCCAAAATATAATTCTTGTTCATTATCGAGATCACGCGATCGCCCATGGGACTGTGTTTCAAGTTCATCAATATGCTGTGTGATAAATGCGCAAGCTTCTTTAACGTAATGAATATAGTAGGTATCACAGAGACCGCATTCGCTGCACAGTTCTTTGGCAGGGCGACGCTGGACATCTCCAAGAGCTTTTGCCTTACGATGGGATGGGACAACCGACATTTTGCTATTTCTGACTAGATGGATCTAGCTAGATCATATCTTTTTTGGGTTATTGGCGAACTGAGCAATGCGATGCACAAACCCAAAAAAACTGTACCGCCCGCTTAGCGGGCGGTACAGTTTTTTTGGGTTTTAATTGTGCCGATGAATGTAGAGGTAATTCATGAATTGCCTCTACATTCATTGCATTGCTAAAAAGGAATTGAGATATTGATCTTTGTACCCATATTTTCTTGGCTTTGAATATCGATATTTCCAGCATAAAATTCAACTAAAATCTTCGCTAGCGATAAGCCTAGTCCCATACCCTGTTGTTCATAAAATTGGCGCTCAAATTGCATAAATGCACCAATATTGGCAATTTGCTGATCTGTCATACCTCGCCCTCCATCGTGGATATTGAATATCCAAGCTTTGTCAGTAACCTGACTGCTGACGACTACCTTGCTACCTTTTTGGGAATATTTAAATGCATTATCTATTAGCTCTTCGGTAATTTTAGTTAAATCTTCCGACGAAATGGCGAGATCGAATTCTGCAAGATCTAGCTCTAAGTCATCTAAGCGATCGTATAACTTTGCCTTACGCTCGCTCAGAGTTTTTATCATCATTTTGCTATTACAAGGATATGTCGATGTAAATCTGGTCATACCTTGAGATCGCATAACTATTAATCGGCTATAGAGTAAATAGTTTTGGATCAATCGATAGAGACGTTCAGCCGATTGATGAATACCCTCAGCATATTCATGAACTTCAGATGGCATTAGCTCTTCGCTTTGCATCATCATCAATTCTGACAGTCCCATAATTCCTGAAAGTGGAGTCTGTAACTCATGGGGCAGGGCTAGGGTAATGCTAGTCCGCAAAGCGTCCATTTTCTCTTCAAAGCGTTTTTCTATAGCTTTTTGTTTTCCAAGACGTACAGCGATCGCTTCTAGCAGTTCATCTCTAGTGCAGGGTTTTTCTAAATAATCATCAGCACCTAAAGCCATACCTCTCCGAGTACTGCGTCGATCCATCATCGAAGTCAAAAAGAGAAAAGGGACAGTACTCAAGGTTTTGTCTTGACGTAATTGTTCGAGGACTCCATAACCATTGAGGATAGGCATCATTACGTCACAAAGAATCAAGTCAGGATGTCTTTGGCTTGCCAGACTCACTCCTCTTTCCCCATTTTCGGCGGTAATTACCTCAAACCCCTCTACAGAAAGCAAGTCTTCTAAGGACTCGCGAATCAAGTCTTCATCTTCGATGACTAATATGCATGTCATACTTTTGTTAGTTTTTACATAGGTTACCCATTTATCGTTAATAGGCAATCGTCAAAGTTTATTTGGACAGTCAAAGCGATCTACAGTCAATGGTTTAGGAATGAAAATTAATTAACTTGTGCAATTAAAACCAAAATTTGTTGGGGCGGGCTTCGCCCGCCCCAACAAATTTTGGTTTTAATTAATTTTCATTCCTTAATACAAATTTTTTGTTATATCTGTATTCAGATTGGTTAATACATAAAAACCAATAAGTATAGAACGGCGCAAAGCGCCGTTCTATACTTATTGGTTTTTAATTAGCTAATATGCTCACGCTCTAGCAAAACAGTAAAAATTGCACCTTTCGGTTGATTGTTGGTTACTGAGATAAAGCCTTTGTGCGCTTCAATCATCATTTTGCAGAAAGACAGCCCTAAGCCAATTTGGGAGACTCCCAACACAATATTACCAACTTCATACTTTTCAAAGATTACCTGTTTTTGTTCAGGGCTTACGCCCACACCACAATCAATTACTTCAATCTTAATTAAATCTTGGCGATCAGGATTTTTGGGCAAACATTCAACCCTGATCGTAATAGAACTTTGCTGTGGAGAAAACTTGATTGCATTATCTAATAAGTTGTCTAATACACGGCGAATTAATTGCTTATCCCCAGAGGTGTATGCTGGTTCCGTGGCAAATTCACCTAAAAATTGGATTTGTTTACTGATGGCGAGGGGCTCAAAATCAGCGATCGCTGATTTCGCTATTTCAGTTATATCGAACGTAGTGCGATTGAGAATCAGTTTATTTGCCTCGATCCTACCGATGGTTAAAATATCATCGATCAGAAAACGCATATGCTCGATAGTTTTGCCAATTTGGGCAATTCTCCTTTTTGCGCGATCGGGCAGATCTAAAATTTTGAGAGAATCACATCCTAACAAGATCCCAATTAAGGGATTGCGAAGATCATGAACAATCGTTTGCATCATTTCTTCGCGCAACATCATTGTTTCTTGAATGCGATCGTATTGCGACTTAATTCGCAACATAGATCGCACGCGGGCTCTGAGTTCGGTGCTGTTAATTGGCTTACTGATAAAATCATCGGCTCCCGCATCCAGACAACGAGCCAGATCTTCTTTATCCGATAGAGCAGTAATGATAATAATCGGGATATGCTGCCATTGACGATCATGCTTAAGCTGTTGACATACATCAATACCATCCATGTCTGGCATCATTACATCTAGTAAAATGAGGTCAGGTTTAATGGTGGCAAGAGAGGCGATCGCATCTGCCCCGTTGTCTTGATGATAAAGCTCATACCCCTCTTTAAACAGCAAAATTTCGATGACATCAAAATTGGCTGGCTCATCATCTACGACTAAAACTACTTGTTTATTTCCCATACTTTTTATATATAAGCTAGGAGCGCCTCATAAATAGCCAAGGTTAACTGAATGTACCTTCTATTCTTACAGGTTTTCATTTACCATGACTTAAGTACTTGTACAAAATAATTTATTCCAATTTATAAGGTTGTGCCCCTGCGAGGCGCAACCTTATAAATTGGGGTTTGTAATTAATTTCGCGGAAACAGCTCATGACTTCAGATGTCAAAACCCTAGCAGCGATCGATGTTGGTACAAACTCCATTCATATGGTAATTGTGCAAATTCAGACTTCGATACCTAGTTTTAGCGTAATTGAGTCAGAAAAGGCAACAGTAAGGCTAGGAGAGCGCTGTGCCCTCACAGGAAATTTGACCGAAGATGCGATGAAGCGATCGCTGGAAGCTCTGAAGCGATGTCAGGAAATCTGCCGCACTTTTAAAGTTGAAGAGATTGTGGCTGTGGCGACTAGTGCGACCCGTGAGGCTCCAAATGGGCATGATTTTATCCGCCGCATTTATGAAGAATTAGGCTTGCATGTTGAAGTGATTTCAGGGCAAGAAGAAGCCAGACGCATATACTTAGGTGTGATCTCCGCGATGGAACTCAAAGATGAGCCGCATCTGCTGATTGATATTGGTGGAGGTTCGACAGAGATGATCTTGGGTGATGGTCGCGATCCGTTACATCTGAGTAGTACTAAAATTGGGGCAGTCCGCTTAACTGATTTATTTGTTAAAACAGATCCGATTTCGCAACTAGAATACGATCGCTTATTGGGTTATATTCTTGGTTCAATTGAGCGTCCTACCGATGACTTAAAATGTTTGCTTAAAGATAAGCTTGAGGACAAGACGTTAAAGGCGATCGGCACATCAGGAACGATTGAGACTTTGATATCTCTCCATGCCAAAGAAAAATTGGGACTAGTTCCAAATCCTCTCCAAGGTTATGAGCTTCCCTTTGCAGATTTAGAAAATATTGTTTGGCGGTTACGCCGAGCGAATTTAGAAGAACGCACAGCTATGGTGCGTCAAAAGCGTGCCGAGATTATCTTAGCGGGAGCAATTGTCCTCTTAGAGACTATGCGTTTATTGGGAATTCCCAAAATCATGCTCTGTCAGCGAGCCTTGCGCGAAGGCTTGGTGGTGGATTGGATGATCCGTCATGGCTATATCGAGGATGGCTGGCGCTATCAAAGTACAGTTCGCGATCGCAGTATTCTCAAGCTTGCGGATAAATATGGTATTGATACTAAATATGCTAAACAGGTCGCTGAACATGCCTTAAGTTTATTTGATCAGACCAAGGGGATCTTCCATGAATGGGGCGATGATGAAAGACATTTGTTATGGGCGGCGGCAATGCTGCATAATGCGGGGCATCACGTTAGCCATGATGCGCACCATAAGCATTCCTATTATTTAATTCGCAATGGTGAGTTATTAGGCTATACCGAGTCAGAGATTGAGGCGATCGCCAATCTTGCACGTTATCACCGCAAGAGTGAGCCGAAGAAAAAACATGATAATTTCCAACGCTTAGATAGTGAGCGACTGAAAGTATTTGTGCGTCAAGGAAGTACATTTTTACGAATAGCTACAGCCCTTGATCGTCGCCAGATTGGGGCGATCGCTTCTATTCGAGTAGTTTGCAACCCTCAGACTCGGGCTTGCTCATTGCAACTCAAACCCAGACAGCCCAATGATCCATGTACCCTAGAGCTGTGGAGTCTTGACTATAAGAAGCAGCCTTTTGAGGCTCAGTTTAATTTTACGCTGTCAGTATCCTTAGATTAGAGAGGGTTGTCGCTGCGCGACAATCCTTTCTATTGAGATTTATCTTATGGAAGGCTCCCTCTCTCTACTAATAATTATTGCGATCGCCGCAGGAGTTTTTGCTCGTGTCATCGCGAATTTATTTCGTGTGCCGAGTATTGTATTTCTATTGATTTTTGGAGTAGCTTTGGGAGGGAATGGCTTAAATTTAGTACAGCCAAGATTATTGGGGGATGGGTTAGAGGCGATCGTATCGATTTCTGTTGCGCTAATTTTGTTCGATGGTGGACTGAACCTCCAACTAAAAGAGCTTGGCAAAGTCTCGGCGAGTTTACGCAATTTAATTACAATTGGAACTTTGATTACTTTAATAGGCGGGGGGATTGCTGCCTATTGGTTGAGTGAATTCCCTTGGACGATCGCCTTTTTATATGCAGCTTTAGTGGTGGTGACAGGCCCAACGGTTATTAATCCAATTATCGAAGAGGTTGGACTTGATCGCCGCCTTGCTACGATTCTTGAGGGGGAAGGCGTATTAATTGATGCGATCGGTTCAGTGCTTGCCGTTGTCGTTCTTGATGTTGCGTTAAATCCGACATCTGGCGCTTTTGCGGTCGTCAGTGATCTAGGATTGCGGCTAGGTATTGGCGGAGTGCTCGGTGCGATCGCGGGTTGGTTATTGGGTAAATTTTTGCAACGGGCTGCCTTTCTAGCTGAAGACACCAAAAGCGCGGTGGTAGTCGCAGCAGTATTAGGACTATTCGGTATTGCTCAAAAAATCCAAAGTGAATCTGGACTAACAGCAGTTGTTTTAATGGGAATTGTGTTAAGGGCTTCTGAAATTCCCAATAGTCGTGCTTTACTGAAATTTAAGAGCCAACTTGTGGCTCTAATAGTTTCAGTTCTATTTATTTTACTCTCTGCAAATCTCTCCATTCCTAGTATCTTTGCACTGGGTTGGGGTGGTGTACAGACAGTTCTCTTTCTGATGTTCATTGTCCGTCCGATCAATGTGATTGTCAGCACATGGAATAGCAGCTTTACTTGGCGGCAAAAAGCTTTTCTATCATGGTGTGCGCCTAGAGGAATTGTTGCTGCTTCTGTTGCTTCGCTCTTTTCGATTTTATTAACCGAACGGGGAGTCAACGGTGGTGAATCAATTAAGGCTTTAGTCTTCCTAACTATTGCAATGACTGTATTTTTGCAAGGACTGTCTGCGAAATTTGTGGCGAAGCTCCTAGGACTAAATCAACCTGATATTTCAGGATTGGTGGTTGTGGGAAGTAATCCAATTGGGATTTTGGTAGCGAGGCTATTTCAAGCGAATGGTCAGCGTGTGGCACTTATCGATACGAGTGCTGAGCTTTGCAAGCAAGCTGCTGAATACGATATCCCAGCTTTTGTGAGCAATGGCTTGGATGCGAAATCTTTAGCTGAAGCTGGATTAGACTCGGTAGGGACTTTTGTGGCGCTGACGATTAATACCGATGTGAATATCGTAATTGCTCAAATCGCGGCGAAGGAGTTCAATCCGCCTAAAGTATTTGCAGTTTATATCAAAGATGCTGAAGGCGATCGCAATGGTGAACCCGAAGTCCAACAAGCTTTTAGCGCTCGTGTTCCGATTAAAACTTGGAATCAATATATTTTGCAAAGGGAAGTGAGAGTTGGGGAATTTCTACTTATTGAAGAAGAACTTGAAGAGCAATTAAATCGCTTTAATACGATGTTTAATGCTGGGATATTACTGCCACTGCTGTTTGAGCGCAAAGGGCAGTTACAAATTGTATCTGCGGATATGTTATGGGAAAAAGGCGATCGCATTTTATATTTGCTATATACTCCCAAAGCTTTGTCTCCTGCTCAAAATGAAGTTCTGCCCCCCAATACTCTCGACATTACGCCAGTGGTTCTTTCGGATCTTGATATTGCCCAAAAGACTAATGATTCTAATGGTGGTTCGCGTAGCAAAAATGATGATATTGCATCTAGTCCAGATTATTTCTTGAAAATGGCAAAGGATATTTTAAACAGGCGATCGTAGCAGCTTTATTGATTCAGCCAAAATCAAAACAAGCAGTGCGATCGCACGTTACTTTACTTTTTAGGGGTAAAATCTAAGGGATTTTCTTGTACTTTCACCTAAAAACAATTTTTCTTATGTACGACTGCATTGTTGTGGGAGCAGGCCCATCTGGTGGTTCAGCCTCCTATCATTTGGCAAAACGAGGACGTTCGGTTTTGTTACTCGAAAAAGAGAGCCTGCCTCGCTATAAACCTTGTGGTGGTGGCGTTTCGCCGATGGTGCAGGAATGGTTTGACTTTGACTTTTCGCCAGCAGTTTCTCTGACTGTTCAACAAATTCGCTATACATGGCAAATGGGCGATCCTGAACTCGTCGCCCTAGAAACTAAAGAACCTGTCTGGATGGTACGCCGCGATGTTTTTGATCATTATCTTGTGCAGCAAGCCCAAAAACTAGGGGTTGAGCTTCGCGATAATACTGGAGTTACAGGAATTGAGTGGAAAAGCGATCGCTGGTTAGTCAAAACCGAAAATGATGTTTTTGAAGCCAAATATGTGATCGCCGCTGATGGGGCAAAAGGCTCCATGGCAAAATGGCTAGGATTTAAAGATCGTAAGCGTCGCATGGGAGCAGCCCTCGAAGTCGAAGCCCCACATCCTCATCCTGATACTAGTGCTGCTCATTTTGATTTTGGCTCCGTTCAAAATGGATATATTTGGAACTTTCCTAAAGCTGATGGATATTCCATCGGTGCAGGAACATTTATTGGTGGCGAAAAGCAAAATCTGAAGGAGATTGCCGCTAAATATGCTCAAGAATTTGGAATTAATGTTACTTCCATGAAGCAATTTGGACATCCGATTTGTCTATGGGATGGCAATCAACCACTTCATACTCAAAATGCTCTACTTACAGGTGAATCAGCTTGTATCGTCGATCCTTTCACTGCTGAAGGTATTCGTCCATCGCTCTTAACTGGCATGTATGCAGGTCAGGCAATTGATGAGGCGATCGGCGGTAACTCTGATGCGCTCAAGCAATATACGCTCAAAGTCCAAGAGGAATGGGGGGAAGACATGGTATGGGCGCAACGCATTGCCAATATTTTCTATCGCATCCCTAGTTTTGGTTACAAGATGGGAGTGAAGCGCCCCAGTGCCAGTCAACGTATGGGTAAAATCCTCTGCGGTGAGATGCGTTATCGTGATGTTGCTGGAGCCGCCATTAAAAGACTTACTAAGGGCTTAATCGGGATGAAATAAAATAAGGCAGCGCAAAGCGCTACCTTATTCTTTAAAAGCAAATTATAGAGGCAATTCATGAATTGCCTCTACATTTCATAATTGATGCGTAGGTTCTATGACTAATAAAAATTATCGATTGCTATTTCTATCTACTCCTGTCGGAGCATTAGGATCAGGAATCGGTGGAGGCGTGGAATTGACCCTGCAAAATGCAGCTAAGGCACTGATGGCAAAAGGGCATCAAGTGGAAATCGTTGCGCCCGAAGGTTCAGTCACCAATGTCACCAAGCTTACCCAAATTGCTGGTAATATCCAAGTCTCAGCCCAAACTCAAGTTGGTGCGGATATGGTTGTAATTCCCCAGAACTCGGTTCTCGAAAATATGTGGAGCTATGCTAGAGAATCGCAACATCAATGCGATTTATTATTTAACTTTGCCTACGATTGGCTACCTCTATACCTCACCCCATTTTTCAATCGCCCGATCGCACATTGGATCAGTATGTCGTCACTGTCTCCAGTGATGGATGCGATGGTGTCCAAAACCTCACAGCTTTGTCCTGATGCGATCGCGGTGAATACTCGCGCCTGTGCTGACACTTTTAGCCATGGCGATCGCCTGATGATTATGGGTAAGGGGATTGATGTGACGCAATATAATTTTGTTGCTAAACCAGACAATCCAAGCCTTGCATGGGTAGGGCGCATTTCTCCAGAGAAAGGCTTAGAAGATGCTGCCTCAGCTGCACAAAGTACTGGATTACCTTTACATGTATTTGGATTGATTCAAGATGAAGGCTATTGGCAAAAGATTCAAACTTCTTTCCCAAAAGCTGAGATTTATTACGAAGGATTTCTATCTACGGGTGAATTACAGCAAAAGCTGGGGCAATGTAGCGCTTTATTAATGACTCCCCGCTGGATTGAAGCCTTTGGTAATGCTGCAATCGAGGCTTTTGCTTGCGGAGTGCCAGTTATTTCCTATAGCAGTGGTGGACTGAAGGAGATTGTTCGACACGGCAAGACAGGGTTTCTTGTAAAAATGGGAAGTGTACCAGGTTTAGTTGAGGCAATTGAGCAATTAGACCAAATCGATCGCTTTACCTGTCGGCAACAAGTAGAAGCAGAATATTCTCTAGAAGTATGGGGCGATCGCCTAGAGAAATGGTTTGACAAACTAATTGCAAACTATAGCAATCCTAAATAGGTTGTGAGAGTGTGCGCCCCGAAGGGGCACACTCTCACAACCCTCCAAATCTTATAACTCATTTAGGATCGCTATATAGCAATGCTTGAATTAGCTAGAAAAAAGAGAGAGGCGGCGCAAAGCGCCGCCTCTCTCTTTTTGGTGATTGCTATAATCATTTAGAAAAGTTTAATCGAAGACATATGCAAACTATCAAGCTCGGAGCCGATGGCCCAACTGTAACAGCCCTAGGTGTAGGAACATGGGCATGGGGTGACACCATGTTTTGGGCTTATGGAAAAGACTTTGGGGCAGACGACGTGGCTGAAGCATTTAAAGCTTCTGTTGATGCAGGAGTTACTTTTTTTGATACTGCCGAAGTTTACGGATTTGGCGAGTCAGAACGCTTAATTGGTAAGTTTTGTAAGCAAACTTCTCAACCTGTTCAGATCGCAACCAAGTATTTTCCACTCCCTTGGCGATGGAATCAATCTGCGATCGCGGATGCTCTAACGGCCAGCTTAGAACGTCTACAAACTGAGCAAATTAGTCTTTATCAAATTCATTGGCCTTTAGAATTTATACTCAAGACCAAAGACTTTATGGAAGTTCTTGCCGCCGAAGTTAAAAAAGGTAGAATTCAATCGGTGGGAGTGAGCAATTATTCGGCGGATCAGATGGCTCAAGCGCATCAATATCTTGCCGAGAAGGGTATTCCTCTAGCAGTAAATCAAGTTCCTTATTCTCTATTAACTAGACAAATTGAACAGAATGGTGTTCTCGAAAAGGCTAAACAATTGGGTGTGACTATTCTCGCCTACAGTCCACTGGCTCAAGGACTGCTAACGGGTAAATATACGGCTGAGACTGTCAAATCATTGCAAGGTGCGCGGCGTATCGATCCTCGCTTTAGTCCCAAAGGTTTGCAAAAGCTAGAACCTCTATTTTCAGCGCTAAAAGACCTCTCTGAAAAATACAATAAGACTCCTGCTCAGATTTCCTTGAATTGGCTAATTTCTCAAGGCAATGTAATTCCTATCCCTGGTGCGAAGAATGCCAATCAAGCTAAACAAAATGCTGGTGCTTTAGGTTGGTCATTAATGCCCGAAGAAGTAGAACTACTACGCCTCAAAAGCAATAAGTAACCTTGTCAACCAGAGTGTAAGTCGCCCGCTAGGCGGGCGACTTACACTCTGGTTTTGGATTTGAATGTTTATCGCTTGCGAATGGGAATTTGGACTTCGCGTCGTTTTAATGGCGAAGGAGTGTAGGGCGAGTCGTAGAGAAATTCCCTTGGCTCACCAACGATTTCATACTCTGGATGATTTGCTAACCATTGCTTTAACTTCGCAATATGTTCTGGGTAGCTTCCATAGCCATAAGCTCCTTGTATGCCGAGGCTGACAACTAGCATTGGTGGGTGATCTTCTACTTGAATATCAGAAGATACTTGCTGGGGATTGATTCCATTATTGTTGTACAAGAATGAAACCTTAGCTTTACCTTGTTGTATGGGCTGATCGATAGTAGCGATCGGGTAACGCGCCTCCACAGGGGAAGTCATAGAAATGTTATTACTACTGATATGGCGAAATAGTGGGTTAAAGGAATTACTGGTTGCTTCGCTAAGGTTGCCTTCATAGGTATAGGTTCCTGAGCGATATGCAGGATATTGCTTGACTTCAATTGTGTTATGAGTCGTAGGGGCAGGAAATCCAACGGGTAGAGGAGCTGACATGGCTTTTTTTACGGCAAAGAATGCAAAAGGAAGAGCGATCGCACCAACAATTATGACTAATGTAGAAAATTTCATACCTTGATTGTACGCTTACAACATAGAGGATTGGGCATAATGATCTTATCTCAATCCACAAAATGGCAATGCCATTTTGTAGACCTAAAAACTTGACTGGGTTTGATTTTTAATTCTTGAAATGGTTTTGTCTTTAGCTATGCGATCGCCGTCACACTACAATCCATCCGCAATCGCACAAGCATTTCTAGAGATGCGATAAAATCCCAGAAAATCGGAGTATATATGAAATTCCCTTTAGCCTTAAGTATTCTCTCAACTGCCACACTTCTGCTATCATTTCCATCCTTCCAAGCAGAGGCAGTCCCAACTAATAATCAAAGCTTTGAGCAATGGTGTCTACAAAAGAATACCCTGCCTAATGAAACTAGAAAGACAGTTGAAGTATTACTAAAGAAAGCCGACACACAAGACTGTAAGCTAGCTGAGGCAAAGCTTAACAGACCATCTTCAGTACTTTATCTTGAATACAATCAAATCAGTGACATTAAGCCTTTAGCAGGTTTAACTAATTTGACTGAACTCTATCTTAGCATCAATGAAATTACTGATATTAAACCACTAGAGGGCTTAACGAACTTGACTAAACTCAGTCTTGCTCGCAATAAAGTCAGCGATATAAAACCTCTAGCAGGCTTGACTAAACTAATCGTTCTCTACCTTGGAGACAATCAGATCAGAGATATTAAGCCATTAAAGGGTTTAAAAAACTTGACGGATCTTTTACTGAACAACAATCAAATCAGTGACATTACTTCCCTCGCAGGTTTGACTAATTTGATTGACCTCTACCTCTACAGTAATCAAATCAATGATATTAGACCTCTTGCAGGTTTGACCAATTTGAGAGGTATCGGTCTCGGAAACAATCAAATTAATGATGTTCAGCCGCTAGCGAGTTTGACTAATTTGAGTGGAGTTGGTCTTGACAACAATCAAATTAATGATGTTCAGTCGCTAGCGAGTTTGACTAAATTGACTGCACTTTGGCTCAGAGGCAATCCAATCACTGAAAAAATCTGTCCCGTTAAACTAAGTACGGTTTGCCTATTTTAGTTTTTTGGCTATAACTAATTTAAGTTTTACATAGGACATAAAAACCAAAGGAAAAGGGGCGGCGCAAAGCACTGCCCCTTTTCCTTTGGTTTTTACCTATCTCTTGCGCTGCTGTAGACGCGCATAAACCAAGAAGCTAGTGGTGGGGCTTGCCGCCACTAGCTTCTTGGTTTATGCATTTGAGTCAGACTTAAAGCTGAACTCCGTGCCATTGAGAATGCGCTCGATATTAGATCGATGTAACCAAATTACAAAAATGCAGCCTACCGTTACAAAGCTTGAATAAACTATATTCCCTTGTAATGTCCACATCAAAATAGGAGCTGCTGCTGCTGCCGAAATTGAGCTAATCGAAACTATGCGCCAAATCGCCATTGTCGCTAGCCAAACGCTAAAAGCCGCGATCGCGACAATCCAATTCAACATAAACAAAATACCTACCCCTGTCGCCACTGACTTACCGCCCTTAAATCCCAACCAAACTGGGCGGCTGTGACCAATTAAGGCAAGCATCCCTGCCCCAATTACGAACAGCGATAAATTATCGGTAATTGGTAATTGAGTATATCCAAAAGTTGAAGCTGAGAGCGCTTGTAAGTAATTTGCTGATTGCATCATGTAAATTGCGATCGCGCCCTTAGTGAAATCGGTCACAAATACACTGATTCCTGCTAACTTGCCGACATTGCGCCATACATTTGTTGCTCCTGTCGAGCCTGAGCCAAGTTCACGAATATCAATACCCGCCATCCGCCCTACTAAATAACCTGTAGGGAATGATCCTAAAAGATAGGCGATCGCAAGCAAGAGATAGGGAAACCACATAAGCTGTATCTCATAAACAATAGGGGTAGCGCTTGGGCTATTCCTATTGTCTAATATTGTGGCAATCAAGAAAATAGAGGAAGTGCTTTGCACCTCCTCTATCTTCTTGATTAAGTACTTGTACAAAATAAATCACTAAAGCCCGTAAAGTTTCGCCCCTGCGGGGCGAAACTTTACGGGCTTTGCTTTGTAATTAATTATGCCTAGCTACTTAATTAAGATTTTATTTAGTCAATCGAAATAGATTGCGGCCCGTCATTTTTGCCATTATTGCTACTAGAAGCGACCGTGCTCGGCGTTGCTCCCTGCTTTTCTAGCCAACCCTTTAAAGGATCTTGTTGGAGATCGAGCTTGAGAAAGCCCGAAACGAGTCCACCAAAAAATGCAACGGGTTGCCCTAAGAACTCATTGAGAATCGGTTTTAGCTCGTCCATAAAAATGCAGCAATATAATTTAGATTTATTTTTTACAGCCTTTTGCTAGCAAAAGGGATTCAAGGTAGTTTTTAAAAGTGTTGCAAAGGAATACTTTTAAAAACTACCTTGAACTTATTGTATCGTTAAAACCTAGAAAATCGAGAGGATTAAATCTCCTTAGACTAAGTTCTAACTAGAGATTGATATAATTTTCTGATCAAATCTAGCAATTTCTAACCATATCGTAGTTAAATCGATCAATGCACTCTGATAAATTTCTTGAGGAGTGGCAAATCTAGAGAAAATTTTCGATGACTACGCTAAACAGATCTACTCTTCGTCGCCTTAAAAAACTCAAGCAGTCATCTGCGGTTTGGGAAGGTGATCGTCGGGCTTTGCCCGCTAAGATCCGCCAGCCGCAAGACTCTTCTAATATTATTCCTCTTCATGGTCATGATGAAGAGTCTAAACCCCATTGTATTTTGTGGGTAGATGGTTCAATGGGAATGGTGCGTTCTATGGACGTAGTTGAATCAGCTGTGGGGCAAGAAGCCTTTGTTCGTGCTTTGTTGCAAGCAATCGAGCATCCTCAAAGTCCTGCCCAGCCATCCTTGCCCCAGAAGATTTTAGTATGCGATCGCGAGCTCCAGTTTTATTTGCGCGGTGTACTACAAGACTTAGGAATATCTGTTGAATATGTCGAACGCTTGCCATTGATTGACGAGATTTTTTCGCATATTTTGGAAAGTTTTACGGCAAATCCGCCAGTTGTGCCAGAAAGATTTGCGGCGGCTTTACATAAACAGTCTGAACAGCTATGGCAAAATGCACCTTGGAATATACTTTGGGATCATCAAGTAATTTCCATCAAGCTTGATCATTGGGATCTCGACACTCTTTATGCGATCGTCATGGGCAAGATGGGTTTAGAACAGGGTGTGATTTTTTATCGCTCCGAAGAGTCGTTGGTAAAATTTCGACAGCGTATTGTTGCAGGCAACTCTGAAGATGAGATCGAAGAGACTTTTTTACATCAAGACTGCCTGTTTAATCTTTTTGAAACGCCTGAGTTGGAAATGGAAGATGACTTTCCCCCATTTCCATTTCGAGGCAAGGTTAGGGCTTTGCCTACGGCAACCACACCGATGAAACCGATCTATGGAGCTTTGCACCCATTAGAAGGCGGTAGACCCTATCTCTATGATGAAGAGGCGATCGCTTTAACAGTTGCACTAGAAGCCCTAAATAGCTTTTGGGAACAGTACCGTAAGCGCTTGAACTCCAATTTTGGCAAGCTATCAGGCACTTACACAGTTTATGCTCCAAACCTTGATAGTGATGTTGAAGAGGCGATTAAGGTTATCGTTAAAACCATGCCAGATCTGGCTGATGAGTTACATCAGTTAGTTGAAGAAGAAGATGATGATGATGATGATTCACCACTAATCAATGAAGATCTCTGGCCAGATAATGCCCTCATCCATATGATGACAATCCCTTGGGAACAGGTAGAGTTTTTACGGAATGCCGACATTCATCATCAGTTTTCTGACGCAATCACCGCGATCGCACCAGCAAAAAAAGGTGAAGGTCTCCCAGGGCTGATGATCCAGACTTCACGACCCAAAGCACTGGAATTAATCGAAGAAATCAATAGTTTTGATGGTATCCAGTCTTTGTGTTTCAATCCTGCCGAAGATATCTTTGGTAATGCTTGTCAGCTTGGTTTAATGGTGATGGGAAATGATGACTTACATCTATTCGGTGAATTTGATAAATCCACTCTCAATGGTGAACATCACAAGCGTTGGAAACAACGCGCCAAAAATACCAAAGGCAATATCTGTGTAATTATCGCGATGGGTATTACTGGTGCATCGCGTGGCAATCCTGCCCCACATCATATTTTGGGCTATTACGAAATCAAGATCATCGACGATAAAGAATTAGGCTTAGGTAAGTTACGTGCCGAACCTGCTTTTGACTTTGAATTTTAACCAAATGCAAAAGTAGCGCGTCGCGCTACTTTTGCATAGCACCCTTTATTTATATGTCCCCACAAATCATCTATCGCATCCTTGATGCCAACCTCGATCGCGCTCGTGAAGCTTTACGTACCATTGAAGAGTGGTGTCGTTTTGGCATAGAGGAAGTGAGCTTGTGCGATCGCTGTAAACACATGCGCCAAGAACTCGCTCTATGGCACAAAGAAGAATTTCGTCGCGCCCGTAATACTCCCGACGATCCCGCCACAGGGTTGAGCCATGCAAATGAATCTGTTCGTGCTGATGTCCAAGCTGTCCTCAGAGCGAATATGGGACGCTTACAAGAAGCTCTCAGAGTTTTAGAAGAATATAGCAAAGTTATTGATCCCACTATGGGAGAAGCGATGAAACAAATGCGCTATCAGGTCTATACCCTTGAGAGTCAATTACTGACCCATGAAGTTACAAATATTGGTGAAATCCGTCGCCAAAAATTACAAGCTGCAAATTTATATCTGGTGACGATGCCTGTAGAGAATATTGTCTCCGTTGTGGAGTCGGCTCTCCAAGGCGGTGTGCAGATCGTGCAGTATCGGCAAAAAGATGGTGAGGATGGAACCCGCTATGCGATCGCCCAACAACTTTGCGAAATTTGCCATAAATACGAAGCTTTATTTCTAGTTAACGATCGCGTTGATATTGCGATCGCGGTGGGAGCCGATGGTATCCATGTAGGGCAAACAGATTTGCCCGTTTCCGCAGTGCGCCAAATTTTAAATGCGCATGGTGGCGATGCATCGCAATACATTATTGGGCAATCAACCACGAATCCCCAAGAACTTGAAATTGCGTTGAATAATCATGTAGATTATGTGGGTGTGGGTCCCGTTCATGCCACACCCACAAAGCCGAACAAGTCTGCGTCTGGTCATGAGTATGTCAACTACGCTGCTGAGAATATCAACATTCCTTGGTTCGCGATCGGTGGACTTGATGAACATAATTTAGAGGCTGCGATCGCGGCGGGTGCTAAACGTGTTGCGGTAGTTCGCGCCTTAATGAAAGCCGAACATCCTGATCTCATAGCTAAACAAATGCGATCGCTTTTGTTTAGCACCTAAAAAAGTGGCTGTGCTTTGCACAGCCACTTTTTTAGGACATTTCTCGTAAAGAATCTCCCATCATCTTAATAAAAGTTGGAATTACCCCCTTTAATTCCCCCTTGCAAAGGGGGAGAAACTAGAAATCTTGTTCCCTCCCCTTTGCAAGGGGAGGGTTAGGGTGGGGTAAATCTTAGTGAGAAATCACCTTACCCACGTTGTTTCTTAGCAGAAATATCTCTAATCGTGATTGTAAAGCCATCACCTAACTTGATGGCTATGACATGATACCAACCAACAGGTTCTGAAGAATAGTAGAGCTCTTCATCTAGAGTCACCCCAGTCTCTACAACATTAATTAATCGGTCAAACAGTTGGCGGTTAAATTTTTCCAGAAATCTCCTTAGCACTAATTTACCAATTAAATCCTCTCGGCAGCGATCAAATATTCTTGATATCATCGGATTTAAGATTAAGCAACGAAAATCCATGATGTTGCCAGTAATTGGATCGCGAACTGCCTGCATAGCGGCAATACCATCAGACACACTATTTAAAACGCTAGTGACTAAAGCTCTAGACTGATACAACATTTCTTCGGTTTCTTTGTGTCTAGCAATTTCGTCTTGCAATAACCGTTTCTGGCGCTGAATTGTCAATTGGTTTTCGACACGAACTAAAACCTCCTCGCTTTGAAAAGGTTTGCAAATGTAATCAACTCCTCCAGACCAAAAAGCTTTTACTTTATCAAATACATCATCTAAAGAGCTAATAAAAATCACTGGGATATCGCGTAAATCTAGATCTTCTTTGAGCGCTTGGCAGACTTGATATCCATCCATCTCTGGCATCTTGATATCCAACAGAATTAGATCTGGTCGTTTTACCTTCGCAGTTTTGAGAGCCATCCGACCACTAGTAACGCTACGGACACTATAGCCAAGTGTTACTAGTAAATCACTTAGTAGTTGTAAATTTTCTGGGAGATCATCTACTAAGAGGATATTGCCCGTTATTTCTAGCGAATGGTTATAGTTCATGAATTAATTTTGCAGATTTAATCAGAACGCAAAGCGTTATTAAATATACTTTGAAAGTAAAGGCTCAGTGAGATCAATTAATTTATCAAACTGGAAATTATGTGCGAGTTTAGTTAGCGATCGCACTAAGAAAGTTTCGTCTTCTGGAATTTGCCTAATTAAGTTTATAACAATATTTTTATCAGCTTCAAGGGACGATCTATATAATTGCATAATCCAGCTATCTGGCATAACTTTTAAATTTTTAGGAGTTAGCGATATTTCCGAGGGAAAGTGGATCTTTCGTTCGTGATTCTGAATATTTTCGTAAGTGTACTTCACTCCCAAATGTTTGGCAAGAGTATCAAAAATTATGTGCTCTTTAAATGGCTTGCGGATGAAGTCGTCGCAACCTACTGAGAGCACTATCGCTTTTTCTTCTTCTAATACACTGGCTGTTAACGCGATCACAGCAGTAGCATTGCCTTTAATTGTGGACTTGATGTATTTTGTCGCTTCATAGCCGTCCATGACTGGCATTCGCATATCCATCCATATTAAGTGTGGCTCCCACTGATCCCAGATGGCGATCGCCTCTTGTCCATTGCTAGCTTCTTGGACTTCAAAGCCCATCGGTCTTAGTAGCTTTACTAACAATTGACAATTAACGGGTTTATCATCCACAACTAAGATTTTGTAATTGGGTTGCTCAGGAGCAAGGGCTAATGCTCGTCTTTTTTCGTTAGGGTTACTAACAATCTCTTTACCAAGTTGCGCGTGAATCTGAAACTGGAAAGTAGAACCTTTTCCAAGTTCACTAGTAACTGAGATCTCACCACCCATCAACTGCACAAACCTGCGGCTAATTGCTAAGCCTAAGCCTGTACCTTCTTGCTTTTCACGTCCTGCCTGAGCTTGAGAAAAGGATATAAATAATTCGGACAATTCTTCATCGGCAATACCCTCTCCTGTATCGCGAATGCTGAAATTGAGGATGCATTTATCATCTGATGAAGATTCTAAAGTTTTCCCTAAAGTTTCAACCGATGTATTTTTAGACTGACCAGCATTTGTAACAAAAACAGAAACCGAGCCCTTCTTAGTAAATTTGATCCCATTGCCAATCAAATTGATCAGGACTTGACGTAACTTGACTTGATCAGTACAGATATATTTGGGGACATTGACATCACGCTCAAAAATTAGATTAATTCCAGCGTTGAATGCGCTTAGTTGGAGCATATCTTCGATGTCATCTAACAAATGATCTAGATCAAAAGTTTGTAAATTTAGAGTTGTTTTACCTGCTTCAATTTTTGATAGGTCAAGAATGTTGTTAATAAGTGTTAACAGGTAATCGCCGCTTTGATTAATAATACTGACGCTTTCATAATGTTCTGCTGTTAAATTCTTCGCTCTCATCATCATTTGTGAAAATCCAAGTACTGCATTTAGTGGCGATCGCAGTTCATGGCTCATATTGGCAATGAAAGCACTTTTAGCTTGATTGGCAGATTCTGCTTTAGACGCTAGTTCTAGAGCCTTAGCTTCACTTTGACGCAGAGCACTAGTACGCTCAAGCACCCTTTGCTCTAGATCGGCATTAGCTCTTTGCAAGCTCAAGTTTGCTTTACGGTTTTCTTCCACAATGGCAATAGTAATCATTGTCGTCAAAGCAATTACACCCATAAAGATTTGCAGTAATAACAGCGAATCTCCCTGACCTATAGCTTTATAAAAGACTCCAAACTTATATGCCGTTGCTACAGAGGCTGTCATGCTAACAATCATGATGAGCAAGGTAGTTATCTTTGCCCCAAAACGAAAAGCTGACCAGAGTAATGGTGGTAATAGTAAATATTCTATAGGTTGGCTTTGATAAAAGGAGAAATAGGCAACTAAGATTAAACTACTTATCGCAATAACTACTTCCCAATTCAGCCAAGATTTGATCGTATTGTCTCGCTGCGATCGCAGCCATGTTAGGACTATAGACGCAAAAATCAATACCCCGATCGAATCGCCAATCCACCATGGCAAGAAATAATCTTTTAGGAAATCCCCCTCATATCGTTTAGTGAGAATATATATGCCAGTACCAGTAATGGTTTGGAAGATGGTTCCACTAAATAGGGAACAAAGAGAAAACACAACTACATGACGAACTTGATTGAAGGGGTAAGTTGTGCGCGTAAATCTTAAAATCAGCGAAACGGTGATCAATGTGCCAATGGTGGAGCCAATACTTGCTCCTAATGCTGGAATTAAAACTGTTAACCAGTTTTTATGAAGGTTAAAAAATAGGATGCCTAAAAAAACACCTAACCATCGCGATCGCCCAAACGCCAAAAGTAACCCCACATTAAACCCCGCTCCTGGCCAGACAGGAGAAGGACCATAAAGCCTAGGGATAGTATTAGCAATTATCCAAGAGGATCCAAAATAGGCGAGCGCGATGCCGATTACCTCAATCCAATAGCGAGGATTTTTAAGTTCTATCCCCAAACGAGGCAGCTTCAACCTTGAGCTATTAGGTGCTGTTTTGGTTGATGGGTGGTTATTAGTCAAGGCTATTTTTGGGGTGAAGCTATTTGTTCGTTCGCTCGTAAAGCTTGGGGAATCCATAAAATAGCGTTACTATTTTAAGAATTATTTTTATGCTCAAATACATTTTGCGAAAGCTATAACAAATATAGCGGATAGACACTTAGTGGCAAGTTTTATAAACACATAAAATCGAAATAAATACTGAATATTAAATAAGATCTTGCAATTTTGGATATGAGCAATGCATGAATCACATAATAATACCAAAACACAAAATAGCGTAGCTATTTTGTGTTTTTAAAACCCATGATTGGTTTGAATTTCGATTCACTAAAGTGTGTCGATGCTTTTATGAATTGCTATAGCTGCCTCCAAGTGTACTAGAACATAAAACCCAAGAATTGATTTGCGGCGCGAAGCGCCGCAAATCAATTCTTGGGTTTTACTTTGTCCTAAGACAAGTGATTGCAACTATAGCTACAGAGGTTTTTAAATGAGTTTGTCGCTGGCAGGCAATACCCACTATCCCTACATCTATATTTTCAGGTAAGGGTAATCCCCCATAGTTGCCCTGTGCAGTTAACAGCAAAAGATTCCACGTAACATTAGTGATAGATAATCTATAAACGCTCGGCAAGTTCTAGCCAACGCTCAGTAGATTTATCGATCGCCATAGTTAATTCTGCTAAACGATCGGAAAGTTTCTGTAATTCCGTATGACCAGTAGGCGCATTGTGATAGAGCTTCTTCTCGGTCTGGATCTTTTCTGCTTCCAGTTTGGGGATTTTTGCTTCTAGTTCCTCATACTCACGTTTTTCTTTGTAAGAGAGTTGTGAAAGTTTTTTGGGCTCAGTTTTGGGTTTAGAAGTTGCAGTCACAGATGGTGTAACGTTAGTTGATTTCTGGTCTTTACCAACTTTATTTGCTTGCAATTTTGCGCTATTAGATTCTTTCTCAGTTTCGTCTTTTTTATATTCTAAATAAATAGAATAATTCCCAGGATATAAGCGAACTTCACCTTCTGGCTCAAAAGAAAATACCATTTCGACCGTGCGATCAAGAAAATAGCGATCGTGGGATACCACAATCACACAACCATTAAAGTCTTCGAGATATTCTTCTAATACAGCGAGAGTCTGTACATCAAGGTCATTAGTCGGTTCATCAAGGATCAAGACATTCGGAGCCGCCATCAAGACCTTGAGAAGGAATAAGCGCCGCTTTTCGCCACCAGAAAGTTTATTGATCGGAGCATATTGCGTATTACCTGGGAAGAGAAATCGCTCTAACATTTGCGAAGCAGTAATGATGCTCCCATCCGATGTCTTGACTAGTTCAGAGACATCTTTGAGATAGTCAATCACGCGCTGATTGCCATGTTCAGCCAGATCGTCGGAATGTTGATCGAAATAGCCGAAATGGATCGTCGTGCCAATTTCCACAGTGCCTGCATCGGGCTGCAACTGTCCGATGATCATATTCATCAGCGTGGATTTGCCTGCGCCATTGCTGCCAATAATGCCGATGCGATCTTCGGGCGTGAAGTTATAGGAAAAATCTTTGATCAGGGTGCGATCGCCATAGGATTTGCAAATGCGATCCAGTTCGACAACCTTTTTGCCAATGCGCCGCCCTGCGGTAGTGATATCGACCTTAGCATTGGCTTGTTTAAATTCCATTGCTTGCAAATCATGAGCGCGATCAATCCGCGCTTTTTGCTTGGTACTACGTGCCTTTGGGCCCTTTTTTAGCCATTCTAATTCCCGCCGCAATAGTCCCGCATGTTTGCGTTGTGTACTCTGTGCCGAGTCTTCCGCTTCGGCTTTTTTCTCTAAATAATAGGAATAGTTGCCCGAATAAGAATACAAATCGCCGCGATCAATTTCAATGATGCGATTGGTAACACGATCTAGAAAATAGCGATCGTGGGTAATTAGCAATAATGCGCCACGATAGCGATTGAGATAGCTCTGCAACCATTCCACAGAGAGCGCATCAAGGTGGTTGGTTGGCTCATCCATCAGCAGCACATCGGGCGCAGAGAGCAATGCTGAGGCGATCGCAATCCGTTTGCGATATCCACCCGAAAGACTGCCGATTTTCGCTTCGAGATCGTCAATTCCTAATTTAGTCAAGACAATTTTGGCATTGGTCTCCAAATCCCAAGCACCTGTCTGATCCATTCGTTCTGATACACGCGATAAATGCTCTAGTAAACGATCTTGATCCCCATGTCCGTGGGTTAGCTTATCGGAAATTTCTTCGTATTCCTTGACTAGCGCCATCTGTTCGCCACTATCGGCAAATACTTGTTCTAAGACCGTATTTTCTTCGTTTAAATCAGGTTGCTGCGGTAAATAGATAATTTTGGCGCTGGAATTCACCCAAAGTTCGCCGCCATCGCTATGCTCTAACCCTGCAATCATTTTGAGTAATGTGGATTTTCCTGACCCATTTGTGCCGATTAAACCCACTTTGTCGCCTTCATCGAGGCTAAAGCTAGCATCCTTGAGGATTTCCTTGATGCCAAAATCTTTGCGGAGCGATCGCAGTGTAAAAAGTGCCATGCCTGATCTATTTATGAGCTGAGAATTGAACTTAAGTCGCTAGGCAAAATTAAATATAAAACCCCAAAATCTTTACCGCCCAATATGCGGGCGGTAAAGATTTTGGTTTTGAGTTTTTAATTTTGTTGAGTTACTTATAGTTTAGTTTAGCTTTATTTTCTGCGACTCCAGAAAAGCATCAATAAAACACATCCTGTCAGCAATCCGTAAATCGCGCCAACAACAAGTGTTAAAAAATATCCCAGTTTGGTGATCAACAAACTACCCACCATTACACCCACATACCAGCTCGCCGTAGTCCCCACAATCCACCAGCCTGATTGTTTAAAATACTGTTTAATTAGCATCCATTGCATAAATCCAGTTGAAAATCCCCGTAAACAAGCATATATCATCAATAAATCAACTGCATCGCCATAGGTGACAGCCAACTGAAAGCTTGCCCAAGAACTTAGCGAGCCGCCCACAGCACCACCCACTAAAGTTGTCCACAGCCATCCGACACCCCGTATATATCGCCTGATCACTAGCCACTGAGATACCGCGATCGCGAGGCTCATCACTGCAAAACTTAAAAACACCCCAAAATCACCAGTTATGAAGTCTGTGACAGAGGCGCTAATTTTGCCACCCCCCGCGTAACTCAGTGATGTGGCTGTAATCCACAAGGGCAGAAAGCTCCAGTGAAGTTTTTTGATGGTTATCTCTTTTAACCTAAACTTGTTTAACAAGGATTTGAGCCTGATATTTGAGCTTGCTAAATGAGAAGACTATACTTTTTGCTGCCAGGAACTACAAATAAATTTGCTTGCGGCGGGTTGTGGGCAGAGCTAAAAACCTTGGAATTAGTCAAAAAAGTTTGTGCTGCGGAAGTCGTCACCTATCGCCAGCGCGAAAAAGAGCATCTTTGGCTGGATGATTTATTGGATTCAGATGATACGTTTCGAGCTTTAGATGATGCAATTTTTGTGATGAGCTGGGGATTTGATGTTGTTAAACTTGCGCCAAAGTTAAAGCGTTTGAATGCAATTTATCACGCCCATAGCGCAGGTTATGGCTTTAATTTACCAGCGAGTGTGCCAATTATTACGGTGAGTCGCAATACTCTCGGCTATTGGGGACAGCGATCGCCACATTCGTTAATTTATTATTTACCTAACGAGATCTCCAGTAAGTTTCAAAATCAAGAAAATAGTCATTGGAGCGATCGCGATATTGATGTGCTGGTGCAGGCGCGAAAATCCTCAAGTTATTTGATGAACCAATTAATTCCTGCCTTGCAAAAGCAATGTCGAGTTGAAGTAATTGATCATTATGTTGAAGATCTGGAAGGATTATTTAATCGTGCGAAGGTCTATCTCTATGACTCAGCAGAATATTGGGCTGTACAGAATGTAACCGAAGGATTTGGCTTGCAGCCAATGGAAGCTCTGGCTTGTGGCTGTCAAGTTTTTTCTAGTGTCAATCATGGCTTGTCTGATTATTTAGATCCTGCTTTCAACTGTTACAAGATTGCAGGATACTCACTAGAGTTTGATATGCATCGCATTCTTAGGGTAATTCAAACCAATCAAAAATTGTCTTTATCGCCAACTGTATTAGATGAATATCGTGCTGAAAATATCATCAAGCGATTAGAAGTGATTTTGATCGAGCTAAACGAATTTTTTGATCACAAGCAGTTATATCAAAGCAATATTCCCGAATTAGATTATTGGCAAGTGGTGAAGCTGCGATCGCAAAGAGTATGGACAAAAGTACTTAAACGTTTGCAGCCATAGCAAAGTTTTGCAAAACCCAAAAGATAAGTGGCGGTGCTACGCACCGCCACTTATCTTTTGGGTTTTATGCTATGCAACCCTATTCCTTAAGATACTAATCCAGTTAGTGGTGAACTGGCGCTAGCATAAGCTTTGACAGGAATTCTTCCCGACAGATAGGCGGCGCGACCTGCCTCAGTTGCCATGCCCATCGCCCGACCCATTGCCACAGGATTATTCGCACAGGCGATCGCGGTATTTACCAACAAGGCTGATGCACCCATTTCCATTGCTGCTGCGGCTTCGCTAGGTACGCCGATACCAGCATCGACCACGACGGGAATCTTGGATTCTTCGATGATGATCGCGATATTTGCGGCATTGTTAATACCCTGCCCTGAACCAATGGGTGATCCAAGAGGCATCACCGTTACACAACCAATTTCTTCGAGAGTTTTTGCCAATCGGGGATCGGCGTTGATATAGGGTAAAACTGCAAAGCCTTCTTTAACTAACTGTTCAGCAGCTTTACAAGTACCAAGGGGATCGGGGAGTAAATATTTGAGATCAGGGATTACTTCTAGCTTTACAAAATTATTATCTTCTTGCCCCAAAATCTTTGCCATCTCGCGCCCCAGTCTTGCCACGCGCACCGCTTCATCGGCAGTTTGACAGCCAGCAGTGTTGGGCAATAGCCAATATTTGCTCCAGTCGATCGCTTCAGCAAGTCCTTCGTGCCCCGCAGCATTAGTTTGGACACGGCGCACCGCCACAGTCACAATCTCGCAGCCACTGGCAATGATCGCCTGACGCATTATCTCGAAGTTGGCATATTTTCCTGAGCCAGTCATTAAGCGAGATCGGAACTTACGCCCTGCAATTTCGAGCAGATCGCCTGATGGTTCAGCAATATCAGGGTTTGGGCTATTTATCGTGAAAATTGGGTTGAAAGAAGGTGAAGAGGCGATCATATCAAGGGATTAAAAGGTT
This sequence comes from Pseudanabaena sp. UWO311, assembly GCF_006937785.1. GTDB lineage: Bacteria > Cyanobacteriota > Cyanobacteriia > Pseudanabaenales > Pseudanabaenaceae > Pseudanabaena. The sequence goes on from NZ_SJEE01000015.1 coordinate 37,994, forward strand.
ATTGGCAAATTTTTGGTAATAAATCTGCTGACGCAGATTTATTACCATGCTAATCAATTTCAAGGATATACATTAGTTTGCGGTTTGAAGGCGCAATTTTTTATTAAGATACTTAGGATACTTAAGTGTCTTCTGTGATATTCCAAATTTTCCATAGTATTCAATAGCAAGTAGCAATTTAGTTTCATGGCTAACCTCAAATCCATCCGCGATCGCATCGGCACTGTTAAGAATACTCGCAAGATAACTGAAGCAATGCGTCTTGTCGCAGCCGCAAAGGTCAGACGTGCTCAGCAGCAAGTTCTTGCCACTCGTCCTTTTGCCGATCGCCTCGCTCAAGTCCTATATCGTCTCCAGCAGCGCATCTCATTTGAAGATGTCAGTCTGCCTTTACTCGAAAAACGTCCTGTCAAAACCGTTGGTCTTCTGGTAATTTCAGGCGATCGTGGTCTTTGTGGTGGCTATAACTCAACCATTATCCGCCGCGCTGAAGCCCGTGCTAAAGAATTAAAAGAACAAGGTATCAATTACACCTTTATCTTGGTTGGTCGTAAGGCGGCGCAATACTTTGCTCGTCGTGAGCAGCCGATCGCCGCTAAGTTCGTTAGCTTAAACCAAATTCCTAACGCAGCTGAAGCCAATGCGATCGAGGATGAGATTACCTCAGCATTTTTAGCTGGTGTAATTGATCGTGTTGAGTTAATCTATACGCGCTTCGTATCTCTGATTAGCTCTCGCCCTGTCCTCCAAACTCTATTGCCTTTGGAACCTCAAGGACTAGAACCTCAAGACGATGAAATTTTCCGCCTAATTACCCGTGGTGGTAAATTCCAAGTAGAGCGCGAAAAGAGAGAAATTACTGTCAAGGAATTGCCAAAAGAATTGCTCTTTGAACAAAATCCTGAACAAATCCTTGATGCTTTGTTACCTCTGTATCTGAGCAATCAAATCCTCCGCGCTTTGCAAGAATCCGTAGCTAGCGAACTTGCTGCTCGGATGACAGCGATGAACAACGCTACTGAAAATGCAGGCGACCTAATTAAGTCCCTGACTTTGCAGTACAACAAAGCCCGCCAAGCCGCGATTACTCAAGAAATTCTGGAAGTAGTTGGTGGCGCAGCCGCTCTAACTTAAACCCAAAAAGGCGGCGCATAGCGCCGCCTTTTTTATTCTGGGGAAATTAACATGGCTTACAGTGACTTCAACCTATCTCGTGTTCGAGAGACTTTTGCGCTAGTTGTTGAAGAGCCAAAAAGTCTTTTTCTCAATATTTTGCCAACTACGGCTAGTGATTATTTAATTACTACGCTGGATGAAAACCTTGCATTAGCTACCGCGATCAATACCGAAAAAGCACGATCAGAAATGGTGATTGCACCTGTGCTCCTAGAGGTACGTCGTCAGCTCAATTATGAAATTGGGTTTTTCTCTGGTACAGAATTTAATATCGATCCGACACAAGGATTGACAGGTTACTGCGACTATATTCTCAGCGCGATCAAGGATTCCTATGAAGTGCGATCGCCTGTACTGATGTTGGTCGAAGCAAAAAATGAAAATATCAAATCGGGTTTGGGGCAATGTGCGGCAGAGATGATCGCTGCACAAATAGTAAATACGAAAACTGGTTTAGTTGATCAACCCGTTTATGGCTGTGTGACAACAGGGACAGATTGGAAATTTATGCAACTATGTGATCGCACTCTCAAAATTGATCAGCGAGATTATTTCATTAATGAGATCTTTACAATTTTGAGTATTCTTTTACTACCATTCCAATAAGAAAAAGACGGGCAAAGCCCGCCTTTTTCTTATTTATGCGACATCCCGATCGCTTGTTGAATATTATCTAAGCCATTCGCTTCTAACTTGGCAACCAATCCTTTCAATATATTTTTGATGATCATTGGCCCCTCATAGATTAAGCCCGTATAACCCTGCACGATCGCTGCCCCAGCCGTAATCTTTTGCCAAGCATCTTCCGCCGTGAAAATGCCTCCCACACCGATGATCGGTAAACTTCCTTGAGTTGTTTGCCAGATGAGGTTGATCACTTCCAAAGAGCTATCGCGTACAGGTTTACCACTAATTCCACCTGCTTCCTCAGTGACAAGCTTCCCAGTAATGGACAAATGCGTAGTTGTTAAGTTTTGACGAGAAATCGTCGTGTTTGTAGCAATAATTCCTGCTACGTCATAGGTTTGACTCGCTTTGACTACCTCAACAATGTCAGCATCATTCAAGTCAGGGGCGATTTTTACTAAAATCGGTTTTTTCTGGGTGTTAATTGGATTTAGTTCTGCAAGAATCGCGCATAGTTGATCGGTTGCTTGCAAGTCCCTCAAATTGGGCGTATTTGGTGAACTGACATTAACGACGAAATAATCTCCAAAATCATATAGCGATCGCAAGCTCTCGGCATAGTCTAGTTTTGCATCGGCGATCTCCGTAATTTTAGATTTGCCAAGATTAATGCCAAGGGGAATAGTCAGCTTATGGGTTTGCAAGTAATTTTTAAGATCAGTCGCTGTTGCTGCTGCACCACGATTATTAAAACCCATCCGATTTAAAACTGCGCGATCGCTGGGCAAGCGAAACAAACGCGGTTGTGGATTGCCAGACTGAGCATGGGCTGTAATCGTCCCCACTTCTGCAAAGCCAAATCCCAGATGCTCCCATGCGCCGATCGCTTCCGCATTTTTGTCAAAACCTGCCGCTAAGCCGACGGGATTCTCAAATTTAATGTTCCATAAGGTTTGCGATAGCCGCGAATCGCTATAGTAGAAGGTAGACTTAGCGATCGCTTGCAGAATTGGAGATTCACTAATTCGGTGACAAGTGGCGATCGCCAAATGATGCGCAGCTTCAGGATCGAGTGAAAATAAAAGGGGGCGTACCCCATATTGGTAGGCAACACTTAGCATAGGTTTAGTTTATGAGGCTGTTTTACAAAATCCGTCAGCCTGCAATCAGAAATTAAGGAGTACATTTCCCAATGATATGGCAACTACTGACAGCACCCCTTGATGGACTAGTCTGGATCGCGGAACAAATCGAAGAAAGGGCGACTACTGAGTTAGAAAAAACCGAAAATCTTCAAAAAAGGCTCACTACTTTACAACTAAAGTTCGATCTTGGTGATATCAGTGAAGAAGATTTTATGGCTCAAGAACAAGAGATTTTAGAAGCAATGGAAGCAGAAATGGACGAAAACAATGAATAAGATATAGTGCTGTGCGCTATACCTTATTCCAATAATTTAGTTGTGCGCGGCTTTGCCATGCGCAACTAAATTATTAACGCCTTTTTAGGGGGAAGGGATTATTTATTAAACAAATGGTGGAAACTTAATGGAAGTAAGTGAATTAATCAATAGCTACCATGCAGGTCGTCGCAACTTTGCGGGAGTAAATCTTAGCAGAACGGATATGAATGGTATTGACTTGAGTCATGCCGACCTCAGTGGTGCAAATCTGAGTGAATCCAGTCTCTATGGTGCAAACTTAAGCAATGCCAAGCTTAATGGTGCTGACTTTAATGGTGCTAAGCTCTATCGAGCCAATCTCGTCAGCGCTAATTTTAGTGGTGCTGACTTAGGAGAAGCAGATCTTAGCGAAGCAAATCTTAGTGATGCCAGACTTTATGGCGTGAATTTATATGGAGCAATTCTGAACAAAGCGAAATTGCCTCGCGCCAAACTAACAGGAGCAAATATGGGCAAGGCAAAACTAAATCGAGCCGATCTGAGTGAGGCGATTCTCAGGGATGCAAGGTTATTTGGAGCGAACCTGAATGAAGCTATGCTACAACGTGCCGATCTCAGTCGAGCGAGTCTCAATGGCGCAAACCTGAATAAAGCGATGCTTTCTGAGGTTGATTTGACCTTTGCGAGCTTGTATGGAGCTAGTCTATGTGATGCTGATCTCAGCGAAGCTGATTTGACTAGTGCTAATCTTCAAGGCTCTGACTTAACCCGTGTGAATTTCTATAAGGCGAACTTAAGTAAATCAAAAATGGCTGATGCCTCCACTGAGGGAATGCTTACAAAAGAGGCAAATCTATCAGGCATTATCTGGTCATAAAATAGAGACAAACACCTTCGGTGTTTGTCTCTATAATTTATTGCCGTAGGCTTGCCATGCCAAGCTGACCAGAGAATTGAATATGGCTGCCGCTGCGATCGCATTGCCTTTACGACCATCGACGCGAATATGGGGAATTAATGAATCATTTAAGCGAGACTTAATAACATCAGTATCAATAAAACCAGCAGGAGTACCAATTACCAACGCAGGCTTGACATCCTCCATTTCGATCAAATCCACTAGAGTCGCCAATGCTGTTTGAGACTCACCAATTACAAAAATGGCTTCGGGATAACGTTTTGCCAAAGTTTCGATCCCCCAAGCTGCTTGCGTTTTACCTTTTTGGGGACGAGTGATTGCTTCTACGCCGCAATAAATGGGATTCGCGAAAGTATCACAGATTTTTGGAAAGATGGCAGCTTGTACAGTCGGCACATCGACGATAATTGTTGTACGGGTAGCAAGGGCTGCGGCTCCAGCCTGTAAAGCTTGCTCAGAGAACCTGACAAGATTTTTATATTCAAAATCTGCGGTGGCATAAATTACTTGGCGCACAATTTCATATTCGGCTGGTGAAAGTGAGTGTTCACCAATCTCGTTGTCGATTATTGCTAGGCTTTGTGCGTCCGTAGTATGCCATTCCATAAAATTATGCGATTACCGTAGTTTAGTCATATAGCATTCAGCTAAGACCGTACCATATTTTCGATAACGTCCCAGATTAATAAATAGTGTAAGGCGGCGCTTCGCGCCGCCTTACACTATTTATTAATCTGGGACGTATGCATTTTGCCTGACACAGTTTCGACCTTCAGCTTTAGCAAGATATAGGGCGCGATCAGCTGATTTGAGTAAATGGAGCACTTCAAACCCATGCGCAGGAACAAGTGTTGCAACCCCGCAGCTAATCGTCACATGATCGGCGACTTTAGAGCAAGCGTGGGGCAATTGTAGCGATCGCACAATTTCTGTGGCACGAATCGCCACATTCAAAGCTCCTTCGGCATCGGTATTCGGCAAAATAATTGCAAATTCTTCCCCTCCATACCGAGCGACCAAATCCGCAGGACGATTGGTGGATTTACTAATTGCATTGGCAATTTCCTGTAAGCAGCGATCGCCCTCTTGATGTCCGTAATTATCGTTATAGTTTTTAAAAAAATCGATGTCACATAACACCAATGAAAGAGGAATTTGTTCTCTATGCGATCGTTTACATTCTTGCTCTAGATATTCATCTAGACAGCGACGGTTAGCCACTTGGGTTAAGCCATCAATGGAGACCAATCTTCTTAATTCTTGGACAACAATTGCTAATTGTTGATTGGCTGATTCAAGCTGTTGGCGAAGATTAGCTTGATCGAGCAAACGACGTACCCTTTGACGCAAGACAGCCCAGTGAATTGGCTTAGTTACATAGTCCGAAGCTCCCACCTCATAGGCGCGATCTACAGACTCTCGATCTTCAAGGGCAGTGATAATTAATACGGGAGTATGATCGCCATTTGGCAGCTTTTGGAGACGGGAACAACATTCAAATCCATCTAGAACTGGCATCATTGCATCCAGTAAAATTATATCTGGGTGAAATTCTTGATAAATTTTTAAAGCCTCCATGCCATTAGTCGCTTCAACCACACGATAATTTTCGCGCTCCAAATACCGCACCAAGATTTTTCGCATGAAAGAATCATCATCTACAATTAAAATTAAATGAGGCTTAGATGATGGTGTTTCAAAAAAATTAGTTTTTTGACTTATTGTTAGGCTTGGATGCTTACTGCGATCACTATTTTCATCGGTGGTCATTACATGGTTAGACGGTAAAATTGACATTAATAGATATGCGTCTACCTGAAGAGTTTAGTGATATTTTTCATGCTCCAATTCAGATTTAACATTTGCATACTCATCAGTAATTTTATTGATTTTGATATCCAAGTCCTCATATGCTTGATTACGTAGGTTTGTTTCCAATTCACGGCATAGAGTTGCTAGATCTTCAGCACCAATGACACTACTGCTAGATTTTAAGGTGTGCACTGTCAGCAACATTACCTCAAAATTTTCCTGTGCAAAACTAGTATATAACTCTTGGAGGAGCGATTGTGAATTATCTAGATAACTGTCGATTAGTTCTATCAAAAATCCTGGATCTTCGCCGCCGATGTCACTTGCTGCTTCTTGAAGCGTAGACATGTTGATTGAAGCTAAGGTCAAAGGGCTACTTAGCGTCACTGATGGACATTCCCTTAACACCCGCACGAGTTCGGAATTATGGATAGGTTTGCTGAGATAGTCATCCATACCTGCCGCTAGACAGATCTCTCGATCTCCTTGCATGGCATTGGCGGTCATTGCTACAATCCTCGGTCTAGATATGATTTTGCCATTTTGACAATTTTGTTCGATCGCTCTGGTAGTTTCAATCCCATCCATCTTTGGCATCTGCATATCCATGAACACCAAGTCATAGGGTTGCTGTAAAAGTGCAGATAATACCTCTAACCCATTAGTTGCCACATCCGCCTGATAGCCCATACGCTGCAAAATATGTATAGCAACTTTTTGATTAACAATATTGTCCTCAGCTAGCAAAATTCGCAATGGATGATGCTTAGCTATGTGGGGATCAAAAACAAAGCTTTGCTTCTGTAAACCTGAATAAGTTCGAGTCCTAGGCTGAGTGGGAGAAATACTGATTGTCGTAGGTTGTCCCCAAACATTCACGGGAGCAGTAATCGTAAAGTAAAAGGTAGAACCTTCCTTAACACTGCTCTCCACCCACATTGTGCCGCCCATGAGTTCACATAGATGCTTACTAATCGCCAGTCCTAGCCCAGTACCACCATATTGCCTTGTGGTAGAAGCATCAACTTGGCTAAAGGGTTGAAATAATCGATATAAGCGATCGCTAGGAATGCCAATTCCCGTATCCTTAACTGCGAATTGTAAGGTTCTTAATAACTGAGTTTCTTCTTGGTGATCACTGAGTTCACAACGCAAATAATGTGAAATGAGTACTTGTGTAACCGAAATATTCACAGAACCGCGACTAGTAAATTTGATGGCATTAACGATTAAATTTGCTAAAATTTGCCGTAATCGATTCATATCACCAATTACAATCAAATCCACATCTGGATGAATAAAATAATCGAGTTCAATCTCTTTTTCTAATGCCTTGGCTGATAGCAATTCGATGGTATCTTCTAAGCAAGTTCTCAAATCAAAGGTTTGTTCTTCTAATTCTAGATGTCCTGATTCAATTTTAGAAAAGTCTAAAATATCATTGATGATTGTTAGCAAGGTACTACCTGCATTACGGGCAATCTCCACAAATTCTCGTTGCTCTTTAGTTAGATTTGTGTCGAGTAAGACTCCTGTCATCCCAATTACCGCATTCATTGGAGTACGAATCTCGTGACTCATAGTTGCTAAAAAGTCACTTTTTGAGCGGTTGGCAGCTTCCGCAATAATTCGGGCTTCTTCTAATTCGGCATTTTGTTTGATGAGTTGTTCCCGTTGACGGGTTTCTTGTTTGAGTAAATTTGCCTGAGATAGCTCAATGCTGACTTGGTTTGCCACGGATTCAAGCAACTCTTTCTCTTCATTTGTCCATTCGTGAAAGCTATTACAATGGTGCAATAAAATAATGCCATTGGTCAATCCATGGGATGAAGTGCGTATAGCTAAAAGCGATCGCAGTTGCATTCGATAGAATAATTCCCCAAGATCACCTAAATCTTCCTCTGCGTAAACATTGGTAATTGCGATCGCCTGATCTTGATTACTAACTCTTTGTCCAAAAGCACTATTTAACAGAGGTAATTCAATATCTTTTACTGAAAAGATCTTCTCAGCTAATTGCTCTGACATCAGAGAAATCTGAGGTTCTAGAACTGAGTTTTTCTCTTCATAGTCTAGTTTGTATATGAGGCAACGACTGGCTCGAAAAGCTAACTGAATTTGATGAGCAGCCGTTTGAAAAATACTCTCAATATCAAGGCTTTGGCGAATTTCGTCAGTAATTCGATTAAGTAATACGGTGAGGCGCATTTGCCTTTTTAAATTTTTTTCTGCCTCTTTACGGGCTGTAATATCAGTTTGGATACCAATAAAATTAGTCAATTTCCCCATGTCGTCAAATATAGGAGAAATATTTAATTCATTCCAAAATAAAGAGCCATCTTTGCGATAGTTCCTGATCACAACGTTGCAAGATTCTCCTTTATTAATTGCATTCCGAAGAATATCTTTCTCAGGTTGGAATACATCGGTTCCTTGCAAGAAGCGACAATTTTTGCCGATTACTTCACTCGATTTATAGCCCGTGATTTTTTCAAATGCAGAATTTACATAGACAACTGCATTGTTAGGGAGGAGGCAGTCTGTGATCACGATGCCATTGTGGCTAGAAGCGATCGCGCGTTCTTGTAGGCGTAGAGTTTCTTCATTTTTTTTGCGATCGCTAATATCAAAGCGAATTGATAGATATTTTACGGGATTACCATGATCGTTTAATAAAGGTACGATCGTGCTATCAGTCCAGTAAAGCGTTCCATCTTTAGTCTTATTACGAATTTCACCACGCCATACTTTTCCACTGGAGATAGTATTCCACATCTCGGCAAAAAAATCAGGTGGATGATACGAAGAGTTAATGATTCGATGATTTTTGCCTGATAGCTCGTTTTGACTATATCCAGAGACTTCGCAAAATTTACTATTTGCGTAAGTAATCTTCCCATCCAAATCAGTAACTGCAACGATCGCAGCTTGATCAAGGGCAAATTTTTGAAATGCTAGCTCGTGTAGCGTTTCTTGCAACTTCTCTTCGGCTTGCTTTCGCTTGGAAATATCGCTAGCAATGCCTAAAAAACCTGAAATCTGATTATCTTCATTCCGCAGCGCCGAAATAGAGAGCATCACGGGAAATCGCGATCCATCTTTACAAATATATGTCCACTCGCTTTCTTCTATTTGTCCTAATTTTGCTTTGGCAATAAACACCTCAAACCCTGCGGAAATTTCTCTCCCTAGCTCTTTTGTTAAGCTGAACGCCTGTTGTTGAATTTCCAAAGGATCATGAAAGCGCTCAGGAGTACAATTCCCTATGATTTCTAAAGCTGAATAACCCAGCCAACGCTCAGCTGTGGCATTAAAAGCACAAATCACCCCATCCACAGTCGTTGCAATAATCGAGTAATTGGCACTATCTAAAATTGCTTGGTGCAATCTTAGAGACTCTTTAATCTCATAGCTCCCTGCTTTTTCTGTCGCCCGATTTGGAGAATTGGTACGCCTTTTTTGGTAGATTGATAAATCACCTTTAGTAGCTTTAGCCATAATTTAAGAGGACGCGGATAAAAAATTAGCCCGAAAACAGATAAAAGTTAGTATATTAAAAAAGCCTTGATATTCTGAAAAGCCTCTTTTGTCAGATATATTTCCCCAACCAAGCAAAATTGATTTTTAATTTTTAGATACAATCATATATCTATCTTGATATATATCGATTATACAATAATTTTCGGTCAAACGAACCAAAATGAATTTGGTGGAAGTGTTGCAAATCAACACTTCCACCAAATTCATTGGTTCGGGCTTTAGCGTAAAGTTCTGTAAATAATCATAAGTCATTTAGCCGTTTTTGAGGGTAGTTAATGAGTTTATCTGATACGATCGTGGCAATTGCTACTGCTATTTCGCCACAACAGGGCAGTGTGGGTATTGTGCGATTGTCAGGAGATCGTGCGGTAGCGATCGCGCAGCAAATTTTTTATGCAGGGGGCAAGCAAGCATGGGAAAGTCATCGCATTCTTTATGGCTATGTGAAACATCCCTCGACGAAAGCCATTGTCGATGAAAGTCTTTTGTTATTGATGAAAGCGCCACGTTCTTTTACCCGTGAAGATGTCGTGGAATTTCATTGTCATGGGGGCATTATGGCAGTTCAGCAGGTGCTAAATCTTTGTCTAGAGCAAGGTGCAAGGTTAGCGGAGGCAGGAGAATTTAGTTTAAGAGCCTTTCTCAATGGTCGGATCGATCTTACCCAAGCTGAAAGTATTAATGATTTAGTCGGAGCTAAGTCAGCTCAAGCTGCTCAGGCAGCGATCGCTTCTCTCCGTGGCAAACTCGCGCAGTCTTTAAAATATTTGCGTAGTAAATGCTTGAATGTTTTAACGGAAATTGAAGCAAGAATTGATTTTGAAGATGATTTACCACCCCTTGATGTGAAATGGGTAAAAGCAGAAATTCTCGCAGTTTCTCAGGAATCACAACAGATTTTAGCAACTGCCGATCGCGGTGAACTATTACGAACTGGGCTAAAAGTAGCGATCGTTGGTCGTCCAAATGTTGGTAAATCCAGTTTGTTAAATGCATGGAGCCGTAGCGATCGGGCGATCGTTACGGATTTACCTGGGACAACCCGTGACGTTGTCGATTCACAATTGGTAGTTGGTGGGATTCCTATTCAAGTTCTCGATACCGCAGGGATTAGAGAAACTGAAGATGTGGTAGAGAAGATCGGTGTAGAGCGATCGCGCCAAGCTGCTCAGTCTGCGGATTTAGTATTGATGGTAATCGATGCCAGTGTCGGTTGGATTGAGAAGGATGCGGAAATCTATGCAACTGTGTGCGATCGCCCTGTAATTTTGGTGATTAATAAGATTGATATTGCCCTCACCCCCAGCCCCTCTCCCATAGGCAGAGGGGAGCAAGAGCAAATTCTTACTCCCCCTCTCCTGCGGGAGAGGGGGCTGGGGGGTGAGGGATTCCCTATTGTTAAAACCGCAGCTTCTCAGCAACAGGGAATCGAGGATCTAGAAGCAGCAATTTTGCAATGTATCCACCAAGATGCGATCGCGGCGGCTAATCTCGAAGTTGCCATCAATCAGCGCCAAAAAGCTTGTTTATTACGAGTTGTTCAATCATTAGCTAATGTCCAAATAGCGATCGCTGATCAGTTACCACTTGATTTCTGGACAATTGATTTACGAGATGCCATTAGTGCGATCGGTGAGATCACTGGTGAAGAAGTTACCGAATCTGTCTTAGATCAAATTTTTAGTAGATTTTGTATTGGTAAATAGCTTGACATCCCAAAAAGCAAATCGTCCGCTACGCGGGCGATTTGCTTTTTGGGGTTTACTCACATAAACAACCTGCGATCACGTTATTGTATAAGATGGGTGGCGCTATGCGCCGCCCATCTTAATATTTGAGATTAAACTATGCTAATTCGACTATTTCAAGAACAAGACAGCGAACAGATCGCGCAGTTATTCCATGACACAATTCGAGAGGTCAATATTCGCGACTACTTGCCTGCACAGGTTCAAGCTTGGGCACCCGATGATTTATATTTCACTGATTGGACAGAAGATTGCTCTAGCAACTTTACCTACGTTGCCGAAGAAGAAAACAAAATTATTGGTTTTGCACAACTAGAAACTGATGGTCATATTGATTGTTTCTATTGCCATAAGGACTATCAGCGCTGTGGTGTAGGTACTAGGCTATATAGAGCGATCGAGGCTAAGGCTCTAGAATTAAAAATAGAACGTTTATTTGTGGAAGTAAGTATCACCGCGAGAGCCTTTTTTAAAAGTCGCGGATTTGCTGTGGTTAAGGAGCAACAAGTAACTTGTCGTGGTGAAAAATTAACTAATTTTGTAATGGAAAAGTCTCTCGCAAAGTACTTAGAAAAATCTGAGCCTTTTGTTGTTGCTACGTTCTATCATTTTGCGGATCTAACTGATTACAAATCCATGCGTCCTAAAATTACGGATTTTTGTAATAATCACGAACTCAAAGGCGTAATTTTATTAGCACAGGAAGGTATTAATTCAACGATCGCAGGTAGTCGAGAAGGTATCGATGCTCTCTTGAGTTACTTACGATCTGATATCCGTTTGCGAAATTTGGAACATAAGGAAACTACCTCTGATGTCATGCCTTATAACAAGCTGAGAGTGAGGCTAAAAAAAGAACTTGTAAAGTTTGGGATTTCCGATATCGATCCTAGTAAAGAAGTGGGAACTTATGTAGAACCTCAAGATTGGAATCAGCTAATTAGAGATCCTGATGTGTTAGTTATTGATACGCGCAATATTTATGAAGTCGAGTTTGGAACTTTTGAAGGTGCGATCAATCCTAATTTAGATTTTTTTTATGAGTTTCCTAAATATCTAGAAGATAATCTCAGTAATAATAAGCAACAAAAAATTGCCATGTTCTGCACAGGTGGTATCCGTTGCGAGAAGGCAAGTGCTTATATGTTAGCCAAGGGTTTTGACGAGGTTTACCATCTCAAAGGTGGCATTCTCAAATATTTAGCAGAAGTCCCTCCTGAAGAAAGCCTCTGGCAAGGTGAATGTTTTGTATTTGACGATCGCATTGCGACTAAAGGGTAAATGGTTTTGTTATTTCTTGTGCCATTGGTAAAAGCTCAGCATGACTAACTACTAAAGTTGGAAAATTTTTCTGACTGTAATCTTTGCCCATTTCTAATGGAAAGATATTTGGGGAAGCTTCTAAGGGAACCCAGACAGCGCCGATCGCTTTCAGGATCACCCATACAGCCGCTATATCCCAAATCTTGGGAGTAGCTTCTACTGCGCCAATAGTGGAGCCGATCGCAACCGTCAAAATGTTATAGCTAGCCACACCCAACATCCGCAGTTTAAAAGGGAATTTCGAGCGACCCATTTTTTCGAGACTGCGAGAACAGGCACTAAAGAAATAATTGCCAAGCGCATCAGGATCGGGCGAAACTTCGGGTAAATGAATCGGTGTGTCGTTAAAAAATGCCGCCGAACCATGCTCGTCTGACCAGCCGTAAATATTTTGGCGTAATGGTGGCATCGCGACATAACCAAAAACGGGTGTACCGTGATGCAATAGTCCCAAAGATATGCCCCAAATCGGAATTCCCCTTGCAAAATTGGTTGTGCCATCAAGGGGATCGACTACCCAAGCCCATTCACGATCTGGCAAAACTTGGGTTGATTCTTCAGTTAATACCCCATATTCAGGAAACTCTTTTTCGAGTGCAGCTTTGATATAGGCATCCGCCCAGCGATCGCTTTTCGTCACAAGGCTACCATCGTCCTTAGAGATTGCCACTCGCGTCTGCTCAAAATCTGCAAGCAGGCGATCGCCCACTTGCTTGGTTAACTCTTGGATAAAGGGAAGAATTGATGGCAAGTTTTTCATAGGTTGTTAGCATAACGCACAATTAGACAGGCACTTATAGCTCTCGTCAGTCAAGTTAGATCAAAATCAAAACCCAATAGAGAGTGGCGGCGCTTTGCGCCGCCACTCTCTATTGGGTTGATACACTCGGCGATAGCCCATCTAATTGTGCGGTAAAATGCAATCATGTTAGGACTATTGAGGATTTTGTTGACCTATGAACTTTAGCCTGAATATTAGTCTAAGTTTAGGTCGCGTTTGGGCGATCGCTACCAATGTATTTCGCGAAACTGTGCGCGAACAGGTACTTTACTTATCTTTGCTATATACCGTGATTGTGGTGTCAGCGATGCTGATGCTGCCAGAGTTTTCCTATGACTCATCGGCAAAGATGATCGTTGATGTTGGTATCGCAGCGATCGAGGTAGTGAGTTTGATTGTGGCAGTTTTGGTTGGCACAAATCTCATCAATAAAGAGATCGACAAGCGCACAATTTTTATTTTAATTGCTAAGCCAATGCACCGCACTGAATTTGTGTTAGGCAAGCATCTAGGCTTAACAGCCGTGGTTGGGGCGTTGGTGTCGATTATGACCGTCATTTTTATTGCTCTGATGGCAATCAAAAACATTCCGATCCCGATCCCTGCGATTCTCGTGGCTAACTTTTTTATCTTTTGGCAAATTATGTTGCTAGGGGCGATCGCAATTTTATTTGGTTCCTTTTCAGGTTCGCTAATTGCTTCTTTGCTGACCCTAGCCGCCTATTTAATCGGAAATTTTAGTCGTGATTTGTTGCTACTAGGTGAGATTTCTAAAAATTCTGGTTTGCAAACAGTAACGCGCACTTTTTATATGATTTTGCCCGATTTATCTCGTGCTAACCTCAAAAATGAAGCAGTCTATAATATTCTGCCAAGTTTGCTAGATATGTTTAACAATGGCGTTTATATTTTGAGCTATGCCTTGTTGACCTTAGCGATCGCTATTCTCATATTCGCCCGTCGTCAGTTTTAAACACTGATGTTACGTGAAGGATTCCAGTAATGGCATAGGTTTAGGGCTGGCACGGGGGCACAGCCCTTACAGAAACCTTTAAATTTTGGTGTAGGGGCAATCCCCCCGTGGTTGCCCTGCTTCGCTATCAGCAAGAGATTCATCATCTGATTTCCACGTAACATCAGTTAAACAATCTAGGTATTTACTATGCGCTACCGTCGTTTTGGCAAAACTGAGATGCTCCTATCAGTCTTTTCGTTAGGAGCGATGCGCTATATGGAATCGGCGGATAATGCTCATCGAACGATCTCACGAGCCTTAGAAGTTGGCATCAATCATATTGAAACTGCCCAAGGCTATGGCAAGAGTGAAGAATTTATCGGTAAGGCGATGCGAAATGGATTGAGTAAACAACGCGATCGCTTTTATCTAACTACTAAAATTTCGCCAACCAAAGATGCTGACTCAATGCGTCGCCAGATCGAGCAGTCCCTCAAAAAGCTGAATGTGGACTATATCGATAACTTTGATATTCATGGAATTAACTTACAAGAGCATCTTGATCTAGTCACAGATCCAAATGGCTGCATGAAAGCAGTCAGAGAAGCAGTCGATCAAAAAATGATTGGTCATGTCGGATTCTCCACCCATGCCCCCCTTGATGTAATTCTCAATACGATCAACACCGATTTATTTGAATCGATCAACTTACATTATTATTTTTTCAACCAGCGTAATGCTGCTGCCGTGCAGCTTGCCCATGAGAAAGATATGGGTGTATTCATCATCTCGCCATCGGATAAAGGCGGAATGCTGTATAACCCTTCGGAGGAATTAGCAGGCATAAGCTATCCATTTACGGCTCTCTATATGTGCGATCGCTTCCTGCTCAGCGATCCCCGTGTACATACTCTCAGCCTCGGCGCAGCTAATCCTGCCGAAATCGACTCCCATCAGGATGCGTGGGACAATGATGAACCAATGTCCGAGTTAGAGCAAGCAGTTCTTGATTGCATTAATCGCCGCTATACAATTCTAGAAGGCGATCGCTGTTCCCAGTGTTACGAATGCTTACCTTGTCCTGAAGACATCAATATTCCCGAAGTGTTACGCCTAAGAAACTTAGCCGTCAGTTTTGATATGGTGGAATTTGGCAAGTATCGCTACAAAATGTTTGAAAATGCGGGGCATTGGTTCCCCGGTCGTAAAGCGATTCGCTGTACTGACTGTGGCGATTGTTTGCCTCGCTGTCCAGAAAATTTAGATATCCCTAAGCTTTTGCGTGACACTCACGATCGCTTGCAAGGCTCTGAAGGCAAGCGCCTATGGGAATAACAGAAGGTTGGCGCAAAGCGCTAACTTTCTGTTATTGGTTTTTTGGTAGGATGGGATACATTACGCAATTAGATCTAAAATCTAAAATAAATATATGGCTTCCAGTTATTCATTCGATGTGGTTAGCGATTTTGATCATCAAGAACTTGTCAATGCGATCGATCAAACGCGCCGTGAAATTGTCAGTCGCTATGACTTAAAAAGCACCAAAACAGAAGTTGAACTTGAAAAAGAATCGATAACGATTAACACTAATAGTGAAATGACTCTCACTGCTGTGGTCGATGTGATGCAATCTAAAGCGATCAAACGAGGCTTATCTCTAAAAATCTTTGACTACGGCGAAATCGATTCTGCTAGCGGTAATCGAGTCGTGCAAATTATTAAGCTAAAAAAGGGTATTGAACAGGATCAAGCAAAAAAACTTTCTAAAATTATTCGTGATGCTTTCCCAAAAGCCCAAGCTTCTATCCAAGGCGATGCTTTACGGGTTACTTCCAAATCAAAAGACGAACTCCAAGAAATCATTCAACTCGTAAAAGCAGAAGACTTTCCCCTCGCGCTTCAATTCACGAACTATCGTTAAGCCAAAAAGGCGCTTTGCGACATTACCTAAAAGAGAATTGCGGCGCGATGCGCCGCAATTCTCTTTTAGGTTAGCGATATTAGGCAGCTTTAAACATTTTTTCTAAAATTCTCTGTACGATTTGCCAACCTGTAAAGGTTTGCCATGCAAAAATTCCAATCAAGGCAGTATTTACAGTGATATGAGTTATCCTTGCCCATTCTTTGCCCTGTTGCAATATTGGCGCAAAAGCAGCTGAAAGGGCTGCTAAAAATGCTAAACCTAGACCCGCTAATAAATGTGCACCCACAAATAACTTGCCATTGTCGTTATAGGTAACAGCCATACCGCCAACAGCGCCCGCTACCATCAGCACCAAAAATACCGATCCAAGCTTGTGGTGAAGAATATTGTATCGTTTGGCGATCAGAGCTTTTTTCTCTTCCCCCTCAGAGCTGCGAATTTTGCGATATTGCCAGCCGACATAACCTGCATAAAGTGCCAAAAATAAAGTTGCGAGCATCAGCAGTGGGTGAGCAAAGGTCACCACAGTTTTAAAAGGTTCTGGGATTGCGACAATCATAGTTCTGTTCTTAGGAATTTCTTAGGTATAGCGTCGTAACGATTCTGTATTGAATCTTATTCAATTGTAAATAATTTTAATATATAGCTGCCGCTACAGGAGTTACCAAAAATAGAGGTAGCGCAAACCGCATCTCAATTTTTGAGGTTTAAATTGCTTCCCAGTTGCGAAAAGTTGCGGCTTGCCCCCAAAGTTTCCCCTCTTCGTCTACTACATTCCAGATAATCGCTTTGTCAATGTAGAAGCGATCGCCTGTACTCGCAATCCTGATCCCGCGATAATTACTAATAAATCCTTGAGCTTTTGCCTGTGCTAAAAGTTGTTCTCTTTCACTACGTTCCATTACCTCAGCAGTATATCGTGATGGAGTTGAGATAAAAGTGTGCCAATCCATCTTCCATAAATCAAGTGCTTTTTGGTTGCCATAGTTGAGGATTGGATCAGCTTGAGTACCATGGGAAACAACTACGAGATTTGCGTTAAATAGTAAATTAGCAATTTCTACTGGTGATTGGTAATTGGTGATTGGGATTAGATTGTTGCCAGTCCAATGATGAAAACTATAAAGTAATAATTGGATATGTTGTAATAGTTCTTTTTGTAACCAAGGTTCAGTATTATTTGTTTTCATAATTTGTCTTCAGTGGGCTGAATCCAATATATGACAGCTTCTACTCAAATTCTTGCAATTTTAGCGATCGCACAATTTCTATGTTTGAAAATAATGGCGATCGCTTGCCTGTAACTTCTTTTGCAGCATCGTTTCAGCTTACGGTGGTTGAGGTGTAAAGCGCAGAGCCCCGACTTTTTATGTGCAAGAGTAGATCACTTTTGCGAGTCACACAAAAAGTCGAGGATCTTTATCTATACGATAAAATAAAAATCTTGGTATATCATCGGTGCAAATATGGAACCAGTTTCTCTGCTTGTGGGTTTGTTGGTGATTGTGGGTACAGGCTCGTTAACAAAGGTTGGTGACAATATTACCGATGAGACGGTGGAGCTAGCGCGATCGCTTTGGTCTGTTCTCATTTGTAAGGCTCCAAATACGGAGACTGTGTTACAAACAGCGCCATCTGGCAGTTGATCAGTTGATCAGACGATGCTGGAGAATGTCAAGGTAACGGGTGATATTGATTTGGGTGATTTGACTCAGGAGGCTTAGGCGATGGAAGAGTTATTAGAACTGAAGGAATTTTTGCTAAGTGGCAATATCTCCGATGCTTTGTTGTTGGTTGAGGAGATGACAGAAATGAGCAAGGATGACAAAATCAACAAGATTTATAGCTTTGCCAAAATCTTGCTGATGCATCTGATCAAACAACTTGCCGAAAATCGCACTACAAGATCGTGGGATCTTTCGATTAAAAATTCGGTACGAGAAATTCAGCGTACTAACCAACGACGTAAAGCTAAAGGAAATTATTGCGAACCTTCAGAACTACGCGAGACGATAGAAGAGGCTTATGATATCGCGTTAGATGCTGCTGCGGGTGAGGCTTTTGAGGGAAAATATGAGTCGGCTGAGTTGGGTGCGATGGTCGATCGCAATACAATTATTAATCAGGCGATCGCTTTAGTTTCTGGAGATACTCTGTGAGGGCACTGGTTGCTAAAGAAGTGATAAATGCTTGTAAGGCTTATCCAGTAAGGATTTATGGCGATTGACTGCAAAGCCGTGAAAAGCTTGACCAGAAATACTTTGCGCGACTCATCCCTCTTTAACATTCCAGTGCCAATCACGATCAAAGTCACATCTGTAATTTTTAAAGCAGCCAAGCTCGCGAGTGTATTTTCGTTTTGATTTAGGCGTGAAATTGTTACTGAATCTGTAAAGTAAATTCTTGGATTTCTATATTGCCAGTAGAATAATAGCTAACATTACTATCAGCACTCCTTATCACCTTTCCCATCCGTTTTGCTTTTATATTAAACTCAGGATGACGGAAGAGATTTCTGAGTAGAAGAGAGATTTCGGAAGCACGCGAATCTGGCAGATTAAAGCAGACTATACAAAAATATTCACTTATTGCTACTTTTCGCCAAAAATCCCGCTCGTTGATAGTGATGAAAGTAGGTTGCGATTCTTTTCGCAACAACATAGGAATCGCTTCATCTTTAATAATCGAATTAGGTCGTAAATCCGTAATAAAGCAAACATTACCCTGATACCATTTGCCGATCACCCGTTCCAGATTCGCGCCTAAAAGCTGTTCGTCAAGGACAATCATGCTGCACTCAAAATAGGAAGACTCTCAAGAAAATGAGTTGTCACAACTTGAATCGCCTCAGCGATCGCCTCACGCGAAACCCTTCCCCGAAAACCAAGCACAATATTTTCAACATTCTCTCCCTTAGCTAATCGCTCCATCACACCCGCAATCTCAATCCGAGTGTACTTAAAAGTTGGGCGATCGCCACAAACTCCCATAGCCCGAACAACATATTGTCCAAGGGGATAATAGCTATAGGATTCACCATTAATTATTTCAGTGACAAGCGATCGCATATAAACTTTTTCATCCAAAAATTTTAAAACAGTCATCTGTCAAACCAATAATAAACTTTCTTCGTATCAATACCAAAGCCGTATTTTTGTAATTATATCATGGCAAAATCTTGCCCAATCCAAGTAGATTTTACGCACATCCGTAATTTTTAAAGCAGTTTAGCGATCGCAAGTATATTTGGGATTTGATTTAGGCGATCGCTAAAATATGTCTTGACCGCAAGTAACATATAAGTTACTCTAGTTTCTGATTTGAAAGTAACATATAAGTTACTCTAGTTTTTACATGAAAGTTCAAGAATATATCCAAGAAGATGGCTCAAATCCTTATCAGAAATGGTTCGACAATCTAGATGCGATCGCTGCGGCAAAAGTGATAAGAAAAAATGACAACTATCCCCCTAACACGCGACTCTAAAGAAACAGTTAATGCAAGAGTCCAAAGAGATTCCGCATTTGCCGCCGCTTTACTTGACGAAGCCATTTCCCTTTTCCTAAATGGCGAACCAGAAACCGCAAGACTCATATTGAGAGATCTCGTTAATGCCACTATCGGATTTGAAGAACTAGCGATCGCCACCTCAAAACCCAGCAAAAGCCTTCATAGAATGCTCTCTGCAAAAGGAAATCCCACAATGGATAATCTCACCGCTATTCTCAAAGTCCTGCGTAAAACCCTTCAAGTGGATATCAAAGTACAGACTGTTGCTTGCGCTTAAAATATCTGCCACAGAAATCTCAGAACGGGAGATTTTACGCACATCCGTAATTTTTAAAGCAGCCAAGCGATCGCAGGTGTATGTTACAGCAAATTCAAAAGACACAGTAAAATTAACTCAACACCAATTCATCAACTAACTCAACTATGACCATCAAAGAACAACTAATTCAAGAAGTAGAATTATTTCCTGATGCACTCCTAGCCGAAGCACTCGACTTTGTGCTATTTCTCAAAACCCGTTATATCGATACCGAAATTACCACCGAAGAACAAGACACGATCCTCGCATCCCAAACAGCCTATGAACTAGGAGACTATCTCACCCTTGAACAATACGCATCAAATCAGGTATGAGCTATCAAGTCCTTATCCCCAAACCAGTTCAAAAACAACTTGATAGCTTGCCAAAAACTCAACGAGATCGGGCAATTACGGCAGTGCGATCGCTGACTAATGAGCCACGTCCAACTGGAGTCAAAAAGCTAAAGGGATACGATGAAACCTATCGGATTAGATTTGGCGATTATCGCATCATTTACAAAGTTCAAGACAAAGAACTCATCATTCTATTGCTAAGTGTTAGTCATCGCAAAGATGCTTACTAATCACAAGAGAAATATGTAGACTTTACGCACATTCGTAATTTTCAAAGCAGCCGAGCGATCGCGAGTGTATTTTGGCTTTGATTTAAGCGATCGCTATCCATGTACATCCTAACCAATGCTTTCCCTGAAAGGGGTTCTAATTTACTTATCCTATAACAAGACGCTCGCCAATAAACCCAGTAACAAATATAATAGCGCCTACGCTTGGGAAAATTGTCGAACACATGGAACTATTTGATTTAACGGATATTAATTGCGATCGCTATGTCAGCGTCATCGTTGATTGTATTGGTATTGAGGATTTGCTGACCTATCGCATTCCTGAAGATATTAATATTCAAATAGGAGATATTCTCAGCGTTCCATTAGGTACTCGTCATGTAGGCGCGATCGCATTACAAATTTCTGACACTTCTGCGATCGCAAACTTAGATACAGAGATTAAATCAGTTAGTGCTGTAGTTAGCTCAGGCATTTTCCCAAGGACTTATTGGGAGATGTTGATTCGCACGGCGGATTATTATCGTACACCTGTCATGCAGACAGTAAAAACTGCTCTTCCTCCTAAGTTGCTCGATCAGTCTCATTACCGAATTAAAGTAAAGCATGAGGATTTGGTTCTGCCTTCGGCAGAACCAAATCCTCAATTAAGACTACCCAAAGCAGCACAAATGGTTTGGGATTTTTTGCAAGAGCATAAGCATAATCCTAAGGGAATTAGTCGTCGTTATATTCAACAAAAGCTTGGTAGATATACTAGTTCAGGCTTAAAGGAACTTCAAAAATTAGAATGGATTGATACAGTCCTAGAACTGCCAAATCGTCCACAGCCTAAGTATGAAGATGTAGTCATTTTACTTAAAGCACCAGATAGTGAAGTCACTACAAGACAGGCAGAGATTCTCACGATTTTGCAGCATCAAGGTGGGGAAAGTTTAAAAACACAATTATGTAAAATCGCGAAGACCTCAGTTTCGGTTATACAAACTCTGGCAAATAAAGGCTACGTCACGATCGCTAAACAAGAGTCACTACGATTAGGTGGAAAAAGTCATACAGTCACACGCGATCGTCCTAAAGCGCTCACACCCGATCAAGAGGCAGCATTGCAACAAATTTTGCAGGCGATCGCAGATCAATCTGCACCACATTTTCTCCTGCATGGAGTCACAGGCTCAGGTAAAACAGAAGTATATCTGCAAGCGATCGCTGCCGTACTCGCCGCAGGAAAATCGGCATTAGTTCTCGTTCCTGAAATTGGCTTAACTCCCCAACTTACCGATCGCTTTCGAGCGAGATTTGGTGATGCGAAGGTGAATGTTTATCATAGTCAACTATCTGAAGGAGAGCGCTTTGATACATGGCGATTGATGCTTACGGGTGAAGCTCAAATTGTCATCGGTACGCGATCGGCAGTGTTTGCACCGCTTTCTAATTTGGGCTTAATCGTCATGGATGAGGAGCATGATAATAGTTTTAAGCAGGATCAGCCCCAACCCTGTTACCATGCGCGGACGATCGCAGAATGGCGATCTCAATTAGAAAATATCCCCCTCGTCCTCGGTTCAGCAACTCCTTCGGCGGAAGTAATCTATGCTCATCAAGAAGGTAAATCAATCTATCTAGAACTTCCCCATCGCATCGGCAACAAAGACATGCCACCGATTGAAGTTGTGGATATGCGTGATGAATTTAAAGCTGGCAATTACTCGATTTTAAGTCGCAAGTTGCAAGATGCGATCTCAGAGATGCTTGAAGCAAAACAGCAAGGGATTCTCTTCATCCATCGGCGTGGCTATAGCACTTTTGTATCTTGTCGATCCTGTGGCTATGTTGCCGAATGTCCTAACTGTGATGTTTCGCTCTCCTATCACGATCCCATCTCGCCAACAGCACATCAACCAAAATCTGCCCATTTACGCTGCCACTATTGCAACTACACCCTAATTCAGCCCAAGGCTTGTCCTGAATGCGGTTCACCCTATTTTAAGCATTTTGGCAGTGGAACTCAAAAAGTGGAACAGGAACTCGCAAAATTATTTCCAAATATTCGCTTGATTCGCTTTGACAGTGATACTACGCGCAATAAGGATCAGCATCGTCTATTAATCGATCAGTTTCGTGCTGGAGAAGCAGACTTATTAGTGGGAACGCAAATGCTAACTAAGGGTTTAGATATTCCGCAAGTAACTTTAGTGGGTGTAGTATCGGCAGATGGATTATTAAACTTCTCGGATTATCGCGCAGGAGAGAGAGCCGCCCAAACCTTGCTACAGGTGGCAGGTCGTGCAGGTCGTGGCGAAGAAGATGGCAAAGTAATCATGCAAACCTATACGCCTGAGCATCCTGCCATGCAAGCGGTGCAAACCTATCAGTTGGAAGCATTTATGCAGACAGAGTTAGAAATGCGTGCTGCTTTGCGCTACCCACCGATGGGACAGATGGTCTTGATTCATCTCAGTAGTGAGAGTGATACCGCCGTTGAGAAGTCAGCTAATGAATTAGCGGAATATTTGCGTCAATTAGAGAATGATTGGGATATCTTAGGAGCAACTCCCGCCACGATCGCAAAAGTCGCTAATCGTTATCGCTGGCAGATTTTACTTAAGTTTGCTCCTGAAATTTTACCCAATGTACCAAGTCTAGAAGAGTTGCGAATGTTGGTTAATTCTAAGGCTGTGCGAGTTGCGATCGATGTCGATCCACTCACGATTTTGTAGCTACTTAATTACGAATTACGAATTACGTTTTTGTAGTTATATGAGAATCCTTAGTGAGTGGCTTCGCTGGGTACTAAAGATTCTTTATTTAGGCAGTTCGCCAAAGCGATCGCGATATTGTTTAAGCATCGCTTCCATTTCATTAAGTTGTTCTGAGGCTTGCTCAGCACGTTGGCGTTCTTGCTCAGCACGTAAAAATTCCTGCTCAGCCCTGAGACTTTCTTGATTTGCACGTAAGCATTCCTGCTCCAGCATGGTATTGATTTCGATATAAGAATAAAACTTAGTTCCATCTGGACGATAAATTTGCAGCTCATTGGTCAGATCAAAGCGAATATCTAATCGAGGGCTGACCCAATCATGAGATTTGGGTATGCGATCCAAACTGCCATCATTTCTAATCAAAACTTCTAGATCGTTATTGTCAGGATTGTAGATGTAATATTCCTCAACGCCGTAGCGATCATAAAAAAGTAGCTTTCTTGCCATATCTACAGATTTATTGCAAGGTGAGAGAATCTCAAAGACAACTTGAGGCGCAATATTATTCTCTTCCCATTGTTTGTAAGATCCGCGATCGCCTTTAGGACGACCAAATATCACCATTGTGTCAGGAGCCGCAGTAGTTTGGGTTTGTCCCTCAACGGGATACCAAAGTAAGTCGCCAGCAACGAATACTTGAGGATCATTACTGTATAGCCAGTCAATATTTTGCTGGATTGTCAAAATCCATCGAAACTGCTTAGTATTGTCTGCCATAGGTTTCCCGTCACTTTCGGGATAGATGATGTCAGGCTTGCTCAGTTGGCTAACCATCGGCTTTGGCTCCTGAACTTATGGGTTGTTTTGATTATACAGCGATTTTTATTGAGGTTAATTCTGGCTTGCCCCGTGGTTGCTGATAGATAAGGATGGGCGGAGCTTCGCTCCGCCCATCCTTATCTATTTATCACTACCCCGTGGTTTTATTGTTGGGTTACACTATGATGTATTTTTCATTTAGGGTAAATATTGTGACTCAACGTACAGCAAGACAATGGATTATTAATGGTGTCTTAATCGTAGTTACGCTCTCGTTTTTGGGCGTATCGATCGCACCACTGATCGGTGGGTTATTTTCATCACCTAATCCGCAAGCAGCTAATAATGCCAACGCAAATACCTCAGAGCAAGATCGGATCAAGATCCAGATCGAGGGTTTTGAAGCCGTACTAAAAAGCGATCCTAAAAATCAAACTGCTTTGATTGGTCTTGTAAATCTCAGAAACCAACTTGGCAAAACGAAAGAAACCATCGAACCGCTACAAACCCTTGCTGATACCTTTCCAGATCAGCCCGAATATCGCATGACTTTAGCGCGTACTTACATTGAGCTTAAAGACCCTAAAAATGCGCTAGCAGAGTATCGCAAGATTTTGACCACCAAGCCGGGGTATATTCCTGCGCTCCAAAGTATCGTTAGCATCGAGCTAACCGATAAACGCCCTGAAGCCGCGATCGGTATTCTCCAAGATACTCTCAAGACTGCGGAAACAGCCAACAAAGTTCAAGCAAATGCTGTGGATACTGGTTCAGTTCGTTGGATTTTAGGTGAAGTCTATCGTCAACAAGATCGCATTGATGAGGCGATCGCAACTTATGATCAGATGATTAAAGAAAGCGCTAAAGACTTTCGTCCTTATGTTGGCAAGGCCCAATTGAGACAAATTCAAGGTAAGGAAGATGAAGCCAAGAAATTGTTTGATAAAGGCTTAGAGTTGGCTCCTGCTGAATTTAAAGACGAGGTAAAGCGTCTTGCTGCTCTTTCTCCACAAAAGGCTCCATTCACGAATCCAGCCCAAGCACCTAGTAGTCCTCCAGCTAAGAAACCATAAAAAAGTCGCCACTATACACTCAAGCTGTATCCCTGCAATCAAGTGCGGGCTAAAAGCCCAAAACCGTTGAAACGGATTAATTAGAATAATTCTTTAGTCTGCTTCAGCAGACTTGAGCTTTTAGCCAAGAACTTGAGTTCTTGGTTTTTTTATGGAAGAGATTCCCCGATCGCGATTCTTGCTCCATTGACAAAATCCCATCCTGATTGCAATTTCTTACCAGCAGGTTGTACTTCTCTAATCAGCAATAGCCCTTTACCAGTCTGCACTACAAATCCTTTACCTTTACTAATCTCTATCACTTTTCCCACAAGACCAAGACTCTCTACTTCGGATACAACTTCTGCCTTGGTAATTTTCAATCTTTGTCCACGAAAATCTGTGTAGCAATTGGGATAGAAAGCACGAATACGATTATGCAATGCGATCGCCTCTTGCTTCCAGTTTAGTTCCCAATCTTCGCGCCCAATCATTGGTGAATAGCATGATAAAGCATCATCTTGAGGTTCAGGTTTAATCGTCTCTAAGCGCTGTAAAGTATCAATTAATAAATCTGCACCAAGATTAGCTAATTTCATACTCAAGGTGTCTGTATTGTCTTCAGGCAAGATTTCTAATTCTGCTTTGAGTAACATCGCACCCGTATCAATGCCTGCATCCATTTGCATGGTCGTAATACCTGTGATTCTTTCACCATTGGCTATCGCCCATTGGATCGGAGCCGCACCACGATATTTTGGCAAGAGCGAACCATGGACATTAACACAGCCATACTTTGGCATATTCAAGATTTTTTGCGAGAGAATCTGTCCATAGGCAACTACTACAAATACATCGGCTTCAAGTGCCTCAAGTGACTCAAGTACAGTTTTATCCTTTTTGAGGCGATCAGGTTGCCAAATTTTGAGGTCAGGATTTTTTGCGATCGCGGCAGCTTTTACTGGCGGCGGACTAACTTGATTGCCTCTACCACGCCTAGTATCAGGTTGGGAAACCACGCCCACAACTTCAAAATCTGGCTCAGACAATAATTTTTCTAAGGTAGGAACTGCAAAATCAGGAGTCCCAAAAAAGACAACACGCATATTTTTAACTATTTTCGTTTTTATACCAAGAAGAGAGTTGCGACGCAACTCTCTTCTAAAATTAGAGCACTGGGTGCGTTAGCGATCGCGTAATACACCTTATAACTTTTGATGGCGGTTTGATGGCGCATTAACATAACCCCACAAATGAAAACACATTTATTGATGGAGCCTTAGTAGTGAAAAGCAACAATAAAAAGTGGAACAAATTTGGTTTGTACTCACTCTTAGGTCTTGTCGTTATTACGTTAACAACAAATCCCGTCGATAGTCAGCCACTCACACAGCGAGAATGGAGCTACAGCAAGCTACTCGAAGAAGTCAGAAAGAAACCTGCTGGTGTCTCAAGAATCACCCTTAGTCCTGATCGCTCTTTTGCAGAGGTAACGATCTCTGGCGGAATTGATGACAAGAAAAAAGTTCGCGTGAATTTGCCAAACGACCCCAATTTGATCAGAGTTGTTACAGAAAATAATATTGAAATAGATGTTGCCCCCCGTCGTGCCGATGGCGAATTATCTCAAACCCTTCGCAGCTTGATTTTGCTGTTTGTCAGTTTGTTTTTCCGAATTTGAAAGGATCGCAAAGGGACATTAACAAAAAACTTAGTTTGTATTTGAGCACGAAAAAATTAAACAACAAATCCCAAAGTATTTTCGTCCGCTCATTGGGCGATAAAGTTTTTGGTGTGTTGAGATGCGATCGCCATATTATCGATCCAAAGACGGATTCTGGCGTGACTTGGACAGATCCTAGACTGCTTGCGTTAAGATTAGTTAATTAAATCATTCGTTCTTGGCAAAATCATCTAAGAACACTTTTATCGATGGAGCGGTAGTAGTGAAAAGCAATAATAAAAACGACAATAATAATAAAAAGTGGAAAAATTTTGGTTTGTACGCACTGCTTGGCATTGTCGTCATTACCTTAGGCACAACCCTGCTCGATAGTCAGCCAGCCACACAAGGTGAATGGCGCTACAGCAAGCTAATCGAAGAAGTCAGAAAGAAACCAGCAGGTGTTTCCAGAATCACCCTTAGTCCCGATCGCTCTTTTGCGGAAGTGACAGTACCTGGTGGTCCTGAAGGCAAGAAAAAAGTTCGGGTAAATCTACCTAACGACCCTGAGTTTACTAAAACTGTTAGAGAAAATAACATTGAGCTAGATGTTGCCCCTCGTCGCACTGACGGTGCTTTAGTGCAAACCTTAAGCAGCTTGATTTTGCCAATTTTGCTATTAGTCGGTTTATTTTTCCTACTACGCCGCGCTCAATCTGGACCTGGCAACCAAGCCATGAACTTTGGTAAATCCCGCGCTCGTGTGCAAATGGAGCCTCAAACCCAAGTTACATTTACCGATGTTGCTGGTATTGAGCAAGCCAAATTTGAACTTACTGAAGTCGTAGATTTCCTCAAAAACCCCGATCGCTTCACTGCTGTCGGCGCAAAGATTCCTAAAGGCGTATTGCTAGTTGGGCCTCCTGGTACTGGTAAAACCTTGCTAGCTCGTGCAGTTGCTGGTGAAGCTGGCGTACCATTCTTTAGCATCTCTGGTTCTGAATTTGTCGAGATGTTCGTTGGTGTGGGCGCATCCCGTGTGCGTGACCTATTCGAGCAAGCAAAGGCAAATGCACCTTGTATTGTTTTCATCGATGAAATTGATGCCGTCGGTCGTCAGCGTGGCGCTGGGCTTGGTGGTGGCAATGATGAGCGTGAGCAAACCTTGAACCAATTGCTGACAGAAATGGATGGCTTTGAAGGTAATACAGGTATCATCATCGTCGCGGCAACTAACCGTCCTGATGTCCTTGATGCGGCGTTATTACGTCCAGGTCGTTTTGATCGCCAAGTTGTGGTCGATCGCCCCGACTTCGCAGGTCGTTTGGAAATTCTCGGAGTCCATGCACGCGGCAAAACCTTATCGAAGGATGTCGATCTTGAAAAGATTGCCCGTCGTACTCCAGGCTTCACTGGTGCTGACCTTTCTAACTTGTTGAACGAAGCTGCTATTCTCGCTGCTCGTCGCAACCTGACCGAAATCTCCATGGATGAAATTAACGATGCGGTAGATCGCGTCTTGGTTGGACCAGAGAAGAAAGATCGCGTTATGAGCGAAAAGCGCAAAGAATTAGTTGCCTATCATGAAGCTGGTCATGCCCTAGTTGGTGCATTGATGCCCGACTATGACGCAATCCAAAAAGTAACGATCATTCCTCGCGGTCGTGCTGGTGGTTTGACATGGTTCTTGCCTACTGAAGAAAGAATGCAAAGCCGCGCCTATTTGCAAAACCAGATGGCAGTTGCCCTCGGTGGTCGCATCGCTGAAGAAATCGTCTTTGGAGATGAGGAAGTTACCACTGGTGCATCTAGCGATCTTCAACAAGTTGCTTCGACTGCTCGTCAAATGGTAATGCGTTTCGGTATGAGCGATAAGCTTGGACCTGTTGCTCTTGGTCGTTCCAATGGCAATATGTTCCTCGGTCGTGACATTGCTGCTGAGCGTGACTTCTCCGAAGAAACCGCAGCTACTATCGATGAAGAAGTTGGCATTTTGGTAGCTGATGCTTACCGTCGCGCCAAGCAACTCCTAATTGATAATCGACATGTTCTTGATAAGATCGCTCATGACTTGATTGAGCGTGAAACAGTTGATGCTGAAGAACTTCAACAGATCCTAGAAACTAGCGATTTGAAATTAGCGTCAGCTTTGTAATAATAACTGCTCTCTATTAATTTCCAAAAAATGCGGACGATACATTGTATTGTCCACATTTTTTTATATTTTTCTTGAAAATCTAAGTTGTCATTTTGGGTTAATCTAGAAAAAAGACAAAATAACGATATTTTATGCAATCTTTTCCTCATCAGGGACAATTAACAACTTGGAAAGATGATCGAGGGTTTGGATTTATTAAACCTGATGATGGCAGCAAAGAAGTTTTCCTTCATATCAGCGTATTAAAAGGGGCAAGTCGTCGCCCTATAGCGGGAGATACTATCTTTTACGAAGAAGTTACCGAAGAAAACGGAAAAATACGTGCATCTAAAGCTTCAATTCAAGGTGTTCTCAACCAACCTAAAGTCTCAACTCAAAGAGCTCGTAGTTCTAATCAAATATCTAATAACCAATCTATAGCAAAGCTAACTCCAAGAAATAAGCAAAGTAATAACCACGCGAGTCGTAAAGTTATATTTGGTTTATTGGGATTGGGTTTAGCTATCAGCCTTAGTCTGAGCGGTGTTTTTTCACGTAGTCGTTTCTCTAGTAATTCTAAACAAGCTACTACGTCTCCAGAAACCTTTGTAAATTCTCAAAACTCAGCTATAGCGAGTCAAAATTGCAATATTAAAGGCAATATTTCCGTAAGTACAGGGAGTAAGTTGTATCACCTGCCAGGTATGGAAGATTATGCTACAACCAACATTAATGAGAGCAAAGGAGAGCGCTGGTTTTGTTCTGAGTCTGAGGCGATCGCAAATGGTTGGAGTAAAGCCCCAAGATAAAATTAAGCAAAATCATATTGTGGTCACGAAATCATGATGATCTTAGATAACGTTGTGCCGTTTGGACGTTCTAAAACTGAATATGAGTTGATGTTTGCGATCTCAGAAAGCGATCGCCTTAAATCCATAATTGGCATAGGTGACGGGCCCGCAAGCTTTAATGCCGAAATGACTGCCGCAGGCTATCTAGTTACATCAATCGATCCGATTTATCAGTTTACTGGTGCAGAGATCCAAAGACGCTTTGATGCATGTGTTGATGGCATCATCGAACAGGTTCGCAACACACCAAATAATTGGATCTGGAGCTACCACAAATCCCCAGAAGATTTACGCACTAATCGCGAAAAAGCAATTTCTCTATTTCTCGAAGATTACGATTGCGGCAAAATCGCAGGTAGATATCTTAACGCTGAATTGCCAAAACTAGATTTTCAAGATAAGCAATTTCAGCTTGCTCTATGTTCACATTTTCTATTTCTCTATTCTGAGCATCTCAGTTTTGAGTTCCATTTAGACTCAATTCGTGAGCTATGCCGCATTGCTGAAGAAGTGAGAATATTTCCACTATTAACTCTTGCCCAAGCGCGATCGCCCTACATTGATGAAATATCTAGCACATTAGCCCAAGAAGGAATTAGCTCGGAAATCATCCAAGTTCCCTACGAACTACAAAAAGGCGGTAATCAAGCGATCATCTTTCGGTCATAAAAAAGGCTCGCATGGCGAGCCTTTTTTATTGATTAATGCGGAACGGGGGACTTGAACCCCCAAGTCTTTCAACACATGTACCTGAAACATGCGCGTCTACCAATTCCGCCAGTTCCGCGATTTGGATGTTAGCTAGATTAATTGGTTTCTAACTGGCAGTTATTAAGTCTGCGGTAAAAATTGCCCAATGTCAATCGTTAACTCTAGTTAACTTTTTCCCAACTTTCTATTTGATAATGTCATAATCTACAGTAAAGCGATGGGAATACCGCCCTATGGGGCTAGCGATTTTTCCTGTATTCTTGTATCTTAGATTTGTAACAAAGAAGACTGAACTCAAACAGCAAACTAAAACTATGACACTGCGTTTAGGCGATACCGTACCCGATTTTACTCAAGACTCCACCGAAGGCGTAATTAACTTCCATGACTGGATCGGCGATAAATGGGCGATTCTATTTTCTCACCCCAAAGATTTCACCCCAGTTTGCACTACCGAGCTAGGAACCGTTGCTAAGCTCAAGCCAGAATTCGATAAGCGCAATATTAAGGCGATCGCCTTGAGCGTCGATGGCGTTGAGTCCCATAAAGGATGGGTTGGAGATATTGAAGAAACTCAAAATGCTACCCTTAACTACCCGATTCTTGCTGATGAAGACAAAAAAGTTTCCGAACTTTATGACATGATTCACCCCAACTCGGCAACAGGTAATACCTTGACCGTGCGATCGGTGTTTATCATTGACTCCAACAAGAAACTTCGCCTCAGCTTGACCTATCCTGCTAGCACAGGTCGTAACTTTGACGAGATCTTACGCGTGATTGACTCGCTACAACTTACCGACAATTACAGCGTCGCTACACCTGCTAACTGGAAAGATGGTGATGATTGTGTAATTGTGCCTTCAGTTTCTAACGAAGAAGCTAAGACCAAGTTCCCTAAAGGTTTCAATCCGATCAAGCCATATTTGCGTATGACTCCTCAGCCTAACAAGTAATACTAAAACAAAACATGGCTACGCCATGTTTTGCTTTAAAATCCAGCAATTCTCATTATTAAAGATCGTTTTTTTGAAAGCCCGCCTACGGCGGGCTTTCAAAAAAAAACGATTTTGGTATTTCCAGCGCCTTTGGCGCTGGAAATACCAAAATCGTTTTCATAATGAGAATTGCTGTTAAAACCCAGTAAGGGCTTTGAATTTTTAAAATGGCATTGCCGCTTTGAAAATTGGTATATCAAGGAGATTAGGCTTCTTGACTAAAAAACAAAAAAGGCTTGCTACGCAAGCCTTTTTTGTTTTTTACCAGCTTTCGTCTTCGACAGCCGTTTTATCCCAAATTTCTAAATCTAGCTCTTCTAGATAAATGATTCCGCTTTGAATCTGCTGTGTTGTTCCAGTAAGCTCCAAGGTAAACCAGCCGTCATCTTCTGGACTTTCGCCAAGAAGTGCCGCAATAATGGTCACCGTTAATCCATGTTCACAAGAGAGGCGAGAAATGATTGGTTCCCCGTAGCAGCTTCTCGGTACGCGCATAGCAATGCGTGTAGTCGTTCGTCGCTTTTCCTCAATATTTATAGGTGCTCTGGAATCGATACATTCCGCCGCTAGCATTGAAGTTTCTCCAGTGCAAATGTCTTGATGATTTGACATTTAATATCATAGCTAAAGTTTTACGGAATTGGAAGTGACTTAGGTCACTAAATCTGTAAAACGTATAAATTCGCACTATAGTCAACAGCCATGAGTAGTAATACCCAAACAACTTACGATCGCATTTATGAAATTGTGCGGCAAATTCCCCAAGGAAGAGTTGCTACCTATGGGCAAGTTGCAGAACTGGCAAGTTTGGCTGGAAAAGCGCGTTTAGTTGGCTATGCTCTCTATCGAGTTGACATGAAAACTTCAGATATTCCTTGGCAACGTGTGGTCAATGCTAAGGGTGAAATTTCACTTTCGCCTTTAAGATTTGGTACAGACTATTTGCAGCGAACTCTATTGGAAAACGAAGGAATTAGCTTTAATGATGTAGGTAAGATTGATCTGCGAAAATATCTATGGCAACCAAACCTCAAAAGTTTTGTTGACTCTATTGCAAAGCTATAGAGTCAACAAAACTTTTGTATTTTTACATAAACGCAAAGCGCCGTAGAAAGGCGATGAACACTATGACTACTGCGACTCTACTTGTTTCTTGTCCTGACCAAAAAGGCTTAGTGGCAAAAATTTCAGATTGGGTGTTTTCCCATGATGGCAATATTCTCCATGCTGATCAACATTCGGATAGTACGGCTGGACTGTTTTTGATGCGAGTTGAGTGGGAGTTAGAAACATTTGATCTTGCAAGAGAAGAAATTGTGCCGACTTTCGAGAAATTGGCAACCGAGATAAAAGCCAAATGGAGCATTCAGTTTTCTGATTATGTGCGCCGTATTGCCATTTTTGTCTCGAAACAGGATCACTGTCTATATGACTTGATTTTGCGGCAGCGATCGCATGAGCTATCGGCTGTGATCCCTGTAGTAATTAGCAATCATCCTGATTTAGAAAAAGTCGCGCATAATTTTGGGATTAATTACCATCAC
Organism: Pseudanabaena sp. UWO311; assembly: GCF_006937785.1. GTDB lineage: Bacteria > Cyanobacteriota > Cyanobacteriia > Pseudanabaenales > Pseudanabaenaceae > Pseudanabaena. Next base: position 71,072 of record NZ_SJEE01000015.1, read on the forward strand.
ATTGCGATCGCCTCTGAAAATAAGTTGGAGCAGGAAAAACAGCAACTCGCCTTACTCAAGCAATACAAGATTGATCTAGTAGTTCTAGCAAAGTACATGCAAGTTTTGAGCCCAGACTTTCTGTCTCAGTTCTCGCAGGTAATTAATATTCACCATTCATTCTTACCAGCCTTTGCAGGTGCAAATCCCTATCATCGCGCCTATAAGCGTGGTGTAAAAATTATTGGGGCAACGGCTCATTACGTAACTGAAGCACTAGATGAGGGGCCAATTATCGAACAGGATGTGATTCGAGTTTCGCATCGTGATTCGGTTACTGATCTAATTCGTAAAGGTAAAGACTTAGAGCGGATTGTCTTAGCTAGAGCCGTCAGGCAACATTTAGACAACCGTGTACTAATTTACGGACAATCGGCAAACTCAGATTTGGGGCTGAGAACTGTTGTATTTGATTAAGCCGTAAACCAAGTAAATATAGTGCAAAGCAATGCATTTGCTATCCATAGACAGTGATTTTGAGTTATGTTAATACAAATATACTTTTAAAAAGTTTTTTCAAAATTTGAAATCAAGGTTTAACAAAATGACAGCTAAGCTACAGTTAACACGCGGCATTGATGAAGAAGCAACAGACGTAAAAATTACAAGATCTAAAGATGGAGATACCAGTGTTGCTGTGTTTATCTTCAATGCGCTTAACTGTATGACTGGTGAAAACGCTTCCACTAACGAGATTTTAGGGATGTATATGATTGATGAGGAAGGTGAGATGATTACCCGAAATGTCAACGCCAAATTCATCAATGGTAAGCCTGCGGGGATTGAAGCAATTTATAAAATTGAGGGCGATCGCGATTGGCAACGCTTTTTGAGATTTATGAATCGCTATGCTGAGTCGAATGGCATGAGTCTTAACCAGCCTTCTTAAATTAGGTGATTTCTTATTCAAGATTTACCCCACCCTAGCTTTCCTCTTGTAAAGGGGAGGGAACAAGATTTCCAAAAAAAGAATGATGGTGGTGATTCGCACCGACATCATTCTTTTTTTGTTGCTACTGAATTGCTATAAAGCGCGATCGCTTAGAATCACAACTATAAATCGAGATTTAGATAGATTCCTTAAACTTCTCAAACATGCTCTTATACTTTGGGATTAAGAACTAGATAGAGGCAAAATTAGACGACTGAGAATGCGATTGTCTTCTAGTTGATAGAGAGATAGCTCTCCACCTGCCTCCACCATAAGAGTCTGGCAGATAGCGAGATGCAAGCCAGGAGGCTGATCTAACAACGATGGAGATAGAGGATCGATCGCTCTGCCTTGATGCAACTCCTGCAATAAGGAAGCATCAACCACGCCATAATCGGTAATTGATAGCTCTAGAAGCTTTTCATCTATTTGACGACACCAAAGATCAATTCGACCGCCAACATCAGATCGCCCACAGGCAAATAGCAGCAACTCGTTTAAGATCATTTCCATCTTAGCGATGTCCCCACCAACGACTACATTGGCTTGGTTATGAACTTGCGACCAAATTTGGCGTTGTTTTATGAGCGAATCAACTCTTTCCAAAGCCCGTTTGAGCATACCAGCTAGAGGAGCAGTCTCATAGTTGGGACGCAAGCGCCATTGCTCTTTACGGATAATCTGTGGGAGTGGAGATAGAGAACCCTGTAATTGCTTAAGAGAACTTTGCAAAGTAATATTGTTGATTCCTCCAGTTCCATTAGCACGAGCATCAGCATCCAATAAACGCTGGACTCCCGAACTAACTGTACGATAGATATCTTCCAAACGACGATGCTTGTACCAATTAAGTCGTTCTAGTTCTTGACGATTGTGCTTAAGATGATCGACGAGTAACAGGTGACGACGAGACCAAGATAGCTGATTTGCCAGCATATTAAATGCCTGCAATTGGCGATCAACCCAACGCCGCCCTACGCGATCGGCAACCAAAATCATTCCAGTTGGCTGGTGATCGGGAGTTGTTCGTAATGCAGTTACTAATAAATGTCCAAGAGCAGGCGCATTTAGCCATGCCTTAGTCTGTTCTGGTAAGTCATGAATACTTAGAGGCAAAATTCCTTCACTTTGGATTGCCCACTGTGCAAGCGGATCTTCTTCGATCGCAATTAAAGTTTCGCTGATCGTGAGCTGATACTCATCACGGCTAGCAAACACTGAAGCAATTTGTCCACCTTGCCGACCTGGTAGCCATACTACTAATACTGCCAGAGGGGATTGCGTAACCTGCGCCATTAATTGCGTCGCTGTATGATGCAACTTCTCAAGAGCATTGCATTGTTGGAGTGCGACTAAACCAAACTGAACAGCTTGATGAGACTTTTGGCGTTCATCGGATAAGCGCTGCAACTCATTTTGGTGAACGATTAACCCAATCTGCTGAGCAACAGCTTGGACCATTTCTCTTTCTGGACGAGACCATGTACGTGGTGCTTCATGGGCAACTGCGAGGATACCTTCGAGTGTCTTACCAATTGAAGTGCTACTGACGATCATTGATCGCACATCAAGATCAATTAATGAATTTCGCCATGACAGAAATTTAAAATCGCTGTCGAGATTCTCAACAGTTGCTGCATCAGTGGACTGCTCCATCATCTGCACATCAACGGTCGCTAATCCTGGCAAAACAGAAGGGATTGGGCGGCGATTTTTAGGATGATATTGAAAATCGATCCGAAACACATCATTGTCTTTGTCGTAGGTTGCCACCCAAAAACGTTCCAGCCCTAATCTCTGACATAACTGTTCAGCAGCTTGATCGAGGGCGCTTTGCCAATCGCTATCAGAATATATAGCTCTGGCGATTCCTGCGGTGAGAATTTGATCGGAAGCAATGCGATCGAGGGTAACTTCCATCTCTTCCAGAGGTGCAGTAATGGCCGCTAATTGAGCAGCACCACGGACAAAATTGCGCTCATCGTCAGTCCAGAGACGGGGTTCATCACCTTCTACTGACAAAAAACCTAACAATTCTGATTGGAAAAATATTGGCGCAATAATGATAGAAACCGCACCAAATTGTTCCATAACGCGATTGCTAACTTCGCCCTTGGTCATGGATTTGGCATCAACTACCACCACTACTTGATCTTTAGACAGAGCGTGATACAAACTAGGGGCATTTTGGACAGTTACTCCAGCCGTATTGTCAACTACTTGCTTGATTTTTGGACCTGGCTGGCGATTGGCTATCCGCCGCCAAAAATATTGATGCTCGCGTTCAAACCAGTAAATATTGGTGTGATCGGGCATAACAAAGTTGTGAGTTTCCTGAACAATCTCTTCAAGTCGTTCAGTTAGTGCTGGCACATTCCGAATTTTTGAGAGAATTTGCAGTAGTGGTTCATCAGGGCGCTTGGTATTGTGATGATGCCAATCGTCATCAAGGCGGCTCAGGGTGGAGCCAAGCGCACCAAGGACTACAGAAAGCCTTGCTCTTTCTTCGTTGCGCGGGGTGACATTCCACAGATTGGAGCCTAAGAGGACTACCCCAAAGCTGCGATCGCGATGATAGATCGGCCAAAGCAATGTGCCTTGGATATCAAATTTTTGAGCTAATTTTTGCCATTCGCCACTACGTTTCTCTTGGCGTAGATCGGCGATCGGCACAGGCTTGCGTTGCAAAACCACCTGATCGAGCAAATCGCCCGCATTGAGATTAAATCTATCTTTTAAAAATTTAATTTCACCCGCAGGTGTCGTACCACCTTTACCTGTAAGTCGGTGGTTCTCAGCGTCATAAAGTCCAATCCAGAGAAGTTTGTACTCAAAATTATCTCGAAGATAATCGAGCGTTGCAGTTAATAGGTTGTCAATACTATCTTCATCACGCAAGAACTGCATGATTCGCCCAAGGTTAACAAATTGGCGATCCCATGGGTTAGCTCCTGCTTGACTCATATTTTTGCCCTGACGTATTTAGACTTAGGTATGGTTAGAGCGATGTAACTTAATAAAATGAAATCTTTTGGAAATTTAAGGTTATAGAAAGTATTACAACACAATCGTACAATCTTTAGCTTAGAAAGTCAGCAACACACCATACTTTTATTGATTGTATTAACTTTTATAGCATTTACTCGCTTTCCAACCAAGCATTGTTGATGCAGTCATAAATTCTCATTATAAAAATCGTTTTTTTGAAAGTCCGCCTTAGGCGGACTTTCAAAAAAAACGATTTTGGTGTTTCCAGCGCCTTTGGCGCTGGAAACACCAAAATCGTTTGCATAATGAGAAGTGCTGTAGTGCTTTACAAAGCATTGCAGCAAAAATTCTTAGTTCCCAATGAGCCACTCTAGCGATCGCTCACCAATTTGCAGGGGAATGCTGACAGCTTTGCCGAGACGGGGGCGTTCTTTGGTGATTTCGATAAATTTTTGAACTTGCTCAACTACAGCCCAATCGCTCAGATATGAGGCAATCACATCAAGATGTTGAATAAATTCTGTCTCACTCATCGAAAAAGACTGTTGCTCTTGATAGCGCCACATTACCTGCAAGAAAATTTTGCCTTGGGTTTTGCGTAATTGTACGTCATAGGAGTAGTCCCATTTATTGGCGATCGCCTGACGAAGTTCTGCGCCTGTCATAGTTTCTACTTTTTTTTCTTAACATATCTTACTTTAAACGGCTATTTGTGCAGTATTTCACCAGCAATTCTCCTTATGAAACCGATTTTGGTGTTTCAAGCGCCAAAGGCGCTTGAAACACCAAAATCGGTTTTTTGAAAGCCCGCCGTAGGCGGGCTTTCAAAAAACCGATTTTTATAATGAGAATTACTGGTGTTTCACTGGCGAATAATGTAGATGAGGGAGTAAAGCGCCCTCATCTACATCATGGCTTTTCCAAGATGACCTTGAGTATTTTGCAACAATTGCTCGGCGATGGCGACATCTACGTCCTTCCAATGCATTAACAAAGCTAATTTGACTCGTTTGCCCGATCGCTCTAGTAATTTTGCAGATTCCTCACGGCTAAGCGATGTGAGATCGCGAATAATCCGAATAGCCCGATCTTCGAGTTTGCTATTGGTGACAGAGACATCAATCATCCGATTGCCATAAACCTTACCTAGCTGCACCATTACCCCTGTCGAAACCGTATTTAAAACTAATTTTGTGGCTGTCCCTGCTTTAAGTCTGGTAGATCCTGCCAAAATCTCTGCCCCAACTAGCGGACGAATCTCGATATCGTACTGGATCGGAAATTGATCAGGTGGTACACAGCAAAAAAAGATCGTTTTCGCTCCGCGTTTTTGGGCTTCTTTAAGCGCTCCATGGACATAGGGTGTGGTTCCGCCTGCGGTAATGCCAAAAACAACATCGCGATCGCTAATATTTCTTTCGGTAATCGCGGCTGCGCCATCATCTTCACGATCTTCAAGTGCTTCAGAGCTGCGTACCATTGCGTTCATCCCACCCGCCAAGATGCCTTGTATCAACTCAGGATCACTGCAAAAAGTGGGTGGACATTCGGCGGCATCAAGGACACCAAGTCGTCCACTAGTACCAGCGCCAACATAAAACAATCGACCGCCATTAGCGATCGCTTCAGCAATGCAGGTAATCGCGGCGGCGATCGCTTCTTTTTCTCGTCCAACTGCGGCTACAGCCTTGGCATCCTCTCGATTAAAAAGTTCGACAATTTCTAAGGCGCTGAGCCGATCCAGATTTTGACTGTGGGGATTTGCTTGCTCTGTTAACAAATAACCGCGATTGCTATTCTTTGATGCATTATTCACTGGCCAAACTCAACCCTTGCTTTTTCAACAATTTCTGCGGTAATCGTATCACTACCTGCGGCTTGAGCTAGTTGCTCGATTTTCAGACGCGCCTGCGATCGCACAAAGTAGGGGATATTTTTGTACTTGATTTTTGCTTCAGGTGTCCAAGTTAAGCCTTCAAAATAATCAGAATTTTGCATGGTCTTTTCGATAATTAGCGATCGCTAGTATGCCATCCCCTCCGTTTTCATCAAAATTTGCTTCGTGTAGGTTTACAATCATGTTATAAAAGCGAAAACATAGCGCGAAGCGCTATGTTTTCGCTTTTATAACATTTAGGGCTGTGCGAAGCACGGCGCAAATGGCAAACTCATTGATTTTGTTTTATAACCAGTTACCGACCAAGGTAAATGAAGACCAAAAGAAAGGATGCTTCAGATCAACGCCTCTGGTATCAATGAGAAAGGGAATATTCGGGAATCCTTTCACCCCAATAATCTGATTATTCTTAATGGTTACTTCTCCACGCAAAAAGGCTAACTGAGCCTCTTGCAGGGCGATCGCTTTACTTGGGGCTGTAGGTAAGCCACGATAAAAACGAATCATCAAGGGAGCCGTGCCTGCATCACTGACTGTCCAGAGAGAAGCCAACACGCTCTTTGCGCCAGAATCTACCGCCAAACCTGCCAAGCCCAGATTTTGTCCCACGGCAGTTTCACAGGCACTGAGAGTTAAGAGATCGGTTACGAGATTCATTTTCGAGATTTGATTCATTTGTAGGCGATCGCCCCACAATTGAATGAAAGATTCCTGTGGTGAATTTTTGACAAATTTGGCATGGGTCGCCAGATGGATAATCCCAAAATTTTGACTACTGATTTGCGAGCGCAGATTATCCTTGGTAAAGGCACTATTCATAAAGGTTTTGCCAATGAGCACTTGCGAGGATATCGTCTCAACCTCTACTTTAGTAGCTGGCAATGGCGACCAGCCTTCAACTGACTCAGACAGTCCCATTGCTAAAATTTGCGGAGTCAAGGCGCGATCAGGATGATTTGGTTCCGTTAACTGCCATGATGGAATTGTTGTAACAGCATATTTCTCAACGAGATAACGCTTGCCGTCATGAAAGGCTGCTGGCGGTACTACACGCAAATTACCATTCATCACAAATACCAGTGTTTTTACCTGTGCCTTTTCTAACTCAGGTTCCATCGGGCGCACGACCCAATCATAAAGCTGCTGTGACTGGGGTAAAAAATCATTGGAACTGGTGTCACGTAAATTATTGCGAAAGTCAATGATCACGCGATCGACTTCTTCTGTGGTGACATTGTAGGCAACCTTCCGAAAGGGAATGCCGTTGCTTTGATTGGTTTGAGCGATTGGCAGCCCAATTTTTTCTTGCAAAGACTTTGCGCCAATCCGAGTGCGTGAGAATATTCCCGCAGGTCGGCTGGGCCTAGATGGCGGTACTCCAATTAGTTCTAAACCACCTTTAGAAGTAGTGACATAAATCAGGGCGGTCGGGCTTCCTGTCAGTTGTGAGATGCGCTGCACCTCTGAGGCATAGCAGTCATCGCTGTCAGGCTTCGGCGATCGCATTCGTTTGAGTAAATAAGCTTCTAATTCGGCGCTATATCCTTTTTCGAGAGCATTACAAGCTTGAGGTAATTGGTTCTGAGCGGCATATTGCCGCGCTAAGAGAAAATACAAGCGCCCAATTTGTCCACGGATTTCAGCGATGTCAGGAGATAAATCAACTTGCTGTTGGTCGTTATTGCCAGAACGACTTAAGGAATTGATCAGATTTAAAAGTATTAACGGATTAAAGCCACCGCTAGAAGGGGTTCTTGAATGGTTATCAGAATTATCAGGATATTGCGATGGGTAATTAGATTGCGATCGCGCAGGTTTGGGCAAACTTAGCGACATCATCGCAAACATTAAGGAAAGAAACCATAACAGAAAATATCGCATACGAGTTTGCTCCCAAACTTCCTTAAGATCTATTTTAAAGTCATTTTGATGCCGCCAGCAGGGGCAAGCGTCACACCTCGGCGTTGTGGCTTAACTGGTTTGCGATCGCTTAACTCCAAATCATAATTCAAGAGAATTGTTGCCAAAACGATCTTCATCTCAAATTGGGCTAATGCCTCACCCACACACCGCCGTACACCGCCGCCAAATGGCATAAACTCGTAGGGAGAAAATTGGCGATCGAGAAACCGCTCAGGCTTGAATTGCTCGGCATCAGGATACAATTCTTCACGATGATGTAAGAGATAGATGCAACCAATCACAATTGTATTTGACTCTAGTTTGTACCCCAATAGTTCCACAGGCTCTACTACAACTCTGGGAAAAGTCAGCATCGCCACAGGATGAATCCGCAAAGTTTCATTACAAACAGCGGTTAGATATGGCAATCGAAAAATGCTCATCCAATCCGTTGGATCGGTGATGCTCTTTAACTCATGCAATAGTTTCTCTTTGACATCTGGTAAATGATGAATCCAGTACAAAGCCCAAGACATAGCCGTTGCTGTAGTTTCATGCCCTGCAAATAATAATGTTAGAAGTTCATCGCGCAACTCCAAATCTGTCATAGGATTACCTTCTTCATCCCTTGCAGTCATTAGCATCGATAGAATGTCAGTACGATTAAGATCGAGATTGGCGCGACGTTCCGCAATTTCCATATAGATTAATTGATCAATTCGCTCCCTTTGTCGCACCAAATTGCCCCAAGGACTCCAAGCCCCAAGATCTTTTTGAATGGCTGGGAAGAAGAGAAAGGAAGAAGATAAAGGTGAAGTAAATAGCTCACTCATTTTATACATGAGCATCTTGAGCTGTTGACAACGCTCTCCTTCATATAGACCAAATACTGCTTGTAAGATGATTTGCAATGAGATATCTTGCATTGCCTCACGGGCAAGAAAGTTGGGATTTGTCATTTTATTTGCGAATAATTTGTCAAATACTTTAGTTGTGATCTCGGTAACTAACTGCCCATAATTTTGCATTCGGGAGCCATGAAATGATGGCATGATCAGTTGTCTGCGTTTTCTATGGCGATCGCCATCTAGCATGATGACACCTGATCGACCCAATATCGGCTCTAAGATGGCATTTAGCTCACCAGGGGCGCTAAATTGTTTGCGATCGTTTGTCAGTAACTGCTGAATGGCTTGAGGTTCGTTTACGAATATGATTGAGTTGCCAAAGCCAATAATCTGAGATGTAAAAATATCTGGATGTTTTCGCGCTGCCGTCTCCATATACCCTACTGGATCGGCAACCCATTGAATTTGTTGCAATAATGAGATGGTCTCGATTTGGTTAATGGCTGTGAGCATATTCACTCTATTGATTTGAATTTTTCTATTTTATATCAATCATTAAAGGAGAGTTGCAGCGCTTTGCGCCACAACTCTCCTTTAGGTAATGAACTAAGTAGCTAGCCTTACGCAGATAAAATTCCTGCGATCGCCAAGGTGTGGGGCTGGCACGGGGGCGCAGCCCCTACACATAGGTGCGTTACGCGCTCTCTAGCGCACCCTACATGAATCCCCAAAAAAAAGTGCCCGCATAGCGGGCACTTTTTTTTGGGGATTCATGGGACTTAATAAACGGAAATAACTCTATGTCCAATATTTTCCAGAAGATATTGAGCCTGACTCGCGGAATGATTGGTAACAATTGCTGCCACTAAAAACTTGCCCATTTTGACTGCATATTCAAATTGCAAAACATCATGAATATCAATTCCTAAACCTGATAAAACTGCTAGTAAACTATCATCAGCAGCGATATATTCCCAGTTTATTGAATTTTCGTGTTCTTGATAATTCTTCGTGATGACGACAATCTGAGAGGAGCATAAGCCTTGACGTTGCAGTTCTGATATGGCTTTTCTAGCTTCTATCCTAGAGGAAAATGTATCTATCACAGTAAATATATTTTCTGATTGAGATGAGGGATTGCCATTTTCTGCATACATCTCTGGCGCGATCGCACTGGTGTCTAGCCATCTTGTACTAGTTCCTGTGTGGACATCCTCCATTCCCAGATTACTCGTATGATCAGAATTAATAGTTTTGTACTGAGTTCGCATCATCATCAATTCTCTCCTTAAAATATCTGGAATTGAAATATAGAAATCCTAATTTATGTACAATCCCAAATAATTTGAGAGAGTGCCCATTGGGGCACTCTCTCAAATTATTTGGGATTGTATCGGCGCATAGCGCTGCCTTGTCTATTGCATGGTATGTCCAGCTTTTTCTAGGACATGCTGCACTTGAGTAGCTTCGCGATCGTTGCCAATCTCAATCACCAAGAACTTCCCATTGTCAACGGCTTCTACGAATTTTGAAATTGACTGCTTGCTAATTCCTAATTTGGTTAAAACCTTAGCCAATCCACCTTCCGCAGTAATGGTTTTCCAATTTATTGAGCTTTTAGGGTCTTGATAGGTTTTAGCTACGATCGACATATTCGTAACTCGCAGACCTTTTTGCTCCATTGACAACATAGCGCTTTTAGCTTCTTCTTCGGCATCAAAGATATCAACTACAGTGACTCTATTGATTAATTCGGATAGAGAGTTGCCATCTTCTTCATACATTTCTGGCTCGATCGCATAGTTATTGAGTAAGCCTTCAGTATCGACTGTGTGACCATGCGCCTGATTAATTTCGTCAGGCATAGTTTTTTGCTCAGTTGATATAGTCATAGAGTTTCTCCTAAAGGTTTCTATAACTACCTTGTCAGATCAATGATTGATTTGATATGTGAGATCAGGTCAATCATTGACTTCATTACAAAACTTAAGGGACTTACGCAAAAAGCATTTCATGGTAGGGGCGATTCATGAATCGCCCCTACCATGAAATGCTTTTTGCAAGAGGTTTTGCGTAAGTCCCAACATCTAAAAGTAAATAAGAGGGATGTACACAGAGTACATCTCTCTTATTTACTTCCATTCGCGAATTTCTAGCTCTTTTTGTGGTAGCAATAAACTTGCTTCTATTTCTTCACGAATGCCTGTAGTGACTTCGCAATTACTATTGAGGCAATCGAGTAGCAGCTGATTAGCATTGTAATAGCTTTGTAATACCATCTGCTGATTAGGATCAAAGTTCCATTGATTACCAATGTCGCGATGGGTAGCGATCGACTCACGCAACTGGTTTACCCAAGTTGCATAGTTGTTTTTACACCATTTCTCAAAACTGCTTTTACTATGATCGCCATTTGGTAATTTATCACTAAGTTGTTGCAGCGATTTATGGAACCCTAAATCTACTACCATCCCTAAAATATTGCTCAGAGAATCGCTACAGGCATATACACAGGCAAAATCCTTACTCTTATTTAATACACATTCTTGCAATAAGTCATCTAAAGCAACATCTAATAAGACACCTTTGTCTAAGGTACAGGCTAGAGCGAAATCAGGAACAAGATGCGGTGTACGAGATAAAGCCAGGTAAAAGGCGCGTTCTGTAGCAGGTTTAGATTCAGGGGGATTGTTTTCTGCTTTTTGGTTTGCCCATGTTAAAAACTCTTGTAGATAAGGATCTTCAGAGACAAGGGCATCAATTTCTTGCTTCATTAATTCCACTAATCCATCGGCACTACGGAGCATACTTGCTGTCAGCAAAAAGATTTCTCGCCAATAGGGATCGGTAATATGGGTTACTAGTCCCTGCAAAGAGTCCCCTAATGATTGGAGATTATGACTAGCGACGATCTTTCGCGCTGTGAAATATTCTTGTAATGCCAAATAGGAGAACGAGAAGATACCCCTTGCTCGTTCGGCTAGCAGACCATTTTGAGACTCGATCGCCCGAAGTATTGATGCACTTGCCTGTTGAATCTCTTCAGGATCGGTACTTGCGTCAGGGAGATTTTGCACATAGTCACTAATATGTTGCTCAATCACACCTTCTTCAAAAAAGTATTGACCTTTCTCAAAGGTGGCTGAGGCAATCTGACTCAATAGTTTTAGCTTCTGCGGCAGTAAAAATCCTTGATATACTTGATCCCGTTCAATGCCTCTTGCTTCATCCCATTTTCCTAATAGCAGATCCATACCTTGCTTATAAAATTCCGCTTGCTTCAGAGGAAACTTATCTTGACGTTGAAATATGGAACAGGCTAAATGCAAAAATAACGGCGTGGTAACCAGTCGGCGAAATCGCCAATTTTCTGGCAACTCCAAATTCTTCATGAATTCTGATGCACTCACCAGCCCTTTTGATTCATTAGTTCTGCTAAATTCGACAAACCATTTCTTGGCAAAAGCAACGATTTGGGTTTCGGTAAAGGGAGAAATCTCTACATCAGTGAATCCATTGAGTGATAGCCTCTGAGCCGCCGTGCGACAAGCTACAACAAACTGATTGCGATGGTATTTGTCGCAAAATCGACGAACCTCATTCAAAATAATATGTTCATCTTCATGGCAAACTTCATCCATGCCATCAATTAAGAGCAAAACTCTGCCACTTTGCAGGAGTTTCTTAATGATTGTTGGTTGGGAGATATCTGAGGTGAGAAACTCTTGATGGATATATTCTAATAAATCTGCATGATGACTATCTTGACAGCTTTCGGCAAAATCCCGCAATACGATAAAGATAGGGATTTTATCTGAACCAAACTGATTGCTGTTGCATTGCATTGCTAAATGTTTGAGAAATGTAGACTTGCCAGAACCAGGGCGACCTAGTACTCGCAGTTTGCTAAATTTTTCTACTGCTTGCATACCAGAAATTTGGCTTTCTGAGATTTCACCTAATCCGAATCGATCAATATCTTCGGGCTTGAGGCTATTGATTTCAGAGGCTTCTAACCATTGCTGACTGGAGATTTGCTCTAAAATATTTACGTCAATATAGATATGATCGATGGAAACAGGACGATTAATATCTAATAGTTGTAAGATGCCGCATTGATGGTTAATCTTATCCATTCGTTGCGATCGCACCATTTGCACTAAGGCATCTATTCCTATTGACGCGATGTCATTTCCATCAATATTTTCACCGCTTTTAGTGAGATCGGTATAATCCAATGGAGGATTGAGAGCGATATCTCGCCAGTCCAGATCTAGTCTCGTGCAAAGCTCAAAAAATGTATAACGTTCAATCGCTTGTCCCGCAAAAAAACGCCAAATTGGTTGTCTCGTTTTAATTCCTACTTCGTTAGCTAGATACTCCTGAGTCCATCCTTTAGCAATAAATTGCTGTTTAGCTTTTTTGGCTCCAGATGGCGACGTTTGTAGTGATCGCTTTGCCATAGGTCGATAAGCTCCAATACTTTTTAATGCTTACGTTATACAAATTGCAATTAAAAAATCAGATACACGATTTAGATGTATATAGAACTTAATCACATCCAAACAATACTTCTACAAAACACGAATAGGTATTTAGTTAACTATCTATAAATGTTTCGCATGGGTAGGAGCGATGTGCCAATTACAGCTGTAATTGTTTGATAGTAAACATTTCCAATAAAAAAACTCATCAATTCCTCATTTTTATGGGGGATGAAATCTTAATTAAATATAAATAGCGTTGCGATCGCGCCCATCTTAGTCCGCTTTAACGAGATATTAGTGTTTTTTTTCTATAATCTTTGGTTTTTTTGAGGTCTTAGAACCCATTTAAGAATTGTAGTTTTTGCCTCCCTAGCCCCCAATTCTGAGGGGAACCATATTTAAGCCAAAACCCAAGAAGCGTGTTGCAGCGCTTCTTGGGTTTTATGTCCAAAGTAAAACTTGCTTTGCTATATAACAATGGGCTTAAGCCCATTGGCTTTCTCACATCTCATTTAGGATTGCTATATGGTTTGATGTAAGAACTCGAAAATTTAGTGAGAAGCAGAAGCGAGTCGATGATCTTGAATCTTGCTCTTGGCAGTCTTGAAATCAGTCGCGAGTTGCTTCTGTTGTTCGTCGCCAAAGCTACCATTAATGCGAGGGAACATTTCATCCTCTTCTTCTTTAATATGAGCATTGACATCCAATGCCAAAAGCTCCACCGCAGCTTTAAAAGCCACCGTATCAGCGCAGTTCATGGCTTTGATCTGTTCAAGCTTTTGCTTCATATCTGCTTGTTTTTCATACAGATGCTGAATGCCGTTGTAGTAAGGACGCACAACTGGATAGATAACTTCCTCCTCGGCGGCAGAGTGAGCGCTCAAGTCTTGGTAGACCTGCCCAAAGTACTCTTCTAGCTTTTGAGGATCGTCAGTGGCTTTAATCTGAGAAAGCAGAGCAAAGACCTTAGTATGATCGAGTCGAATCAAATCACAAATAGCGATCTCATGATCGCTGCCATTGATGAGACTGCCTGCAAGACCACTTAGCGCGGCGATGGTGTCTTGCACCCTTGACCACAGTCCACTGTCAGAAGGCTTACCAGTTAGTTCCATCGTACTCAGAGATTCCATGATCCCTTTGAGTTGCTCTTCATGTCCACGATTTTCAAAGTTGACCGCATTCAGGGGAGCGATCGCTACAGCAATGTCTGCACCAACGACTTGACCAGCCTTATGAACGAGGACTCCTGCCATTGCTTGAGTGTGTTTGAGAAGCTCATGCTTAGCCACTTTATCAAACAAAGTGAGATCTGGATTTTCCATCATCGATTCGACTTCTTCAATCGCTTTCTGGACACTAGGCTTAGCTTCAGCCTTAATTCCATACTGAACGATCACTGTGTCGATGATACCCAAGTTTTTCTGGTCATCTCTGAGAAATCCTTCTAAACGATTAGTGATTTCGCGATCAGGACAGGCGGCGATCAAGCTCTTTTCATTAGCAATCAGTAGGTTTTGAGTAGCTTTCATGTCTGCCAATTTGACTGCGATCGCAGTACGTTTATTGTCTTCGAGTGTTACTGACATTTAGATTGCTCCTTTGTGTAGTCAAGAGATATTTACTTCTCTTTTACAAAATCATGGCATTGGACTGTCTAACTACTTGAGTGACTTGATTAACTTGCTCTACTACGAAACAAAGTGTAATAGAACATGAGTTCTATTACACTTTGTTAAAACCCAAAAAAATAAGCCGCTCGCTATGCGGGCAGCTCAGTTTTTAACTAGAACGTTGAATTGTGTTAGAAGCACGATCCCACGCATCTTTTACTGCATGTTTAGCTTGTACCCAAGGTAAATTTCCAGTCTGATTTGTTTGATAATCGCGTTGCAAATCTGTTTCAACTTCGCTATAAGTCCGACCACTATGACCATAGCGCTCGTAGCCTTCATAGCCAGTTTTATAGGCAGGTCGATAGTCTTCGTAAGTGCGATCGTGATCGATATAGGAGCCAGAAGTATAAGTCTCTCGCCAATCAGTTTCTTCAAAAGTTGGATTAACTTGTTCAGCAACATCCTTACCAGCCAAGCCGCCAACGACTGAGCCAATCACAGCACCAACTACAGCACCAACGGGACCACCAACTGCGCCGCCAATAACTGTCGCTACAGTGCCAGCACCTGCGGCTCCTACACCTGTTCCGAGGGGATGTGCTCCTACTTCTCCCGAAATCGGATCGAGATTAGCATCAGTTTGATCAATAATTGTTGAATTTCTATTAGTCATTTGGATTTGTCCCTTAAATAATTTATTTGCAACCTGTGCAAAGTCTCGAAATTGGAAGCTACACTGTACTTCTCAAATAGGCTCTAAGAAGCTCTAACTAGGCGAATTCCATATAGTAAAACCACTGCACCAATGGTTGCTACAATCAAACTGCCAAGTAAGCCGCCACCTGTAGAGACTCCAAAGGTATTGAATAGAAGTCCTCCTAACAATGCACCCACAATACCGACGACGATATCGCCCAAGAGCCCGAAGCCTCCACCACGAACGATTTGACCAGCTAATGCGCCTGCCACGAGTCCAATCAAAATAAACCAAATGAGTGACATATAATTTCTCCGTTTATCAATTTAAAGGTTATGAGTTAGAGGATAGGTAGTGTGAATCTGTTCCTATCCTCGGATTGGATTTACTGACCTAAGAAGTTTTTGACAGAGTCAATTGCATCTTCAACCTTGTTTCCAGCTTTCTCAGATAGCTCTTTGGTATTTGCCTTAACTTCAGCAGCGCGATCTCCTGCCATTGCCTTGGTTCTCTCAACTCCATCACCAACTTTGTTCTTGGCATCTTTAGCCATATCCTTAGCTTTGCCCATATTTTCCTTGGTGCCTTCTTTCACGTTTTTGGCTAAGTCCTTAGTGCGATTTCCAGCTTCTTTGGCGAAGTCCTTGGATTTGTCGGCAATCGTCGGATTACCAATGCTCGCCAAGGGAGATGCGATCGCCTCAGGACTAAAGAATGTCACTTGTAACATCAAAACTAGCGCGAACCCAAAAGCGAAGAGAAGTCCTTTCTTAACGCCATTTAGTATGGCAGTAATTGGATTATTAAAGTTATTAGCATTGCCAGAGACCAAAATATAAGTCATTTGTTTTACCTGTAAGTTTTGTATGTAACTCTTGAGTTAACACCTAAGCTAACAGGTACTTGTTTGATCTCATGCTTATAGAGTGTATGAATTGTATGAGTTGTACTAAAACAAAATAAATCTTTACTATGCAAATATCTAGCTTTTTAAAGATTTGCAAAAACAAAAAAATATATCATCCTAAATGATTAGAAGAAATAATTCTTGTCATGAAAATGATTTTAGTGTTTCCAGAGTCTTCGCTGCTGGAAACACTAAAATCATTTTTTTAAGCGTGCCTAAAATGGTCTTTAAAAACGATTTTTATAATGAGAATGTCTGGATTCTATATTTAATGCACTTATTTGGGTTAGAAAAATTCTCTTAATGACTAGTTTTTAAATGCTCAATTGATCAAAAGAAAGATAACCGTATTGATTGTAACAATTTAAGTATTAATAAACCATCTTATACAATTTATTCATTTTTGATGTCTGACTATACATGATTTATTACATGCAGATGTAACACTATTTCTCATGGGTAAATTATTAACTTCAAATCTATCAATAGATGGAGTTAATATTACATACCTTTAGTAAATCTTTATGTTTTCTTAAGTAAACTGAGCCACTAATTGATTTAACGGAGTAGAAGATTATGATCGGACAATATAAGCAGGCTACAGGTACATTTTCTAATCATCAAAAAGCTGAATCGGCTCTCAGTGAATTGAGAGAGAGTGGATTTAATATGGATCAAATTTCGATCATTGGGAATAATGTTGATCACAATTCTGACATTACTGCTGAGAGACAAGTCCAGCATCTTAACGATCTTGACAACAAGGCTGGTGAAGGTGCTGCAACAGGTGCTGCATCTGGTGTTGCTGTTGGAGGATTAACGGGGCTACTAGTTGGACTAGGACTTGTGGCTATTCCTGGCGTTGGGCCAGTGATGTTGGCTGGCGCTGTGGCTACGACTCTGGCTACGACTTTAACTGGTGGCGCGATCGGTGCAGCCGCAGGTGGACTCATCGGCGGATTGGTCGGTTTAGGTATTCCGAAAGACCGCGCCAAAGTATATAGCGATCGCGTAGATCAAGGAGATTGCTTAGTGATAGTTGACGGTTTGGAGAGAGAGATTCATCAAGCCGAAGCAATTTTGCAACGTCATGGCATCCATGAATGGGGTGTTTATGATTCTGCTAATGCTTCTAGTAGAACAGGCGAAGTGTCTTTGAGATAAATTGATTTTCACCACGATTGAGTATTAATAAATTGAGGGATTTCTTCCATGAATACAAAAATTGCTTCATTACTACTAACTAATTTTCTCTTAGTTACAGTAGTAGCCTGTACCGATGCTCGAACTACCTCTGAAGCTCCTGCTCCGCGCAGCACTATCAGCCCTACTGCCGCACCACAAAACACTCAAGCAGCTATGAGTGATGCTCAAAGTGAAACCCGTAAAAAACAATTGGATGCTGATATTCGCGCCCGTGAACAACGCAATGATGCAATGGGTGACACGACCAAACGACCAGATAGCGATCTTGCTAGCGAAGTTCGGAGTAAGCTTGAGGCAAATATTCCTAAAGGTAATTTGACTGTAGAGTCTAAGGATGCAAATGTTGTCGTATCGGGAACAGTTCCATCACTAAATGACCTTGATAAAGTCAAAAGTTTGGCAATGGAGATCAAGGGTGTTAAAACTGTCACGATTAAGGCTGTGGTTGCATCTAATTAATTCTCGCAAAGAACCTCCCATTTTCTAGACATAAGTCAGAATTACCCCCTTTAATTCCCCCTTGCAAAGGGGGAAGACCAGAAGTCTTGTTCCATCCCCTTTGCAAGGGGATGGTTAGGGTGGGGTAAATTTTAAACGAGAAATTACTTAAGACAAGTGAATCTCTCTACAAAAGAAATTCACTTGCCATTACTCTGCTATTACATTTTATTTCAGAATCAATCAACTCATTCAAGAAATCAAACATTGACTTGCCATAGTGTTAGCAGGAAACAAGTTCCAATTATCAATTAAATCATGAGGAAATTCTATGAAAATTGCACAATTTCTAAAGCGCTTTGTGGTAATGGTCGTCGTTTGTGGATTAATTGCATTTGCTAGTGTCAATCCTGCGATCGCAGCTCAAAATGCTCCAGATCAAATCACTGATAACCTGACGATGCCTAACATCCAGAAGAAAGCTGAAGATGTGGTAAAGGGTAGTGCGTATGATACTAATCCAGAATATACGTCTGACGATTCATCGAATCAGGGTTTAAATGAAATTCAAGGAACCTCTGATTTTGACAAAATGAAACGAAGCTCAAATGAGAATACTCCTCCTGTTGTGAAGCAAGCAGAAAAGGCTTTTGACAAAGCTGGAAATAACATTAGCTCTGTAAAAGATGACACCTTAGATAAGGCTGGTGATGCAGCTAACTATATCAAAGACAAGACAGGAGATGCTCTCAAATCACTGACTGGGAAAGCTTCTGATACTGCTAAAGCGATCAAAAACAAGGTTAAATCCTAATTTTTTTTAGGGTTTAAGCATTAAATACGTGCGTTTTAGAGTAGGGACAATTCATGAATTACCCCCTACTCTAAAACATTGCAAATAGAACAAAAATCATAATCTGGAGAAATAAATGAGTAGTCTAATTGCTGTTGGTTTTAAAGATGAGTTCACTGCTGATGCAGTTATATTGGAACTCCGAAAGCTGCAAAAAGAGCATCTAATTGATTTAGAAGACGCGGCGATCGTGATCAGAAATAAAGATGGAAAAGTAAAGATTAAACAGACTCAAGAACTTACTGCTGAGGGAGCATTAAGCGGGGGCTTTTGGGGACTGCTATTTGGCTTTATCTTTTTTAATCCTCTCTTAGGTTGGGCAGTTGGTGCGATCGCAGGTGGGATTTCTGGTGCATTGACAGATCTTGGGATTGATGACAACTTTATCCGAGAAGTTGGCATTACCATTGAGCCTAGCACCTCAGCAATTTTTGTGTTAGTTAGGAGTGCTACTCCTGACAAAGTATTAGAAGATCTCAGCAGGTTTGAAGGCAAAGTTCTAAAGACTTCTCTCTCAAATGAAGATGAGGCAAAGCTAAAAGCTGTTCTCACAAAATCATAACGCCTAGAATGGTCGGTGCAAAGCACCGACCATTCTGGTGATTTAAATAATTTAAGAAGGTTATATGTTTCTAAAATCATTTCAGTTAAAGATCTTGGTAGCTTTTGGATTGCTTCTAAGTTTATCTTTTGTATCCTCAGCTCAAGCTGACGAATGTTATCCTCTTAATGTAATCGGCGACACTGGCACGACTGTCAAAAAAACTGTTTCTCCTTTTAGTACACTAGTAACCAGTAACAACTGGAATACTGATTTCTCTGTACCTAGCGATCGCTCTTTTAATAGTTTTGAGGCAACTATTGTTCCTGAGAACAATGCTAACTATGATGTAGAGATGAGCTTAAAGTATCGCGATCGCAGTTCTAGTCGGTCTTATAAAAAAGATAATGTAGCCGTTAAGGTTGGTCAACCACTAAGACTAATTGGTGTACCACAATCGCCTAGCAATCCTTTTCAAGTCAATGTATTTGTGGGTGGACTCAATGCGATCGGCAATACCTATAGTGTTTCTGTTGAAGGATGTCTTTAGGACTATGATTAGAGCCTGAAGTTTTGTACATGCATAGATGGAACTAAGTTTTGTAACACTTTATTGCATAGTCAATCAAGTCAATCAAGAAACCAAACATTCTTCATTAATAGTATATAAACGGAGAAATTTAAAATTTCTTCGTTTGCATACTACACCTTGAGAGAGAACATATGCGTAGACTTGTAGAAAAGAAAAATAAATCGGCCTTATATACTGGTTTAGCAATGCTCATTGCTGCTGCTGGAGTTGTAGTATTAGAATACTTTGGAGTAATTGATTTCGCTCCTGATTTTGGGAAAGATGCTGAAGTAAAAAGCACCTCTACTATCCAACCTTTAAAAACTAACAAACCTGTCAATTAAAGTTGGCTTTTATCAAACTTTAGGAGAATGAAATGCGCAATGGAAAAGGATGATTGGCAAGCTTATAGTCGCCTATGACTCTGGGGAGGAATTCAAAATAACTTTGGATAATTTATTTGGCTTACGCAGATAGAACTCCTGCGATAGATTCTGTAATGGCTGGTACGGGGGCACAGCCCTTACAGAATCTATATTTTTTGTAGGGGCATCCCCCCGTGGTTGCCCTGCTTGGCTAGCAGCAAGAGATTCATCATCTGCGTTCTGTGTAACATCAGTAATTAAGTACTTATTCAAAACTTATGCACTATTTAATATTAGCTACAGATTACGATGGAACCTTAGCGAAGAATGGAGAAGTATCGGAGGCAACTCTAGATGCACTTAAACGATTACAAAAAACTGGACGAAAGCTGATTCTAGTTACAGGAAGACAGCTAGAAGATGTTTGCAATATATTTCCCGAAGTAGATTTATTTGATTGTGTCGTCGCTGAAAATGGAGCCGTAATCTATTTCCCCCCAACTCATGAAGAACTATTGCTTGGTAGTTTACCACCTGAAAAATTCGTACAGGCTTTGCGATCGCGGAATATTGAGCCCCTCTCTGTCGGCAAAGTAATCGTCGCAACATGGGAACCCAACGAAACCGAAGTACTGACTACAATTAGAGAACTGGGACTAGATCTACAGGTAATCTTTAACAAAGGGGCAGTGATGGTTTTGCCAGCTGGAGTTAACAAAGCTGCGGGTCTTAGTGAAGCATTAAGCAAAATGGGATTATCTGTACGCAATACAGTAGCGGTTGGAGATGCTGAGAACGATCTTGCTTTCTTGAAATTATGTGAGTTTTCTGTCGCCGTATCTAATGCCTTACCATCGGTGAAAAGCGAAGTGGATTGGGTGACTCAAGCAAGTCGAGGTGATGGTGTAGTTGAATTAATCGAGCGATTATTAACCCAAGATCTCACAGAAGATCTGCGAGAATCTCCAATTTTGCCAGATCGGCATCGAATCTTATTAGGTAAGCTTAAAGCCGATCAAGATGTCTATATTCAGCCGCTAAATCGTAATATTCTATTAGCGGGCATTTCTGGTGGTGGCAAATCGACTCTAGCGACGGGATTGATCGAGAGATTTATCGATAAAGGCTATCAGGTTTGCATTATTGATCCTGAAGGTGACTATCAAACATTTGAACAGACGGTCGTATTAGGAAATGCCCAGCAGATTCCTACTTCAGCAGAAGTTTTGACAGTATTGAGTAAGCCAGAGCAAAACCTAATCGTTAATTTAATGGGGGTAAAAATCGACGATCGCCCTTTATTTCTAGCGCAACTACTACCTTCTCTACTAGAAATGCGGGTGCGGACAGGTAGACCGCATTGGATCGTCATTGACGAAGTGCATCATATGTTCCCTTCGACATGGGACGCAGCTGTAACTCTACCTCAGTCTGTCAATGGCATCTTAATGATTACTGTTCACCCTGAGCATGTAGCAACTTCGGCTTTATCGCTAGTTGATACATTGATTGCGGTAAAGTCACCAATGCAAACATTTACTGATCTTTGTAATGCCATAGAACATCAGCTACCGATCGCTCCGTTACCTACAGAACTTGCATCAGGATCAGGATTAGCTTGGCTTCTCAATACTAAAGAGCAACCATTTGAATTTGAAGTAATTCTTCCCTTGCAAGAACGTCAACGGCATATGCGAACCTATGCTGAAGGCAATTTGGGTAACGATCGCTGTTTCTTTTTTAGAGGTGAAGATAGCCAGCTAAATCTCAAAGCACAGAATCTCAACATGTTTATCCAATTAGCGGCTGGAGTTGACGACCGCACTTGGTTACATCATTTACATCTGCATGATTACTCAAATTGGCTCCAAAACTCAATTAAAGACGAATCCTTAGCAAAGGAAGTTAGTGAGATTGAAACAAATACAGATCTTTCACCTACTGATAGTCGCGATCGTATTAAATCTGCGATCGCGAACCGATACACCTTGCCTGCTTGAGACTATAATTACAATCCCAAACCCATAGAGTTTCGCCCCGCAGGGACGCAATTCTATGGGTTTGAGTAATTTTTTGCCAAATTACTTATTTAGACGCTCCCCAATCCTAATCCTTAAGCTGCCATTAAACTTTATCTGTAATCAATCAATTCATTCATGATGTCAAACATGGCTATGTCAAGCTGAGGATGTAGAGAATTTAATGATTTACAAAGAGAAAATCTATGAAATTCAATTTTTCCGTTGGCATCTTTCTATTAATGATTGGGAATTCTATTGCTGGAGTAGAAGCTCAGACAACTAATTCGCCTCCATGTGGATGGGTAAAGAGCTGCTCGATTACACTGAACAAGAAGGAAATCAGTAGATCTATATCGCCTTCGACAAGTTTAGAGACTGCTAAAAGTCCCATTCAATTACCAGAAGGGAAAGTGTCAACAGTAGCAGAACTGACGGCTGTACCTCAACAAAATTTGGGCATTATTAAAAGATCTGACAACTTCATTTCGCAAATTACCCCTCCGACTGATAGTAATGGCAACCGCATATTTAGGTCTACTCGTTCTGGCCCCAGCTATTTTGGAGGTGGAGCTAACTTCGGATTAACTGGGGGAAGTGATTTAGGTGGTACAAGCTTTGCCGTTATTAGCAAACTCGGATTGACTGAGACTATATCAGTGCGTCCAAATGTTCTAATACTGAGAGACTTTGCAACCATTCTACTTCCAGTAACTTATGATTTTGCTCCTCAACAGCCTTTTGGAGATTTTCAGTTCTCTCCTTATCTAGGTGGTGGAGTTGCGATTAATACTGGTTCTAACAGTAGTGTAGGTTTATTGCTTACGGGAGGTATTGACATCCCTCTATCATCCACATTCACGATTAATGTAGCTGCAAATTTAGCCTTTTTGCGTACAACTGATTTGGGCATTCTGGTTGGTATTGGCTATAATTTTTAAATTTTGTGAGTAAGGGATTTTTTAAAAATCCCTTAGTTTTTAAGAAAGCGCAAGGCTCTATATGTCCGCTACTAAACTGCCATGATTAACATTTAAGAAGTATTCATGCAGAGTATACATTGTTAGCTATTCTGCAACACGATTTCCACCATAAGCATGAGATTCTATGGGAAGTTGCGAGATAAATTGATTTTAATTTTTGGAGAAACGACTATGCAAACTAACAATCCACAATCTGAAGCTGCCGAAGTAATGATGCGTAATTCTTGGATTACAGGATTTACTCCTCAAGCAGAACTTTGGAACGGTCGTCTTGCTATGCTCGGCTTTGTATCAGCGATCGCAATTGAATTGTTTACCCATCATGGTGTTCTACGTTTCTGGGGCATTTTATCGTCAGGGGTAGTTCCAGTTGTATAAATGCTGTGGCAAATTGATATAGAAAATCCGCATCTTTTTATAAATTTGGAGTCACAAGTGCAAAAGTATATCTGTAAAACCTGTGGATATGTCTACGATCCAGCAGTCGGCGATCCAGACTCAGGTATTGAACCTGGTACTCCCTTTGGTGCTTTGCCCGATGATTGGGTTTGCCCTACATGTGGAACCCCAAAGTCTGACTTTGAGCCAGAAGATGCAGCCGCAACAAATGTTCCATTAATGGAACCAGTCCCAGCCTAATCTCCTATTTAAGAATTGATTCAGATCATCCCAAGCCCCCTTAAAAGGGAGAATTAATTCTTCCCCCTTTTAAAGGCTACCGTGTGCACACATCTCAGTTTGTGCGTGAAATCAGGGAAATTACCCCACCCTAACCCTCCCCTTGCAAAGGGGAGGGAACAAAATTTCTGGTCTTCCCCCTTTGCAGGGGGAATTAAAGGGGGTAAGTCCGACCTGTGTATATACGGTAGTTTTAAGAGGGATTGAGGGGATCTCTTAGAGTCTCTAACCAACAACATTCATTAGTTCAAGGACATTACTATGCAGACAATCAATATTGGACTAACCGATACCCAACGTCAAGGCGTGATCAACCTCCTCAACAACGACCTAGCAGATAGCTATTTGCTACTAGTCAAAACCAAAAAGTATCATTGGGATGTAGTAGGTCCTCAATTCATGACCTTGCATAAACTATGGCAAGCTCATTATGAAGCTCTCACGATCAATGTCGATGCGATCGCTGAAAGAATCAGAACCCTCGGTGGATATCCCGTGGGAACGATGGAGGGTTTTCTCAAAATCTGTTCTCTCAAAGAACAGGCTGACAAAATCCCCTCAGCAACTGGTATGGTATCGCACTTGCTAGCGGATCATGAACAAGTGGTACGCAACTTGCGTGAACATATTGAGAAATGTAGCGACAAGTTTAAAGATGATGGAACCGCAGACTTTCTTACTGGTTTGATGGAGCAGCATGAGCAAATAGCATGGATGCTACGTTCTTTCATTGAAGGTGAAGCCGTGGAATCCAATGGCTCAAAACCAGAGATGAATAAGAAGATGGTAGGAGTTTAGCATCCTAAAACAATTGAGTTAAAACTGATGTTACGTGGAAGGAATTCTTGTCATAGCATAGGTCTGGGGCTGGCACGGGGGCACAGCCCCTACAGAACATGAATTGTTTCAGGTAGGGGCAATCCCCCCGTGGTTGCCCTGTCACGCTAGCAGCAAGAGATTCATCTTCTGCGTTCCACGTAACATCAGTTAAAAGTGTTGTCGAACAACACTTTTAACTCAATTATTAGATTCTAGAGTATTTAGACATTGGTCACACTAAAGCTTCCCTCAAAATAGCAATCAAACTATTTTCTACAGCAATTTCCGACCAAACGTACCACAAGAAGATTTTTGAAAGCATTGCTTTCAAAAATCTTCTTGGTTTGAGTTTTAGAGCAAAGCACTGTAAAGCGATTTCGACAACATTTCATCGTTTGGATTGTAGCTGGATCATTAGATCTGAAACTAACTTATGAATAGAACAAAATTTATTGGTATTGCTGGTGGCTCAATCATTGCAACTGTACTTACAAGTTATTTATTTAGCGATAAAAGTAATCTTTTAAGGAAGGACTTGAAATTGATAAGCTCTAACAATGCAACTTTTAAAGTAGATGAAAACGAGATTCTACATCTCGCATCCCTTGCTCCAAGTGGGCACAATGCCCAGCCTTGGTTTGTCCAATACCTCGAACCCTATAACTGGATTATCGGCAACGATAAAAGTAAATGGCTACCAGCCGTTGATCCAACTCAGCGAGAAACGATTTTATCAATTGGAGCGTTTATTCAAAATCTGGAATATGCTGCGAGCACTTTTGGCTATATCTGCCACTGGACTTTACTTGCCAAGACCAATCAGGATGAACAGGTAGTGCAGGTGAAATTAAATAAAATTGAATCAAAAAATCCATTTGACATTTCAAAAATCAGGACTCGCCGCACTGTGCGGTCTAATTTTTTAAATGACGAGCTAAAAACAGAAGATCTCCAATATCTTACTAGTTCAGAACCTGAGTTCATTCACTATTTACCTGCGATTGGCAAAGAAGGTCGATTTATCAGCGACCAAACCATGGTCGCAAATCGACTGCAAACTTATCGCGACCCAGCGCAACAAGAGCTTTCCGACTGGATTAGATTTTCTACTAAGGATACTGATAAGTATCGGGACGGTCTGACAACTGCAAGCATGGAAATTGAAGGGTTCTCTGGTTGGGTAGTAAGGAATTTTTACAACAAAGATAATGTGATGAAAAAAGATTTTCGAGAAGTGGGGCTTGATAAAGTTAAGCAGCAGGTATCTGAATCGGCAGGTTGGATTCTCATTACTAGCAAAGACAACTTAGTAGCGACATTACTAGAAACTGGCCGCAGAATGCAACGGCTTTTTCTTAAAGTGAGAGAAAAGAATATTGCCATTCATCCGATGACTCAGATATTAGAAGAACCATCAATCCAGCAACAACTAAATCAAGCAGTTGGAATCAGCGAAAACATTCAATTTATTTTGCGATTAGGGTATTTAAAAGATTATCCAAAGCCAGTTTCACTCAGACGACCTGTTGATTGGTTTGTTCGTTCATAGAAAATATTTACAAATAAGTGTTCTATCTGTCATGAATAAATTAAAACTTTCTGGTTTCTTATTCTTTCTTGCTGGCGCATTTGCCTTAATGGGCATCATTACTGCTGAAGCATTTTATCCATCTGGCACGGGTTACACAACTTTTCATAGCGAAGTCAGCGATCTTGGCGCAACCAGACCGCCCAACAGCATAATCTATCAGCCGTCTTCGAGCATTTTTAATACCACAATGCTGTTATCAGGACTGATGACTTTAACAGCAACATTTTATCAGCATAGATACTTCAGAAAATTGATTGCCAGTATTCCACTCGGTCTATTTAGTTTGGGTTTAGTGGGTATTGGAATTTTTCCTGGAGACAAAACTCCGTATCATGGAATGTTCGCAATGCTTGCATTCTTATCTGGTGGATTTTCCGCGATCGCTACATCTGCCAAAATCACTTCAGAACCTTTCAAATATATTGGGATTCTACTTGGTTCGGTTGCATTACTTACTTGGTCTGCCGCCGTGTTTTTCCCAACCATTATTGTCCCTTTTATCGGCATAGGCGGAGCAGAAAGATGGATAGTTTATTCACTTGTATTATGGCTAACAGGCTTGGGCGGTTATCTGATGAATAAACAATAATTTGAAAAATAAAACAAAAAAATAAAACAATGAAAAAAGTACTTATTATCAATGGACATCCAGACAAAGAGAGCTTTTGTTTTGCGATCGCAGAAAGCTATAAAAAAGGCGCAGACTCATCTGGAGTAGATTGCAAATTGGTGCATCTAATTGATTTAGATTTCAATCCCATTTTGACTTTTGGATACAGAATAATAAGCGGGTTAGAACCCGATCTAGTAAAAATGCAACAAGAAATCTTAGCAGCAGACCATTTAGTTTTGATTTATCCTAATTGGTGGTCAACTTTTCCTGCGCTTCTAAAAGGATTTATTGATCGAGTTTTTGTGCCTGACTTTGCCTTCAAATATCGTGAGAATTCTCCATTTTGGGACAAATTATTGGTAGGGAAAACCGCAAGGATGATTGTCACAATGGATACGCCAAATTGGTATTACTTCTTGATGAATATAAATGCTGGACATAATGCAATGAGAATTGGCGTATTAGAATTTTGCGGTATAAAACCCGTAAAAATCACCTCATTTGCTCCCGTAAAATCATCTGATGAAGTAAAAAGAAAAAAATGGTTGGCTGAAGTTGAAAAATTAGGAAAAGAGCAAAAGTGAAAATCACAAATCACAAATGGCGATCGCTAAAGCAAATTGGATTTTTTCTGCTTTATACTTTTTCGATAACTTGGCTATCTTGGCTGATTATTATCATTGGGAACAGATATTTTAACGCTCTTTGGTATGGTGAGCCTTTATTTTGGATACCTTACGCGATCGGCAGTTGGGGAGCAGTCATTAGTTCCTACATTATTTATCGACAGTTCAAGGAAGATTTTAGCGAAGCATCTTTTGTTAAGTATATCTTTGGTAAAAAAGTCGATAGAAAAGCATGGCTAATATTTGGATTATTTACAATTTGGCGACTATTGATGATTTGGATTGCTTTTGGCATCAACAGACCTATCTCAATACTCTCAATAATTATTAATTTACCACTGCTCATCCTTCTAGGTGGATTAGAAGAATTAGGTTGGCGCGGAATTTTGCAGCCTCAATTAGAAAAGATAATTAATTACTTGCCTTCTATTCTTGTTGTGGGAACTATATGGAGTGTTTGGCATTTGCCGCTATGGATGATAAAAGGCACAGTCCAAAGTTCATTTCCCTTTGGATTATATTTATTTTCAGGAATAATCTTAACTGCTAGTTTTACAACTCTCTATAAATACACAAACAACTTATTCCTTTGTGTATTGAGTCATGCTTGGTTTAATGGATGTATTGGATTAGCTCTATATGTCGGCAATAATGGAACCTTACAGCTAGATTTGAATTGGAAAGTAATTGTAGTTTTTTCCCTTGAGCTAATAGTATCTGTCTGTTTAGGAATTGCATATAGCCGTAAGAACCCCCTTATGTTAAACAATAAATTCAAACCCAGAAAAAGAACTTCACTTAATAACAATCATGAATAATAGCAAACCAGAGAGCCATTCACCATTAAAATTCTTTCTACTTGTTTTTGGACTTTCTATCCCTTTATGGATAATTGAAACAAGAATTGATATAAAAGGGCTACCGTTAGATATTCCTATAACAGACATTTTAGCTGCATTTACACCAACGATCGCAGCCAGCATTCTCATGTATAAGGCGGAAGGACTTATTGGTGTTAAAAAACTGTTTAAAAGGATTTTAGATTTTCCAAGAATCACCCAAAAGATATGGTACGGGTGTGCTGTATCACTGCCATGTTTAGTATATGTGTTGATATACATCATAATTTATCTCTTAGGATTACCGCTTCCATTTAACTTTCATATTCCTTTTCTTTCTATCCCTTTTCTCTTTTGTTTGTTTTTTCTTGGAGCTGCTGCCGAAGAAACTGGCTATATGGGTTATGCGATCGATACTATACAAAAAAGGTTTAGTGCTTTATCCGCAGGTATCCTTATCGGTATACCTTGGGCTGTATGGCATTACCCATCAATAATTCAACAAGGACATAATCTAACTTGGATAGCTTGGGCAACTCTTGGTACAGTTGCGGTCAGAGTTTTGATTGTTTGGATTTACAACAACACGGGCAACAGTTTATTTGCCTGCATCCTGTTTCATACTTTCATGAATTTAGGAAGACCTTTGTTCCCAAGGGATGGAATACATAATCCATTGGTTGATTATCCTGAAATTCACTACTCAATAATTGCGATCGCCGCAGGTGTTGTGGTGTTTCTCTGGGGATCAAAGACCTTAGCCGAATATAGATATGCCTGACTTTGCAGATGATATCGAGTGAATATGGCGCGGGCGAAGCCCGCGCCATATTCACTTCAAAGCCCAGTAAATTCGTTCGCATTGCGTAAGTCCTATTTAATTTAAAAATGGAGAAAAATAATGAAATCGAAGCTATTCCGTTTGACTTTATGTTTCACAATTTTGGGCCTGTTCACAGGTTGCGTTTTTACGCTGGGTGGGATTAGAGGTTCGGGAATTATCAAAACTGAATCTAGAGAAGTTAACACTTTTTCATCAATCTCCTTTAAGTCTGTGGGTAAGCTCAAAATCCAACAGACTGGCAAAGAATCTCTCACAATTATCGCCGAGGATAACATCCTGCCAATTTTAGAAAGTCGAGTATCTAACCAAACCTTGTATATCAGTAACGCTAATAAATCAAGCATTGATCCGACCCAGCCTATTGAGTTTGTTGTGGAGGTTAAGAGCTTGGAGCGATTAGACATCAATGGAGTTGGCAGTATTGAAGTCAAAGATATTCAAGGCAAACGTTTGTCGGTTTCTCTAGATGGAGTGGGTAGCATTGCGATCGCAGGAAATGTTGATGTATTAGAGCTTAATCTTGATGGAGTGGGTAGCTTTAATGGTGAAGATTTGAATGCCAAACAGGCTACAGTTCGGAATAAAGGGGTGGGAAGTGCGGTAGTCAATGTGAGTGAGGAGTTGAATGCAACTGTATTAGGTATCGGATCAATAGAGTATATTGGATCTCCTCAAGTTAAAGAATCTGTGAAAGGCATGGGGGCAATCAAGAAACGATAGATTCGATTAAATTTTTTAGCGATCTGAGTCTGATGTAATAATCAAGATCTAGGAATCTATCATGAATAACTTAATAATGCTAAAAACATGAATAAAACAGTACATAAAGTTGGGTTTTGGTCAGGACTTATTGCATTTTTTTCAACAGTTGCATTTGTTATTGTTCAGATGTTACAACTTTTTGGGGTGCTCAGTTATCCATTAGATGAAATTTTAATTTATGGATTTTCGCTTTGTATAGTAATACCTTTCTTGCTAGAAATGCTTGCACTTCACTATATAGCTCCAACAGAGAAAAAGTTTTGGAGTCATGCGGCTCTTATTTTTACAGTCTTGTATGTAGCATTCGTTTCTGCTAATTATGTTGTTCAACTAGCAACAGTAATTCCGATGACACTTCAAGGAGCTTCAGACGAGATTCTGATTCTAAGTCAAACTCCGCACTCTCTCTTTTGGGACTTTGATGCGATTGGTTATATATTTATGGGATTCGCAACCTTATTTGCCGTTCCAATATTTGAAAAGCAGGGATTTCAAAGGTGGGTCAGATATTCTTTCTTGATTCATAGTCTGGTTACACCATTGATTGTATTTGTTTATTTCTATCCATACTTTTCGGAGACGCTACTTCTGATTGGAATGCCTTGGGCAATTACAGCGCCCTTGTCAATGCTGCTACTTGCCATCATGTTTAAGAAAGATTTTGAAGTAAGTACTTAAACAATTTAAGAATAGAAGACTAATATGGAAAACAACGTATCAGAAATTAAATCACCATTCAAATTCTTCTTGTTAGTTTTTCTATTATCAATTCCTTTCTGGATATTTGGTGCTGTGGCAGGAGATGTGACTAAAATAATTCCTATAAAGCTGCCAATAAGCGCCTTAATGACTTTTTGTCCTTTATTAGCAGCAGCGATTCTTGTTTATCAAGAACAAAATATTCAGGGAGTTAAGGAACTCTTAAAACTATCTTTCGACTTTCAAAAAATCAAAGACAAAAAATGGTACATACCCATTGTTCTTCTCATGCCCACCATAGCGGCACTTTCTTATTTGTACTTGAAGATAACAGGAGTGATCCTCCCCGAACCTCCAACATCCTTTCTGTTAGTTATCATTTTTTTCTTTGTGTATTTTATTGGTGCGATCGCAGAAGAAGTGGGTTGGAGCGGTTATGTTACAGAACCTTTGCAAAACCAGTATGGGGCTTTTAAAGCTAGTATCATCATCGGTTTTATTTGGGCAATATGGCATATTATTCCCTACAGTCAAATGCATCAAACGCCAATATGGATATTTTGGCAATGTCTTGGCACAGTTTTTCTGCGAACAATTATGGTTTGGATTTTTAACAATACTAATAAAAGTGTTTTCGCGCTGATTCTCTTTCATAGCATGATTAATATAAGTCCGTATCTATTCCCTAGTAATGGTTCGCACTATGACCCATTTATCTTTGCTATTTTGTTAGCGATTACAGCGATCGCGATAACTTGGCTATGGGGAACAGAAACTCTGGGTAAATATCGTTTTTTAGTCCAATCAGTATCGAGAAATGAGGTATGACCAACTCTAAGCGTATAGGAGAACTGCTAGGACCAACCCTAATGGTAATGGTTGCTTCGGAGTTTCCGCTTATTCAACCGCATCTCTACGACGAACAGATCCCGCCAGTCGTCTACCTCTCTGGAGTTCTCATGTTCGTCGCGGGTTTGGCGATTGTGCGATCGCATAATCTATGGCAACGTGACTGGACTCTATTGATTACACTCTGTAGTTGGTTCTTGCTGGCGCTCGGACTTTTCCGAATGTTCGCTGCTAGTTTCTACCGACAGACAACTGGCAACACAAGTTCACTCTTTTTTATGATTGTCGAATGTATCCTATTTGCAATTGGTTCTTTGATAACATGGAAGTCATATGCCCGTTCGTCTTGAGGAAATAGATTGTTAGTGCGATCGCGATAACTTATTTATGGGGAACAACAACACTGGGTAAATATAGATTTTCTCAACTAGTTATTCGATTTCAGTACCATTCAGTTACATTTTGTAGCGTATTCAATCAACTCATTCACGAAATCAAGCGATCGCCTTTCACACTTAAAGCTTTGGTATGAGTGAAAAATATTAACTTCTCCACTTTAATCGAACAATGGCAAACTGCTGACAGCTATAAGTTGCAACAAAATAACTGCGAAGGTTTGTTGTTTTTATATGAAAGGGATTTCAAAGATAGGTCAGATATTGTTTGGAAATTTGATGTTTTGGGAACCTAGAAGGTAAGTCTGAGATATTTAAATCTATTCACACATCATATACTATGAGCCAGAAGTCATCTTCCAACCCGTGGCAAATACTTAGTAACTCAGCACTTCTACGCTTTCTGCTGCTGTTTGGCTGTAGTTGGGCTACGGTGTTGCTGATTAATTATTTCTACACTACGATCGCCCTCTTCACTGCGGCCAGTATCTTTGCGGTGCTACTAAATTATCCTGTGGTCTGGCTATCGCTTTATATGCCCAGAAAACTGGCAATTACAGTCACCTTTATCGGGGCAGTCACTTTATTGCTTGGTTTGGCTATGCTGATTGGTCTGGAAGTGTTGAATCAGGGACAGAGTTTGCTAACCCAGATTAGAAATACGTTGAACCAGCCAGATCTTTTACCATTTTTGGATTCCCTCAAGCAACTGGATATTAAACAAGTAATAGAAACACTCCAAACGAGTTTAGCATCTGGTTTAGGAGTCGTTAAAAGTATCTTTTCTAGCGTCTTGATCGGGGTTTTTTGGGCGGTTATCAGCTTGTATATGCTGATTGACGGTGAAAAGCTGTGGAAATTATCGCTGCGGCTATTGCCAGTCGCCTACCGCGATCGCTTTGCTAAAACCTTTCAGCAAAGTTTTCTCGGATTTTTACGCGGACAAATGCTGTTGATGCTGTTTCTCTCTGGCTCCACCTTGCTAATTTTTCCATTTTTGGGGGTGAACTATGCCCTGTTTTTGGCGATCGTTCTTGGCTTAATCGATTTGATCCCTGGCATTGGAGCCACCTTGGGAATTACGCTAGTTACACTTTTAGTCTTAGCCTCTCAAGGAAGTGAGATCGCCTTAAGAGTGTTGATTGCCTGCATCGTGTTAGGTCAAATTCAGGATAACGTAGTGCAACCAAAAGTAATGGGCAATGTCCTAGAGTTAAATCCTGTGCTGCTGTTTCTATCGCTGTTTATTGGCGAACGAATGGCTGGATTATTGGGTGTTTTTCTTGCCATTCCGATCGCTGGTATGATTGCCGCATGGATGAAATCAGCCAAAGCAGAACCAAATCCAGTTTTGGAAGAAGTTCCAGAGAAAATTGTCGAACAATAGCAAAATCATTACGCCTAGAAATCTCGACTCACAGTAGTAGCGATCGCCTTTAGAGGATAGATTGTTAATGCGATCGCCATAACTCAATTACATTTTGTAGCGTATTCAATCAACTCATTCACGAAATCAAGCGATCGCCTGTCACAATCAAGATTTTACATAGGAAAATCTATGGCATTTAAAAAGCAGGCAGTATTACTAGGATTAGCCACATGAAAAGTGAGAACAAATAAATATAGGAGAAAGCATGAAAAAATTACTTCAAAAATGTCGATGATTAAAAACTACTACTATCTAATAGTAGGCATTCTCTCAATAGTTTTCTCATTTACACATTCATGGAATGGTCAAGCTACAGTTTTGCCTATAGTTAATACAAGCAGCATTGATTTGTCTACAAAAACGACGATTTTTTATGTTTGGCATATTCTTACGGCTGAAAACTTTATTTTTGGTATTGCATTTCTTGTAATGGCATTTTACAAAGATTTATCAAAAGTAAAATTTACAGCTTGGTTCATCGCAGTTATAATCATTGCTCGCTGGGGAGTCATTTCTGGTAGCACATTATTTAAAAATATAAATGGTTTCACAGATACTTGGTCTGATTCAATAGCAATAATTATTTATGTCGGATTAATAATATTAGGTACAAGAATAAAAGATAGAACTTAACGGCGAAATTTTTGGCGCTTGAAATGTCGATTCAGACCAAACTAAGATTGATTAAACTTATTCACACTGCGATCTGGATATTCTTCAACTTTGTGATTTTCTATATGCTTTATGCCGCGATCGCTAATAAACTCGATCTCTGGCTCTGGATTGGTTATGGCTTTGTATTTCTAGAAGGACTGATCCTACTTGCCTTCAAATCCCACTGCCCTTTGAATCTTCTGGCTCGACAATACACAAACTCCACAAAGGACAACTTCGATATTTATTTGCCAGATTGGTTAGCGAAGTACACGAAATCAATCTACACAACTATTTTCGCGATCACTATCATCATCACCCTCTATCAAATTTTAAATTGAGAAACATGATATTCATTCAAACATGGCGATTTGTAGCCCTCATACTTGCTGGATTTAGCATAAGCTTAGGTCTGTTTATGAGCTATTCGTTGAAATTACCACCAATAGTCATTATTATCATCTTGATCGTCGCTTTGTTGTGGATTATTACGATGTACGGCAGCGATCGTTGGCGGTCTGAGACTGATAAATTACGAGTCAAAATGACAAATGGACAGCAACCTATTCACCCTAAAACCTATGATTCTAGAGAAATTGTAGATTTACCAGAGCCTGTGCAACGTTATTTTAAAACTGTTCTTCAGAATGGACAGGCGATCATAGCAAAAGTCGAACTCTTGCAGAAAGGACAGTTCAACATGAATGAAAAGTTGGATAAGTGGAACAAATTCACCGCCACTCAACTTGTGGTTACTCACCAACTGGGCTTTGATTGGGATGCGCGTATCCAGATGGCTCCACTGCTAAATGCTTTTGTCCATGATACCTATCTGTTAGGAGCAGGCAACTTACACGCCTCATTACTGGGGCTTTTCACCCTTGCCAATATGCACGATGCACCTGAATTGAACAAAGGTGAATTATTGCGATTCTTTGCGGAAGCGGCTTGGTATCCTACTTCTCTATTACCCAGTCAGGGCGTGAGTTGGGAAGCAATTAACGATCGCTCGGCTCTTGCTACCTTGACAGATGGAAAGACAACTGCTTCGGTCGTGTTTCAGTTTAATGCTGAAGGTGTAATAGCTAGTATGCGGGCTGAAGAACGTTATCGCGATAAGACAACTGCTATGCCTTGGAGTGGTCGATTTGGGGAATATTCACTTGAGAGTGGGATGCTTATTCCTTTATATGGCGAAATTGGATGGGAGTACCCTGAAGGACTTCGGCTCTATTTTAAAGGCAAAATTACTAAAATCAGTTATGAGTTTGCATCGTGAGCATATACATTCCATGAAAAATCCTATAAAAAAAGCACCTTTTTTCAAGCACCGTTTCTTTTTATTAGGAATATCTTTATCGCTATATACGATGGGATTAATTTTGCCAGCCCTTGCCTTTGAGATCGTGAACTACAAAACATTACACTCAGGTGTCATGGTCGATATGAGAGGAATTGAAGTTACCGCTTGGGGAGTACTGGGATTATTATTTCTCCAAATACCCGCGATCGGCTGGTTAGCAAATCCGCTCTATTGGTTTTCCTGTGTATCTTTTGTACAGAAAAAATACAAGCTCTCTATAGTTTCTGCTCTTATAGCAACTATCGTCGGTTTTATAGGAACAATATCTGCATATTGGTTTGCTTTACCTAATGGAAGTCGTCCTGATAGTCAGATTTTATTAAGTAAGTTGTTACTTGGTTTTTGGTTATGGCTTGCTGCTCCCACATTCCTGATGCTTGTTAATTTTGTCTATTTGCAATATAGGAGTCGCCCCAATGCACATGAATAAAGGAAAGAGAAGCATAAAATTAAATTTGTATACACTGTCAATTCTGTTAGTAACGATTATTTTTTCTTTGCTTATTTTTAAAGATAAGGCGATCGCACAAGCTGCCGATGTGCCGAAACCTAATGGTAACGGAGACTTTAATAGCATATTTCTACAAGGAAACCGTGGCTTTTATGCTGTTCAAAAGTGGTTAATTATTCAGTCTGAAGAATCAGAAGCGAATGGAGGTACTGTAAATTGTCGGTACACCCCGAATGGAGAGATAAGATCTCGTATTCAGAGAGGTGCTATTATTACGGCTGTTTTTAACCAAACCGCAAATGGTCGAGTTCCCAATCCCCATACCTCAGCCGATGATGCAATTGTTTTAGACAGTAGTGGCTCCCCTTGGTTGCGGGTAATCGGCACAAGAGAGGAGTTAGCTTATCCCGTCAAACCTCTGATTTTTTATGACTTAGGAGAATGCTATGTGAGGGCTAATTTAAAATATATTGCTCCAATTAATCCTGATGCAATCAATTTTTACGATCAAAAAAAATCTCTTTCTTATTGTACTAGTAAGCCTTTGTATTGCTTACCAATTATCTCTCAATGGCTATCACTAAGATAGTTGTCTTCAGTACACCTACTTTAACAATATCAATACTCATAAATCAAATTCATGGAAAATACGTTGCTTGATAAAATATTTCGCGATCGCGAAGGTAAAGTCGTTCTCGCTCAGATGCCAAACTTACCACTCATAGTCTGGATTGTGGCTAGTCTATTGCGGCTAATCTTTACAACAGGCAAAGTTAATATTGGATTAGAAGCGATCGCTTTTGGCTCTCTGTTTACTTGGGCTTGGGAAGAATTATTTCAAGGAGTTAATTACTTTCGGAGAGCATTAGGGCTTTTGGTGCTAGTTGGTCTAATTGCGTCAAAAATTTAGTAGATTCACGAGACGCGCGATCGCAATACGAAAAACAAGAAATGTTTAGCCATGTTTTGCATGGCTGATTATTTTTTCTGTAAAGATTTGTTGTGTTTTCATTCAACTCATACAATTTATACGTGACTAAACCACGATTTTAAACAACAGAATAACTACGATAGTAGTTGTAAATGACACTTAGTAAGAATCCCAGAAGATCCACTTTGATTTTATTGGCGGAGGAAAAGCGATATGGATAATGAGATGAAAGCTAGTTCAGATGCATTTGATAGTTCAATAAGTGTCAAAACAGTTCCTCTTAAAAACTTGCTCAATCAAAGCGAAGAAATCAAAGCAGATGTAGAGAAGGCTGCGGAGCAACTTGGTTCGGTGAATGCAGTCCTCACAAATAATGCTAAGGTCATGCCCCCATTTCCGACCATCCAAGAGGTGATTGCGCAAAACGAAAAAGCCGAGAAAAAAGTAATAAAAGCTGCGGAAGATCTGCAACAGGTTAATGCCGAACTCACCAAGCAAGTGGCTGAGAGAATCGACATCGAATTGGAACTGAGGGAAACAAAAAATGATCTGCTTGAGGTACGTGCAGATTTATCAAAATCTCAAATAAAAGAGAAAGATGCACAACACAGTGCATTGCATGACCCACTTACAGGACTTCCAAACCGTTTGTTACTTGAGCAGCGTCTTGACTATGGATTACTCCAGGCACATAGACATAATTGGAAACTCGCGATCATGTTCATAGACTTAGATAAATTTAAGAACATTAATGATTCCTATGGTCATGACATTGGGGATAGAGTACTGATTACTGTGGCAAAACGTTTACAAACTTTTGTCAGGGGCGAAGATATCGTTAGTCGATGGGGAGGAGATGAGTTTGTGTGTATTTTGTTGAATATTAAGCTGGAATCCGATGTGATTAGATTTGCCGAAAAGATGGTTAATCGGATTTCTGAAACCTGTGAATTTGACGGAATTGTTTTTTCAATAAGTGCCACTATAGGTATTGCGATATGTCCTAGAGATGGAGATACGGCTGACATTCTCTTTAAAAAAGTCGATAGAGCTATGTATAAATCTAAAAGTACAGATAAGAGAGTTATGCTGTTTAGCGAATCTATTTTAGATAATCCTGCTGTTGAATAAATACTTTGGATAATTTAGTCAAAGATAAACTTTCTCACCGATGGAGAGTGCGATCGCGCTTAATTTTGTCTATTCTTGTTGCTTTAATCGTGTTAGTTTTACTTCCATCTTGGTTTAGCCTGTCCACCAAGATTCTCTGTATATGGGATGCGGGGATGATCAGTTTCTTAGCCGCAACTTGGATGCTAATGGTGCAAGCAAAATCAAAAACAATGCGTCGTAATGCTCAAAGTCAGGATGAAGGAAGACTAGTAATCTTGAGCATTGTTACTACTGCTGCATGTGCCAGTATATTTGCGATCACATTCATCTTAAAAGAAACAAAAGGAAAAGATATAAGTATCTTAATTCCCCACCTGATTCTTGCCGTGGTCACAATTATTGGCTCATGGTTACTTGTTCACACAATTTTTGCGATGCACTACGCTCATGAATATTATCAGGATCACCAAACTCAAAGTGATTGTAAAGCAGGAGGACTAGCTTTCCCTGAGGATATTGAGCCAGATTATTGGGATTTTTTATATTTCTCTTTTGTAATCGGTATGACCAGTCAAGTTTCAGATGTTCAGATTACTTCGCGATCGATGAGGCGTTTATCTTTATTACATAGTGTGCTCTCTTTTTTCTTCAATACTGCAATTGTAGCAATGAGCATTAATATTATTGCTGGACTAATTCAGTAGCTGTAATGTCCAAATAAATAACCTCGCCGCTTGCGTCGGGGCTATTTATTTGGACATTACAGCTATAGTCAATTTACATCTGCTTTATTACAGCAAACAGCTTTTACCATGCTTGCTTAGTAAGATAGTTGCATGGCGTATGGTAGGTAGATTGCTTTAAAGGAAAAATTAGCTAGATAGCGATGAAATTGAATTAGATAAAGATTTGTGTCGTATTCAATCAATTCACACATAGCATCACCCATCCGTCTGTCACCGTAGGACTAATATCAAATCCTTAGAATGTTTCCAATTTCGAGAATTAAAAATCCTGATTGGATTTAATTTTAAATTCTCGAAAGTGTAGCCAAATTTTTAAGAATTACGATAAAAGCTATTAGCTTTGAGCCCAACAAAAAATTTAATGGTTTTAAAATGAATGATAATCAGCGGGATGAGAACAATCTTGAAAGGCAGCAAGATCTAAGACAAGACGAAGAAACTTTTCGCCTTCGACAAGAGGAAAATCGTCTAGGAAAGGCGCAGCGCAGTGGTATTTATTATTGGATAGTTAATACTATTTATTGGCTTGGCGGAATAATAGAAATATTACTGATGTTAAGGTTTGTATTGCGTTTGTCTGGAGCGAATACTCAAAATGAATTTGCGATATTCATTAATAACTTATCCGCACCATTTATTGCTCCATTTTCCACTTTATTTATTAGCCCTACTTCTAATAGTGGCGGTAACATATTTGATTTGAATATCATAATTGCAATTATCGCCTATGCAATTTTGAGCTATCTGCTGATTTCCTTAGTCAGATTTATTTTTTATAATAGAGTATAGGTAAAACGTTTCGCTATTTAGGAGAATTCAATAACTTTATTGAAAAATGTTGCCGAGAAATATCAATAAAGTTATTGATGTTGCGTGGAATCTTCTAAAAGCCTCATCCATCTCCCGTAGAGAAATAACTTGGGTCTGAATATACACTTGCAGGACGAAGTGTTGAGCAATAATGATTCCATGTAACATCAATAAAATTATTAGGATTTTTTTAATAGAAAACTTCTGTGGAGGAGTGTGAATGCAAGATATAAAGATAGGGAGGCTAAATTGCTAGATCACTCATTTTGGTTTTATGGTATTGCTTTTTTTGGAATTATTCTCGGCAGATATTTTCTGGTAGCGGGGGGAACGTATTTATGCTTTTATTTGCCTTTGCGTCAGTCTTCAGAGGAACAAAAGCTACAACCAAATCCTTCTTGGCAATCGATTAAACGGGATATTGAACTTTCTATACTTTCGGCAGCTGTGTTTGCGATCGCCTCAGCGTTGATTGTATCGGGATATGGTTGGAATCTCACACGCATTTACAGCGATCCTCAACAGTATGGACTTTGGTATCTAGGGATAAGTTATGTAGTAGTGTTGATTCTGCAAGATGCCTATTTTTATTTCACTCATCGCTTGTTTCATCACCCATCACTTTTTCATTGGTTACATCAAGGTCATCACCGATCTCGTTATCCAACTCCTTGGACATCCTTTGCTTTTGATCCCTTAGAGGCGATCATTAGTTCTCTATTTTTAGTCGGTATTGTCTTGATCATTCCACTACATTTCATTACTCTAATTGCAGTGTTGACGACAATGACAATATGGGCAGTATTAAATCATCTAGGAATTGATCGATTTCCTCTATCATTTCCCCACCATTGGCTGGGTAAGTGGTTTATTGGCCCAGCCCATCATTCAATTCATCATCTCAAGTACACTTTCCATTATGGTCTTTACTTTACCTTCTGGGATCGGTTATTAAATACTCAAGACACCAGTTATGAGAAGAGATTTAATGAACAATCTCCTAAGAAATAATAAAGAGTGATGTGCTATGCATATCACTCTTTATTATTAGTGACTCATGTGAGGCAGAGCAATGATGATGAATCTCTTACAGCTTGCATGGTAGGGCAACCACGGAGGGATTGCCCCTATTCTTTCGTTTTGTAAGGGCTGTGTCGCCGTGCCAGCCTCAAACTTCAGCTATCGTAGGAATTCTATCTTCGGAATGTGAGTTATTGATTACAATTTGTATCATATTCAATCAATTCATTCAGAAATTCAAACGATCGCCTGTCACAGTAGTTTTAGAACGCCAGAGTTATCAATTTGACTCTGGCGTTCTAAAACCAATTTATGGAGTTCATAATGAGTTTAGAAAATAGAGCTAAAGCAACTGCTAAAAATGTTGAAGGCAAAGTGCAGGAAGCAGTCGGAGATATGACTGGT
This sequence comes from Pseudanabaena sp. UWO311, assembly GCF_006937785.1. Taxonomy (GTDB): domain Bacteria; phylum Cyanobacteriota; class Cyanobacteriia; order Pseudanabaenales; family Pseudanabaenaceae; genus Pseudanabaena. The sequence goes on from NZ_SJEE01000015.1 coordinate 111,996, forward strand.
GACACTAAAAATCAGACGGAAGGCAAAGCAAAGCAAGCTGAAGCAAAAGTTCGTCATGCCGCTGAAGATGTCAAAGACGAAGTCAAGAAAGTTATTGACTAGTAGTTCTTTGCCATCGCATCTTGCAGTTTAAGATTGTGCCTGCCAAAGTCGGGGGGCACAATCTCATATATCTTGAGCGCAATACCAATTCCCGAAAATGCAATTACATTTTCTGAAGTTAGAACCCAAGTTTAGTAAGGGGTTTAATCTATTAAAATGGCATTGTTATTTTGAGAATTAGGGTAAAACTATTCCATCCTAATTATTCTTATGCCCAAACAGAAGTTAACAGATAAAGAGATTAACAGTGCGATCGCAAAGCTGCCTGAGTGGAAAGTAGTTAACGGCAAGCTAAATAGGGCTTTCAAGTTTGATAGCTTTGTTTCTGCTTTTGCCTTTATGACTAAGGTGGCTTTTGCTGCTGACAAGATGGATCATCACCCCGAATTGTTTAATGTCTATAACCGTGTAGTAATTGATTTAGCTACCCATGATGTAGATGGCATTAGTAATCTAGATATTGATTTAGCTCAAAAAATCAATGATTTATAGCTGAGATGGGTGACGCAAAGCGCCACCCATCTCAGCTACAGGATATTAAATTTCTATCAATTTACTTTAACTAGAAAGAGAAAATTATGTTGAATCTAATCTGGACTGGCGTTGGTGTACTGCTTATTCTATGGGTTTTAGGGTTCTCAATTAACATTGGTGGCGGCTTAATCCATATACTTTTGGTTTTAGCAGTTATTGGGGTTGTCTATAACTTATTGATAGGGGGGCGAGCAATCTAATAAATCAGTATTCAACTAAGGGAACAGTGATCGAAAAAGGCGAGAAAGTAGTTTTTAGAATTACTGAGGTCAATGATCATGGAAATAAGCAGATTGATCATGTTCGAGAACGCGGAATCCAAGCTATTAACATTGGGCAAATCTTTTCAGTAGATGAGTTGACTGGATGGGATATTCGAGCTATTTAATATAAATAAATCAAAAAGCCAAAAAATAATAACAGCGCTTTGCGCCGTTATTATTTTTTGGCTTTTTGATGACTCGTATTATTTCTCGTGAACGAATAGTAAAGGAATAATAGCTACTAAACGCAGAATTGCGGAGAGAAAAAATACACCAAAGATTCCATCGTAATGCGCGTTCTGCGCTAAGATTCCACCTACTGTCGTTCCTAGAGCGCTGCCTATACCTGCGATCGCAGAGGCGATCGCAAAGAACGTTGCATGATGCTGAATTGGGGCGATCGCAATCTGGATATTATTACTTCCTAAATCAATCGCTGCCCAAGCTCCACCCAAAAAGAGGTGAAATATTAGTAGATAGATCCATAACTGTGATTGGATTTGAGCTATTCCTGTGAACAACCAAAATAATGGTGTAATCGCGATCGCTAGTCCAGCAAATATTAATAGAGGTCGATTGCCAACGCGATCGCTAAATCTACCCCATACTAATAGCATCAGCATATTTGCTCCACTGCCTAGACTGTTAAATAGAGTTACCCAAGTTATATCAACACCAAGATTTTCTAACATATAAAGATTGAAAAATGGTGTACTGAGATTAACCGCAAATCCCCAGAATGCGAAATAGATTAGAAAAACAATCAAATTGCGATCTTTAAATGGAGAGATTAAATTATTAATTAAATTATTGAATAGATCTGCTGCATAGTTTGGTTGATTACTTTCAGGCTCGTTTTCTACTTGACAGGCAGTTTGATATTTTTGAGGATTAATATCTATCATAAATTGCTGACAGGCTAAACTCGCTAAACCCGCAAGGATGCTAACACTTAAAACAATTCCATAACCTGCGATCGCACCACCTTGCCAATAGGAAACAACAAAACTCGCGATCGGTAAGCAAAGTAAACTCACGATATTACTGACAACATTACGAATGCTGTAATATCGCCCACGCAGTTTTGATGGAACTAAAGCCGCCAACCAACTCATCCAAGAAGCGCTACCCAGCGCCGCAAAAATGCTAGAAGTAACAACCAAAGTTAAGGTCAAATATACAAGTTGTTCAGAACCCTCGGCATTTGTCCCATTAAAGACAAGACAGACAAGTAGAACTAGCCAAAGCAATCGAGAAGGTAAAAATGTCCAGATTCCATAGTCATGACGACTATGAGAGCGATTAGATAATAATGCTCCCATCGGCTGTAAGAGATTTGCTAGCATTGGCAGAGAAGCGACCATCCCAATTTCAAATGGACTCGCGCCCAAATCTAGCAAAAAGCTACTCAGTAAGACACCCCCAGTAATATTACTAAAAATTGTTGATAAACCACCATCAATAGTTGACGCTCTGAGGCTAGTACGGACTGATATTTTAAGATCTCTGTCTGCTTCTTCGGTATTAATTCCAATTATCAAAACAGACCTACAATTGCTTTTATCTAGTTGCTTCGACAGTATTCTTAATCCAAAGATGTAAGGATAGGCAGCGCTTTGCGTCGTCTATCTTTACATCTTTAGCACTAGTACTTCGACAGTATCAATTTTAATTCTAATTTTTGGATTATTGATAAAGATTTACGACATTCTCATACAAATCAAGCAGTTCGATCATTCTTAAACATCTGGATATACATTATGTCAAACATCTATCTGTAACGATATGTATAAGTACGTTAATTGTATGTGTCATTATTTAGGAGATCTTAATATATGAACAGTAGGAAACTACCTTCTACATCACGGCGTTCCCTAATTAAATGGGGAATTTATGGGCTTGGTGCTCTAACGATCGCAGTTATGCCTAGAGCAATTAATGCCCAAACAAACAGCCGTGGCAAGACTCTCACATTTAATGCTAATGACATCGGTATTCTCAACTTTGCCTTATTATTGGAAGAACTAGAAGCTGCTTTTTATGCAGCTGTTGTCAGCTCTGGCAAAATTACCAATAGCAAAGAAATGGAATATATGCGATATTTGGGTGGTCAAGAAGCTGCCCATGTCACATTTTTACGCAGCGTTTTAGCTGACCAAGTTCTATTTGCTACTCAAGATTTAAGTTTTAACCAATCCACCCTCAATAACTTTCTGTCTAGTCGCGATAGTATTTTGAATACTGCCGTTACCCTAGAAGATGTTGGTGTTCATGCTTACAATGGTGCGGGTCTAAGTCTCACTAATCCTACCTTCATACTTGCGGCGGGTTCAATCGTTTCTGTAGAAGCCAGACACGCGGCTGGTGTGCGCGCTTTACTCGGTAAACCAACCACAGAACCTGACAGCGATCGCCTTGTTAATGATGCCAATCTAAATTCTACGCTCAATCCATTTAAAGGACGAGCTTATGACGAACTATATACTCCTAAACAGATTGTTGCCATTGTTGGTTCGCTAAATATACTCAATAATCCTATTGGTGGTTCTCTAGTTGCTTAACTAAAGAGCTACTCATGAGTTAACTCTCAAATTATTCACTTCCAAATACAGTTGCAATATATTCATACAGAAGGTCGCAGACGATATGACATCTTACTACGTCACTTTTAGAATGAGCCTTAAGAACCTAGCTTGTGGAGCCATGCGCCCTATCAAGCTCAGCTTAGTCCTTATTCCTTTACTGTTTTTATTCATGTTCTTCAGTCCACCAGCGCCAGCTTATGCTCAGGGCGCAGTGCTAAGCCCTAGAGAAGTAGCAGAATATGCACTCACCTTAGAAAAGCTCGAAGCAGACTTTTACCGCCGTGCTTCCGATGCAGCTATAAATGGAGGTTTAGTCTCTGCACCTCAAATGGCGAAGGATGCGATCGCTTCTTATGGTGAAGATGAAGCTAAACATGTAACTGACCTTTCAGCTGCATTACGTTCTATTGGCGGTCAGCCTGAAGCAATTAAAATTCCAGCAAATCCTAACTATAAGGCGATTTTAGGGCGTGACCCTTTTGCCAATCCTACCGATTTTCTATTAGCAGGTCAATATGTGGAAGATCTAGGTGTGGCTGCTTATAAAGGTCAGGTTCAAAATTTGCTTGCAGCAGGTGATGCAGGGAAACCGATTTTAGCGGCAGCCTTGGCAATCCATAGTGTAGAAGCTCGTCATGCAGCTGGTATAAGATTTTTACGTCAAATGCTGTTAGGAGCAGATGTACGACCTTGGATTGCTACTAATGCTAGTCCTAGTGAAGTGATCTATAACGAGAATCGTACAGAATCTCCAATCCCATTTAATCTTGATGCATTTGATGGTTACGCAACCAAAGATGAAGTACTTGCTTTAGTTTCTCCAATCTTAAATGTAACCCCTATTAAAACACCAACTCCTACGCCAAGCGAACCTTCAGAACCTGTCAGAGGTTTATGGTAAGCAATTGCCAGCCGTAGGGGCTATTCATGAATAGCCCCTACGGCAAAACTCTTATATAAAATGGGAAATATTAACTATGCCTAATCCAGTTAAAGAAAAGATTACAACCAATCTCAACAAAGCAAAGGGAGAGGGTCAGATTCGAGCTGAACACATTCGCAAAATTGTCAAAGATGCTGTCGGACAGACAGTAGCTGAGCTAAAAGAAGGCAGTGATGAGATTGGTTTGATTGTCAAGTCAGCTATTTCTACGGTAATAGCTGACTTGAGAGGTGGTGGAAAGGACAACGCGGAGAAAATTACAGCTTCTATTGAAGGAGCCATCGAAGGAAGCACTTATCATCGACAACAAGCACTCAATCAACGCCGAGCGAAATTGTTAGAGATTCAATCTCAATTGGACTGGCAGCAGGAACAATTGGATCGCGAAAGTAGTGAAATTCTGATTGATATTAAAGCCTCCGAATCGACTAATTTGATTGATGCCGAATCGGCAGCGATTAATCTAGCAGTCGATACTGTCCAAGAACATCACGAGTCGGGAATTCTGCAAGAACAATATCTCAAGCTCAAAGCTCAACTTGCCACTTTAGATAAAAAACTTGCCATTCGTTATGGCGATCGCTATGACGAGATTAGACAACAATGGGAAAATGCTAAAACTTGGTATAACCAGCAAAAGACTGAAGCAGAAGTAGTTGATACCACGCCTTTGCAACAAAAAGTTACCGATATTGAGACCAATATCGGTGGGCTTGGTTCAGCTGCTGCTCGTAAAGAGAAAGAAGTTAAACAGCATTTACAAGACCTTTGGGAAAGTAAGAGCATTGGCGTTAAGCATTGATTTAGTAGTGGTAATTCATGAATTACCACTACTAAATCAATTACCAGCAACTTGTAATCAGCAGAACCACAATATTTTTGTTGAAAGTGACGAAAAGCAGTACTTTTAATAAAAATATTGGTTCTACTTTTAGCCCAAGGTGTTGGAATCGATCAATCAGATTATTTGCATTTCATTGCAGAGAGCAGACAACTATGAAACTAATTCAAATTATTATCGGAATTCTCCTTCCACCCCTTGGGGTTTTCCTTACCTACGGCTTCAGTTCTACTTTATTAATCAATATTGGGCTAACTCTACTAGGTTGGGTTCCAGGTATTATTCATGCTGTCTGGGCAATCTCTAAACAGCAAGAAACATAAATAAAAGAATGATTGCGATATAACACTCTGTCTATAACTCAGGATAAAAAAATATGGTTGGATACTTTGTAACGATAGTGGCAACAGCTCTAGGACTTCTAGTAGTCGATATGGTTGTACCAGGTGTAGATATTGCGAACTTCCCAGCGGCATTAATCGCTGCGATCGTAATTGGGTTTGTCAACGCCTTTATTGGGCCGATTGTTAAACTTCTATCTCTACCATTCACCTTTATTACTTTAGGATTATTCTCTTTTGTGGTAAATGGAATATTACTCTGGTTGGCTTCGATTATCGTTCCTGGATTTACGATGAACGGACTCTTAGCCTTAATTTTGGCTCCGATTGTTCTATCTTTTGTGAGTACATTCTTGAATAAATACTTTGCTGAGAAAGGAGTCGGCTAAGTGGTAGAAAAAAGTCATAAATTCCCCCTATAGACCCTTAGGCGTGAGTTCTAAACTATGCAAAGAAAAACTATGAACATTTTTCATTATGTTCGGAAAACATTATTAGTCTTAGCTCTAATGGTGCTTTTAACCTTTACAAGCGCTTGTGGAGCTTCTCAAACTAAAACTTCTAATCCAGTAATGACGAATCAGAATTCGGAGTATGGTCAATTAGAACGCGGTAATTCTGCCGCAGGTCAGAATTTTGGTGATTGGGTGATCAAGACTGGTAAAGGCTTGATTAAGGATGCTTATGTGCGCGATCGCAATAAGCTAGGAGTCGTAATTTCACCTAAAGTTTTACCAACGGAAGTAAAAGCTTTAACTAAATCATTAGTCCAAGGTTTCCGACACAATTTCCCTAATCAAGACCTAACTATTTTAATCTATGCTCCTGATAAGAAGCTGATTTTAACCGCTAGATATGATACTCAGTCGCATCAAATTGATTATCAGCAAGCAAGTTAAGAGTAAGAAATATGAGGCGCAAAGCGCCTCATATTTCTCGGTTTTGATTGATATTTTACTTGGGACAACTATGAATAATCAAAGCACAACTTCCATTAATCCTAATGATTCCTATGATGCTTATTGGCAAGAGAATCATGGTACTCGTCCTTACATTGAAAAAAAGACTCCCTATGCAGACTATCAACCCGCTTATCAAACAGGACATGAAGGCTACGATCGCTATCTTGGCAAAAGCTTTGATGAAGCTGAAGCTGAACTTAAATTAGACTATGAGGCGATCTTAACCCAAAAATCTGGGACAGGATTAGCTTGGATCAAGGTTATAGATGCAGTTCGGGATGCTTGGGACAGAGCTGGCACTACTTAAAATAAGTCTTAATACCAATTCTCGAAAGTATAGCTACACTTTCGAGAATTGGTGTAAAACCCAGTAAGGTTTTTGGATTCTCAAAATGGTGTTGCCATTTTGAGAATAGGTATTAGTCCTTTTGAATCCTTTATCAACATAATAACTATGCCAAATACTAGTGATGAATATAAAAGCCAAGTCATGAAAGATTTGTCAGAGGGAAACAAAGAAATTCTCCCTGAAGAGTCAGAAAATTATCAAAACTTTGATGATTTTGCCCAAAGATCTTCCCGAGAAGAACGTCGTAATTTATTTGGAGATCTCTTTCAGAAAGATCGGATTACTTCAGCAGAAATGGAGCCAGAATTACAAAAAGCAGTAGCAGAGATTCAACCCAACCAACGAGATGACGTAGCTAGAGAATTCTTCAAACATCTGAAAAAGCGTGGTCTGAGTGAGCGTGCTCTTGAACAGCAGTTAGGATTGTCAAGCCATAATCCTAGCCGTATGACTTCCGATGATGTTGCTAAATTGGCTGGTTTTGCTTATCATTCTCATCCCGATATTTTTCAAGAAGTTTTAGCAATTCAACCAGCACTTGTAAAATTTCTTAGTAATCCTCTCGTGGGAGCTGCGTTGGGTGCGATCGCGGCTAAATGGTTTGGTAGAAAATAATCCCAATCCTCAAAATGACGTTGCCATTTTGAGGCTCCCAAAACCTTACTGAATTTAATTTTTAATTCTCGAAAGTATGGATACACTTTTGAGAATTGGTATAACCCCTAGTGATAGAAAATGCGTTTTCCCTCATCCCATTTTATCAATCTATTCAGAGGCTCTAGCAATACCATTCCTTCAGACAATGGAAGTGCTGATATCAGCAATCACCGTATTGATGCTTTAGTCGATGCCTTTTTCGCAATCGCATTAACTCTGTTAGTACTAGACATCAAGACATTTCATGTGGAGTCAGATGTCGAATTGACTCAGGAGCTAATTGCACTTATCCCTAAGTTTTTTACTTACTTTCTTAGTTTTATGATCTTGGGGCTACTGTGGTTTGAGCATCAGATGGTATCGCACTATATTTCACGATCTGATCGTGCGCATATTTGGCTTAACCTACTATTTTTGATGTCTATTTCATTAATTCCTTTCTCAGCGTCATTGTTAGGAGAAAACCTTTCTCATCGATCAGCAACTACTTTTTATGGCATTAATCTCTTTGTTACTGGAGTAATTCAATATTTAGACTGGGAATATGTAACTCGAAAAAATCGCCTAATTGATAAAAGTCTTGATCGAAGGCTAGTTCGCTCTGTCCAAAAAACATTTTTGTTGGTTCCACTTAGCTATGCGATCGGGATTGAAGCTTCATTCTTTAATATTTCTGTGAGTATAGCTCTTTACGGTTTAGGCACACTTGCAGGAGCATTAAGAATGAATGCAATTTTCCATCAATCCCACGAATTTAATCAGCCTGACAACAAAATTAATTAAGCTACTTCCTTGCCAGTGAAGGATACGTGGTGCGGGGCGAAGCCACACACCACGTATCCTTATAATGTCTCCTTTTTTGCTGGGAAAGGAGTATCAATAAATTTAAATTATTTGGACCAAATAAATATTTTGGGATTAAATGTTTATTAATTATGTGCTTATAGTGTTTCCCAGCCTATTTAAACCCGAAGGTAAGGGAATCAAACCTCTAAAACTCGCGCACTTGAAAAGCGATAACTACAATAATCTTGAAAAAGATGGTTGTGATCACGCAGAGCCACTTCTTTTTGGGTATGGATTTGTTGATTGTACGGGAAACCCTACCAGATTAGGTAGAGTCCCCCTGATGTGCTAATCGGGAAAAGTGGTTAATCTTGTATGAGACTAAAGATTAATAAAACTCAGGAGTTAGAAGCCTTATGGCTAAAGTAGTTGGAATCGACTTAGGTACGACAAACTCAGTCGTCGCCGTCATGGAAGGGGGCAAGCCAACGGTGATTGCAAACGCCGAAGGCTTCCGTACCACACCCTCAGTTGTTGCTTATGCCAAAAATGGCGATCGCTTAGTTGGACAAATTGCTAAGCGTCAAGCCGTCATGAACACCGACAACACCTTTTACTCAGTAAAGCGCTTTATCGGCAGACGTTATGACGAAGTTAGTGGGGAATCCAAGCAAGTTGCTTACAAAGTTTTGAAAGTAGGTGAAAACGTCAAGATCGACGCACCTGCAGTTAGCAAACAGTTTGCACCCGAAGAAATTTCTGCTCAAGTATTGCGTAAGTTAGTTGACGACGCTAGCAAATATTTAGGCGAAACCGTCACACAAGCGGTTATCACCGTTCCTGCTTATTTCAATGATTCGCAACGTCAAGCCACTAAAGATGCTGGCAAAATTGCAGGCGTAGAAGTTCTCCGCATCATCAACGAGCCAACCGCAGCAGCTCTGGCTTATGGTCTAGATAGCAAGACTAATGAAACCATTCTCGTATTTGACCTTGGTGGCGGTACGTTTGACGTATCGATCCTTGAAGTCGGCGACGGTGTGTTTGAAGTAATGTCCACCAGTGGTGACACTCACCTCGGTGGTGACGACTTTGACAAGAAGATCGTAGACTTCCTTGCTAATCAGTTCCAATCCGCAGAAGGCATTGATCTTCGCAAGGATAAGCAAGCATTGCAACGTTTGACTGAAGCTGCTGAAAAAGCGAAGATTGAACTTTCTAGCGTTACTCAAACCGAAATCAATCTTCCCTTTATCACTGCAACTCAGGATGGACCTAAGCACCTTGACACCACACTGACTCGCGCCAAGTTTGAAGAACTATGCTCTGATCTAATTGATCGCTGCCGTATTCCTGTCGAGCAAGCAGTCCGTGATGCCAAAATCGACAAATCGAAAATCGATGAAGTTGTCCTTGTTGGTGGTTCGACCCGTATTCCTGCGGTACAAGAAGTTGTTAAGAAGATTCTTGGCAAAGATCCTAACCAAAGCGTTAACCCTGATGAAGTCGTTGCGATCGGCGCAGCTGTTCAAGCTGGCGTATTGGCTGGTGAAGTTAAAGACATTCTCTTGCTTGACGTAACTCCTCTATCACTCGGTGTTGAAACCTTGGGTGGCGTAATGACCAAAATCATTCCACGTAACACCACTGTTCCTACTAAGAAGTCTGAAGTCTTCTCGACTGCGGTTGATGGACAAAGCAATGTTGAGATTCATGTTCTTCAAGGCGAACGTGAAATGTCTAACGACAACAAGAGTTTGGGAACCTTCCGTCTAGACGGAATTCCTCCTGCTCCTCGTGGCGTACCTCAAATCGAAGTTGTATTTGACATTGATGCTAACGGGCTATTGTCGGTAACTGCTAAGGACAAGGGTACTGGTAAGATTCAAACCCTTTCAATCTCTGGTGCTTCGACCTTGCCTAAGGATGAAGTGGAACGTATGGTTAACGAAGCTGAGCGTAACGCATCTACTGACAAAGAGAAGCGCGATCGCATCGAAGCGAAGAATCAAGCTGACTCTCTAGCTTACCAAGCTGAGAAACAAATCAAGGATCTTGGAGACAAGGTTCCTGAAGCCGACAAGACGAAGATCGAAGGTCTAGTCAAGAGCTTGCGTGAAGTAATCGCCAAAGATGATCATGAAGCGATCGCAGCTCAAACTGAAGAGTTGAAGCAAGCTTTGTATGCTCTTAGTTCTTCTGTCTATCAGCAAGGCGGTGAAGCCCCTTCTGGTGCTGCTCCTGAAGACGGAACTAAGGATGCTGCAAGTAGCGATGACGATGTAATCGATGCTGATTTCACTGAGTCGAAATAGTTAATTCTAAAAAAGAGGGTGAGCGCATAGCGCTCACCCTCTTTTTTGTTTTTGAATCGAGCTAAATTTTAAAAAATTCGTCTTGCGCCCTCATCGCCCTCAAATTCACAGATCCTTTGAGGGCTAACTGGACAAACTCGACTCTTAATTTTATTTTGAGAGACGATTAGCTGCTCTAGCTTTTTTAAACTAGCCAAAGGTTGGATATTAGCAATTTGATTGTTATGCAAGCTCAGTCCTCTTAACTGGGTTAGACCAGCTAAAGGTTTAATATCATCAATTTTGTTGTGATTGAGATTAAGCGTAGTCAGGTTCTTCAAGCTAGATAGCGAACTTACAGCAAATTCCGATCAAACACGCCACAAGTCTAGTAATCTAAAGCATCACTAAAGTTAAACAAAATATGTCAGCATATTCGCTTGATTTACGGCACAAGATATTAAATGCATGGCAAAATAAAGAAAATACACAGAGAGGTTTAGCTAAACGATTTAAAGTTAGCTTATCGTTTGTACGAGATTTTTTGCGTCGGTATCGAGAAACAAATGAAATAGCAGCGA
>NZ_SJEE01000016.1 GCF_006937785.1 Pseudanabaena sp. UWO311
CAGTGAACCGTAAAATTTCAACATCTCCGTCTCAAGTTCTTCGCTGTAATAACCCAAAATTATTCCTTTTCTTTCTTTATCTGAGATTATCCTAATTTGCACAAGTTATTTGTTTTTCATTCCTTATGAGGATATCCCGCTACGCGGGATATCCTCATAAGTTTATTTATGCGTAGCTACTTAGTTAAAGAAAATGCGATAATTTTTAGCTATCAGTTATTAGCTTTATCATCGTGACTTCAATCCCCAAACGAGTTTTATTTATTAGTAACGGTCACGGTGAAGACCTAAATGCTTGTGAAGTTCTCAAAGCTTTACGGCACAAATATCCTGAGATAGAGACGATCGCATTGCCGATTGTTGGTGAAGGGAATGCCTATCGTCGGGCTGGTGTAGCGATCGCTACTCAGACCAAGATCTTGCCATCGGGGGGATTTGCCTATATGAGTGTGCAGAAGCAGATTGCAGATTTTCAATCTGGATTGATTAATCTGACTTGGCAACAAATTAAGGCGGCGAGAGAATGTGGCAAAACTTGTGATTTTGTGTTTGCGACAGGTGATGTAGTGCCTGCGCTATTTGCGTATTTAACGGGGTTGCCCTATGCCTTATTTTTAGTGTCATCATCAGCATTTTACGAAAACCGTTATGTTCCTCGCTGGCTGCAAGCACTAATGATGCGATCGCCACGATGTCGCCAGATTTTGACCCGCGATGCTTATAGTGCGGAACTGATTAGAAAAAGAGGCTATCAGAATACGAGCTTTGTTGGTTATCCAATTATGGATGTATTGGAACCGTCAGGCAAAGATTTGGCTTTGAGTCCTGATGTGCCTGCGATCGCCTTACTCTCTGGAAGTCGGCTACCTGAAGCTGCCGAAAATCTCGTATTACAGTTGCGATTATGTGTAGCGATCGCTCAAGAATTTGCTCCCAATCCTGTGCAATTCCGAGCTGCGATCGTACCGAGCCTGACACCCAAATTGCCTGAATTGGCTGCTCAAGCTGGCTGGGAATATGCCGATGGCAAAATGTATCATGCAAAATCAAATATCTATGTTCTTTGCTTCAGTGATGCTTTTGCAGATATTCTGCATCATTGTGATTTGGCGATCGGTATGGCGGGAACTGCTGTCGAGCAGATGGTCGGCTTGGGAAAACCTGTGATTCAAATCATGGGCAATGGTCCTCAATTTTCCTATCGCTTTGCGAATGCACAGGAACGTTTGCTAGGTTTATCAGTTCAAACGATTGGGAAGGAACCAGCTACTCCCCAACTCTTGCAAAAAGCGGCGCAATGCGTGAAACGAACTCTCAGCGATCGCGATTATTTGGAACGTTGTAAACAAAATGGAATGGAACGGGTTGGCGCAAAAGGTGGTTCTGAGAGATTAGCTGATGCGATCGCGCAAATATTGGCAAAGTCTTTTTAACCTATATTTGTCTGTATAACTCACCTTTACAGGATCTTAACCAGACAAATTCTGCATATTAGGCGCAATAGTTGTATTATTCAGAAAGTTTTTCCATAGTTGCCATAATTTAGGTTGTCATGCTAAAAGCTTCAGTATGATTACTAGTTAGGCGTTATAACACTTATCGCGAACTACCCGACACCTATGCAACTCAGTCCTCAAATCGCTGGTCTCATCTGCATTGTCATCGGACTAGGTTCCGCCTTCTACCTGCTCTGGACATTGAGGCAACAGCACATGTCAAAGCATTGGTACACGACAACGGGAGAGATTTTGGAAAGCAACATTGAAGAAGACTCTGATGGTTGGTATCCTCATGTTCGCTATGAGTATACTGTGCAGAGAAAGCGCTACGCGAGCGAGCGACTCTACTTTTACGCCGTTAACGGAAGTACTAAACGAGATGCTATGAAGCATCTTTCTCCCTATGCTGTTGGCAAGACTGTAACTATCTACTACGATCCAGTGAAACCAGAAGAGGCTGTACTCAACAGACATGTGCCTTTGTGGCGACATTTCTTTTTGCTTTTTTGTGCGTCGTTTTTGTTAATAGGCGGCGCGACGATGTTGCTTGGCTAAATATCCTGAATCCGTAAATCCTCTGTTTAGATGATTTTTGGGATGTTTGAGCGTGTTGCGTAACTCTTCCATTGAGCGGGTTGGAACGAGTTGGAGCAAAAGGTGGTTTTGACAGATTAGCCGATGCGATCGCGCAAATATTGGCAAAGTCTTGTTAATCTGTAAAATCCTCTCTGAGCGTGGATTTTACAGGTTCTAGCGTTAAGGAAGTAGTGTTTAACGCGGATTGGTAACATAAATCTAGAAGTTTTTAACTTCTGTTATGTCGGATTAATTGCATTTTTTTATATAACTTACCTATATGAAATCCTACTTGGTTAAGTTTCATGTATTACGCAAAATATTTGTGTTGTCCAGAAAGTTTCTGTATAATTACCTTAATTATGGTAACTATACAGAAACTTTCTGGATAATTATTAGTTAGTATTTCAAGTAGAACATTATTGTTTGGCATGAGGTTCAATGAAATCTGGTATGTGTGGTTACTGAGGTAGTGTAGGTTTAGTGACAGAAGATCACATTCCACCTCAGTGCATTTTTCCTAAACCACGGACTACTAGTCTTATAAAAGTTGATTGCTGTGAATCATGCCGAAAAGGTTGGTCGAAAGATGATGAGGAATTTAGGAGATTTGTTTGGTCTGCTGAAGGGGCAGAAAAACATCCATCATGTGACAAGGCAGTTGATAGTATTTTTTCTTCAATAAGAAGACTTGAGTCAAAACATTACAAAAATAGGGTTGTGAATAGCCTAGAAGATGTAGAGGCTTATTCAGAGGGCGGAATATTTCTAGGGATTAAACCAGCAACAAAGCTAGAATGGCATAGAATAGAAGGTGTACTAAAGAGAATAGTAAAAGGGCTTTTCTTTCTGAGGAACAGTCATTTAATTCCAAACGATCATGAATTGATAATTAAAATTCCTGATCTAGAACTTGGCAATGAACTTTCCCGCTTACCATTTGAGGAAATCGATAATATTTGCGACGGAATATTTCGTTATTGGTTATATGAGCAAAATGATGGAAGTTCCACTTCTCTTTGGCTAATGTCATTTTGTCAGGCTGTTTGGGCTCTCGGTTACATTCGCCCTGTGCGATCACCTATCCCTTAGAGTTCTTTTATGAAATAGAACACACCTTATTTTTGTTTTAACGAAAGCAATCTATGTAGAGCAGTTTCTAGTCAGTTACAATTCGAGCAGATCGAGTTCGGATAATCAGTGCACGAGAGGCAACCCGAAATGAGCAAAGGTTTTACGAAGATGGAGAATAATCAAGACCTAGAAGACGATTTACGTCCTGAGTACGACTTTAGCAGGATGAAGGGCGGTGTTAGAGGGAAATATGTCGAACGCTACAGAACAGGAACAAACATAGTATTACTTGATCCTGATGTTGCTCAAGCATTTCCAACTAGTGAAGCCGTTAACGAAGCACTTCGGCTGCTCATGCAAATTGCCCAAAGGCAGAAACCTAACAATGCTTTGGAGCCGACCTCTCAAATATAATCTTTAAAATCCAAAGGTTATATTTGTCAGCTCAACTGCATTGCTAAGCCAAACCGATAAGTCGATTGTTGTCGTGGTTTTTTAGAGAGTGAATGTAAAGTCTTTGACTAACATTCCTGGAACGAGAATACCGCCAAGCGATCGCGTTTCATAGGTTCCAGTGTTAGGAATAAATTCACGAAAATCTGTAAAAGCTTCGAGATTTTCACCGAGAAAGTCATAGATACTATCATCAAAACGTAGATTCTCAATTGGAGCGATAAACTCACCATTCTCAACCCAGAAACAAGCATAGCGAGTCATCCCAGTAATTCTACCGCCACTGCGATCGCTCCAATTGAGATAATGCAAATTTGATAGATAGAGTCCCGTATCTAACTGTTTGAGAATGTCGGACTCGGCTAAACTTCCTGCGGCAACTTCAGGCGATCGCATCGACTCACCTTCATCCGCACCATTGGCAACCTTGCTATATTCCTTCGCACTGCGAGAACTCACCAATGTGTTAACCAGTTTCCCTTCAGCAATAATAGATAAATATTCTGGAGCAATTTCTCCTAAATCGTTAAAACGAGGCACATTCCCATAGGTGAAGTTTTCACTAATAGATAGCAATGGCGAAAGAGTTTTCTCTTGATTTTTTAATTTCAATAGAGCGCTACTACTCTGCTGCAAACCTGATTCTCCCGCACTCCATGCCAAAAAGCCCAATAGCTCCGATGAAGCCGCAGGTGCAAAGTAAGTACGGTACTGACCACGCTCTAAAGTTTTACTTGGCTTTTGTAAGGCTACTAATTGTTGCTGAGAGCGATTAATCTGTAAGTTATAAGCCTCTGCTTCCCAATCTTTGCCAGCATAAATACCCTTAACCGCTTTTTCGCCTGAATCCGTCTGGACAAACATTGAATAATCAACAAAAAATGAATCCGTCGCAAACCAATGTCTTTGACCTGCGGAGTTCGCATTAGCGCGAATTACCGAACCTGAAGCATAGAAGCCTGTAAAATCAACATTATTCACTGGCGCGAGAATTGTAGCGATCGCATCTTCTGGATTCAACAAATTTCCTTGATAAACCTCGCGGCTGGAGCCTTGGTTCTCAGGAAGGACAAGATAAGGATTTTCAGGAATTTGTGCCACTTCTTGCCTGAGATATTCAAGATTAGCGATCGCATAAGCCATATCAACTTCGCGATCGCCTGTAAACGGAAACTTCGCAAAAGCTTCTCGCTGATTATAAATTAGCAAAATAGTCACATTCCCATCAGCGACCACTCCTGACTGTCGGACTTTAGCATGGTTAAATCTGGTGAATTGACTACGCTCACTCTCTAAGTTAATCGTTAAATGTTCACCATGATGCAGACTATCAATCAAGCGATCGGCGAGTTGATAAAATGCTTTTTCTAGAGACTGTTCTTCTAGATGTCTGCTCATCAAAAAATTAACTCCAAATAAATTAATTACAGCCTACAGAAAATTTTTGAAAGCGCCGCAAAGCGGCGCTTTCAAAAATTTTCTGTAGATTAAGTATAGGCGGCGCAAAGTGCCAACCATACTTATCTACAGCATAAATGTACGCGAATCAACACCTGAAGCATCGCGATTCGCCAGAAAATCATTCATCACATTGTCAGATTCTAAATTGCCATCCACCAAGTTAATAATGCGATCGGCAACATCAAGAATACGATTGTCATGGGTCACCATCAAAATAGTGATGTTTTCCTCCTTAGCCATTTTTTGCATCAAAGTCACCACATCGCGCCCAGATTTTTTATCTAGCGCCGCCGTTGGCTCATCGGCAAGGATTAAATTCGGACGATTGACCAAAGCCCTTGCGATCGCTACCCGTTGTTTTTGTCCACCCGACAAAGCATGGGGCTTATAGTCAATCCTCTCACCCAATCCAAGCTGAGTCAAAATTTCCGCAGATTTATTCGTTGCGATCGCATTACCAGCCTTATGGGTAAATAGATCCGTGGACATCATCACATTTTGTCTAGCCGTCAAAGAATGAAAGAGGTTATGCGCCTGAAATATAAAGCCAATATTTTTACGTATTTGCACCAATTTTTTAGGATTTAGCCCTTTTAGTTCCTGACCCAAAACTTTCAGACTACCATCTTGGATTGTCCGTAAAGCTCCAATTAAAGTTAGGAGCGTAGTTTTACCTGAACCCGAGGGTCCCGTCAGGATCACAATTTGCCCAGGGTAGATCTCTAGATTGATGTCAAATAAAACTTGCTTAAATAAATCTCCTTCTCCGTAATGAAAATTTAAATTGCGGATTTGGACTGATGGCTCGAAGTTAGCGGATAAAGACTGTGTCGTAGGATCTAGGTAGGTATCGAGCATAAGCTATGTCCTGTGAGCAAAATAAATAAAAAATTATAAGATTTATTCAAACTATCAATGAAGCTCTCAGACTATATTAATTATGGCAGGTGCATTTATTACCTGTGTACTCAAATCTACTTAATTATTTATTAAAGGTTCTAAAATTATGGCATCACGAACCTTAGTCAAAAATTATGTCGCACAATGGATGCAAATGGGCAAAACCGTAAGCTTGTCTACTCAAGGTGAACAAGTTCGGATCTATAAGATTTTGCAAGGGGAAAAATACTCACCTTCATTTAACCAACTTTGGGATGAAATTAGCACTACTAAAGCCCAAGAAGCCTATTTAAGTGGTACTGATCAAACCGTTAGTGAATTACTCAGCAATAAATGGGAAATTGTTGCTTGTGCCCGTTGCAACTTGCTTGTACCATCCATCGACATCGGTCCGAGAGTTCCCGTTTGTTGCCCCTGTAGTGATTTACCCACTCATCCCAACCTTGACTTGGTTGCTCCTCATAGACCAGTCACATTGGCATCACATCTTGACGATCTATGCGATCGCCTATCACAAAAATCAGAGAATCAAGATCAAGAAGCTCATGAAGAATCCCACGACGATACCTATACATCTGACGAAGAAAATACCCAAGCTATCCACAATCTCAGAACCTCAATTTTAAAACTCGTCAAATCTGACCAATCAGAATAATTTTCAGATCGATGATACTACTAGCACTTCTTACCGATACCATTTAAGAACTTAAAAATGTCTGATGTCGTAATTCGGGTCGAAAATTTAAGTAAAAAGTACATTATTGGTCACCAAAAGCAAGAACGCCATTCGTCTTTCCGCGATGTGATCACTAATCGGGCAAAGTCTCTATGGCAAGGACTGACCAGCGATCGCAAAGCAAACCTTGACGATCGCAGTGAAGAGTTCTGGGCACTCAAGGATGTGTCCTTTGAAATTAAGCAAGGCGATCGCGTTGGCATCATCGGACGCAATGGTGCAGGTAAATCCACTCTTCTCAAAATCCTCAGTCGTATCACCGAACCCACCTCTGGCAGGATCTCCATCAAAGGTCGAGTTGCTAGTCTTTTAGAGGTTGGTACTGGTTTTCATCCCGAATTAACAGGTCGAGAGAATATATATCTCAACGGTGCAATTTTGGGAATGGATAGATCCGAAATTAAGAAAAAATTTGACGAAATAGTTGCTTTTGCGGAAGTGGAAAAGTTTTTAGATACACCAGTTAAGCGTTATTCTTCAGGAATGTATGTCCGCTTAGCGTTTGCGGTAGCAGCGCATTTAGAGCCAGAGATTTTAATTGTTGATGAGGTATTAGCAGTAGGAGATGCTCAGTTTCAAAAGAAGTGTTTAGGCAAGATGGAAGATGTCGCAGAGAAAGAAGGACGAACAGTTCTGTTTGTTAGTCATAATTTATCAACTGTTCAAAACTTATGTTCTATGGGGATTTATTTACAGTTGGGAGAAATCCAACTTCAAGGATGTACAGAGCAAGTTATTGAAAAATATTTAGATGAAAGTCAGAATCAGATTAAATCATTAAACCTGAAAGATAGAAAAGATCGGAAAGGTACTGGCAAGGTAAAAATCATTGATTTTTTTATAACTAACCATGCAGGAAAAAGACAAGAGATATTAAGCTCTGGGGAAGACTATATTTTTGTTGTGGAAGTTGAAAAAAGCAACTCAATTGAGAAGCTAGATAATGTAGTATGCAGTATAGATATACTCGACTCTAAAGGAGATGTTTTCTTTCTAGTTAGATCGAATTTCACCAATCAAAATTTTAATTTGCATAACAAAACTTGCAGAATCGAATGTGAGATCAAAGATCTCAATATAGCTACAGGAGTATATAGTATTCAGCTTTTTCTCTCACATGCGGAAGTAGAGATTCTAGATTCTATTAAAAACGTTGCGGCATTAGTGGTTGAAGGTGGCGATTTTTTCGGGACGGGCAGTATTGGCTTGCCATCTCATTGTAAAGTGTTAACCCGTGCTTCTTGGAGCGTAACGTAAATTTTTTGTTACTATGACTAGCCTAAATACTCCAGTAGTTTTTATTATCTTCAATCGTCCAGATCTGACACAAATTGTATTTGATGCAATTCGACAAGCACAGCCTAAACAACTATTTGTGATTGCTGATGGCACACGTAATGAGACTGAATTAATCCTTTGTCAGCAGTCTCGTTCTGTAATTGAGCTAATTGACTGGGATTGTGAAGTATTTCGTAATTATTCTGAAGTTAATCTTGGATCTAGAAAACGAGTCAGTAGTGGAATAGATTGGGTATTTGAGCAAGTATCAGAAGCGATAATTTTAGAGGATGATTGTCTTCCCCATCCTTCATTTTTTAGCTATTGCCAAGAGCTACTAGCTTATTATCGGGAAGACAATAGGATTTGGTGCATAAGTGGTGATAACTTCCAAGATGGTCAATGGAGAGGAGATGGTAGTTATTATTTCTCAAATTATGCTCATTGCTGGGGCTGGGCTACTTGGCGCAGATGTTGGCAGAAGTATGATCGCAAATATACAAATTGGCTAAAATTCAACGATGGCAGATATTTGAGAGGTGTTTTAGATAGTGAATTAGAAATTCAATACTGGACAGAAATTTTTGGAAATCTATATAATTTAATCTGTGAATCTAAGTATCCCAATTGGGACTACACTTGGGCATTTACATGTTGGCAGAATCATGGATTAACGACTCTTCCGAATGTTAATCTCATTTCAAATCTTGGATTTAGGAGTGATGGTACAAATCTAACCAAGGAGTCAAAATTGGCGAATTTACCTATTGAAGATATTGGTCAAATTAAGCATCCATCCTTCACTGTGCGCGATCGCACTGCTGACGAATATACATTTGATCATGTATTTGGTGGTAAGGAGATGAGGGAATTAGCTTTAAAAAACAAGACATTGAGAGGTAAATTGATCAACAAATTAAAATTTTTTAAAAGCAAATTAAAATCCTTGAAAAGTTTATAAGACAGGGAATATGCGCCAGTTCCATAAATGATCTAACAAAGGCACCTAAAGATCTAAAGCAGATCTATATCACAAGATAACTATCTACATGATTTTCAGAGTGATGATATTATCAGTAATTCTTGGCAATACGATTTAAGGACGCAAAAATGTCTGACATAGTAATTCGGGTCGAAAATTTAAGTAAAAAGTACATTATTGGTCACCAAAAGCAAGAACGTCATACGTCTTTCCGCGATGTGCTCTCTAATGGGGCAAAGTCTCTATGGCAAGGATTGACCAGCGATCGCCAAGCAACCCTTGATGATCGTAGTGAAGAGCTTTGGGCACTCAAGGATGTGTCATTTGAAATTAAGCAAGGCGATCGCGTTGGCATCATCGGACGCAACGGCGCAGGCAAATCCACCCTCCTCAAAATCCTCAGCCGCATTACCGAACCCACCTCTGGCAGGATCTCCATCAAAGGTCGAGTTGCTAGTCTTTTAGAGGTTGGTACTGGCTTTCATCCCGAATTAACAGGTCGAGAAAATATATATCTCAACGGCGCAATCTTGGGAATGGATAGATCTGAAATCAAGAAAAAATTTGACGAAATAGTTTCCTTTGCGGAAGTAGAAAAGTTTTTAGATACACCAGTTAAGCGTTATTCCTCAGGAATGTATGTCCGCTTAGCGTTTGCGGTAGCAGCGCATCTAGAACCAGAGATTTTGATTGTTGATGAAGTATTAGCCGTAGGAGATGCTCAGTTTCAGGAGAAGTGTTTAGGCAAGATGGAAGATGTGGAAAAAGAAGGTAGAACTGTTTTGTTTGTCAGTCATAATTTAGGCGCGATTAGAACTTTATGCAAAAAAGGATTATATCTAAAGAAGGGTAAACTGTTAGGGAATGATAGTATAGAGAAAACCATCAGTTTTTATTTAGATTTAAACACAGCAGATAATCTGAGTTATTTCGCTAAGCAACATAAAGAGACTCCCTACATTAAAAAAGTTTGTGCTTCTCAGTCAATTAATCAAGCTAGTAAAAAATTTGCCATTGATCAGCCAATCACTATTCAAGTTAAACTAGAAAACTGCGAAAACAATGAATTTTTGGTCGGTATAGTTATTCGTAATCAACAAGGAATATGGGTACATCACTCTAGCGATGAATTTAGAGAACACAAAGAAGAACAGATTGGAAGTACAAATGCTAATCGAAATTGCATAATTCCTGCCTATGGACTAGGATCAGGTAAGTATCATGTTGATCTATGCCTAGCTCAAAGAAACTATGAGGAGTTTGACAATATTATAGATGCTTTAAATTTTGAAGTTGAATTTACTGGAAAAAGATCAAATCAGACAATCGATAGCGATTGGAAAGGAGTATGTGGACCAGGAATTCTTCTATGGCAATGATTTATTATTAGCATTAAGAGAAATACAAGAACAAATATGTTTAGTAACATTTCTACCAATTTAAAAGAAATTAAGAAAAGATTTTTCCTTAATAAAGACGACTTTATACTTAATCAAGTTAAACCATATACATTTTGTGGCTCAGAGAAACTTAAGAACTTAATGAAACTTGGGTATTATATCAATTCCCAAAATATTCAGGGTGACTTGGTTGAATGTGGCACATACAAAGGTGGCTCTGCTGCTGTCATTTCACGATATTTAGGTAGAGATAGACATCTTTGGCTTTATGACAGTTTTGAGGGAATGCCTGAAACATCTATTAAAGATGGCGAAAAAGCTAAAGAGTATGTTGGAGAAGGTATAGCATCAGAAGAGGATGTTTATGAAATCCTTAAATTAGTTAACACAGACCTAAGCCAAGTTACTATACATAAAGGTTTATTTCAGGAATCTTTCGCCGAAAAAAAACCTAAAAAAGTTGCTTTCCTACATTGTGATGCAGATTGGTATGAATCAGTACTACTTGTACTAAAAACTTTTTATCATCTCATTCCTGAAGGTGGAGTAATTGTTCTTGATGACTTCGGCTATTGGGAAGGAAGCAGAGAGGCTTTTTACGATTTTTGTCAAGAGTATGACATTAAACCACTTGTCGAACGTGTGTCTGGCGATCAACTTTTTTGGTATAAAGGTAAGACCTCAAATCGGTAATCATTAATGCAGAGAAAATGGCTGTTCAAATGGAATAAACCCAAAAAAGTATTGTGGTACTCTGAATCAGAATTTGATGAGGTATGGAAAAATAGAATTGCTGTAATGGCATCCTATATTAATATCTCTGGCACAGTGGCTGATTTTGGTTGTGGCTTGATGTGGTTGGAGCCACTTTTAAAACCAGAAAATAGTTATCTACCTATTGATTATATTTCAAGAGATAGTCGTACGCTAGTTATAAATTTGAACGTGGATTTAATTCCAGAAATCAATGCTGAGATAGCATTTCTAAGTGGGGTTTTAGAGTACGTAGAAGATGTAAATAATTTCATTTGTCAGCTAATCAATAGGAATTTCAAAAAAATTATATTGTCGTACTGTACCTTAGAAAAGTTTAGCAACCTAAATGGCAGAATCTCTTTAAACTGGATAAGTCACAAATCTATTTTTGAAATACTATACTTGTTCTCCAGCAAATACAACTTAGTAAATATTGATGATGTAAACGGCAATACAATTTTTGTTTTTGACCAAAAAAACGTATGAAAATCTGCTTATTTGATCCAAGTATTGAAAACAATGATTATTCATCAAGTTCAAATCTTGGTGATTTAATTATTCAAGAAGCTGTTAATCGAGAATTGATTAGCATATTTAATGAGTGTGAGATAAAAAGAATTTCAACTCAAACTTATTTAAAACAAGAGCAGATTAGAACATTTCACAATTGCTCACTTATTTTTGTTGGTGGAACCAATCTACTTTCTTCAAAGATGAATGAATATAGACAGTGGAAAATATCTCTATTTAATTCTTTCAGGATAAGTAATGCAATTTTGTTAGGAGTTGGGTGGTGGCAATACCAAGAAAATCCTAATCTATATACAAAGACTATTTTAAGATGTGCTTTATCTAATAAAGTATTACATTCAGTTAGGGATAACTATACTAAACTAAAGCTAGAATCCATAGGGATTAAAAATGTTTTAAATACTGGATGTCCAACTATGTGGCCATTAGCAGAGCTCAAACCTGATGAAATTGCATCGTCAAAAGCTGAAAATGTACTTTTGATGCTTACTGACTATTACCAAGATATTGATTTAGACAAAAAACTGATTGAAGTATTGGTAAGCCAATATAAAACCGTTTTTGCATGGCCACAAGGTAGAAATGACTTGGAATATATACGTAATTTCAACTTGCCAGTAGTGATACTTAAACACTCTCTAGAATCATTAGATGATTTTATAAAATCAGGAATTCAATTTGACTATATTGGCACAAGATTACATGGCGGTATTAGATGTCTTTTGGCGCGAAAAAGATCGCTAATTCTTGAGGTTGATAATCGAGCTAAAGAGATAGCTATTGATACTGGCATAACTACAGCACAAAGGAATAATTTTGACTATATAAAGCAATGGATAGAAAAACCATTAATTACAAAAATTAATCTGGACGTAAAACTAATTAATAAATGGAAAAGCCAATTCAATGCTAAACACGATTCAATATCTTAATCTCGGTTGTGGAGAGCATTTTCATAGCTCTTGGAAAAACATAAATTTTATATCTACAGGAAAAGATGTTATAGCGCACGACTTAAAACAAGGAATTCCCTTTGCTGATAATTCCTTTGATGTAGTCTATCACTCCCATGTGTTAGAGCATTTCCCTAAGCTAGACGCAGTAACATTTATTAGAGAATGCTATCGTGTGCTACGTCCTCAAGGAATCTTAAGAGTAGTAGTTCCAGATCTTGAGCAAATAGCCAGAATGTATTTGCATTGCCTAGAAAATGCCAGTATTAATCCTGAAGAATGGGAGCAAAACTATCAGTGGATATTATTAGAAATGTATGACCAAACAGTGAGAAATAAATCTGGTGGAGAAATGCTCAATTTTCTATCCAAACAAAACATCTCTAACCGAGAATTTGTGATCAAACGCTGCGGAGTTGAAATTGACAACTTTATAAATAATTCTCAAAAACAGTCTTTTTTAAAAAATAAGCCTGAAAATAATTTTAAAAAGTTCCTTAAGCATATTTATCGACTATTGCGATATTCTAATTACCGCCGTCAGGCAGTTCTCAATCTTATCCTTAGTCAAACAGAACTAGATGCGCTAGAAATAGGGCAGTTTAGACAAAGTGGAGAGGTTCATCAGTGGATGTACGATCATTATTCTTTATCTTGTTTGTTAAAAAAATGCGGATTACAAGAAATCACAAAACGAACTGCTCATGAAAGCTATATCCCTGAATGGACTAGCTTTAATTTAGATACAGAGCCTGATGGTTCTGTTTATAAGCCAGATTCTCTGTATATGGAATCTATAAAACTAGTCTTATGAAAATTTTACATATAAATCAATCTGATACCTCGGGTGGTGCTGCGATCGCAGGATATCGTCTTCATCAAGGATTATTAGGACAAGGGATTGATTCTAAGATGTTGGTGGGAATTGTTAAGACTGATAGCGATCGCATAGTGGCTGTTCCTCGTAAACCACGTACTGAAAATCTACTCAATCGTTTTACGAGGTATTCTGGGCTTAACTACATCAATCTTCTTAGCAGTTTTGATATTCCTAATCACAAATTTTATCAAGATGCAGATATTCTAAACTTTCATAATTTACATGCAGGCTACTTTAACTATTTAGCTGTTTCAAAATTAACTAAAACAAAACCTGCAATCTTTACTCTCCACGATATGTGGAGCTTTACTGGACATTGTGCTTATAGCTATGACTGCGATCGCTGGAAAATTGGCTGTGGGAAATGTCCTTATCCTGACACCTATCCTGCCATTTGTCATGATAGTACTCTCATTGAGTGGAAACTCAAAAATTGGATTTACAGTAAATCAAATCTAACTATCGTTACTCTCAGCCATTGGCTAACTGAACAAGCTAAAGCAAGTATGCTCAGTTGCTTTTCTATCCACCACATTCCTAATGGTATTGATACAAATGCATATCAACCATTAGATCGACATTTATGTAAGGCTGTTTTAGGTATTCCTCAAGATAAAAGAGTGCTTCTATTCGGTGCAGAAAGTCTTAAAGATAAACGAAAAGGTGGGGATTTATTATTAAATGCTTTACGGCAATTACCGAAATCTCTTAAAGCAGAGGTACTACTCCTGACTTTTGGCAATGGCAGTGAAGCGATTACTGCTGAATTGGGAATACCAACTATTGGCTTGGGATATATTAGCAGCGATCGCTTAAAGTCTATTGCTTATTCGGCAGCTGACCTGTTTATTTTCCCTACCCGTGCTGATAATTTACCTTTGGTATTACAAGAAAGTATGGCTTGTGGAACACCAATGGTTTCCTTTGATATTGGCGGTGTTCCAGACCTAGTAAGGCCGATGGTCACGGGTTATTTAGCAAAGACAGAAGATGCCAAGGATTTTTGTAATGGCATTGTGACGTTACTAGAAGATGATCAACTACGGCAAACCATGAGCGACAATTGCCGTGCGATCGCCCTTGCAGAATATCCTTTAGAATTGCAAGCAGAGCGTTATATCAAACTTTACAAAGAGATTTTGCTTTAAATCACAAAAGTAAGAGGCGGTGCTTTGCACCGCCTCTTACTGGACTATTCTATCAGAGCAATATGACTTGGCTTAGTGTGATTTGGCGCGATCGCATCGGCGGAACTCTCGATCATTTTGGTGGCAAAGTTGGGAACTAGTCCAAAAAACACGATGATCAGCGCGAGAGCGATCGCAGGAAATTTTTCTTGCCATTTCGCAAAGGGAAAATTACTGATCGGTGGTTGACTGGCAGCTTTTTCGACAGCAAGCCGTCCGAAAAACACGCGATCAATCATGATGAGGAAATAGACCGCAGTTAATCCAGTCCCAATCATACAGAGAAGCGTTTGGATTGGGAACACCGCAAAACTGCTACGGAAAATCACAAATTCAGCAATAAACCCAATCATTCCTGGTGTACCTGCGCTTGCCATGGCTGCCAAAATCATCAGCGAACCTGTAATTGGTAAACCACGTTCAGGATTGAGCAAACCATTGAGGGAGTTGATATCTCGGGTTCCTGTTTTCTTGTAAACAATACCCACCAGAATAAATAGTAGTGCCGAGATGAGCCCATGACTAACCATCTGAAAAGTAGCACCTACAAGTGACAAGGGCGTAGCAGCGGCTAAGGCGAGTAGGATATAACCCATATGTCCTACAGAACTATAGGCAACCATTTTCTTCATGTCAGTTTGAGCGATTGCGGTAAGACATCCATAAATGACACTGACCACAGCCCAACCAGCCAGAAATGGGGCGATCGCTTGCCATGCCTCGGGCAGTAACCCCAGTCCAAATCGCAATAGACCATAAGTTCCTAGTTTCAGCAGAACTCCTGCGAGTAACGTAGAAACTGGGGTTGAGGCTTCAACGTGAGCATCGGGTAGCCATGTATGCAATGGCACGATTGGAATTTTGATACCAAAACCAAGGAGTAGCAGAATTAGCAAAATTCCTTTGGTGGTTTTCGATACGCCTTCAAGATTTAAGTCTTGATAGTTAAAGGTAAAGGCAATATCACTACTGCCCAAAAACGCCATGCCAAAGAAAGCCGCTAAGATCAGCACACCTGAGATGGCAGTATAAATTAAAAACTTAGTAGCCGCATA
This sequence comes from Pseudanabaena sp. UWO311, assembly GCF_006937785.1. GTDB lineage: Bacteria > Cyanobacteriota > Cyanobacteriia > Pseudanabaenales > Pseudanabaenaceae > Pseudanabaena. The sequence goes on from NZ_SJEE01000016.1 coordinate 15,722, forward strand.
GCCACGTTTTTCTCCGCCCCAAATCGCGATTAGTAAGTAGAGAGGGATTAGTTCAACTTCAAAGAACAGGAAGAAAAGGAGTAAATTTTGAGAAAGAAATGCTCCATTGACACCTCCCCCAAGCAGTAATAGCAGGGGAAAATAGAGTCGAGGACGTTGGACATCATTGCTGATATAGATAGCAACAATCAGCAATAATCCATTCATTAGAACTAGTGGGAATGATAGACCATCAACACCTAGCCGATAGGTTAGTCCGATTGGATCTAACCAAGCTAAGGATTCGCTTAATTGGATTGTGGATAGACTAATATCAAATTTGGTGATTAAGAAAATCGACCATCCAAATGTAGCGATCGCAATTCCTAATGATATTCGGCGTAGCTGCTGGGAGTCGAGGGCTGCTCCCACTAAAATGATAAGTAGTGTACCTGCGATCGGTCCCCAAACTAATGTACTAAGCATATTTGATTAAAAATAATAATTAAAACAATTAAATATTCAGTGCCGTTGGCACTGAATATTTAATTCAGACCATAAAAAGCAGCAAATCCGATCACAATTAAACCGATCATGATCGTCAGCACATACTGCTGTAACCTGCCTGTTACCGTATATTTCAAGCTTTCGCCACTAAAGATTGAGGCAAAGCCAACAAAGTTGACTGACCCATCGACTAAATAGCGATCAATCCAAGCCAAAAATTTAGAACCACCGCCCACAATTAAGACCACTGTGTATTTATAGATGGATTGGACATAGAGGTCATAGGCTAGCAAATCCTGCACAGCTTTCCATAACTGACGAGTAGGCTTGGGCAACATCGGTACTGAGCTACCAGTTTCGTAGGGTTTGATGTAGATATATGCACCTAATCCAAAACCTAGAAGCCCAGAAGCAGAAAGTACGACAGTACCCCAGATATCTACTGTATCTAAGTCAATATCTACGAATTCCCATGATGGTAACAAGATGGGCACTAGCAAAGTAATGATCGTTAGAGAGACTAATGGAAGTGCAACTGGCCAAGCAACTTCTGGCGCGCGGCGGGTTTTGGGCTGAGTGGGTCCAAGAAATACGAGTGCAAACATTCGCATGAGGCCAAAGGCAGTAATGCTATTGACTAATAAGGCGATCGCAATTAGCCAAGGATCACTATTCCAAAAGGTTTCTTCCCAGCGTAAGAGTGTCCAAAATCCACCAAAGGGAATCAAAGCCACTAAGCCCAATGAACCAATAGTAAAACCAACTAGACTAGCGGGCATTCGTGTTTTGATGCCGCCCATTTCGGTGAGATCTTGAGTCATTGTGGTCATCATCACAGCGCCTGAGCTGAGGAATAGTAGTGCTTTGCTGATGCCATGACTAAAGAGCAAACCCAATGCTAGATCGGGTTGTTGCATCCCCACCGCAATAAAAACTAGACCGAGGTAAGCACTGGTTGAGTGGGACAAAGCTCGCTTCATATCGATTTGGGCGATCGCGACTAATGATGTACCGATCGCTGTAATTGCGCCAATCACCACCGAAACTTCCGCCGCGACTGGGAACAGAGTTAGTACGGGCTGAAACTTAATCAAGACATAGGCTCCCGCGCCCACAACGACGGAATTTCGCAAAATCGAAGCAGGGTTTGGCCCCTCCATTGCCTCATCTAGCCATAGATGCAGTGGGAACTGGGCGCATTTACCCAGTGGTCCCGCAATTAGAGCTAGACCTAATAATGTGCCAAATTGTTGATTCTCAGCAAAATAGGCGATCGTTTGTGGTGCACCAGCCCAAGTTTTAAGATCGGAAAAATTCAAACTATCCGTAAGATTGGACAATGTAACTACAGCCATTAACAAAAATAAGTCGCCGACTCTCTTTGTCCAAAATGCATCTCTAGCGGCAGTTACTACTAGGGGCTGTGCATACCAAAATCCGACCAGTAAATAAGTTGATAGGGTGAGCATTTCGAGCAGAGCATAGCTGAAAAATAGTGAGTCACTAAAAGCAATCCCTGTGATCGCAGCTTCAAAAAAGCCAATTAAGGCGCAAAATCTGGCGATCGCCCAATCAGTTTCAAGAGAGCCTAGTCCATAGACCTGTGAGATTAGACTCATCACGGCAATCATCACTGCCGCGCCGACACTAGTCGTGGAGACATCAAAGGCGCAAGCAAGATTTAGATCAAAAGCTTGGAACCAAATAAATTCAAATTGTTGAGAAGGTTGTCCCCAAATTGATGTCAGCAGCCAACAGCTATGAACTAGTGCTAGTACAGTCATCAATATATTTAGGTAAGCCGCAGGACGGGGGCCTGATCGACGCACTATCCTTAATGACCAAGGGAGTGTCAGCACTGCGCCCAGCAAACCATAGCAAGGCAATAACCAAGCTGTTTCTAGGATCATTGATTTTACTATAGAGTTTTTACTATGTTTATCTTAAAATCTATTAGATATTCTAAGAGTTTACCGTAAAATGCTTTGCACCCCTTTGTTTAATCCAAGTGATTAATATATATGATTAATTCATGTGGTTAATTCATGTAATTAATGCATTTGAAAATAGCGATCTAATAAAACAAAGCGATTGCAGGCTTGTTGATGCCTTTTTTGCCATGTGGCGGGACTACGCGCAGTTTGCAACATTGTTAAATCTACGCCAAGCATTTTTAATTGTTTATCAATTTCCACTTGCAAAGATAAATTTTGCGGTGTTATCTCTAAATTAGTATTTATAAGATTTGACTGAAAAAATGTTTGAATTTCGCGATGCGATCGCAGCCAATCCTTAGCGATCGCAGGTGCAGGTTCTTTTTGGGAGGCGATCGCAATTTGCAATATTTCTAACTGACTTTGCAAATCATGAACTAAATCTAAATAATTTTGTGACAAGATCTTAGCAGTGAAATTTATCTGATACTACAACATTTGACTATAAATTTATCGCCAAGTGTATCGGCACATAAAAGCCATAGAGTGACGACGTGAAGCGTTGTCACTCTATGGCTTTTGTAAGTTCAGCATCTCTTTCTGGACATTCATACCAATGACTAATGCATCATTCAGCATAGAACTATACTGATCGGCTTGGTTCTTAACTTCTAAGGACTCTAATGCAATTAGATTTTGCTCAATATTATCAAAAAGCTGGTGATGACTACTTAAAAAGTTCCGATGCTCTCGGAGGATTTTTTCTGTAGTTAAGCCACAAATTAGACTATCTCTAGTTAGCTCAAGAGCTTGCAGTATATCTTCGCGATGATCGAGGTGCTGATCGCGATTTACGGATTGATTGCTAGCAGACTTTAGGCGATCGCAAATATCGATAGCTGCGATTACTTGATTATATTTATCCACTTCATCGAGAAGATGTGATAAACAAGCCATTTTTTTAGCTCTCTTCCAAGCAAACAGGTTCCAACCAGCAAACAGAATTAATACAAATGCGAAGACAAAAATGGCAAACCCAACTTGATCTTGACGATTATCTATGGGTCTCCCAAGAGATTGAAAGATCAAAATGCTAATTGGCAAACTGAAAATTGAAATTAAGAATATGATGATAGCTTCGTTCAGTAAAAAAGGAACCAAGCATTTTTTTCTTTGGAGCATAGAAATCCTATAAGCACTTCCAATAAATAAAAGGCTAATCTCTTTTCCTGTTACCCTCTCTAGATCCTGTTCGGTGATCTGCAAATTCCTAATGTCAGTTTGCATGGTTGTTTGGTATAGCTGTCGCCAAGTGTATCAAGAAATAAAACCCAAAATAGAGTTGCGGCGCTTCGCGCCGCAACTCTATTTTGGATTTTGGGTATAAGTTCAAATTTAAGAGACAAATAAATGCTTAATAGCATTCCAGACCGCCATATAAAAATTACCTTCACGCGGACGGAAAAGATCGAATTTGGAGCCAAAGGAGCCAAAAAATGGTCTGAGCGTCCAAGCCATCTGACTTCCAACAAAAGCATAAAGCCCTAGCCAAAACTTCAAAATCGATATCCGTACTTTGCGATTTTTGTCGATCGCTGTATCTTCTATCACTAAGCCTTTATCTGAGACAATAGTTTCCACTTTTGGCAGTAAAACTTGATAGAGAAAATAAACTCCAATAATTCCTGTTAACGTAAATATGACAACGTTTAACAACAGGAAAAAGAAATAGCTTTCTGTCGTAATCAAGAAGAATAAAGTGACTGGCGCGAAACCAAATAATAAAGTACTCGTAATAGTTACTGCACAAAGTAAAATCGCCGTATATTGACTCAGACGAGTTTTTGCACCGAAGTAAACATTAAAGAAATAGAGCGCAGGCAAGCAAATTGCTAGGGTAATAAGAAACAAAAATGGCAACTTAGCTGCCGAGGATAAAACCTGCATCCAAGAACTAACAGCACCGATCAATCCGCCATAAATCGCTAAAAATATGGAGCTACAAACTAACAAGCCAAATATTTTGGTGTTGACTTTGATGCCGTCATAGATTTCTTGAATGAACCGATCGCGATCGCTAAGTAAGTCAATAAGAACTGAAAAAAATGGCATAAAGTTATTAGGGCTGAAGTTAAACTTGATAACTCTGGACATTTTTTGAACAGTAAATGTTCCTTACAGTGCTTTGTGCTCAAACCCCAATCAAGAAAAATTTTGAAAGCATTGCGAAGCAACGCTTTCAAAATTTTTCTTGTGGCTCGTTTAATCGGCAATTGCTGTAAGTCATAAGTCCAACGATTAATAGCGTCGCTTCGCGACGCTATTAATCGTTGGAATAGAAAAAAGTTTTAATTTCGTAGGGCTTAAATGTAACTTTCAAGTGATTAGACTCCCCTTTATCTGTAGAAAGTAACGTGTTTTTGTTTTCCATCAAATCGCATTCCCAAATATTCTCTGCTTGCAATAAATCGAGTGAAATCTCTATTTCCGTCTCAGTTGTTTGCCCATGCGCCTCATAAAAACGCATAATCCAGCCTGATTGATCCTGCGATCGCTTAAAAGCCGAGAGAATAATATTGGGGGCAGAAACTTCTAAAAAACTTTGTCGCTTGTTTGAAATTAGTAAATTTGGAATTGGGGAATGTTGTAACACAAGAGGATTGTTTAGCTCTTGAGCCAGTTGGACAATGTTTGCTTCTCGCCAATCACCTTGATGGGGAACTAAGCGATAGGTAAATTCATGATGACCGCGATCGCTATTTGGACTGGGCCAGTTAGGACTACGCAGCAAAGTTAAACGTAAACAGTCAGGCTTTGCGTCATAGCCATACTTACTGTCATTGAGAATACTCAAACCAACCCCAGAGTTTGCTCCCGCCGCAGGCGGGAGCAAACTCTCTGGGATTGAAGAAACCGCAATATCTGCCCAATATTGGGCAGAGACTTCCCATTTTGCTTTTGATTCGAGTGTTTCGCCTAGCGTACTACGCTGAATCGTTCCCATTGGGATTTCGTAAGTAGCATAGGGCGATCGCCAATTCACAGGAAAGGCTACTTTGACTAAGGTATATTCCTCTTGCCACTCCACCCAATTTTTAACAGTAATAAATGGCTCAAAGGCTAATAGTTGAATCTCTTGAATAAAGGTTGAATTACGGAACTTTTGGACGGTGCGGACTGATACTTGTAGGCTACTATTGCTAGAAATCTCAATTGCTTCAAGCGTTGTCGATTCTAATTTTTTGTTTTCATAATTTGGATCAATATTCCATGCATCCCAATATTGTCCCTTGTCTTCAAAGAACTTTAGAGTGCTGGGTGATTGCAAGATCGCTTTTTGCGATCGCTTGTCAAATATTTGCCCGATCGCACCCATTTTAAGCTCAACCTCAACTTTAAGATATCTATTCTCTAGATAAAACTTTTCACTATCAGAAATAATACTTAAAGGCTCATTTGTCTCGACAATTCCTCCAGATTCCATCTCTGCAAATCCAAAGCTAGGAATATTCGCTAGCCAACAAAATGAACCGTCTGGCTTTTCGACTAACTGCGATCGCGACCAGTTGAGAAAATTCCATGCTTGCAAATTAGTGTTTTCTTGAATGTCACGGGGGAAAAGGCGATCGCAAATTTCTCTTGCCTCAGTCCATGTGCGATCGGCATCAGTAAATACTTCAGGAATTGATGTGCCAGTGAGAATATCATGAAATTGATTGAGTAATAATCCTTGCCAAGCATTCTCTAATTGAGTTTGAGGATAGGGAATATTTGTAATTAAAGATGCGATCGCACTATATTTTTCGGCATTGCCAATTAGGACTTCAATTTGGCGGTTTTGGCGTTTTTGTTCGGCTTTGGAGGTAAATGTGCCGCGATGAAATTCTAAATAGAGTTCATCTTGCCAAACTGGTAAATCTGTGGGTAATTTCTCTTTTAGATTTAATAGAAAATCCTCTAATGTGCTAGGCTGCATCTCAAAGAAGATGGGTGAATCCGCCCACTTGCGTCCCATGTCGAGCATATCCGCAGTTGGTCCCCCACCATGATCGCCAACACCATAAAGCCATGCAGTCTCAGGGATATCGTGGTTTTCTTCTTGAGTAGCAAGATATTTAGCGATCGCGACTGGCTCTAGTCCCAGCCCAATCTCATTACTAAAATAAGTAAAGATACGACTTCCATCCACACCTTCCCACCAAAAAAGTTGATGCGGGAATTTGTTAGTGTCATTCCACATTAGTTTTTGCGTGACAAATGCTTCAAAGCCACTTTTTAAGAGGATCTGCGGCACTTGCCAATGAAACCCAAAGGTGTCTGGCAACCATGCGATTTTGACCTCTTTATTAAATTTCCCTCGAAAATATTCTTGACCATAGAGAATTTGTCTAATTAAAGATTCTCCACTCGGCAAGTTCCCATCTGGCTCCACCCACATACCGCCGATCGGCTCCCATTTACCCTCGGCAACGGCAGATTGAATGCGGGCAAATAATTCAGGATATTCGCGTTCCATCCATTGGTAAGAGACAGCTGTACTTTGATTGAAGATTAATTCTGGGTATTGCTCTTGGATGTTTAAAGCCGATGTAAATGTGCGTTGCATTGCATCTTTAGTTTCTGCGATCGCCCATAACCAAGCCACATCAATATGCGAATTCCCCAGCATATAAATCTGGCGCTGTTTCAGGAATTCGCTATATTGCAGAAGCGGCTTGCGAATTTCCGCGAGATGCGCAAAGAAGCTTTCACTTGTAATCGATGCAGACATTGCGAATAGATTAATTAATCTGTTCGCGGCAGTTTCAAGAGCTAGCAAATCAACTTGATGCCTAGTAAAAATTGGGATATAAGTCTGGAGAATTTCTAATTCGATCGCTAACTGATCAGGATCGCATGGTTGACGCAAATATTCAAAGATTAATTCTGAAAGTTGCAATGCGCCTATGTCGTGTTTAGGACTATTTAGCTTGATCTCTAGGATAAATTCTTCATGAGGTTCCGCATAATCAGTTAACAAAATCCGACATTTTTGATCAAATAAATCTCCTTCTTGGACTTTACTGCCATTAATCCACACCTCGCAAATATCCACCCACCATATTAAATTTAGCCGAATAGTAGAGCCGATTATCGATAATCCAGCATAGCTGTCTGGCACTTGCCAAGCTTGCCTTAGATGAATATCTTCCTCGCATTGCAAGAAAGATACCATAGGCTTATTTTGCTTAGAGCTTACTGTTGGCAAAGTCTCCCAAGTACCTTGTTTATTTTCTCTTTGCCAATTGTCGAGTATAGATAAACGCGATCGCGATTTTAATTGTTCAATAACTTTAGTCAGACTTGTCACTAAATCAATCATTCTATCTATATCTCCCAATTCGAGTTAAACGTTACTTAAACCAGTTTACTCATTTAGACACCACGAATCTTTCGGTTACAGAAAATAATGATATAAACTGACGTGTTTTGCTGTATAGCCCACTCAGCTAGTTGTGATTGCGTCCAATACTGCCATCTTCCTTAGGGCTGTGCAATTTAATAAAGTAGCAAATATAAAACCAGAATTGGTGGGGCGGCTTCGCCGCCCCACCAATTCTCTAAAATCTGGAATGGTACTTTATTTATTCGCTTGACCATTACATGGAAAACAAGCCAGAGCAAAATTTTAAAAAGTGGTGTAAAGCAACACTTTTTAAAATTTTGTTCTGGTTTGTTTTAGGTGCAAAGCACTTTAAGCTGCTTTAGCAATCACAGTACGATGACGTGGTGTATTAGCGATGCTCGTTGGAGCCTCAAAACCTGCGGCAACTAATTCAGATGCGAGGTCAAAAGAGAAGTACTGATCGAGATATGGTTCCGTACTTTTGAGTAGAGTCAAAATATAGGGGGGCATTTTGACATAGATATCTGAATAGGGATTCATATCCATGAGTGCAAAGTGACCATTAGGCCGCAAAACACGGCGCATCTCCCGCAGGATTTGGCGAGAAGCCTCTTGAGGTAACTCGTGGAATAGCAGAAAGCAGGAAACAAAATCGAAGGAACTATCAGGTAATCCTGTTTGTTCGGCGGTGGCATGAATCCATTGTACTTGTTGATTTTCTGCTAATTCAGGATGTTTGGTACGAGTATTGTAATTTGCGATCGCTAAAAAATGTGGTGACAAATCCAGCCCAGTAATTTTGGCTTGAGGATAAGCGTTATGGAGCGCGAAAGTACTCATGCCCACACTGCAACCGATATCGAGAATATCCTGAGGCTGAGTGCTAATCTTTTCTTTCACAATATCAAAATAGCTCTGACGCAACCTCGCATCACCCTCAATTGGAGGTGTTTCATCCTTCCAGATGCGAGAGTGAACAGCATATGCCGCAGATTCTACTTCAGTTGCAGGCAACCAGCCAAGGTTACCTTCTTCATAAGCATGAAAAGGCTTAAGATAATATTCAGGATACTTTAAGTTTGGATTTCGAACCTGGATTAGTTCAGCTTCAAGATCTTGTTTTTGGAGATCGGCGGCAATTTGAAGCCAGTTTACGCCCATCGACTCAGCACGTTCGATCATCATTTTCCGAGCGCGTTGCTTAGCTATGTTAAATAAAGGCGCGATCGATAAAAGACCATTTACTAAACGGGAAGCTAGTCCAATTTTTGGGGTCGGATTTGAAGTTGCAACAGTCATAATTAATTTTAAAAATTTAATTCCTGAAATTAAAGCGTAACAGGATTAACTTGCTACTCTCTGATTTTACGTGGCTTCATGGCGATCGCGGGATTGCCGAGGTAAATTGTCATTGGTTCTAGTGATCGCGTCGCAACGCTGCCTAAGCCCAAAACAGCGCCCTGCCCGACTCTTACCCCTGCGGCAACAATCGCTCGCGCTGCGATCCAACTACCTGCTTCGATATAAATTGGGGCGGTGCTAAGGGCAAAACTGCGATCGCGCCAGTCGTGATTACCCGTACAGAGGTAAACCCCTTGCGAAATACAGCAATGGCTTTCGATTGTAATCAAATCGAGATTATCTAGCCAAACATCTTCCCCGATCCAAACAAAATCTTTGATCACCAAGCGCCAAGGAAATTTGACCCGCACCCCAGTTTTAATCCTCACCCCCTGCCCAATTTCTGCCCCAAACCAACGCAAAATATTAACCTTCAAACCCGAAAAAGGGATTAAATAACTACGCACTAAAGGCTCTCCTACAAAGTACCAAAGCACCTGTTTCCAGATCGTTGCGCCTGTTGTATATGTACCCGTTGTGTAGCGATCAAGGCGCAAAGTTGTAGCTCCTCACAGCGTTCTGAACTGAAATAAAATCCAAGATTTTTATTGAGAGCATTGCTTTGCAATGCTCTCAATAAAAATCTTGGAGTAGGCATGTTATACAATATTAGAGCTTTTTGAATGGTCGAGTTTTTTCTATGCAAGTTTGGGTATTGCTGTTTAACGCCAACACCGATAACGAAGGTATTTATACTCTAGAAATTGAAGGCAATAATATTATTGTCGCCTTTGAGCAAGAGGATGACGCGATTCGTTATGCAGGTCTATTGGAGGCTCAAGATTTTTTGTCGCCGACAGTTGAACGCATCGACAAGCAAGATTTAGAAGAATTTTGTGAAGAAGCAGGCTATGACTTAAACATTGTACCGACCGATGCTTTGTTGGTTCCTCCTGAGAAAAATGTTGACAAAACTGATTGGTCTAGCGATCGCGATCGCAATTTACCAGAATCAGATGATGAGGATGAGGTAGAAGATCCCGTAATTGCCATGATGCGTCGTCGTCTAGAGAATTTACTGTAGTGATTCTCAATTTGTCTTTCCACATATCGATGACAAACTCAGAACTACAAAACCTGATTAGAATTTGTTATAGGTATTACCACGATGTCTGATCTACCTTCCAATACTTTAACCAACATCATTACCAAATTTGAACCGACAGCTGAAGGTAATGAAAGTGATGGTTGGTTTAACTATCCTGTACGTGTTTATCCTCATCACACTGACTATGCGGGCGTAGTGTGGCATGGTACTTATCTAACTTGGATGGAAGAGGCAAGGGTAGAATGCTTACGCACTGTAGGTATGAGCTTTGAGGAGTTAGTTTCAGCGGGTGTGGACTTACCCGTTGCCGAGATGAATCTGCGCTATCACCGCTCGGCGCGAATGGGTGATGATGTGCTGGTAATGACTAGGCTTGTACCAGATAAAGTCCGCCTGAACTGGGAATATCAAATTCGCACTGAAACAGATCTATGTGTAACAGCAGTGGTTACCCTCGTACCTGTAGATTTTGAAAAACGTAAGTTGTTGCGATCGCTACCAAGCTCCTTAGAAGGGGCGATCGCTAAGCTTACGGGAATTTAAGTTTTAAACCTCGCATTGCGAGGTTTAAATGCATAGTAACTGAGGAAATCAATCAAATCATGGCAAATTGGCAAGTAATTGCAGGCGGTGTGACCGCAGCAAAGGGCTATAAAGCAGCAGGGATTACAGCAGGACTGAAACCATCGGGCGCACCTGACCTAACTTTGATCGCCTCCGATGTCCCTGCGATCGCCGCAGGTGTATTTACCAAGTCTTGCGTCAGAGCCGCCTGTGTGGACTTTAACCGTGAAGTATTAGCTAAGGGCGGCTACATCAGTACGATCCTCTGCAATGCGGGTCAAGCCAATGCCAGTACAGGTGTAGAGGGCTGGCGCAATGCCGTTGAATGCGCTGAACTTGTACAGAAAGCTTTAAATACCTCAGATGGCGTTTTGGTGGCTTCTACTGGTGTCATCGGTAAGCAATTGCTGATGGAAAAGATGCGGGCAGGCATTGCCAAAATTGCCCCATTAATTTCACCCGACGGTGGTGAAGATGCTTCGCGATCGATCATGACCACGGACACTGTGCCCAAGAGTATTGCCTTAGAAACGGTGATCGATGGTAAGCCAGTTAGAATTGGCGGCATCTGCAAAGGATCGGGGATGATTCACCCCAATATGGCGACGATGCTGGGCTTTGTCACTTGCGATGCGGGAGTAGAGCCAAAGCTTTGGCAAAAGATGTTGTCTAGTTCTATCGATGCCAGCTTCAATCAGGTTACTGTCGATGGCGACACCAGCACCAATGACATGGTGTTGGCACTTTGCAATGGTCAGTCTGGCGTAACTATTGATGATGAAGATTCTGATGCAGCGCAGCAGATACAGTCAATGCTCAAAGAGGTTTGCATGAGCTTAGCTAAGGCGATCGCTCGTGATGGTGAAGGCGCAACCTGCATGATTGAGGTCAATGTCACTGGCGCATCTAGCACCGAGGCTGCTCGTCAAATTGCCAAAACCATTGTCGGTTCATCGCTTGTAAAATCCGCAATTTTTGGTAACGATCCGAACTGGGGCAGAATTGCCGCCGCCGCAGGGCGATCGGGTGTTGATTTCAATCAAGATTTGTTGAATATTCAACTGGGTGGTTTTGTAATGATGAAGGATGGCACACCGCAGGAATACGATCGCAATGCTGCTAGTGACTATCTCAAAAATGACACCGTAATCATTAATGTCGGTGTCGGTGATGGTAGTGGTGATGGCACTGCATGGGGCTGTGATCTCAGCTACGATTACGTCAAGATCAACGCTGAATACACAACTTAAAAAAGAGGCGTGCTTTGCACGCCTCTTTTTTATATATCGATCACGGGTTATTTTTTAAAAGTTAAACTTTAGGCGATCGCTTTGGTTTTAAAGACTTAGGCATCTTGGGCTGTTTTGTGGAAATCTTTTGCAGTTTTTGGACTTGTTTTAGAGTTAGTCCAGTAAATTGGGCAACTAAATCTGTGGAGACATTTGAAAGCAACATGTTTAGAGCTATTTGACGAGCAGTTTCAGCCTTGCCTTCAGCCTTACCTTCAGCTTTGCCTTCAGCTTTGCCTTTTGCCTCGCCTTCCAGTAAAATATCCTGATAAATCACTGATTCTTTCATGATTTCACTCCTTAGTAGTCTTTGGATGATTGCTTTGTCTAAGGCTATACCCGATATTATAGCGGTAGATGCTGCCACGTTACTTTGGACTCGTTTATCGGCAATATGAGTAATTTGTCTTGCCACATCCCTTAAAGTTGCTTCAGGGTTGCTTGTTTGGGTTAAGACAGCGAGTGGCAATAGCCCAAGGTATTGCCGAAAGATGTCAGTGGGTTGTTCCCAGAGACGAATGACATTAAATTCATGGTTTAGCTGCTTAGAGCTAAAGCTGGTTTGGTATGCAAGTGGTGATTTTGTTGGCTTTAAATAGATGACAGTTTGATGAATTTCTTTAGTCGGATATTTTCCGTAAAGTCTCAACCAATAATTCGCCATCCGATAAGCCATTGTCTCATCGGTTTTGGTCTGGAACTCCAAATGCACAACTATTTCCGACGACTCTAGAAATATGACGGAATCTGCACGGATTGGCTCGGCGGAGAGTTCCGATGGTTCAAGTTTGGTTAGCGGAATAGATTTCCCCAAGAGCCAACAGGCAAAGTCTTCGGGGAAGTTCTCAGCTAGAAACTTGCAGGTATTGTCATACATCTGTTTTAGAAGTAATGAATCATAAAATTTTCTTAGGCTATATTTTTTTGTTCTTCAGCTTTTACTCTTTTGGATGCAACGCAATTCCATTCTCTGAGGTATCAAACAAGGAACATTATCGAGTGAAATCACCAGATGGTGAAGTTGATGCAGTTTTAAGGAAAAGTGATGGAGGTGCAACCACCTCTGTAAGTTATAACTTATTTATTCTACCTAAAGGAACAAGCAGCAAGGAATTACCGCTCGAACACTCACAACTTATTGCAGATAAAGTGGAAGATCTGAGAATAACTTGGATAGAAAACAAAATCCTCCAAATCGATTGTAAAAGCGCCCGAATTTTTCGCTTTTTAAATTTTTGGCAATCGAAGGAGATTCAAGATTATAAATACATAGTTGAAATAAGAATTTCTCCAAATTGCCATCTTTAGTTTTTTGTGATCTTTCACAAGCTGACATATTTCAAAAATAGTGATCGCAGGTTGCTTCTTGAAAGTGAGGATTTTTGAGATCGCATACACAATTCAAAAATAGCGATCGCAAGTTGCTTTTTAAAAATTAGGATTTTGGCGATCGCGAACATAAAAACAAGGAAGTAAGCGCCTTATCCTGAAAAAATTTTTAGATTTACTTTACGAAGTTAGCGCTAATGTAGGATGCCTGAGGCATGGACAAACTGTTATAGCTTGGTAAACTATTGGCTAGTTTTTAAAATCTGGTTTGAAGTATTAAAGAGGCAAAGAGCATATGCAAGTAGATGAACAGGCGGACAAACAGGTAGAAACGTCTACGGAAATCAGTAGTATGAGAGATACACCAAGCACCTCTGCCAGAAATCAACCTAGCAATATGAAAAACGCCCTAGGCTCAAAAGGCTCCAACAAATTTTTAATCCCTGCGATCGCACTTGCCCTAGCCTTACTGGGCGTAAGTATTTGGTTTGTGATCGGGCGTTTTAGCAGTAACCCCGCGCCTACGCCAGCAACCAATACCAACACCAAAGATCAGCCAAAAGCCATCAGTGCATTAGGGCGCTTAGAGCCACAAGGCGAAGTTATCAAAGTTGCCTCACCCTCAGCACTGGGCACATCGCGTATTGTGAAATTGATGGTCAAAGAAGGCGATACCGTCAAACAAGGACAAGTGATTGCCATTCTCGACAGTTACGATCGCTCTGTAGCAGCATTACTCCAAGCACAAAGCCAAGCTCAAGAAAGCGATCGCAACCTTGCTAGAGTTCGCTCAGGCGCAAAAAGTGGTGATATTGTTGCCCAAGAAGGTAACGTCATGTCTGCCGCCGCCAATATCAAATCTTTAGAAGCCAATGCCTCCAGAATTAAGGCTGAATTAGAAATTGCAGGTCGAGATTACAATCGCTTTCTTGAAGTTTTCAAGGAAGGCGCAATTTCCCAAACTGTTCTTGATACTTATCGCCTCAAGGTTGAGACTTTGCAAGGTCAATTTATGCAAGCTCAGCAACAAATTCAGCAAGCACAATTCCAGTTGCGTCAGTCTCAGGGTTTGCTTAGTAGCATTAGAGAAGTTCGTCCGACTGATGTCCAATTTGCCGAAGCTCAACTTCAAACTGCGATCGTCAATGTCAAAAAAGCAGAAGTTGATCTTGATCTAGCGCAAGTTCGTGCTCCGATTGATGGACAAGTTCTTAAAATCAACTCTAAAACTGGTGAAGTCGTCAGCCAGACAAATGGAGTCATGGATCTTGGCAATACTAGTCAGATGTATGTAGTTGCAGAAATCTATGAGACTGATATCGGCAAAATCAAGGTTGGACAGACTGCCACGATTGAGAGTGAAGCTTTTGAAGGTCTGATTACGGGCAAAGTTGATCGTATTGGTTTACGGATTGCCAAAAATGATGTTCTCGGAACTGACCCAGCCGCCAAAACTGATGTGCGGATTATCGAAGTCAAGATTAAGTTAGATGACAGTAAAAAGGTTGCAGGGCTTACCAATTTGCAAGTCAGAGTCAAGATTGAAAGCTAATGAAAGCGCAAATCGCGCTCATTAACTTTCAAATATTTTTTAAAATCGCTAGATGAATTTATGATTTTTGCCGTACCTCTTGCTTGGCTACAACTTACTTACGAAAAAAGCCGTCTACTAGTTGCGATCGCAGGAATTACATTTGCGGTGGTCTTAATGTTTTTGCAATTAGGATTCCGCGATGCTCTATTTAACAGTGCAATTCGACTACAAAGTAATTTAGTGGGTGATTTAGTGATGATCAGCCCTCAATCTACTAATTTAGTAGGGATGCGGAACTTCTCTCAGCGCCGCCTATATCAAGCTTTAGGAATGAAAGAAGTCGCTTCTGTAAATCCTCTTTACATTGGCATTGGCGCATGGAAAATCAAAGAAGACCCAGCAGGACAAACTCGAAACATTCTCGTCCTAGGCGCAAATCCTGATGCTAAGGTTTTTAAGATGCCAGGTTCCATATCAAATATCGATCGCGTTAAAACTCAAGACGTAGTTCTATTCGATCGTGCCTCTCGTGCGGAATTTGGCCCAATTGTTGGCGAATGTGGCACTTTAGCTTTAAAATCCCAATTTAATGATGAAGCTTTTGTCTGCAATCATTTGGTCAGCCGTGAAGTGGCTAATCGCAAACTTACTGTCGGCGGACTATTTGAGCTAGGAGCATCTTTTGCCGCTGATGGCGCAATGATTACTAGTGACACTAACTTCCTAAG
This sequence comes from Pseudanabaena sp. UWO311, assembly GCF_006937785.1. Classification (GTDB taxonomy): domain Bacteria; phylum Cyanobacteriota; class Cyanobacteriia; order Pseudanabaenales; family Pseudanabaenaceae; genus Pseudanabaena. The sequence continues at coordinate 31,421 of NZ_SJEE01000016.1, forward strand.
AATTTTTGATAATCGACGTGCGGGATTAATTAATGTAGGTTTGGTTAATTTAAAACCTGACGCATCTCCCTATGAAGCGATGCGAAACTTTATCCTTAGTCAGCCCAGTGACAAAGTAGTTTTGCCGCGTGAAAAATTACAACCCGATGGCAAACGAATTCGGAGTTTGTTTCAAGAGAAGATCGGTGCAGATGGCAAAATTACTAGTGAAGAAGATAAAAACAAAGTAGTGATTTCCAAATCTGATTTAACAGTTGAAGATCTGAAAAAGACTGAGGATGCTGCGATCGATGATACAAGAATCTTGACGATCCAAGGCTATATTGACTTTGAGAAAGGCTATTGGCAAAAAAGCACTGCGATCGGCTTTATTTTTACTCTTGGAACTGTGATGGGTTTTATCGTAGGAATTGTGATTGTCTACCAGATTCTCTATACTGATGTCTCCGATCACCTCGCTGAATATGCAACTCTAAAAGCGATGGGTTATGGCAATCTATACTTAGCTCAAGTTGTAATTCAAGAAGCTTTTGCACTATCGATTTTAGGCTTTATCCCAGGATTAGGAATTTCTTTCTTTCTATATAATCTCACCAAAAATGCGACATTATTACCTTTGTATATTTGGGACAAAGCAATTCCAGTTATGCTCTTAACAATAGTCATGTGCGTAATTTCCGGTGCGATATCCCTACGCAAAGTCCAATCTGCCGATCCTGCGGAGATATTCGGATAGAGAGCGATATGAATGACTTAGAAAACGTTAAAAGCTTTAAAAGTATCCAAGATATTTTAGAGAAGACCGAAAGCATTGGATTTCAGATGGTGTCAGACCCTCTTGTTGGCTCATTGCTGCATACTCTAGTCACAAGTAAGCCCTCAAGTCGATTTTTAGAACTTGGCACTGGAACAGGAGTATCGACAGCGTGGATTCTGAATGGAATGGATTCACAATCAACGCTACTATCAGTTGAGAATAATGCAGAGCTTGTAGCTATTGCGAAAGAGTATCTAGGAGAAGATTCACGAGTAACCTTTCATGTAGGAGATGCTGGTGATTTGATTCAGCAATTGAGCAGTGGTAAAGAGCAGTTTGATATAATTTTTGCGGATACATGGGCAGGTAAATACACTCATTTTGAGGAGGTTCTGCAATGTTTAAAGTCTGGAGGATTATATGTTATTGATGATATGTTGCCTCAGAGTAACTGGCCAGAAGGTCACGAATTAAAGGTAAATGCGCTGATTTCTGAGCTTGAGAACCGTAGTGAGTTGAGTATAACTAAAATAAGTTGGGCTAGTGGAGTTATAATCGCTGCAAAGAAATAGGCAAAATAAAAAAGCGGCGCTAAGCGCCGCTTTTTTATTTCTTGGATTTTTTAATTTATTGCAATGTATATAAACGCGATCGCGATAGACGATCTAAAAAAGGAGCAAGAAATTTGTCATTAGCTTGCTTTTCTTGAGGATCTTCAGTTTCCAACGCATGGGGTGCTAAACCTCTCAGAGCAGCTGTAGTTACGCAAAACATCGACTTTTGGAAAGAGAGACAAATCTTGACCAGTAAATCCTCTTCACCGCGATCGCCTTTTTTGTAAATCTCATGCAAATAGTCTGGCAAAAAATGCCGCATATCTTGCATCAGCAATGTGGGTGGAATCCCTGCACCGCCTACGGGCAGATGATCGGCGTATAGTACACCATAGTTGAATTGCGAAATTTCCGTAGAAATTTGATGCGCTTGGGCATTGTAAGAAACCGTGCCACGAAATGGAAAAGAACGGAAAAATACAGCCTCCACATAGGGCACAGCTGTATCCATTAGAAACGTCAAATTTGCTGATGCAGGTACGATTTCGTAATCTTTGCCATTGATCGATACTTTATAAACGTAAGGCACACTAGCGTTGGTAACTAGACCATTTTGAACATGCTGCACAACATCGGGAATACTCTTAATTTCACCGCGATCATAGCGATCGCTTAAGTCTAAAAACAGCGGCGACATAAACGACCAAAAATACCCCAGAGCACTGTAGTAGGTCATTAATCGCACCTGCTCTAGCAAAAAATCTGGAAATAATTGATTTACCAACGCCGTTAACGGATTCCTACCAACTTTGGCAGCGATCGCTAACTTGGCAAATTTTTTAAATTCTTCGGAGTCTAAATAAGCGTCTAGACCGCCACCGCCATGCCAAAACATTGCTTTCATGCAATATTCAGCAAATTCAAAATTGATGCGATCGTGCCACCAATGGCGACCGAGTTTATTTAAGGAGAAATCACCATTAAAAAACTTAAAAAATGGAAAAAACACGAGAAACTGATGCTCAGAAATATAGGTGAGATTCCGATAATATTCACCCAGCACGACACCATAGCTTTTGAGGATGCCAACAACCTCTAGCAAGTTCTCAGGGGAATCTGGAAGCAATGCACCACCTGATTCTAGGCGTTGCTTTACCGCAGCAAGGGCTGGTTCAATAATTTTATTTTGACTCGATACACTCATAACCAAATTTTACAATGCTTCTGGCTAAAACCCAATAAGTAAGGTGTGCTTCGCCAACCTTACTTATTGGGTTTTAGCCAGAAGCAATTTTTTTAACCGCTTCAGCAACTTGCGTTGGATAATCGCCAAGGGTACTAATTTTTTGACCAGTGGAGAGCTAACTTGCAGACTTGCTTCACTCCATGCATTGCGATGCACATTAAAGCCATCCTGTTTTGCGATCGCATATTTAATGACATCACCTAAGCGTAAAGGCATTGCCCAATAAAAGTGATAAAGCTCATTGGGATCATCAAAAAATGGACAATCCATGAATGCCTCTGCCTCCTGTTGCGTTGGTGAGTTATTAAAAGCAAGAAACATTTCATCTAAGGCTTCACGCAATAATTTGGGAGAAGTATCGAAAGAAAAATCAGCAGGCGATCGCTCCACCAGAAGACGAACAAAATCTACTACAGATTGCTGAAAAGATTTTAGCCCCCAGCCCAGAGCAGGTTCATTACTCTTATGCTTGAGCAATGGAACTACCGAACCGTCGGCTTGCAAAGTATACTCAAGGGTTGTGCCTTCACAGCCTGCACAAAAGACTTCCATCGCAGACACATAACGATAGTCGATATCATTGCGAAGTCCCACAGAATTATTTAAATTAAAGAAAAAGGCAAGTGCTTCTCCTTTATGCTTAAGTCCGCCAGTAGGTTTATCCAAGGCAAAATAGAAGCCGATGGGCATCCTAGTACCAAACATCTCAAAAGCATTTTCTAGAGAAAGCTGTAAACTACCTCGCCAGCCGACATCAACCAAGCCAAAGGCTTTTCCATCAAGCATTTTCTCCTGAAGTAAATAAGCTTTTAAAACTTCGCGTTTCCGCTCCGCAACTTGGAGAACTAACGTATGTAAAGGTTGATGCTGTTCTAGCTTAGATCGTAGCGAAATTCTTTCTTTTGCTGTTAAATCTTTTTGCCAAGACGCTTCGGGATAGCCCAACGGCTCAAAAATTGGCTTGGCAGCTTGGTGATCGAGACACATTCGGGCAAGCAGACTATCAATAGTAAAAAAAGTCGTATCATCAAACATCCATTCCCAAAAAGCTTTGTTAATCTTAGTTAGCCCAGGCATTCTCAATGCTTGACGGCTGACATAGAGATAACGAAGTTCTACTTCTGGATAAATCTTCGGAGCAAGCTCCTTGGCAATTTGTAGCAACATTTCCCCATCCCTTGCTAAGAAGTAAATGCGGGCGAGTTGTTTTGCCTTAGCCTGTTGCAAAATCCAAATTGTATAGGCGGTTAAGATCGGTGCAGCAACGGAAGCCGCAATATCTCGAACAATTGATTCTTTTGGTGTTTGTGTCTCTCTATTGAGACGTGTATAGCGAGATATACCTGCCCAAAGAGAAGTAATTCCATTCGTAGCATCAGTATATTTTTGGAGTATTAATTCATAACGATTTGGATTTGCATCATTAAAGTAAATAGAATTAATCCCTAACGATCGAGGCTGAGTAACATCAGACTGCCAATTGTTACCGACATGAGTGATATCTTCAGGATGCAAGTTTAAATCTTTTAAAACCTGTAAAAACAGATCGCCTCTTCCCTTAGATTTTCGCTCCTGTGAAGATACATAAAGCTGATCGCCTTCTTGCCAAAAGCCATGATACTTGAGCTGTCCTTCCAGAAAGGACTCAGGTAAGTACATATCTGATAGGAACAAAATGTTTGGGTGCGATCGCCTTGCTTGTTCGATCAGTTGATAAGCCCTAGGAACAGCCACTAGATATTCCAATTCAACTTCTAATTCTAGATTTTTGAGTTTGTCAATGGTTTCCGCCTCAATTTCTAAGGTGTTCGCAATTTCGCGATAGATCTCATCTAGATTAGCTTCTCCAGCTTCATAGAACAGACGTGATCGCTGTTCAGCGTTAACTCTAATCTCATAAAAGGTTTGGGCTGAGAAATTGATCCAGCCAAACTGCAAAGCGCGATCGCCACAGATTTTAAAGATTTCAGTTGGTTCACTTACTATTCTTGTGAGCAGAGTATCAAAAATATCAAAGCTAAATATTGGGGTCATATAGATAAAGATATTTGATTCTTTTGAGGAGTAATAGCGTTGTGTTATCAGATCCGAGCTAATAAATTTTTAAAAAGCTCTGCCTTGCAAGAAGTTTAAAAAAATTATTCTAGTTCGTTTGTTAGTTAATAAAGACCGATTGCCAAAATTTATGCCTAATATCACTTACATAATGTCTCATGGCAATTTGCTTAGAAACAAATTTGTCTGAATACATAAACTGATCATCAACATTCATAATGTATTTCTCCCTAGCAAGAGCATTGCCTTTATTTAGTTTGATCGTTAGATTGACAATCGTTTGTTCAGAGAAATAATTTGGAGGCTCTTTTAGGCTAGCCAATCTTTGCACAGATACATCCCAATTCAAGGTTTTTTTGAATAGAATAAATCCTGCATTAATTGGATTTTGCTGTTCAATATCCTCATAAATAAGCCGTTTGTCTAATGAGCTTTTGCAGTCGGGAAGATAGTAAGTATGGACATCCTCTAAAGCAGTTGCTAATTCAGCTAAATCCGAAGCTCCTTGAAAAAACAAAATGTCTGAATCCGTGTAAAGTGTGGCTTCCTCAATAGGAATGGACATCAGAGCCGCTAATTTTTTGCCCATGGCCTGCTGAGATGCATACTCATAGACGGATTGGGGCAAGTCATCCCTTTGGAATTTAGTCAGAAGTTGAACATCTACACAGGGATGTACACGACGAAGCAATTTAATGCTCTCTTCCGTATAACTTCCATCAGACATGATCGTAAATGCTTTAGGAATTCCTACATAGCGAAGGAAAGATCGTAGACTGGCTACCTGTTCGGGTAAGTCTCGTTCACATGATAGGGCATATACTTTAATAGGGACTTGGCGCTCTTGGGCGATCGGAAAACTAACTAAGTTTGACAGGCTAGATTTATAGATAGAGCGAAGAAAATTACCTTGAATTTTTGCCGCGTGATAACCAATGTTTACCATTCATTCCTCTTCAAAGTTAGTTGTTTTAAAGCGCTTTGCGCTCAAATTTAAACCAATAAACTTTTGAAAGTGCTGCTACATAACACTTTCAAAAGTTTATTGTGTTTTCTTGATCGTAAATTGCTTTAATGATGATTACTAAGCAATTATAAAGCCGAAATATTGCGATCGCGAATAAAATAAAAAGAAAGCAAATGAATCATTAAGTGCCTCATTTACTTTCTTTTTTTCTTAGCTCGTTTTTGAGATGAGGGATAGAGCCAAAAGGCTAGTATTTTAGTTATATATGGCATAACTGGATAAGACAGTAAAGCAGATATAAAAGTAACTGAGATTAGTAAGCTTAATAGCGCAGGTAGTCCTTGCAACAATGGAGCTACAAGCAAGTTAGAGAGCAAAATCAGCGGATAAACTGTAATCACACCAATAATTACTTGCTTATAATAAGGTGGCTCTTTTGGATTTACTGATTTACTCTTAGGCAAGCTAAACCATATCTCTAATCCATTTTGCTGATGTTGTTGAGATCTATTGGAGATAAATTCTTCAGATCTTTGCATCCATTGTTGATAAACAGGTGAAGCAAGCCAATTTTTGCAATGAGCATAGTTGTCAAATTTGACGATAACTACATATTCTGGATATTGATGATCACGAGGACGAATGATCTCAACCCCCATAAACCCCTCAAACTGTTGAGCTGATTGATTAATTCCTTTTGTCCAAGTTTCATACTCTTCTATAAGATGTGACTCAACGACTTCTGAGATAACTAAGGTAATCGGATCTGAATTCTGTCCAAGATTCTGCATAGAGTAGCTAGATAGTCTAGCTATAGTTGAGCTTATCTAAATTATATCTCTAAATAAAACCTAATATTTGGTGAGGCGGGCGAAGCCCGCCTCACCAAATATTAGGTTTGTGATCTTAACTGCGACTAGAAGCCATATTCTCAAACTTAGTTAAGCGCGGTTCAAAGAGTAATTTAACTGTTCCAACTGGCCCATTACGATGTTTGGCAATAATAATTTCAGCAACTCCGCGATCAGGTGTTTCTGGATTGTAATATTCATCACGATATAAATTAATCACTAAATCCGCATCCTGCTCAATACTGTTATGCACATAAAAATTATTTGCCACAAAGTTAGCCAAGATTGGCACTGTCAAGTCATACACCAATTCTTCTTCAAACAAATCAATAGTTTTTACTTTGTCCCAGTAAATATCACTAGTAGCAAGATTTAGAATATCCTCTGACTCCAAAATTTCAGATAGCTTATAGGCGCGATCTCGACCAATTGCATTTTTGTAAAGACTCGTACCGCAATATTTCATACCAAGACTAGCTTGCATTTGCCTAGTTGTTAACCCCATTTCTTCTCTAGCTATATTTACATGCATTTTCCAGGCTTCTTTAGGGATTAAATCTCTATTAGTATTAGCTTTCCCAGAGTTATTTATATATATATTGATTGATTGCAGAGCTTCTTGCTTGTATTTACCAACTGCACCAACAAGATTGATAAATTTTTCTAGATCGGGCTTACCGCCTACAACAACATGATATTGATCACGTCCTTTCTGACCTTGCGATACAACCCGTAGAGTTGCATTAATACCTATTCTCAACAATAAAGACTGTACGCCTGTTGATAATTTCTCACTACTAGAAGCATAGTAAACTACGGGATAGTAAGATTTCTTACTTGTGAGAATACAACCATCAGTAGCCCATAGATGCCGCAAAAAGAGGGCGATCGCTTCTTGAGGTTGTTCAAAAACTTGGCATGGAATAAATTTTTCATGCGATCGCAAACCAAATACACCAAGATTTTCTAACCATTTAGTAACAGGATTTTTAACACCGTGAGTTAGGTGATAAGCAGATTCTAAATAAACTTGATACCAATCTCGCTCTTGTTTGATCCTTGGTGAAATTTGTTCGCGAAATACTTCAGTTGCTAAACTTGACACTAATTCTGCTAGATCAATTTCTCTAGTGGTGTATTGAATTGCATGACGTGGCAATGTGCAACCATCTCCAATCAAATGCCCCAACAGAGCTAGTTCAGTTTCTCCCATTGTTTGTAATTCTGGACTGGGAATCTGCCGAGGCATGGCTATGCAATCGCCTATTTGTAATTCATCAAGTCTCTTCCATCCTTGAATTGTCAGAAATTGATGATTTGCAGTGGCTTTAATTGATCGCCCCAATTGAGTTTTGAGTTGGTAAACGGGTTTAGAACCAGTGCAAAAAGCATTACTCACTATTGCTCGTTCTCTCTTAAAGGTCTGGGGATTAACTGCCCAGATTGCAAAATCTGATTTACCGACAAGATCGCGAATGGAAATTTCTGCGCCTGTGTCTGCCATTGTGATTAACGAATCACCACTAAGACACCCAGATTCTCTCAAGTCAGAAAGCATTGGACGCTTATTAGTTCTTGCTTCTACGCCTCGGCTTAGTTGGGATAGAGCAATTACTGGTACATTCAATTCACGCGCTAAAGCTTTTAGAGATCGCGTAATTCTGGAAATTTCCTGCACCCGATTATCGGAACCAGAGCCTTCCATTAATTGCAAATAATCAATCAAAATTAAACCTAGCACCCCTCCCTTTTCTGACTGCAATCGACGAGCCTTAGAGCGTAATTCCGTAATTGGCGGATTGGGTGTATCGTCAATAAATAGCGGCAACTCAGATAGCCCACTAATCGCCATCGCCACAGTCCCCCATTCATTTTCGCTAATTTGTCCAGTGCGGAGGCGATTACTATCGATCCCCATATCACTGGAACGAACTTTGGACTGACTAGCTAGTAGACGATAAACCAACTGCTCCTTCGACATTTCCAAACTAAAAATAGCCACAGGCAAACGATGGATTTCTGCCATTTTTCGCGCTATTTCTAAACCGAAGGCAGTTTTCCCCATTGACGGACGACCAGCGAGAACAATCAGATCCGATCGCTGTAATCCGTTAGTCATCGCGTCGAAATCATAAAATCCTGTAATTAACCCCGTAGCCGTTGAATTACCCGTACCTAGAGAATTAAAACGATTTTCTAATTCATAAAAGGTTTTCGTAAGAATGTCAGCGGCAGGAACTAGCCCTTGTTGAGCACGGGATTGAGTGACTGCAAAAATTTTCTGCTCAGATTGATCAAGAAGTTGTGGCAATTCAATTTCATTGCTATAACTTATTTCGACTACGCCTCTAGCAGCTTCAGCAAGTTTACGTCGGGCATATTTATCAGCAACTAATTGCGCATAAAAATCGATATTGACGGCGCTAACGGTGCGATCGCATAGTTGAGCGATTTTAGTTTGACCACCTATTTTTTCGAGCATATCGCGATCGCTTAGCCATGTTGTCAAGCTCATCATGTCTGTGGGATTAGACTGATTATGTAACATCAGGCAAGCCCGAAAAATCTCCTGATGTGCCGCTACATAGAACATTTCAGGACGCAAAGTATCTAGTACTCGGGAAACTGCCTCTGGGTCGATCAAGATGCCACCTAAGACAGCCTCCTCTGCCTCAATGTTTTGTGGTGGTAGGCGATCGCTGATAGATTCAAAATCTTGGCTCATATAACTTGCTGACTAGTTTGCTGTCTGGAGAAAATACTTAGAAAGTTGGAGGCTAGGTTTGAGTGCATTCATAATTCTAGGTTTTAATTGCAAAATTAAAACCTAGTTACCTAGGCACAACTAAATATAAAACCCCAAAATCTTTATCGCCCGCGCAGCGGAAGGTACAGATTTTGGGGTTTTAATTCCCATTTTACTTAGGACATAAAACCCAAATAAAGAGAGGCGGCGCGAAGCGCCGCCTCTCTTTATTTGGGTTTTGATTTGTCCAAGCTATCTCTTGCGTTGCTATAGTGCTTGTAGTGATGAGCAATTTATATGAGATTTGAGGAAATATTTGTTTTTGTGGTAGCAGGATGTGTAGCGATCTACCATCAACGGTCACAGCAACGCGCCAACAATCAAACTCAAATATTTATTTTGTGGATTCTGGCGGTTGCCTTGCCAAGTTTAGCGATCGCATGGACAAAGTTTAATCCCATAGCATTGCCATTAACTTTTGTGATACTTGTATTTTTGCTATGTGTATGGATATATAGCAGTTTCTCCACATCTCTCAACTTAAATCCAGAAGTCATCAACCTTGATATCACCGAAGAAAAGGCACTCAAAGATTGTTTCTCCTCCAATGTTTACCATCTGACAGGCTTAGAATATCGCCCTCAAGAAATATACTGTCGAGGAAATCTGCGATCGCAAAATCCTAAATATACCTACGAAACTATTAACCAAAATATTCAAAATACATTTGGCGATCGTTTTGTCTGTTATTTACAAGAAAGTCCATTAGAAAATTTAGGTACAAGCTTTGGTAGAGATCAAAATAGTCAGGGAAACGAAACAAACTACTGCTTTTATTTAACACCAAAGCATTTATCTAACTCTCAACTTGCTTTAAGCGATCGCCAAAGTTGGATTGCAAGCATTATTAGTATCGTATTGACTGCTTTCACCATATTAGTTGTAGGTGCAAATCAGCGAATTGAATCTTTAAGTTTAAGCAACTTACAGCAAGGAATTCCTTACTTTTTAGGTATAACTAGCATTTTTATTGCAAGGGCGATCACGCAATACTACATAACCAAACACTATAGATTGCAACTTCTACCACCATTTTCACTGCCATGCTTAGGTGGTTTTGGCTTGTTAGGCAGTTTAAATACCAATCTCCCCACAGGAGAACTAAACCCCACACATCAGCGACGCATCATTTTTGATCTAGCCGTGATTCCAGCCATTGCGGGCTTGGTAATCTCCATCTTTTTATTGTTTTTGGGAAACTGGATGCTAATTCCCGCAGCTCTGCCGCTAATCGATCCTGAGATCGCGCCATCTTTATTAATTACAAACTTAAATACCTTCGATATCAAAAACTCGATTTTTGCAACAATATTGCAAACAATTTTTTCCTTAGGTAAAACTGCAACTACTTCAGACGCGATCTCCACCTTTTCTCCACTTACCCTAGCTGGCTGGGCTGGATTAGCTCTTAGCGCTTTCCAACTAATGCCATTTGATTTATTGGACGGAGGCAATCTTATAATTGCTATGTTTGGGCATAGGCAAGCCATCCAAATTGCGCGGATCGCAAGACTAGTATTGTTGGCGATCGCTTTGCTTGCACAACCTTGGCTACGGATTTACTGCTTCTTATTATTTTTATTACCCACCCCACGCTCTCTTATTTTGAATGAACGCATGGAAATTGGTAAAACTCGCGATCTAATCGGCATGATATTAGTTGCGATCGCAGTACTAATTATCCTGCCTATACCAAAAGCCGTTTTGTTATGACCCAAGAGAGCGTTGTAGCGCAAAGCACCGTAACTAACACCCTCTCATTTTTTCCTCCAAAGGTTAACGCCTATGCTCCAAGTTAATGTTTTATTTTAAATTTTCAAGACTTTAATGTGATTTTGGCATTATCATTAACCTTGGCATTAGGTAGCCACGATTTGTTGCTACTGGTAACATCAGTTAAGTCAACAGTAGATACATGTTCATCCTGAAGCGCCAAGACGTTGAGATCGTTAACGTCCAAAACCCACAAAACAAAGACCAACAAATACCGATTTTGCAATATCAGGGGCAAACATTTCGGTTGCTCAACATGTTTGGAGATAATCGAGATGAGGCTTTAGCACTTTGGCGTGACTTAACTGATAACAAAGGCAAAGCTTGCGTATTATTAGAAGAGCCTCAGCGTTTTAGCGTGTGGGGTCGAGTCAAACTAGACCAACTCCATACAGCATCTACTCAGAGTTCTTCCGTAGGTACACATCTTGTTCAGGGCTGTTTACTCATATTACAAGCTGTGTATATTGATGTTGAAGATCTCCTTGGTGTTAGGCAAGCAGGTTCATTCAAGCAAGATTTACTTAAGTTCATGCAACAAGGAAAATTTGCTCAAAGCGAAACAATTTCGGCTCTAGAAGCAGTTTTGTCGATCAATCCACTTAATAGTGTGCAAATCCCCAACTGGGATGAAAGCAAATTGCAGCTTCTTTTAGGTGAAGTACATCGACTAGCAACTTCCTATTTTGGAAATAATAGTTTTGTCGAGAGTGCGATCGCAGCTTTAAATGAATTACCTGAATCAGCATCCGTAACTGCTTGGCTGACAAAAACTCCTAAAGGTAAGCTCTGGAAGTAATCTAACTGGCTACTTTCTATGTTTTCTTCTAAAGTTATGACTTGTAGCACAATACTTGTTATTTTCTTTTTTTAAATACTTTGATTTCTTATGGTTGTAGCTAAGGTGCAAGATTCATGAGTAGAGCTAAATCTCCCTCGCCGTCAGGGATTTCCACGCAATCTATTGTTTGGGCAGCGATCGGATGGGCAGCCCTAGCTCTAATGTTCTACCTATTTTTTAATGTCCCAACCGATGGACCACATACCATCAAACCCGAAGAATGCGCCAAGGCAATAAAAGACCTATTCGTCAGACCAAATTGGTATCGATACGGAACGTACATTTTTCAAACTGTAGCGATCTCTTGTTCAGGGATACTCTGTCTACGTAACTGGCGGAGTTCTAAAATCATTAGCGGTCGCAATGTTTGGTTAGGGCTGGGAATAGGTATCCTGTCTTGGGGTATCGGAAATTTAATTTTTGGTTATCTAGATTTTCAATACCAAAGTGGATTAATTGCAGGCGGAGCAAAAGGCGCTAAGAATTTAGTTCAAACATTTCCATCAATCGCCGATATATTCTTTACAGCTACTTACGTATTTTTATCATGGGGGATGGCGATGTCCGTGATTGGACGCAGGTTAAATCTGTATCCTAAGCAATGGGCGATCGTCGGGGCTGTTGGATTTGTTGGAGTCGTTGTAGCTGCCTATGTTACCTTCGGAGTCGGCGGTGAGTTTTCTCTAGATACAGGAAAAATACTGAATATTGTTTATGCCCTTGGCGATATTTGGTTACTAATTGTCGCCACAATTCTTTTACTCGCTTTTTGGGGTGGTAAAGCTGCTCAATCTTGGCGATTGCTTGGTAGTGCTGGTATCGCTATGTTCTTTGGTGACTTATGGTTTAACTACAGCATCAATACTGGTATCAGTAAAGTTTGTGAAGGTAAACAATATCAAAGTGGTGAACCTGCCGAATTTTTCTGGATTCTTGCATTTATTCTCTGGGGCATGGCAGCCGCTTTAGAGTTTGATTTATCTTCACGACCAACTACTCGTAGTCGTCGAAATTAAACAATAAAGGGGCGCTAAGCGCCCCTTTATTGTTAGTATGCTCCATTTCCTTTGGGGAAAATCACAACCAAAATAGTTTTAAATATCAGATGCAGATCAAGCAAAAAACTCATGCGTTTAACATAGCTCGCATCGATCTGTACCCGTTTGCTGTAAGGAATATCATTTCGTCCCGATACTTGCCATAGTCCTGCAATACCTGGGCGAACACTGAGCACTCGATCGATCGCAGTGCCATATTTACTTAGTTCATCTTGAACCAATGGTCTTGGACCAACTACACTCATATCGCCAATAAGTACATTCCAAAATTGAGGCAACTCATCCAAACTTGTCGTCCTCAAGAACTTACCAATTTTAGTAATCCGAGGATCATGTTTAAGTTTAAAAGATGCTTCATATTCAGCTCGGCTAATCGGACAGGCATTTAAATAATCTTCAAGAGCTTGATCTGCACCATTAATCATCGTTCTAAACTTAATGCAATTAAATTTAGAACCATTTAAACCAACTCTAGGATGAATATATAGAACTGAGCCAGGAGAGCTAATGAAAACAAGCAACGTAATTGCTAAATAAACTGGCGAAAACACAGTTAAAACAATTGATGCAAATGCGATATCAAAGACTCTTTTTCCCCAAGTTGCATAATGATCTGTACGATCTGTAACCGATTTCTTTGGACGGAGGCTAACTTGACTATTTGCTTTGCTTCTAGTAATCATCAAATCTCTTCACCACACCACATAGTTGAACTAATCATACAATGCCTGTCTACTTTTATTGGGGCGATGACGACTATCAAATTTCTCAAGCAGTAAAAAAATTGATAGACACTCATGTCGATCCGATGTGGCTTGACTTTAATTATGTCAAAATCATTGCTACAGGGGATCTTGAGATGATGGATGGGCTAAACCAAGCCGTAACTTCGCCCTTTGGCATGGGTAGTCGGTTAACTTGGTTAGCTGATACTGCGATCGCCCAACGTTGTTCTGAATCGCTACTATCAGAGCTAGAAAGAACTTTTAAGAATTTACCTGTAGACTCCTACATCTTGTTTACAACATCCAATAAGCCTGACGGGAGAGCCAAATCTACCAAGTTGTTGCAGAAGTATTCCCAGATTTTAGAATTTTCGCTAATACCTCCTTGGAAAACTGATGCGATCGTCCAATTAGTAAAACAGACCGCCGCAGAAATTGACTTAAAAATAGCATCAGATGGCATAGATCTCCTAGTTGATGCAATTGGCAATGATACTCGCCGACTGACAATGGAATTGCAAAAGTTACAACTGTCACATTATGGGAAAACGAATCCACTTACTGCTAAAGAAATAGCACCACTTGTGCAAGTCTCAGCTCACAATAGTTTGCAATTAGCAAGTGCAATTCGCTCTGCAAATACTAGTCAAGCTCTCTCTTTAATTGCGGAATTACTGCGAAATAACGAAGTGGGTTTACGAATTTGCGCAACTTTGGTGGGTCAGTTTCGCACATGGCTATGGATTAAGCTGATGCAAGAATCAGGAGAACGAGATGATAAGGCGATCGCTGATGCTGCGGAAATTGGCAATCCTAAGCGAGTATATTTTCTGAAGCAAGAAGTACAGGGGCTAAATAGTCAAAAGTTAATGAGATCGCTAAGTATTTTGTTGCGACTAGAAGCCGATCTCAAACTTGGTAAAGATGAAACGGCGACGTTGCAAACGGCAATTATTGAGCTATGCCAAGCTATGACCAAATAAGAAAAGTCGCACTTATGGCTTTGCCATAAGTGCGACTTTTCTTATTTATAAGATTTGAAAACATGATCGCTGCTAACATGACAAATAGATCCTTTAGTCAGAAATATGTCCGAACATTCCGCAACAGTTAATGTTGCACTAAATAGCGATAACCAACCTAATCGTAGTTATGACATTGCGATCGCATCGCATAGCCTCAAAAACTTAGGCGATAAATTAGTAGAAATTGGTTTAGGCAAAAAAAGCAAAAAAATTCTCATCGTCTCGAATCCCGTCATTTATAAGCACTATGGCGAAACTGTCCAGACTTCCTTAAGTAATGCAGGTTTTGATGTTGCTCATTTAATCTTGCCCGCAGGTGAACGCTTTAAAACTGCAAACTCACTTCAAAAGATTTATGATGCGGCTCTTGTCCATCGTTTAGAACGCTCATCAATGATTGTGGCCCTCGGTGGTGGCGTGATTGGCGATATGTCGGGCTATGCCGCCGCGACTTGGTTGCGCGGTATTGATCTTGTTCAAGTTCCCACCACACTTTTGGCAATGGTGGATTCCGCAATTGGTGGCAAGACGGGGATCAACCATCCACAAGGTAAAAATCTAATCGGTGCATTCTATCAACCCCGACTAGTGTGGGTCGATCCTGAAGTCTTAAAAACTTTGCCAGCCCGTGAGTTTCGCTCAGCAATGGCAGAGGTTATTAAGTACGGCGTAATCTGGGATCAAGAATTATTTGATTTATTAGCTAATTGCGATCGCCTTGATCAGCTACGCTATATTTCATCAGAATTGCTACAAACAATTTTGTATCGTTGTGCCAAAGCTAAAGCTGAAGTCGTATCCAAGGATGAGAAAGAAGGAAATCTTCGCGCCATTCTTAACTATGGTCATACAGTCGGTCATGCGATTGAGTCCGTTACCAACTATCGCCTTTACAACCATGGCGAAGCTGTGGGTTTAGGAATGGTAATAGCGGGTGAGATCGCTGTCGATCTTGGTCTATGGTCTGAGTTAGATCAAGCCAAACAAGTAGCCTTAATTGCTAAAACTCGTTTACCACAGACAGTACCTACGGACATTAATCTTGAATCAATTATTGAGTCGCTATCTACCGACAAAAAAGTAGAAGCTGGCAAAGTTCGCTTCATTTTACCAACGGCGATCGGATCGGTAACTCTTAGCGATCGGGTAACCTCAGAGCTGGTTAACCAAAATTTACGAAAAATAATGGCATAATACTTGACACATTAAGTGGTAGTTCGTACTATACTTAAACGTTTATGTCAAGCAAAAAATTGCTAAGCCTAAATATTTCAAACTCTTAATTTGAATATCACGCTTCAGATCGGCATATATTTGTCAACCATTAGTAATTTAAACCAATACCCCCAAGAGTCTAGACAACAGAGATTTCATGACTAAAAAGCCAATTAAAGACCTTCCCCAAATCAACGAACGCATCAGATATCCAAAAATTCGAGTCATTGATATGGAGGGGGAGCAACTCGGCATCCTAACCCCCAAAGAAGCCTTGAAAATGGCTGAAGAAAAAGAGCTAGATCTCGTGCTGGTCAGCGACAAAGCTGATCCTCCTGTTTGTCGAATCATGGACTATGGCAAATTCAAATTTGAGCAAGAGAAGAAAGCACGCGAAGCTCGTAAAAAGCAACATACTTCCGATGTTAAAGAAGTGAAGATGCGTTACAAAATTGAGGAGCATGACTATAAAGTGCGAATCAATCACGCAGAACGCTTTTTGAAAGAAGGTGATAAAGTCAAAGCAACCGTAATGTTTCGTGGTCGAGAAATTCAACACGTTGATCTTGCTGAAGTTTTGTTGAATCGTATGGCTAGTGATCTAGAGTCTGTCGCTGAGATTCAACAATATCCTAAGCGCGAAGGAAGAAACATCACTATGTTAATGGCTCCCAAGAAATAATCAAAAAGCCTCGCAACGCGAGGCTTTTTGATTTATACATGTTTTCAGTTAGATTAAGACCCAATCAGTAATTCACAGCTTGGGTCTTAAGAGTCCTAGCTATCTCTTGCATTGCTCTAACAAAATTATCCAAAATGTAGACAGATCCGTCCCTTCGCAGTAAATGATTAGGGATCAGCAGCAAAGCCAAACACCACTAATCATTTATTTAACACGAGTTCAGGATAATTTGAACCGAGCTTTGAGATAGGGTTTGCTACGCAAACCCTATCTCAAAGCCCAAAAGTAAAAGCCTTGCTAAGCAAGGCTTTTACTTTTGGGCTTTTAAAATTTGCAGCTTAACGCGAACTGACGTTATTTAATTTCCTTTTTTGGGATGTAAAAGGATAGATTAAGTAAAACTCAGATCCAGAAAGTTTTTTTAAGACCTCCAAATTGCAACGCCATTTGGAGGTTTGGATTAACGAGTAGGAGGCAATAGCGTAAATGGAGCAGTTGTAGGCTGAGGGTTTGCTGGGGCAGGGGCTGCGGCTGGCGCAGCTGCAGGGTCAACAGGTTGATCAGGATTAGAACTAACAATAGGAGCACCTACAGCACGTAATACCTCAACTCCATTTTGCTGTAACACAACAATTGGTGGCTCTGCATTGGTATCAATTCGCTTCACCAATACTCTACCGTTAGAAATCATTTGCCCAGCCCTAACATAACGAGATGTGGACTCACCAAAGGCACTAATAATTGCGTAGATTGTACCTGCAACTTCAACAGTACCTGTGACTTTTGTACCATCGGCAGCTCTAGTGTCAGGTGGCAACACTACTTTACTCGGACGGTTAGATGTTCTTACAACTACAGCAGCCCGTAGATTAGGTTGTACTTGTACTTTCTTTGCCAACAATGTTTCTAATTTTGGTACTGGATTAATCACAGTACTAGTGAAGGGATCGCGAGATTGTTTGGAGTCAACGCCAATTTTTTGCTCTAGTTCCTGAACTCTTGCCTGCTTATCTGTGATGGTAATCAGATCCTGTGTTTTCTGTCCAGCGACAAATGGAGTATTAAAAGTTGGCGCGGTAGTTTCAACCACCTTCGGTGGAGTAGCTATGGTTGCGCCAGCCGCAATACTGGGCAATGGCTTGCCTTCTTCCGCAAGTCCTTTCATTTGTTCGCAATCAGTCCCAGAGGCAAATTTAGCAGTTTTGACAACGCCTTGTCTGAGCTCTCGTTTCGTGCTGATCGTACATTCGACTGGTGTACCCTCACCGCAAGCACTAAGGATTGTAGTAACGCTAAGAATCACGCCAGCTAGGTAATAAATACGCATAATAAAGTTCCTCTGCTGCCTACTTGGTTTTCGGTACAGCGTCATCCGAATTTTTGTCGATTTTGACTGCAAGATAGTAAAGCATTATGGTAATTTTGGCAATCATTAACAAGAGATAACATCAAGTTTCATGATTAACCCAATTTTTGGGCTGAAGTTTTTATGTTGCAGTCATACCAACTATCGAAATTGTTTTGGTCATAGCAGTTTACGCTTCAATGAAATTGATGTGTAGCATTAGTCACTCTAGTTAAGACATTAAAAAAATTCATAGAGTTTCGGCGCGAAGCGTCGAAACTCTATGAATTTTTTTAGCTATAGCTATGAAGACAGAGTCAGATTGCTGTCATCTATACTTTTAGTAATAGTGATTGGCGGAGAAATTTGTGGAAATTACATCTGAAGTTTATCAAGGTCAGTTTGGTGAATTTACAATCACGAAAAATGATCGCCTTGGGGTAATTGTGTATCGTAGTGCTTTAGCGATCGCATCTCTTTGTTTTAGCGTGGGCGCAATATTAGTGCTGTTGCAGCCCAATAATCCTGAAATTCTAAATAATTGGTTAACTTGGCTGTATATCGGTTTTTCCATAGGATTAGGTGTTGCCCTTTGGACAATTCATATTTATCTGGAATTGCTACATAGGGTTTTGCAAATCTTTTGGGCAATCGGCGCGATCGCTTCGGTAGGTGTAGCACTTTATTTTCCTGAGCCTTTAGCGATCGCTATTTACAATAATCCGATCGCGCTTATTGGTGTCGGGTTTAGCTTTGCTGCTCTAACTGGAATTTTTTTCAAAGAGACTTTTTGTTTTAATCGTTTTGAAACAAAGTTTTTAGTCCCCCTATTGCCTCTGCTCATTCTTGGTCATTTGGTGAATATTTTACCTGTAGCGATCGAGCGAGGACTATTAGGTGCTTGGGCTGTTTTGTTTGTAATCTTTGCGATTCGTAAAGTGACTCAAGAAATTCCACCTGATATTGGTGATAAGTCGGTCTTTGCCTACCTCAAAGCTGAAAAACTTAGTAAGCAACAAGCTGCATAATAACGATTTCCGAAAGTGTGGCTGCACTTTCGGAAATCAAAAACTAGCCCCAATGAGGGTTTTATAGTTGTCGCCAAATGTACTAGGACGTAAAACCCAAGAATTGATTGGCAGCGCTTCGCGCTGCCAATCAATTCTTGGGTTTTGGTTTGTCCAAAGATGCTTGTGGCTTTACCTCAAAAAGTCCATGCCTAAAAAGATTTATAAAGCAACGCTCTCTATATTTTTATTCATCGGCATAATAAATATTTATGAATAAAGCTTTTACTTCTCAAGCTGATGACTGGACACCTGCGATCGCTATTGTGCAGAAGCGCTACGATCGCGAATATCGTAATGAAGCATTTGATTTGCCCGCTGAGGTGGAGTCGATGCCGCTTTTTCGGGAGTGGATAAGTCATGCTCTATCTAGCAAAATTGCTTCGCCTTTTTGGGAATTGGCGCAATTTCAAAAAAATCAGCGTTGCCTAGATATTGGCTGTGGCGTAAGTTTTTTGATTTATCCTTGGCGAGACTGGGAAGTATTTTTTTATGGACAGGAAATTAGTTTTGTGGCAAAAGAAGCTCTTAATTCAAGGGGTTCGCAACTAAATTCCAAATTATTTAAAGGGGCGCAACTTGGGGCAGCACATCAGTTAAGTTACGAGAATGTTTTTTTTGATCGTGTGATTGCAACTGGGTTTAGCTGCTATTACCCACTTGAGTATTTGAAATTGGTTTTGCGTGAAGCTAAACGGGTATTAAAACCGAATGGAGTAATGATTTTTGACGCGCTCAACCCTGATTTGGAATTTGCGGAAAATTGGGCAATTTTAGAGACCTATTTAGGATCAGAGGTATTTCTGACTCCGCTTAGTGAAGTTACTGAGCTTGTGCAATCTATGGGTGGCAAAATTACTGCCAAAAAAGACGGGTTGCTATTTTCCATGTATCGCGTTCAATGGTAGTTTGTTGAGAGTGGCGCAATGCGCCGCTCTCAACAAGCATTTGGTTTTTACTTATGTCCGAAAATTCTCAAACAACGGGTGCTGATGCGATCGATGTCGCGATCGCGCAGGGTATCGACTTTGATGGCACACCAATTGACCCTAAGAAACTTGATCTCTATAGCAGCGTAATGGCGCTTGAAGGCAATCGTCAGCGTAGTGGCGTAACTAATACCATGCGATCGCGCATTGTCCGTATTGGTGCAAAACACATCCCTCAAGATGAACTCAATCAAAAGTTGCTGGATGCAGGTTTTGCCCCACTAAAGGACAAAGACATAGCCTTTTTTTACAATAAATAACTTATTCGTTACCCCTTTCTCAGCCTAAAAAAATAGACAGTAAAACCCAAGAATTAGAGGTGCGGCGCTCCGCGCCGCACCTCTAATTCTTGGGTTAGAAGGAAATAAGAAAGGTTTCGCTCAGCTCAACCTTTCTTATTTATTAAAGCTTTTGGCGAATTTCCAGTAAATTTTGGGCATACTTGTCGATATGCAACCTTGCGATCAACATGATTAAGTATTGGAAAACTAGATCTACTGCTTTAATTACCGCTTTGTTTTTAACGGGACTGAGCGGCGGAGTTAACTTAATTAATGTAGATAGGGCGATCGCGCAAACCACATCTCGTTCTGTCCGTAGCCAAGATATTGAAAGACTAAAGCGATCGGGACAGCGCTGGATCGAAATTCGTCTGCGTAGTCAGAGACTATTGGCATGGCAAGGCAATCAACTCGTTTATGCTGTGGTTGTGTCCACGGGCAAAAGCGCTACGCCCACCCCTACAGGTATTTTTAACATTCAGACTAAACACCCTACGGCGAGAATGCAGGGTGAGGACTATAACGTACCTGATGTTCCGCATGTGATGTATTACAGTGGCAACTATGGCATTCATGGGGCATATTGGCATCGTAGCTTTGGAATACCTATCAGTCATGGCTGTACTAATGTCGCTCCAGATCATGCTGCATGGCTGTATCGATGGGCTTCTGTGGGGACACCCGTAGTTGTGCGTTAGCAAAACCCTAAAAACTGCACCGCCCACGTAGCGGGTGGTACAGTTTTTAGGGTTTTGCTAAATAAAACTTAACGAGCTAGAAATAGACAGAGGCGATCGCCTCGCAGTAACCTAGAGACGGTATCTGTAATCATTTTATTTTTCACATTACAGTCTTTAGGAATAAGGATAAAACTATGGCAGTTGCACGTGGTTCTAAGGTTCGCATTTTGCGTAAAGAGTCCTACTGGTATCGCGAAGTCGGTACTGTGGCTTCCGTTGATAAAAGCGGCATCATTTACCCAGTGATTGTTCGTTTCGACAGCGTTAACTACTCCAACATCGCAACCAACAACTTTGCGATCGATGAAGTTGAAGAAGTCGCCTAGATTCTTCTAACTCAAAACCCAAAAACAAGAAGGGACGCTTTGCGCCCCTTCTTGTTTTTATGGGTCTGAAAACTACTTTTTACTTTTACTTTTTTACTTGTCAAATGCCCGAATTACCAGAAGTTGAGACAGTTCGTATTGGTTTAAATGAAAATACGCTGGGTTGGCAGATTGAAGGTGGTGAGGTATTGCTGCCCCGTGCGATCGCCTATCCTGAAAATTCAGAGGCGTTTTTAGCAGCAGTCATTGGTGCTGAGTTCACAGAATGGCAACGACGGGGAAAATATTTAATTGCTCAGCTTTCACAGGGTGATCGGTTGGGGGTGCATTTACGAATGACGGGGAGTTTGCTTTGGTGCGATCGCGATACTACTGTGGGCAAGCATACGCGGGTGAGGTTGTTTTTAAAGGAAAAAGGAAAAGGGAAAAAGGAAAAAAAGGAAAGATTGAAGGAGTTGCGGTTTGATGATCAGCGAACTTTTGGTAAGGTTTGGTGGGTTCCATCTCATCAAACAACAGAATCAATTATTACAGGGTTACAGAAATTAGGTTTGGAACCATTTGATCCTGAGTTTACGCCAGAGCATTTAGCCGCAAAATTTAGCCGTACTGGTCGCCCGATAAAAACTGTGCTCCTAGATCAGGAAACTGTCGCAGGGATTGGGAATATCTATGCTGATGAATCATTATTTTTGGGCAAAATCCATCCTCAAAAAGCTGCAAATTCTCTTAGTTTGGAACAGGTCACATCTCTGCGTCAAGGAATTATTCGTTCTCTGAGTGATGGTATAGCGAAGGGTGGAACGACTTTTAGTTCTTTTCAGAATGTGGCTGGACTGAAGGGGAATTACATCGATACTGCTTGGGTATTTCGACGAACTGGTCAGCCTTGTAATGTCTGCGGTACATTAATCTCAAGGATTAAGCTCGGTGGGCGCTCAACACATTTTTGTTCTCAATGTCAGAGTTTATAGCGATCGCCTTTTCCCTCAAATCAAACAGCGATCGCCCTTCACAACCCATAAATGCGATCGCCCTTTTCCACATCAAACAGAGATCTCCACTCATCATTCACAAAACGGATCTCCTATCAATCAATAAAAATCACCAGACTCTCGGTTGTAAACTTTCACTATTGGCAATAATTACAGAATCTCCTGCGGGTTCGATTAAAAACAGTCCTTCTTGCGTTGCATATTCATCTGCCTTTTCATCAATTTTTATTCCTGCTACGGCTCCATAAACCTTGTAATTTTTGTATTTTGGAAATGCCTCTTTAAATCTTGCTAATACTTCTAAAAATCTCTTCACATTGCGAATTTCTAAATGTGACTTAACTTCGATCGCTACGATTTCATTACTATTTTCCACCAGAATATCAATTTCCATTGAGCCTCGATCATCATCACCCTTTACGCGCATAGCGGTGTAATGAACGTCAATTCCCTGTTCTCTAAAAATTCTAGCGGCGGCAGGTTTGATTAGATTTTCAACAAATTCTGCCCAGCGGCTGGTTAGTCCTCCGACTTGTTTGTTAGTTTGTTAGTTTGTTCGATTTGTTTGTTAGTTTGTTCAATAGTCTTTCGGAGTTCTGCCATTTCTCGTTCAGCTTGGTGCTGATATTCTTGTCGTTGTTGTTCGCTTTCTCGGAAGAGGGCGAAGATGTCGTCTAGAGTGATAGTGTTATCGGACATGGTATATATGGGATTAATTGTGGTGTAAGTATTTTAGCAATTAAGATAGGTTTTTGTGATCGCCTATTGCCCCACATCAAACAGCGATCGCAACTCACAACCATAAACGCGATCGCCTAAATCTCAACATCAAACAGCGATCTCCTCTCATCACCGACAAAACCTGATCGCCTATTTCCATTGTCAAACAGCGATTGCCACTCACTCACTAGATTCTTAGTTGATCTAGTAGTTCTCTAGAAATACGATCTACTTGTGGATGAGATAAACGACAACTATTTGGCAAATCCATTTCATCAACAAATGGGGAAATATTAAGCCTCTGACCTTGTATTCGACCACTATCAAAAAGCAACAAATTATTTTTTGTGCGTGTAACTGTTACATAAAAAAGCCTTCTTTCTTCTTCAATACGTCCAGCATCTTTAGCCATCTTATTAGGAAAGATTCCGTCATTAACATCAAGGACAATAACTGTATCAAATTCTCTTCCTTTGGTACGCAGTGCCGTCATTAGCTCGATTTTAGCTTCGCGTGAATCAGTAGTTGTAGATCTTTCAATTGCTCTATCTATATCCTGTAGGAATAACTGAAAATCCTTTTCGTAGTTAACAGCTAAATCAGCAAGATGACTAAAAGGTGGATCAGAGTAAAAAATATCATCTTTCGATCTCACAAAATCTTTTTGAAAACCTATAAAGACATCACTTGCTACTTTTACACACGCAACGACTGAAGACTTTTCAAGAAAAGATTTTAAACGAATTGAAACATCTCTTGGATTAACTCTACCTCTTCTAAATTGTCCTAGATAATCCCCAAACATATCTACTGTAGATTGAAGAGATTCTGGTTGATGTTGTATTAGCCATTCTTCAATTTCTTGGTTTTCTGACTTACTCAAAGGGGTCTTTTGTACTCTCTTAAGCAAAGCCATCATATCCGTAACATTTTCTCTAGCAGATCTAGATATCGCGTAAATATTTGGCAAAGATAAAAAGTGACGAAAATCTTTAAATGCTCCCCCTGCAAACACATTGAGATCTGTATCAATTGCAAATTTAATTTCTCTTTTCGTGAGTAAAATTTGAATTGGAATTAGCTGACACTTTTTACGTCCTACAATAGCAACTGTATGTTTGGGATGTTTCTCTACAATATTTGCAATTAACTCATCAACAATATTCAAAGTTATGTAAGCTGCTGGCACTGATACGACGCGAATATTTGCATTCCCTTCTCTGATAGGAATCATTCTTTTTGCAATGCGGCTAGTGTTATGGTTGATGAGTTTTTCCGAATGCGTAACTATATTTCTAGGACACCTATAATTTTTTTCTAATGTGATAGTCTCAAAATTGTTCCCATCTAAAATTTGACCAAAACTCATCTCAGGCTTTTGAACAAAAACAGACGTACATCCTCGCCACTCATAAATACACTGATCATCATCTCCAACAATTACTAAACTGGCATTTGAAAGATGGACTATTTGGGAAATAAGAAAAAGATCGAGAAGATTGATATCCTGAAACTCATCGACAAAAACGTGAGAAAACTGCTTTATTTTTAACCACCCCTGAGCTTGAGCATTACTAGCAAGTTGAGTCATTGCCCAGTATTTTTGATCTTCAAGCGTGATCAAGTTAGATTCCCATAATTTGTCACTGAGGTTTTTCCAAAATGGCATCCATAGATTGATAAAAACATTGTTGAAATCACCATTTACTCCAATATCCTCTACTAGCTTTTCGATAAGCTGTGACATACCTAATGCTCTAACTAAATCATACTGACTCTGAAGCTCTTCAACTTCATGTAAATGATTAAATCCAAGGCTTTTCATCATATTTGTAAGTTCTAGAATAGGAGAACAAAGCTTTGGATTCACTCTTTCTCCCCAAATATTGCTCTGTACCATTATTGTTTTTATCAAATTCATAGCTCTACCAAGACCTCTTCCATTGGGAGCAGCTATTTGTAAAGATGGATTTATCGATTTTAGAAGATCATAGCCAAAAGCATTTAATGTTGAAACTTTGATAGGAAGATTAGAGGAAGACGAAATTTTCTTGGCGATACGGTCTTGAATCTCGCTAGCTGCTGAGTTTGTGAAAGTCAAACATAAAATTCTTGCGTTTGGATTATTTGCTAAAACATTTACCGCTTTAGCAGTTAATGTTTGTGTTTTGCCAGAACCAGCAGGAGCGACAACACGCATGAACTTTGCTTGAGACTCAACAACCCGTTTCTGAGATTCATCTAGATCAAATTTTGATTGAACCCTTTCCCGATTTTCCGCTATAAGCGTTTTTGTTAAATCCTGCATAAAAGCTTTTGCTAATATGCGTACATCCCCAGTTCTAATCATAGATTTTAGAAATATCTTTTCAAATATTAACTGATTATCTCATGTTTTTCGTGTTTATAATCAATTCGAGATAATTATACAAATTTTTCTGATTGTATATAGAGCATTAATATTTTCTAGTTTAACGATCGCGATAAACTTCACGGCGATGACCAACTGAGACAACCACAACAACCAAAACCTTATCAATAATTTGATAGAGAACGCGATAATTTCCTACCCTGACCCGATAAATATCCTTTTCCCCTGATAGCTTCTTAACTCCGATAGGTCTTGGCTCATTGGCTAAGGATTGAATCGTGAGCGTTATATCCTGACGAATCTCAAGCGATAAAGCTTTTATTTGTCGCGCCGCCTTTGGCAATATTTGCACCTCATAGGACATCTAAACTAACTCTCCCACCACCGAATCCCAAGGAATTGGCTGCTCATCTAATCTTTCTGACTCAGCGATCGCCTCTAGAGCATCTTGCAAATCTAAACGATCTTCTAGATCAGATTCTTCTAAAAAATTAACCAATTCTCTAGGCGTAGTATCTAGAATCTTTGCTAGCGTAAAAATAGAAATCTGCGGCGTATCGTTAAAATAGAGCAAACCCTGAGAATCTTCCTGCTTTAACCATGCTAAAAAGCGATCGGGCGTAGTTCCCAAAACATCTGCTGAAGTTTCTAAATCAACAGTTAACTTTGCCATAATTTTACTCAATAGCTAAAAAGTAAGAGGCATGAATGCCATCTGAATTTAATTTTACTCTAAATATTCCACACCATCTCGATGCACGAAGAACCAATGCTCTATGGCATCTGCTATCATCCCAATTACAAGACTGCGATCGCTAAAAACCTTCTCGAAATATCACGAGATCGGCTTTAGCTTTTCTGCTAAAAAATATCCAATCATGATCCCAAAAGAACTTGCGACCAAATCACCGATATCAAAGGTGCGATTGGGGGAAAGTGATTGGGCTAACTCTTCGATGACAGTGAATACAAAAAACAACAATGGAAATAAAGGCAATGCTTTAGACCAAAATTTTACTGTGCGCCATTTCCCAGCCATCTGCCCTAAAAAGTTGCTAGCCCATAGAGGAACACATGACCAGCTTTATCATTTTTAGTCAGATATTCTGGAAGGGCATGGTTATAGGCAAGCACAATGATTAATGTAAATACAAGCAGGTAAATTACAACCAGAATTTTCCAAACTAACTTGTTCGATTTCATGGGAAAGATTTTAACTCAAAGTAATTTAGATTGAGGAAGGCACATCTATCCATTTTTTCTGCTGGTGAGACTCTTGGGTTAAATCCATAAGCAACTGTGACCATGCACCTTCATAAAGGCTTGGTGTCATCGGCTGTCCTGATTGAATTGACTTGACCCAGCGATCGCATATGGCTAACACAGGCGCAAGACGACCATCTGTATAGGTTTTCGGGAGGTCATATTCAGATGAAATCGGTACGACTTCCATTTCCGTGCGATCGATTTTGCCTTGGCGCAAACTGAAGCCATGCACATAATCCGATTGATTAGAACTACCCAATACAAGGGTTCCATTCTCTCCGTAAACCGTCAGCCAATGCCCACGACCGCGATAGGTGACAGTACTCAGAGAAATATTACAGGGAGTTCCATCAGTGAGTTCTAGGAGAATGTTACAGGTGTCATCGGCATCGACGGGACGCAGAACACCATTTGCATCAGGACGTTCAGAAATGCCTGTGCTGAGTTGACCTGAGAGACTCTTGATATCCCCAAATAACCAGCGCACATAATCAAAGGCATGGGAACCGATCGCACCTAATGCACCCCCACCAAAAGCTTTTTGGCTATACCAATTCCAAACCCGCTTTGGATCGGCGCGACCTTGTACTAACCAATCAATTTGAATCAGTCTTTTTTTACCCACATGATTCTGATCTAGTAGATGTTTAAAGTAGCGCCATTGCGGGACGCAACGAAATTCAAAGTCAGTAGCGGTGACGACTTGACGCTTTTGGGCAAGTTGATACAGTGCGATCGCTTGTTGAGCATTCAATGTCACAGGCTTTTCCAGCAAAATATGTTTGCCAGCTTCGATCGCGGCTTTTGCCTCTTCATAATGAAAACTTGGTGGCGTGGAGATCGTCACCGCTTGGACTGCGGGAAGTGCGAGTAAATCCTCAAGGCGATCGCAAGCGTGAGGAATACCAAATTTATCAGCAATTTGCTGCGCTTTCGTGCGATCGCGATGGTACACCGCCACAACTTCTGTATCAGGATGAATTTGTAGAGCAGGAATATGGATAATCTGACCAAAGCCCGTTCCGATAATACCAACACCAATTTTTGACATATTTTTTATTGCTTGAATGACTTGAAATTTTTTCTAGCGTAGGGGCAATTCATGAATTACCCCTACGCTACGCTCTTTCTAAAACTCGATTCCAGCTTGGGCTTTGACACCTTGCTCCCTAAAGGGATGTTTTACAAGTTCCATTCTTGTTACCAAGTCAGCAACTTCGATCAGTTCCGCAGGAGCGCCACGACCAGTCAGAATCACATGAGAATCAACAGGCTTCTCTTTTAGCCCTGCAATCACAGTCTCAACATCGAGATAGCCTAATTTGAGAGCAATATTTACCTCATCAAGTAGAACAAGCTTGTATTCAGGATTTTTGATATAGCTAAGTCCCATTTCCCATGCTTCTTTGGTTTTGGCAATATCGCGATCGCGATCTTGGGTTTCCCATGTAAAGCCTTCGCCCAAAGCCTGAAAAACCAGTTGATCGTGCCACATTTCAAATACTTTCTTTTCCGCAGGTTCCCATGCGCCTTTGATGAACTGAATGATCGCGACTTTATATCCATGCCCTAGCGATCGCAATACCATCCCCAACGCGGCGGTAGTTTTGCCCTTGCCGTCACCAGTATTAATGATGATCAGCCCTTTTTCGAGGTTACGCTCTGCGACTCGCTGATGTTGCACCTCTTGGCGGCGCTGCATTTTAGTGCGATGTTGTTCGGCAGTAAGTTCAGACATGGAGATTTCCTGATGAATAGCAATAAAGCGATGCTTTGTTAGGTTATTTTAAACCGTCATAATGCTTAGAAAAAATTAAACCCAAAAAATTTAGAGCAGGTCGCTTCACGACCTCCTCTAAATTTTTTGGGTTTTGTTGGTATATTTAGCCTTGATGCTACAACGGCTGCATATGTTTAAGAAAATCTTCTCCTTTGGTTTGCTTGTATTTGTCCCGATATCGGTCATCGGTCACTTGCAAGGATGGAATTCTACGCTGATATTTGTGACTTCAGCGATCGCAATCTTGCCCTTAGCAGGATGGTTAAGTACTGCAACCGAAGAAATCTCGGTGGTGTTGGGGCCTTCTTGGGGCGGTTTGTTAAATGCGACTTTTGGTAATGCGACGGAGCTAATCATTGCGATCGTGGCACTGAATGCAGGATTTACCAGTGTTGTAAAAGCTAGCATCACTGGCTCCATCATTGGCAACCTGTTGCTGGTGATGGGTATGTCTATGCTTTTAGGCGGACTGCGCTATAAAGAGCAGGAATTTCAGCCAACTATGGCGCGATTAAATGCTTCAGTTATGAATTTAGCAGTAGTGGCAATTTTGTTGCCGACAGCCGCAAATTTTACGACTACGGGAATTAGTGAAGATGTCTTGCAAAAGCTATCGATCGCTGTAGCGATCGTGCTGATTATTGTCTATTGTCTAACCCTTCTATTTTCGATGAAAACCCATGCCTATCTCTATGATGTGGGCAAATCTGAAGCAGATGATGCCGAGGAGAAAGAAGGGCATCCTCAGGAAATCAATCTTAAGTTATGGATTTCGGTTCTGCTTGGCGTGACCTTGTTAGTTGCCTTAGAATCTGAGCTTTTAGTCGGAACTTTAGAAGAGGCAACAGCCCAACTCGGCTTAACAGAACTATTCACTGGGGTAATTCTATTGCCGATCATTGGTAATGCTGCGGAGCATACAACGGCGATTACCGTGGCGATGAAGAACAAAATGGAACTCTCGGTCTCGGTTGCCGTAGGTTCAAGTATGCAAATAGCGCTATTTGTTGCACCTGTTTTAGTCATTATTGGTTGGTTTATGGGGCAACCAATGGATTTAAACTTCAATCCTTTTGAGCTAGTTGCGGTGGCTGTAGCGGTGCTGATCGCGAATTCGATTAGTTCTGATGGGCGATCGAATTGGCTAGAAGGATCTTTGCTGGTAGCGACATACGCAATTCTAGGCTTCGCATTTTATTTTCAACCAGTCTAAGTAAAAGCGGCGCAATGTGCCGCTTTTGCTAATCGCTATACAATCTCCGAAAGCGTGGATCGAGTTTGGCGCTTTTCTCTCGATTACATTTAGCACAAAGCGTTTGTAAGTTACTCATATCATTAGTGCCGCCTTGTGCTAATGGGATAATGTGATCAACTTGTAAGTTTTTAGCAGTAATATCGACTTTCTAACAGCTTTGACAATGATAATTGTCACGCTCAAAAACATATTTTCTAACTTCAGATGGAAGATTAATGCGCGGTGTTTTATCGGTCATTGCAGATAGCCAGTAATTAAGAAGTCTGTGCCAATTTGTTGAAACTGCGATCGCGATAATTCCATAGCATCAGTCATCAGCATTAAACCAAGATCATCAATAGGGCTAGGAGCCGTAAATCCGCCAATTAACTTAGGCGCAATAAAAGCATAAATTTTTTGCACCATACTAGCCTTAATTGCGGCTGCCCCTAAGCGCCCTCCACATTCCCATAAAGCTGTATTGCAGCCACGCTTACCCAACTCTCTCATCACAGCTTCAGGAGAGATGTCATCGAGTTCGAGAACCTCAACTTTGCGATCGCGTAGCTTTTGCTTTAATTGAAAATTGACATCAGGTAGAGTGATTACCAAAGTTTTTTCGGTGTCTGTAACTTTCCATAAATTCGCTTCATCAGGCAGATCACAGCTTTGAGTTACTACTACTCGCAAAGGGGAATGCACACTCAAACCATGGGTATTTAAGTGGGGATTATCGAGCCTAACAGTATTGCCACCTGTAATAATTGCATCACATCCCACTCTCAAGTCATGCACTAAATGCCGCGCTTCTGAACCAGTAATCCAATAGCTATGTCCAGAAGTCGTCGCAATTTTGCCATCAAGAGTCATCGCATATTTAAAAATGCCAAATGGTAAATTCGTCTTCATACGATAGAAGAATGCTTCATTTAGCTCTAAACATTGCTGTTCTAAAACGCCTGTAGTTACCTTCACTCCCGCCGCAATCAAGCGATCGCGACCAGTCCCAGATACTTGTGGATTAGCATCGATCGCACCAATGACAACCTCCCCAATTCCCGCCATGATAATTGCTTCAGAACAGGGAGGCGTGCGCCCGTGATGATTACAAGGCTCTAGATTGACATATAGGGTTGCATCTCGCAGATCTTCGACTTTTTGTTGCGCTGATCGAATTGCAAATATCTCTGCATGAGGTTGACCTGCCTTAGGATGAAAGCCTTCACCCAAGACCTGTCCATCTTGTACGATTACGCTTCCCACCATAGGATTTGGCGCAGTTTGCCCTCTTGCTTTTTTAGCCAAATCAATACTGCGTTGCATCCAGCGATCGTGCTGTGTTGATGCTTCTTTATCTACTTTTTCTAGCATTTAGGATAGGATTTACGGCGCTTTGAGTTGACATTAAAAACAAAGAAATTTTTGAAAGTGAGGCAAAGCGTCACTTTCAAAAATTTCTTTTTACAAATTGTTATGGAATTAGCTTTACAAAGCTGCTTCTTTTTTAAGCTTGTCGCGATCGCTTATCTTCGTGGTCGGAGACTGAAGAGCAAAGTAGAGCTTATTCAAAGCACTGAGATAGGCTCGCGCCGAAGCAACAATAATGTCGGTGTTTGCAGAATGTCCAGAAAGAGTCCCGACATCAGGATGCTTAAGGCGAATCGTGACTTCGCCGAGGGCATCAATACCTGCGGTAACCGATTGCACTGAGTACTCGATCAATTGATTCGGTACATTCACAATGCGATTAATCGCTTTGTAAATTGCATCAACTGGCCCAGTCCCCACCGAAGCATCAGTAATTTCTGCACCATCGGGCATGACGATCGTGACTGTCGCTGTAGGAATGGCGCGATCGCCGCAGCTTACTTGGACATGATCGAGCTTGAAAGCTTCGGGTGCATGACGAATTTCGTCGTTAACGATCGCCTCTAGGTCGCGATCGCTAATCTCCCGTTTTTTATCAGCAAGTTCCTTAAACCGCACAAAGGCAGCATTAAGTTCTTGTTCTGAAAGTTCAAAGCCAAGCTCTCTGAGGCGAGAACTCAAGGCATTGCGTCCTGAGAGCTTACCAAGCACGATCAAATTGTCGGTTAAGCCGATGGATTGCGCATCCATGATTTCGTAGGTGAGGCGATTTTTCAATACGCCGTCTTGATGGATACCTGACTCATGGGCAAAGGCATTTGCGCCGACGATCGCTTTATTGGGCTGTACCAACATGCCCGTAAGATTGGACACAAGGCGAGAAGTTTTGTAAATCTGCTTTGTGTCAATATTGCAGAGTGGCACAGTTGATTCCGCAGGACGACCGAGGAAACTATTGAAATAGGCGCGGCGCACATGCAGAGCCATCACCAATTCTTCGAGGGCGGCATTGCCTGCGCGTTCACCGATGCCGTTAATCGTGCATTCCATTTGACGCGCCCCATTTTTGGCAGCTTCAAGGAAATTCGCCACAGCCAAGCCAAGATCATTGTGACCATGCACCGAGATAATGGCGCGATCAATATTTGGCACATTCTCTTTGATCCCTTTGATCAAAGCGCCAAACTCTGAGGGAGTCAAATAGCCGACAGTATCGGGAATATTGACAGTGTTTGCACCCGCTGCGATCGCAGCCTCTAATACTTGGTAGAGAAACTCAGGATCAGAGCGCCCTGCGTCCTCAGGTGAAAACTCAACATCGGCAACTTTTGATTTGGCAAAGGCAACCATCTCTGGCACGATTGCCAAAACTTCAGCGCGAGTTTTCCGAAGCTTATATTCCAAGTGAATGTCAGAAGTGGCAAGAAAAGTATGAATTCGCCCCTTAGCCGCAGGCTTGACTGCTTCGGCAGCAGCTTCAATATCGCCTCTAGTAGCCCTTGCTAAACCACAGATAGTGGGGCCAGTTTCCGTACCAACTAGCTTGGCAATTTCTTGGACAGCATGGAAATCTCCTTTGCTGGCAAAGGGGAAACCTGCCTCAATGATGTCTACACCAAGTCGAGCCAGTTGCTGGGCGATTAGCAGTTTTTGCTCCACGTTCAGAGTTGCGCCTGGGGACTGTTCGCCATCGCGCAGAGTGGTATCAAAAAAGATAATGCGATCCTGAGCAACGTTAGACTCTTGGGGTGTTACTGATGTAGACATAATGCGTTATTTCATGAATATATATTGTGAAAGCGTAACGACGAAATTAGGCATAACTCTCTGGCAACTAGTTTGTTAAACTACTGCGATCTCCTCAAAATTATGCTAATGCAATCTTAGCCTTTTTCTTTGAAAATGGTAAGTCAAGCTTATATAGCCTTAGCCACTTTTATCAAGACAAATCAAAACCCAAATAGTGAGAGGTGGCGCTTCGCACCGCCTCTCACTATTTGGGTTTTATGTCCTAACAAGAATCGCAACAGCTAAGCCTTAGCATAAAAGTCAGAAAAACCAAAAGTCCAAAGCTAAAGACAATACTAAGTATTGCCTTTAGCTTTGGACTTTTGGTTTGCTAAATGGATATTTAATATACTCCGCAATAATTACAAGACAATAAATCACGTCACGATTTCCTATCAATTTTAATTATTGTTTCAACTTCTAAGGGTATTCATCATTTTTTGTTAAATTTGATACAGTAAAAATAAATTAATTATGTAACCGGCAAGACGAAGGCGGAGTCGTAAATAAGTATGTTTGGCAAAATCAGAGAAGCGCGTTTTCATGAAGGTCGTCAAGATCGTGATAAGGGCATACTACCTCGCAAGAAAAATTCTGATTATCTTGAGGGATATCTAAAGGATAGACCTGGTGGTTTAGATACAGTTATGCAATATTTCCCAACAGTGGAGGATTATATGCGATGGAAGTTAAATCACACAAAATCATCGTTCTAGTGCTTTTTTATGACACAAATTTTCGCCAGTCAGCACCAAGAAGATAGTCGGGCAGCTTATCTTCTTGGTGCTTATCAAGGGTCATATTACCCTAGTTAAAAGAGAACGTTCTAAACTAGCAGAACTTGCTGTAGCTTTACTTTAGTCATAAAGCAATAATTTTTTTAAAGCATTGCTTTATGATGCTTTAAAAAAATTAAATATGCTAGGCTATGGCAACTGTTTGAGAGTTTCGATGCCGCGCATGGAGTCTTTACCTGAATCTTCACAACCCCATGGCGATCTGGTAAAAAAAGATCGCAAATTGCAGCTTGGCGATCAAGTCAATCACCAGTCTGAACTAGCCATATCAGATTTGCCAGAAATTGATCCGCGCGATCGCTTTACATGGTCAAACTTTTTTGTAGTTGTAAGTATTCCCTTGGTAGGAGGCTTGTTAGGAATAGGACTAATTTATCTAGCCAATCCTTTAGCAATCAGTTGGCTAGCGTCTTCTGATGCACCTGCTTTTTACTCTAATTCATTATGGAATATCCCCAAAAGTATCCCGCAAATCCAAGCTGAGTTAGGACGCAGTTACCTAAAGCTCGGCGAAAGTTACAATCTCAAAACGGGTGAAACCATTTATACGGTTTTGGAAACAGAAACCCAGAATATTCGTGAAATTCGCTTCTATCAGACCATTTGGGATCGGGGTGTAGAGAAATACCTGCTAGTTAGCACAACCACAGTTGCAGGAATCGACGAATATTTTGTGCGATCGCCTAAGTTTAAATATGCTCTTGAATCCATTCCTGAACGGATGCGACCAGACCGCAATCGGCTTCCACTCAAAAAATTATCCCTATTAAACAATCCTCCTTCTCAATTCAATGGAATTTGGTTTAGTACAACGGGGAATATCGGCGGTATTGCCTATGGACAAATCTATTACTTTTCCAACGATAAGCGATCGCAGCTAGTAGAACTAGATACATGGACTAGCCCAGTAGGAGAGCTTCCCATATGGCGTAATGCTTTGCCCAGCAATACTAATTCTGTGCAATTGGTGGTTAACCAAACTCAAGAATATGAGCCTTCTTTGCTGATTTTTCAACCTGAAGAAGTAATCGTTAGATCCATACGTAAAGTGCAATTGCGTCAGGTGACATTAAATGAAGCAAAGGGTCAACCCAAATCCTATCAAGATGCCTTAGTGATGGCGAGTGTTGGTCTATGGTCACCTGCATTGGGCAAATTTAATCTGATGGTGGATGAATTGAGATCACAAGGGAAACAACTCTCGCCATTTTTGCAAGAACAGTATGATTTGATTGCATTGCATGCCAAAATTACTTCTGACCAAGCCCAGAATCCTAACTCTAGTTTGGGAGAAAAAGCATTAGTTAATATTATTGATGGAAGATGGAGTGAGGCTTTAGCGATCGCCAATGATACAGGATATAAAGGCGATAAGATTGCCGAAATGTTAGCTAAATATCATCCTCACATTTGGCAACGGGTGATGACCATGTTGACTTTTACTGGAGCTAAGGAAATTAAGCTATGGGGTGGACTAGTTGTTCTACAGCGCAATGGGTTACGCCGTGCCGAGCATTGGCTACGGGAGCAGAAAGTCGATCCTAAAGAATCCAATCAATTATTGCAACGTCTCGATCTTGCCCCTGTTACTCTCGACCCGAGACAATTAATCGGAACAGTTGCCTACATTGGTAAGGGAGATGCTGGATCGGAATGGTTTTTGCCGCCACCAAAGCTCGAATCAGGGCAAGGCTGGTATGAAGTCAACATCAATTTGATGAAGGACGGTGATAAGTGGAGCAATGCACCATTTAGCGAACTTAGCGATCGCTCATCAATTTTGTTGTGGAGAATTTTAGGGCTTTCTATCAATAGCAGTCTGGGAGTAGTACTATACGAACCCAATGGTAAATCGCAAGCAGCAACTATAACCGCCCATTCTCTCTGGGTTAGTAATAATGGTGGTCTCAAAATTCTGGCTTCAGGCGAGGCTGCACTTGCACCTTTGCTAAATAAAAGTATTCTTCCACCACTTGTTACCAGTGGCGGAGCATTTAATCCACCCACTGGAACTCCTGTCGAATGGCAAACCCTCTCTTCAATAACGATTGAACGCATAGTTCGGACGATGTATCGAGAGTTGCAACGCAATGGTGAAGTTTCGCTCAGCATTGAGGAGTTTGGTGTACTAGTACAGCAGCAATGGACTCTATCCTCGGTAAGTCTCGATGGCAGTGGAAAGCCTGAATATTTACTATTGCTCGATCGCGAAAAAGTTGATTTAGGAGATCGTCATTATCCCTTAGCGATCGCTCTTTCTAGCGACGGTTCGCTACTGTTTAGTGATATGAGTGGTGGCAGAATCTGGATGGATGTTTTGCCCAGCAGTATTGATGGGCAAATTCTCACACTTCGGAATGGACGTTACGAAGTGTGGAATTTCCGTTAGTCAAGCCGCAATAAAGCCCGATAGTAGAACTGCGGCACACAGCGCCGGCATTCTATTATCGGGCTTTATTAAGTGAAAATACTCGCATGATTCATTAAGCATCCATCCTCCATGTAAATAATGCGATCGGCAAGATCGAGAATTCGGTTGTCATGGGTCACAAGGAGAATCGTACAGCCTTGCTGTTTGGCTAATTTCTCCATGATTTCCACTACATCACGCCCTGATTTTTTATCCAGAGCCGCCGTTGGTTCATCAGCAAGAATTATTTTCGGTTGTCCCACCAAGGCACGAGCGATCGCTACTCTTTGTTTTTGTCCTCCCGATAGGTCGCTGGGATAATAAT
The DNA here is from genome assembly GCF_006937785.1 of Pseudanabaena sp. UWO311. Lineage (GTDB taxonomy): Bacteria > Cyanobacteriota > Cyanobacteriia > Pseudanabaenales > Pseudanabaenaceae > Pseudanabaena. The sequence continues at coordinate 67,778 of NZ_SJEE01000016.1, forward strand.
CCAATCTGTGGGATAAACCCACGGCATTTAAGACTTCTCGAATACGCTGATCAGCTTCTTCCGCAGTCACATCATGCAGTTCTAGCGCCATTTCCACATTTTGATAAACCGTGAGAAAGTTCAAGAGATTATGGGCTTGGAAAATATAGCCAATATTGCGACGAATCAGCGTCATTTGGTCGGGAATAGAATCAAGCAATTCTTGACCTAAAATCTTGAGGCTGCCCTCTTGAGGCGATCGCAACCCACCCATGAGCGTCAGCAAAGTCGTTTTCCCCGAACCCGATGGCCCCGTCATAATCACAATCTCCCCGCGATCGATTTGCAGATTAATATCATACAAAACCTGTTTACGGAGAACATCCTGACCGTAGTAATGATTCAGTTGCGTTACGGAAATAGCAAATTGCGAAGACATTGTTTTTGAATTACGAATTACGAATTAACAGCCACCAATCACCAATTACCAATCACCAATCACCAATCAAAAAATATCCGCAGGATCGGCAGTTTGAATTTTTCTCACAGCAACGGCGGCGGAAACAGAACACATGATAGCGGTTAGAACGAATACAAACGTAATGCGCCCAGCATCCATTGCCATTGGTAATAGTGTCGCGATATGAGTAATTTCATAAATGCCCCATGCCATTGCTGTGGCGGGAATGAAGCCGAGGACAGCGAGAATAAGGGATTCTTGGAAGACGACAATTAATAAATAGCGATCGCGGAATCCCATCGCTTTGAGGGTGGCGTATTCGGGTAAATGGTCGGTGACATCGCTGTAGAGAATTTGATAGACGATCACGGCTCCGACGATAAAGGCGATTACGACACCGAGATCGAAGGTATAGCCCACGGGTGTACTGGCGTTCCAAAAGGCTACTTCGGCTTTGGCGAAATCTTGTCTCGTCATGACTTTGACATCGTTAGGAAGGAGCGATCGCAATTCTGCTAAGACTTTATTTACATCAGCATCGGGCTTGAGCTTGACTACACCGATATCAATTAGTCCACCTTGGCGCGATCGCACCATTCGCAAAAAGTTAATATCGCTGGTGATGAGATGGGCATTAATTCCAAAAGTGGGGCTGAGCTGAAATAGTCCGCGCACTTGAAATTGGCGTTCGTCAATTTCGGTAACGATGGATTCGCCTGCTTTAAAGTTTTTTGCGATCTCCCCAAATTCGTTCCGCGCTCCAGAATTAAAAAGAACAGTGTCGGGTTCGCGCAGTTTTTGGCGATTCTCGGCAACTCCTTTAATGTTTAAAACTTGATGTTCGGGATTAATGCCAATGGCGTATATATCCCATATCTCTTTGTTATAAGGGTTGCGCCATTGAATGAAGTTGAGATAAATCGGACTCACGGACTGTACGCCCGATATTCCTGCGGCTTGGTAAAGGCGGCGATCGGTAAAGCGATCGAGGGAAATTAGCGATCGGTAGCGACTGCTCAAAATGACAATTTCGCCATTGATGCTGTGATGGAGTTCTACGGCACTGCTAAATAATGCGCCCCGAAATCCCATTTGCAAAAACATCAGCACATCAGCAAAACTAATTCCTGCGATCGCTACCAACAGACGCACGCGCTCTTTCCGCAATTGCAACCAAGAAAGAAAAAGCGGTTTCTTCTTTTTGGATTTTACTGTGACATTTATAGGCTTATCTATAATTTTGGTCATAACTTTTTAGGTTAGGAAATCATTTTAAAAATTTAAAGATGCTAATGTTCCCCCTCAATCCCGAACATCGATCGCTGCCTGAATACTGAGATTGGTTAGCCCTGCAACCAAACGACTAGAAGGCTCATCTAGCAATATTTTTACCTCTACGACTCTTGCATCGAACTGCGCCGCAGGATCGGTATTTAAGACATCTTTTTTACTAATCTGCAAGCCAACTTCCTTCACCTTGCCGCGCAATGTTTCGGAGAATGCATTGTTTTTGCTGACGACAGTGGCGGATTGACCGATTTTGACTCGGTTGATATCTAGTTCGTAAACCTCAGCAACAGCAACCATGCGTTGAGTTTGTCCCAAACTAATAATTCCGTTATTTCCCACTAATTCCCCAGCACGGGTATGGATTTTGAGAACCTGACCATCTTGGGGCGATCGCACTATAGCCAAATCAAGATCAGCTTTTGCCCTTGCTACACCTGCCTCTGCCTGAGCAACCTGCGATCGCGCTAATTCCACATCGACGGGACGAACTTCGGCGATCTGGTCGAGGGTGGCGCGGGACTCAGCAACCTGTGATTGACGCGATCGCACGATGCGTGATAACTGAGCCTTCGCTTCATTTAGTTGTTGACGTACTGTATCGCTAGTTAATTGCTTGCTATCGCGCAGGGAAGAGGAAACTGCGCCTTCCGTTTGCAGATATTGATACCGCCGATCCTCTAGCTCCGCATTGCGAAGTTCGGCTTCTAACCTTGCGATCGCTGCTTCTTGAGCAGCAGTTTCCGTTTGTAACTCTACTTGGATGCGATCGACGACTCTTTGCTGAGCCACAATCTGACCCGACTTTGCCCCTGCTTCTACTTGCCGTAATTGCGCTTCGGCAACAGCAACTCTTTCCTGTGCTTCCCTTAGAGCCGCCGCACGCGGAGCATAGTTATCGAGATAAGCAATCACATCACCTTTACGAATCTGTTGTCCATGCTGCACATTGAGCCGTTCGACTCGCGCACTTTCGCCAGATATCGGTGCAAATACTTTAATTACTTCGCCATCAGGTTCTAATCTGCCCAATGCTGAAACAGATTCTAATTTGGGAGTAGTTTCGGAAATTACAGGCTGGATGGACTTTTGGGAGAGGTTGACATAGGCGATACCAGCGATGCTTACAGAAGCGATCGCGATCGCTGTTAGAGGTAAATATTGAACTGGAAATCTAATGCTCATGGGGTTTTAACCTTTTTGATGTTTAGTCATATCTCGCATTACGCCCCCCATAATCTGCACCCTCGCCCAACGTGGCAAAAATGCAAGGGAATAGGTCAAAAGTTTGGAGATGAATCCTGGTAAGATTGTGGGCTTTTTGCCTAAAGCTTTTAGCGTTGCCTGAGCCACATCTACAGGATTTAACGCCATTCCCAATTTCATTCCCGCACGGGACGCAAAACCGCTATTAGTAGGACCTGGAGCAGAGGCAATTACATCAATTCCCATCGGTGCAAGTTCCACATATAAGGCTTCGGCTAGGGTCTGGACATAAGCTTTGGTCGCGGCATAGTGAGCCGCAAAGGGTGCTCCTTGAAAGCCGACAATTGAACTCATCAACACGATGCCACCATTGCCGCGTTTAGCGAACCTTCTCCCAAAATGCCAAGTTAGTTCTAATAGCGATCGGCAATTAACATTCAGCATTTCCATTTCTGTTTCTATGGGCAAGGCAAGGAATGCTCCCGCAGTCCCGAACCCCGCCGCCGCCACAAGTAGCCCAATATCGAGATCTTGAGTTACTTCCACAATGATTTTGGTTCCCGAATCGATCGCTAAGTCAACGGCAAGAACCTTGACCTCGATGGCATAGCGATCGCGCCAATCAACCGCCATTTGCTCTAATACATTTTGACTCCGTGCAACTAGAACCAGATTTAGCCCTGATTCCGCAAGTCGCAGCGCCATCTCACGCCCGATCCCTGAAGAAGCACCCGTCACGATTGCCCAAGATCCGTATCGCTTAGTCAAGTTGCTAGCGCGATATTGCTTACGAGAATTAATACCCTGCATTTTTAACTCCGTTTTTTGTATTCAAGTTTTTGAATACAAAAAACAATGTATACTTAAACCATAAAATTCGTCAAGTAGTTTGCGATCAAAAATGGCGCTCAAACAAACCATCCTTGCTTTCCTATCTCGGCAATCCCTCAGTGGCTATGAAGTCGCCAAAGAATTTGCCGAAGGTTTTGGGAGTTGTTTCTGGAAAGCAAGCCAGCAGCAAATTTACGCCGAATTAGCCAAGCTAGAAAAGCAGGGCAGTTTGACCTATGAGGCAATTCCACAGGCAGGGCGACTAGATAAAAAGATTTATTCAATTACCGAGCAAGGACTGAAAGAACTCACCGATTGGCTAGTCCTGCCCAGCGAACCGACTGCAATTCGCGAAGATTTAGGCGTAATGGGCTTAGCTGCTCATTTGGTTCCCCATGAAGTGATGATGAGGGAAATCGAAAGACGGCGGCAACTCCATGCGAATATGGTGCTTCATGTCAAAAAAATGGATGATCACTTTGCTCGAAATTTGGAATCATTGGAGCTAAAGGATCTATATATGCATCTAATTATCCGCCGTGCGATTCGCTACCAAGAAGACTGGGTCGGCTGGTGTGATGAAGTGTTAGAAGCGATCGCACAAGAAGTAAAGCCCAAGGATTGATAAGTTGCACTCTGTGCAACTTATCAATCCTTGGGCTCTATGTCACATCATATTTGACGACAGCTAAATCATGGCGATCGCCCAAATTTTAGAACAAGAAATATCGCTGCGCCATTGGTAAAACTGAAGCTGGTTCGCAGGTTAACAATTCGCCATCGGCTCTCACTTCATAGGTTTCAGGGTCAACTTCCATATGCGGTAGAGCATCATTGAGCTTCATATCGAGCTTGCTGATATTCCGCACACCTTTGACCGCGACCGCCTTTTTTTTCAACCCCAATTGATCGGGAATACCCCGCTCCATTGCAATTTGAGAAACGAAAGTGAAAGAGGTCTGCGCGATCGCCCCGCCATAACTGCCAAACATTGGACGCATATAGACAGGCTGTGGTGTGGGAATACTGGCATTCGCATCACCCATCTGCGCCCATGCAATAAAGCCGCCCTTAATTACCATTTCTGGCTTCACACCAAAAAAGGCGGGATGCCACAGCACCAGATCGGCAATTTTGCCAACTTCAACAGAACCAACATATTCGGAAATACCGTGAGTAATTGCAGGATTAATCGTGTACTTGGCGATATATCTCTGAGCGCGAAAATTGTCGGCGCTTACTGATCCTCCAGTCCCAGAAAGAACACCTCTTTGAACTTTCATCTTATGTGCAGTTTGCCAAGTTCTGATAATCACTTCACCAACTCTTCCCATCGCTTGCGAGTCCGAAGAAAGCATACTAAACGCACCGAGATCATGGAGAATATCTTCGGCTGCGATCGTCTCGCGCCGAATGCGCGACTCAGCAAACGCGACATCTTCAGCAATACTAGGATCGAGGTGGTGACAAACCATCAACATGTCTAGATGTTCATCTAAGGTGTTTAAGGTGTAAGGACGAGTTGGATTAGTCGAAGAGGGAAGGACATTCGCTTCACCGCAGATTTTGATGATGTCAGGAGCATGACCGCCGCCAGCACCTTCGGTGTGATAGGTATGAATTACACGATTCTTGAATGCTGCGATCGTATCTTCCACAAATCCTGCTTCATTAAGTGTGTCGGTATGAATCGCAACTTGCACATCATATTCATCAGCAACACTTAAGCAAGTATCAATAGTCGCAGGCGTAGTTCCCCAATCTTCATGGAGTTTCAAACCGATTACCCCAGCTTCCACCTGTTCGATTAAGCCCTCAGGTTTACTGCTATTTCCCTTGCCGGAAAATCCTATATTCATCGGAAAGGCATCAGCAGATTGCAACATCCGATAGATATTCCAAGGGCCTGGAGTACAAGTCGTAGCATTAGAACCAACGGCTGGCCCCGTACCACCACCGATCATGGTCGTGATGCCAGATGCGATCGCTACTTCGATTTGCTGCGGACAAATAAAATGAATATGCGTATCAATACCACCTGCTGTAAGAATGCGACCTTCTCCTGCAATGATTTCCGTTCCAGCGCCGATGATAATATTTACATTGTCCTGAATGTAAGGATTTCCCGCCTTACCGATCGCCACAATCTTGCCATCTTTAATCCCAACATCAGCTTTAACAACTCCCCACCAATCAAGAATTAGGGCATTAGTAATCGCGACATCTACAGCTCCATTGGCATTGGTAATTGGCGATTGTCCCATGCCATCGCGAATCACCTTGCCACCACCAAATTTGACTTCATCACCATAGGTAGTATAGTCGCGTTCTACTTCGATAAATAATTCTGTATCAGCTAAACGAACCTTGTCACCAACTGTAGGTCCATAGGTTTCCGCATAGGCGCGGCGAGACATTCTATAACTCATCTGTTTAATTCTCCAATTTGCCTTCAACTAAGGCATTAAATCCATAAATCTCGCGAGTACCCACATAAGGCACAAGGTTTACATCTTTCTCATCGCCTGGCTCAAAACGGATAGAAGTACCCGCAGGAATATCAAGGTGAGTGCCCTTAGCGCGATCGCGATCAAATATCAAAGCGCGATTTGTTTCATAAAAGTGATAATGCGAACCTACTTGGATCGGGCGATCGCCTGAATTACCAACTTTGAGAGTAATCACCTCGCGCCCAGCATTTAATTCAATATCACCTTCTAGCGCAATTATTTCACCAACAATCATAATTTTGTCTCCTTTTTTAAATATTTAGAATCTCAGCAGCAGTTAAGTCTAATTCAGGAAAAGTTCCAGAAATAATTTTGTCTTCTCCTGTAAATTTAGAGGTTTGATATTTGCCATTTTCGTCCAGTAAATTTACAAATACAGTGGGGATTTTAGGATTGCCTAAAAACTCACGACTAGCGATCGCTAAATAATCCACAATCCAATATTCAGGAATACCCAAGCGCTGATATTCCTCAAACTTATCAATGTAATCATCTTCCCAATTGTTTGAGGTTACTTCTAAAGCTAATTGAATTGGCTTTTGCAAAGGAGAATAGTCAGATGGATTAGATCGCCAAAATTCTCGGTCAATGACACTAAGATCGGGGGTTCTACTTTGCTTTGCACCGTTAGATTTTGTCGTTCTTATACTTACATTTTGACGTACTACAAAATCTAAATTTAATTTATCAATTTCCTGATCAAATTTTTTGTAAGCAAAAGCAACAACATCTTCATGCTGTCTGGTATTTACCACCTTAATTATTTCTCCATCAACAAATTCATAACGACCATCTGTAAGACGCATTCCTACAAATTGTTCATAAGTCAACTTTGATTTAATTTGTGATCCTTGTGTTTCAGCGATCGCGATCATCTCAAACCTCCAAAATTATCTATAGATATATTTTAGCGAATCGGTTGATGTACTGTAACAAGCTTAGTTCCATCGGGGAAAGTTGCTTCTACTTGCACATCGTGGATCATTTCCGAAATGCCTTCCATCACATCATCGCGAGTAAGCAATGTCGCACCGTAAGACATTAACTCAGCGACAGTGCGACCTTCTCTTGCTCCTTCCATAATCTCGGCAGTAATAAAAGCGATCGCTTCAGGATAATTGAGCTTAAGTCCTTTAGCTTTTCGACGCTCGGCTAAAAGAGCAGCCGTAAAAATCAATAATTTATCTTTTTCTTGTGGCGTAAGCTGCATAGAAATTCCCAAATTCGCTGTATATATTTACTTATAAATTTAGTGATGCGAAACACCACTAAATACACCTACCAAACTCTTGGTACGCATATCGGTCTATTTTTATAGAATACACGCAAAAGCTGCCAAATTTCTTGAAACCATTTCCGCGCATCACTTGAAGAGTCACCACAATATCGACAGACTAGCCCTGCAAGTGATCGAGTTACTCCTGAGCTGCCCTGATAGTTTCCTTGTTCCCATATAGAACGAATATTGGTAATTATTTCTGTATCAATAGTTGCACCAACAAAAATAAAACTAGCCGCGATCGCATAGTTATTTAATCCATTAGGACTGCCTAACATCTCAATATTTCCCGTCAGATATTGCCGATCAATCCATAATGGACAACCGTCACGCCATACCTCAGTATGCGATCGCCAATTACCATCAATAAATTTTTCGCCCCTCGCAGTACGACCAAACCTAACGATTTCCCACATAGTACAAGTTGCATTTTGTCCAAGATCGATTCTTGTGGTTTGGCGATATTTTGATTCAGCAAAGGCGATCGTTTCTTGAGGGAACCATTCTAAACTCGCGCCTTCATCAATATGAATATGTATATTTTGCTGCGATTCTTCGCCATTGCTGCGGTAGATTTTACTGGCGGTCGCTGTAGTTAGCAGCGCTTGGGTATGAGGTTGGAGATGGATTTTTGCAGACAAGCGATCACCGCCAACTAAACCACCTGCCGTATGCAATAGGATGCAATGGCAAACTTCCTCACCTTCTGGATAAAGCGATCGCTGAATTTTCCAAGGAGCAACTGTATAACTTCGAGTCAGTAAAGTTTGCTGATCTCTTTTTGCAAACTCTAATTCTAATTCTCCCGCCCAAGCTGCGTTCATAGAATACTCAGATACTAATTTATTTGTTATTAGGAATTGAAGCACAAAGTAAGCCAATTCCTAGTGGTAAATCACCATCTATTGTGGAAGATTTTCATTACTTTTTCTTTTGGTTTTATTCTTGTCTATAAATAATTCAGGTAAAAGAAATCGCATCTAATTTGGTATAGGACATGACAGATTGCAAAGAAAAAGTAACGCAGTATGTCATTAAGAAGTTGAAATTTAGTTAGATTTTGAGTTGTGTACGTTGTTAATGTGCACAACTCTTCGTAGTAATCAACTTTTTATTGTTCTCATATTCTTTTACAGTTGCTAGAAAGATTTTATGCCAAAGACGCTGTTTAAAGTTGATCTCACTAAGCCCATGAGTGAGCAAGAACTACCTGGTCATAATCGGTGGCATCCAGATATTCCAGCTATAGCCTCTGTTAATCCAGGCGATACATTTAGGATCGAATGTAAAGATTGGACAGATGGTCAGATTAAGAATGACGACAGTTCTGACGACGTTCGCGATGTAGATCTATCGATTGTTCATGTCCTAAGTGGGCCAATTTGGGTAAATGGCGCAGAACCTGGTGATATCCTCGTTGTCGATATTGTTGACATTGGCGCTCTTCAAGGCGATGAGTGGGGATTTACAGGTATTTTCGATCAAAAAAATGGCGGTGGCTTTTTAACGGATCACTATCCAAATGCAGCGAAAGCAATTTGGGATTTGCAGGGGATTTACACCTCTTCGCGTCACATCCCTGGAGTTAAGTTTGCTGGAATTACTCACCCAGGTTTGATCGGTTGCGCACCATCTCATGAGCTGCTAGCTAAATGGAATAAGCGTGAGGCTGAGCTAATGGCGACTCAGCCAGATCGCCGCACTTACGGTGCTGGCATCAATATGGATGGAGTGCCTGTATTGGCTGCTCTACCAAATCCTCATAATGCAGTTTTAGGTACTTTACCTCAATCTGAATATGAGCGTGTTGCTGCCGAAGCTGCCCGCACCATCCCACCTCGTGAGCATGGCGGTAACTGCGATATTAAGAATCTGTCAAGAGGAACTCGCATTTACTTCCCTGTATATGTTGAAGGTGGAAAGCTTTCAATGGGAGATATTCACTTCTCTCAAGGCGATGGTGAAATCTCTTTCTGCGGCGCAATTGAGATGTCTGGATACCTTGATCTACATGTAGACATCATTAAAGGCGGTGTAGATAAGTATGCTATGGTGAATCCAATCTTCAAGCCAGGTCCCGTCGAGCCCCATTACTCAGAGTTCTTGGTATTTGAAGGCATTTCTGTAGATGAGTTTACTGGCAAGCAATATTTCATGGATGTCCATATTGCTTACCGTCAAGCTTGCTTAAATGCGATCGCCTATCTCATGAAGTTCGGTTACACAGGTGAACAAGCATATCTATTGCTGAGTTGTGCGCCTGTAGAAGGAAGAGTTAGCGGTATTGTAGATATTCCCAATGCCTGCTGTACTCTGGCAATTCCGACTGCAATTTTTGATAAAAACATTCTTCCAGTTTAATCAAATATGGCTCTCTATGAATTTCGATGTGAAGATTGTGATGTTTTTGAAGTGTGGCGACCGATGGCGGAATCCAGTGACCCTGCTTACTGCCCATCGTGCGAAAAACGCGGAAAACGCATCTTTTCACCACCAATGACTTTATCTAGAACGGTACGAATGAAAAAAGTGAGTGCGGAGCCAGAGCTTGTAAAGCGAGATCTGGAACCTAAAGCACCTAGAGTTCAGTATCATTCTGGAAGTCGTCCTTGGATGGTTGGTCACTAGATTGAATATTAGGAATTGATATCTTGTATTTACTCGTAAAGAGAATCTATATTGATATCAGAATTACATATCTTTTGGTGTGAGTTTTAAAATAGTTTAGGAGTGTTTCATCTGATGAAGAAGATCAATAGATCGAATGATGCTTTGAATGCGATAACCCGTCGCAGATTTATCCAGTACGGTTCTTTAGCTGCTGCTAGCAGTATTGTTGCAGCTTGTACCCCTACTACAACCACCCCAACTACAACTGGTGGTACAACCACTACAGCAGCCTCTCCTGCCGCAGATGGCAAAAAAGGAATCAAGGTTGGCGTAATGTACTCCACTACGGGTACGATCGCGATTGTAGAAAAATCATTACAGGATGCAACTTTCCTTGCGATCGATCAAATCAATGAAGGTACTGGTCCTTGGGCTGGCAAGAAGGGTATCGACGGACAAATGATTGAAAAGGTCGTCGTCAACCCTGACTCCAACTGGGATTTATACAATCAAATGTCCAAGCGTTTGATTGATGAAGACAAGGTTGTATGCGTTCTTGGTTGTTATACATCAGCTAGCCGCAAATCAGTTCTTCCAGTTTTTGAAGAAAAAGACAGCTTACTCTACTATCCTGTCTACTATGAAGGAAACGAATGTAGCTCGAACGTCATTTACACTGGTGCTGCACCCAACCAACAGATCACCGACTCCATCCCTTATTGCATCAAAAATTTTGGCAAGAAAGGATTCTTCATCGGTTCTGACTACATCTATCCTAAAGAAAGCAATCGGATCGCCAAGGCAGAGTTGGTCAATGGTGGCGGTGAAGTTGTCGGTGACGAATACGCTGCGCTCGGTACAACTGAGTTCATCACAATCATCAACAAGATCAAGCAAGCTAAGCCCAATTTCATCCTCAGCAATCTAGTTGGAGACAGTATTCCTGCTTTCTACAAGCAACTTAAGGATGCTGGGATCACTTCCAAGGATATTCCTATCATGGCATTTCCTACCACAGAAGAAGAAATCCAAGCGATGGGGCCTGAGTTTGCTGAAGGTCACTACAGTAGCTTCAACTATTTCCAGTCAGTTGACACTCCTGAGAACAAGGCATTTGTGGAACAGTTCAAAGCGAAGTTTGGCAAGGATCGCGTTACCAACGGAGTTATGGAAGCAGCTTATCTGCAAACCTTCTTCATGGCACAAGCGATGGAAAAAGTCGCTAAGGAAAAGAAAACCCTCAACACCGCTAGTCTGCGTGAAGCAACCAGAGGACAAGTATTCAAGGCTCCTCAAGGCACTGTGAAGGTCGATCCAGACAACTACCACACCTATCTATATTCCAGAATTGGCAAATGGAAAGCAGATGGTCAGGCTGAAATCGTATTTGCTACCAAGGCAGCTGTTAAACCAATTCCTTGGAGTCAAGCGCTGTACAAGGGTCGTATCTGCGTTCACAAGACCCCAGATGATCGCAGTAACCCCATCGTTGAGACGAAGAAGGATGTTCCTATTGAGTTCCTGAAGGAAACATAAATTGACTTCCGTCTAGTCAAATTACGTCTAGTCTAATTGCATTTAACAATCTGCTGCTTACTGCCTATAGCAACACAAAAAGATATGTGAGAGGTGCACCCAAAGAGGGTGAGCCTCTCACATATCTTAGAAAGATATAAATTGTTTTTCTATAGGACTGAAGTAAAGTTGTTAACTTAACCAGAATTAACCAAACACTGAATGATTCAACTAAGAAAGCCATGAACGTCTTGCCAATTAATGCATTATCTTCGTTAATACACTTAGCACAGGCAACTCCGGCAGCAAAGTCGTTCGACCCGATCGCAATTACCAATCAGCTCCTAAATGGTGTTGGTATTATCGGTATTCTTTTGTTGACAGGTTTAGGACTTTCAATAACGTTCGGAGTTATGCGAATAATCAACCTAGCACATGGTGAATTCATCATGCTAGGAGCATATACATCGTTTGTGTTGCAAAGTAATTTCAAAATGGATTTGTTATTGACAATCCCATTTTCTTTCTTGTTCACAGCTTTTATTGGTGCAATTGTTGAATTAACAATTGTTCGACGGCTATATGGACGAGCTGTTGAGACACTTTTAGCTACTTGGGGGTTAAGTATAGTTCTTCAAGGAGTAGTCAAACTTATTTTCACCGCTCAACTAAAGTACGTAAAAGCTCCTCCATATATTCGTGGCAACTGGACTCCGTTTGAAATCGGCGGACAAGCAATCGAGATATCATACTATCGATTGTTTATTATCTTCATGGCTCTATTGCTGCTGGGAATAACGGCTTTTCTGCTTTATGGAACAAAGCTTGGACGAGAAGTGCGTGCAGTCACCCAAAACCGAGACATGGCTAAGTGCTTGGGTGTAAATACTAGTCTCGTAGATATGATGACTTTTGCCTATGGATGCGGTTTAGCGGGAGTTGCAGGTACTGTTATTTCTTCACTAAAAAGCGTTGCACCGCCAATGGGTCAAGATTACCTAGTAGACGCTTGGATGACTGTTGTTACAGGTGGTGTCGATAAGTTGATTGGAGTTTTGGCAGGGGCAGTTTTGATTGGAGAATCGAATGCTGCGATCGCATACCTTATCAACGATCCCACAGCGAGAGTAATTGTATTGGCAGCCGTAATAGTATTGATTCGCTACCGTCCCGAAGGTCTATTTACAGTTCAGAAGCGAAGTTAAGCTATTTACATCTATTTTTTTGTCAATAAGAGCGAATTTAGTGGAGGTTTTATTATGGCAGAAGCAGTAGGTCGCATTCGACAGGCTAACTATGTTCCGAAGAGATGGCTAGTAACAAGTTTAGTCTTGTTGGTGATATTCGCAATTTTTCCTTTTGTTGCTGGTGAATTCCAGACCAACCTTATGGCAAAGTTGCTTTTGTTCGGGACTTTAGGTGTTTCTCTCGATCTAGTTTGGGGATTCACGGGTATTCTGAGCTTTGCCCATGGCGTATTTTTTACGTTAGGAGGATATGCGATGGCATATTACCTAAAGCTCAACCTATCTGCTACCGCTAACAATTATGGTGGCACACTTCCAGACTTTATGGTTTGGAATGGTTTGAAGGAACTGCCTTGGTTCATAGCTCCATTGCAGTTTTTTCCAGTTGCTGTCATTGCAATGGTCGTATTACCCGCAGGATTTGCCTATTTAATTGGCTCATTCATTTTTCGTTCTAAAGTTAGCGGTGTTTACATTACCGTTATCACTCTAGCCATATCGTCGGCTTTAACTACTTTCTTTGTTAGCCAACAAGCTTATACTGGTGGAACAAATGGTATCACTGACGTTTCAAAATTATCCCTATTTGGCTTAACTGTTCCGCCAATAGGAATATATTTTATAATTCTTGTCTTTGCTGCTTCTGTGATGGCTGGTAGTTGGTGGTTAACTCAATCAAACTTTGGATTGATTCTCCGTTCTATTAAAGAAAATGAGCAACGTATTTCCTACCTTGGATATGATGTTGCTAATTTTAAAATCTTTATTTGGACACTTTCGGCTGGAATTGCTGGAATTGCTGGGGGCTTGTTTGTTCCTCTAAATAAATTTATTTCACCAGTTTATCTTGGAGTTGCTTTTGGTACTCAGATCGTAATTTGGGTTGCTGTAGGTGGTAGAGGAACACTTTTTGGTCCAATTCTTGCTGCCATCTTACTTGGGCAGATCCAAAATTCAGTGGATCGAGTTACTCAAGATTGGCAGTTAATTGTCGGAGTGCTTTTGGTGATAGTTGTATTATTTCTTCCTGATGGATTAATTAGCCTATTACCTAAGAAGTTTCTTTCTAAAAAGTCTAATCAATTGACTAGGACTGAATAATTTTTAGAATGTAACAATACTATCTTTTGCTAATTACAACCTTTGCTAAGATTAGCAATAGTACAATAATATATTTCTTAACATTGATAGGTAACCTCATGGAAACAACTTCTGTAGTTGAGACCGATAAATTTATGTCTGAAACTAGCAACGTTTCTAGTTCTAGAAAATCTGTTTTGTCCGTTAAAGATCTTAAAGTAGTTTTTTCTGGATTCAAAGCATTAAAAGGTGTTGATTTAGAAGTTGGCGAAAATGAGATTGTTACGATAATTGGTCCAAATGGAGCTGGCAAGAGCACTTTGCTTGATGCGATCGTTGGTAAATCTCCAGTAGCTTCAGGGCATGTTTATTATCATGGCAAGGACATAACTAATCAAAGTCCTTATAAAGTTGCTCGAATGGGGATTGGGCGCAAGTTCCAAAACCCTAACGTTTACAATGACTTATCGGTATTTGACAATATTTTACTAGCCCTCAAAGGCACTCATGGTGTTTTTGCTTCGATCAAATCTAAACTTACAGCTGGAAAAAGAGACAAAATCATTTCTGTGCTTGATCGCGTTGGGCTTTTAGAAAAAGGCTACGATAAAGTCTCATCACTATCTCATGGACAGAAACAGTGGGTAGAGATTGGTATGGTAATTGCTCAAGATCCAACCTTGGTCTTGCTAGATGAACCAACTGCTGGTATGACTCCCGACGAAACTCATTTGACAGGAGAAATCATTAAAACGATTTCTCAAAATCACTCTGTTGTGGTAATCGAGCATGACATGGAATTTGTAAAGCAAATTGCTCAACGGATTGTGGTATTGCATCAAGGTGAAAAATTGACTGAAGGTTCAGTCAATGAAGTTCAATCAAATCCAAAAGTAATTGAGGTATATCTTGGACGCGAACAAATCGATGCTGCTTGAACTGACTGATGTTACAGTGTCCTACGGACAAACACCTGTGTTGTTCGGAGTGAACATGGCAATTAATCAGGGAGATATTGCTTGCTTGCTAGGGCGTAATGGGGTAGGGAAAACTACATTACTTCGTAGCGTTATTGGCTTGAACAAGGTGCTTTCTGGCAATATCGTTTTTGATGCTGATGAAATTACCAAAGTTCCGACCTACAAACGCGCGCGGTATGGTATCTCTTACATTCCTCAAGGTCGAGAAATCATTCCTTATTTATCAGTTTTAGATAACCTCAAACTTGGTATGTCGGCCGCCCAGAAGAAGTTGCGTAAAATTCCTGATGAGATTTTTGAGTTTTTCCCGATGCTAAAACAGCATCTCAGCCGCCAAGGTGGACTGTTGAGTGGAGGACAGCAACAGCAATTAGCGATCGCACGCGGGTTGATGAGCAATCCTAAAATGATGCTTTTAGATGAACCTACTGAAGGAATTCAGCCTTCAATTGTGCAGGAAATTGAGGACACTCTCAAACGAATTAACCGTGAGAAGGGTATTACACTAATTGTAGTAGAGCAGAAAGTTGACTTTGCAAAACAGCTTGCTCAAAAGTTCTTCATCATGGAAAAGGGTGCGGTTGTCGCAAATGGTGCAACATCTGATTTAAGCGATGATTTAGTGCATCAGTACCTCGCGATCTAAAATCATAGCGTATTCGCTGAAGGAAAAGCCAATAATTCGGTTAAATGTGTCACTAAGTCGCACTTTTTATCGGTTATTGGCTTTTTTATTTGCAAGTTGATACAGTCAAATACTAATTGGAAATGATATGACTCGAATTTTAGTTGGTGAAGTTGCCTCACTCTGGCGGTATCCAGTCAAGTCTATGCTGGGAGAGCAACTTGATGAAGTTGATGTTGTATCTAAAGGAATTTTAGGCGATCGTGCTTACGCTCTATGGGATCGTGAAACGGAGAGAATTGCAAGTGCCAAGAACCCAAAAAAATGGGCAAAATTACTAGAGTTTAAGGCTGAGTTTGTCTCTTCGCCAACATCCCCAACTTCAATGCCTGCCGTTAAATTTGTTTTACCCGACGGAAGTACAACTACCAGTGACAATATTGATATAAATACAACTCTTTCTCAAGCAATGGGAAGGAATGTGCAGCTACTCACTTCTGCTCCTGACGCACCAAGTTTAGATCAGTACTGGCCAGATATTGAAGGAGCGCTTAATCGGGAAGTCATTACTCAATTGTTTATGCCATCAGGAACTTTTTTTGATTCTTGCCCCATTCACGCGATTACAACAACTACATTAGCTCAATTAAAGAACATCTATCCTGAAGGAGCTTTTGAGCCTTGTCGTTTTCGTCCAAACATCTTAATTGAGCCAAAAGATTTAGAAGCCGCATTTATTGAAGATGGTTGGGTTAGCAGAAAGATGTTAATTGGCGATGAGGTAAGCCTAAGTATTGATACTTCATGTCCTCGATGCGTAGTGACAACCATTGCTCAGTTAGATCTTCCTACGGATTTAAATATTTTACGGACTACAACTAAACACAACAAGACGATCGCAGGTATTCGTACTTCAGTATTACAGCAAGGAGTAATTCGTTGTGGCGATCAAATTTGGTTAGAGTAGACCAAAAGACAAATGTAATGAATAAAGTGTTGTGCGGCAAAGCCGCACAACACTTTATTCATTAGACTTAATCGGAAATAAAACAGCCAAAATGCCATCAAACTCTTATGCAGTAAGCATTTTATCGATTTCTTGGGTGTTTCTGAAAACCTTGTGTAGTAAGGCTTTCACTTATTTCCGATTAAGTCTATTACATTCGTCCAATAATAAATTCTGTGATTGTTGTTAAGCCGATCTGAGTTTTGAGATTACTAAACACAAAAGGCTTGTTGCCTCTCATTTTTAATGCATCGCGTTCCATTACCTGCAAATCAGCACCAACATAGGGGGCAAGATCGATTTTATTAATTACCAATAAATCAGATTTAGTAATTCCAGGTCCCCCTTTGCGAGGGATTTTGTCGCCAGCAGCAACATCAATTACATATAGCGTTAAATCAACCAATTCTGGGCTAAAAGTAGAAGCAAGATTATCACCACCACTCTCTACAAACAGCAAATCTAAATCGGTAAAGCAAAGCTCTAACTGCTCGATCGCTGCCAAATTCATCGATGCATCTTCCCTAATCGCAGTATGAGGACAGCCACCAGTCTCTACACCCACTATGCGATCGCGCGATAGAGCTTCACTGCGGACTAAAAATTGAGCATCTTCTTGAGTGTAGATATCATTGGTGACAACGGCAATTTGGAAATGCGATCGCATAGATTTGCAAAGAGAATCAACGAGGGCAGTTTTTCCAGAACCAACGGGGCCAGCAACTCCGACACGAAATGGTGACATTGGGATTTATCCTGCTTATATATGAGGTAAAGTGGTGATGACGCAAAGCGTCGTTTCTACTTTACTGTAATTTTAGCTAATGCACATTGTTACAAAGCGTTTATCGACATCAGGTGTATCGACAGAAGTAAAAAAATTAGTCGATCAGAAATCCCTCTTAACACTTGCGCTCATTGCTGAAGATAGAACCCGTAGTCGTCATCGATTTATGACTGTTGAAGGAGAAGAGATTAGTTTACAGCTTCAAAGAGGAACCGTCCTCAGAGAAGGCGATATTCTTGCTGATGCTCAAGATCAGGCGATCGCAATTGTTGTGGCTAAGCCTGAGCCAGTAGTCACCGTCACTGCTAAACATCCTCTTGAATTTTTGAGAGCCGCCTATCATTTGGGTAATCGCCATATTTCTTTGGAAATTACAGAAACCTATTTACGCTTAACTCCAGACTCAGTTCTAGAAGATATGGTTTTACAGATGGGACTGACCGTAACTCACGAAACTCAACCTTTTCAACCAGAATCTGGCGCTTACCATCATCATCATGATCATTAATCCCGATTCTTGGCAATTATTGCGATTGCTCCAACTCACCAGTCCCGCTTTACCAGTTGGTGCTTACAGCTATTCCGAAGGAATTGAATATCTTTGTAGTAATGGCATTATTCAAACTGATTCAGATCTTTGCGACTGGTTAAAAAGAGAGATGAGTTTTGGATTTGTTACTAACGAAGCAGCGATCGCACTTCGCGCTCATCAGGCGATGATATCTAACGATATCACTGCGTTAAACTATTGGAATAATTGGCTATCAGCCACCAGAGAGTCGGAAGAAGTACGCCTTGCCAGTTGGCAAATGGGACAGTCCTTAATGAAGCTATGGTGGCAACTTCCAGATAGTCAAAATGATCAATTAGCTATCTGTAAATCAATCAACGAGCTTTTACCGACTGCCAAAGCTAATGCTCAAGGTAAAGGTTGTAACTATGCGATCGCCTTTGGAATTGTAGCGGCAAGCCTAGGAATTGATGTTAGTAATACAACTGTTGGTTATATTTATAGTTGGTTATCCAATTTAGTTAGTGCAGCTGTAAGGTCTGTTCCATTTGGACAAACGACTGGTCAACAGGTTATCTTCAATCTCAGTTCTGATATTCTAAGCAGTTCTCAATTAGCATTAAGCCGATTAGATGACGAATTGGAGTGGTGTGGTTGGGGAGCAAGTTTAGCTTGTGCTAACCACGAAACTCAATATTCACGATTATTTCGTAGCTAAAATATAGTCAAACGCACATCTGGGTAACGATCTTGCTTCGCAAGATCGTTATACCAAAACACAACATGGTATAGCCATGTTGCGTTTTTAAAACCCTTATAGGGTTTGTTTTTTAATTCACAGAAATGTAGCCACACTTTCGTGAATTGGTACTACCCAGATGTGCTTTTGATCTGATGACAATTTTTTAAGACTGTTATTTTGCAAAATTAAAAATAAAATTATGATGACTTATTGAGATATTGTCGCCTTAAGTTTGGCAATTTCTTAAAGCTGTTCTAAAATTGCTTAAGCCAACAGATCAGAAAAGCATGGAAACTGAAAAACCACAACTAGTTACTAATGAACAGCTTTTCTTGGCTAAAGTTGAACGCTTAGAGCAAGAAATAGAATCATTGCGAGCGCAGAATATCAGCTTAAGAAAGAATTTAGACACAAAAATCACTCAAGGAGAACAACTATCGCAAGTTAATCATCGTCTGCAAACTGAAATTCTCGATCGCCAACAGACCGAGACGGCTCTTAGACTACTTTTAGAGAGACTGTCAAGCGAAAAGAATGATCTAGAGATCATTCTTGACACCACTACTTCTCACAGTGACACCATCGAAGCATTGCTCTATGATCGCGCTTTATCGCTTGCCCGCGAAGTCACCATTGACGGACTGACCCAAATCGCTAACCGTAGAGCCTTTGATCAGAGGTTAGAAGGAGAATGGCAACGCCTAGCTAGAGAGCATTTGCCACTTTCATTGTTACTCTGCGACGTAGATTTTTTTAAGCGCTATAACGATCGCTATGGACATCCTGTTGGCGATGACTGTTTACGGACGGTAGCAAAGACAATAGAGTCTTGTATACGTCGCCCTGCCGATCTAGTGGCTCGTTATGGTGGTGAGGAGTTTGCGGTGATTTTGCCAAATACTCTAAGAGAAGGAGCCACTTTTATCGCTGAAGAAATTTGCCTTGCTATTGCTAATCTACAAATTCCACACGAAGCCTCTTTTGTCAAAGATTGTGTTTCTGTCAGCATTGGTATATCCACAACTATGCCTCAGAAGAACGTACATCACAGAAGCCTCATTGAATCTGCTGACAAGGGCTTATATCTAGCCAAAAATCAAGGTCGCGATCGAGCAGTATATAGCAGTAACTAAAACCCAATATTATTGTTGCGCGGTAAAGCTGCGCAACAATAATATTGGGTTTTAGTTGGTATTATTTCGTGGCGATCGCATTTTCGATCTTTACCTCATTTACACAATTTTTACCCTGCTCAAATTCTGTAATATTTGAGAGCGTAGTATCAGCGATATTTGCCAAAGCTTGGCTGGTAAAAAAAGCCTGATGCCCCGTAACAATAACATTGGGAAAGGTTAATAACCGCTGAAATGTGTCATCTTGAATAACTTCATTGGACAAGTCTTCAAAAAACAAATCCGCTTCTTGCTCATATACATCTATACCGAGATAGCCGATCGCACCAGATTTCAGACCATCGATCGCCGCCTGAGTATCAATTAATGCGCCGCGACTAGTATTAATTAACATCATCCCAGTTTTCA
The DNA here is from genome assembly GCF_006937785.1 of Pseudanabaena sp. UWO311. GTDB lineage: Bacteria > Cyanobacteriota > Cyanobacteriia > Pseudanabaenales > Pseudanabaenaceae > Pseudanabaena. Next base: position 87,974 of record NZ_SJEE01000016.1, read on the forward strand.
TTTGAGCGATCGCATCGGCATTAATCAAATAATGCGTATCGGGGGTAAGTGGACAATGGAGCGAAATAATATCTGACTGAGCGAAGAGTTCGGGCATTGATAAATATTCCATTCCCATTGCTAAGCAAACAGTGTTTTGATAAGCATCATAGCCGATTAATTTACAGCCAAATCCATGCATAATCTGGGCAAAAATTGCACCAATTCGACCAGTGCCAATCACGCCTACCGTTGCCCCATGCAAATCAAAGCCAAGTAATCCTTCAATAGAGAAGTTACCTTCTCTAACACGGTTATAGGCTCGATGAACTTTACGATTGAGCGATAAAATTAAGGCGATCGCATGTTCAGCAACAGCATAGGGGGAATAGGCGGGAACACGCACGATCGTTATTCCCAAACGAGATGCCGCAACTAAGTCAACATGGTTAAATCCAGCCGACCTGAGAGCAATTAATTTTGTGCCGCCCTGAGCTAACTTCTCCAACATGTCTGCATTAAGGTAGTCATTAATAAAAATGCAGATAGAAGGAAACCCTATGGCGAGGGAAACAGTCTCATGGCTAAGATGGCATTCAAAAAAAACTATTTCATGTTGATGTTGCTCATTAGCAACATTAAACGGTTGACGATCATAGGGCTTGGTATTGAAAAAGGCAATTTTCATAAATAATATGATAGGAATTTTTGCTACAAATAAGAAAGGCTCGCTAAGCGAGCCTTTCTTATTTGCGATTTAGATATTAGCCGCCAACATTGAGTGTTGCCCTTGCTGGATCATAGGGTTGCAACTCCACTTTTACAGGTTTCACATTCCAGATCTCATCACAATATTCTTTGATTGTGCGATCGGAAGAGAACTTCCCAGATCTTGCCACGTTGAGAATACTCATAGTTGTCCATTTCTCGACATCTTGATAAGCTGCGCTGACTTCAGCTTGACAATCGGAATAGGCTTGATAATCAGCCAACAACATATAGTCATCGTGATACATCAGCGAATCCACTAAAGGCTTAAACAAGTCCTTGTCTCCAGGGGAGAAATATCCCATGCCGAGGCGATCGAGAACATTGCGAAGTTCTTCATTGCTTTGGTAATAGGTTTGAGGATTGTAACCTTCAGCTTTTTTCTGTTCAACTTCGGCAGCCGTTAAACCGAATAAAAAGAAGTTATCAGCACCAACTTCTTCGCGGATTTCGATATTCGCACCGTCTAGAGTACCGATAGTCAAAGCGCCATTCATAGTGAACTTCATGTTGCCAGTACCCGAAGCTTCTTTACCTGCGGTCGAGACTTGCTCTGACAAGTCAGCAGCAGGATAAATCAATTGACCAAGGGAAGCACTAAAGTTGGCAAGGAAAACAACTTTGATACGTCCTTGCACATCAGGATCGCGATTGACAACATCAGCTACCGCGTTGATCGCTTTGATGATTAGCTTTGCCATGAAATAGCCAGGTGCAGCTTTACCGCCAAATACAAACGTACGAGGAGTGATCTTGATACTAGGATTTTGTTTAATCCGTAGATAGAGTCCGATGATGTGCAGTAAGTCAAGGTGCTGACGCTTGTACTCGTGGATGCGCTTTACTTGAATGTCGAAGATAGAATTAACATCAACTTCTACGCCATTATGGATGCGAATATAATCGGCAAGTTTTTGCTTGTTTGCTTGTTTAATTTGTCTCCAGCGATCGCGAAAATCTTTGTCATCCACAAAGGCTTCAAGCTTACGAAGTTCGTCAAGATGCTTCAGCCAAGTATCACCAATTTTCTCACTAATTAAACCTGACAACGCAGGATTAGCTAGCAATACCCAACGTCGAGGAGTGACTCCATTAGTTTTATTGTTAAACTTCTCTGGCCAAAGCTTATAGAAGTCTTTCAATACATCTTGCTTGAGCAATTCGGTGTGCAAAGCCGCGACACCATTAACGGCATGACTGCCAACGGTTGCGAGGTTTGCCATCCGTACTTTTTTGCCACCGCCTTCTTCGATAATCGATAGGCGCAATAGCAACTCATCATCGCCAGGGAACCAAGTCTGTACATCTTGCAAGAAGCGATGATTGATTTCGTAAATGATTTCTAAATGACGAGGCAAAAGGCTCTCAAATAGAGGTACACCCCATTTTTCGAGCGCTTCAGGCATGAGCGTATGATTAGTATAAGCAAAGGTGCTTTGGGTAATCCGCCATGCTTCATCCCAGAACATTTGATGATCATCTACCAACAAACGCATCATTTCGGCAATGCTGATAGCTGGGTGAGTGTCATTTAACTGTACGGCTGCATGATCTGCAAGGTTGTCCAAACGACCATACTTTTTGAGATGGCGACGAATGATGTCTTGGAGAGAGCAAGATACAAAAAAGAATTGCTGCTCTAGACGCAACTGACGACCTTGGGGCGTGTTGTCGTTGGGGTAAAGAACTTTGGAAATAGTTTCCGACTTGATCTTAGTAGCAACCGCGCCATCATAGTCGCCTGAGTTAAAGGCTTGGAAGTTAAAGTCTTCGCCTGCTTCAGCTTTCCAGAGACGAAGCGTATTAACCGTGTTGGTTTGATATCCAGGCACGGGGGTATCGTGGGGAATCCCTTCAACGGTGAAACTAGGAATCCAACGGGTATGAGGACGACCGCGATCATCGTTATAGATTTCGGTATGTCCGCCAAATTTAACTTGGACGGTGGACTCGTAGCGCACGACTTCCCAAGGATTACCACAACGCAACCATTTGTCAGGAATCTCAACCTGCCAACCATGCTGAATCGATTGGTTGAAAATACCAAATTCATAGCGAATGCCATAACCCATTGCAGGAATTTCTAGGGTGGCAAGGGAGTCAAGGAAACAGGCCGCTAAGCGACCGAGACCACCATTACCGAGTCCTGGATCAGGTTCTTGCTCTAGAATTTCGGTCAGATCCAGTCCTGACTCTTTAACAGCTTGCTCGATCGCTTCATACAGGTCAAGATTAATTAGGCTATTACCCAGATGTCGCCCCATCAAAAATTCGGCGGACAGGTAATAAACGGTTTTAATATCTTGTTCGTGGTAGACCTTGAGTGTTTGTAGCCAACGTTGCAATAGGCGATCGCGTGTGGTGTAAGACAACGCCATGTAGTAGTCGGTGAAGTTGGCGAGAATTGCGAGTTTGCCTTGTATGTAGAACAGGTTATCGGCAAAGGCCCGCTTGAGGGTTTCAATACTTAAACCTGTGCGATCGTCTTCTACCGTAATATTGCTGGTTTGATTAGCAACATTTGTTTGCATAGAATTATTCCTGAATGGTTACTTTGTCTTATTGCCGTTCTGCTGACCCTAAGGCGGAGGGTTATGCCCCTGTCCTATCCAAGCATAAACTTTGAGTTGTTGGTCATTTATTAACTGATAATTTATGTTTGAGGGGCATAATATTTACGGTTCCCTGACATTAGCTCAAATTTTTATAAAAAATTTACCTCGTAATCTTTTGGGGATCGCAGAAAGTACATTAGGCAGATCGCTGCCCCACTCAGCATAAGTAGCTACGCAAAAATTAAATACAAAACCCCAAGATCTTTAGCACCCGCTTAGCAGTCGGGACAGATCTTGGCTCTGGGACTTTAAATTATGCAGGTTTACTTAAGACTATTGCTGAAAATGATGCCCCCATTTTCAGCGAAATATTCTCCCAAAAGCATTTAGGAGCGATATCCAGAAAATTTTGACATTGTGCCCCAATGAAATCACCTATAAATCTCTTTATTGGTTCTCATAAAGTTTATGACGACATCACTTTTGTGGTTATGAAGCGGAAAATCTAACATAAGCCAAAAGAGAGTGGCAGCGCTTCACGCTGCCACTCTCTTTTGACTTTTAGCCTATATACAATAGATATGTGATTTAAATATACAACCGTCAATAGTTATGAATCAAATAACCAGTAACTCTGGGAAAAATATTGAAATATCATTGGGGCAATCGATCGCTTTAGTCTGGCATCGGCGCGATTTGCGGGTGGATGATAATCCTGCGCTGAGTGAGGCGATCGCCCAAGTTGGGGATCAGGGGATCGTGCTGGGGGTGTTTATTTTTGACCCTGATATTCTTGATGATGGAGTAACGGAGGGAAGCAAGGTTGACTTTATGCTGGTTTGTCTGCGCGAGTTGCAAGCTAACTATCGGCGGTTGGGCAGTGATTTGTTATTCATGCATGGTCAGCCTGTAAATTCGATTTGCGAACTAGCCAAGGCGGTTAAGGTAAGTCATGTCTTTTTTAATCAAGATGTCGAACCCTTTGCACTTAAACGCGATCGCGAAGCAACTAATGCCCTGCAAGAATTAGGAATTAAAGTGCAAAGTTTTATTGATATTGGTTTGATTGCTCCCAATGCGATCGCCACCCAAGCAGGTGAACCTTATAAGGTTTACACTCCTTTTTGGCGCAACTGGCAAGCTAAACCAAAGCCAAAACCTTTTAATGCTCCTCAGAAATTAACAGGTTTAGCTAGTTATGAGCATCTGCCTGTAATCGCTTTGCCAAGCTTGCGCGAACTCAAATTTATTAACGACATAACGTTACCAAAATCTGGTGAAGCCGAGGCTCTGCAATTATTAGAAACCTTTTGCGATGGTAATGGAATCTTGCGTTATCAGACTGAACGTGACTTTCCTGCTCATGAGGGCACATCGAGCCTGAGTCCACATTTGCGCTTTGGTACTATGGGAATTAGAAGAGTTTGGGAAAAGGCGATCGCGGCTGAGCAGCTTATCAGAAGTGAAGAAGAATCTTCAGGCATCACCACATGGAAACAGGAATTAGCATGGCGCGAATTTTATCAACATGTGTTGTTCTATTTTCCTGAACTAGAAACGGGTGCATATCGTCCGCAGATGCGAGATTTCCCTTGGGATGATGACGAGGAGAAATTTGTGGCATGGTGTGAAGGGCGCACAGGTTATCCGATTGTCGATGCGGCGATGCGGCAACTTAATCAAACAGGCTGGATGCATAACCGTTGTCGGATGATCGTTGCTAGCTTCCTAACCAAAGATTTGATTATTAATTGGCAGTGGGGCGAGCGCTATTTTATGCAGAAATTACTGGATGGCGATCTGGCGGCAAATAATGGCGGTTGGCAATGGAGTGCTTCTAGTGGCATGGATCCAAAGCCCTTAAGAATCTTCAATCCTGCTTCGCAAGCTCGAAAATATGATCCTGAGGGTGAATATATTTTGCGCTGGTTGCCAGAATTACAGGGATTAACGACTGCCGAGCTTTTAAGTGGCAATATTCCACCACACCAGTGTAAAAAACGTGATTACCCTTTGCCAATTGTCGATCACAATATTCAGCAGCAAAAGTTTAAGCAGCTCTATAAAGATTGCAAAGCTAGTCCCTAAGCTCGCACTCAAGCCCTGCACTCAAGTGCGGGCTAAAAGCTAAAACCCGTTGAAACGGGTTACGGAAAATTATTTTTTAGTCTGCTTCAGCAGACTTGAGCTTTTAGCCAGCACTTGAGTGCTGGGCTAATGCTGCGCGATCGCAAATGCATCTCTGCACAAATTGCTCAACTTTCGACAAATCTTTATCCCCAGCAGCACGTTCGACCCCACTGGATACATCTAGACCATGTGGACTTACCAAAGCGATCGCATCGGCAACATTTTCAGGTGATAAGCCTCCCGCTAACCACCAGTCACAAGCTGGACGAAAATCGCGCAACATTTGCCAATCCAGAGTTTTACCAGTTCCTCCCGCCATATGAGGATCATAGGCATCAAGTAAAATCGCATCTACAACATTGCTAAAAAGATTTGCTTTCTCTAAACCTGATTGATCTTTAACTCGTAGCGCTTTAATTAGCTTTATTTTCGGGTGAGTAGCACTTAGATGCGATCGCAGTTGAGCACAAAATTCTGGAGATTCATCGCCATGTAGTTGCACCGCGTTTAGTCCAGCTAGCGCAACTGTTTCACTAATTTCACTGATACTGGAATTAAGAAATACCCCAATCAAATCTAGCTCTGAGAATCTTGCCATCTCTGTCTGGGCAGAGAGTAGACTAGAGGTGATTTGCCCGATCGCAGTTGGGCTGATATATCGTGGTGAAGAGGATACACAGATAAAACCAAGTGCATTGGCTCCCATTTGCACAATCGCTTGTGCTTGATCTAGTTTCGTAATGCCACAAATTTTGATATACATACTCAAGCAATTAATTCCATGACTGACTCATCCTATCCAAAGTTTATGCAGTCTCACCAACAACTCGATCAGAAATTAGGCAAGAAAATCGTGACAAAAATTTCCGCAGGCTCGGCAATGTTTATGGCGATCGCGATCGCTTGCTGTACTCCCACTCTTCCAGCCCGTGCTGGTCTCTTTGATGGTCCAGTAGATCGTCTGCCCTCAGTGCAGCGTGATTCACTACGTAAAGGTCAAACAGTGGTCACTGGTAACAATGGCAAATATGTTGCGCGAGTATTACTTAATGCCTCACCTGATGCAGTTTGGCGAGTTTTGACCGACTATGCCAATCTCTATAAGTTTATTCCCAATATGACTTCCAGCAGGATCATCGAAAATCGTGGCAGTCGTAAAGTAATTGAACAAGTGGATTCGCGCCAAGTTTTCTTAGTTTCGATTGTTTCGCGTACTAAACTCGCTATCCAAGAAACCGATCGCAGACAAATCGATTTTCGACTTATTGATGGTGATCTTGCCAAAATGGAGGGCTATTGGAAAATTGAGCCTGTCTCCTCAGTACCCAAGCGTCCAGCCAATCAAATTCTAATTACTTACACAGTCAATGCACAGCCAAAAAGTGGAACTCCTACTGATGCTTTCTATGGGATTTTTAAAGACGCTTTAGGAGATACATTACAAGCGATTAAACAAGAAGTTGCTAGTAGAAATTAAAAAATAATAGGGCTTCTGCCTCACCTTAGAGCCTATTTAAGAATTGTCCAGATTACCCCTCAATCCATCTTGCAAGGGAGACTCTAATCCTCGTTTACAAGGAGGCTGAGGGGAATCTCTTAGAAGTTTTAACTGTAGAAAGCAACTCTTAAATGGTTTCTGCGGAACAATTCATGAATTGTCACTATAGAGACTTCAAACAGGAGAGAATGTGCTATTCCCATTCTCTCTTATTCTCAAATTCTCAAACTTAATAATTAACGACATGATCGAGCCGATTGGATATATATTAGGAACCAAAGATGCTACCCCACTTGAATTTTGGGTAGCGGTGAGTGATGGCAAAGTCCTTCGTCTCGATGATGTCGTGCAAGTAAAAACCGATCGTCCTGATAAAAAAGGGATCGTTAACTTTTATGGGGTTGTCGATCATGTGCGAACCATCCATGAGGGGACGCAATTTGATACAGATACATTTCTGGTTACCACTGGCAGTATGCCCGTAAATGTATCCTATGCTGCCCATATTCAAGTCACGCGCATTGAGCCTGAAGAATATTTACCACCACAACCGAGCGATGCTGTTTATTTAGCCGAAGATGAGAATCTCAGATTTGCACTCAATTTCGATGGCATGGAACAGCGCATCTCCGCAGGGATTATGCGAAATGGAAGTCCAGCCTATTTGAACTATGAATTTATTGATGGCACAAAGGGCGCTCATGTCAATATTTCAGGGATTTCGGGGGTAGCAACGAAGACTTCTTTTGCTTTATTTTTACTGCATTCTATTTTTAATTCAGCAGCTTTGGGTTCTAAGAGAGCAAATACGAAAGCACTCATTTTTAATGTCAAAGGGGAAGATTTATTTTTCTTAGATAAACCCAACAATAAAATGCGAGAGGAAGATCGCCATACCTATCATGCCCTCGATTTGCCCGTAGAACCTTTTCGGGATGTCCGTTTTTGTGTTGCGCCCAAGAAAAACACCCAAGAGATAGAACCGCATCTCGATCAACGTTCCGATAATATCTCCGCCTATGTATGGGGAATGCGTGAATTTTGTCGCGATCGCCTGTTTCGTTTCTTATTTGCAGGTGACGACCTAGAGCGTGGGAACATTGGCTTCTTGGCAAGTATTGTTGAGGAGCGTCTAGCCAGATTGGCAATGGATAATGACAAATATGATAAGAAGCTAGGATTTTTGCCTAGAGCTAGTCTGGACTTGGATGACACCTATGGTGAAGAAGACAAAGATAAAGTGGAAACATTTCGAGATTTGATTGAATTTCTTGAAGAGAAGTTAGTCGAGAATCCCGATCAGAAATGGCTAGGACGCAATGCTCCTGCGACTGCGGAGGCTCTAACGCGGCGTTTATGGGGAATTGCCGATGAAATGGGTCATCTCATTCGCGGCGATCTACCTGCGGAAGAATTGCAAAAATATAAACTCGATCCCCTTGATGCAGAATATCAGCTAACGATCGCGGATATCAACAAGCTAGGTAGCAAAGCCCAAAAGTTTGTGGTGGGTGTATTGCTTCAAAAGCTATTCATGGAAAAAGAAAAGCGCGGTCAATATCCCGTTGTCTTTATAGTTCTTGATGAGTTAAATAAATACGCACCAAAGGAAGGTCGTAGCCCCATTAAGGATTTGTTAGTGGAAATCGCGGAGCGGGGGCGATCGCTTGGCATTATCCTAATAGGCGCTCAACAAACTGCTTCGGAGGTAGAACGTCGCGTGGTCGGACAGGCGGCAGTGCGCGTAGTTGGTCGTCTCGACTCTGCCGAAGTAGAACGCCCTGAGTATAATTTCTTGACGGGTGCTTGTCGGAAGCGATCGCTATTATTAAAATCTGGCAGTATGTTTATTCATCAGCCCGAAGTTCCATCACCTTTGCTGGTTGGATTTCCTTTCCCTGCCTATGCAACGAGGTTGCGAGAAGTCCAAATTAATGAGGTTGAAGAAAAGGTTCTAAAAAGTAAAGTTAAGCGTCTTTAATTTTTAGCAAAAATCATATTTTTTGTTTGGCAACAAATTGCTGAAAATACACTTGGCATAAGGAGATCCTACATTCAGCAGGTAATCAGGGCAAAAAATATTTGCCATGAGAATGTAGGCTGGAGGGGCGGGTTTTGCACATAAATCCTGCTTTTAGCACAGAATTATCAACTAAACCCGCCCCTACAATACCGTCCCAACATTATTCTGAGCTACATTCAGTTCGTTATTCCTATTTTGGAAATAGTACTTGTATCAATGGAGTGAATTAATCGCCTCATTCAGAGTCTGACTAGGGCGCATCGCTTGATTAGCCTTATCAGGATCAGCAAAATAATAGCCGCCAATATCGACAGATTGACCTTGAACAGCGCTCAATTCTTGAATAATTTGGCTTTCCTTATCCGCCAATACCTTCGCCAACTCAGCAAATTTCGACTTTAGTTCCAAATTCTGATTTTGTTCTGCTAGAGCTTGCGCCCAGTAAAGCGCGATATAAAAATGACTGCCACGATTATCGATGCCGCCGATCTTGCGGGATGGCGATTTATCGTTATTGAGATAGAGACTGTTGGCTTGGTCTAGGGCGATCGCCAAGATCTTGGCGTTCTCATTGTTGGTTTTGCGTCCGAGGTCTTCGAGGGTAACGGCGATCGCTAAAAATTCTCCGAGGGAATCCCAACGTAAATGCCCTTCTTCGAGAAACTGCTGAACGTGTTTGGGAGCCGAGCCACCCGCGCCCGTTTCAAACAGTCCACCACCCGCGAGCAATGGCACGATCGAGAGCATTTTGGCGCTCGTACCAAGTTCGAGGATTGGGAATAAATCCGTGAGATAGTCCCGCAGAACGTTACCCGTTACAGAAATCACATTTTTACCCACTTTAATTTGTTCGCAGGTAAATTTCATCGCTGCCACAGGTGACAGAATTTGGATATCTAGCCCTGTGGTGTCATGGGCTTGCAAATAGGTCTTGACCTTAGTAATCAAATTCGCATCATGGGCGCGGTTCTCATCTAACCAAAAAATCGTCGGATTTCCCGTCGCTTTCGCCCGATTGACAGCAAGTTTAACCCAGTCCTGAATCGGTAAGTCCTTAGTTTGGCACATCCGCCAGATGTCACCCTTAGCGACAGAATGTTCAATGAGAATAGTTCCAGTTTCATCACTAACGCGCACTATTCCATCCGCAGGAATCTCAAAAGTTTTATCGTGGGAACCATATTCTTCAGCCTTCTGCGCCATTAAGCCCACATTGGCAACATTGCCCATCGTCGTAACATCAAAGGCTCCGTTTTCCTGACAGAATTCGATACAGGCTTGATAAATGGTGGCATAGGAGCGATCGGGAATCATTGCCTTAGTGTCGTAAGCCTTGCCATCCGCGCCCCACATCTTGCCAGAAGTCCGAATGGTCGCCGCCATGGATGCATCAATAATCACATCGCTAGGAACATGCAGATTGGTAATTCCCTTATCGGAATTGACCATCGCTAGACGTGGTTGCTTTTCACAAACTGCTTGCAAATCTGCGGCGATCGCTTCTTTTTGCTTGTCAGGCAAAGACTGAATCTTGGCATAAACATCGCCCAATCCATTATTCGGATTGATGCCTAATTGCTTGAAGGTATCAGCATACTTCTCAAATACATCTTGATAATAGACCGTCACCGCATGACCAAAGAGAATCGGGTCAGAGATCTTCATCATCGTCGCCTTGACATGGAGAGACAGCAAAATATCTTCTTCCTTCGCCTTGGCAATTTCCTGAGCATAAAAAGCCCGTAAAGCCTTGACACTCATCACCGAAGCATCAATTACTTCGCCTTCTAATATAGGGGTTTTCTCCCTGAGAACTTGAATAGAACCATCGGCTGTGATCAATTCAATCTTGACTACGCCAGCCTTGGGAATTACCACTGATTTCTCGCTACCGTAGAAATCCCCCTCAGTCATGTGCGCTACATGGGATTTAGAATCCTTTGACCATGCACCAACGGAATGGGGATGCTTTTGAGCAAATTCTTTGACGGCTGAGGCGACACGGCGATCGCTATTTCCTTCACGCAATACTGGATTAACCGCACTGCCCAACACCTTAGAGTATTTCGCCTTAATCGCTTTCTCTTCTTCAGTTTGTGGATCGGCTGGATAGTTCGGGATGTTGTAACCCTTGGCTTGTAACTCTGCGATCGCCGCCGTTAACTGGGGCAGGGAGGCGCTAATATTCGGGAGTTTGACGATATATGCTTCAGGAGTTTTTGCCAAGTCTCCCAGTTCCGCGAGGGCATCGGGTTGACGCTGCGATTCGGTTAAGTATTCAGGAAAATTCGCAATAATCCGCCCAGCTAGAGAAATATCCTTGAGTTCAACCTCAATGTCAGCGGCTCTCGTAAAAGCTTGGACTATGGGTAGTAGGGAGTAAGTGGCTAGGGCTGGAGCTTCATCGGTAAAGGTATAGGTGATTTTTGAGGTTTGATTGCTCATGTCAATGGGGCGGATTTTTTGCGGATCAATATACAGCTTAGATGATACATGGCTTAGTTAAACCGATACGTATCGGTTTTATCCACAAATTAGCCTTATACCAAAACACGAAATGGCGTAGCCATTTTGTATTTCTAAAACCCTTGCTGGGTTTAGTTTTTAATTCACAAAAGTATGACGACCCTTTTGTGAATTGGTATTTATTACTGTGGTCACGCGAGAAAAAGGAACTAAGAAGCAATCATCTAGAAGCAAGCCGATCGCAGATCAAGCAGCAAACGGACAAAAAATAATACTATGCTTGAAAGCTTTACCCAATATGTATCATGACTAAAATGGTCTTCCACAAAAAACGATAAAGTTTTTGTAAAGAAAAATATTGAATGCAAAATTATCGGTTACGATCAAAAAAATTCGATTCTTATATTCTTCAAACATGAAAAGATTCCTTTTTGCTTTGCTTTTTTTATTCTTTCCATTAGCCAGCTTAAATCTCAATTATCCATCGATTAGTTTGGCTCTCGATTATCAATTCGTGAATGAGACATCTTGGAAAGTTGGTTCATATGAAAATGGGGTTAAATCCGAAGCTGAACCAGTACCATGGGTTTTTCGTTCCAATAAAACCGTAAATGCTGGAAATTTATGGAGAGGAATTTGGAAAGAAGAAATTGGAAATAGAATTAATGTTGTGATTCCCTCCCAAGATGAATTTGAAGTTAACTTTCTCAATGCTAACGAGTTCATTGTATTTAAAAATGGGGAACCCTATAGATGGGGGCGGCGACAATAAATTTTACTCAAGCGAAGCAAAAACTTTTTAAGTTCTTCTTAATAATTGTTAGCTACAGTGCAAATATCCTCACACAATGGATTTATCACATTCCCAAAAGGCGATCTCCTCAATCGCCTTTTTTTGTGCAAAAACATATCGAACAGCATCATACTGATCTTATCAAAATGAAACTAACGATGCATTTAGCCTTTTGAGGCGATCGTAAATTGATTCATTTTTAGGCAAATGTTGCCATTTATTCCCCTTTACGATCGCTTATTTTCCCGTTGTTTTGTTTGTGTGGGGAGATCGCTGTTTGATTTTTTGTGGAGAGGCGATCGTGATTTTGGATGTTGATAGGGCGATCGCTGTTTGATTTTTTGTGGTGGCGACAGTGATTGATTACAGGGGGAAGTCCTTATATTTGAGGTATAGCGATCGCACTTTCTCTTTGAACTTTTCGCGCACGTCATCGGGTTCGATAATTTCACAGTCTTCGATATAGGGCATGATGTCTCGATAGAACCAAAATGTACTGCTAATTTTGCGGATGATTTGACGCATCGGTGGGACGGTATCTAGCCATGTATTATCGATATCTTCTTCTCGCGGTTGATAGGCAAAGGCAAGATTTCCCGATAGGTTAAAAGTGACATGAATGTAATCCAGTTGCGATCGCCATTTGCCTTGAATGGATGTAATCGCCGCTTCAACAGGAATGCGATCAAGTCTGAGACAGCGATTGTTTTTTAGGGCGACAACATCGTCACTACTTGTGGATTCTTCGCACCAGCAATCTAGATAGATGCGCTTGTCGTGGGGAGTAAATTTGGCATGATAAATTGAGAACTGGTGGGGGTGATCGGCAGCATCGAGATATTGCAGACGAAATGGCTGTTGCTGCTTGATGTAGCGATCGATGGTATGTCGCCAAATTTCGGGAGGTTTGTCGAGGAATTTCTCGATCTCGCGGCGCAATGGGGAGGAGAGTTCGCTCCGTTCTATTAAGAGATTGGCTATTACTTGGGCTTTTTCAAGTTCGCCGTAGTCTACGAATAATCGATAGGTACGTGCTAGGGACTCGATACGATCGCTTGCCCAGTCATTATTTTTTGAGATTTGGATTTGACGACGGGCGATCGCTTCGACTAGTTTGGAGATATTGGGGCGATCGCCCCACATCATGCCAAGTTCCATCGCGATCGCTTCTAGGTTAGATTTATCGCGATCGGATATTGATAATGTGATGGATTCGCCTTTTCGGGACACGGTGATTGGTAATTGGTGATTATTTTTCCTTTTTCCTTTTTACTTGCCCAACGCTTCGCGATAAGTAATTACGGCTTTAGTTTGACTGGTTTCATTGGCAAATTGACTGAGTAAATCAAAGTCTAGTTCGGGTAGAAATTCACTGCGAGGAATATTTTCATATCTTGATTCATTTTGAGATTCATCAAGTTCTGTTCTAAGGCGATAGAGTTTCCATTGTTGCTGTTTGGCATACCAAAACCAGACTTCAAGGATTCCTAAGCCTCGATATACTTCTAATTTATCGATGCCACCACTGCTGATGACGATTTCGATCGCGATATCTGGGACTTCTTTGAGTTCACCAAAGCAATAGCATTCATCGGGTTCTAGTCCTCTCTGGACTAGTTCTTGTCTAAAGGTGGTTTGACCATAACCATTGAGATCGATTTGCCTCTCTACGAAATACATCTCAAGTAGTCGGGCAAAGATTTTTTTGAGGCGTTCGTGTTCGTTGGATGTGGTCATAATTTCTAAAACTCCATTTAGATAGGTCATGTGGAGCGAAGGATATTCATCGGTGTAGATGTTGACCAAGGTACTGTACTGCTCCCAAGTCACATTACTGATAATGAGATGTTGTTCTTCATCGCCAGGAAGTTCGATGGGGTTTCTAGCTAAAACTTCTAAAAGTTTCATAGTTACCAATCTCCGAGGGTGATAGGTTTGGCTATTTTAATCATATACGATCGCAAATGCTTTAACCTTGCTAAAATGTGTCCGTATACTTTTATGGATTTTAGCCTTGTAAGTATTTATTTTGTGTGTAATTATGGTTTTAGCTTATAGACAAGGACAAATCAAACTCAATAATTTATTTCCAAATATATTGGGTATACTAAATTTGCGGAGAGCTAGGGTATTTATGGAAAAAGCTGATGTTTACCAAACAGTCTGAACTAACCTATATCGAATATCTTGCTTATGAGCATGAGAGCCAAGTCAAGCATGAGTTTGTAAATGGTCAAGCATTTGCGATCGCGCTTTCCGATATTTACGAGGATGTGAAGTTATGACGGAATACAAAATCGTTCTCAAGCCTGTCTATTCTGAGACTGTAGAAACCCCAAAAGGGATCGAAATTCCTGATGGTTGGCGCTTGGCTTGGCATCAGTTAGAAACTTTTAAAGCTTTGCAAGATCCAGATATTGATGTGGTGTTTAATACTGCCATGACAGGTGATGGTAAGAGCTTAGCGGCTTATTTGGATGTGATGCAAGGTTATGGAATTAATGTCATTGGTTTATATCCAACAAATGAACTAGCAAGAGATCAGGAAATGCAAGTTCAGGACTATATAGCTAAGTTTCAGCCGCCTAGCCGTCCTAGAGTTGCCCGACTTAGTGGAGAGGAGTTAGAAATATACGCTGAGTCTGAGAAATTGAGAAAAGCAGATGCGATCGCTACTCGTACTAGTCAAAGAGAGATTTTATTAACAAATCCTGATATCTTCCATTATTTGCATCGTGGCACTTATCTCATGCCTGAAAACGAAAACCCAGATAAGCTATGGGGCAGAATTGATGATAAGTTTCATTTGTTTATCTTTGATGAGTTCCATATTTTTAGTGCGCCTCAAGTTGCGAGTGTCATTAATACGCTTTTGCTAATTCGTTGTACTAAAGGAAGAGATAAGAAGTTTCTCTTTTTATCAGCAACTCCTAATGAGGACTTATTGCAGCGCTTAAAAGATGCGGGGTTGAATCCCTATGTAATCGATCCTAGTGCAAGCGGGAAGTATAAGTTTCCAGATACATTTGAGGAGTCACAAGCTTTAGACCCTAAGAAGTGGCGCAAGGTGATAAGGGAAATCGATCTTAATTTTGTGCCTTTAGAGCCTTCATCTCGTTGTTCAGAAAGTTGGATCAAAGAGAATGCTCAAATCGTATTGGATTATTTCCTCAAAAATCAAGGCAGTAAAGCAGCAATTATTCTCAACTCGATCGCATCGGTTAAGCGTCTCACTCCTTTCTTTCGTGAGTTTTTGAAACCTTATGGATTGACGGTTGGCGAAAATACGGGATTATCAGGTAAGACTGTACGCGAAGAATCACGAAAAGCTGATTTGATTTTGGGTACTAGCACGATTGATGTTGGTGTTGATTTCAAAATAAATTTTCTGATGTTCGAGTCAGCCGATGCTGGTAGCTTTGTTCAGCGTTTAGGAAGGCTTGGCAGACATGATGGATATGAGAAAGACGGTGAGAAGGTAAGTTTTAAAAAATTTACTGCCTATGCGTTAACACCAAATTTTCTAGCAGGGCGTTTGTTTTCGGATGCAGATCATCCCTTTGACGATGGAGAAATATACGATCGCTCTTTTTTACGTCAACAAATAGAAATACACTATCGCCCGATTAATGACTTTAAAAATTACTATTTACGATGGGCGGCGATTCAGTCTGTAAATCTTTGTAGTAAAACGGGTTTAGGACATCCAAGATTACAAGCTAATTATGTTGGCAGTTTGGAGAAGTTTCAAACCATAACTGAGGAGATTTTCAAAACAAAATTTAGTCGGGTCAGAGGCTGTCTAAAACGCTGGAATCAGGAATGGTTAGAGCTATCAGGAAAAAATGGTAATCCAATTGGACAGGAAGCTTCTAGCTTTCGGGGTACAAGTCCTTTACTTTGTGGAGTTCTCGATCTTACTGAGTCTTACGATTCTGAAAAATTCAAGACTTACGATCTCGCTGGTATTTTGAGCAACTTAGAAATAGAGATGATGACTAAGGCTGAGTTCGATCGCCAAATCGAATCGACAGTAGCTCGAACTAAGCAACCTATTGCTAAAGGTAGATTTGAGTACTGTTTAGGGTTTATGAAATTGCTTGGATATCGTGAGGAGCGTCTAGACTGGCGTTTCACATATCCAGCCGAATCTTTACAAGCGTCTGCGGATGCTTATCAAGTAAAGATTTTGGTGGGTGTGCAGGTGTGGCAACCACAAAATAAATGGGTTAACCAGATTAACGATCGCTTAGGTCGTCAGGCGTTAGTTAGCTATGTGTTGCGATGTCCAGCTATAGAAGCTCGTAGAAGATTACAGCTACCGATGCATTTTCCGATTTACTCAATTGATGAGGTTGGAAGGCGAGATCGCGAGGCTCAATATTCTGTGGCTTTTGGACAGGCTGCACTTTTGCTAGAAACAGTTGCTTGGCGGATGAAAAGTAAAGGACAGGAGATATGGATATGTTAAACGCAATCCCTAAAAGGGTTTCAGATTGTTTTGAAAAAACAAGAAAGCTACAGCCTAGTAATTCAGTGTCCAAAATTTCAATCCTTAAAAAGGATTTAGAGCCTTTGCTTTCTAATCAAAGGTTATTACGGCTGAACTCCAATATTAATGATACCAGTTAAGTAAATGACAAGAAAAAAGTTTTATAGGTCTTTAGACACTGAATTAAAGTTTTGTGTTAATATCTGGTCAGGTAGCGAAAGCCTAGTAATGCAGAGACCAAGATCGCCAGACTTCAAACTCAGTTTGCGTCGGTTGCGTGACTATGACCTGAAACTTTACGACTTAGCGCCAACTATAAACTTAACGAATAGGAGGCAAATTATGTCAGTTCAACTGACTCTGTTTGACCTTGAAGACTACAATGTTCCGCCTATGGCTGAGATCATTCCTGTAGGCTCAAGGGTTGCAATGGCTAAAGAAAAAGTTGAGTATCAGCAACTTGAGCTTAACCTTTTTCCTAAGTCTCCTAACAGGAAAAAACGTATGTTACCTAAAGTAGCTGCGTAACCAAAAAGATGGGATTGAGGAACCTCTTTCTTAATCCCACTCTATTCCATACATCTCTTCACACTCCCTTCAACTGTATAGAGAGGATAGGATTTTATGCCTAAAAAAACTAAAGAGACTAATACAAATCAACTAAGTCTTTTAGAAGAAGAAATATTGTCAGATGAGACATCTATGGATGATGACGATAGCTATGGAATGGATGCCAATCTTCAAGATCGTGAGATTGAGCTACCAAAACCTGAATTCATTACACTAAGACTTTTGCGAAAGGCGATCGCCGCTCAAAATCCTGACGACCAAATCATGCAAGACTTTGGTGAGTATGTGTTGCCTAATCTATTGCGTGTATCGCTGGGTACTACTGCGAAAGGTGGTAAGTATTTTGAGCAAAAAGAGCAGGAATACTATGAGCGTCAAGTTCGAGAAAATAGAAAAGAAATCAAATCTATTAGTCGCCGTAGTGCTGATGATCAGTCGCTAAACACTCATATATTGAATGGGTTATTCCCTGCAAATATGACTGAGCAAAGACTTGAAAATCTTGATACCACAGTACAACGGCTTCTTCGTCCCAAACCACAGCGCAGACGGCAAGCGATCGCTGGCTTTATTTTGCATGACTACGAAAAGTTTTGCTATGAACGCTTTTTATTGATGCCTGATGAGTACAAGTCGATAGATAAAGATGAGATTCGCAAACTTCCACTTGATGATCGGCGCAATATCTTAGATATAATTATTCGGGAACTTGGACTCGATTACTTTCTCGATTCAGAAGATCCTGAAGCTTATAAAAGTCAAATCAACGGTTTGCTTTATATTGCTGAGAACGCTCAACGGAAGAGTGATACTAATCTCAATACATCTGAGTATAATCTTGGGCGTGAGTCAAATGCTTTTGTCGAGTCATCCAATCTAGCGCGTCTAGCAGATTTATTTGCTTCAATCATTAAGAAGCCACAAGATGCAGAAAATCCAAGCCTTTATAGTGCTTTGCATGAGTTGAGCGATGGTCAATTAGAACTGACCTATCACAGTATTTCTGAAAATCACGGTGTATTAACCAATGTAGTTAATAACGCCATGATGGATGTATTTAAAAGTGTGAATACACCAGAGCATCAATACTATGAACCATTACTCTATTTACCAACTGGGGTTATTTATCTAAAGCTCAAAGATGCTCCAACCGTTTCAACAGAATTTTTACCCGATCGCGTTGTTCAAAAAATCAAAGAGCTTTGCAGTGATGAACTAGCAGAGCGACACAAAGGCATCATGCGCGAAGGGAAAGGCATGAAATATGCTGACTACTACGATTTGTTCTTTGATGATTGTGAATTAATGCGGATTGCCCTCAATGCGACTAGTTCTGTAGTTAGAAATAGCAAATCTGGCGATCGCAGTGCCTCATTAATTGAATTTCAAAAAAAGAAAGCTTTATCCGCAGATTATGACTTCAGTTTTGATACTGATGTTCGCATCGATCAACTTGCAGAATTTGGAGATCTAGTTACTCGTAAAATCTGGGGTAGTAGAGTCGAGAATATCAATAACTGGCTCAAAAACAAGAAAAGTCCAGACAAAAAGAAAAAAATAGAATTTAGTTTTGGCGCTCTTGAATCACCAGACTATCTAATCTTAAAAGTTACCGAACATTTGGGGCTTGCTGAGTGTATTCCCCAAGTTCGAGAAATTTTAAGAATAAACGAAAGTCTAAAAGAACAAAAACTCAAGGGAAATACAGGCGGTATGCCTTTAGATTGGTACTACCTAGCCGCCCAGTACATCAAAGCTCATGCTGGTATTGAAGATATTAAAAAAGCAGGACATCAAATTATTGAATGTGTTAGCTCTCTGATTTCTCCTATCCTTGAAGAGTTTAAAAACCTGAAAGATTCAATTCTTAAGGAGAGTCAAAACAACCCCAATATTAAAGAAGATGGATGGGACGATCTGCGTGATTGGGTAAGTCGCGTTGTGATGTTACCTAGCAATCAGATTACCTCAACTGACAAATTTTTGGAGGAGCTTAATAACTACAATGCAGCAAAGCAACAGCGACGCGGCAAACAATTAATTTGCTCGATCACTCATTCCGCTTACAGTGTGAAACCACAGGAAGAAGCATCTGTACTTTTTACCCCACAGGTTTACACAAACAAGCAAATGCTAGGCGGCTCTAATGCCAAACGCAATATTTCTAGTATTGCCTCAACTGAGTTTATGCTTCGTCAAATCTTGATGAGTGAAAGTCAGCAAGTAGGTAAAAAGTTTGAAGATGGCAAATACCGTTATTTGTTTTTCTATCCAACTTATTACTTCACCCCTGAAACCAATCGGTTTTTACATGAAGCCTATGATGATATCTCTCAAACAAGATTTGATTCTAGTCTTCGGAATCACTTTGTAAGTAAAGATATGGTTGCTGACTTGTCACTTGAAAACTATCAAAATGCGGGAATATTTAAACGCAAGGAGAATATAGACACTAATTCTTATAAAGGTCGCATTCTTAGACTGAAATATTCTGAAAATCAGCCTATGACTTTTTACTTCATGGCGCTTCCACCAGAAAAACGGGGTAAAACCGATCCCACAGATACAGAATCTTGGGTGATGCCAACATGGTTAGCTTTTGCTTTCCCGATGATTCTAGACGTTAAAACTGTAGTGTCGGAATCGCCGATTCCACCTTGTACGGATGGGACTGATTTTGAGCAAACTATTTTTCTTGATAGTGCGCCCCAAGCGTTCCGAATGCTAACACAAGAAAGTCATTTTCGACTTGATGCTATTTTGGAAGGCTGGGAAAGAAATGGAAAGCATTACACATCACCGCTTAATGCTCTCACTACTGCCTATGCAGTCAATCTGGATGTTAATGGGAAACAAACAAAAAATGGATATAACCCCAACTGGGGCAAACTATCCGAACTCGCAAGGGATTTCGAGACAAGTCCGCTCTATGTGTTTAGCTATCTCAAACGCTATGCAAGAGACAACAAACTCGATAGCCCAAGCTTACCGAAAATCCGTCTATACACTTATCAGTTTTATCCCTGCTTCGATCCCTATGTTCAATTAGAAAATGAAGAGTTAGTTATTATGAGTCAAGCCTCTCAAATCAATCATCCTAAAAAACTCGTTGAACTTTATCGTAAGTTCTATCGATCTAAAGGAACCAAGGGAAAGCCAACACCTGCAAATGCGATTTTGAAACCTGTTGATGAAGCTGCTGCTGTCATTCTCAAGGCTGAACTTAGCAAAAGCCAAACAGATGCTTTGATCGATTATGTTGCTGCACGTCTCTGTGCGCTCATGAATCGTGTACATAGCAGTACCGCAGAAGGTCGATGGGTTTTTAAAAATAGTGAACGCGATCAAGAGCGTGAAGCTGTTCTAGATTTTTCTCGTTATTTTGTCGAGAATGTCTTTCGAGACAGTTTCAACAGCGATCGCGCTCGTTTAGCAGGTCGTCAACTTAACTTGATTCGAGATACCTGTGAGTTTCTTTATCGATTGGAGGATGACAAGGAACGCAAGCTGAAACAAGCCCAAGGTTTATTAGTAGCTTCTGAAGAAGAAGACTCTGAAGAAGAGTAACAACACCTCAACTCAAGACTAAATTTTAAACAATTACAAAGGAGATCATCATGACACTTATCAAGAACAGTATCAAGTCCGAAGAACAAAAGAAGTTTTTTCATGATCAATTTCAATACAAGCCAATGGGGAAATATGTACACTTCCTCACTGTGCGAGTCACTGAGTCTTATGCTCTATTTCAAACTGACCAAGAGCTAAACAAGGCGAAAGTTCGCGCAGGTATCAAGAAGGAAAACAAAAACGCTATCAGCCGCCTTGCCATGTTCAAGCGCAAACAATCATCGCCCGAACGTCTAGTTGGTCGGGAATTGCTTCGTAACTATGGTTTTATGACAGCCGAGGAATGCGAATACAACGTTAGATTTGCAATGGACAACCCTGATTGCATTATCTACGGCTTTGCGATCGGAGATTCTGGCTCAGAAAAGTCTAAAGTCATTGTTGACACAGCCTATTCCATCACCCAGTTCGATGATTCTCATGAAACATTTACTCTCAATGCTCCCTATGAGAATGGGACGATGACCTCTAAAGGGGAGAAAAAAGAACTTGGCAAAGGCAAGGACAAAGGTAAGCTTGATGGAGAAATTGGTACAACAACTTCTCGCATTAACCAACAAGATCACATCCGTCCACAGGTTTTCTTTCCTAGCATCGTGACGCTCAAAGACCCCACAGAAGCAAGCTTCTTGTACGTTTTTAACAACCTCTTACGTACAAGTCGCTATGGCGCACAAACTACACGCACAGGTACAGTCAGAAATGAAGTTGTTGGAGTCATATTTGCTGACGGTGAAATCATTAGTAATCTCCGATGGACTCAGAAAATTTACGATTTGTTCGAGCCTAAAGCCATCGAATCTCTCGACCCTCTTGATGAAGGAGATGTTCTAGACAATGCCAAGACTGCCATCCAAGAACTACTTAACGATGAGCCAATTGTGATTATTCCTTTTCTAGGTGATAAATTTGACGAGCTTTTAAAAGAGGTCAAATCTTTGACTAGCAACGAAACTACTCTCAAAGCAATTCTCAAAAAAGCCGATGATGAAGCTAAGGCTTATGCCAAAGTCCACATCAAGGGCAAAGCTGGAACTCCTGTTGCGGCGGAGTAATTACTATGACTCATATCTATCGCTGTGAGCTAGAGCTACATGATACGCTTTACTTTGCCACTCGTGAGATCGGACGCTTGTATGAAACCGAAGCGATCGTTCATAACTACGCCCTTTGCTATGCCTTGGGACTAGTTGATAGCGATCGCTATGGTACGCGAGTATCCGAAGAACATGAATATCGCTACTTTTGCCGCGAACAGGTTCCCATGTATGAGGAGCATCTGAGCAAACTCAATGAAGTGGGAATCTATGTCACTCCTGCGCGATCACTTCAGCATACTTCTGTGTTACATACATGGAAATATGCCAATAACAACTATCACGTTGAGATGGAAAAAACTCAAAAAAATATTCCTAGCTTTGGCAGAGCTAAGGAAATCGCGCCCGAAAGTGCTTTTGAATTTTTCATCTTGTCGCAAAATCCTTTACCTAAACTTTCTAAATGGATTCGTCTGGGTAAATGGATGAGTAAGGCTGAGTTAAAAATAACAAAGGAAGTAGAAGTTTCAAAATCCAAAAATGAAGATTTTATATTTCCTTTCCCACTGAATCCCCTTGATGTGATGTTTACTCACCAAGTTTTAAGCTATGACACCGTAAATATGCCGCCTGTTAGCCTGATTCGCAATGTCAGATTGCAAGGACATTTTTATGATTTCGATGGTTTGCAAATCCCTGCACGTATGGAATATCGCTTTAAGATATAAAACATTATGAGAAACTGGGAAGCCATCAAGCAACGCTATTTAAGAGATGGATTGCCGATCCGATTGGGAAATATAGCTTCAAATCTAGCAAAGATTAAAAACTTGTCTCAAAGAGCAACTGCCTCAAACGTGGCTGTCAGCCTAGTGGAAGAAAGCAAAATATTCATCGAATGGACAGCTAACGATGCTGACATCGACACGGCTGGCGAATTGGTTGAATTACAGATTCAGCTTGCACTGTGGCAATTGCGCTGGACAAAAATCTGGTCAGATCAAGCACAACGCATGGAAGTTGCTGCACAAGCACAGATCTAGTCAGATCGGATTTTAGAGCGATCGGGACTTTTGGATTAGGAGCGATTAGCGATTAGCTGTTAGCTGTGAAATAGAATATATTTTAAGGATATCGCAAATGCTTGCTAGACAACCCAACCTAACCTACTCAGAATATCTCGCCTACGAACAAACTAGCCTCACTAAGCATGAGTTTGTAAATGGGCAAGCTTTTGCAATGGCTGAGGAAGATGAAAATCATAATTTGATTGTTGGCAATCTAGTTGCTTGTATCCTCCCACATGTGCGCGGTACTGGCTCTCGGTTGTTAGCTTTAGCAATGAAACTCACGATCGCCTCGGCAAATAACGCCACCTACTACCCTGATGTGATGGTAGTTTGCGATCGCACCGATAACGATCCCTATGTGAAACAAAAACCTTGCCTATTAATCGAAGTTCTATCTCCTTCCACAGCCATGCTAGATCGGCGAGAAAAACTTTTCAACTATCAGAAATTGGAATCTTTGCAAGAATACGTCTTAGTTTCTCAGTCTGAAATCAAAGTAGAACTCTATCGCCGCGATCCTGAAGGTTGGTTAGTCCAATCCTTGAGTGTGGGAGAAATCTTACAGTTGCAGTCGATTGATCTAGAGATCGCCCTTTCAGATATTTATGAAGATGTTGAGTTATAAAATATGCCCCATAGTCTCGTTGTAAATTTCATACCGAAAACGCCGATTTATCCTGAATACCTAACAGGACGGCATATTCATGCACTTTTTTTAACCTTAGTTAGCTCTGTAGATCAAGAATTAGGCGATCGCCTGCATGGTGAAAAAGCGAATAAAGGATTTGGGCTGAGTCCAATTTTGGTGATGGGTAATGGGTCATTGGTAATGGGTAATGGGTCATCGGTAATAGGTAAAAAGCCAAAAACAAGATCCCAATCACCAATCACCAATCACCAATCACCCAATTACCAATCATTAATTACCAATTACCAATTACCAATCCCCCCTTCAACCCCCTGCTGGTGGCGCATCTCCCTTTTAGATGAAGTTCTCTTTAGCAAACTCACAAGTCTATGGCTTAATCTTAACCCCGATCGCGCTTTTCATCTCGGTTCCGCCGACCTCTATATCACCAGTATTCTTGGCACACCTCAATCGAGTCAGCCATGGTCAAATTTTGCGACCTATCAACAAATTTTTGATCGCGCTTCCGAAACTGAACGAAACATTACCTTTCACCTCGCCACTCCCACCGCTTTCCGTCAGGGTAAATATGATTCGCCATTGCCAACTCGCGACAATGTATTTAAGAGTCTATGCGATCGCTGGAATACCTACAGCGAAATCTCAATCGATCCCGAAATCATCGAATATATCTTTCCCAGCCGCTTTGACATTAAGACAGAAGTAGTCAAAAATTACGACACCCATAGTTTTATCGGATGTGTCGGTGAAATTGGCTATCGGATTCTTGGTGATGCTTCGCCAGAGACAATCAAACAAATTAATGCTCTAACAGACTTTGCAATGTTCGCAGGAATTGGCAGGAAGACGACGATGGGGATGGGGATGGTTAGGCGGGTAATTGGTGATTGGTAATTGGTGATTGGTATGGGTAGACCTGATTTTGAGGATTTGGAGATTTATCGATTGGCGGAGAGTTTGGCTAATGAGGTATGGGATATGGTGAGTTTGTGGGATCAGTTTGCTAAAGATACTGTGGGTAAACAAATTGTGCGATCGGCAGATAGTGTTTGCGCCAATATTGCTGAAGGAAGAGGACGCGGCAGCTTAAAAGATAATCAAAGATTTATCAGAATTGCACGAGGTTCTCTCTATGAAACAACTAGTTGGCTCAGACTAGCCTACCGTCGCAAACTACTAAACCCCGAACAAGTCCAAAAACTAAAATCCATCCTAAACCCACTACTCCCAAAACTAAACGCCTACCTGAACTCCCTAGCTAGATGAGAAGTAAAAAGTAAAAAACATCACCCATTACCAATCACCCATTACCAATCACCCATTACCAATTAAAGCTATGGAACCAATTCCTATCGCGGCTCTGAATCAATATGCCTACTGCCCTCATCGATGTTGGCGGATGTTCTGTGCAGGAGAATTTGTCGAGAATCATTACACGATTGAGGGGACGGATTTACATCAGCGCGTGCATACGGTTAGCGAAAATCAACGAGAGGAGACTTGGCAAATCAGAGCGATCTGGCTGAAGTCGGAACAATATGGCTTGATTGGCAAATCTGATTTGATTGAAGAAGTTGATGGTAATCTCTATCCCATTGAATATAAACGGGGACATAAAGGGGAATGGGATAACGATGCGATGCAGGTTGTGGCTCAAGCGCTCTGTTTAGAAGAGATGACAGGTAAAAGCATTACTAAGGGCTATGTTTATTATGCTCAGACGCACCAAAGACAAGAGATTGAGATTACGGCTGATTTGCGGAATGAGGCGATCGCAATGATTACCGAAATCTCGCAAATGATGGAAACGGGCAAAATGCCACCTGCGGTATATAGCGATCGGTGTAAAGGTTGCAGCCTATTTACTCAATGTGTACCGATGGCAAAGGAAAAGGTTAGTAAATATAAAGAAAGATGAATG